>CAWDCB010000001.1:0-271376 GCA_963800635.1 uncultured Chitinophagaceae bacterium
ACATCTTCGCCATGGCGGTCGGCACCGGGAGCGCCAAGACCTTCTCCCTCGCCGGATCGCTCGTGCTCACCCTGGCCGTCGACATCACGACGGCGGCGATCGCCAACGGGGCGGTGGTCACCAGCGACGGGCCGATCCGGATCCTGGCGACCGACAGCAGCTACGTGGTGGCCGACGCCGGTGGCGTGTCGATCGTCAACGGCAGCGGCATCGCCTCGCTCGGGATCGCCGTCGGCGTCTCCCTCGCCGTCAACATCGTCACCAACGTCACCCGGGCCGCTGCCGAGCAGACCCTGGGCGCCACCGGCCCCAGCCTGACCTCCACCGGCGCCGACATCGAGATCCTGGCGCTCTCCGACGGCTCGGTGATCGCCCGCTCGATCACCGCCGCCTCGGTGCCGCTCACCCACGACGTGGCCGTCGCCGTCGCCCTGGCCGGTGCGATCTCGGTCAAGATCGTCACCGACATCACCGAGGCCGTCGTCCGTGGCCTCGGGACGAAGATCGTGGCCGGCCCGCACGACCTGACCGTCCGGGCCACCGACGTCGTCGTCGTCGACGACCGGGCCGGCGCCGCCGCCCAGCTCGGCCCTGGCGCAGCAACTCGACTCCTCGGATGCCGACCCACTGCACGGGTGGCGTCGATCACCGTGCCGACCGCGCAGGTCGTGCTGGTGGCGCTCGGCGCGGCCATCGCCGTGAACGTGATCACCTCCGTGGTCCTCGCTTCGATCGAGGTGATCGGCCATGCCGCCGGCCGACCAGCCCGACGTCCTCGCCCGGACGATCACCGTCGAAGCCCTCTACGACGGCATCGTCACCTCCCACGCCACGGGCGTCGGGCTCTGGCTCGACACCGACATCGGCGGCATCGCCATCGGCGCCGGCGGCTCGCTCACCTTCAACGCCTCGACCAGCGTGGTCATCGCCCGCCTCGGCCTCGGGCGGCTCACCGCTCTGCGGATCGACGTCCTCGCCACCAGCACGCCGACCATCGAGGCCCACGCCGGTGGCGTCGGCAACGCCCGGGCGGCCGGTTCCTCCGCCCCGCTGGCCCGGGCCATTGGCGCGTCGATTGCCTTCAACCTGATCGTGGCCACCACCACGGCCGTGGTGCTCGAGGCCGACATCACCACCGACGAGCCCGATGTCCTCGCCGCCATCGCCGCCCTGCCGGGCGCGCCGGTGCCGGTGGCGCTCACCGGGGATGCCGGCATCTTCGTCATCGCCCTCTCGCAGGGCCAGATCGAGCACTCCCTCACGCTCTCCGGCTCCAACGCCCAGGTCGCCGCCGACGACGTCGGCTACGCCCTCGCCGGGGCGGCCACCGTGTCGGTCAACGAGGTCGCGACCATCACCGTCGCCATCATTGCTGGCGTCGGCGTCGACCTGTCCGGGTCGTCGACCTCGGCGTCGGGGTCTGGGTCACCTTTGACCTCGGCGACGGCAAGGTCGTGGTCAAGGCCCATGCCGACTCGATCATCAACTCCGAGGCCGGCGCCGCCGCCATCGGCCGGGCCACCACCGACCGCATCGGCATCTCCGGTGCGGCCGCCATCTCGGTGTCGGTCAACCGGGTCGACCCGGACCGCCACTGCCTCCTCGAGGTCCCGACCATCGGCGGCGCCCTCGTCGCCCGCACCGTCGAGATCATCGCCCTCGCCGAGGGCTCGATCCGCTCCGAGGCCTACGGCGAGGGCAAGGCCTCCACCGACTCCCAGATCCTCGGCGTCGCCATCGCCGCCGGAGGCTCGATCAGCATCAACCACGTCCTGAGTGTTGTCGCGGCCACCCTCGGTGCCGGCCGGATCGAGGCCGACACCGTCGACGTCCTCGCCACCTCCATCGCCGACATCCGGAGCGACGCCGGCGGCGTCTGGCCAGGCCGAGGCGGCCTCCGACTCGTGGGCGTTCCTCACCGACCCCAGCGCCGTCCCGGTCAGCATCGCCGCTTGGGTGTGGTGGCTCGGTCGCCGCCAACATCGTCACCACCAGCACCTCGGCCCTCGTCATCGGGGCCGACGTCGAGGCGCAGGACCGCATCAGCATCCTCGCCACCAGCGACGGCCTCATCCGGTCCCGCACCATCGCCGGCACCCAGACGATCGGCGCCACCACCGGGATCGGCATCGACGTCGGCCTCGCCGGGGCGCTCGCCAACATGATCACCTCCAACACCAATGCCGCCGTGATCGGCGTGCAGTCCGCCCTGAAGGTCGTCAACGCCGGCACCGGCGGCATCGACATCGTCGCCCTCGACACCGCCGACATCGAGGCCCGGGGCCGGGCGGCCAGTCGCTCGGCCTCCGGGCGGCCTTCCTCGCCCAGGGAACCGTCACCGTCGGCATCGGCATCGCCGTCAACGACATCAACCAGCTGGTGACCGCCACCGTCGCCTCGGTGCCCAAGCTCGACCTCAGCGGCGGCGGCGCCGGCGTCCTCGGCGCCGACCCTCGAGGCCCGCGAAGACTACATCGACGTCACGGCCAAGGCCAACGGCCACATCAAGGCCTTCGCCTACGGCCTCGCCGGGGTGCTCAGCGTGGTGCTGCTCGCCACCATCAACATCGCCGGGGCCGGCTCGATCGCCATCAACCTCATCGCCAGCTCGGTCACCACCACCTTCGGCCTCGGCTACACCGTCGGCGACACCGTCACCATCGAGGCGATCACCGACCACGAGATCGACTCGCTCGCCGGGGCGGCGGCCCTGGCCGGCGGCATCGCCCTGCTGGGCGCCGCCTCCGCCGCCGTCGGCGCCGCCGTCGCCGTCAACACGATCACCAGCGTCACGACGGTGCTGGTCGCGGCAGCCACCATCGAGGCGGCCGACTCCCTGCTGATCCAGGCCCTCTCCGACGCCGACATCGACTCCCTCGCCGTCGCCCTCGCCGGTTAGCCGCCAGCCTCGCCCTGCTCGTGGGCCTCGCCGTCGCCGGGGCCGGCTCGCTGGCCATCAACAACATCAACGCCGTCACCACCGTGGTGGTCGAGGCCGGTGGCACCACCCTCTCGCCGACGGCCACGACGATGTCGGTGGCCGACGGTCCCCTCACGATCCAGGCGATCGACGACTCGGAGATTGATGCCCTCTCCGGCTTCCTGGCCATCGCCGCCAGCGCCGCCCTGGTGGCCTCGGCCAACGTCGGCTTCGGCGCCGCCGTCGCCATCAACACCATCAACCAGGTCGTCACCGTCATCGTCGCCAGCGTCCCTGCCACGGTGCCGATGATCTCGGCTGACGCCGTGGCGATCACCGCCCAGTCGACCGCCACGATCCTGGCCGCGGCCATGGGTGCCGCCGCCGCCTTCGGTGCCGCCGTTGGTGCTGCCCTCCAGGCGGCCGGTGGTGGCTCGGTCACCGCCAACAGCATCATCTCGATCGTCACGGCCACCGTCGGCCTCGGTTCGATCGTCGCCGCCACCTTCCACCTGCTGGCCGATACCGCCAGCGAGATCTACTCGTTCGCCGGCGTGGCCGCCGTCGCCGCCGGCGCCAGCCTCGTGGCCACGGTGTCCGCCGCTCGGCGCCTTGGTGGCTGTCAACAACATCACCGCCACCACGACGGCTCTCGTCGCCGGCGCCACCGTCACCTCCCCGGTGATCGACATCCGGGCCACCACCCGGGGTGATCTTCAGCGTTTCGGCCACCGGCTCGCTGGCGAGCTCCGGCGGCCTCTCGCTCGTCGGCGGCGTCGCCGTCGCCATCGCCGGTTCGGTCTCGATCAACCTCATCACGGCGGCCACCAACGCCCTCGTCCAGGGGGGCGCCACCCTCCCGAGCGGCGACGACCAGCCCAGCAGCCTCGAGGCCGGGGCCACGGGCTCGATCGTCGTCAAGGCCACCAGCAGCGCCCTCATCGTCTCGGTCGCCGGCTCCGACGCCTACGCCAAGACACGCCGGCCCAGCGCTGGTGTAGCGTGGCGGCGGCATCGCCGGCCCGTGGCCCTGAACGTCATCACCAACGCCGTCACCGCCACCCTCTCGTGCGGGCCTCTACGACGGGCCGCTCGGTGCGCTGCCCGACCTGGCCCGCGCCGCCACCGTCGACGTGAAGGCCGAGTCCCACGGCCACCATCGTCACGATCAGCGTCGGTCGGTCGGCGGTGCCTACGCGGCGGCTCCCTCCTCGGCGTCCAATCGCCGCCGCCGCCCAGGTCTCGGTCAACGCCATCAGCTCGGCCGTCGTCGCCACCCCGGCCTCGGCCGGGTCGAGGCCGACGACGGTCGACGTCCACGCCGACAACAGCGCGTTCATCTCCTCCGACGCCGGCGGCGTGGCCTTCGCGGCGACCGGCCCGGCGCGTGGGTGCCGCCGTCGCCATCGGCGCCTGCGCTGGCCCTCAACAACATCGCCAACGTCACCTCTGCCCTGGCCTCGACACCACCATCGACGCCGACACGTGACATCGACGTCCCCGAGGCCGACACGCCGAGGCACATCGTCACCCTGTCGATCGCCGGCGCCGCGGCCGTCACCGGCGGCGCCGCCAACGTCGCCAATCGCGGGGCCGGCCCGTGTCGGTCAACAACATCACCATCGCCACCACCGCCCTGGTCCTCGGGCTCACCTCCTCGACATCCACAGTCGCCAGCGGCGTGGTCACGGTCACCGCCGACGACGACGTCAACATCACTTCGCCTACGCCGGGGCCGGGGCCGTCGGGGTCGTCCGCCGGTCGTCCTGGCCGGTGTGTCGGTCGCCGTCGGCGCCGCCATCGCCCTCAACAACGTGACCCCGACCACGACCGCCCTCACCATCGGGCCGCCTCGCCCGACCGGCTGGGCGGCCTCGGCCTCGACATCGGCGTCGACCTGGTGGCATCCTCGACCTCGGCCAGACCATCCTGAACATGCTCGACGAGCTGCTCGACCTGCCCACCGTCGACGCCGTTGTCGCCCTGCTCCCGCAGATCACCGACACGCTCCAGAACCTCAGCGAGCTCGAGCTCGACATCAACACCCTGCGGTCGCTGGTCACCGACCTCACCAGCGGCACCATCGACAGCCTGCTGTCGGGGCTTCGACGACCTGCTGGCCACCGTCCACCAGATCGTCGACTCGGTCACCAGCCTGGTCGACACCCTGACGGGCCTGCTCACCGACGTCGTCACCGTCACCGAGGGCTTCGTCGACACGCTCCAGTCCGAGGCCGAGGCCCTCATCGCCCTGCTGGAGACGCAGCTCGACTTCGTCATCGGCCTGGCCACCGCCCTGCTCAACAACTTCACCAACCCGTCGGGCGTCCCGGCCCTCGTGTTCGACGGCGAGCGTGTCGCCCGGCATCGAGGTCGACGCCGACTTCATCATCCTCACCGCCCGGTCGCACGCCACGATCGTCACCTCCAGCGTCGGCATCTCCGGCTCGGCCGCCGGTGGCGGGCTCCTCGGCCTCGCCGTGGCCGCCGGCGGGTCGGTGTCGCTCAACGCCATCGTCAACAACGTCCTCGCCGCCCTCACCGGCGTCGAGTACGGTCCGGGCCGGCATGCCCGTCACGGTCACCGCCGCGACGACTCGCTGATCACCGCCCTGGCGGGCGCCGCCGGCCTCGCCCTCGGCGTCGGCGTCGTCGGGGCCGCCGTCGGCGTCGGCGTGTCGGTGGCGGTCAACCGCATCGGCGGCGCCGGCATCCCGCTCGTCTCGGGTGGCTCGCTCGACTTCTCCTCGCTCGAGAGACCTGATGAGCGGGCTGATCCCGGTCGTCGTGCCGATCCACTCGGTGCGGGCGATCGTGGCCGGCTCCAGCTCGGCAGCATCGACGCTCCCCTGCGCCGTCTCCGTCCGGGCGATCGAGAACGCCATCATCGTCGCCGTCACCGTCGCCGGCGCATCGGCGAACTCCTTCGGCGTGGTCGCCGTGTCGGCCGGGCTCGCCGGCGGCGTGTCGATCAACTCGATCGCCACCACGGTGCAGGCCCTGGTCATCGCATCCGAGATCACCACCGACTCGGCCGCCGTCCTGATCGAAGCGGTCGCTCGCTCCGACCATCGCCGTCGACATCGGCAGCTCGGCATCGGCCCTGGCCGTTGGTGCGCTCGGCGGCGGGGTGGCGGGGGCCGGCGCCGTCGCCCTCAACGTCATCGCCAACGACCTCACCGCCTCGGTGATCGCCTCCACCATCGCCGCCGACGGCAACGTCACCGTGCGGGCCGACGCCGACGCCGACATCTTCGCCCTCGGCCTCAGCCTGTCCGGCGCCCTCGGGGCGGGGTTCGTGGGCCTCGGCATCGCGGTGTCGGCCTCGCTGTCGATCAACAGCATCGGCGGCAGCGTCGTCGCCAGCATCGTCGGCAGCGACGTCACCACCGTCAACGGCGGCAACGTGCTGGTCGAGGCCCGCAACACCTCGAGGATCGTGTCCATCGCCGGTGGCGTGGCCCTGGCGGAGTCGGCGGGCGCCGTCGGCGTGTCGGTCGGCTTCGGCGTCTCGGTCGGCTTCAACACCATCAACACCGTCACCCGGGCGGTCGTCGACAGCTCCGACATCACCTCCGACGGCACCCTGAAGGTGCTGGCCTCCCGGACCGGGGAGATCCTCGGCACGGCCATCGGCGGCGGCCTCGCCCTCGCCAAGGGCTTCATCTCCGGAGCCATCTCGCTCGGCGTCGGCCTGATGTTCAACAACATCGGCGGCACGACCGAGGCCAAGGTCCAGGGCATCGGGACGTGGCGGCCCGCGGCACCGTCGACGTGATCGCCACCGACAGCGCCCGCATCCTCGCCCTCGCCGTCGGCGGCGCCTTCTCCCTCACCGCCGGCGCCATCGGCATCGCCATCAGCGTCGGCGTCACCATCGCCAAGAACACCATCACCGGCAGCGTGCGGGCCATCGTCGAGACCGGCGCCCGGCTGGTCTCGCTCACCGGAAAGAATTTCACCAAACAGGAAATCTTTCTTTATATCTTAACCGCGTTTCATGGGGAAATATTTTTGGAATCAGAAATGCTTCCAGGGTATATTTTCAAAAGGAGCCATCAGAACTAACGACAGATGAAGCGGCGCTGTTAGTGGGTATGCTTAGTGGTCCCGGCCAATATGACCCTCTAAGGCACCCGCAGGCTGCGCTCGACAGGCGAAACCTGGTGCTGGAGCGTATGGTAACCAATGATGTGCTTACAGAACCCGAAGCAGCCCTTTTGAAGAAAAAACCGCTCGGTATAAAATATAAAAAGCTGGATGAAAATCTTGGCATTGCTCCTTATTTCCGCTCTGTATTGACTAAAAAATTAATCGATTGGTGTAAGACCCATAAAGACCCTACGGGAAAAAATTATGATGTGTACCGTGATGGTTTAAAAATTTATACAACCATCGATCCCAAAATGCAGTTGTATGCTGAAGAGGCGGTTGTAAAGCACATGTCTATTATGCAAAAGAAATTTAATAGCCAGTTATCAAAGAATGTATGGAAAGACCAGCAGGATATATTGGACAGGGCAATGAGAGAAAGTGACCGCTGGAAATCAATGAAGGAAGACGATGCAGAAAGATGAGGATATTATAAAATCTTTTTATGTGCCCGTGAAAATGAAAGTATTTGCCTGGAACGCAAAACGGGAAACCGATACCGTAATGACACCTATCGATTCCATAAAATATTTAAAACAAATGATGCAGACGGCATTTGCTGCTATGGACCCTGTAACCGGAGAAGTAAAAGCATGGGTGGGTGGCATTGATTTTAAGTGGTTTAAATTTGACCATGTAACCACCAACCGGCAGGTAGGATCTACTTTTAAACCTTTGCTTTATACACTTGCCATCACTGATGCGGGGCTTACTCCTGAAAGTTATATAGGAGGCAAGGCAATTACCTTGCTAATAAAACCATTTCAGGCGGAGGTGGAACTATGGCATATTGCCTTGCAAAATCGTTAAACGCCGCTGCCTGGGATCTTATGAGCCGGATAGGGCCTAAAAAAACTGCCGAGTTTGCACATCTCTGCGGTATCAAAAGTACAATTCCGGTTGTGCCTTCCATAGCTCTTGGCTCTGCAGATATTCAGCTTTTTGAAATGATGAGAGCTTATACTATGTTTCCAAACCGCGGCTTTAATACTGAACCCATATTTATAAATCGCATTGAGGATAAAAATGGCAATGTGATCCAGAGCTTTTCAGTCGGAATCAAACAGGTAATCAGCGAAGTGGACGCTTATACAATGTATAAAATGATGCAGGGAGTTGTTGATTTTGGAACCGGCCATGCTATGCGCGGCACCTATGGTATTACCAGTGATATGGGTGGTAAAACAGGAACAACAAATGATAATACTGATGGATGGTTTATGGGATATACACCCCAGCTTCTTGCGGGTGCATGGGTAGGATGTGATGATCCTTTTTTGCATTTAAGAAATGGCTGGACAAACGGAGGCAATGATATGGCAATGCCTGAATGGGCATTCTTTATGCAAAAAGTATATGCTAATAAAAAACTGGGCATAGATCCAAAAGCGCAATTTCAAAAACCTGCAGAACTTAACAATGATCCGATTTATGCAGACCAGAATTTTTCTGCCATAGTGCAAAAAGGTGAGGGCAACGATTTCACTGAAGACCAGGGCAATGGAGATGCAGGAGACTATGGTGCGCCAAAGCAATGTGCCCGTGGAATCAGAATTTAACAAGGACCAGTTAAAGGATAATAATTCACTGCCGGTGAAAAAAAAGTTATTGGGCCGTTAATATTGCCGATGAATTTAAGAAAGATTCATCCAGATCACTTTCAAAAACTTTGGATGGAAAAACCAGCGACAAAAAAATAAATAAATCCGCTTCGACCCTAAATAAGGATGCTGATGATAAACTGAAGAAGCCGGTTTTGAAGCCCGCAAAGGCAGCAAGTGATTATTAAATGGTTGCTTATTTATACACGAATGATAAATACAATTACCCGAATGCCTCTGCTTTTCTAATTCGTGTAATTTCGCGCAAAAAAATTCTTGTTGCTATTTTTTAAAGCCCTTGCATCGCAGCTTTACTTTTTGAATGCACAGCATATTCTAAACGGCACGAAGCGCTCTAAATTCTCAACCTGCAAAAAATAGTTCACTTCTTTAATCGCTAAACTCTTTTCACAGTAGAATTGCCAGGTCAAAGCCCTGACAGACTTACGAATAAATTATACAATATGTAATCCGTTGCATTAATATTATTCAATCTTGCAAACGCGGAATTTGAATTTTTAGTAATTTAGGCAGGTTAGAATAAAATAAAGAAATCCTAAATAAAATAGAAAATTTATAACCTTAAAATTTAATTGCAGTATTAAAATTAAAATAACATGAGTGGTATAAAATGGCTACAAAAACAGGAACATTTTGACTGGATGCAAAATTGCCTTACCTGTTGGAAAATGTGTGAAGAATTTATTGCCTGGAGCATTGAAAATGGCGAAAATGTAAATTTGATAAATCCGTGCAGAGACGTTGCAGAAATGTGCAGTCAATGCATAAAATTTGAAGCGCAGCGTTCACCTTTTTTCCAGCAATTATGTGAGGTATGTGCTGAAATTTGTGAAAATTGCGCTGTTGAAATGGAAAAATATAAAGATGATAATGAATTGCTTTTAGAAACGCTGAATTCCTGCAGGATATTTGCAAAGGCATGCAGGGAAGTTGCTGAAAAGCAAAAGAAGAATCGGTTAACCCTAAAATAAATTCATATTAACAAGTAAAGATCTGAACACATATTACATAAAAAAACACTCTTTTAAAAGAGCGTTTTTATCTGTTGGAATTTCATAGATTAATAAGGCGGGCTTACCATACAAAGGTAAAATTTTATCATGTGCCAGCCTGGCCTATAGTATGAATTTGAGTAGCTGTAAAAGACAATTTTAAGTTATTTTATAAGCTCATGGGGAAGTTGGTTAAACTCTTTTTTAAAAGCAATTGTAAAATTGCTGAGGTTTGAATAACCAAGTTACCGGCCGATTTGTTTTACCGAATATTTGTGAGTAAGTAAAAGTATGCGTGCTCTTTCCATTCGCATTCTTTGAAAATATTCGAAAACAGTTGACCCATACATTTTCTTAAATTTCGTCTTCAGAGAAGTGCCGCTCATCAGGGCTATTTTAGTTAATGAAGTAAATGTTGGCGACGGTAAATTAGTATCCAGGTATTTCCTGACATTCATTAGCCGGTTAATTTCATCCTTTGAAATTTTTACTTTTTCAGATTCACGAAAATCATGCAGGCTGCGGAAAGCATCCGTAAAAAATATTCGTAAGCAATAAACTCACTTTGCTTTCAAGATCATCAGCATTACAGGCTTCTTTGTTTGCTTCATCAACGATAGTTAAGAACAGCTTTTTAAACAAATCATCGCTGCAACCAATCCTTGATTTTTTTGTTTTAACAGCCATATACTTTTTCAGCAGACCATACGAACATTCCATATTCAATTGGCTGAAAAACCAAATGCGCGGCATTAATATCTCAAGTGTTTTTATGGCAGAATTTTTCGAAGCGAAAAAAGTAAATTCCTCCAGCGAACTCATCAATAATACAGATTGGCATAACTGCACTTAATTCATTGCTATGCTTTCCACCCGCCATCTTTACCGACATCGTAAGGAGCCCGAGGCTACATCAATTCTTAAAACAAAAAATTCAACATTTAAAGGTAATTTATGCAGATGAAAATCTTCCTGCGGGAAATATGCGGAGCAAAGGCAATGAATATTATTTTTAAATTTAAAGGTTTTAAAAAAACCGTTTACTATACCTGCTTTTCCTTCCGGAAAATTACTTTCAGCGCTTAAAGCCTGCGAATTTGTTATCGTTGTAAAGAAGGCAGGATGTTCACCATATTTTGCGGTAAGAGAATACATCATGATAATAATACATTTAAAAAATTCCTACTACAAAATTACAAAAAAATTAAAAAAAATAATATATATGCTCATCAACGAGACCCGCCCGTGATAATACACTACTCAACTAATAGGCAAAAAGCACAATGCTTTCATCGTTTTAGTGTCGGGCCATAAAAAGAAGATTGAATGCAGTAAGTGTGAGATACTACAATTGAATAGATAAAATTATATAATTATTGTATAATTTCAAAAGTAAAACCCCTTAGTAATAGTCAGTATTTATGTGAATGAAACTGTTGTATATACGCATGTCAAAGTCGTAAATCTACCTTTAGTCATTAATCTTTGTTAGTATTCAGTTCTTCATGAATTTCAGTTACGATAGTTTGAATTAGAAAGTGTTCTATCGTTTTTTTTACCGGCAATAATTAAAAAGGAAATTTTATTCTACCGCTGCAGGCTTCTATAAAGTTCATTTTTACCAGGAGTAAATAATGCATTTTTTATTGCAATAAACTCCTTTTGATGGTTATTAATGATTATCGTTTATTTGTATACTGATCGGTATCATATTATTTTATATCCAATTTTAATTTTGAAACAGAAATTCTTTACCTGCATGCTTATCCTTTCTCTTGTTACAGGAAGCATTAACTTACTTTTTGCATGGGGCGCGTGGGGCCACAAACATATAAATCGCGCAGCAGTTTTCGCATTGCCCGATAGCATGCGAAAATTCTATTACAACCATATTGATTTTATAACAGAAGGTGCTGTTGTACCCGATTTAAGAAGGGGGCTATTAAATGATAAAGACGAAAGCCCGAGACATTATATTGATATCGAGGATTTTAATATTCCCATTGCGGCGCTTCCAAAAACAACTAAAGAGGCCTATAAAAAATATGACAGTGCTTTTTTGAATAAAACAGGCTATCTCCCCTGGTATATTCAAAATCTTACCGAGAAACTTACGCTGGCTTTTAAGAACAGAAACAAATCTGATATACTTTTTCTTTCTGCTGAATTAGCACATTATGTAGGCGATGCTCATATGCCCTTGCATACTGCCTCAAATTTCAATGGGCAGTTTACCAATCAAAAAGGTGTTCATGCATTATGGGAATCGCAAATACCTGAAATTTTTGGCAACAGTTACAATTTCAAAACAAGTAATGCACGGTATATTCCGGATGTCGCTACCGAAACATGGAATATTATCGCCCACACGCATTCGCTTGAGGATACGCTATTGTATATGGAAAAACAAACCAGGAAAAATTTTAATAAAGACAATATGTATCAAAAAGATGCCTCGGGAAATACCGTTTTATCTTACAACCAGCCCGTATTTTCCAAAGACTATGCCAGGCAGTTCAATGATGCAATGAATGGAATGGTCGAAATGCAATTGCGCCTTTCAATCCAGGCTGTGGCCAATTATTGGTATACGGCATGGGTGGTTGCCGGCAGCCCCGAACTTTTGTCGCTGGATGATCCACACCTCACCTCGCAAAATCAAAAAAATTATAAACTTGAATACAAGGCCTGGAATAAAGGGAAGTTGTTGAACCTATCCGCGGAAAGGGAGTAATTTTAAATGTGCCACCGGTGGCTCTGAATGACCTCAATGGTCTCCAAAGCGCCGGCAATTCTTCAATAAACGCAAATGATCTATAGCGCCGCGTTAGTGTGAAATGAGCTTATAACTTGTTATTGATCTAAGAAAGCCAGGCCGGTCTTTCAACCTTACTGATATTTGAACCTAAGCCTGGAATAAATTCGTCAGTACACGGGACTTAACGCTGCAGGATTTACTCTTAAAATAAAAGAACCGCTGAGTGGTGGTTAAAGATAGCTCACTGGATTACGCCTCGAACTTTGAATGTAATTTTTGATATTCATCCAGAAGGCTAAAAACAAATAAAAAATTACGGGAGATCCAAGTGTGAGGAAAGAAATGTATATAAAATATTTACGGATCACCGATGTGGCAATGCCCATTTTTTCGCCAATTGCGGTGCATACTCCGAATACCTGCCACTCAATAAAATGCCTTACTTTATTCATAAACCAAAACTAAAAATATATTTACAAAAATAATAAATAAACCAAAATCTTACTGTCCAATGATGATTTGATTTAAGTAAATTTGTAATAAATTATTAAAGTTAGTTTTTATTCCTTATCAACTATAATTTGTTCTGCTAAATATAAACTAAAAAGCTATGGTATTTGATCTTGACATGATAAAGAAAGTGTATGCAGGTTTTGCTGCAAAAGTTGAAGCTGCACGCACAGTAGTAAACCGCCCGCTCACACTTACTGAAAAAATTTTATATGCACATCTGTGGCAGGGAAATGCCGAAGTGGCTTATGAGCGCAGCAAAAGCTATGTCGATTTTGCACCAGACAGGGTTGCTATGCAGGACGCTACTGCACAGATGGCTCTTTTACAATTTATGCAATCAGGAAGAACAAAGGTGTCCGTTCCTTCTACGGTTCATTGCGACCATCTTATACAGGCTGAGACGGGTGCTGCTGCGGATCTTTCAAAAGCAAAAACGCAAAATAAAGAAGTTTATGATTTTCTCTCCTCGGTTTCAAATAAATATGGGATTGGTTTTTGGAAGCCCGGCGCAGGTATTATTCACCAGGTGGTGCTTGAAAATTATGCTTTTCCTGGCGGGATGATGATTGGAACAGATTCACATACCGTGAATGCAGGGGGGCTGGGTATTATTGCAATTGGAGTTGGCGGGGCCGATGCCTGCGATGTTATGGCCGGGTTACCATGGGAATTAAAATTTCCAAAACTAATAGGCGTGAAACTAACGGGCAAGCTTAGTGGCTGGACAGCTTCAAAAGATATTATACTTAAAGGTTGCCGGAATTCTTACGGTAAAAGGCGGCACGGGGGCTATCCTTGAATACTTTGGAGATGGTGCTACTGTCGCTTTCATGCACCGGAAAAGGAACGATCTGTAACATGGGCGCAGAGATCGGCGCAACCACGTCAATTTTTGGTTACGATAAAAAAATGGCAGAGTACTTAAAAGGAACCGGCAGAGCTGAAGTAGCGGAAGCTGCTGATGCAATTGCTGAACAGCTTACCGGTGATGAAGAAGTATATGCAGATCCCGCTAAATATTTTGACCAGGTAATTGAGATTAATTTATCTGAACTGGAACCACATATTAATGGCCCGTTCACTCCCGATTTGGCATGGCCGATATCAAAATTTGCTGATGCAGTTAAAGTAAATGGCTGGCCTGAAGAATTGGAAGTTGGATTAATAGGCTCCTGTACCAATTCATCTTATGAAGATATTACAAGAGCCGCTTCAGTTGCCGAGCAGGCGACCAGCCATGGCCTAAAAGCAAAAGCGGAATTTACCATAACTCCGGGTTCAGAACAGGTAAGATATACAGTTGACAGGGATGGGTATCTTGGCATATTTGAAGAAATGGGCGGTGTAGTGCTGGCCAATGCATGTGGCCCATGCATCGGGCAATGGGCGCGTCATTCTGACGATCCTTTGCGCAAAAATTCTATTGTAACTTCGTATAACCGCAATTTTGCCAAAAGAAATGATGGCAATCCCAACACGCATGCTTTTGTTGCATCGCCGGAAATAACAACGGCATTAACGCTTGCCGGGTCTTTAACTTTCAACCCGCTGACTGATTATTTAACCAACGATAAAGGAGAGAAGATAAAACTGGACGAACCACAGGGAATTGAAATGCCTATAAAGGGATTCGCAGTTGATGATGCCGGCTACCAGGCGCCGGCTGCAGATGGCAGTAATATTGAGGTTTTAGTTTCACCCACATCAGACCGCTTGCAGATATTAGACCCGTTCCCCGCATGGGAAGGAACGGATCTTTGTGATCTGAAATTATTGATAAAAGCGAAGGGAAAATGTACTACCGACCACATTTCAATGGCCGGGCCATGGCTTAAGTATCGCGGCCATCTTGATAATATCAGTAACAATCTTTTGATTGGCGCAGTAAATTATTTCAATGAAAAAACGAACCTTGTGAAAAATGAAATTACCGGTGAATATGGGCCGTTGCCTGCTACCCAAAGGGCATACAAAGCCGCTGGTATTGGTTCAATAATCGTGGGAGATGAAAACTATGGCGAAGGATCTTCACGCGAACATGCAGCAATGGAGCCCAGGCATCTTGGTGTAAGAGCGGTTCTCGTAAAATCCTTTGCACGCATACATGAAACCAATTTAAAAAAGCAGGGGATGCTGGCACTTACGTTTGATAATAAGGATGATTATGATAAAATAATGGAAGAGGATACCATTGACATTACAGGCTTAACACATTTTACAGCCAGCAAGCCACTTGTCGTTCATTTAAACCATAAAGACGGAACTACAGAAAGCTTTTTGGTGAACCATACTTATAATGAACAACAAATTGAATGGTTTAAAGCAGGAGGCGCATTGAATATTATCAGGAAGGAATTTGAAAGCAGGACGTAGATGATAGCAGACTGTCTTAAAGGAGTAAACCGGACGTATCTAAACAGGGCTGCACCCTGTTATAGCATATAACGCCCTTTCAGGGCTCAAAACAGCTTGTCTCCGGGCTCAACAAGTTATTGCTTCAGTGATCAAAAATTAGAGGTCAAATAAAAAAGCGAAACCAGTAATGTTTCGCTTTTTTATTTGATTATACATTATCGAAAAATAAATTAATTTCTCCTGCCTCCAAAAAGTCGCAGTAAGAACAAGAAAATATTTATGAAATCTAAGTAAAGGTTTAAGGCGCCAAGGATGGACATCTTTTTTGTATCTGCCGCAGAAACATCGCTGTACTCAATTCCTTCACCAATTCTTTTTAACTTTTGCACGTCATAAGCAGTAAGGCCGGTGAACACCATAACACCGATGATGCTGATGATATAATCTAACTGGCTGCTGTGCAGGAAAAAATTAATAACCATTGCAATAATTGTCCCGATAAGCCCCATAATTAGTATACGGCCGAATTTTGTGAGGTCCTGGTGGGTAGTGTACCCCATAAATGCCATTACACCAAACATGGCGGAAGCCGAAAGAAAGCAACCCAACACTGAACCGGGTGTAAATGCAAGTAAGATAAAACTAAAGCTGATGCCGTTGATGATGGCGTATGCAATAAATAATGCTAATAGTGCGGGAGCAGAAAGCCTGCGGTAACCAAAGGACATAATCAGCACAAAACCTAAGGGTGCGAAAATGGTTATTTTTCCTAAACCGGAAATACCGGTAGGGGTGATAAGGTAACTTAATAAGCCCGCGTTAACAGAAAATTGCCATGCAAATAATGCTGAAACTCCAAGAGCTATAAACATGAGCAGGAACACGTTGGCAAGAAAAGTTCTTGTACGCGTTTCTTCGCCTGTGGGCGTATAAGTGATGTTTGAAATATTAGTATCCCTGTTAGTTAATTCCATATTTTAAATTTTTAGTAAATGTAATGCTGATTGTTCAGATTAATAGAACCGGCTATAAAATTTAAGTTTTTAGTAGCTAAAATATCTCACAGGTTTCGCATCTACATTAAGACCTACAGGTTTCAACAGCTGAGATTTATTCACAAATAAACCGCACTACAATGCTCCTATAATTTCAAACCGGGTGAGCAGTAAGGCGTGGAAATGCATGAGCTATTTTCTAAATTAAATTTTGGCATTATTGTTTCGCACCCGGCATCATATGATACATCATGTTTTTATTTGATTCTGTATACCCTCCAGGTATTTCAAACAGGGAAGGCGGAAAGGTTCTTTTTTCAGCTTTCAAAAGCACCATACTCATTGAATAATCTTTTGCTGTGGTGTTGAGTTTTACAAAAAAACCACCGCAACCTGCCTGTTGCAAAGCCTGCATCATTTTTGGCTGAATATTTTGCATCACTATCATCTTTTGAATGAATGCGTAACCAGGTACTTCTGTGCTTGTCCATATATCGAATGTCACCGAAGATTTAGCAAATCCTAACCTGGTAGTTGACGTTATTTTCGCATGGATGCAACTATATCCGAGCACATTTTCATTCCCTATTTTTGTTACTGTATAGGTTTCTCTGCCTGAATTTATCAGCGACGTATCTATTATGTTAAGAGAATAAGTTTTGCTTTCAGGATACAACATAATACTATATTTCGGCTCTCGTGCATGCCCTATATTGACCATTTTATTGCTTACAGCACCGGGCATATTTATTCTCATTTCCGAACGTCCGTCTCCGCTGTTGGATAAGTATCTAACTGAAGTATCGTTCCTGTTGCCCTGTTTTGATGTAGTGGTGGTAAGATATTCATAAAATATCCCGCTGCCACCGGTAGCCGTCATAAAACTTTTAATAGCTGCAGCTGAATCAGCCGCTGAAACCCCGCCGCCGCCAACCAACAGACCCAATGCTTTCATAGTAACATCAGCGGTTGAGGTATCATTTGGGTTTTGCGCAGCAGCTTTTGCGAAAGCGCCCAGCACCCTCCCACTGCCCGTTGTGTCAATAGGTATACCAGATGAATTTCCTCCGCTGGCAGCCGGATCCGTTTTAGTATTAGCCCTGCCCTGTGAAGTTTGTTTTACGCTATTCATTATTTTCTTCAAAAATTGCGCCTTCAAGGGAGTTGAATAAAAAATAGCAGACAGTCCTATTAAGAGTATGCTGCAGACAGGTATCTTTTTCATTTCATTTTTTTGAGATAATTAATTAATTTATTAGTGCTGCTCATAGTGTCTTCAACCTGGCATAAATATTATACTGGTTCCTATCCGTATTTCGATAAGAACAACACAAGCGCCAGCAAAAAACACAATATGGTAATCAATAAGAAAAACATCTTTATGATTTTTGCATTGCGCATTGCGTTTATGGCATAAGTTTTAAATACTAATAAAACAGGCTATTCGGGATTGGTTTAATACCACTGCAATCTTATCATTAGCGGTAACATCACTAAGTTTTCCGTAATATATTTTCACGATTAAAAATTTTGGGTTTAAGTTTTAAACTCTTTCGTAAAAATATATTGGCAATACTGGTTTTGTAAAACGAACCGACAGACGAATTCCTGAAATCGTTAAAGGATACAGTCAAAAAAAAAATTATTTATAGCTCAGTAATTGCCCGGAAAAACTTTCTACTTGTCTGTGTCTTTAGTAAAGGGCAAATCAAACTTACCATCTATTATTTCTAAGGGCATCGGCTTGCTGTCATCTGATAAAAACTTACCGGCAAATGTTCCGGCAACATGAGTTGAATTGATGTCTGTAATATTTAGTACCACCGAATCGCCATAATAGTTTTTGTACTTATGCGACATATATTCTGCTTCATTACTTTTTTTATTTGCAAAATTTGAAAGAGAAGGGCTGTAATGAAGCACCGTAGTGGTGCCGCTATTTGCAACTGAAAAATTAAACACCTCCGATGTTGGAGTATTGGTGACTTCAATTTTTATCCGTCCATCGGCAACATTATTTTTAACCTCATTTAAATACAGCCCGTTTACGTCTACCTGCTTGCCTTCAATGGTATAAGAAAAGCTGCCATTGCTGTGAGTTGAACTGCTGCCGGAGTTATTGGAAGAAGTTGCTTCGGTCCTGTCCGAGGCCGATGATTTTGAATTGTTGGATGAACATGCAATAAATAAACACGGTGAAAAAATAATTACTGGTAATAACTTTAATTGTTTCATAGTTCTAATTTTGTTTTTTTTTGAAATCTTATATTCACTTTATTGAGGTCTTACATTTCCCGTTGAGAATGGAATATCAAATTTTCCATCCGTTACATTAACTGCATTTTTATATTCCTTGCGAATCATTGCTCAATCTTAATCCGCCCGAAAATGTTCCGGATATTCTTGTTGAAGTGAAGCAACGGCAGTTTTAACTATTCGCTCTTGTCACATCGTATACGCCTGCCTTATCAGGTGCCATATTTGATGCCCTGTTTTGATGTAGTGGTGGTAAGATATTCATAAAATATCCCGCTGCCACCGGTAGCCGTCATAAAACTTTTAATAGCTGCAGCTGAATCAGCCGCTGAAACCCCGCCGCCGCCAACCAACAGACCCAATGCTTTCATAGTAACATCAGCGGTTGAGGTATCATTTGGGTTTTGCGCAGCAGCTTTTGCGAAAGCGCCCAGCACCCTCCCACTGCCCGTTGTGTCAATAGGTATACCAGATGAATTTCCTCCGCTGGCAGCCGGATCCGTTTTAGTATTAGCCCTGCCCTGTGAAGTTTGTTTTACGCTATTCATTATTTTCTTCAAAAATTGCGCCTTCAAGGGAGTTGAATAAAAAATAGCAGACAGTCCTATTAAGAGTATGCTGCAGACAGGTATCTTTTTCATTTCATTTTTTTGAGATAATTAATTAATTTATTAGTGCTGCTCATAGTGTCTTCAACCTGGCATAAATATTATACTGGTTCCTATCCGTATTTCGATAAGAACAACACAAGCGCCAGCAAAAAACACAATATGGTAATCAATAAGAAAAACATCTTTATGATTTTTGCATTGCGCATTGCGTTTATGGCATAAGTTTTAAATACTAATAAAACAGGCTATTCGGGATTGGTTTAATACCACTGCAATCTTATCATTAGCGGTAACATCACTAAGTTTTCCGTAATATATTTTCACGATTAAAAATTTTGGGTTTAAGTTTTAAACTCTTTCGTAAAAATATATTGGCAATACTGGTTTTGTAAAACGAACCGACAGACGAATTCCTGAAATCGTTAAAGGATACAGTCAAAAAAAAAATTATTTATAGCTCAGTAATTGCCCGGAAAAACTTTCTACTTGTCTGTGTCTTTAGTAAAGGGCAAATCAAACTTACCATCTATTATTTCTAAGGGCATCGGCTTGCTGTCATCTGATAAAAACTTACCGGCAAATGTTCCGGCAACATGAGTTGAATTGATGTCTGTAATATTTAGTACCACCGAATCGCCATAATAGTTTTTGTACTTATGCGACATATATTCTGCTTCATTACTTTTTTTATTTGCAAAATTTGAAAGAGAAGGGCTGTAATGAAGCACCGTAGTGGTGCCGCTATTTGCAACTGAAAAATTAAACACCTCCGATGTTGGAGTATTGGTGACTTCAATTTTTATCCGTCCATCGGCAACATTATTTTTAACCTCATTTAAATACAGCCCGTTTACGTCTACCTGCTTGCCTTCAATGGTATAAGAAAAGCTGCCATTGCTGTGAGTTGAACTGCTGCCGGAGTTATTGGAAGAAGTTGCTTCGGTCCTGTCCGAGGCCGATGATTTTGAATTGTTGGATGAACATGCAATAAATAAACACGGTGAAAAAATAATTACTGGTAATAACTTTAATTGTTTCATAGTTCTAATTTTGTTTTTTTTTGAAATCTTATATTCACTTTATTGAGGTCTTACATTTCCCGTTGAGAATGGAATATCAAATTTTCCATCCGTTACATTAACTGCATTTTTATATTCCTTGCGAATCATTGCTCAATCTTAATCCGCCCGAAAATGTTCCGGATATTCTTGTTGAAGTGAAGCAACGGCAGTTTTAACTATTCGCTCTTGTCACATCGTATACGCCTGCCTTATCAGGTGCCATATTTGATTAGTCGTTAAACGATTTTCATTTTTTAGAATAAGATGAGTAGGGTATATCAAATTTGCCGTCGGTAACCGGCACAATTCTGTCAGTTTTCGGCTCAATAAGAGTTCCCGAAAATGTTCCTGTTACTTTTGATGTACCTGAAGAAGCTATCATTACAGTTATTTCTTTGCATTGATAATCATTATCTATTGTGTTCTCTGGAGTGTAACGAACAGAATAGTCAGCGTTATCGGTACCGCGAATAGTAGTTATTCCTTTATCGGCAACATGGAAAGCAAGTTGAGCGGGAACTCCCGTTTGACCGGCAAGAATCGGCGTCAAAACAAAATTTATAATGCCAGGCCTGGTTATGTAAGCAGCGTTTCCAATTTCATCTGTTCCTTTTCCTGAAAATTCTTTACCATCAATTTTGCATGAAAAACTGGCATCGCCTTTGGAAGCCCTTGTGTTTGAAGAGGCAGAAACACCCGTCTCAGGAGAAGTGGCTGAAATATCGTCCGCGCTTGCATTGACGCTATTCTTACCGGAACATGAAAGGAATAATATTACTGAAAAAAAAACCGCTATGATTAATTTGAAGTATCTCATAGATTTTGTTTATTAAAATTTTAATGAATGTATATTAAATGGTCATGGTTTATTTTCAGCAGAGTTTTTAAATGTCACAGCGAGCACAAAGTTCCATTAATGATGCCGGGTTGAATCGCCTGCAAGCATAGCTGCGGACTTCTTCATACTATCTAATTTACCAGGCGTAATGCCCATCGAGTTTCTCATTTTTATTAACGCATTTTTTGCTGTATTTACTGCGGGATCGTTACTGTTGCCATACATTTTTGAAATGCCGGAATCTGATAAAATTGCAGCATCAGTCGTTAATATATCAGCAGCAGCTTTCTTAAGCTTGTTGGTATCAGTTTTACCGTTTAACAAATCAGTTACCGCACTCATATCTAATTTCATTTTACTGGTATCTAATATTTGTTGAGAAGAAATTGAATTCGCCGGCCGTGAAGAATTATTATTTTCCTGCTGTGCAGTGCTGTCATTCTCTTTACCGGTAGAAGCAGGCATCGCCCGGGATGAACCATCGACTGGCGCCGGCATGGAAGTTTTGTTGCCGGAACACGAGAACAACCATGCTGCTAAAATAAGTACGGCCACTGATTTTAATAATTGCATAATCTTAAATTTTGAAATATTATATCTATCCACTTAAACTTTCTTACCCATTTCTTCGGCTACCTTGGTAAGAAAATCCATTGCAAGATTTTCTATCTGTTGCATTCAATGTTTCCATTAATGATAAATGAATGAATAGCTTAGATTGATTTTATAGGCTTGCAAATTATCTGAAGCTGAAATTTATTTTTTTACAACAGCGTTAGACTTGTTTTGAACAACCGCAAGTGACTGAACTTTTTTATCAAGTGTTGAAACAGTACTCAATAATAATTGCAGTTGCTGTTGCAGCTTTTCATTATTTGCAGCAAAGATTTTATTTTGCTTTTCCAGCTTTGATATTTGCTCTTGCTGCTCTTCAATTTTTTCAGTTCTTTTTTCTAATGCCTGAATAGCCGTAAAGCTTACACCAAGAAAATCGGCCTGGTTAATTAATGTATCGTTTCCTATCATGCCTAAAGCATCATGGCCAAAGGCATTGTGAAAATCCTGGGCCATCGGGCCGTAGTGACGGAATACTTTTGAATCCTGGCCTTTGTAATTCCAGGTACATAGTTTAAATTTTGAAATCTTGTTCAAAAGTTGTTCTCCATCAACAGGTATTATTTTTTCTTTTTTTGTACTGTCACTTATCTGTGACCAGCTATTGTCTCCGTGGTTAGCTAATATGCCGGTGCGATTGGTATTGCCACCGGTTATAAAATAATACCCGTTATTGAAGCGGCAAACCATCTGGTCATCCGTACCGCTTCCTACAGAACCGGCATTCCAGGGATCAGTGTCCCCAAACATTGCATTTCCTTTGTGGCCTCCATCAAAAAGGTTCGCTCCGAATATCATTGAATTACTGCCCGATGCTACAATGTTAGTGCCCATGGCAACACTTAATGAGCCCGATGCAGTTGCATTATTGCCCATTGCAAAAGAATTATTACCTGTGGCGTTATTTGCTAAACCCAATGCTACTGAAGCAAAATTTGCATAAGCATTATATCCTAAAGCAACTGAATAAGCTCCATTTGCAGTGGAGAATTCGCCTATTGCAACCGAGCCTTCACCATTGGCCTTTGTTCCGGTACCTGCAGCAAATGAATAAAGAGAATTTGCCAAAGTATTATATCCCAGGGCCACTGCTCCATGTTGCGCTGCCTGCGCATTTTCTCCCATAGCTACCGAAGAAATTCCTGTTGCATGTGAGCCATTTCCGGACGCAAAAGAATAATCGCCTCCCGAATAGGTATTGTTACCTAAAGCAAAAGAATAATTGCCTTGCGTAGCCGTCGCATTACCCATCGCAACCGAGGAAACACCCACTGCTACTGTTCCGTTTCCCTCGGCAAAAGAGTAATCACCTTCCGCTTTTGCGCTATTACCCATAGCAATGGAAGCAATGCGGGTTGCCATAGAATTATTACCTTCTGAAAAGGAATAACTGCCTTGTGATGATGTTTGAAATCCCGTAGCAAAACTGCTGATACCAGTTGCAAATTCATTATATCCTAATGCTGTTGACCAGTTGCCTGTGTATTGGTCATCCCATAAAAAACCGTAGGTGGCATCCAGGAAACCTGCGCGTAATGCTCCTCTTTTAGGATACCAAATAAATTTGGATCCTGTTCCGGTTTCGGTAAGTGAATAGCTATTCGCAGAAAGCGTATCGCCTTTGGCTATAATACCTCCGTTATGAATAATATTTAAACCTGCGTTTGGGGCAGTTGTGCCAATTCCTACATATTGCCCGTTATCAAAAATCTGAGAATTGGCCGCGGTTGAAGTACTGGTAAACTTGGCAAGATAATTTGTTGTGCCATTTAAAGAAGAGCTGCCATTAGACATTTGCTGCCAGGAAGAGCCATTGTTATACCAAAAAGAATTCGTTGTGGTATCATATACAAGCAAACCTTTTGTATTGGGAATCGTTGTACGGCTTGCAGTGCTGGTTCTTGGAATTAATACTCCTTTATTAAAGGCTTTCACATCAAGCATGGCATTGGCATCGGGTTTACTTCCATCATTGTTGATGCCAATATTTTGGGCACAAACAATATTATTTGAAATCAGAAAAATTATTGAAATCGACAAAAAAAATAAAACATATTTCATAAAAAAAAATTATAGTTGTTAATACTTGCGAAAAAAAATACAGATTTTGTCTGCTTATATTGACATGTCTTAACTGCCATGCTTTTTTATTATTTGCTGATTAATTAGATGGCACCGGATTGGTATAGGTTAATTTCTTATAGAGGAAAGATAGTGCGGTAGATAAGATCAGGTCAGCACAAACGACAAACGACAGCGTAAAATCGACAAAAAGATCCTTTGCAAAAATATCAGCTTAACAAGGTGAGCCTAACTGTTTATTTTCATATAAAACCGGTCACGCAAAATTATTAGGATCAGATAGATGATTCGTAATAAGTTTATTGCCTTTAATTATTCTAAGCTTTGCAAACGAAATACTCAAGTCTGTAAATCAAAATTCACAAAATAATTTTCTAGTAATTAGTATCTTAGTGAATGGCACATCAATGCTTTACCATTCTAAATATCAACGGTTCCCATATCTCCTGTTCGCACGTTATCACGGATATATTGAAAGTATGAATCATCTGGATTCATACCCCGTCCAAACCATTCATCAATAACTGCGGCCCTTGATTCGTTATTGAATGCTGCAGAATGCCAGTCGGTACCTGCGGGCGGCGGTGTATATACATCATCACCAAAAGAATATTTTGTTTGATTTACTATGCCTGAACAAATAACTCCCCATGTTTCGCCACGGTCGATTTGCATGGAATGCGCCAACTCATGTACCAGTAATTGTCCCCTCTGCGGATAAGAATTTCCCTGGCCTGCAGGATCAATAGCATGATCAAAAGCAGCACCCAGGTTGAGATAGATATTACCATCTGCGCCGCGCACTGTAAACGCCCGTCCCTTGTCGGGGCTGCAGAGGTTGGTAATAAAAAGTTTTTCCATTGGAGGAAGCATCCCCATGTAAACGGAACTGTTCACCTGGTCCTCGTTATTATAATTACTGCCTCCAGGGCCCAAAGAATTCGTAAAATTGTATTCATCCACCTGTATAGGACGGATTTTTACCAGTTCACTGGTGACAGCGCCTGCAGCAACTCCGGCAACAGTAGCAAATAGAAGAGAATTGCTAATGCCGGCGCCGGCTGCAAAGGCCACAGAAAATACTACGATACCTCCTATCACAGCAACTGTTTCTCCAATACCCCCAAAAGCTTTTCCTGCTTCTGCCGTTAGCGCATAAGCAAGCCCCAGCGCAGTTCCTGCGGCTCCCGCAATAAGGCCGCCGGTATAAATAACGGCAATTTCTTTTGCAATATCTTCCAGTTCCCCAAGAATTCCACCAGAAGCTGAGTATTCATGTGTTTCATACAGGCTGCCATTCAAAGCATCTGACCAGTTTTGATGTAAAAGTGCATAACCGCCACTTTCCTGGTAATCATCTTCTGCGGAGCTTCCGGTTATGCTTTTGGCATCAACATGCCCGCTGTGCATGGAAACAAGGATCATTCCGTTGGGTGATTTGAAAATTGCTCTTACTGCATAATCATAGCCCGTTACGTCGCTTGAATTCCACATGTGAAAATGGACCGTATAACTTCCGTCGCTGTTTAAGGTAAGTGTAACCTGCCCGCCAAGCCCTGATAAGCCTCCTGTGACTACTTGTGCGGATAAGGTAACAGAAGCAGGTTGTTTGCTGAGTTTATTCAATAATTGTGAAACCGAAAGAGGAGGCTGATCTGCTTGTAAATGCCGGGCAAGTTCCCATGCTGTAGGAACGCCGGAAATATTGTGCAACCAGGAGTTTAGCACTGTTGTTTTGTAAGAAAGCATAACCTGTATTTTTATTGTAATGAAACCAAAATAGGAAGCAACCCTTTTCCATAAGGCAAAGGCTTAAGCGCCTTGCCAATAATAGTTCCGAAAGCTTTTAACGGATCTGCTGCTTTCATAGCATGCCCGGCAGTAGACGAGGTCGTTAGTAAATCGCCAGTCTCAATTGGATTCGAATCTGCATCCACTTTACAAAACACCTTGCCTAAAAGCGCGACGGGCATTCTGTTCATATCCGAGTTTTGTTTATCGAGTATCATACCCGGCTTGAAACTTCCTGCACCCGAAATAACGCCGGCAACCTTCTTATCATATTCCATATCACATGCTGTTAGAATGCCTTCGTTATTAAAAATCATTACAGTACCGGGCTCAATGGCGATATTATCAACAGAAAAATCTTCAGCAACATCAGCATTCACCAAACGTATATCTCCTGTTACTTCCACATCGCCTTCGAACCTCCCTGCAAGTGTACCTTTACCAAAAATTCCTGCCTGGCTTTTACTTTTACTTTCGCCCCATACGCCAACAAAATTCTGACTGATACCGGCGACCCCGGCTTGATTAGTGCTTTCGCCATGCACACCCTGCCATTGTTCACTCGTCCCAAAAACACCTGGCTGGCCAGCGCTTTTGCTTTCACCCCACACACCAACAAAATTTTGGCTCACACCATAAACGCCTGCCTGGCTTGTGCTTTCACCATGAATACCCTGCCATTGTTCACTCGTCCCAAAAACTCCAGGCTGGCCGGCACTTTTACTTTCGCCCCATACACCAACAAAGTTTTGACTCACGCCAATAACACCTGCCTGGCTCGTACTTTCTCCATGCACGCCCTGCCATTGTTGCTTAATCCAAAAACTCCCGGCTGTCCCGGGCTTTTACTTTCACCCCATACACCCACGAAATTCTGGCTGATTCCTACTACACCTGCCTGGTCTGTGCTTTGCCCAAGTACTCCCTGCCAGGTATTACTTACACCGGATACGCCAACACCGCCTGCAGTATTTTCTCCCAATACTCCCGGCGTATTTTTATCATTTGAATTACCAATTAAATTGCTCATGATGTTTATTTTTTATTTTTAGAAGTTTAAAAGTTTAGAGAGGTTTAGAAGTTAGGTGTTTAGAAGTTTAGATGTTTAGAAAGTTTAGGCCGTTTTTAACCTTTCTAAACCCATTTAAAATCCTAAACCATGAGAATTGTTCCGTCATAGTAAGGTTGTCTGATACTAATTATAAACCCATTAATCTTTTCAAGCTATTTCCCTTTCATATATTTTTTAATACCTAAGCTATAGTTTACCTCCTGGAAAAAATACCTGGCGCTTCGTGAAAGCGGAGCTGATTGAATAATTGTACCGGCAGACCATTCTGAATATTTCCAATCAATATCGAGGTCAACACCTCCTTTGATGCTAACGATATAGATCCTGGAAGGATCTGTACCAACTAAACAGGGGCTCGCATTAGTATCCACCTGCATGGGCGAATCTCCGTTACTTAAAACCCACCTGACTAAATATTTATCATAAGGCTTCGACGAAGTGAAATACACTGAAAGCCGGTTGCCGTTATTTAATGTGGCTGCAATAGGAACAATACTGCTGATGACAGGTACAGGCAAGTCGGGGTTTGGCGAAGGGCTTGAAGTTTGAGAAGTAGTAATTGAAAAAGATACAGCGAATGTTTCCCAGTATTGCAAGTCTCCATTTTCATCAGGTTGCTGATCCTGGATAACACCATCTGTTACGATTCTCGGGCAAACGTCAATGATGTAGTAAGATGCGCAAAGCAGTGTTTGGTTTATGGAAACCGGGTTATTATCTTTCTTAACATCTATGGTTTTTATCTTATCATTTAAACCATTGTCAGAGCCATTCAAATGGGCATATATTTCGATGATGTCGGGCATTTGATTTCCATATTTCCATTCAATTTCTACGGAACAAACTCCCTTATTATTTTGAGGCGCATATTTAGTGATGGTGATATACATACCGTTTAATTTTTACTGAAGAATTTATTGCAAAGAAATCAGTACAGGAATGAGGCCTCTGCCGGAAGCGAAAGATGTAAGCGCCTTCCCGATAACCGTACCAAAGGCTTTTAACGGATCTATTGCCTTCATCGCGTGGCCCGGTGTTGAAGAAGTTGTTAAGAGGTCGCCGGTTTTAATAGCTCCGTATTGTGCATCCACCTTGCAGTACACTTTTCCTACTAATGCAATTGGCGTCCTGTTCTTACGAACTGTTTCTTCTTCATGCTTGTCAAGCACTATACCCGATTTGTAGCAGCCTGCTCCCGAAACAACGCCCGCAACCTTTCTATCATATGGCTGATTGCTTATACCCAATGCACCGCCTTCCTCATTAATGATCATTACGGTACCTGGTTCTATATTTTCTATACCCGAAACATCAAATTCTTCCGCGCAGTCGGCTCCTCCAAGAAACACGTCGCCTTTATTTACGTAAAGATTTCCGTCGTTAATTACGATGCTGCCATTGATATTGGAAGCAGGCTTACTGGTATCCTTTGGATTGGGCCCTTTGCTTACTACCACAGCACCATTGAATACACCGGCGAATGTCGCGCCCTGTGCAAAAATTCCGGTATCGTTGTCGCTGAAGGCCGTGATTCCCTGGCCGTTTGCGCTGGTTCCTACAATGCCTGAGGACTTGTTACTCTGGCCTAAAACCCCGGTACCTGCATCGCTAAAACCGCCTACTCCGGCTTCCGGGCCGTTACCTTGCACGCCCCTTCCTTTTGAACTATTATTTGCGCCAAAGACACCAGTGCCTCCGTTTACAAATGTTAATCCGAATACACCATTGCCTGCAGGCGCACCGCCAGCCGGTGCTGTTCCGGTACTGTTATTACTTGCAAACACCGCACTCTGCGCTTCGGCGTTAGTAGTTGATAATAATCCATTTCCTTTATTGCTATAAGCGACAACTCCAACCCCCCATCACTAAAACCTCCTACCCCTGCCTCCGCGCCATTACCCTGCACACCACGGCCCGTATTTGGATTATTATTTGCACCAAATACGCCTACTCCTTTATCGGTTACCGTAAGACCAAATACCCCGCTGCCTGACGGTGCACTGGCAGTTTCAGTCGAATCATTTCTGCCAAAAACAGCAGATTCATTAACGTTTGTTGTTTGACCCAATACTGTTGACATAATTTTATTTTTTTACTTAAAAGGTTTATGAAATAATCTCGTTTAAAAAAGTTTAGATGGTGGCTACCATTACTAAGGTTCTGTCCTTAATTTGAGTTATTGCTTATTGTCTATTGATTATGTCACGTCTATTATTTATTTTTTAATCTTTTTAATCCTCCGCCGTTTATTGCTTCTCTTCTACCACTACATGAATCTTCAATTACTGCATAGGAAGCTGAATCCTCTCCAAAAAAGGTTAACTTATATGTAGCCCAATAAGTATCACCGCACCCTTCTTTATCATTAATAGAAAGTGTATCGTCATTAACCTTATAGTTCCCAACGTGAAGCGTTTTACCTGTCGAATTAAAATTCCGGAAGGTGCCATTCAGTTTTAAATCGAGATAGTCGCTTGACCCGTTGGGATAGGATATTTTCCAATGCCCAGTAACATGATGGCCGGGAGGCATAAACGCAAAAACTGCTATTAAAAAAAATATCGATGATAATTTAATTAATTGTTTCATAATAAGTTTTTATTGAAAGTTTAAAAATTGATCCACTGTAAAATACCTTCACGTCTTAAAGCCCGGCACATTTATCCGATAAACGTATTCCTGAAATCGTCAAACAGCAACCAATAAATAACAGGCAATTTTTTTGTAGTTTTAGAACATTAAATTTTTCATTAATATGCTTGATTTTTAGAATAATACAGATGCCTGACCTCCAGCTTAAATATGTAATAATAGATGATGATGAAATTGACCGCGCCGTGATTGAAATGGAAGCAGCCAAATTTGGATTTTTACAAAAAATAGCATCATGCGGGCATCCGCTTGAGGCGCTGGAAATTATTAATCGATTTAATCCTGATATTATTTTTTTGGATATTGAAATGCCGGATATAAGTGGCATAGAATTACTCAGAAAAAAAATCACTGCATCCGCTTTGCCGGTATTTATTACTTCGCATCCGGAGTTTGCGTTAGAAAGTTATGAACTGGATGCCTTTGACTATCTCATGAAGCCTGTTGATACCGAACGGTTTGCCAGGTGTGCGCTGCGGCTTCGTGATTTTTACCAGATGCGGGTGAAAGCCTTTGCATTTGACACTGAGCAGGAATCGGAGTTTATCATAATTAAACAAGGATATGACAAATTTAAAATACCGGTGCGCGACATTGTGTACCTGGAAGCGATGAGAGATTATACACGTATTACAACAGCTACAAAACAATACCTGGTATTAACAACTTTAAATGGAATTCTGAATAAATTACCGGGCGACATATTTGTTCGCATACATCGCAGCTATGTTGTAAACCGGAAAAAGGTAGATGCAATACAAAAAAATAAAATAACCATTCAATCACAGGTATTGCCGGTAGGAAAATTATATAAATATGCATTGAGTTTTCCTGAATGATATATTGATTTTCATGTATAGTAATTCGCCGGATTGAATATTAAAATAAAAATGAGAAAGTGTTTTTGCTTACTGATCGTTTTATTAAATGTATGGGCAGCCACAGTTAAAGGCCAGGCTCCTGATTTATCAAAAATTAAAAATGACAAGGACAAGATCAGGGCATGGATCAATTACTGCAGTGAACTGCGGTTAAATAAAAATGGTGCGAAAAATAATTATGTTGTATTACAGCAGGCCGGGTTGAAAGGATTGCAATTAGTGAAAACAGGTGATGCAGAAGACCGGGCAAGTTTTTTTTTATATACAGCCCTTGGCTGTTATTACCAGATAAAATTTGATAGCGCACAATATTTTTTTTATCAAAGCCTCCATAGTGCACAGCTCGCAAAATCCACCAAGCTTATTGCGGGAGCTGCGGAAGCGCTGATGAGCATAAATTTCCAATTGCAGCAACCGGCCAAAGTTGAGGAATGTAAAAATATTCTTCAATCTATTGCAGACACTGCCAAGAGCCGCAGTATACTTGAGGATATCTATTCGGCTTTCGGTAGTTATTATCAGCAGAAATCTTACTATAGTACCGCCCAGGATTATTTTATTAAGAGCATTGAATTGCGTGAGAAAGAGGTAGACACCTCACAAAATCCCAAAACAAAATTCGATTATGCCATTCAATGCGACCAGCTTTCCAAACTGTATCTTAATACAGATATGGCTGATAAAAGCCTGTCAGCGCTTAGGAAGGGTGAGCGTTTTGCTGACATATCCCCTGTAGTAAGCAATCGTTTATTAAGTTCGTTTGTAGAAGCGTTTACAACTTCGGGTAATATTGACTCTGCATTATATTACAATAACCAACTTGAAATACATACGCGAAACCAATCTATATTTCCTTCAGAGATTGTGTCTTCTAACCTCAATATTGCGATATATTATATAAATCACAGGCAATACAGTCAATCACTTCCTTATGTTAATAAAGGAGATTCACTTGCTGCCCTTATTCAATCGCCATTTTTAATCTTCCAGGCGCAAATGATAAAGGGAAGATATTTTGAAGAAACCGGAAAATTTGAGCAGGCTATTTCTTTATTAACACAGGCGCTCCCCGTTGCCGTGCAACTCAACAAAGAGTTATATTCCAATATACTAAAATATATGGCGCTTGCTCAAAAGGGAAAAGGAGACATGAAAACTGCATTGAAATATTATGAACAATACGCAGCGATACAGGATACACTTACCAAAGAAAAAATATCAAGAACTTTTGCTGATTTGGAAACACATTATCAAACCAATGAAAAAGAGAATCGCATTATCGCTTTGAACCAGAAAAGCAAACTGGATGCACTGGAACTGAAACAGGCTTCCAATACAAGAATATTATTAATCCTGGGATTAATCAGTTTAGGAATTTTCTCACTGCTGCTTTATTTTATTTACCGTAATAAAGAAAAGCTTAATAAAATACTTAACCAGCGCAACCGGCAGCTTGATGATCTTAATCACGAACTTTCCATTGCCAACGATACAAAGGCAAGATTATTTGGTGTTATCAGCCATGATTTGCGTACCCCTGTAAGCAGGATCGTGCAATTATTGCATTTGCAAAAGGCGAATCCGGAATATTTTAATAATGAATTACGCCGTCAGCATGAAGACAGGATAAATAAAGCCTCTCAGAATGTGTTGGAAACGATGGAAGATCTTTTATTGTGGAGCAAGAGCCAGATGAACAATTTCATTCCGCAATACAAAGTTATAAAAATTGCCCCTTTGTTGATGCAGGAAATGGAACTTTTTGAAGAGCAAATAAAAGAGAAAGAACTTGATGTGAATATAGCAGCAGACCCCTTCATTTCTCAAAATACAGATGAAAATTTTATAGCTGTCATATTAAGAAATTTAATACAGAATGCCATCAGCCAATGTGATAGCAAAGCAAGCATTACTCTCGAAGCGGATGTAGCCACCATCTCCATTACAAATCCTTCGGGCACTAAAAGTGCAGCTGATTTAAATTCGGAAATGCAACGGGCGGAAGTTAACAGCAGGGGTTCCGGCCTGGGTCTACAAATAGTGAAAGACCTGGCTGTACGGCTAGGTATAAAAATATTATATCAACAAAGGAATGACCGTACCATTACCGCTGTTTTGAGCTGGGTATGAAGTTGCAAATGCCTTAGGTGATATAAGACCTGAGGCATTAATGCGCTGTGAGATCTTCAAACCAGATCTTTTTTTTATCATTCCAGTTACCATTATAATTTATGGTAAGCTCCTCTCCTTTCTTTATTGGACGTACCGTTTTAATTTGAATTGTTTCTTTATCGAAATGCATAAAATATTCGCAATTACTTTCATAGCTATGATTATACAGTGGCACAAGCCCAAGCGCCATGCAACACCGGGCAGTTACCGTATTAATTTTTTCTTCTCCCCATTCAAAAATGTAATCGTGAAGCAAAGTTTTGTCAAGATGTACCCTGTCCTGGCTACTCATCACTATTACTGGCGACTCTTCGACAATTACATTTGCAGCAATCTTTTCTTTCGTAAAAATACCCCTGCCTTTTACTTTCGTATGTTTCAAATATATATATTCCTTTATCATTTATTAAGCAGATAACTATTGTAAAATAAATTAATTTGCGATATAGTTATAATAAACATGGCCGAAGAAGAAGTTATCATACAGGAACAATTTGAAGAAGTGCTGAATACCGGCAATAATCTGGCTATCAGTGAATTTCTGAATCAGCAAAATATAAGTGATGTTGCCAAACTTGTAGAGGAAAATGAAGAAAGAGAAACCGAAATTTTTTTACTGCTTTCCATTCATCGTGCCGCCAGTCTTTTTAAGATCCTCGATCATTCTGATCAAAAAAGAATAATCAAGGGCCTCCCTCCCCACAAAAGCGCCGAACTTCTTAATGAAATGCAACCTGATGACCGCACCTCTTTTTTAGAAGACCTGCCGAATGAAGTAGTAAGAGAATTGGTAAAAACACTCAAGCCCGAAGAAAGAAAAGTTACACTTTCCCTGTTAGGCTATCCTGAAAACAGCGTCGGGCGTTTAATGACCCCTGATTATATATATGTACACGAAGATAATACTGTGGCCGAAGTACTGGACATTATAAGGCATGTGGGGAAGGATACGGAAACTATCGATGTTATATATGTAATTAATAAGCATGGGGAATTACTGGATGATATCAGGATAAGAGAGTTTATATTGGCCCATCCGGATAAAAAGGTAAGTGAGATGATGGATGGCAGGTTTATTGAACTAAATGTAAATGATGACCAGGAAAAGGCCAACGAGGTTTTTAAAATGAATAACCGCGTAGCCCTGCCCGTGGTGGATGATTACAACGTGCTGCTTGGCATCGTTACTATCGATGATGTACTTTGGGTAACGAATGAAGAATTTAGTGAAGACATTCAAAAAATCGGCGGGGCCGAAGCATTGGATCAACCTTACCTGGAAACACCCTTCTTTGGCCTTGTAAAGAAAAGAGTGGGCTGGCTCATCATACTCTTTTTAAGTGAAATGCTCACTGCAACCGCCATGGCATATTATAATGATGAACTGGCAAAAGTTATTGTGCTTACGAATTTTATTCCACTCATCATGAGCAGCGGCGGTAACAGCGGTTCGCAGGCTTCAACCCTTATTATTCAGGCGATGGCTCTCGGGCAGGTTACTATTGCAGACTGGTGGCGCGTAATGCGCAGGGAAATTTTATCCGGCCTGGTGCTGGGTGCAATTTTGGGCATGATTGGTTTTTTGCGGATATCACTATGGAGCATTCTAATGCATCATGGGATCATGACTGATATTTACGGATTACACTGGTTCCTGATTGCATTGAGTGTTAGCTTTTCTCTGGTGGGCGTTGTGCTATGGGGGTCATTCTCCGGCAGTATGTTGCCAATCCTTTTAAAAAAGTTAGGTGCGGACCCTGCTTCCTCTTCAGCTCCCTTCGTAGCAACCCTCGTGGATGTTACCGGCCTCATTATCTTTTTTAACGTAGCACTTTATTTTCTGAAAGGCAATGGGCTCTAATAATTATCTTCTTAATGCAAAAGTTACCAGGTTTCGTTTTTGAAAACCCTTTTTTCTATTCAGGCTTATATCGGAAGCGCTCATCATAAAAATCGGATGATTGCCCGTCGATAAAGACGTGACCAGCTGGCTTGGAATTACAAGCAACCCCTTCCTGCAACCGCGTATTACTTCATAACGGGCTCGGCTAGACGATAATATCAAAAGTAAAATGATTGAGTCGCTCGCACGAAAACAAAATACGCCGGTAGCTCTTCACGTGAAAGTTTCTACGACGCTATTTAATGCTCATAATAAAGAAACGCAGCAATTATAAACATGTGAATTGTGTAACAATTTTGAATAAAGGTGTAACAATTGGATGGCATAAAATCTTCATCTTTGTACTGTGAATATTCTTCACAATTGAATCCAATACATGAAAAACAAGTTACTCAATATTGTAACCGCTGCGGCGTTATTATTTTCCCCGACTTTCAATTTTGCACAGGCGCCAACGTTAGGCACCTCGGCCGATTTTGTTCTTTTTTCATCTACCGGGGCTATAAAAAATATGGGAATTTCATACGAGACGCATCTTACAGGAAATGTAGGCAAAGATGGAGCCGGTACAATTACAGGCCTGGGTAATGTGAACGGCGTGGTACACAACAACGATGTTGCAACCCACCTCGCGGCAGTTGATTTATTAATTGCATACAATCAGCTTACAGGCGCTCCATCTCAAACAGGGCATGCACCGGCCTTAGGCGGAGAAACTCTCATTGCGGGAGCTTATGCTATATTGGGTGCAGCAACATTAACCGGCACGCTTACCCTGGACGCACAGCTCAATCCTAACGCTCGTATTTATTATAAATATCGGCGGCGCACTTACCACTATTGATTCTGCTAAGGTCAACTTAATAAATGGTGCACAGCCATGTAATGTATTCTGGACAACAAGTGATGTAGTAACCTTAAATAAAGCAACGATAATGAAGGGAACGATTGTTGCCAATAACGCCGCCATAAACATAAACCCGGACGTATCACTTGAAGGAAGAGCCCTTACAACAACGGGCGCTATTACGGTTAATAAAATAACAGCTGCTATTCCCACTGGTTGTTCCAGGCCTGTATTAACGGGGCCAGCCGCTCCTAACCTTCTTTCGACAGCCTGTTACGCAATATTTACCAGCAGCGGCGATATTAGCGGCGATGAGGCCTCGACTGTTACGGGTGATATTGGATCGAATTTCGGCTTAACCGCCGGTTACGATCAATTAAAGGTAACCGGGATGGTACACCTTATCCCTGATGTTTCTACAAGTCAATGCGCGAATGATCTTACCAAAGTACGCGATTATCTTGACGGGTTGCCACACGACATTGAGTTATTAGTTCCCCCCGAATTTGGACATAACCTTTCTCTTACACCTCATACTTACTTCCTGGACGGAGCTACAATATTTACCGACACACTTTTCCTTGATGCGCAGAATAATGCAGATGCTGTATTTGTTATTGTAGTAAACGGGGCATTGGCAACCAGCACCGCGGCAGTAGTATCGTTGCTTAACGGGGCAAAAGCAGCAAATGTATTCTGGAGAGTCACAGGCGCTGTGGACGTAGAAGTAAATTCTGATTTTAAGGGAACTGTAATTGTTACGGGTGGCGCTATTAGTTTAAAGACAGGCGTCAAACTTGACGGAAGGGCCCTTACAACAGCGGGAGCTTTTAGTACCAACGCAATAACGGCCACAACACATTCTCCGTGCGGGATACTCCCACTCAGCTGGCTTTATTTTCGGGGTACTCCCGCTCAAAAAAAGGTACTACTCGAATGGGAAACTACCACCGAAATAAACAATGGCTTCTTTACCCTTGAAAAAAGCAGGGATGGCGTAACATTTCAACCATTGGCCACTGTAAATGCAACGCCAGCTATGCAAAACGCAGAGCCACATTATTCCTTTACCGACCTGCAACCCTATAGCATTGCTTATTACCGCATCTCACAAACAGACAATAACGGCAAAAAAAGCTACTTCCGCACAATACAAGTTAAAACCGGTATAACGCCTGGCTTCAACGTTGTGCAATATGTTCAGCAAAACTACCTGTACCTCCAGGTGTCAGGGGCCATACCTGCGAACGGGTCTATTGAAGTGTATAGCATAGATGGCAGAAAAGTATTCTCGCAAAATATAGTGCTCAAGAAAGAGTCAAGCACTTTCAAAATTAATAAACAACTGCATAACGGAATCTATTTTATCGATATAGTGAGCAAAGGAGAAAAATTATACAATGGTAAAGTGCTGGTACTGTAGAAGGGTCGTATCTCACTTTGCTCTTTTAGAAAAGTGTCTTCGGCTTTCGCCTTTGCAAGCGCTGTTAGATACAACAGGGAAAAAAAAATTAGTATCAATCAGCTGATACCGGTACCTGAACTAACAATCAAAAATCACCCGATGCAAACACCAATCTATGGCGAAGAATACTTATGTTATCTTAGCAGCGAGTATATTGGCACGGCGACATTTACAGACGATCCATACATAGGAGACTGCTTTATTTTTTGGGAGGTTCACAAAAACCGCGGCATTCGTGAAATAGCATTAATACCGGATAGCTGGATTTTAAAAACAGAACAAGACTGCTAAAGCATGCGCATTTTTTAAAGGCGTTACTACTATTGGCACGGCATTGCCAGTAAACTCATTCGTTAACTTATTACTTTAGAGCACTGTTTTTATTGATAGCCCATCGCCTGAAGCCGAAACAACTCTGCATATTTTCCTTTCATTTGCAGCAATTCTTCATGACTTCCTATTTCCATTATTTCTCCCTTATCCAGTACCAGAATACGATCGGCCATACGCACCGTTGAAAACCGATGCGAAATAAGAACGGATGATCCTGCCTTTTGTTAGATCTGCAAAGCGTTGAAAAACTTCATACTCTGCCCTTGCATCAAGCGCTGCAGTGGGTTCATCAAGGATCATTAACTGTGCATCTCTCATATAAGCCCTTGCCAATGCTACCTTTTGCCACTCTCCTCCTGATAATTCAACGCCTTCATTAAAACGGCGTCCTAATTGCTGATCATATTTATGTGGCAGCTTTGCAACAATCAAATCTGCAAGGCTTTGTTGCGCCGACGTTACAATCAGCTCATGATTTTCTTTTTCATCGATATTTCCCGTGGCAATATTTTGTGCAATGGTCATTTGATAGCGCAGGTAATCCTGGAAAATAATCCCTATCTGCAGCCTCAGATCATTGATATCATAATCCCGAAGGTCATATCCATCCAATAAAATACGCCCTTCAGTAGGCTCATACAATCTTGCCAGTAGTTTAACCAATGTTGTTTTTCCTGCACCATTCTCACCCACCAAAGCAAGCTTTTCACCTACATGAAGTGTAAAGTTCAAATGACGGTTGGCCCATGTTTCTGAATTACTGTATTTATAACCAACATTTTCAAATGTAAATCCATGTTGTATGGGTTTAGGAAAAGGCCTTGGTTTCGGAGATAGCACAATCCGTGATTTGATTTCAAAAAATTCAAAGAAATCACTCAGGTACATTGCTCCCTGCGATACACTGGTAAAGCGGTTCAAAATTCCTTCCAGCAAACTTCTTAATTGCCTGAAAGAACCCGCCAGAAAAGTAAGGTCGCCAATAGATAATTTCCCATTGATCGCCTTAAAAATAATAAACACATAAGCAAGGTAATATCCCAGCGAACCAAGCATGGAAAATATAGTTCCCCAAACAGACCGGCGTATAACCAGGATACGGTTATCATGATAAAACTGTGATGACAATTCACGAAACCTGGCAATAATAAAATCTGACAAATTAAATATTTTTACCTCTTTGGCCGTTTCATCACTGGCGCCCAGAAACCGCACATAATCCAGTTCTCTGCGTTCCGGTGTTTGCCGGCGGCTAAGTGCATAACTTTGATCATTGAAATATGCTTCTCCCAAAAAAGCCGGTATCACCGCAAACAATAATAAGATGATCAGCCATGGATTAAATACCATTAATCCTGCTGCTAAAAAGCCCATAGTTATCAAATCCTGTAGCTGGCTTAATACCTGTGAAAGCAATATGGTACGGCCAATGGTTTGCTGCCGGGCCCTTTCCATCTTATCATAAAAAGCAGAATCTTCAAACTGATCAAAATCTAATGTAGCCGCATGAGCCATGATCTTTATGGAAGTATGATTGGAAAACAAGTCACCCAAGCAAACTATCCATTAATGTTATAGCCCTGTTTAAGCCATCAGATAATATGGCAAGAAGAAATTCAATTACTAACCAATTCCCATAAATAAGTGTGAGAAATGGCTTGCCTGCCATGGCTCATGTGTACTACCTGGTCAATAATAAGTTTACCTACATATAAAATAGCTACCGGTGTTGCAGACTTGATAATCCGCAGCACAGCATTGGCAACCGTCATGGAAGGGCTCGTTTGCCATACCAACTTAAAAAACTTGGGAAGATTGCGTAGCGCTGCAAGCCGCTGTTTAAAAGTTAAAGGGGTGGTTGTAGGTTTAGCTGTTTTTTTATTTTTAAAGAGGTCGCTCCAAAAGGCCATATGCAATATTATAACAGTTGGCAGGGATATATACTCCTCATGCTAAAAAATATTAGCATACCATGTTAATTACGGTCAAATCAGTGTTTCTTCAACCAGGAAATTCCGTTTTGATTAGAGTTCCTGTTTATTGAACAGGAATGTCTTTGTAATCAGCTTTCACCGGATCAAGGTAACTGTTCCTTTTAATTGTACTCTCTTATTACCGGCTATGCCTTTGATAATATACACATAGGTCCCTACAGAACTTTTACGGCCTTTATAGTTACCATCCCATCCTATGTTATTGTTGGCTGTGCTAAAAACTTTATTTCCCCACAAATCAAAAATTGAAAATTCCTCTAATTGAATTTTCGACCTGCGGTGGTATGCGGAATACATCATTTAAGCCATCACGATTGGGAGTGAAAGCATTGGGAATATAGATGTTACAATTTTGAGCATGAACATTAACAGTGAAGGTTTTATCACAACCGTTGGCATCAGAAGCTTCTATATTGTAAATACCCGCTTCAAAAATCTTAACTACAGAACAAGTTGCTACCATTCAAGCTATAGGTAACTCCGTTTAAAGATGGCGCTAATACGATGGTATCGGTTTCACAAAATGAAGTATCGGCCGGAAGATGAAATTTGTTGAACTCACTGAACCCTAAAGAAAAAGGTTCCGAAATAAAACAGGAGTCCGAAGTGGTTATGCGAACGTTATAATTACCAGCCGAATTATTTGCAGGTAGCGTGATAACTATTTCCGGTAGCGCCAGTAATTGCAATACTGTTTTTATACCATTGATAGCTGGCATTGGCAATTTCCGGAACAGTAAGTACGGAATCCGTTGCGCATGAATTTCCATTCTGATTTTGAATGCTGGTAAAGTGAAAATCTTTTGTTGGCAATAAATGTAAGTCATCCAAATAATACACATAAAAATCTAAATAAGTAGTGCTGTCCGCAAGGTCAGTATCGGGATTTAAGATAGAGCAATCGGGGCCTATCTCAATCACATTAATATCAGATGGAACAGTAAAATCGATCCGGCTTTGTACCCATTTGCCTTTACTGTGAATAGTCATCTTTCCAAGTAATACCCAGCCCGGGTAATTGGCAGGGCAACCATTACTGTAAGCGTATGGCTCCCCAAAAGGAACCGCATTGCAATCCGCAGTGGCCAAATATGGCCACTGTAAATGGTTGCGATTTAAATTTATAATTACGGTCATCATTAGATTTAAATCTTCCCGCGCTAAAGCTAAGAGTATATTGTTTTCCCTGCTTAAGAGGTGCGGGCAAACATTGTCCTATGTACACTTTCGCGATATCTTTTTCCTGCATGCCAGGCTTTCGATACACATATTGCCTGATAGAAATAAAAGCATTCCCGTCGGGTAAGGGCAAGGAAGGAGGAAGAAAAAGCATTACCTGTGCAGAGTCGTATGAGCAATGAAAATTATGATAGTATTCAGCTTCGTTAACGTTCGTATAGGTGCCGTATTGCCAATGATCGACGATCCTGGAATCATTGTCATAAGAATGATTAGAGGGGCAATTACTATACGATTCAAAAGAAGCATTTTGCAGCAGGTTACCCGGTACCTGGTAATGGCATTGGCAATCCGGGTCCTGCAAATCAACCAGGCCATCTCCGTCATCATCTTTGCCATTATCACAAATTTCCTGTGCAAAACAATTATTAATTGTCAATAGAAGTGAGAAGCTCAATATATAGCTAAACATTTTCATGACGAGTAAGTGATGGCATAAGATGTCGTCATAAAAGTAAATACAATAATATAAGGGTTACCATGACAGCAAATGATAGGTTGTTACGGGATTGACTACGATGCGTGTTATCCATGTTAAACGATTGTAAATTACAAATGGAAGCCCGGACGCGTCCAGGTATCCTGTTTCCGACATTTTTGCTCCATTAAGTAATAAGGAATTAATAAGGGGCGATGATCCGTTTCCTTACGTTTAAGAAAGGTAATTATTTAGAGGCGAACCCCATCGGTTTCCATATCAATTCTTCTTCTGCCACTTTGCTCATCCTGCACGCACAGCCAATGGGGTCCAATAATCAATAGCATAAGGTCTGCATGCAAAAGGGAATCTTTGATGGAATCCTGCCACGCTTCAGGGACCATTGATTCTAAATCAAAGAAATATTTTTACTACCGAATTCACTTCTTAAAAACTTTGACAAGCGATTGGTATCATAAGCATCATTACGTCGATAGGAGATAAATATTTGTTTCATTACATCGCATTATGTATAATTACAAATAGAGGCATGGTTATTCAATATAAAAAGCTTTCAAAATAAGCGAATAAAGTATTCTCAAAACATGCAAGGCTCTCTTATCAACCAGGAAAATCCATTAAATATTCATAAAAGACTGATCAATTTGTCTGATAATATGATTAATTTAAACATCCGATTTCCAACGACTATTCACCCAACCATTAACCAACTAACCAAAACCAGCTATGAATAAGTTATTGCTGTTTCTGTTGATCGTTTCACAAACCCCGGCTTATGCGCAGGACCCGGAGAAAAATATAATGTGGATTCTGCTTCTATTGAACAAGCCGGTGTACCCAAAGGCGAAGTATTAAAATTTACTTTTGAGAATTCTAAAATATTTCCCGGGAACATGGCGGGAATATTGGATATATGTTCCCGCTCAATACCGCCCTGAAAAACCAGCATGCGTGTATGTGAACCAGGATGGTATTCAATGGAAAGCTCCTACCGTATTTGACAACCTCATTTATCACAATGAAATGCCCGTGACCATCGGTGTTTTTGTTACGCCGGGACGGGTAGTGGCCGCCAATGCGTGAAAGCGCCAATGACCGTTTCAACCGCAGTTTTGAATACGATGGATTGGGAGATGCTTATGCACGTTTTATCCTGGAAGAAATTTTGCCCGAAGTGGAAAAGCAAAAAACCAGTGATGGCCGCGCGATACATTTATCAAAAAATGGAAATGACCGCGCAATCGGCGGATCAAGCAGCGGAGCCGTTTGTGCATTTACCGCAGCATGGGAGCGCCCTAAAGAATTTTCCCGGGTATTTAGCGCTATTGGCACTTATGTGGGCTTGCGCGGCGCCGATCGTTATCCAACATTGATTAGAAAATATGAACCCAAACCCATCAGGATCTTTTTACAGGATGGCTCCAATGATTTAAATATTTATGGTGGTGATTGGTGGAAAGCCAATGAAACAATGGAACGGGCGCTTACATTTTCCGGTTATGAAGTTCAGCATGTATGGGGAGAGGATGGCCACAACGGTAACCAGGGAACTTCTATTTTTCCCGCTGCCATGCGATGGCTATGGAAAGACTGGCCCAAACCTGTAACAACAGGATCTACAAAGAATCAAACTTTAAGTGATATATTAATACCGGGACAGGACTGGGAGCTGGTTGGCCAGGGTTATAAATTTACAGAAGGTACAGCGGCCAATGCAAAAGGAGAAGTATTTTACCAGGATATTCCCAATTCAAAAACATATAAAATTGGGCTGGATGGAAAACTTTCCGTACTGCGCGTTGGATGCAAAAAAAGCAAGTGGCACCTGCTTTGGCCCTGATGGAAAGCGCTATGTGGTAGCCGGCGGAACAAACCAAATAATAAGCTATGATGCGAATGAAAAAGAAACAGTTATAGCCGATAGTATTGCAGGTAATGACCTCGTCGTTGCAAAAAACGGAAATATTTATGTAACTGTTCCGGATGGAAGTGAAAAGCCCGGCAAGCTGTATCTTATTCAGCCCGGTGGTAAAAAAATAGTAGTGGATGAAGGATTGAAATTTCCCAATGGCATTGCTCTTACACCCGATCAAACGCAGTTATATGTTACTGAATCAGCTTCTCACTGGGTATGGGTTTATACAATTAAGCCGGATGGAACACTTGCTTATAAACAACGATATGGCTGGCTACATGTGCCGGATGTTAGTGAAAACGCCTGGCCGGATGGGCTTAAATGCGATACAGCCGGCAGGGTATATGTTGACCTCCCGGTTAGGTATACAAATATTAGATCAGTTGGGGCGTGTAAATGCTATTATACCAGTACCCACCGGGCAGGCTTCCAATTGTTGTTTTGGCGGCGCTGACTTCGATACGTTATATGTTTCGTGTGGCGATAAAGTATATCGAAGGAAATTAAAGGTTCGCGGAGCGAATCCTTTTGAGAATCCTTATAAACCAAAGAAACCGAACTTGTAAAAGAAATGCCAGTGTACTAATACCGGGAACAGTAATTACTTCTCTGCCTGATCCATTTCCCACCATGGTTCGTGTCCCACTAACTATAACGTTCTATTCACCGTGAACCCTGTCTGAGCCACAGCATTAAGAGAACCATCTCCAGGTTTAAATACCTCACAGGTTTTAAAAGCCTGTGACGGTTTTAAGCCTGCGCGGGATTTAATGATTATTTTATCTTAGCCCATTTAGAATTGTTCAAGGCCGAAGACCTATCGTCGCATGCGTCTGATAAAAGCGTGATATATAAAGTATCATCTTTTATGTCAAATTTATATTGGCCCGTGCCGGTAACATCGCAACCACTTTGGCCATAAATTTTTTGCAGGGTAAGTACACTATCCTTTACTGTATACAATAAAGCTTCAAGAGTTGAGCTATCTGCCACATTCATAACTTCAAGTGTGTCATTTTTATAATTAAAAATGACATCGATATCATTGTCTGAGTGGATGGTTCCTTTCCATTTCGTGTTTTCAAGTTGCGCATTCGCAGCAATTGATACCAGGAAGATGAGGCAGATGAAGATCATTTTTTCATATTGTCATATTATTACTTAAAAATACAATCCAAAACATTTTTCATAAATCTTTTATTCATAAATTAAAAATCGGTCCAGACTGAGCCTTTCTATTGGTCAGTATGGGTTAGCTAATGCTAAAAAATTAAGTACATTTTACTAAAATATTTAGTATTTTTGTTCCGGCTACCGGTCGGTTTCTCTCAGTCAATACTTCGATAGCCTGAAATACGAAAGACCTATCAAATAAGCGTTTATGGAATTAAACAAACTGATTATACATGAAATTATTAAAGGCGAAAATCAAACCGTAAAAGTGGATATTAACTTTTCAGACGATTTGGCAACAAAAGACTCGCAGGCTATAAAATTCATAACTGAGTTAAATAACAGGTATCAAAATCTTCGCCAGTCCAATGGAAGATTCAGGCCGTCAGCTGCGGGTCTTTTTCCCGATTATTTTGCGGATTATTCCCGCAATAACAGGGACAAGGATTTTGTTGATTTTAGTAAAAAAACAATTTCAGGTTTACAGGAAAAAATATCGGCAAGCGCAGCCTGCAAAGGGTGGTTACATTGTATTTGCAGACTATGTCGGGGCGCAGTATTTCACAGGGATATTTTTGATTCGAAATAAAGCCGGCAATATTTTACAAAAGCAAAAATCTGATACCAAATATGTTATTAACGAAACTTTGCACATAGACTTTGAGCATCTTGCCATGGCCTGCAGGATAAATAAAAGTTTATACTACGCCGGTAACTGCAGTTATCTAACCTTTATAAATCGCAGGAATATTGATGCTAACTTTTTTACAAATTGGATTTGTGCAGAGGAACTGATTAATAATATGGATGATACCAGGAATTTATTAAAGATTCTAAAACAGGTTGAACCTCCTACAGATGAAAACGGCAAACCGATAAAACAACTGGATTTTATTAATGGTGTTTATACATTTATTAAAGACACGCCGAAAGGAACGTTAGTTGATTTAAAAGAAATAGGTTCCCGCTTTTACGAAGACGAAAACAAACTAACCAATTTCGCGCAGGATGGAAACATTGCTTTAAATCATCAGTTTAAGCCAGATGGCACGGTACTCAAACAATTTGTAAACATAAAGGCTGCTGCTGATAATATTGATATCGCTTTCCCGCAACAATTTCTTGATGAAAAAAAAGTTGAGTTGTTTCCCAATGATGGCAAAATTTTAATTAAATCTGCGGCGTTGATTGAGAAAATAAAAGCTGAAATGATAGTTAGTAATGGATAGCCTGATCAGAGATAAAATAAACTTTTTACATGGCTTGCTGAGCTTATCCGTAAAGCCTGCCTCGGTAATTAATAATAACCTGCTGCTCAATTTACCAACTGCGCAAATACCACTTATAAAAGTTAAGCTTGACGAATGGAACATTTCATACGAAAATATTGTTGATAGTGAGATCCTGGTTCATTTATCATCAATTGACCTTCATACTATCGTTTTCTTTAGCGAAATGAATTTCAGGCAAGGTGTAGAAAAAGTGCTTGGCGCTGATGGCAATATTATTAGGAACGTAGCTTTGATTGACTACAAAGGTTCATTCCTTATTTATGAGCACCAAACAGGAAAAGCGTATCTGAATTCACAAATTGTTACCTCTGATTTTTTAATTGAAAATACCACCTGTTATTACAAGGTGCTGTCAATTTTAAAAGGTGACGAATTTGCAGATTATGTAAACACAATCGATAAGGAAATAGTTCTCTACTCGGGTATGAAAGGAATTAAGCGCATCCAAATCCCTGACTACTTACCACAATTTGATTCTTCCGGGTCAATTAGGCAGGCTTGCAATTCTCTTGTTTCAAAGCTCGGTTCATCTGATTTTAAGATCTACTTTAAAAATCAATTATTTGATTTCCGGGGGTCAGGAAATGTAACAGCATTGCAGGAAATAATTCTTTCATTAGGAAACATTATCCATGAGGCAGACAATAACCTGCAGCTATACCTTAAAAATTTTTCGTTTGAAAAATTAAAGAATGATCTGCAAAGGGAAAAAGAAAAATATTTTTCTTCTTTACGTGAAATACTGGGAAAAAATTTGTCTCAAATCGTTTCCATCCCCGTTTCATTTGCTGCATCGGTATTTGCGACGTACCGGGTGAGTGATGTGTTTGTTCTCTCTATTATTTTATTGGCATTTATCCTTTATTCCATTTTTACCTATTATCTACAGTCACTTTATTTAACTGACATAAAAGAAATTGCAGGTTCCTTTAAAAAGGATTTTAGTTTTATTTCTGAAAAATCCGGGCTACCGGCAAATGATATAGATTCAGAAAAAATAAAGATTGAGCGCCGTATTAATGATATCAGAAATGTAATTGTCCGTTTCCGCTATTTGCTTTTGACGCTTACAATTGTTTTTACGATTTTTATTTTTTACCAGGTTTTGAAATTAGTGTAACACTGATATTTGCAGATTATTTCTGAACTCTTTGAGATATATTACCCCTATAATTGCACAATGATTACATGGACTTATTTTCGTTGTTTTCAATGAATTCTTCTATGTTATTGTGTAGCCAATTTCCGAGGTCGGACACAATCGTCTCAATCTCTTTTTGAGTTAAAGCCTGGTGATATAATTTGTTTATCCCTTTTGCAGAAAGCCAGTTAACCTCATAAGCGTTTTCATAAAAATCTACCTTTATCTCACCACCATTCATGCCTACATTATTGTCAATCTTTCTTAAACCCTTAAAACTACTTCTGATAGTTATTTTTTTATTTTGCATCACCTTAACCAGGTCATTTTTTAGGAAATTTTCCAGTTGCATATAAAGGCGGTCATCAAATTCCCGGACTTCAAAACCCGTATGCTCAATTATTAGGCTGACATTTCTCAAAAGGAAAAGCGGTTCAACAGACTCTAATTTTAATTCCCAGGCTTTCATAAAAGGAATTAATGAATTTAATACAACCCTTTGTATTGCTTCATTGCTATACTTCAATTCTACTTTTGCGTCAGAGTTTTCACCTAATTTCCTTTTCAGCAGCAATATTTTTTTATCAAAATCTTCGGGCTCATCAATTTTTTCACCCCTGGCTGCTCTTATACTTAATTCAAGGCTATATTTTAGTTGATCTTCTATGTATTCAATAAAAGCATTAAGATTTCCGGTATCGGCCTGATTAAGTGCAAAAAGATAATTTTTTTTATCGGTAGATTTTATAATAACCGGCGGTAGATCGTGTCTGAGTAAAACATAGTTCATTAGTAACCTTGAAATGCGTCCATTGCCATCATCGAATGGATGAATGCGTACAAATCTATAGTGCAATAAGGCCGCTAAAATTACCGGGTGTAAATCACCTTTTTCTTCTCCAGACTTATACCACTGTATTAATTCTCCCATTTGAATGGGCGTGTCCTCGGGGCTGGTATAATGAAACATTTCTCCATTCTGTAATCGAACCGAATTAGAAAACTCTTTATAATTTCCAACTTTGATTAATCGCCTCGTAGTTTCGCCATCCGGTGTTTGCGCGTCTTTCCAAAACGGGCGTACCAGCAATATCTCATGTAGATTTTTTATGGCCATTTCTGAAAGTGGCCATTCTTTATCCAAAGCCCATTCTTTAATTAGTTCAAAAGCCACGTCATGCGACTTCATTTCTTCGTATTCTCTTAACTCATGATTACCGGTTGTTTTATCAAAAATTAACAACAGTTCAGTTTCTCCATACGTCAATGTATTCCCTTCAATATGGTTGGAATTATAGTTAAATTCAAGCCGTATTTTTTTATCCAACCGCTGTTGATACGCTGGCTTTAAGGGCTTTAGTTCAGCCAGCATGCGAGTAAGTTTGTTAATTGCTTCAATCGTTGCTTCCATAATTTGTGTACCAAAACATTCTCTTACTTAAAAACTAATATTGAGAATTTCGGCTTTCTGTATTCCACTTCTTAAGCAGTTCAATAATTTTCTTAAATACGCGTGGCTACGTTTGATTGTCATTCGCAAACAATTACCATAAACTTGCACGCATGAATTTAATAGCAGATTATTGAAGTCTCAAACAAAACTATCCCACTTAGATCCAATTTTTAGCCTAACCTGTTGCACTGTACAATTATTTTTTAGCATAAGTAACTTTCCAGATACGGCCAGCCTGGTCATCGGATATATATAAGGACCCATCAGCGCCCTGTGTAAGCCCGCAAGGACGATGCGCTGCGCCATCGGGTGTTTTCTTTGCACCCGCAAATCCATCTGCAAAAATTTCATATTCGCCGCTTGGCATTCCATCTTTAAAAGGAAGAAAGACCACGGCATATCCACCCTGCGGCTGCGGTGCGCGGTTCCATGACCCATGAAAAGCGATAAAAGCGCCGTTCTTATATTTTGCCGGAAACTGATCGCCGGTATAGAATACCAATCCATTAGGCGCCCAATGTGCCGGGAAAAGCATAAATAGGTTTTTGTTTTGTATCGCAACCCGTTGTTTTTTTTCCATCGCCGCCATATTCAGGCGATTGAACTTTGGATTTTTGTACAGGATCATAATAACAATAAGGCCAGCCAAAATCATCTCCTTTTTTGATACGGAACATTTCTTCTGCCGGAAGTTCTACTCTTTGAGCCTCGTGTAAACTTATCGGGGAATAAACGATCAAGATCATCACGCCCATGCTGAACCGCATAAAGATCATTGGCCTGGGCATTCCAATACAACGCAACGATGTTACGAATACCTGTGCAATAAGCGAACGCCATCTGCATAATGCTGGCCCGCTTTATCAGCCTTAAATTGCCAGATACCACCGGCAGAGTCAAGGATCGGGCAAGGCTTCATTCCCGGCGAGCCGTTCTTGCCGGTCATCTACCTGGCAGGAATTGGAAGGCGCCCCAACATTTACATAAATATTACCGGCATCATCTAGCGTAATTGCTTTGGCCGAATGTTCTCCTTTATTGACAAGGCCGGTAATAATCATTTCCACAGAAGCAGTATCAGGAGTACCATCCTGCCCAAGTTTATAACGATACACATCATTATCAGATGATGCATATAAATACCCGTTCTTAATGGCAATACCGGTGCCTCCGAAATTACCAAAGCCGGAGATACTATCCGCAACACCATCATTATTGGTATCTCTTAAACGAAGAATACCATGCCCGTTCTTCATTCCACCAAGCCTTACGAAAAGATCTCCGTTGCTGTTAAAAGCTATGTGACGGGCGCTGCCAAGAGTATCTGCAAAAATAGTTGCCGAAAATCCTTCCGGCAATTTAAGAGTGGTATCGCAGAAGAGCTTGCTTTCGCCGACTGTGTGTTTCTCGTTATTAGCGTTATTACCATTATTACAGGAAACAGTTACTGCAATGATCAAAATAAGAAGTGAACGGGATCAGAATATTTCATACAACAAATTTTATATTAAAGTTACAGTTTATATCAAAATGATTTTACACGCATTAAAATTTGCATCGATTCATTGAGTTGATCCTGATACCTGATACCTGATGCCTGTTCCTCATTATCTTCCATTTTTTATACTGATACTTCTCTCAATAACAGAATTTATTTTATTATTCATCCCAGGCACAGTGGTTTCACTTATCACTATCTCATGCAGGTTTGCTTTTTGAATCCAGCCGCTCGAAAGGTCTTTGTAAATATCCCCCCAATAATGAGAGCTTCCTTTGGTTGTTACTTTCCATATTTGGCATGGGTTTGATAACCACGTAGAAAGAACTTTCCCCGGAATCATACTCCAGTATTGCACAGGTTTTTTTATTGACCATCCTTAGTCCTTTAAGTGTTAAGTGTGATCTCTCCATTTTTAAAATAAGAACTATCGGCGCCATGGTCTCAGGCCTTCATGTGGTTGTGAAAATGAAGCTGAATGTATAATTTTGTCCTCTAGATGTGTTTAAATTCTGAACACCATTACCGTTGTTGTTTTTTCTGCAAACACACTCATTGTATGAAAGTCAACAAATGCATTATAAACATGAAACGTATTTTCAAACGGGAACAATTTTCCATTTTCATCAGTCAACTTATCAAATTTGCTGTGATCAATTCCAAAATTCACCCTTTTTTATCTGCCGTATCTCCGTTAATGAAAAAAAATATTTCCAGTTAGTAAGTGACGGGATCGATACCTCAGCAGAGTTATTAATTTGAACTGTAAATTTCAAACAGGTATATTCATCTCCCGCCGGAAAATTGACGAAGGAACGCAGCGAAGATACAAACGGTAAATATCCAATCCCTGCAGCGAGTTCCATCCAACGCATGTTTTTGTAATCTTGATTCCATTTTATAATATTGGGTATCTTTTGAATGTTGCGGAATTAAATTAAATTCCCTGTTTAATAATTTTTTAGTATTTGAAATTTGCTGGGCTGGTAAATAAGATAGTGGTGCCACAAAAACATCGATATAATTACCCGTACTTATAAAATGCTTTTACACATTGCAAAATATGTTTCTACAATTAAAAACCTATGGCAACCTGCGACCTGGTACCTGCATGGCCTGATTCCTGACACCTCATTAAATTCAAAAAATCATCTGCCTCACGGTAGGCTTTAATCAACGCGAGCTCTCCTTCTTTACCAGGTTTCACATTGCCATGTTCCATACCCAGTATGCCTTTATATCCTTTACTGTGTATATGTTTAAAGATATTTTTATAATTCATTTCGCCGGTGCCCGGTTCATTTCTTCCGGGATTATCGCCTATCTGGAAATAGCCCGTTTCATCCCAAACCTTATCAATATTATTGATAATATTCCCTTCATTGCGCTGCATATGATACATATCATATAAAAATTTACAGCAGGGCTGTTCACTGCCTCGCATACCATAAACGTCTGATCGGAATGCCGCAGAAATAAATCAGGGTTATCGCTCAATGCTTCCAGCACCATCACCAAACCATGTGGCTCTAAAATAGCCGCGCCTTTTCGCAGTGCATTGATCACATTGGCCATTTGAAATTCCGGCGATAAGCTTTTTTCATAATTACCCGGCACCACCGTCATCCATTTAGCATTGCAACGTTTGGCCACTTCTACGGCTTCTTTACAATCCTTTATCATCAGATCAATCCATTCCTGTTTGCCGGTTGTAAGCGATGTTTTCCAATGCCAGTTATCGGAAGTTATAACAAACACACCCATCGTCATACCCAGTTTAGCCAGTGTGTCTCCAATTAATTTTTGCTGTTCAACAGGCCTGCGCCATCATGCCATTATCTTCTATAGCACGAAAGCCCATGCTATGCGCAAATTTTATCTGCTCCACAAAATCAGGGCCGGCATGATTTTTAAACATTCCATCATGTATTCCATAATTGAGATGAAATGGTTTTGCATCATCTGTTGCCTTTTCTTTTCATGGCGGGCTGTTACATTAGCTGATGTAAATAAGCTGCCTCCGGCAAGTAAGGATTGCTGCATAAATTTTCTACGTTGCATAATATATTGATTTGTGCCTTAAATTTAACGACATTCATTTATAAATAACCAAATATTGTTTAACGGTTATTTAGCTTGTTTACGACTATTGTTTCCGGGCTATACATAACTGGCATTGACCCTGGAAAAATAATTTTCAAATATTATGTATATTGATTAAGCCGAGTTATTGAAATTGGAAATGCCTTTGTTTAGTAATTTTTAAAATTAGAAACTATATTATAAGATAGAATTGCGAACTTTATAGCCGCGCTTTTAAAAAGGGAATATTATTATTACGATTGCTTTCATTTACATTAGGTAATTACTTTTAAGGAGCGTAAACTGTATCAATTGAAATCAAAATTCTTTTATATAATTTCATTATTATTGGTAACCATCTGTACCTGGTTTGCCTGTATGGATGATAATCAAAGTAAAGAGCCGCCATTACCGGATGTAGTAAGCTATAATTTCCATATTCGCCCGATATTATCAGATAAATGTTTTAAATGCCATGGCCCTGATATCAGTAAGCAGCAGGCCGGCCTGCGCCTTGATCATGCTGAATTTGCTTATGCGCCATTAAAAGAAATGAAAGGAGCTTTTGCAATTGTTCCCGGTAAACCGGAAGAATCAGAATTATTCAAAAGGATATCTTCAACTGATTCGTCTTACCAGATGCCGACACCGGAATCGCACCTGGGTATCTTAACTCCATATCAAATAAGCTTATTTAAAAAATGGATACAACAAGGCGCCCGATATGAGCGTCACTGGGCATTTACCAAACCCAAAAAAGCGGCCTTGCCTAAAATTGAAGACAAGGCCTGGCCTAAAAATGAAATTGATTATTTTATCCTGAACAAGCAGGAAGAGGCCGGCCTTCGCCATAATCCCGAAGCCGATAAAGAAAGGCTTCTGAAAAGAGTTTCGCTTGACCTTACCGGCTTGCCTCCATCAGAAGAAATGATGGATAAATTTATGGCAGATAAAAGCCCGCAGGCTTATGAAAATATTGTTGATGAATTGTTGAATACGCCCGCAATACGGAGAAAAGATGGCCGTGCATTGGCTGGATGTTGCCCGTTATTCTGATAGCTATGGTTACCAGGATGATAATGTAAGGACACAATGGCCATGGCGCGATTGGGTGATACATGCTTTTAATAATAACATGCCGTACAACCAGTTTCTTACCTGGCAAATTGCCGGGGATATGTTACCCAATGCAACAAAAGAACAAATACTGGCAACCGCTTTTTTTCGCAATCATAAATACACAGAAGAAGGTGGAGTAGTTCCGGAAGAATATCGCATAGAGTATATTTTAGATAAAACAAAAACATACGGCAAAGGAATTATGGGATTAACCGCTGAGTGCGCCCAATGCCATGATCATAAATACGATCCGATTTCTCAAAAAGATTATTACCAGTTATTTGCTTTTTTTAATAATACCAAAGAATTGGGTTTTGAAGGAGATGTAAGTGTATCTAAACCTGCCAAAAATCCGATACTCACCATTAATAAAGAAGACTTCAAAACATGCTTTCTTTTATCAATAAAAAAGATACCGGTAAATTAACGGTATCGGTAATGGGTGAAAGGGATACGCTTCGTAAAACTTATATTTTAAACCGCGGTGTTTATGATCAGCCAACTGTATGAAGTTCATCCTGCGGCTTTACAATCTGTTTTGCCTTTTGATACGGTCAAAATTACCCCGTAACAGGCTTGGCCTGGCACAATGGACGGTTAATAAAAATAATCCGCTTACAGCCCGGGTATTTGTAAATCAGATGTGGCAGGAAATTTTTGGAAGAGGGCTTGTAAAAACTTCCGGTGATTTTGGTATGCAGGGAGAGTTGCCCTCTCATCCGCAATTGCTCGACTGGCTTGCGGTTGATTTTATGGAGCATGGATGGGATATAAAACGGCTGGTAAAACAAATTGTGACGTCAGCCACTTACCGGCAATCGGCAAATATTGTAGAAGACAATTTGAAAAAAGATCCTGAAAATATTTACCTGTCACATGCTCCACGGCTTACGGGTACAGGCTGAATTTGTAAAAGATATTATTTTATCAAGCAGCGGCTTACTGGTGAAAACAATCGGCGGCCCGAGTGTAAAGCCTTACCAGCCAAAAGGCTTGTGGGAAAGCGCTACTTCGGGCAGGGGTGAACTGGCAACTTATAAACAGGATACGGGCGAAAGCCTGTACCGGAGGGGCATGTATACTTTCATCAAACTAACGGTGCCACCGCCCGGCATGGCGCTATTTGATGCCAGCAACAGGGACCAGTGTGAAGTAAGGCGATTGACGACCAACACACCTTTGCAGGCATTAATGATGATGAATGATCCTACGGTGCTGGAAGCATCGCGTGTACTTTCGCAAAAGCTTCTGGAAGAAAAAAGCTCAGTTGATGAAAAGATCAGCAAAGCTTTTCACCGCATCATTTGCCGCATGCCCGATAAAAAAGAAATGGACATTCTTACAAATTATTTCGATGACCAGTTGCAACAATTCAAGCTGAAAAAACTGGATGCTGCTGCCACAATTAAAGTAGGAGAATATACGATGAATAATAAATTGGATGTAAATACAACCGCGGCATTAATGAAAGTGATCAATACAATTTATAATATGGAAGAAGCCATTACAAAATCCTGATAATGAAAAAAGAATTTTTGGAACACAGCCTTGGCATCAATCGCCGCAAGTTTCTTTCAAAGCTTAGTTTGGGAATTGGAAGTGTTGCATTGGGTTCATTGCTGATACCTGATCTGTTTGGAAATAAAAGTGAGGAAGAAATGATGATCACCGGCCTTCCGCAATTTGCACCAAAAGCAAAACGGATCATTTATTTATTTCAAAATGGTGCGCCGTCACAACTTGACCTGTTTGATTACAAACCAAAATTGCAGGAAATGTTTGGGCAGGATCTGCCTGCATCTATTCGTATGGGGCAGCGGCTCACCGGTATGACGGCCGATCAGAAAAAATTTCCATTGGCAGGTACATCTTTCAAATTTAATCAGTATGGCAAAGCAGGAGCCTGGATGAGCGAGCTGTTGCCACACACCTCTAAAGTAGTTGATGATTTGTGTATCATTAAAAGCATGTACACCGAAGCCATCAATCACGATCCGGCGCTTACATTTTTTCAAACAGGGGCGCAGGTAGGTAACCGTCCAAGTATGGGCTCATGGCTGAGTTATGGCTTAGGCAGTGAAAATAAAAACCTGCCTGCATTTTGTGTGTTGTTGTCAAAAGGAAAAGGCAACGGGCAGGGAGTGTATTCCAAATTGTGGAGCAATGGATTTTTGGATTCTGTTCACCAGGGCGTTCAGTTTAGCAGCGGCGAAAATCCGGTGCTTTATCTCAATAACCATGAAGGCATTGATAAAGCCGATCGCAGGAAAATGCTTGATGTGCTGGCAGAATTGAATGAGGAATCTTATAAAGAAATGGGTGATCCGGAAATTCATGCAAAAGTACAGCAGTATGAACTGGCATATCGCATGCAAACTGCTGTTCCGGAAGTAACCGATCTAAGTAAAGAGCCGGAAGATATCATAAAGCTTTATGGCCCTGATTGCCTGGTACCGGGCACTTATGCAGCCAATTGTTTGCTGGCAAGAAAATTATCGGAGAACGGCGTTCGCTTTGTACAATTATATCACCAGGGCTGGGATGGCCACAATAATTTACCCGGCGAAATCCGCGGGCAATGCTATGGATACCGACCAGGCTTCCGCTGCATTGATCACTGATCTGAAGCAAAGAGGCTTATTGGATGAAACGCTGGTGATATGGGGAGGTGAATTTGGAAGAACCAATTATTGCCAGGGAAAGCTTACTAAAGACAATTATGGCCGCGACCATCATCCCCGTTGCTTTACAATATGGATGGCAGGCGGTGGAGTAAAGCCAGGCGTATATGGTGAAACAGATGAATTTGGATATAACATTGCGCACGATCCGGTGCATGTGCATGACTTTCATGCAACGGTTTTAAACCTGATGGGGATTGATCATGAAAAGCTTGGTGTTCAAACACCTTGGCCGGCGCTATCGTTTAACAGATGTGGCCGGTACTGTGGTAAAGAATATTATTGCCTGAGGTGGCAAGATTCGCAGTGAGCCTACCTGCTGTGGATAACAATTTATTTATATGTGCAAAGTTTCTGACAAGTTAAAATTATGTTCTTGTAATACCAACGATGCAAGGAACTTAAAACATTATTGGGTTTTAAATAAACCGGCCTGTAAAGACGAGTTTATTGTGGGAGATATATTACCTCCTGCAAATATTGGAGAACAAGTTGAAAAGTTTAATATAAATAGCTTACGAAAACAATTGAATAATGCCAACTGTTTTGATGTTGAACTAATCCACCAGGAGAATGATGTTTTAGAATTACATTTTACTTGCGAACAAAACCTTATCAGTGACGATGGCGCGTCTTATTTGGGAACATATTTGGTTTATGCATTCGCCTATAAAAACGGCAGATGGAAAAAAATCTCCTATGATCACTTTGGCAACAATTTAAATGTTGCAGCAGTAGGAAAAATATCAAACCCTTTTGTTTAATAAAGAACCATCTCCTTTTTAGTCGTGGAAAAACTTGTTATACAATTTATACTAAATCATCATTATGAAACGCAGAAACTTTATCAGGAATACAGGCCTTGGCATGGCTGCAGTATTAATCAAGCCGCCCATTCCTTTCCGGGAAGACACCGTTCTTGGCCAAAACAATAAACGATATAAGCTTGATACGCATTGGAGCCAGGCGGATGTAGCAAAGTACCCGGTTAATGATTGCCATGAAATGATCCAGGATAGTAAGGGGCGCATACTGCTTCTTACCAATGAAACAAAAAACAATGTGCTCATTTATGATAAAAAAGGAAAATTATTAACTACGTGGGGAACTGAATATCCGGGCGCACATGGGTTAACCTTGTTCAATGAAAACGGAACTGAAGTTTTATTTATATGCGATAACAAACGCCACCAGGTAATTAAGACAACGATTGATGGCAGGGTATTAATGGTGCTTGATTATCCAAAGGAAACCGGCCAGTATACCAAAGCCGATGAATACATTCCTACTGAAACGGCAATAGCGCCTAATGGGGATATATATGTTGCGGATGGATATGGAAAAGATTTTATTATACAATATGATTCTTCCGGGCGTTACCTGAACTATTTCGGTGGAAGGGGCAGCGAAGAAAAACATTTATTAAATGCTCATGGTATTTGTTTGGATTCCAGGGAAAAAGATAAAGCTAGTTTAATTGTGACATCGCGCCAGCAAAATGCATTTAAACGTTTTACTATGGAGCGGTGAATATATAAATACCATTCCATGCCGGGTGCGTGGGTTTGCAGGCCCGTTATAAAAGGAGATTATTTGTATTCGGCAGTTTTGCAAACCAATACACGGCAGGGCAAGCAATCGGGTTTTGTAACCATCCTCGATAAAGATTTTAAAGTAGTTTCTAATCTTGCCGGCTCACCGCCAACTTATGTTGATGGCAAGCTGGATGAAATGTACCAAACTGTAAAATGCTTTCAATATCCGCATGATGTATGCGTGGATGATGAAGAAAATTTATATATCGCCCAATGGAATTCAGGAAAAGTGTATCCGTATAAATTATCTCCGGTTGTGTAATGAATTATTAGAGCGTACCTCTTAGCAGTCTTTGCGCCTTCTTCGTTTTCTTTGCGGTATTCTTTGGAGATTTTAGTATCGCAAAGAGCGCAGACGTTACGCAAAGAAAAAAGGTATTATACGATAGAATTGTGCAAAAGTTACACGAATTAAAACACTTCTGCATTTATTGTGTAATTCGTGTTTTTTAGAATTCGTGTTTAACACAAAGGTCACAATCGATTTACAGGCATTATTTAAAGAAAACAAAATTTACCAGGCGAATGCAAGGTTGGAAAAAAATAATATTTAATCTCACATTTGCGCTCAATTGCCTTTTATTATTCCTGCTGATATTTGAAAATAAATTGCATATACCTGCCTGGCTGCAGGTGGTCGGAAGAATGCATACCATGTTTTTGCATTTCCCAATCGTTATGCTGGCGTTGTGTATTTTCTGGGAATTGTTTTCAGGCTATAAAAAATCATATGTTGGTGTAAAAACGGAAATAGGAGATGAATTATTATTGGCGGCTGCCATTACTTCGGTGATTACGGCTTTAATGGGCTTATTTCTTTCAAGAGAAGATGGATATACTCCCGGATTTACTGGTATGGCACAAATGGGGCGGGGTCTTTATTTCATTCTTATCATTATTATGGTATGTTTTCAGGGTTAAGGTACGCCAGATAAAACCAGCATTATTGACCACGGCCCTTGCGGGTATGGTCAGTGATCATTGTTACCGGCCACCTTGGCGCTAACATTACACATGGGCAGGACTTTCTCTTTGCGCCTGTGGAAGCTGCAAAAGAAAAACCGGTTGTTTTGTTTGAAGATGCAATGGTATATGCAGATATGGTACGGCCTATATTGGAAGCGAAATGTATAAGCTGCCATAATTCTGACAAAGCAAAAGGCGGGTTGATAATGGAAAGCAACGCATCGCTGCTTAAAGGAGGAAGGGATGGAGCATTATGGGATTCCACGCAAGACGATTTTGGATTGATGCTTCGCAGAATTCATTTGCCGACTGGAAAGCAGGAAGCATATGCCACCGCAGGGTAAGCCCCAGCTAACAGATGAAGAATCACAGATATTATACAGGTGGATAAAAAGCGGCGCCAGCTTTACTGCCAAAGTTGCTTCACTACCCGAAAGAGATAGCCTGCGATTATTGGCAGCGCCATTATTTCAAACCATCGAAACAGATGATTATACATTTGCCCCGGCTGATGAAACAAAGGTCAAAAAATTAAATAACAATTACCGGGTCGTGCATCCGCTTGCACTTGGTTCACCTGCATTGGGTGTCGAATTTTTTAGCGCTGAAAAATTTAAGCCGGAACAGTTAAAAGAATTGCTTGCTGTAAAAGAACAGATCGTTTCATTAAATTTAAATAAGATGCCTGTGTCCGATGAAGACCTGAAGACCATTGGCCAGTTGTATAATCTCAGGAAGCTGAATTTGTCTTTTACGAATATAACAGGCGCAACATTAACCGAATTAGCCAAACTAAAAGAATTAAAGAGTGTATCGCTTTCAGGAACAAAGATCAATTCGGGCAGCCTTAAAGCTTTAAGCTCATTAACAAAGCTCACTCAATTGTATGTGTGGAAAACATCCATTCAACCGGAGTCATTAAAAATGATACACGAGCAACTAAAAAATGTTGCTATTGAAACGGGCTTCAACGGAGATACCGTTATTATCAAATTAAATCCACCGGCTATAGAAAATGAAGAAGAGATACTAGTAAGGCCCACTCCTTTGAAATTAAAACATTATGTAAAAAACGTTACGATTCGGTATACGATGGATGGTACAGAGCCGGACAGCCTAACTTCCCCGGTTTATAAAGACGATACCAGTGTCCTTCTGAATAAAAATCTTCTTATAAAAGCAAAAGCATTTAAGCCTGGCTGGATCAGTAGTGATATATCGGAAAAAAACTTTTATAAAGCCGGCTTTCTACCCGATTCGATACAATTGGTAAATGCTCCGGATTCATTGTACAAAGGCGATGGAGCGCGAACGCTCTTCGACATAAAGAAGGGAAGTATAAACTTTCGCGATGGAAAATGGCTGGGCTACCGGAAAAAAAGACTGGAAGCGATCTTATATCTTGATAAACCAGAGCCGGTTTCCTCGGTTACCATAAGCAGCATTATTGATATAGCGAGTTATCTTATGCCGCCACAAATGATAGAGGTTTGGGGAGGAAGCCGTCCCGGATCTTTGCATTTATTAAAGCGACTACAGCCGGAGCAGCCCACGAGTGAGAAGCCGGCCTATTTAACCGGCTATACTGCGGCTTTTAAATCTTCACCCGTAAAAATTTTAAAGGTTATTGTAACGCCTGTGACCAAACTACCACCATGGCATAAAGGCAAAGGCGATAAAGGATGGGCCTTTGCAGATGAAATATTTTTGAATTGAAAAATTAAAAACGTTTGCTGCTATTAGTGTTCGCGCCGACAAACCTTCAAATAACAAATACAGAGAATAAGTTTTAAATCGTGCTGCTGTTGGCGTCTCTGCCAACAGGTTTCAAATAACAAGTACAAAGAATAAGCTTTATATTTATTGAATGCAAAACTATTCGCACGTGCTGCTGTTGCCATCCCGCCAACAAGTTTAAATAACAAATACAGATAAGTTTAAAAAAACCCGGCATTGAGTAATAAATTTCTAAAATTGGCTTGCCGTTTATTTTTCTTCACCTTCTTTTTGCTCACTGCTTTACCAGGTTATGCACAGCAAAAACGGTTTACTTTTTCAGAAACCAAAATGGGTTCGCCCTTTAATATTATTTTTTATTCTAACGATTCGTTACAGGCCAATATAATCGCAATGCAATGTTTTCAACTGGTAGATTCTTTAGTAATTATTTATAGTGACTATCTCGACAGCAGCGAATTAAATAAGCTGTGCGCAACGGCAGGAAAGGCCAATAAGCCCGTAGCAGTTTCGCCTGCCCTGTTTGACATACTAGCGATTTCAAAAACAGCCGGCGAAAAAAGCGGTGGAACATTTGATATTACCCTTGGCCCCTTGACAAAGCTCTGGCGTAAAGCCAGGAAAGAAAAAACATTTCCCTCCGATGAAGCCGTAAAGGAAAAATTGGCACTAACGGGTTTCAAAAAAGTAATCATAGACTCAATTAGCCATGGCATACAGCTATTGCAACGAGGCATGCAACTGGACCTTGGTGGTATTGCGCAGGGATATATCGGACAACAGGTTATCGATCTTCTAAAAACAAAAAGTATAGTGAATGCATTGGTAGATGTTAGTGGCGATATTGTTGTGATAGGTGCACCACCTGGTACCAATGGATGGACTGTGGGCATTAACGTTCCAGAAAAAACTGATGAATTACAGGAGAGAAAACTGCTTATCAGTAATAAAGCGGTCACTACCTCCGGCGATGCCTACCAGTTTATGGAACACGATGGAAAAAAATATTCGCACATCCTCGATCCGCGGACAGGCTATGGTATTACGTCCCAAAAAAATGTAACCGTAATTGCCGGTGATGGCACAACAGCCGATTGGCTTACCAAGGCTTGCAGTATTTTACCGACCAGGAAAGCAAAAAAATTAGCGCATTCATTACACGCAGAAGTATTGATTGCCCAAATAAAGAAAGGCAAGCTTGTTTTTCATACAACAGAAGGCTTCGCCAGGTATTGGAAAAGCGAATAGCGGGTTGTGAATTGCTTACAAGATTCGTAAAATACAGTTGGCACAGGCAATTAAACAATTTGACAATGAAACAATTTGACAATTAAATAATAACTTTCACTTCAATTAAATCCCGGCGTGAAAAAATTATCGGCAACATTCATTACTATTTTTTGTTTTGTTTTTTGCTGTGCACAATCAGGCGAAGAAAGTTTTAAAGCTTACCAACAAACTGTTCCCGGTTCAACATTGCAATTCAAAATGGTGCCCATTAACGGTGGTAGTTTTTTAATGGGTAGTAATGATAAAGAAAAGAGCCGCGATGCAGATGAAGGGCCGCAACGAAGCGTAAGCATATCTCCTTTCTGGATGGCTGCTTTTGAAGTAAGCCGTGATGATTTTGATGTTTTCTACAAGGATGAAACTACAAGCCAGAATTCACCCGTAGATGCAGTAACGAGACCCAGCCCACAGTACATTGATTTTAGTTTAGGCATGGGCAAAGAAGGCGGTTACCCGGTAAACAGCTTATCGCAATTTGCAGCGCTGATGTATTGCAGGTGGTTGTATAATAAGACTGGTATTTTTTATCGTTTGCCTACAGAAGCGGAATGGGAATATGCCTGCCGGGCAGGCACGAGCACTACTTATTATTTTGGCGACGATCCGCAAGAATTAGATAAATATGCCTGGTATAGTAAGAACAGCAATAATAAATTTCAAAAATCCGGGCAAAAGCTACCTAATGCCTGGGGCTTGTACGATATGCTGGGCAATGTGAGTGAATGGACACTGGATCACTATGATGAAAAAGCGATGGAAAAGATTAAAGATAAAACGACGGACCCATTTGCGCCGCCTAACCCGGCACATTATCCCAAAGCCTTGCGTGGGGGAAGCTTTGCAGATGATGCAACCCAGCTGCGATGCGCCAACCGTTTTAAATCTGATCCGTCATGGAATTCACGCGATCCGCAAATACCTAAAAGCAAATGGTGGCTTACAGAAGCAGGCTTTGTTGGCTTTCGCATTATACGCCCGAAACAACAACCAGGCAAAGAAGCAGCCGATGAGTTTTTTAAACAGTATCTTGGGAGGTAAAATCAATTTGAACATTGAACATTGAACATTGAACATTGAACATTGAACATTGAATATTGAATACTTGAATATTGAATACTTGATACTTGATACTTGATACTTGATACTCGATACTCGATACTCGATACTCGATTTTTTTAAATAAATTTAATAGCCAATAACATCTTTAACTCAATTAAAAATCCAAACATGAACAACGATGCTTCTAAAACTATGGGCTCCTCCCGCAGGGAATTTGTAAAACAAACAAGCCTGTTAGCAGGCGGCGCTTATGGCCGCACCCCTGTTATCACGGGCCAATTATTTTTCGGGTGCAAATGACACCATTAAAATTGCGTTGGTAGGTTGCGGCGGACGCGGAACCGGTGCCGCAATGCAGGCTTTACTTACAAAGCAAAACGTAAAGCTGGTAGCAATGTGCGATGCATTTCGGGATAACCTGGATAACTGCTATAAATCATTAACAGCTGATGATATATCAGAAACATCCGGCAAGGCCGGTAATCTAAAAAACAGGATTGACGTGCCCGACGAAAGAAAATTTACGGGCTTTGATGGGTATAAAAAAGCGATTGCCTTAGCCGATGTGGTAATCCTCGCTACGCCACCCGGTTTTCGCCCCATACATTTTGAAGAGGCCATTTCACAAAACAAGCATGTGTTTATGGAAAAACCAGTAGCGACAGACCCTGCCGGTATTCAAAAAGTATTAGCGACTGCCGCCATTGCCAAACAAAAAAAATTAAACGTCGTCGTAGGCTTGCAACGGCATTATCAAAATTCTTATAAAGAATTGTTTAAGCGTAAAGAACTGATTGGTGATATCACTTCAGCACAGGCATGGTGGAACAATGATGGCGTATGGGTACGGCCGCGAAAAGAAGGGCAAACAGAAATGGAATACCAGATGCGCAACTGGTATTATTTTGTATGGCTCTGCGGTGATCATATTACCGAGCAGCACATCCATAACCTTGATGTGATCAATTGGTTCAAGGGAGGCTATCCTGTAAGAGCACAGGGTATGGGCGGCAGGCAGGTACGCAAAGGGAAAAGACAATGGAGAAATATTTGATCACCATTATGTAGAATTTCAATATGCTGATGGAAGCCTTCTCAACAGCCAGTGCCGCCATATACCAGGCACCATGAGCCGTGTAGATGAATTGTTTGTTGGCACCAAAGGAAAAATACAGACCGGTGATGCCAACATTGTCGATGCTAAAGGAAATGTTTTATATCAATACGATAAAAAAGGCGAAAACAATCCTTATCAAACGGAGCATGATGAATTGTTTGCTGCTATTGCAAAAGGCGACTACAAATTTGCCGATGCAGAGAATGGCGCAAAGAGCAGCATGACTTCTATACTCGGCCGGCTTGCTACCTATAGCGGGCAAATAATTGAATGGGATAAGGCGATTAACAGTGGCCTTGACCTGCATCCGAAAGTTTATGAATGGAACGCAACACCACCTGTTGTGCCTAATGCCGATGGCTACTATCCTATTGCTATACCGGGTGTAACCAAATATGTCTAGAAAACCAACTGGTAAATACGTGAAACGCAGAAGTAATAACTGTTCCGTTTAAATTCTGGAATATCACTGTTAGGTTCACACAAGAGGACTAATAAGCCGCAAATAACTGTAAAAACAAAAGATCAAATTACAGAACAATTGAAGGGTCACGTACAGATAGGCTATCCTTTGTAGAAGATTTTTTACGCGGTCAGGGTCGACTTAAATGAATGTAACTTAAGGCATCGATAGATTACCTATCAACCTTATTTCTCCTGTTGAGCAAGGCAACGGCTTTTTGACGGGTTATTATTTAATTGCCAGGCTATTATTTCGCGTCATTGGCTTGTGCTAAAACAAACTTTTCTTTTAGTTTGCTTTTTTCAAACATGCTCATTTTATTTTCGCCGGGAAGTGCTGAATTTTCGTCGTCGGTATTTGTTTGACGGTGCATTCCGCCTCCCCTTCTTCCACCCGCTCCACTGCCGGAAAATCCACTTTCGCCATCACCACTAACGGGGTGAGGTTTCCTTTTAAGAGCATGTATTTCTACATCCAGTGCAATATCTTTTATCATATCTGCTGCTGTATAATTCAAGCCGAGCCATTGTTTCAGCGGAATTTCAATTTCGAGAGTGAACTTATCCTTATCATCCCAGTTGATGGCAGCATTTATTCCGGAACTGTCATTTATGGGAATCAACCCGCTCCTTGTTTCGAAACCCTTTACTTCCATCATTGTATTTTGCAGAATAAAAGACGTGCGCCGGCCTTTACGGTCATAATTTGCCTGGTCATTGTTGTCATTCTGTGATGCAGTGGCTGCAACCTGGCCGCCCAGTGGGAAAGTAACCGACACTTTATGTTTACCTTTCGTGCTTAAATAAATTTCCATGCCGGCGCGCATGATCTTCACCTGGTTCATTTCGTCAGGAGCCTGGAAACATAAATACAAATTCTTATCGTCATTGGCAAAAGCAAAAAATAATTTTGTGCCGGCATCATAATATTTTAATGGCAATTTCCATTCCTGTGGGTTGCCGTCTATTTTTACCGGCGATGATACCCAGGACGATTTTACAATATCATCCTGCGCGAACGAGAGCGTAGAAAAAAATAGCGATACAACGGCAAGAATACTTGGCAGCATTTAAGTAAGTATATGTTATGTAAGCCAAAGCTATCATTCCTGCAAATGCTTCAATAATTACGCGTGGTAAAATAAAGTTATTGTTTGTGCAAGCTGCAACGCTGCAACTGAAAAATTAAAATATTAATCAATGCTTGTGAGTATTGAATCCATCATTTTGACAATGGAACAGGCGCGAATTAATACAGGGTTTCACTAATTCATGTAATTCGTATACAAAATACGTGTAATCATATTACACTTAATTTAACAACACATCATTCTTTCACAAAAGTATAAGGATCGTACTCCAGGAAGTCATTCACTTTTACATCCATTGAAATTACTTTGCCATTCGTTATTGCAAACTTTAAGGGAAAAATTCCAAATGCGGGATTGCTATAAGTCATCAGCCACTCACCATTATCCATGTATTGCAGCAATGCCGTAAGGTTTCTTGTGTTATTAAAATGGATCAACAGATCTTTCTTATTTTGTGAAATACTTACCGGGCCATAGAGCTCATTATTATAATTGCCAACATAGCTTTTTAGTTCCTCTGCCGGTTTTCCTCCTTTTACTCTTTCCTTCATTGCTTTTACTCTTGCCACCGTCGTATCAAAACCAGGTTTGAAAGAACTGTAAAACTGCGCGCTCCTGTTTACATATTTCACACCGAGATAGGCGTCAAGAATCTGATACCTCAACGCCTCAAAAAAACTTTGGTTGTCATTGTTTGTTAATATAGAAATACCGAGACCTTCTTCAGGCACAAAACACACATTAGTAACAAAGCCATCCGCCCCTCCTGTGTGCTCATAAATTTGCCTTCCATCATAGTCTCCCTGGAAATTGCCCAGGCCGTATCCATAATAATGCTGGGGAAGAATTTTACTTCTGCTGCTATTTATAATCGTTTGCATTTGCCTGGTACGCTGAAGTACAGGCCAGGGTAAAATTTGATGGTTCTCATACCTGCCGCTGTCCAGTTGCAGCAGGAGCCAGTGCGATAAATCTCTTACGCAGCTCACAATGCTTCCGGCAGGTGCAAGGTTGTCGACATTGTCATAAGGAAGTTCTGTAAGCTGGCCGGTAAAATTATTTGTATAAGGTTTTGAAGCATCCGGCATCTGGTTCATTCCCATACCAAGTGTATGCGTATTCGTCATGCCAAGCGGCTGTATAATGCTGTCGTTCACATATACTTCCCAGGGTTTTCCACTTACCTTTTGAATGACTTCACCGGCAGTTAAAAAACAACTGTTGCAATAGCCAAACGATTGCCTGAAATTTTGCGAAGGCTTCAGCAATTTCATCTTGTCCATAATCCCCGTACGCGATAACCTGCTGTTCCAGAAAGTAAAATCACCCTGGAATGTTTTGGTGCCTAAATGATGAGAAAGCATGTCACGTATCGTCACAAGTTTGGTTGTTGTTGAATCGTACACGCGGTAGGATGGGAAATATTTTGTGATCTTATCATCCAGCGATAATTTTTTATCATATTCCAATTGTGCCAGGCTGGTAGCCGTAAAGAGTTTACTGTTGCTGGCGATCATAAACAACGTGTTTTCATCCACAGGTTCCTTTGTGTCGATATCGCGCACGCCATAACCTTTCATCAATACTACCTTTCCATCTTTTACAATTACGATGGCAAGCCCCGGAATGCTCCATTGTTTTAAGCCGTTAGTTATGTAATTATCCAGGCTGTCTGTAATGAAAGAAGGCTGTTGTGCAAATGAAATACAAAGCATTGTAAAAGCAAATAATCAGGAACAATTTTTTCATAATATAAATTGAAAACGAAAGTTATTAAACTCTTGTGATTTATCTCTATAGCATGACCGTTGAGGGCAAACTATATACGTAACCAACTGTAAAGTTTATGCGTTTACTCTTTAAAATCTACTTGCCTGTCGCGTGTCCTTCATCCTTTTCTATTCTCTCAATACAATTTCTTAAAGCGCGAAAATTGTGATAAGTTCCTTTCCATATGTGTGCTTTGAGAGCTGTCTTTCTTTGAGGTTCGTTGTCTAACCCCTCTTCATACCAATCTCCATAAGTATGATCAATTAGGTAAGTTTGCACATATTGCCAGAGCATGGTAAAATGCCGGTAATACCGAATGGAATCATCAGGATAAAAATCAGACAGCATTAATAATGTATTTAAACCTTCTGCCTGGGCCCACCAGTTTTTGCTTTTATTGATAATGGTGATACCCGGTTTGTCCTTAAAGTAATATCCTTCATCATAAAATCCGCCCAATTTTTCATCCCACCCGTTATGCAACGCATGGTCTACCATCTTTTTTCCTACTGCCAATGTTTTCGCATCGTTATGATTACCTAATGCCTCTGCCGCTTCCAGCATGAGATAAGCCGTTTCCACATCATGGCCAAAAGAAACGTGATCAATATTCCTGTGTTCTAAAACAACCTGCTCTGATGAATCCTGGTAAGAAACTGGCTTCCATTGCGGTGTAAAAAATAATTGCAGGTAGCCTTTTGGTGTTACAATTTTATCCCGAATTAGTTCCAGCATTTCCTGCAGGCGCGTTTTTACTAACGGATCAGGCCACACATGATACAATGCAGTTAATGCTTCCAATATATGAATGGAGCTGTTCTGATCTTTGTATCCAAGGTCTGAAGTACCGGGTGTATTCGCCGCTCTTTGCACCGGTGTACCATCTCTTTGCAGGTGCTGATAATAGCCTTTATATATTGAATCGTGGCTATGCTTTTCCATCCAGGCAAAAGCCTCTTTTGCAAGGTTCAGGGCAGCCATGTCTTTCGAACATTCGTAATAGGCAGACAATCCATAAATTGCAAACGCATTACCATAGGCTTCTTTTATGATACTCTTTACAGTACCGTCCCTCGCTACAAGATTATAAAATCCACCATAAGTTTTATCCCACATTTTATCACGCAAAAAATAAAATCCATGCCGCGACATGCCAATATAAGAGGTGTCTTTATAAAACATGGCGGCATTAGCAGTTGACCATATATGCCTCGCCTGTGTTACAATCATTTTATCCTGCGGGCCTGAAGGCTGAAAATTGTAGGTAAAGGTGCTGAGATAGCCACCGTCCAATGTATCTATATCGCGGGGATAATATTTGTCCAATAATTCCTGTTTGGCAGCATATTTCATTTGCAGGGCTATGCTGTCGCGGCGGGTTGTTTGTTGTGAAAATGATACTACATTAGCGAGCATTGCGACCAAGAAAAATGATTGTTTTGAACACATGTTTTTATTTTATTAAAATTAAATTCATCAATGTAAGTATTGGCAAAACTTGTATTGCGCCTGTTTATATCCGGCAGCAACCAGTGTTATGTTAATCGTGAATTGCCGGTGGTTAATAGCTGGAGATCACAGTGTACCTGTGACAATTCACGTTCAAAGCGCAGCTTTATAATTAACATAACACCAGTGGTTAATAGCCGGAACTCACGGTGTACCACTAAAAATCACGTTCAAAGCGCCGCTTTATAGTTAACATAACACGAATGTACAGATCTGGTTCAATCACTATATTGTCAACTGGCAAGTAATAAAATAAAAGTAGCAATCTGTTTCATGGCTGATCTTAATACTTATAAAGAGGCAACGAAATTCTAAAGTTAACGTTCACATTTTAATACTAAAACTATTTCAAACCCATTGATTTTTGTACTTTTTCAGGTTTTTTAATTAGTGCTCATTTATATAATCGTTCCATTTCTTTTAACAATAATACAATTGTCAATCACAATCTGTTTCGCACAACCAGGAAAAGCAACACAACATAAGTCAGCGCTTAAGTAAATCACATTCAGCCCTCTTATTAGCTGTGGGTATTGTTTCTTCCATTCCTTTTGCCAATTTTTTACCCATAGAAACCGGTCTCTTACCGAAATAAACTCCAGGCTTACCGAAAGATGTTATGTCATTTATATGACGTAGCTAATCTTTGCGAAACGGCGTCTTACTAAAACAAATCCTACAAAAAATAATAATCATGAAGAAACATTTTTTTAAAACACGGTGCGCAGCAATCATGTTGATTGCTGCCGGTTATGGATGGGGAATCGGGCATTACCTGCCATCTAACTCTTCCATTGTGGTTTATGCGTTCCAATTTATAATAATTACTGCATTACTAATAATGGGCATTAAATTTTTAAGCTTTGCGGAAACCGAAAATCATACCGGTGACTGGTCTGTTACGGGGCTTAGCATTTTTTCAATCTTTTCTCTTTTATTAATTATTCTTACCATTGTGCACCCCGCTTTCACTCCTTTTTCTGCTACGCGAAATACTTTTGCTGACCTGTTACCGGTTTCAATTTTGATGACGGGTAACGGAATGTGGATCATTACCACCGCGCGGAGTTCCAGGCACGCTGCAAAGACTCAATACATATCAAAAAGTGACTACAATATATTATAGAGTGATGTTTTAGTAAGAGCGGTATTTCCGTTTGAACGTTACTATATAATAACTTCATCAAAAAAATACGATAATGTTACCGGTGTTCAACGGCTTTTCCCGATGTTCATTCAAAAAGCCACTGACTTGTCAATCATGAGATGGCGTTTAGTGTTTAGTCTAAAGTTTTAGAAGTTTAGATTGTCTTTTAAACATGGCGTATTACTGCTTTATTTTTATGGCTACAATTCTAATTCTTTTGTAATCTGCATTCCAGCTACCATCTTTAAAATGAGTTAGCCGGAGCTTATCCTGGACTTCATCCAAAATCTCTTCCTTTTCCAAAAAAGAAATTCCTGTAAAAAAGCGTTCTCCAAACATCAAAAACCAATCTTTAATACCATCGTTACCTTTTAAAAGTGTATTCCTGTCAAAGTGTTCTGCATGCAAGACCCTAAAGTTTTGTTTTTCGAGCAATGTAGCATATTCTCCAATCGATGGGAAGTACCAAAGATTAGTTTTTGTGTTATCGTGGTAACCTCTCTGTGTAAGAATATTTTTAAGCGCTGTATGCATTTGCTGAATGTTTCCCCTTCCTCCAAATTCCAGAGCTATTCTCCCATTTTCCTTTAACAGTGAATACATTCTTTCTATTACAGCTTCCTTTTGAGGTATCCAGTGAAGTACCGCATTAGAGAAGATGGCATCAAACTGAATATTAAATTTAAGCTTAAGTGCATCCATTTGATAGAATTGTATCTGCGGGAATTTTAACTTTGCAGCCTGGATCATTTCAGCCGAACTATCCACTCCAATAACTTCAGCTCCCGAAAGTGCTATTTCATTTGTGAGATCGCCGGTGCCGCAACCCAGATCCAGGATTGTTTCGCCGCGAAGCGGATTCAGATAAGATAAAATTCCTTCTCCATACTTCGACACAAAATCGTGTGACTGATCATAAAGTGTAGCATTCCATTTCATATTCAACAGGGATTGTTTAAACGATTGCGACGCCGTTTTTTAAAACAAAAGGCCGAAGGCGAATGTGAGCAGACAGCCTGAATTCAGGTGCAAAGTTCCAAAAATAATCTGAAGGCGGATCAATGCCGGCGGAAAAGAAAAAATTACTGCTTGTTTTTTGAAAACGATAACCCCGGCCGCGGGTAATATAGATTTGCTTATCAGAAAGATCCTGCCTTCGCAGGAATGTTTATAATCTTTCAGGTAAGGTGTAGGCCCGAGGCTAAATCAAAGTATGTTGCGGCCCATTGGTAAACACACTTACAGCCAGCGGAACGGATAGGTCATGTGCTGATAAAAGAAAAGCCAGCTCTCCAGCTATAAATAAGTTTTTTGCCATGCCTGAATATTCTGCCGTAGTTTATAGAATAGTATTGGCCTTTGCTGCCAGTTCAATAAAAAAAAATTTCTTTTTTAAATACCTCCGTTGAATCAGTGGCAGATGTCTTTACACAAAATGAAAACAATAGTAAAGGCAGCAATATATCTCTTAGCAATTTAAAATTTTTAAGGCAAAGATATCGACAGTTTACAGGCCGGACTAAAATTGAAAGTAACAAAGTTGCTATGAGCCATTTAACTCTCATACTAATCTTTTACATGCAAAAATAATTGAGGGAATATGCTTTTATTTTCAAAACAAACCTATTAAATTCATTGCCTAAACCTATTCAATATGAGAAAAATATGTCTTGTGTCATTGCTTGCATTGATTGTCTTGCTGCAAGCATGTAAAAAAACAGGGTCAGAAAAAATGACCCCTGTTAGCAATCCCGCTTTAATTACTGCTGAAAAAATTGACTATTTCATCAGGCAAGAAATCGCCCTGCAGCATAAATTTGAGTGGAGTGCTGCCAGCGATGAAATGATATGGAGTGCATTGCAGCAAAGCGATAAAATATTATCTGTGGGATATAAACCGGCATCAGAAAACAACGTTGAAAACCGCTTGGCTGATATTGATATAAAGATTCCGAACTGGAAGGCAGCGAGGCAACAAGTACTTACTATTATTTTAAATGAAGAAAGCAAAACGAGAAGTAACCTTTCTATAGATGCCCTCGAAGAGTGGAAAGAAGATGTATTGCCGGTAATAGACGTAAGGGTAGAAAATTTATCAACTATAAAGGCACTAAGAGCAAGCAACCTCGTGCGCTATGCGGAGCCAATGGGATATGAGCCTAAATCAAACCAGGCCGCTCAATCTGTGGAAAGCGGCAGTGGCTGCGGAAGTAATGTAGCCAATACGGCACTTGTCGCCGGTGTTGACTATGTAAACATCGCGCCAAACTCTAAACAGTCGTGGAACTATAGTTACCATAACATACCCGGGGCCTGGACAAAATCGACCGGTTCAGGCGTAAAAGTTTTTATCATTGATACCGGCAGTGAAAATGACCAGGAGAATCTGGGCAGCGCTTTTAACCAGGGCTACTCATCAGGAAGAACAATAGAAAAGATTGTAACCCTGCCGCGTTCTACAATATTTGGAATTCCGATAGGGCCCGTGGAAACACCGGATGATGGCTGCGGACATGGTACCAGCATGGCGGGTGCTTGTGCTGCACCGAGAGGTATTGACGGGGCCGCTTGTGGAGTTGCATATAACTGCAACCTGGTAACCTGCCGGGCAGCAGCAGATGTTTTTTTGGATGAAAGCCGCGAAGTAAAAGGCACTTCCGACGCTTATACCAATGCAGCTAACAGGAGTGATGTAAAGATCATAAGTATGAGTATGGGTAGAATAACCAGCAGCTCTCAGCTATCTGACGCGATTAAATATGCGTACGGCAAAGGAAAGCTGATGTTTGTGGCAGCCGGTACATCGTTCACCTGGTCTGCAAGCTGGTTCGGTGTTGTATTCCCGGCGACCTTAGCCGAAGTAAACGCAGTAACGGGTGTTACTGACAATAATATTAACAAGCAATGCAGCGATTGCCATGACGGAAGTCAGAATGACTTTACGGTGGTAATGGAAAAAGCGTCTACCGGAATAAATCCGATCACATTGGCAATGACAGGGGATGCGCCGTCTACGGTAGGTGGATCCTCGGTGGCCACCGCAACCACCTCGGGTATCGCTGCACTGGTATGGAGCCGTTTTCCTGGTTATACAAGAGACCAGGTGCTGAATAAAATGATACAAAGCTCCAGCAATTATCCTAATAGAAGCAGCAATTTGGGATGGGGAATTGTAAATGCAGACCTGGCGACAAATTAAAGGCTGTCAATTCTTTCAATAGAGGAATTCTCTATTACACGAATTACAAAACGCACTTATGTTATACAGTGTTTTCGGTAATTCGTGTAATTGGATAAAATTCGTGTAATCACATTTTGTCATACACACGTAACTGCATGCTAAGTTGCGCTGGCAGAAGTGCTATCCGCTTTGATATCCGGTGCGGTTGCCGGCTCATCTGCGGAATTTTTATGAAACAGATCATGAAAATATTTTTCAGCATCCGGAAAGTGTTCTTTGAACGCATCCGTACCTTTTGTTTTTAGTTCGTTAAAATAATCTTTCGCCTTGTCCACCGAAGTTTCTGCCTCATCTTTTAACTGGTGCGCTTTGTCTTTCAACTTTGCTGATAATTTTTGCTTTTCTTCATCACTCATGTTCATGTATTTGCCGGCGGCAAAAGCGGCGGCTGCACCAAATAACAAGGTGGCCAGGTGTTTGTTACCTACACTCATAGTTTATTTTATTTATTGTTATAATTAGGTTATAAATGTACAAACCTTTCGTTGTATGAATAACAATGCGGCATTTATTTTTGAACGGTAGTAAACGCTGAATTAATTTGAGTCAGTTATTCCTGCTACCGTATACCTAAATCTGCAAGCACTTCTTTTCTTCTTCTCCTGGATACTTCAAGAAGCGAGCCGTCTTTCATAATTATATTGCTGGTTTGCGAAATATAGCCCGATACAAATTCCTTATTAATTAGATGTGATTTATGAATACGTATAAAGTTATGGGGAACTAATATTTCTTCATAATCTTTGATTGTTTTAGAAGTAGTAATGGGGTGATGATTGGAAAGATAAAATTTTGTATAATTGCTGAGGCCTTCACAACGGGTAATATCATGTGGCAAAAAAAATTGTATCCCGTTCAACGTCGGCAATGCCAGCTTATGATAAGTTTTATTTTGCTGCTGGAGGTTGGCCAGCAGGTTCTTTACGGCCGCATCTTTACCCTGGCTTACAAGAGATTTTTTAATGAAGCGATCAAAAGTTTCCCTCAGTTCGTCAGCATCAATTGGCTTCAGTAAGTAATCCAGTGCGCTGAATTTAATGGCCTGAATTGCATACTTATCGTAAGCAGTTGTAAAAACAATGTCAAAAAAAATTTCCGGCAGGCATTTAAGTAATTCGAAGCCATTTTGGTAAGGCATTTCGATATCCAGGAAAACAATATCGGGTTTATACTCCGGTATTAGCTTCAAAGCATTTGCGGGATTGACTATCGATTTTACTGTAGTTATTTCCGGCAGGTGTCTTTCTATCATTAAGGCCAGTACATTCACAGCGAGCTGCTCATCATCAATTATAAGCGCTTTAATCATTTAGTAAAAATACTTACAAATGATTTTTTCCAAATATTTTTCTAATTTTCGTCGGCCGAATATTGCAATGGAAGAACCACGATCACCTTTGTACCGCATACTTCACCTGCGATATTTGTTATGTCAAACAGTTGTACCGACACCTCGCTTTTAAATTGTTGTTTCAACACATCGATCTTATCTTTTATTAATTGCATGCCCCTGGACTCGTGCTTTATTTGTAATAATTTCGCTCTTCTTATTTCTGCAGCTTTTTCACGCCCTATACCATTATCTGTAATTTCACAAATAACAGATTGCTCATCTTTCAAATGAAAACTGATGTCAATTTTCCTGTCGCCTTCTTTATGCATTAACCCGTGCCAGATTGCATTTTCCACAAAAGGCTGGATCATCAGGTTGGGAATCTTTATCTCATCGGCATCAATTTCCTGCTCAGTTTGTATTTTGTATTCAAAAGAATTTCCGAATCTTGTTTTTTCCAATGACAAATACAATTTAAGCATGTGAATTTCTTCTTCAAGGCTTATGAAATTGTATTCTGAATACTGGAGCACAAGCCTTATTAATTTTGAAAACTGTGAAAGATATTTATTGGCATTGTCAACTTCGCCCTTTAATATAAACTGCTGTATAGAATTTAAAGAATTAAAAATAAAGTGAGGGTTCATCTGGCTGCGCAAAGCCGTCAATTTTTCCTCCGCAAGCCTGTTTTGTGTGTGCAAAAGTTCCATTTCATTGCGATGCAGGTTTTCCTCGGTTCTTAATTTTACGATACGTTCGGCACAATGATACGCAATCGTAGTAAGTATCTGCAAATGCCTTTGTGAATAAAAATTCACCTGCTGGCTTTCAGAATCAATAACGCCCATTATCCTGTTGTTGTAAATAATCGGAACGGCAATTTCCGACACACGCTGCATATCGTCCTTAATGTACCTGGAATCTTTTCTCACATCAGGTACGATTTCTGCAATTCCATTTAGGGCAACTGAACCAACAATTCCTTTACCTACGGGTATTTCGATGGGGCTTAAAATTTTATTAACCTTCGCCATAGAAAGTTCCGCCTGTGTTCCGTCAAAATCGCCGGTACTTTTTGGTCCCCATGCAGCTTTTTGTACCAGCATGTTTGTCGTATCGTCTTTCATATAAATGACGCAATCCTCAAAATTCAACTTCGATATACAACGTTTTGCAACATCCCATAAAAGATCATCAACGGTTTCACGTGAACTTATTGAAGTGGTAAAATAATTAGTTACCTGCTCCACTTCAAGCTGGTATTGAAGATTTTCTGAAATTAATTTCTGTGTTTTAATCTTTTCCTCATGTTTTAGATGGATGCTTTTTTTCCACTTTTTTTGGAGCAGGTAAATGATAAATATTCCCAGCAACAAATTTGAAATGATGAACCACCAGCTAAGCCAAAAAGGCTTGCTGATTATAAACTGGAATGTGATTGGCTTTGCTATATTATTATTATCAATAGCGGCTTTAACCTGGAAAGAATAGCTGCCCGGGGAAAGATTCTGGTAGATCACCACTTCTTTATTATCCCATTCAAGCCATGTGCTATCTTCAAGCCCCACCAGGCGATAAGAGTACATAATTTTTTGAGGGTCAGAAAAACAGATTGCTTTAAAATGAAACTCAATTCCATTTAAGAAATATGGGAGTTCCGCAATTGACCCCGCTTCATCTTTTATATATGCCGCAATTTTCTTCGAAGTATCCAGCAAAGCAATATCCACAAAGCTTAGTTGCAGTTTTTTATTAACGCCGGTATTACGGGCGTTGAATGAAGTAAAACCAGATGAGGTGGGCACCCAAACTGTATCATTATTATCGCAAAAGAGCTTTAACGCCTGGTAATTAGAAGATAAAAATCCATCGGCAGCAGTATAATTTGTTATGCTTATATCTTTATCATCCCCTTTAATCGAAGTAATCCCTGAATATCCACCGGCCCAAATGTTATTTTCCCGATCAATGGCAATGCTTAACCATATATTCGATTGGAGGCCATCTTTGTCTGTAAACACTTTTTTCAATTGAAGTAAATTCTGATCATCAAAGAAGCACTCGCATATTCCGTTATCTTTAGTTGCCAGCCATACTTTACCCGTTTTGTCTTTTTCAATATCGGCCACACTTACTTGCATGCCTCCATTAAACCGATAAGGCAGTAATGAATCATTTTTAAAATGAAAGACGCCCTTCTGGCCTGCAATCCATAGAGAGCCATCAGGACCTGCAATGCAGTTCTTAAATGTTTCGATATTTTCACCGGCAACCTTATAATAAAAGTTTTTAAACCGGAAGACACCGGCTGAAGAGTCAAAAGTAATTTTTGAAAATCCCCCATCGCCACCCGTGTATACATTCCCCGCAGCGTCTTCATGAAAAAAATAATTGCTATTGCTACTAAGCCCTTCATCCTTAGTAAAGTGCCAGGTTTTATTATTTTTAATAATAACAATACCCTCATAACCCGTACCAAGCCAAAGCCGGCCACGGCTATCTTCAAAGATGCTTTTGATCTCCGCACGCGATACCGCCTGGCCGCTGCCAAAAATGTTCTTTAACGCCATTCCCTCGAGCGTATAGACCTTGCCCCTGTTAGCCCCAAATAAAAGTTTACCACTTTTTAACTGGATGGCGCTATACAACTCTGCCTCAGCGCCACCTTGCTCATGACCGTATGTATAAAATATCCGTGGTTTCTGGTACAGTAGGTTGTCATGCATGCCTATCCACAAATTATTTTCATTATCGACGAGTAAACAGGAAACCCAAACATTTAAATTATTGGGTACATCGCTAATTTTTTTTAATTGGAGGCCTGAAGGCAAGAACCGGAAAATTCCGCCCGAAGAGAAATAATAAAACTCGGCGCCATGTTCGATAAGGTCTCCGGCGACATAACCGTCGGCATTAATTTTTATTATGGTATCGCGCTTAATACAATATAACCCGCTGAATGCTGCCGCGAAAAAAACAGTATCTCCTTTACCAGGTACCATCCCAACGACGTTATCGTTATTTTCTTTGTATCGTGCAGAAGCCCATACTTCTTTAAGCTTGTTCGCTTCATAGCTAAAAACATTTCCCGGCCCGGCGATGTATATGTTTCCACTTTCATTACCAGTGATTTTATAGGAAGAGCTGTTTGTAACATTGAATTGGTTCCATCCCGTCAACAGAAAGGACGTAAGAGAAATTTTTTTGTTTGAAAATAAAGCAGGAAAAACATTTGCAGGAAAAACAGCCGGCCCCTTGCCGGTAGCAATCCACATATTTTTATTGTTCGGAAAATAAACATCATAAACAGTTACATCCTTTTCTTTAAAATCCACCTTATGTAATTGTTTATTACTAAAATAACACAGCCCTGCGTCACAAGCGATCCATATTATATTTCGTATTGTATCTTCATGTATTGCATTTATTTTTCCTGTAAAATTGCCATCAGCTCTTAAGAAATTTTCAAACTTTATACCGTCATACCGGCTTAAACCCGCGGATGTCCCTACCCATATGTATCCTTTTCTATCCTGTGCCAGGCAGGTTATTTCGGAAGACGGAAGGCCATTCTGAGTTCCATAAACGATAGTCTGGTAATTATTTTTATCAGGGCTAAATTTAAAAATATCGTTACCCCAAAAAAAACGCTTTGTTTGCCCATAGCTTGCTATGAAGAACAAAAAGAAAAATATTTGTATAGATATGTGTCTTCTCAAACAATTGTATTAGCCGAAATTTTTACACAGCTTAAGTTAACCAAATTGCCGAATCAATTAAGAAATTCGGGATATTGTTTATTTCCAAAACACTCCTGATCTTATTTAATATTGCATTGGAAGCCTTATTGCCTGTATAACCACGCAAAACTCCATTCCACGATGTAGCGCGGGAAGGCTAAAATTTCAGGATTACCTTTGAATAATTAAGATCACTTCTTATGGTAGCGGAAGATACGCGATTGAAGAAAAATAATTACCGGCTCTCATTTTGCGAAATCTGCGACCTTTTCAATCTTCATATTATTTTTGTTGCAACCCTGCTCTTTTTTAAATGATTACCTTTTATTAATCTATAACATTACCTTTTGCCTTGAATGCCATTGCAGGAACATCATGCGGATGGCATCGTTCATACTTTCCCAGCATTAACAGACCTGTTCAAATTCTATCCTGGGCTTTATTCTATAACCAATTTTTTTACGAAATAAGTATCCTTGTTACGGATTTCAATGCTATAGATGCCTGCAGCAAGTTTGTGCAACGCGATTGATTGCACGCTATTACCACCGGCATGATTGATAATTTGCTCAATAACCAACTGTCCCTGCTGATTAAATATGCTAAGGTTGTAATGATCTTTTTTAAGATTTTGTAATTCTAAATTCAGCACACCATTTTTTCTTAGCGGATTTGGATAAACAGAAAAACTTTCGTTGACGATGCCAAAGTTAATTCTTACAATAGCGCTATAGGTAATTCTTCCATCTTTATTTAGGGCGGCTACCCTGTAATAAGTATTCCCGGTTAATGGTTGCGCATCCAGTAAATTATAGGTAATTAAATCGCCACCGCCAATTGATAGTGTTTCTCCGATAGAACTAAACACTCTTCCATCCACAGATCTTTCTACCAAGTATTTGTTAATGTTCAGCTGATTCGAAACTTTCCATTCTATTTTAACACCTGAAAGGATTTTATATGCTCCCAGGCCTAAAAAACTTACCGGTAATGTATGAAGTCCTCCATTATCAGTTTGGTTGTTGCTTATATTAGGGCTTGTCGCAAAGCCAAAAATTACCGGGTTAGTAGCACCATTAATTAATACGGTATTGCCCACCGTTGCACCTCCATTTACATTTACTGCAATGATATAATACCCTGATGTACCTGCAGCCATCGCATTGAAAAAATTAATGCTGTATGCATGGCCTGAGGCAAAGGCCGCTACCGTATTGGTCAGCCCCGTGGCTCCTGATATCGTTGGAGCTGTAGGCGTTAAAATAAATGGTGACCAATGACAGGTCATTGGCGTCAAAAGTACCGGTTAAAGTAAATTGAATATTGTTCACTGCAACCGGCTCCGTTGATACAGACATGTTGGTTACATAAACAATATTGCTACTGGTCCCCGGAGTAAAAGAATTTGAGGTAAGAGCAGAAGTCGTAAGTGTTATATCTGCCGCCTGTATTGTTTGTATTCCGGCTGCATCGGTTTGGTTATTATTTATATTAGGGCTTGTTGAAAAGCCAAATACCACCGCGCCTGTTGCACCATCTATCTTTACCGTATGGTTGTCTGTAGCGCTTCCATTTACATTTACCGCGATAATATAATACCCTGATGTGCCCGCAGCCATCGCATTGAAAAAATTAATGCTATACGCATGGCCTGAGGCAAAGGCCGCTACTGTATTGGTCAGCCCCGTGGCTCCTGATATCGTTGGAGCTGTGGCGTTAAAATAAATGGTAACCAGGGACAGGTCATTGGCATCAAAAGTACCGGTTAAAGTAAATTGAATATTGTTCACAGCAACCGGCTCCGTTGATACCGACATGTTGGTTACATAAACAATATTGCTGTTAGTGCCCTGGTTGATATTTGCTGCTGCAAGAGGGGAAGTTGTAAGCGTTATATCTGCAGCCTGTATCGTTTGTAGTCCGGCTGCATCGGTTTGGTTATTAATTATATTAGGGCTTGTTGAAAAGCCAAATACCACCGGGCCTGTTGCACCATCTATCTTTACCGTATGGTTGTCTGTAGCGCTTCCATTTACATTTACCGCGATAATATAATACCCTGATGTGCCCGCAGCCATCGCATTGAAAAAATTAATGCTATACGCATGGCCTGAGGCAAAGGCCGCTACTGTATTGGTCAGCCCCGTGGCTCCTGATATCGTTGGAGCTGTAGGCGTTAAAATAAATAGTAACCAGTGACAGGTCATTGGCATCAAAAGTACCGGTTAAAGTAAATTGAATATTGTTCACAGCAACCGGCTCCGTTGATACAGACATGTTGGTTACATAAACAATATTGCTGTTAGTGCCCTGGTTGATATTTGCTGCTGCAAGAGGGGAAGTTGTAAGCGTTATATCTGCAGCCTGTATCGTTTGTAGTCCGGCTGCATCGGTTTGGTTATTATTTATATTAGGGCTTGTTGAAAAGCCAAATACCACCGCGCCTGTTGCACCATTTATCTTTACCGTATGGTTGTCTGTAGCGCTTCCATTTACATTTACCGCGATAATATAATACCCTGATGTGCCTGCAGCCATCGCATTGAAAAAATTAATGCTATACGCATGGCCTGAGGCAAAGGCCGCTACCGTATTGGTCAGCCCCGTGGCTCCTGATATCGTTGGAGCTGTAGGGTTAAAATAAATAGTGATCAATGACAGGTCATTGGCGTCAAAAGTACCGGTTAAAGTAAATTGAATATTGTTTACAGCAACCGGCTCCGTTGATACAGACATGTTGGTTACATAAACAATATTGCTGTTAGTGCCCTGGTTGATATTTGCTGCTGCAAGAGGGGAAGTTGTAAGCGTTATATCTGCAGCCTGTATCGTTTGTAGTCCGGCTGCATCGGTTTGGTTATTATTTATATCAGGGCTTGTTGAAAAGCCAAATACCACCGCGCCTGTTGCACCATTTATCTTTACCGTATGGTTGTCTGTAGCGCTTCCATTTACATTTACCGCGATAATATAATACCCTGATGTGCCTGCAGCCATCGCATTGAAAAAATTAATGCTATACGCATGGCCTGAGGCAAAGGCCGCTACCGTATTGGTCAGCCCCGTGGCTCCTGATATCGTTGGAGCTGTAGCGTTAAAATAAATGGTAACCAGGGACAGGTCATTGGCATCAAAAGTACCGGTTAAAGTAAATTGAATATTGTTCACAGCAACCGGCTCCGTTGCTACAGACATGTTGGTTACATAAACAATATTGCTGTTAGTGCCCTGGTTGATATTTGCTGCTGCAAGAGGGGAAGTTGTAAGCGTTACATCTGCAAAAGATTTAGTATAAGACGTCAACAGCGTAAAAAATAAAAAAAACTTAATTGACTTCTTCAAACAGGCACCTGTTCTATTAAAAATGTTTATAGAATCAGCTGTTTGCCGTATGTTGAAAATGATAAATGCAAAAGAATGAAGTTTATTCATAAAATAAATTTTAAGAAAAATTAAACCCGGATAAAATATCTGCCAATAAATGTTATTTAACGGTTACACATTATTATTTAAAGGTGTTTGCCTTAAACGGCTCGTGTATGAAGTGGGGTTTAGAAGCACCAGATTGCTTCAACTGGCAACATTTTCGTTAATTTGCGTTCTTTTATGCCAGTCGATATACAGAGATTATGTTGGATTGGTAACCAGATTCGTATCAGTAAAAAACTAATCTTAAAACAAAGCCATTATGTGTGGAATTGTTGGTTATATCGGGCCAAGAGAAGCTTACCCAATTATTATTACAGGGCTTAAAAGACAGGAATACCGCGGCTATGACAGTACCGGCGTTGCATTAATAAATGATGAAGGCCTTTTGATATATAAGAAAAAAGGCAAGGTTGCTGAGCTGGAAGAAACATTGATCGGCAAAAGCCTGCATGCAAATATTGGAATTGGGCATACCCGGTGGGCAACTCATGGCGAACCCAGCGATGTAAATGCCCATCCTCACAGAAGCGCGGGAGGCAAGCTTGCAATGATACACAACGGAATCATTGAAAACTATGCCCAGCTTAAAAAGGAACTTATCAATAAAGGATATACTTTCAAAAGTGAAACAGATACAGAAGTGCTTCTGAATTTTATTGAAGAAATTCAAAAAAATACTAAATGTGACCTTGAAGAAGCGGTAAGAATAGCATTGAAAAGAGTTTCCGGCGCGTATGTTATTCTTTTACTTGACCAGGATAATCCTGATACAATTATTGCAGCAAGAAAAGGAAGCCCGCTTGTAATCGGCATAGGAAAAGGCGAGCATTTTTTGGGCTCCGATGCTACGCCAATGCTGGAATACACAAAAGAAGTTGTATATGTAAATGATTATGAAATAGCTATTATTAAGGCCGATGAACTCATTCTTAAAAACCTGGGTAATGAAAAACAAACTCCTTACATATCAACAGCTTGATATGGAACTTGCGGCTATTGAAAAAGGTGGCTATGAACATTTCATGCTGAAAGAAATTTATGAGCAGCCATCAACTATTTATGATTGCTTACGGGACGGTTAGACGCAGAAAAAGGAACCATCACCATGAAAGGAATTGAGGATAATATTGAAGCGCTCATTACAGCCCCCCGCTATATTATTATTGCATGTGGTACAAGCTGGCATGCGGCACTGGTTGCCGAATATATTATTGAAGAGCTTTGCCGGATACCTGTTGAAGTGGAATATGCATCGGAGTTCAGGTATAGAAACCCTATTATTCATAAAGGCGATGTTATTATTGCGATTTCGCAAAGTGGTGAAACAGCCGATACACTGGTGGCCATTGAAAAGGCCAAAGAACAGGGCGCTTTTATTTTTGGAATTGTAAATGTAGTAGGCTCATCCATTGCACGTGCCTCTCATGCAGGTGCATATACGCATGCAGGGCCTGAAATTGGTGTTGCCTCTACAAAAGCCTTTACTGCACAGCTGGCCGTATTATTAATGATCGCTTTAAAAATAGCAAAAGAAAAAGGTACCATTGATATCACGGTATTCAAGGTTGCTGGTAGAAATGGAAGCGCTTCCTGAAAAAGCTGAAGCGATATTAAAAAATGGAATTGCTTTAAAATCAATTGCTGAAAAATATAAGAATGCTGCAAATGCTCTTTTCCTGGGAAGGGGATATAATTTTCCCATAGCGCTGGAAGGCGCATTAAAGCTTAAAGAAATTTCATACATACATGCTGAAGGTTATCCTGCCGCTGAAATGAAACATGGGCCTATCGCGCTTGTAGATGAAAACCTGCCGGTAGTTTTTGTTGCTACAAAAGATGAATATCATGCAAAAATTGTAAGCAATATCCAGGAAATAAAAGCACGTAAGGGAAAGGTTATTGCCATAATTACAGAAGGCGATGAAACTATTCCGGCCATGGCAGATGATATTTTTATCATTCCGCCGGCTGATGAAATTGTCGCGCCGCTTTTAAGTGTCATTCCGTTGCAATTGCTTTCTTATTACATGGGCGTTGCAAAAGGATGTGATGTAGATAAGCCACGCAACTTAGCAAAATCTGTAACCGTAGAATAGGTGAGAAACAAATCACAGTAATTTTTGTTCCTGCATTGGTAATAACACGTAATAATGATAATAAAAGCCATCGAAATAACTATCTAAAAATCTTAAGGCCGGGCGCTTAAAAAACAATCGATAATTTATTGGTAACTTATTGCTCGTACTTTTCCATATTACTTTTCACTACAATAGATTTATGAATATAATTACAAAACACCCGGTAAATAATTTAGGATACAATTTTATTGATCCAGATATTTACCTGCAGGAGAAGATGAATATTACATTCGTAATAAGCAGAACAGTAACGGTAAAAATTACCGCAAGCTTACAAGCTCAGAAAAAGAATTGCTTATCCGCAATGGCAACAATTCCGACGACTGGAATAAAATTTTTGTTTCCGATGCATTTGATCCCGTCCAGGTAAAAAACAATAAATTTTTTGGACTGGTGCGCATTGGAAAATTAGAGCCCTTCTATCTTGAGTTCCATAATCTGCGCATGCCGGTAGGCATTTATAACAGTACTATCATAAGCTGCGACCTTGGAGATAATATTTGTATTGACAATGCACATTATTTAAGCCATTATATTATTGGAAATGAAGTTATGATTGCCAATGTGAATGAACTGGCCTCAACTGATTATTCAAAATTTGGAAACGGTATTTTAAAAGAAGGTGAAACAGAACAAACAAGGGTATGGATGGAACTCCGCAATGAAAATGGCGGCAGGCGCGTAATTCCATTTAACGGTATGTTGCCGGGCGATGCATATTTATGGAGCAGTAACCGCGATGACCTGAGCTTTACTAGAAAAATTTACGGAACTTACAGAAAAGGAATTTGACAATAAGCGTGGCTATTACGGAACCATCGGCGACCGGTGCGTATTAAAGGATTGCAACATTATTAAAGATGTTTCTATTGGCACCGATGCTTATTTAAAAGGCGCTAATAAATTAAAAAATCTTACCATCAACAGTGATGAAGAACCGCACATCACAAATAGGTGAAGGCTGTGAAATGGTAAATGGAATCATTGGCTATGGCTGCAGAATTTTTTATGGCGTTAAAGCCGTAAGATTTGTAATGGCTTCCCACTCACAACTAAAATATGGAGCAAGGCTTATTAACTCGTACCTTGGAAATAATTCAACAATTTCTTGCTGCGAAGTGTTGAATTCGCTTATTTTCCCGGCACATGAACAACATCATAATAATTCATTCTTATGCGCCTCTTTAATAATGGGGCAAAGTAATATTGCTGCCGGCGCTACTATTGGAAGCAACCACAACAGCCGCAGCGCCGATGGTGAAATCATTGCCGGGCGTGGATTTTGGCCCGGCCTGTGTGTAAGCCTGAAACATAATTCGAAATTTGCATCATTTACAATTTTAGTCAAAAGCTGATTTTCCTTTTGAGTTAAATATATCAATTCCTTTTAGCCTCGTAAGTAATGATGTAGCCAATGACAAGCTGGTAATAATGCCCGGATATTGGTTCATGTACAACATGTATGCGCTTTCACGCAATACCTGGAAATATGAGGACAGGGACCAGAGAACTGAAAAAATTCAAACCATTGAATATGATTACCTCGCTCCCGATACCATCAATGAAATGTTTACTGCAATTGAAATATTATCAGCAATGAAACCGGATGAAAAAGGAAATTATTTTGCAACAGGCTTTGAAAACAGTGAGCGCAAAACAGAAGTGATAAAAGTTCCACAGGCTATTGATCTGTTTAAAGAATTAATTGGTTATTATGGAATTATCCAATTGGTAGAACACGCGAAAGCTCATAAATTTTCTTCATTTGAAGAATTGAAAAAAAGTATACCGACAAGAATTCAAAGATCACCATGGCTCAACATTGGCGGCCAGTTAATGACTGTTCCGGATGTGGATAAACTAAAGCAAAATATAAAAAGAAATAAAATAAATTCCTGGAGCGAGGTACATGATTTTTACAGGCAGTGTGGTGCAGATTACAAATATGATAAATTGATTCACAGCTATACTTCACTTCTTGAAATTGAAAATATTACGTCAAAACAATTTACGCCGGCAGGTTTTTAAAACTTTACTTGAAAAATCAGTCGCAACTAAAACATGGATGAGTAAAGAAATTTATAAATCAAGGGCCAAAGATTATACAAATCCGTTCAGGAAAATGATCTATGAAACTAATGAAGAAATGAATGCGGTGATCGGCCGCCTGGAAGACAATCAATTTATCCAGGAACAGCTCGCTGAAGTGGATGCTTATAAAAAAATTGTGAAAAGACTGATAAAAAAATTCTTGTAAATGAGGCGCAAAATCCTGGTTTGTTAAATCATTATGCTATTCCATGGATGCATCTTTATTCCGTTTCATAACTCTTATTCGTAGTTATACAAATTACTGCTACATGTACTATTTCAAGCACCATCATTATAAATTTGAAATATGAAATTATTTTTTTCAGGTGTTTTTTTCCTGCTTCTTTTTGTAGCTCAATGCCAGTCCTATATTGTAAAAGATATAAAATCATTTGGCGCAAAAGGAGATGGTAAAACCAATGACCAGGCGGCATTTAAAAAAGCAGCTGATTTTTTTAACAGCCGTGGCGGCAATGGAAAACTTACAATATCAAAAGGAACTTATATTGTAGGGAGCCAGGTCTTTACCGGAGGGCAGCTCAACAAGCCTGCATACCATGGTGAGGATGTTTTACATTTCAATAATATTAAAAATTTTAGTATTGAAGGTGCACCCGGCTCCATATTAAAATACAAAAATGGATTACGTATAGGTGCTTTTTCGCCTGGAACAGGGAAGGAATACGAACATGGAAATAATTTATTTGTTAACTACGCTTACGCTGCAATTGTCGGGAATTGTATTTTACTTGATAACAGTTCTAACATTAAAATATCAGGGATTACTATGGACGGTAATAGCAATAATATTAATTTTGGGAGGTTTTATGGAGATGTTGGAAGACAAATGCCACACTATGGTATCTTCATTTCAAACAGCAGAAACATACAAATAGATAAGGTATATGCCCATCATTTTGGCCTTGATGGCATATGTGTTGCCAATAAACAAACCAATTTACCGGATAGCATCACCGTCATTAAACAGCACGTTTGAATACAATTCGCGGCAGGGATTATCGTGGATTGGCGGAAATTTTCTTTATGTAAAAAATTGCAAATTTAATCATACCGGCAAAGGAAAATTTGACTCTCCGCCCGGTGCAGGTGTTGATATAGAAGCAGAAGTCGGACCCATAAGAAACGGGATTTTTGAAGAATTGCGAATTTATAGATAACACAGGATGTGGATTAGTCGCAGATTCCGGGAATAGCGGAGATTGTACTTTTACAGGTTGCACTTTTTGGGGAACTACTAACTGGTCAATTTGGGTTACCAAACCCAATTTTACATTTTATAATTGCAATATTTACGGCTCAGTTGTTCATGGATATGACTCGCCTTCCATACAAGATGCCACTAAATTCTATAGCTGCTTATTTCAGGATAAACCTTACAATGGTAACCCTCCTTACGGTAATTTTCTTGTTGAAAGTAATGGGCGTAAAAAGAATGGCTTTCACCAATTGCACTTTTATTTCAAATATAAAAAAATTATGCTGGCTGTATTGTCCGGTTGATCCCGTAGAAGAAAAATATCAGGTCACCGACTGTTCATTTACTATTAATAATACAAATCTACCGCCAGGTGATTTTGCCGGCGTTATACGCGGGGCAGCCTTAAAAAATTGCACATTTACTTTTACAGATCCCGATGCCAGAAAGAAAGGTTATATGCTTGCCGGGTATGGTGAAGCAAGTAATGCCAACCTTGGTGGTAACGAAGTAAAATTCAGAAACCGGTGATCAAAAACCGGCTATTTATTTATAAAAGATTCAATCGCCAGCAAATAACCTTTCAGCCCAAACCCAAAAATTGTACCCGCACATTTTGCAGAAATATGTGAGTATTTCCTGAATTCTTCACGTGCTTCAATATTAGAAATATGAACTTCCACAACCGGGGTTTTAATCGCCGCAACCGTATCTCCAATTGCAATTGAAGTGTGAGTATATGCGCCGGCATTTAATATAATACCATCCATTTTTTGCCCCGCACTCTGCAGCTCATTTATAATTTCGCCTTCCATGTTGCTTTGAAAATAATCAAAGTCAATGGTTTCATATTTTTTCCGGAGCTTATTAAAGTAATGCTCAAATGATTCACTGCCGTAAATATCTGTTTCCCTTGTACCAATAAGATTTAGATTAGGGCCATTAATAATTGCTATTTTCATAACACAAATTAATTTTTTTTATAACACCAATTATACCAATTATGCAAATTATTTTTGTTATAATGCATAGGTACTGACCAACAGCTTAATAACCGATCGATGTCAACCCTGAATGCAACCTTCAACCTTTAACGCTGAACTTTCAACCTTCACTGCCATCATTTCAAAAAAATCATCAAATAAATACCTGCTGTCATGCGGGCCGGGCGTTGACTCCGGATGATATTGAACTGAAAAGGCAGGCCTGTCTTTTAACCGTATCCCTTCAATAGAATCATCATTGAGATTAACATGCGTAATGTCAATATTTTCTGCTGCTCTTACTGCATCTGCGTTTACGCCAAAGCCATGATTTTGTGTAGTGATCTCGCATTTGCCGGTTTTAAATTTTTTACAGGATGATTTAATCCCCTGTGGCCATGATGCATTTTAAAAGTAGGAATATCATTTGCCAAAGCAAGCAATTGATGCCCGAGGCAAATTCCAAAAAAGGGCTTTTTGGCTTGAAGAATTTCTTTGATTGTATTTACTGCATAATGCAATGGTTCGGGATCGCCGGGGCCATTGCTTATAAAATATCCATGTGGCTCAAAATTTTCCAAGTTCTGCAAAACTCGTTTCAGCATTAAAAACTTTTACATAAGCGCCTCTTTCAATAAGGCAATTCAAAATATTTTTTTTAATCCCAAAATCCAGAACTGCAACTCGTATCGTCACTTTTCTCATCGCCAAGCGTATATTCTTTTTTTGTAGAAACAATTGAAGCCAGTTCAAGCCCGTTCATTGAAGGTACCGCTGCCAATATGTTTTTTAAGTTCAGTTATATTGGTATTATCACTTGAAATGATACAGTTCATAGCTCCCTGGTTGCGAACATGTATCACCAATGCCCGGGTATCAATTTCATCAATCGCAACAATATTTTGTTTTACAAAATATTCCTGTAAGGAATCATTGGCAACAAACCGGGAATATTGTTGTTCCAGGTTTTTTCCGATGATCCCTTTTACTTTTACAGAATCACTTTCTACATCGCCTTCTTTTACTCCATAGTTGCCAATATGAACATTGTTCATAATGATAACCTGGCCATAATAACTGGGATCGGTAAAAACTTCCTGGTAACCCGTCATTCCGGTATTAAAGCAAATTTCACCGGTAGTAGTGCCAATTTTACCAAAGGCTTTTCCATGAAAAATATTTCCGTCTTCTAAAATTAAAATTGCGGGAATGTGGGGATTGAGATTCGGACATGTAAATGATTTAGCAAAGAAAAGGAAAGAAAATAAGAAATAAGGAATTAGAAATAATAAAGTTGAAGTATTTGTATATTCTGCTTGTTTAATTTAAAAAAACTGGTATTTTATACCCAGGTTCAATTTTATCATTGTCTTATCTAAATGATTTTTAGCTTATCCTATTAAAGAAGATTAAAAACTTATACAAAAAACCCTGCTATTAAGGCAGGCTTTATAAATAATTATTCTTCTACTTCGGTTCGGGCTGCGATGGTTCTTCTACAGGTACCTCCTTTGCAGGATCTTCTACCGGTAGCATTTTCTCGCACCATCTTCAGCAGGCTTAGCACTTGTAGCTTTTTTACGGCCACCGGCCCTGCGTGTTCTTTTAACAGTGCCTTCTGTTTCACCTTTGCCTTTTCCATATATTTCGTTATAATCTACCAATTCGATCATGGCAATTCGGCATTATCACCCACTCTTTTTCCCAATTTAATAACACGGGTATATCCACCCGGGCGGGAAGCTATTTTAGCGCTTATTACATCAAACAATTCTTTTACAGCTTCTTTATCCTGCAAATGGCTAAATACCAAACGGCGCTGATGCGTAGTATTATCTTTTGCTTTTGTAATTAAAGGCTCTACATAAGGACGAAGGGCTTTTGCTTTTGCCAGGGTTGTTACTATTTTCTTATGTTGAAATAGCTGGCAGGCAAGGTTGCTTAGTAAAGCTTTCCTGTGACTGGCTGTTCTGCTTAAATTATTTGATTTATCTCCGTGACGCATGACTTTATGTTATTAAATTTGCTGTACCGTGTCAGGAATGTAGCTAATTATGCTAATGTGCTAATGTGATACTGTCATTAATTGGCTAATTGAGCTACATTATCTAATTAGCATTCAAATATTATTTATTCGTCATCCAATCTTAATTTGCTAAGATCCATTCCAAAACCAAGGCCTCTTTCATTCAACACCTGTTCAATTTCGCTTAAAGATTTTTGTCCAAAGTTTCTGAATTTCATAAGGTCTTCCTGCTCATATTGAACCAATTCACTGAGTGAATTTATTTTTGCTGCCTTCAGGCAATTAAATGCTCTTACTGAAAGATCAAGATCTTCCAGCGGAGTTTTCAATACTTTGCGAAGTTGCAAAGTTTGTTCATCAACAAGGTCTTCTTTCTTTTCTTCTTTACTGTCAAAAGTGATATTCTCATCTGTAATGATCATCAGGTGCTGAATCAAAATTCTCGATGCCTGCTTTACTGCTTCTTCCGGATGAATGGTTCCATCAGTAACTACATCCATCACCAGTTTTTCAAAATCAGTTCTTTGCTCAACCCTTGTATTTTCAATACTGTATTTCACATTTTTAATAGGGGTATAAATAGAATCAACAGGAATGTATCCAAAATGAGAACTCTTTTCTTTATTCTCTTCTGCAGGAACATAACCCGGCCTTTGCCAATGGTAATTTCTATTTCAAGCTTTGCTGAATTATCCATAGTACAAATCAGCAGTTCAGGATTCATTACTTCGAAAGAAGGAGAAGCATCTCCGATCATTCCGGCAGTGAATTCAGATTTATTTTTTAATGAAAGGCTGATTTTTTCTGTACCTGCATCATGGTCAACTTTCTTTTTAAAGCGAACCTGTTTAAGGTTAAGAATAATTTCAGTAACGTCTTCTGTAACGCCTTTGATTGTTGCAAATTCATGGTCTGCACCTGCTATATTAATTCCAATAATTGCATAACCTTCCAATGAATTAAGCAATACCCTGCGCAAAGCATTGCCAATGGTTACACCATATCCCGGCTCTAACGGGCGGAACTCAAATTGTGCTTCAAAATCTGTGCTTTTTTGAAGAACGATTTTGTCTGGCTTTACAAAATTTAAAATGGCCATTTTTTATTTTGTTTTGATTTGATTTAAATGTTTTGATCCCTTCTTAACTCACTTTTACCATAAATTCTCTACTCACCATTCACTGTTCACTACTTCAATACTCTACATCATTACTTACTATAAATTCCACTATCAGCTGCTCCTTAATATTTTCAGGAACACTTTCTCTTTCAGGGTAGGCAATAAAAGTACCTTCCATAGTTCCTTCGCTCCATTCAATCCAGTTAAATTTTGGATTTTTTGGCCTGAGGTTTCCTGTAATAGAAGTATTACCAGCTGTTTTTTCTTTCAATCCAATAACATCTCCGGGTTTTAAAGAATAAGAAGGGATATTCAATACGTCACCATTAACGGTAATGTGCTTATGAGATACCAGCTGGCGTGCTGCCTGGCGGCTTGGGGCAATACCCATGCGATAAACGGTATTATCAAGGCGTGCTTCAAGAAGCTTAATGAGGTTTTCACCGGTTACGCCTTTGCGGCGGGAAGCTTCAGTAAATGTGTTGCGGAATTGTTTTTCCAAAACGCCATAAGTGTATTTTGCTTTTTGTTTTTCGCGAAGCTGTAATGCATATTCCCCAAGGCTTTTGCGCTTGCGGGCTGCGCCATGCATCCCCGGAGGATTGCTGTTTTTTGTTAACCATTTTCCATTGCCTGTAATAGGCTCTCCAAATATCCTGGAGATTTTTGTTTTTGGTCCTGTGTACCGAGCCATAATTTATAAATTGATTTTTTAGTGTCGGTGCATCATCAGTAAAAATCAAAAATCAATGATACACCCGGTTATTAAAATATGTACGATGTTTGATGTGCGATATACAATGTTTAACGTCGTACATCAAACATCGTACATCATACTATTATTATACTCTTCTCTTTTTAGGAGGCCTGCAACCATTGTGTGGCAAAGGCGTTACGTCTTTAATCATAACGACCTCAATGCCTGATTGTGACAGAGACCTGATGGCGCCTTCGCGTCCGGAACCCGGGCCTTTTACATAAACATCAACACGTTTTAACCCTGCATCCAGGGCAACTTTTGCCGCATCTGCTGCTGCCATTTGTGCAGCATAGGGCGTATTCTTTTTTGAACCCCTGAAACCCATTTTACCAGCTGAAGACCATGAAATAACATGGCCCTGCTTATTGGTTAAACTAATAATAATGTTATTGAAACTTGCTACTATATGAGCATCTCCAAATGCTTCCACTTTTACAATTCTTTTTTTAGATGATGCTTTTGCATTGGTCGCTTTTACATTTGTTGCTTTTGCCATAATTGTATTAAATAGGTAATCTTTAAAAATTTATCCCGATGAACTCGGGACTGAATCAACCCTCCTTCCGGCTTACTGGATATCTGGTATTGATTCATTAATATTATCAAGTCTTATAAAATTGCCTGTCCAGATAACTTTATTTTTTAGGCGCTTTCTTTTTACCGGCAACTGTTTTACGTTTTCCTTTACGGGTACGGCTATTGGTACGGGTACGCTGGCCACGTAATGGCAAACCTTTACGATGCCTTAATCCACGATAACAGGCAATATCAGCAATCGTTTAATATTGGTTTGTACTTCACTGCGCAATGCGCCTTCTGTTTTAAATTCACCGCTGATCACATTCCTGATCGCCGTTTGTTCATCATCATTCCACTCATTTACCTTTTTATCATAATTAACACTTGCCTTATCTAAAATATAACGGGCAGTAGAACGGCCAATGCCATATATATAGGTAAGCCCAATTTCTCCCCTTTTATTTTTTGGTAAATCAATACCGGCAATACGAGCCATATTCTTTTAAAGTTTTATTTAGATTAATTCTTTATTATTAATGTCATTGGTCAATAGTCATTATACTTGAACTTCAATGACCTATTGACCATTACTTATTGACTATTACCCCTGTCTTTGCTTAAAGCGGGGATTTTTTTTGTTGATCACATACAACCTGCCTTTTCTCCTCACAATCTTGCAGTCTACACTTCTTTTCTTTATAGATGCCCTTACTTTCATGATGTCAGTTTTTATTATTTGTCTTTGAAAGCTTTTATTTATACCTGAATATGATGCGCCCTCTTGATAAATCATAAGGGCTCATCTCAACACCTACCTTATCTCCGGGTAAAATTCTGATATAATGCATGCGCATTTTTCCGGAAATAGTTGCCAAAATCTCGTGGCCATTTTCAAGCTTAACCCTGAACATCGCATTGGATAAGGCTTCCAGGATTGTACCATCTTGTTTAATGAGTGCTTGTTTGGCCATACTGTTTTTGGGAGCGCAAAGATAGGTGTAAATATTTGAATTTTACAAAAAAAGGGTTAATATTGCCTCGCTCCAAAAAAATTCCTAAATATGAAAATAAAAACACTTCTTATTCCTGGCATTTTTGTTTTTATTATTCCTGCAAAAAAAGTGAAACGAACACCACTCCACCACCGCAGGATACATTACCTAACGACTTCAACTGGCAGTACCTGGAATTACCATGAAACAGATTCTTCAGGCACTACACCTGTTAACACGGATTACACGATTACTTCTACTGCCAGGGACACCTCTATTAATAGCAAAAGCTATCATGTATTCACTAATTCGCTGGAGGTAATCAGTATCTTAATATCACCGGAAACGATTATTACCAATATGATTCCTTACCCGCGGCTTTGGCACCACGGTATTTGAAAGATTATATTTAAAAGATAATGCTGCTGTGGGTACCAGCTGGACCCAAAGTCTTAACGTAACCCTCCGGGCATTCCTTCCCGTTCCCGTTACAATTACCTATAATATAGTGGAAAAAGGAATTTCAAGGAGCGTAAACGGAATTGCTTATACGGATGTAATACATGTTACTACCTCCCTTTCTTCTACATTAATTCCGGCCGCCTCGCTGGTAACTAATATAAATAGTTATTATGCAAAAAAATATGGGTTGATAGAAACCAGTAATATTATCAGGTTGAATTATCATGGGTTTTGTTCAAAATATTAATACAGAAACCAAACTGGTTAGTGCAACCCTTTTATAGATTAAATTACATCATCGGTGAGATGCACTTTGGTCATTTCCAGGTAGTGGTTTTGCAGCTGATGAACAGAAATGGGATGTAGCATAATTCTTTTTTCATCCCTGTACCATATTTCGAAATTTGAAAAATTGTCCTGTTGCGGAGTTTGAATTCTAAAAGCACCTTTCATATATTTTACAGAGCCATCATCATTTACCTGTTTTTAAATTTTAATTTCAATAAGTTGCTTTTCATCAAGAGGCAATGGATATAAATCCTCTCCCTTAAACCAAAAATCCTGCACGCCGTTATACACACTGATTTCCTTTTCATCATGGTTGAAATCAGTTACTTCACCCTGCCATGCCTGCCCGTCACTTTCTGCAAGTACATAATCGCCTGCTTTTAATTCACTGAATTTTATCATGTCCGTGTTTTTTTGCTAAGAGAAAAAAGAGAAATAAAACTAAGAGAAAAAAGAGATAAGACAAAAAACTTTTATCAAAAAATCAAGTGATGAAGTATCCAGTATCAGGAAAGTATCAGAGTATCAATGTATCAAGTATCACTTTCTATCATCTTCACTTACTCTGCCCAGCTCATCACATAATTTTCATCTTCAATTTCAAGCGCCTGCTTTGTAAGCTGCAACGGATGAAAAGTATCCACCATTACAGCCAGTTCTTTTGTTTCTTTCATTCCAATACTTTTGTCAACAGCGCCCGGATGCGGGCCATGTGGAATGCCGCCGGGATGTAACGTGATCATGCCTCTTGTTACATGTTTCCTGCTCATAAAATCGCCATCTACATAATACAATCACTTCATCACTATCGATATTACTATGGTTATAAGGCGCCGGTATTGACTGAGGATGATAATCATACATCCTCGGAACAAAAGAGCACACAACAAAATTGTGTCCTTCAAACGTCTGGTGCACAGGAGGTGGCTGATGCACACGGCCGGTAATTGGCTCAAAATCATGTATGGAAAATGCAAAAGGATAACAACATCCGTCCCAGCCTATCACATCAAACGGATGATGCAGGTAATGAATCCCATACATCATTCCTTTCTTTTTTGTCATGATCAGAAAATCGCCCTTTTCATCAAATGTTTGTAAATTTTGCGGCTGCCGGATATCTCGTTCACAATAAGGTGAATTTTCCAGCAACTGGCCGTAATTGCTTACATATCTTTTTGGATAACGGACAGGGCTAAACGATTCTACAATAAACAAGCCGGTTATCTTCTTTATCAAATTCCACCTGGTAAATAGTGCCCCGGGGAATAACAAGATAATCGCCATAAGCAAAAACTATTTCACCATATTGGGTTTTCAATTTTCCGCTGCCTTCATGCACAAAAATTATTTCATCGGCATCGGCATTTTTATAAAAATAATTCTCCATACTTTTTTGCGGAGCTGCCAATGAAATATGGCAATCATTGTTCACTAATACAGGCTTCCGGCTTTTGATATAATCTTTATCCGGCTTAATATTAAACCCCTGGAAGCTGCGGTGCTGCAGCATTTTTTCTTCCGCCACTTCCGGCATTACACTGTAGGGCTTTTCAGTTTTAATAATTTGTGTAGGCGGATGAGTATGATACAAGAAGTGACGAATCTGAAGAAAATCCTTCAGTAGAAAATAATTGTTCTGAATATAATGTTCCATCAGGCTTCCGGAATTGAGTATGGCGTTTATGTGGTATGGAACCTGATTTATGATAGTGAGGCATAATAAATTGAAAATTTGAAAATTCGAAAATTTGAAAATGAAGGCTGTTAACTCAATTTGATAACTTTAAAAATAACTTCGCAATCGTATTGTAAATTTACAGTAATATTAAAGACTTGACAAGAATCGGCCTCATATCAGACACTCATGATTATTTGGATGAAACAGTTTTTCAACATTTCAAAAATTGTGATGAAATATGGCATGCGGGAGATTTTGGAGACATTGAAATAGCTATGCAGGCTATTAAAGTTTACAGACCACCCAAAAAGGCCGTACACCTGTTCTGAGAGGAGTGTATGGAAATATTGATGGCTATGATATAAGAAATATTTATCCCGAGCAAATTGTATTTATGTGTGAAGAAGTAAAAGTAATGATACGACACATAGGAGGATATCCGCCACGATATAATCCTGAAACAAAAAAAGAGCTTTTATTACATCAGCCACAACTTTTTATAAGCGGGCATTCTCATATTTTAAAAGTGATGTACGATGAAAAATTGAAGTGCCTGCATATGAACCCCGGCGCGGCCGGCAAACACGGATGGCATAAAGTAAGAACCGTGATCCGTTTCGCGATAGATGGAAAAGATATTAAAGATTGTGAGGTAATAGAAGCTTCAATTAGCCAATGTGCCAATGTGCTAATGTGCTGGTATGTTAAGGTGTAAAGAAGAGCAATAAACAAATTAACAAATTAACAAATAAACCCAATAACTCAATTAACCAATTAACTAATGACCAATTAACCAATTAACTAATTAACCGAATTAACTACTCCACCCAATCTGCAATAAAAACATTGGTATCGTGCCCTCCGCCATTATTTCGGTTGCTGCTGAAAATGATTTTTTTACCATCGGGGCTAAACATAGGAAATGCATCAAAACCTTTATCCCTGCTTACCTTTTCAAGCCCTTTGCCATTGATATCGGTTATATACATATTGAAGGGAAATCCTCTTGCATATTCATGATTGCTGCAAAAAATAATATGCTTTCCATCAGGCGTAAAATTTGGTGCCCAGTTTGCCTTATCAAGAAATGTAACCTGGTGTGCATCGCTTCCATCGGCATTGGCAACATATACTTCCATGGAAGTTGGCGCAACCAGTCCCTGCGATAAAAGATTTTTATAGTCGTCAATTTCTTCTTTCGTTTTGGGCCTGCTGGCGCGCCATACAATTTTTTTGCCATCGGGGCTAAACCATGCGCCACCATCATAGCCTAGTGTATTGGTTATTTGTTTTACATTTTTTCCATCCATATCCATGGTATATAAATCAAGGTCACCGTTACGGATAGACGTAAATAAAATTTTATCGCCTTTTGGAGAAATAGTTGCTTCAGCATCATATCCTTTCGTATTGGTGAGTTGCTGAATAATGTTCCCATTGGTATCTGCCTTAAAAATATCAAAGCTTTCATATACCGGCCAGATATACCGCTTCATTTTTTCTCTGTCCGGAACGGGCGGACAATCGTTGGAAGCAAGATGGGTTGATGCATATAAGATATGTTTTCCATCAGGATAAAAATAGGAACAGGTAGTGCGGCCGGCACCGGTACTTACTAATTTTGGTGTAAAAGGCTCATCCGTTTTTTCAGGCACTTTCCCCATCCATATCTGATCGCACATAATTCCATTTTTTGGATCTGTACGTTGAAAAACAATATATTTTCCATCAAAACTAAAATATGCTTCTGCATTATCGCCTCCAAAAGTAAGCTGGCGTAAGTTTTTAAAATGACGTTCTTCAGGGTATTCAAGTGTATCGGTGACAACGGTTGAAGACGGAAATCTGAAAATTTTACTTTCACTACAAAAAATAAATGAAATAAAACTTAGAAGGGAAAGAAGATTTTGATCATAATTTTTACTGCGCTGCAATTTAGCCAAAATTATATTTTTAATATGAAATGCATTAATGGCCATATACAATATGGATAGTAAATTTGCAAAATGATAAAAACAAGTTCAGGTATTATAGCCTTCTTTGTTTTCTTACTAATTATTTCATGTAACAATTCCAGGGACAACAACGTGCCATCTTCAACAGAACTAAGCCCAAAGGAATCCTTAAAAAATGCTATCAGGGAATTTCCTGATTCACTTGCGCTGGTTCAGAATTTAATTGAAATGTACCGGGACGAAGGCGACTATGATTCTGCGCTGTCCCTGACCGGCCAGCAAATAAAAAAAGACAGTGGTAATGCTTACTTGTGGAATATGAAAGCCACTTTGCTTTTTGAAAATGAAGACACCCTTCACTGCAATAAAATCTCTTGAACATGCAATAAATATTTATCCGTTGCCCGAATACTGGTTGCGCTTGGAACCTTATATGCTGAAATGAAAAATCCCAAATCATTGGCGATTGCAGATGCTCTATTAAAGAATAACCGCGTCAAATCAGGTAAAGATGCCATGTTCGTAAAGGGATTATATTATAGTTATACAAATGATAAAAAGAAAGCAATTGATTATTTCGACAGCAGCCTTCACCTGGATTTTACTTATATGTATTCTTACCGCGAAAAAGGAATTGCTTTATATGACTTCGGGAAATATGAGGAAGCGCTGGAAGTGTTAAAAAAAGCAGTAACTATTCAAAATAATTTTGACGAAGGATACTACTGGATGGGAAGATGTTTTGAAAAACTCGGAAAAAGCAATGACGCAATTCAAAGTTACCAGACAGCGCTTTTATATGATAAAAATTTTATCGAAGCAAAGGAAGCGCTGGCGAAAATGAAAACATGAAAAATGAAAAATTAATTCATGACTTTACTAATTTAATTACCTAATTGACAATTCACAACATGCCCATAATAGCCCCTTCGCTTCTCGCTGCAGATTTTTTACATCTTGAAGACGCCTGTAAAATGCTTAATGAAAGTGAGGCAGACTGGTTTCACCTTGATGTTATGGATGGAATATTTGTTCCAAACATCAGCTATGGAATGTCAATTATAAAACAACTAAGAAAAGCCGGTACAAAATTTTTTGATGTGCACCTGATGATTGTTGAGCCGGAAAAATATACAGAAGAATTTAAAGATGCGGGAGCAGATGGGTTAACGGTGCATCTTGAGGCCTGCAGGAATTTGCACCGCAATATTCAGCAAATAAAATCCGCAGGCATGAAAGCGGGTGTTGCTATCAATCCGCATTCACCTGTTTTTCTTTTAAAAGATATTATTGCTGATATTGACCTTGTAAACCTGATGAGTGTAAATCCCGGCTTTGGCGCGCAATCATTTATACCCTATACAATTCAAAAAATTAAAGATTTAAAATCATTGATTAGTTGAATCCGGATCTTCCGCAAAAATTGAAATTGATGGCGGCGTTTCTTTGCAAAATGGAAAAGAAATTTTAATGGCAGGCGCTGATGTGTTGGTTGCAGGCAATTCGGTTTTTGCATCTGATGATCCAAAAGATACCATAAGAAAATTTAAAAATTTGTAAGTGGCGCACCGGGGCCTGTAAGGATCACATGTATGTATTCTACATTTTATCATGTATCTGTTTCAGAACAGCCGCAGTTTGTTTTATCCAGTTTCTTTGAGTAGTATCCCAATCATATTTTTTTGACAAAACATCTTCCATCATTTGCCTTGCCTGCAATGCCTGCTCTTCTGAATAAAAACAATTGATCCATTTACTTATCGAGGCTTTTTGGGCCTTGAACATAGATGCCGCCCTGGTACCATTTAAAGCAGGTATGGCAATCCAAGAAAATCTATTTCATCGGCTTCGCTTTCAGCATAGCCCTGAAAAAAATATTCATAAAAACGCACACATCCTTTTAGCCGTTATGCAATGCCTGAGGGCTTTCAGCTTTAGGAGGCTTTATTCTCCACAAGCTGTTAATCTTATTGAATGGATTTGTAATTGCATCTGGCCAGAATACACGGGCTCCTTTTAAAGTAAGAATGGTGGTATGATCTTTTTCAACACGGCGAACAACCATAGCAGTGTTTTGCAAATCCTGTATAGTATAGACTGGCTTTTTTACCATCATCAAATAATGCATTGATAACTTTGCCCTTGAGCTCAAATTTTCCATAACGCATGGTTGCTTTCGGGTTTTCAAGAAAAGTTGAATCGGTCATAAAAATAATTCCCGGATAATTATAAGATTCCCTCGATGTGATTGATCATAAATATCCCTAACGTTGGATTTTCGGCATCGGTAACTTCCCAATATTGACAAAGCTCATGAAAGGGATCTTTACGGCGCAGGCATTTTTGCATCGCTATTTTTTCATCTTTATTTCCCTTCAGGCGTTGAACAACCAATAGGTAAGATGGCAATAAATAATAATATAGCAGGATATACTGTTTCGCATTTTTCAAAAATAATAAAAATTGAAACGGAATGGCTATAAAATGTAATCTATAAAATATTACCTTCACTTTATGAGACTAACCGCTTTACATTATTCCTTCTGTGTTTCTAACGCTTTGCAGGGCATTCTCACAAAAGAAAGCTGCTTATGTATCAGGGAAAGTTATTGATGAAAATGAAAATCCATTACAAGGTGTAAGCATTATCATTTTAGGAAACAAAGTGGAATTGTTACTTCAGATTCCGGAACATACCGCATAAAAGTACCGGCAGAAAAAGCGTTTGCATTGGTATTTTCTTTTTCAGGCTACAGGAATGAACAAAAAAATTTTTATTTAAGTGAGAATGAAGAAGAACAACTAACGGTAAGGCTTGAACGCAGTGGGAAAACATTGGAAACAGTAGTGATCGGCGATGAAAAGCAAAGAACGGAAACAGGGCTTGTAAAAATAAATCCTAAAAGATGCAACAATGCTTCCGGGCGCAACAGGCGGCGTTGAAGGACTGATTAAAATTCTGGTAGGCAGCAATAATGAACTTACTTCGCAATATTCTGTTCGTGGAGGCAATTACGATGAGAACCTTATTTATATAAATGATTTTGAAATTTACCGGCCTTATCTTGTCAGCAACGGGCAGCAGGAAGGGCTAAGTTTTATCAATCCTGAACTTGCAAAAAATATTAATTTTTATAACGGAGGCTTCCAGGCAAAGTATGGAGATAAGATAAGCAGTGTTCTTGATATACAATATAAAAAGCCAACGTCATTTGCGGTTCTGCTTATGTAAGTTATTAGAACAGGGATTTCATTTTGAAGGCTCTACAAAAAACCAAAAGCTTACATGGCTGTTTGGCGTTCGCAGCAAAACCAATAGAAATTTATTAAGCAGCCAGGAAGTAAAGGGAAATTATGTTCCTTCCGCGGCAGATTTACAGGCATTTATTACTTACGGCTTTCACGAAAAACTCCAGCTTGAATTGCTGGGAATTGTTTCCGGTTCAAAATTTACATTGGTGCCTGAATCTGCACAAAAATCAACTGCAGTTTTTTCTCCTTTATTCACTGCCAATCTTGGGCTTGATATATTTTTTGACGGGCAGGAAAAAGATAATTATAACACCAACCTGATTGGCCTTAGCCTGGATCAAACTGTAAATAAAAGAGTGAAACTTAAAATGGATGGCAAGCCGTTATGCCGATAATGAAAATGAAAATTTTGATATTACCGGCGCATATCTTTTTGGTGAAAGAGATTTTGATAAAACCCAGCCAACTTTCGGGCAAATAGTCAACCCACTTGGTGCAGGCATTTACCAAAATTATGCCCGCAATAAGCTCAATATCGAAGTGTACAACATAAGCCATAAAGGAAGCTTTGACAAAGGAAAACATTTTATACAATGGGGCGCAGGCGTTGACCATACCATTATACATGATCAGACTTAATGAATGGGAATTCCAGGACAGCGCAGGTTATTCTCTGCCTTTCAATCCAAATGTCACTCAACCTGAGCAGTGTTCTTAAAGTCTGCTGCAAATCTTACCATTGATAAATACAGCGGATACGTGCAGGATAATATTCGTTTAGGCGACTCCGTTAGAGACATGACTTTACAGGCCGGCGTACGCTTCAATTACAATTCACTCAACAAAGAATTTATTGTAAGCCCGCGGGCGCAGGTAAGTTATAAGCCCAACTGGAAAAAAGATATTGTTTTTAAAGCTGCGGCGGGTATTTATGACCAGCCGCCTTTTTATCGTGAAATGAGGCGATATGATGGTACAGTAAATACTGCATTAAAAAGCCAGAAAAGCATACAGTTTGTTGCCGGCTTCGATTACAATCTTTCAAACGGCAACCGGCCAATGCGCATAACTACAGAAGCATATTATAAATCACTTACTGATGTGGATGTTTATGATATTGACAATGTTCGTATTCGTTATTATGGTAACAATAATGCAAAAGCTTATGCCACAGGAATTGAAACACGAGTTTTTACCGAGCTGGTAAAAGATGCTGAAAGCTGGTTAAGCATTGGCGTAAGCCAGACAAAAGAAAATCTGGATAATGATTTTTATTACACTTATAAAAATGCAGCAGGTGAAATTATAACAGCTCAAACGACCGACCAGGTTGTTGCAGACAGTGTACGAACAATGTAGGTTATATAAGAAGGCCAACCGACAGGTTGCTTACGCTTGGGTTATTTCTGCAGGATTATTTAAGCACTAATAAAAATTTTAAAGTTCATCTGAATATGATTTATGGAAGCAATATGAGTTACAATATTCCAAACAGCGTAAAGTACCGCAATGCACTTAATTATAGAACCTTATATAAGAGTAGATATTGGTTTTAGCGCTTTGCTGCTAAGTGAAAAATCATTGCGCCGCAGCCATTCTCCTTTCCGTGGTTTTGAAAATATATGGGCAAGCCTTGAAGTATTTAATTTAATTGACAGGGCCAACACGATCTCTTACCAGTTGATAAAAGACTTTGCAGGGGATACTTTTAGCATTCCCAACCGGTTAACACCAAGACTGATAAATTTTAAATTGTTGGCAAGATTTTAATGTGGAGATAAAAAGAAACAAAAAAATAAACAACTGGCCATTGTAACCATTCGTAATCAAGGACTTTAAGTATACAGATGTTCGCTGCAAGCATCAACATCATCATTTAATAGTTTTGAAATAACTCTTCTATGTTATTTTCCGGTTTGGCTGTTGCTTCAAAAAAATTAATCGTAACAAGGTTTATTTGTTTTTTCTGGCTGGTAGCAAAAGTCATCTCGTGGAAAGTATGGCTTGCAGACAGGCTTTTTCCAATTGTTCCGCCTTTCACTTTTTTATTTGTTCCTTCATCCATACACCTTCTATTATTTATATTTTCTCTTTTGGCATTGTTTGCTCTATTGATATTTCCTATAAAAAGGGTATTACAGGTAAGTGTAATTATTATTGAAATATTTTCCTGTTCGTTAGACCAGAACCGCTGGCAGCCATGGGAGTATCAGTATATTTTTATATTACTGGCATTGGTTATAAATTATAAAAATGATAAAAATGCTGTTTCGGCAATTGCTTTTATTACTTGCATCAGTGTATTTCTTTAGCGGTATTGGTAAGATGAACTTTGCATTTTCTTTGTATGTACGAAACAAAATAGTATTATCAGGCATCTTTCCTGCAGGCAATGCAATTTCATATGAATGGTTAACCTATCATGCCGGGTACCTGTTGGCTTTTATTGAAATCGTATTAAGCATTGGCTTGGTTTTTAAGCGTGCTAAAAAAATGTCAGCGATATTTCTTATCGTGATGCATTTGCTTATACTGGCTGATATTGGGCCTTTCGGAATAAATTACGATACAATTATATGGCCATGGAACATGGCAATGATATTAATTTTGTATATATTTTTTCTTCGCAATGTTCCTGTTTCAATAACCTTTACATCAATAAAACAAGGATGGAACATGATTCATCCTTATTTTGCTTTGGCATATTACCTGTTTTAAATCTTTTCGGGTACTGGGATTTCTATCTTATCCTCCAGCCTGTTTAGTAGTAAAGTTCCTGAGATGTATATATGTATCCATAATTTCGGAACCGGTAAAACCTTACAGCCGTTTTCTGCCGCCGATAAAAATAAATTTATGTGTGATAGTAATTCTGTTTTTTTAAACGTAAAGACATGGTCGTTTCGTGAAATGCGGGTACCGGTTTACCCCGAAATAAGGATTTATAAAAGCATTAAAGAACAATTGTTACAGCGTTACCCAGGCATGCAGGCAACTTTTACAGTCTATCGCTATACTCACGGTAAAAAAACAAAGTTAGAATTAAAGTGAGGATTTTTAAGACTGGTAAGCACATGCCTGTGTGAAGTATTATTTTTGCCTGATTTGAGAACAAATCTCCGTGCCTTTATAGAACAAGGTTTTAATAATTAAATAGAGAATGGCAGAACAGAATTTACAAATTACACAGATAGAATTATTCAAATTAATAATTCCTTTAAAAGAGCCGTTTGCTATCTCTCTCGGCACAATAAATAATGCAGAAAATGTAATTGTAGTATTACGCACTAATAAAGGGATCAGTGGGTTTGGTGAGTGCAGCCCTTTTATGACTATCAACGGGGAAAACCAGTCTACCTGTTTTATAGTAGGGCAATATCTTGCTAAACAATTTAAGGAAAGAAATCCATTGGATATCGAAGGCTGCATGAAATTAATGGACAAATTAGTTTATGCCAATACCAGTATCAAAAGTGCTTTCGATATCGCCCTGCATGATATTGCCGCTCAATATGCACGTGTGCCTTTGTATAAATTTCTCGGTGGAAAAAAGAATAAAACTTTAGTCACCGATTATACAGTAAGTATAGGCGATCCGCAAAAAATGGCAATGAACGCTTTAAAAATAAAGCGTGCGGGTTACCCCGTAATTAAAGTGAAATTGGGTGAAGACAAAAAAATTGATGTAGCGCGCATCAGAGCTATCCGTAAGGCAATTGGTAAAAAGATACCACTTCGTATTGACGCCAACCAGGGGTGGAATGTAAAAACTGCCATCAGTATTTTACAAAGCCTCGAAGGAGATAATATCCAGTTTTGCGAAGAGCCAATTCCGCGCTGGAATTTTATGAACCTTGGGAAAGTAAAAAAGAAAAGCTCTATACCCATAATGGCGGATGAGAGCTGCAGCGACCATCATGATGCAAGAAGGCTGATACAATTAAAGGCCTGCGATATGTTCAACCTTAAACTGGGAAAATCATCCGGCTTTTTAAAGGCAAAAAAAATAATTGCCCTTGCCGAAAAAGAAAATATAAGCCTGCAGGTCGGTGGCTTTATGGAATCAAAAATTACAATGACGGCTAATGCGCACCTCGCATTGTGCAGTAAAAATATATTGCATTGTGATTTTGACACACCTTTGATGTTTGCAGAAGACCCCGTAAGTGGTGGTATTGTTTACAAAGAAAAAGGGATTGTTGAAGTACCGGATACCATCGGGCTTGGCGCATGGATCAACAACGGCCAATTAGATAAACTGGAAAAAGTGGTAATCTAAGAATTGCTTCGCTGATCTGTAAGAATGTTATTTGAAAAACTTCTTTGTATTTCCTTCTTCGGAACCCGCTTTATAATAACTCCTGAAATATTCATCGGCAGAAATTACACCACTTCCTTTTATAGCAAAAACAATCAGTAATATGAGAACAATTACGGAAAGTATAAGTTCGAAAGTGCTTTGGTTAAGGCCATGCTTTGTATTTACAAAAAAAACTGCGCCAAAAAGTATGGGTATTTGCACAATACAGGAGGTTTTAGTAAACAATCCAACGGCAATAAAAAGGCCACCCAACAAATTTAAATAGGTAATAAGAAACGCTATCCATTCGGTGTTCTCATGAATTACTCCAATAGACATCCGTTGTAGCATTAATTGCAGGTCAGACGAGTCGCGAATGAAGGTAATTCCCTTCCAAAACAAAATAAAACCAAGAACGATACGCAAAATCGTGAGCCATCGCGGCTGCGTCGTACTAGTGTGTTCGGTTATATCAGCTTCAACCATAACTTAGTTTTTATGACTTTTTCCGATCGGGGAAATGCTTTCTAAAATTAAAAAATTATTTAGCCATTTGCAAGGGGATTTTAAGGCCGGTATTTCAGGCAAACAGATTATGTAGAGCCGCTATGGATGGCGTCGCTTAGCGCCTTATGGCATTATATTACTCAACCTTTAGTTCACACCACGATAGAAACTCTACTTCCCAAATCGCTATTAAAACGATCCATTTTGCATAACGCATGCCATAGGCTTGACCTTTTTATGCCTTATTTATTACTCCTCTTCCTTTTCATGGCAATAGAGTTCAAAGTAATAGGGCAGGTAAAAGATTCATTAAAACTGAATGCACTTGATTTAGGAGGTGCATTACATATTCCGGTATTAATTCTACATGACAGTTTATTGCAAAAAACAGAAAAGGGTTGGATACAGAAGTAAGCAATATGACTGCGAAGATTAAAAATCCAGTGCCTATATTAAAAAAGCTATCACGGGATAGCCTTTCAAAAAAAATTGCTAAACCAATTAGCTCCGGGCAGGCCCTTTATTGTTTTACAAAATGGGCTGATCAATTATAATTATGCTAATCGCTCGGGTTTGGATACACCATTTTTAGCTACCAATGTCGCCCAGCATCTTGCGAACATAAATGCAAATGTATTAGCAGCACAAAAATTTCCGCTTCGGGTTTCGGTGTTTGAAAGAAAGACTAATTCTATTTATTTGAGAAACTATACAGATGTTCGCATTGAATTCAATGCGCCTCAATTTCGCGGGTTACAAAGCGAACGATTAGCGAAATACTTTAATGAGCAATTAATCATTTGCAGGATCCTGATATAAAAGCCGGAATGGGATTACAACAAAAGTTGCTCGGGAATTTAGCCGGATACCTAAACCGCCCTGACATTATAAAAAAATTCCTGCAAAGTAAAGAAACGATCATTAATAAAGACGAATTGGCTGGTTCGGCCAAGTATAAAGATTCCATAATCAATAATGCTACCACTTTCATAACAGCATATGAAAAGCAACAAAAAGAAGTGAAAAAAGCTGAACAGTCTTATGATTCTCCAAGAACAAGTATATACTCGTCGCTAAAAAGATTCAACAACTCCAACAGGTATTTAAAAGGATATCAATTTTCCTGAAGGGCCGCATACTATCATACAATCCTTACATGAGGCCGGTTTGCATGACAAGCGATTTGAAAAATTAGCCAATGCTTTATATTCAGTGCGAACGCTTGCTATTGGGAAGATAATGCCAAACTATACAAATCTTACCGTTAAGATATTGGTATGAACGGGATCAATGCAGAGTTCAATAATAAAAATTTGTATGCGGCGGCCGTGGCCGGTTTCATCAATTTTAGGGAGAGAGATTTTATCTTTAATAAATACAGGTCATCAAAACAAAATGTAACGGCAGCAAGGCTCGGTTGGGGCAAAAGGGAGGGAAACCATATCATGCTCACCGGGTATACTGGCCAAAAGCAAATATTTTCATCGCAGGCGCAAAACAATACTGTTTCCGTTTTCGGTTTAAGTGTTGAATCGCAGTTTGTGATAAGTAAAAATGTAAAGCTTATCGCAGAGATTGCGCAATCATCAATAGCCCGTCAGCCGGAGTTTTAATTGATTCGTCGAAGAAAGGGTTTTCTTTAAAGGATAATAATTCCAAAGCGTGGTCACTTCAGTTACATTCTTATTTTCCGCATACGCGTACCAGGGTGGATGGCATTTACGAGCGGCAGGGTATCAATTTCCAATGCTTCAACGCCTATAAAGCAAACGCGAGTACAAATGCCTGGAATTTAAAAGCAGATCAATATTTATTTTCCGGGATGATGCACTTTACTGCAGCCATTCATAAAAATGATTATGCCAATCCTTTGATACAACAGAACTATAGCAGTAACACAATATTTACAACGTTTACCGCAACATTCAACAAACGGTTGTGGCCCATTGTTTCACTTGGTTATATTCCCTCATCTCAATATACCATTATAAATACCCAGGTGTATGAAAGCCGTTACCAGGCGTTGAATCTAAATGTATACCACACATATAAACTTGGCATGGTGAAGGCTTCAACCACGGCAATCTATAACCGGTTTTACAACAGCAGCAAGGACAGCGGCTTTGTATATTATAACGCGCGAAATCTTTATATAAACCAGGATATATAATTCTCTACCAACGTAAGTATTTCGCACACCCAAAACTCGCAATATTTACTTGATGTAATGGAAGCTGGTTTGGGTAAGTTTTAAGACAAAATACATGTATTGGCTTTGGAGTTAAGCTGGATCATTTGAATACAGAAGAAAATAAATTGGGCTATTACAATAATGCAAAAACAATTATCCCAAAGATCGGTGTTTTAAATGTTTGGGGCGAGAAAAGCTACTTGCCCAGAAATCGGCAATAAACTGATTGAAAACGAATTTATGAATATTGGTTTTACAAGTTGAACAGTATAAACTAAAAAGACAGTGGGTGAACATCCCCAGAATCCATACTTTCAAATAAACTTTTTAATGTCGCTAATGTACACTGTCTTAGTTGCACAAATAAATGGCCATCGCCCTCGATAGTTGCAATTGACGTATTTTTTGTTAAATGCCTCCACCTTTACGGTGAAAAATTGATAATCTCCCATGACTAAGTTTATGATATTTATTTTCTTATAAATATAAAGCAGGTTTCCTACCATCTTTTACAAATTAATACATCCACTGCTTTCTTATTTCACATGAGAATTAAGCTCGTACCCAAAGGCAAATATGAGTTTGTAGAAGATACCTGAAATGAATTTCAAATTCTTTTCCGTTTTTAAATGGCGTTGCGATATATCAGTTAAAGTAATATGCAAAAAGACACTACTCTTGTCAATGAAGTTATTTGTTTCTACATAAACTATAAACCGTATTTAAAAAGTCATTATGTCAATAAGTTTTCGGCCGTTTGTAACTTGAATACTGTTGTAAAAATCCGTAAAGTCATTAGATGCCAGATAACCTTTCTCAATTCTAATTTGATCTAAAGCAGCATAAAGTGAATCAAATACTCTTTCCTTTTAATCTCCAATTACTTTGAATTTAGCTATGGATAATTTTTTTTGAGAAATATCTTGCTGTAATAATTGTAAGTTTTCAAGGGCTGCAAATTCATAGTCATGTATACTTTTCCATCCATTAAAACGACTTACCATCTTTCTTTGTTCCAAAAGAGTCTCTTTCCTTCTTTATAAGGGCATATCGCTGGTTTATATAATCCGAGCTGATAATGTTATTAGCAACATGTTTGCAGGTAATTGCTATTCCCTGGTCATTCACAAAGAAAAACGTACCCGTAGCAGGCGTGGCAAAATCATTACCATAATATCTTACAATGGTATGGATGGGCCTTGTAAATTTTTGAATGTCTTCGATTGCCTTTATAAACATCAGTTAATTTTACGGTACGCAACTTGGATTATTTAACGCAATTTAATTCAATCTGCATAATTTAAGCGTGAACTTTAAAATACAAAAATACAAGATAACGGCAACGCGTAAACGAAACTCTATAACGATAACTAATCTCGATGCTTAAGTACCTCAGGAAAATATGCTTTCAGACATATTTATCAATATCTTACCGCTTCTGTTCGCCAGGATTAAACTGGTTCAACTACCAGATCTCTCGCTGATGTCACTTCAGTCGTATTCCATTATCAAACATTTTGTTCGCAATCAAACACTCTTGCAGAGCATATTTTAATTAATCAACTCATTTTCAATAACTTATAACTGGCATTGGTATTGAAACTATCCTGGAAAATTAATTTAATGGATCAGGCCATTCCAACTGGGATTATTAACGCAAGAAAGACTAAAAGAATTCTTTTGATCACGGTAGTTACTATTGCTGCCGGGTTACTCATATGGTTGATGCGATTATATATAAAATCTTCCATCAATACGAGTGAAATTACGACTGCAGTAGTTGAGAAGGGTGAGATTGAAAATACCATCAGCGCCTCGGGCGAAATATTACCCGAATTTGAAGGCATCATCACCAGCCCCATCAATGCTTCCATACAAAGTGTGGTCATTGATGCGGGCAGCCCGGTAAAGGCGGGCCAATCAATTCTCACACTCGACAAATCTGCTTCCCAAACAGAATATGAAAAATTAAAATTTGAGCTGGAATCAAAAAATAACGATATAAAAAAATTAAGACTGCAGTTGGATAAAAGTTTTTATGATATCAAATCAAACAACGATATAAAGCAGCTTCGTATCAACAGCCTCGAAGCGGATGTTGAAAATGCAAAGCGGTTGTTTAAGGCAGGAGGTGGCACAAGGGAAGATATTGAACAGGCAGAACTGAATTTAAAAGTTGCGAGATTGGAAAAGCAACAACTGGAAAATGAGATAAAAAGCAAGCAGCAAACCATGCAGGTAGAAATGAAGGAAGCAGAAATTGCGGCTTCCATACAGCAAAATGATCTGCATGAACTGGAACGAAAACTTCAACTGGCAAATATTGTTGCAAGCCGTGATGGCGTGGTTACCTGGGTAAATAAAAATATAGGTGCCGCCGTTCATGAAGGAGATGCACTTGCACGTATTGCAGATCTCAGCAGTTTTAAAGTACAGGGAAGCATTTCCGACAATTATCTTGACCAGTTGCACAATGCAATGACAGCTATTATCCGCATCAATGAAACGCAGGTAAGAGGAACGGTAGTGAATATTCGCCTTCTGTACAAAATGGCATTGTATCATTTGATATCAGACTGGATGAACCCAATAATAAATTGTACCGCCCCAATATGAAAGTGGATGTATTCCTGGTTACCACTGCAAAATCAGATGTGCTGCGTGTTGCCAACGGCGCAGCTTTTAAAGGAGCATCGTCACAGGAATTTTTGTGGTGAAAAATGGAAAAGCAGTAAGAAGAACCGTTCATACGGGCTTAGCAATTTTGATTATGTTGAAATTAAAGATAATGTACAGCCAGGCGATGTGATCATAACATCAGATATGAGCGCTTATAAAAATGCAAAAGAGATCACTATAAACAATTGAATGTATGAAGTACAGGGATTTTTAAATATTCTCATTCTTACGCAATTATTTTGCACGGCATATGGCCAGTCAGCAAACGATACACGTTATGCTATCGCTGCAACAGGTAATAAAGATGGCAAAGGAAAAATCAATCGCTTCAAAGCAGGCATTACACCATAAAGCAAACGCGGTATTGGGAATACCTAACTTATAAATCAAATTATCAGCCCCAGTTATCATTAGATGGTATTTTACCTGGCTATAATAAAACATTTACTGAAGTACAGCAGCCGGATGGCACCATACTTTTTCAATCTGTCCATAATAATAATTCTTCTCTGAATCTTTCATTTAGCCAAAGTATTGCGGCTACCGGCGGAACAGTTTTTGGAACCACCCAATTGCAACGCTTTGACGATTTTGACAGGAAGAATACTTTGTACAATGGCGTTCCCTTTGGTATTGGTTATAGCCAGCCGCTATTCAGTTTAATAATTTAAAGTGGGAACAAAAAATTCAGCCGCTGAAATACAATGAAAGCAGGCAGGCATTTATAGAATCGATGGAAGCAGATCGCCATACAAGCCAATGGATATTTTTTTGACCTGCTTTTGGCACAGGTAAATTTTCAGATTGCAGAAACCAATCTTGCCAATACAAAAAAGATTTTATTCGTTGCCAATGAAAAATATAATTAGGCAAAATATCAAAAAATGAAATTTTGCAATTGCAACTAGAACAATTAAAAGCAGAAAAATCAGCGGGCATTGCAAAGCGGGATATGGAAATCGCTACATTAAATCTCAGGTCTTACACGGGATTAAATGATACAGCAAATATCGGCTTATTACTTCCTGCTGCAACAATACAATATGGAGGTAGCGACCGATAAAGTATTGTCAGAAGCCTATGCAAACAGGAGTGATGCCATTGGCTTTGTGCGGCGCATTGCGGAAGCAAAAAGAGATGTGTCAAAAGCAAAGGGTGATAATGGACTGAATGCCACATTAACTGCACAATTGGGATTTTCAAAAAGTGCCGCAACCGTATCCAAAGTGTACCAGTCGCCGCAGGATCAGCAGCAGGTTACAGCTTATATTTACCATTCCGATTCTAGATTGGGGAAGATCAAAATCAAGGGAAAAAACCGCGGAAGCCAATCTGCAGTTTACACAATATGCGGTGGAACAGGATAAGCAGATTTTTACACAGGAAATCGTTACCCAGATTACTTTATTTGAAATGATGAAGCACCAGCTGGTGCTTACTGCGCAGGCAGACAGCATTGCATCTGAAAAATACCAGATAGCAAAAGACCGGTATGTATTGGGCAACTTAAGCATCACCGACCTGAGCATTGCCTTCCAGGAAAACGACCAGGCAAAACGGGATTACATCTCAGCCCTGCGTGATTTCTGGGGAGCTTATTACCAGATAAGATATTTGTCACTGTATGATTTTGAAACAAACCAAAAGATCACTTATTAACAATCATCTAATTCAAAATAACAATTATGATACGATTACAAAACATTGAAAAAGTTTACCAGACCGATACCGTTGAAACACTGGCCCTGAACAGCATCAATCTTGAATATTGAAAAAGGCGAATTTCTTTCCGTCATGGGTCCTTCGGGCTGTGGCAAAAGCACGTTACTGAATATCATTGGCCTGCTGGATGCACCTACAAAGGGGAAGTACAGATCGATGACCAAACAACAGAAGACTTTCCGACAAACAACTGGCACATTTCAGAAATAAAAAGCTCGGCTTTATATTCCAGAGCTATCACCTCATCAATGATCTGAGAGTTTTGGATAATGTTGAATTGCCACTACTTTATCGCAAGAGCACTGCAAAAGAAAGAAAACAGCTGGCAACGGCAGCACTGGAAAAAGTAGGCCTTAGCAACCGTGTAAAACATTTTCCTACGCAATTATCAGGTGGTCAAAAACAGCGTGTTGCCATTGCAAGGGCGATCGTGGGCAGCCCGGAAATCATCCTGGCAGATGAGCCTACCGGTAACCTTGACAGCGCAATGGGCAATGAGATCATGGAGATACTTATTCATTTAAACAAAACAGAAAACACAACCGTCGTGATGGTTACGCATGATGAGAACATGGCAAAAAAAACGCACGGCTGGTGAGGTTATTTGATGGAAGCCAGGTGGAGTAGTAAATGATCAATGACCTTCAATGACCAATGACATCAATTAATCCGTAACTCATAATTTTTTATACATGTTAAAAAATTATTTCAAAATAGCCATAGCAGTTTTAAAGAGAAGAAAATTCTTCACGTTTATCAGCTTATTCGGTATAAGTTTTACACTGACCATATTAATAGTACTTAACTGCTTTTATAGATAAAGTAATTAGTGATGATTACCCCGATAAAACAGGGACCGGTCATCTGTATATCAATAATGTTTCGCTGAAAAATACTAAAGAACATAACAACTGGAATGGGTCAGGCTCTTTTTATTTTATAAACCATTATACCAGTTTACTGAAAACTCCGGTCAAAATAGCTATATCCTCATTCTATAACGCCACCAATACTTATATTAACAATAAAAAACTTGTAATCAATATAAAATATACCAACGATGCATTACTGGGATGTTTTGAATTATAATTTTTATGAAGGCAAACCATACACCAAACAGCAAATTGAAAATGGTGAACATGTTGCTGTGATATCGGAAGAAACCAAAAGAGAATATTTTGGCGATGTTCCCTCAGTGGTTGGAAAATATATTGAGGCAGATAATGTACAGTATCGTGTAACAGGTGTTGTGAGAAATGTTGCAATGACCAATTTGTTTGTATATGCGGACATGTATTTGCCCTACACCGTAAGCAAAGCAAATTATAAAGACCAATTTTTTATTGGCGACTATTCAGCAATTCTATTAGCAAATTCCAAATCAGACCTTCCCAAAATAAAAAAAGAATATGATCAGATAGTTTCAAGAATTCCTTTGCCCAAGGAGTGGAATTTTTTAGCAGCCCATGCGGATAGTTATCTCGAAAGTTTTACAAGGGAGGCATTTGGCGGCAACACAAAAACGGATTCAGGTTTTACAAGTTTTATTATAGTATTAATACTTTTTGCTTTCTTATTTCTATTACTTCCTACGCTAAATCTTGTAAATATCAACACAAGCCGCATTATGGAACGGTCTTCTGAAATAGGCGTTCGGAAAGCATTTGGCGCCTCATCCGGGACACTCGTGTTACAATTTATTGTTGAGAATATTATTCTCACATTTCTTGGGGGAATAATTGCAATTATAATTTCCGAAATCATTCTTAAAGTAATCAACGGAAGCGGGCTTTTGCCCGATACAGAATTAAATATCAATGCAACGGTGGTTTTTTTCGCCGTGGTAAGCTGTCTTGTCTTTGGATTCCTTTCAGGGGTTTACCCGGCATGGCGCATGTCGAGACTGCAGGCCGTTAACGCATTAAAACAGGTTTGATACTTCATTAATTTAAAAAACAACTCTTTATGCTCCGGCACTTATTTAAACTTATCTGGAATAAAAAGAAACAAAATTTTTTATTAATAACCGAAATGCTCGTTTCCTTTATTGTAATTTTTGCAGTCTTTACATTGCTGGTTTATTCTTATGAGAATTATAAAAAACCGATGGGGTTTGATTATGAAAGTGTTTGGGCCGTTAAGTTTCATCAGCCCGATAATATACACAGTAGCGATTCAATGACACTATTCTATACAACAATAGGCAAGATGCTTCATTCTATGCCTCAAATTAAAAATGCAAGTTTAACAAGCGACAACTATCCCTTTTCTACGAATACAGATAATAATAATGTTACCTATAATAGAACCAATGTTCTGTCGAATTTCTTTATTGTCGAAGATGATTATGCCGATGCATTGAATTTGAAGATAAAAGAGGGCAGATGGTTTAATAAAACTGATGATGCTGCCGCAAGCAAGCCCGTAGTAATTAACGAGATTTTAAAAGAAAAATTATTCAATAGTGAAAATGCTGTTGGCAAAATATTAGGTGACGCAGCACATAAAATGAAAATAATCGGCGTGGTAAATGATTTTAAAGACAAGGGCGATTTTCATGCGCCGGAAAGTGGTATGTTTTTAAAAATGGATACAGCTCAATATTATCTCGTAGGAACAATAATTATCAAAGTGCAACCAAGTGCTGACGCCTCTTTCGAAAGTAAATTATTTAAATCACTTTCGAATGCGATCGGATCAAGTATTGAAATTATTCATTTAACCAACCAACGAAAAATAATTAACAATATTACATTAATTCCCATGATCATCCTCTTCATCGTTGCAGGTTTTCTAATCATCAATGTTGCGCTTGGCCTGTTTGGTGTATTATGGTACAATATCAACCGGCGCAGAAGTGAAATAGGCTTACGGCGGGCGGTTGGCGCTACAGGTGCGTCAATATCTGCCCAGCTTGTATCAGAAGCAGTTATTTTAGCAACTTTTTCGCTGATAATTGGTATTTTCTTTGCGGTGCAGTTTCCCCTGATGAACGTTTTTAACCTTCCCGCAAGTATTTATATAGAAGCTATTACATTAGCTGTTATATTTATTTATGTATTGGTCGTGATTTGTGCAATATACCCGGGCAAACAGGCCGCCGCTATTTATCCTGCAGCCGCACTCCATGAAGATTAAATATAATTAAATTGACTTCTCTTGAATATGATATTGATCATTGATGATGATATAGCTGTAAGAACTTCGCTCATTCTTTTATTAGAAAATGAAGGCTACGAGGTTGCCGCCGCCGGCGGAGAAGCGGAAGCAATTGCCATCATAAAAGAACAGGTTCCATCATTAATTATATTGGATCTTAATTTTTCAATTGATACTTCCGGAAAAGAAGGGATGCAATTGTTGCAACAAATTAAAAAAATAAATGAGCAGATTCCCATTATACTTATTACCGGTGGGGAACTATAGAACTTGCCGTACAGGGAATGAAATTGGGAGCTAATGATTTTTTAAATAAGCCCTGGAGCAATGATCATGTTTTGCAAACCGTAAAAACATTGCTTGACCTGCATGAAAGAAAAACGGAAAAGCATACCCGTAAACAACTGGACAGCTTATATAATTTTGAGCAAATAATTGGGGAAGATGATAAAATGCTTGACATCCTGGAAACGATCGGCCGGGTCGCCAGCACAGATGCCTCTGTATTAATAACGGGCGAAAGCGGCACTGGTAAAGAACTAATTGCAGAAGCCATTCATCAAAACAGTTTACGAAATAATAAGCCATTCATTAAAGTGAATCTTGGGGGCATTTCCACTTCCCTGTTTGAAAGTGAAATGTTTGGCCACATACGCGGCGCTTTTACCGATGCAAAATATGACCGGACCGGCCGCTTTGAAATGGCCAATAAAGGAACGATCTTCTTAGATGAAATAGGAGACCTGGATCCAGCAAGCCAGGTAAAATTATTACGGGTATTACAGGACAGGACTTATGAAATACTGGGAAGCAGCCGTACAAAGACGGTTGATGTAAGAGTCATTTGTGCCACCAATCGTAACCTTGAAGAAATGGTCAGCCTTGGAAGTTTCCGGGAAGATCTTTTATACCGTATCAACCTGATAACGATTAAATTACCGCCACTCAGGGAACGAAAAAAGGACATTCCTCTTTTAGCGGAATTTTTTATTAGTAATCTAAAAGAAATATACAACCGGCCATTGCTGCAGGTAAGCCGCTGATGCCATGAAATGGCTGCAGCAATTGCCTTTGCCGGGCAACATACGGCAACTAAAAAACCTGGTGGAACGTTCCGTATTGGTAAGCAGGAAAGATTATCTTGATGTGAATGATTTCCGGTCACAACTGGAATTATCTCCCGTAAAAAAAGGGAGTATGCAATTGCCTGAAGTTGGAACCATTACACTTGATGAGCTGGAAATGCAAATGATCAAAAAGGCTATGGCGTTCCATAATAATAAAGTTTCAAAAGCAGCCGGTTCCTTAGGCATTACCCGTAGCGCTCTTTATCGCCGGCTTGATAAATACAATATCCTGTACGATGAAGCTGCGGACTAAATATGTTTTATTTGTAACGCTCATTCACCTTGTAACACTGGTGCTTTCCTTTATAATTTTCAGGGACAATAAGATCTTCTTTATTGCATCTGAAATATTGATTCTTATTTCAATATTTATATCATGGCAATTATACAAAGAGTTATTACAGCCCCTGCAAACATTGATGCATGGATTAGAGGCTATTGAAGAACGCGACTTCAATATCAAATTTGTCACAACAGGAAAGTATGAAATGGATCAGCTTATAAGTGTTTATAATCAAATGATGGAACAGCTTAAGCTTGAAAGAACGAAGCAGGAAGAACAACATTTCTTTCTTTCAAAACTTATCAATACTTCGCCCACCGGCATACTTGTTTTAAATCATGATGGTTATATTCACCAGCTTAACCCTAAAGCAATGGAGTTACTGGGTGTGGAAGAAAAAGACGTTATAGGTAGGCTGCCTGGCGAGCTTTCCACTACAATAATGCAGGAAATAAACAGGTTAAAATCAGGAGAATCAAAAACGGTTGTATTAAACGGGATCACCACCTATAAACTACAAAAGTCACATTTTATTGATCGTGGATTTCCGCGGCATTTTATAATGATCGAGGAATTAACTGCCGAAATTTTAGCAGCTGAAAAGAAAGCTTATGGCAAAGTGATCCGCATGATGGCGCATGAAGTAAACAATACCATCGGCCCGGTAAATTCTATTATTGAATCTGCTTTACACACGTTCGCATCTTTGGGATCAACAGGAAAGTAAGCCGTTACAGGAGGCTTTACAGGTCGCCATCAATCGCAACCAAAACCTCAATTTTTTTATGCGCAATTTTGCTGACGTGGTAAGGATTCCGGAACCGAATAAAAAGAAAGTCGACTTACATAATTTAATTAATCATGTAGCCACTTTGATGAAAGCTAAAGCCGAAGAAAAAGAAATAATTTTCAATATTGCCTTTCAGAGGAGCCGGTTTATTTTTTTGCGGATGAGCAACAAATGGAGCAGGTGCTGATTAACATTGTGAAGAATGCATTGGAAGCAATAGAAGAAAAATGGAGTTGTGAGCTTTACGACAACACATCATCCAAAAAAAATAATGATCACCGATACAGGCCAGGGTATTGGCATGCAGCATGCTGATGAAATATTTACCCCTTTTTTCAGCACTAAAAGAACAGGCCAGGGAATAGGATTGACAGTAATTAAAGAAATCTTACTAAATCATCATTTCAGCTTTAGTTTAAAAACTCCTGAACCGGGCAGAACGGAATTTGAGATTGTTTTTAACTAGAAACCTTACAACTTCAATTATTTAAATGCCAGAGGTCCACGGTGTGATCTTCGCTGGCTGTAGCTATCCACTTGCCATCAGGGCTATATGCAACGTCATTGATATCATCGCTATGCTCTGAAAATGTTTGTAACAGTCTGCCGCTTGCCACATCCCATAGCCAACCGGTGACCCATTTATTGGTTTTAGAAGTTCCAAAAAAGTTCTGAAAAAATTCGCCGATTGCATCCCTGTCTTTACAGCCGCTCATTAATCTTTTATTATCAGGACTAAATTGAATACCATACACATGTTTGGATCCGCCCTTAAAAATTTTTATTAATTTTCCATCGGCCATGTTCCATAACCGGATGGTTTCATCGTCACTGCCACTTGCCAGTGTTTGTCCATCGCTGCTAAAGGCTACAGTCAACACTGCTTCTGTATGCCCTATAATTGTTCTTAAGAGTTTGCCATCTTTTGCATCCCAGATTTTTATTTTATTATCAAAGCTTCCACTGGCGATTTTGCTGCCATCGGGGCTATATTTTATGGTCCACACATTAAGGTGATGGCCATGCAACGTTCTTATCAAATCGCCATTTTCCACATTCCAAATTTTGATGGTTGAGTCCTCACCACTGCTTGCAATAGTTTTTCCATCCGGGCTAAATGAAACAGACCAAACAGTTCCGGTATGGCCGGCAAATTCTTTTACAATAGAATCGTTGGAGAGTTTCCATAAACGAACCTTTGCATCGTAGCCACTCGCAGCTATATAATTTCCATCAGGGCTAAACTCAAGAAAGGTAACACCACAGGGATTCCGGAGATTGTGAACCAGCTCGCCATTTCGTTTCCACACTTTAACAGAACTGTCGATGCTTCCACTTGCTAATAAATTTCCATCAGGGCTAAATTGTACGGCCCATACAGGAGCTGTATGCGCTGTAAATATTTTTTCCAGCTTGTAAATGCCGCTGTCAACTTGTTCCGGGCCCGTATAGAATACATAATAAATAACCGGCACGGCGATAATCAGTAAGATAGCCGCTGTCACAAGGCGCCATCTTCTCCCGCGGTTCTTTTTATAGTTACACTCATTACAATGAAGCTAATTAAAGTTAATGATGACATTGTGGTGGCAGGATTATAAAGATGAAAAAAAACATGCAAAAACACAAATGAATTTCTACAGCACTATCTATATTAAAGATGGTATTATGATTGCTGTAGATATTTAAAAATATACATTATGATAAAGAAAAAAAGCGCTGTAAAAAAAGCAGCTCCGAAAAAGGCAGTTGCAAAAAAAGCGGCTCCAAAAAAAGCAGCAAAAAAATGGTCAAATCGGTAACTGAGCATAGTAATGCGATGGATTTGGAGCAAGATATTTTCAAATCAAAAGATCCCAAAAAGATAGCCGCCTCCGTTAAGAAATCAGCCGAGAAAAGCAAACGCAAAAAAGCCGGGCCATTTCAATCTGCCATGTCAATGATAAACTTTTATGAGAACCGCGGGGGAAAAAATATTGCTGCAGGTCAAAAGAAAATATTAGATCAATCTAAAGAAGAGCTAAGAAAATTATTTGGAAGAGAAGAATAAATTAAAAGCTGGCAGATCTTCATTAAAAGGTATAAAATAATTACCGGCGCAAGTAAGCTGCCAAAAAATTAAATACATCTTTTCGTATATATTCTGCGTCAAACATCTCACCATAATGAGGCGCATTGGGAACAATAATGAGTTTATTTTTTACACCTGTGGTAGTAAGCTTACGCACTGAGCAACTTTGATTGTATGTTGGGAACGGATTCATCTTTTTCACCTTGCACAATAAGAAATGGCGGGTCATTTTTATCGATATAGGTAACCGGGCTGGCTATCCTGGCGAGGTCAGGCCTTTCGCCGGGTGCGGCGCCCAGCAAAAGGGAGACTGGATCGCGCTCATTATTAACAGGCGCATTGGGGTTTTTCGCGAGCATACTAAAATCTGACGGCCCATAAAAATCAAGTGCTACCCTGATTTTAAAATGTATGCCTGTTGGTGCAGGATAAAACTCTTTTACCTTATTGTTATTTGAAAGCGCTAAGAGAGATGCAAGATGCCCACCTGCAGAAAAACCAATTACCGCAATCCTGTTTTTGTCAATTTTATATTGCGCAGCGTGTTGATAAAGAAATTCAATTGCCTGGTTGCAGTCCTGTATTTGTGCAGGAAACACTGCCGATGTACTCCACCTGTAGTCAATTGACGCCAATGCATAACCGCTGTCAATAAAGGCTTTAACCGTATTTTTCATGTAACCCATATCTGCATACTTATCATTAAGCATCCATGCACCGCCGTGAATCCATACAACTAATGGCAAATCATTTTTAGCATTAGGAGGAAGATAAATATCCAGTAAATGCTTCTTCAGGGTGTCATTTGCATAAGCGATATTGCTATACATTACGGTGCCTTGCGGAAAAATTCTTTGAACAGGTGATGATTGTGCGTGTGCCCATCGCATGTTGCAAACCAAGATCGCGATACATAAAGCGCCCCGGAGCGTTTTTATTTTCATACACTTAAAGTAAAAAATTAATTTGATTTTGGCGATTATATTTTTTGATATCAAGTGATGCAATTCAGCCCTATGATTCTCAAATCACCGGGTTATTAAGGATTAAAAGCAAAGGTGATCATTGTTTTCTATTTCCAGTTTATCTATCTTTCATTTTATAAACGGGAAATGAAAAAAGCTTTATGCATTATCGCCTTCTGCATTAATTTCTTGCTGGTAAGTTTTGTATCCTGCGCCCAGGTAGTAAAACCCGATACAGTTAAAGTAGGCATATATATTACCAGTATACATGATATCGATTTTAAGCAGAAGGAATATACGGTTACTTTCTGGCTGTGGCTTAAATATAAAAATAAGGACTTCGATTTTTTACAAAACCTGGAAGTACCGCAGGCAAAAACTATAGCAAGATCTTTTGCTACAGTGGACAGTACCGGCGACAGCATCTATATTTTAATGAAATTACAATGCGTGATGAAGGATTCATGGAAAATAAGCAACTTCCCTTTTGACAGCCAGAGATTAAGGCTTTCCATTGAAAATTCGCAATACGACTCACGCTCTTTGATATTCGTCGCCGATACATTGGGCAAGCGATATGATCCACGCTTTACCCTGAGTGGATGGAACATTGACAGTTGTACCATTTCAACCGGAATAATGGCCTATGAAACTGCGTTTGGCGATGCCACGCTTGCCAGGCCGCATAGTGAATACAGCGCATTTAAAGTAAGAATAAAAATTATGCGCGATGCCTCGGGATTGTTTTGGAAAATGTTCCTGGGGATGTATATAGCTTTCCTGATAGCTTATGTATGTTTTTACATTCATGCAGATGGCATAGACTCGCGTTTTGGATTGAGTGTTGGGTCTTTATTTGCCGTTATCGGTAACAAATACATTATCGATTCTTCATTGCCTGAGTCAACTACTTTTACTCTTGTTGATACACTTCACGGGCTTACGCTGTTTTTCATTTTTGCCGTCATTACCGCAACCGCCTACTCGCTGAAACTCGTTAAGGAAAATAAAGCGACAAAAGCAAACAGGTTTGATATGATTGCTGCCCAGGTATTGCTGCTGATCTACGTGATTTTAAATATCTATTTCATTTCAAAAGCGAGTGCAGGTTGAAATGCAAGACCGAAAGTTGAAGTTCAACGTTCAACCTTCAACTTTCAACTTTGAACTTTCAACCTTCCTGCTAAACCACCAATACAAAGGAACACCGGTTAGCATAAGCACAGCGCCAATGGCTGCTTCCCGTGGGCGGCTGATAATCGTGTTGAACAGGAGGCATACGCAAAATAAAATTACCAATGCCGGCACAAAAGGATAACCCCACACCTTGTACGGCCTCGGAGCATCCGGCATTCTCTTGCGAAGTATGAAAACACCTAAAGTAGTTGCGCCATAATAAATGAATACAGCAAAGATGATCATGTCCGTAAGCTGGTCGAATGTTCCTGAAAGCACAAGAAGGCATGCCCATACACTTTGATACAGCAATGAGTTGGCAGGAACATGCTTGTTATTAAGCCTGGCAACTTTCTTAAAAAATAATCCTTCTTTTGCCATTGCATAATAGGGACGGCAGCTCACGAACATAGTTGCATTACAGCAACCCAATGTCGTAACTAAAATAAGCAATGAAATAAACAATACCCCATTCGCTCCCCAAAAACTTCTCACAGCTTCAACGGCGGCTATTTTATTTCCTGCCTGGTAAATTGCATCCAGTTCCTGTGTCGATAATAAAGTCATGTAAGCCGTATTTACTAAAAGATACACTGCAATAACTGTTAAAATGCCAATCGCAATTCCTCTTGGGATATTGCGATGAGCGTTCTTAATTTCGCCACCCACATAGCCAACGGCGGCCCATCCCTGGTAAGCCCAAAAAGCGGCAAGCATCGCCGTAAAAATGGCGCTAATGGTTATCGGCGAGTTGTCCGTTGTTTTCAACTGTATGCTGCTGATATTGGCGTGCCCGCTGGTTAATCCAAAAATGATAATGGTAAATATCCCTCCAAATACCAGTAGCAATATTGCCATACTTACACCGGCGCCTGTCTTTATTCCTTTTGTATTTACCCATGTAAGAATAACGATGAGAACAATGGCAGTAAGCTTGATTGTAAGGTCAGCAAACGGGTAGAACACTCCGGCAATATTTATATGAAGCAAGCGATGGCAGTAGTGGTGGCAAATGAATAATGCTATTCAACGATTGAGCAAACAAATATGCCAGGGCCGAGATAGACGCTGTTTGAATAACTGCAAACAAACTCCAGCCAAACATAAATGCAAAGAACCGGTTGTATATCTTTTTATAATAAACATACTCACCCCCGGTATCTGCCAAAAGGCCGGCAACTTCGGCATTACATAACGCACCGAACAAACTTATAATGCCTGCCAGCACCCAGGCTATAAGCACCCAGCCCGATGAATGTAGTTCTGCAGCCATAGGCGCCACTTTTTTGTAGACGCCGGAACCAATGATGTTGCCGATAACTACAACCACAACCAACCTGATACCGAGAGATCTTGAAAGTGTTGATGTACTCATTTAGTGCTTTGTTTATAAAATGCCTGATTTATTTATTACACTTACCCTAACCTTAATTTGTTTTGCAAGTCGCAAAAAGGTAACACAAAAAAACAAGCAAAAAATAAATAACACCATTTCTCTTAAACCGGCACAATCCGCTACCAGGCGATATTAGGAAACCTTTAGCAAATCTTTTCAGAAAATAAAAATAATATTGATACCGAATTAGTCTCCGTATACCTGTAACCATTGAATTATTATGGCGTGTTTCTACAATTATTAGCCCGGTTGAACACATGGAACCTGTCTCCTGGTTTATAATTGGAATGATCTTCATGACGCCTTAAATTAATTCAATGAAAACCTTATCAGGAAAAACTTTTTTGCTCATCTGGCTTTGTTTTACAAGCTTAATGGCGCCGGCACAACCCGGCTTGTCAAAGATTGAATTGGGAGCTAATGCAATAGCATTTATTTACCAGGGAGACCTTACACCGTCAAAGCTGGGATCGTTCAAAACGATTATGCCCGGCCTTGGCATTTTTGGCAGTTATAAATTGAATAACACTTTTTATCTCCGGACAAGTATAGCGGTCGGCAGGCTAAGCGGAGATGATTCAAAGTATAAAACTCCTGCCTGGAGGCAACAACGGAATTTTAAATTCAAGTCACCAATAACGGAAGTTTCTGAAAGTGCCGTTTGGAATATTTTACCGGCGGCAAATGTAGAAGGGCCAAAGCTTTCACCGTATCTTTCTGCAGGGATAGGATACGCTTTTTTACATATTAAGCGGGATTACAGTAATTATAATATCGCCTATTTTGGTGAAGAATCTGTTCTGACCACAAGGCTTAAAGAAGACACAGCACATACCTTACCGCGTGGCCTTCTTATTTTTCCGGTCGGCCTGGGAGCACGTTATTCGATCTCAGCAAATATTTCTTTGAATGCCGAATTTACTTACCGGCTAAATTCTACCGATTATTTAGATGGATTTAGCCAGGCTGGCAACCCCGCAAGGAAAGATCACTATTTCAGCAACTCAATTGGATTTATATACAGTTTTGATAAAAAGAACTGGCTCAAATGTCCAAAAATGCGCTATTAATATAATAAAAAACCCGTATGAAAAACCGGTAACCATACAGGCATCTCCGTCTATTACATAGATGCCGGAGAGCCTGTATTGGTTATCTATTTCACACAATAAAATGTCGTGTAATAGTGCCAGATGATTTGGTTTTTACAATACCGCCTATGACATAGATCTGTTTACTACCTAAATTTTTTGAATCACCGTGTAATTAATGCTCCAAATTATGTGATCATCAAATCCTGCTCTCTTAAGAAATTACTGTTTATAAAGGCGGGCCGCCAACAAGTCTGTACATGTACGTTTTGCGTCAATTCTTTTCTTCCTGATTGCATACGAGCCGACCAGGCGACACGAAGGCAATATATATATAACGGAGAAGGTTAGACGCACGTCTGTGGTAAAGCCACGGTTCAGGCAGCCCTAAAAATCTGCCCGAATGCATTTTGGCGATCAAAGGTATTTTTTAATAAAACCCGTTACAGGCGCAGGTTTTAACATATCTTTTTAGCTTTTAAGATGAAAATAAACTTTACAACTTGATTTGCTTCCTGATTCTTACAGTTCTATTTTTACATCATGGTTGTTTTATATGAGGAAAGTTTAATTTAATTTTTTAACAAAATTTCACCTTTATGAAACAAGCAATCAAAACCACGAGAATGTTTACATTGGGTTTATTTACCCTTTGTTCAATGGGATTATCACAAGCCACTTTTGCCGGTGTAAAAGCTGACGACCCGATAGAATTTAAGTTCATCGGAAAAATTAAAAACCGCCCGGTATTTCAGCTTAGCCTGAATAACAACGAAGCAGAAGATTACTACATCAGGGTAAGAGATGGAAACTACGATGTACTGTATTCAGAAAAAGTAAAAGCAAAGGATGCCAACTTTTCCAGGAAATACGGACTGGATATTGAAGAAGAAGACTTAAATTCTCCTCAATTCGCTGTAATCGTTGAAGTAACTTCAGCAAAAACACACGTAACACAGGTTTATAAAATAAGTTCGCACACCAGTGTGACGGAAAATATAGTAGTAGCAAAATTATAAACACAAAACCGGATAAATTTCCATTGAAACCGCGCTAAGACCTGCCGCTTATAAAAGCGCAGGTCTTTATTGTTTTTAATTCAGCCATAACTATTCAGTTTATAACTATAACACGTAAGTTAAAGCTTCGGGGACTCACGATAAAACTTATCCCGGTCCAGCGCCCAGAGATTCACCTGTTGCTTAAAATTCAACCAGCCAGGTACGCTTTCATATCCCGGATAAATTCAAAGCCTGCATTAGCCAATGTTTTATTAGGTGCAGGATTTAAAGCATAAGGCTGACAATACAATTTTTTTAGTTTGAACCTTTGAAAGTAGTAAGATAGAGACTCTTTAACGAAATAGCTTCCGTTGCCTATATTACGGTCTTCCGGATGCCAAAGGTGTAAATGCATATACGCCTCTTTTCCAAAAACGATATCGCTAATATGTGAATGTCCAACCGGCAGTTCATTTATTTCCCAGATAACATAATATAACTTTTTAGTTTCTACCGGTTGCTGTAATTCATCGGAAATAATCTTCCGCCACTGCTCGCTACCTGGAAGCTTATTCGCATCAACCCCTAAAGCCTTTAGAAATTGAGCATCCGACCCTAAAAAATAATCAATTACTAAATTAATATCACTTGTTCTCATTTCTCTGACGCTTCTTTTCATCATTTGTTTTTTTAAATTTACTCATACCAGAAGTTGCTTATTCCGCAATATACAAGTGGTTTCAATACAACTCGCTATGGGCTCGCCAAAATATTTGCCGGAAAAAAAACGCGGTTTCTATGTGAAATAATAGAAGATACCTGCAACCACGAAGGTTAAATAAAATTCCAAAAAGTAATAAAAACGAACTACAAAAATTGAACGTCAGTTACTATCTTTAATTCAAAATAATTGTATGAAATATTTTTTGGTTTTTTTCTTTGCCGGTGTTTTGTTTACTTCCATGCTCAAAAACATTCGTTACAAAAAATGTGGGAAACAGACAGCATTGTGGCCGTACCTGAATCTATTTTGCCGGATATGAGCAAAAATATTTTGTATGTTTCACTTGTTGAGGGCGGTGGCTGGGATGCCGATGGCAAAGGCGGTGTGGCTAAACTTACACCTGACGGTAAAGGTTACGATTCTTTATGGGTCACCGGCCTCAATGCTCCAAAAGGAATGGGCATTTATGAAAATAAATTATTTGTAGCAGATATCAGTAACGTTGTAGTAATAGATATCAGCAATGGAAAGATTGAAAAAAAGATAAGTATTGATAGTGCCATGGGGTTAAGTGATATTACGGTAAGCAGTAAAGGGGTTGTATATGTTTCAGATTCAAAAACCGGTAATATCTGGAGAATAGAAAATGATAAGCCCGCACTTTATTTGTCCAACATGGCCGGTGTTAATGGATTGAAGTGTATAGGGAATGAATTGTTCATTGGATCGGGCAAATCATTTGTAAAAGCAAATGAGCAAAAGCAAATAACCAATATTGCGCTACTGCCCGAAAGCATTGACGGTATCGAACCAGTTGGCAATGGCGATTTTATTCTAACTGCCTGGATTGGTTATATTTATTATGTGACCGCAGGTGGAAGTATTCAGATTATGCTGGATACGCACCTGGAGAAAAAAAACACGGCGGATATTGGTTATGATGCCGCCAGGCGCATTTTATACGTACCAACATTTAACGCCAAAACAGTAGCTGCCTATGTTGTAAGATAATACTCAAAAATGCATTTTGCAGCCTCATTAATTAACCGCATTCTCTTCTGAAGAACTAGCATCCGTCGCCAGCGGTACTTCATCTGACTTCAATAGTTGTACCTCGCAACTGATCACTACGGCGTCGCTTACTAAGAGCCCGCCCGCCTCAAGAGCTGCGTTCCAGTTAAGCCCCCAATCTTTACGATTTATTTTTCCATTTATACTAAAACCGGCCTTTTCATTACCCCATGGATCTTTCACTACGCCGCCAAATTCAACATCCAGTTTTACTCTTTTAGTGATTCCCCTGATCGTTAAATCTCCGTATAATTCATAACTGCCATCGCTATCTACCGTTTCATACGTGTTGGCGGTAAAAGTAATTTCTTTATGATTTTCCACATCAAAGAAATCAGCGCCTTTTAAATGCGCATCTCTGTCTGCACTGCCTGTATCAACTGATGCAGGGTCCATCCAAAAATCAACTTCCGCTGTCATAAAATCATCACCCGTGGTATAAATACTTGCCTCAAACTCTTTAAATACTCCCTTTACATTGGTAATCATAAGATGCTTTACTTTAAAAGCTATTTCGGAGTGCACAGGGTCAATAACCCATTTTGTTTTTGTTTCCATTCTATTTTTTTGAAGATGATTGATAGTTCAATTTTGCTCAACCGGTTTTTAATGCGATTTCAGCGGCGTAAAAGTAGTCACGATTTCTGAAACTAAAATCCGGAAATATTATAGACACGAATGATCCCTACAAAGTCATAGATCAGTAAACAAAAAAAGTTTTTTTGCACTAATTATTTCTAAATAATTATCTCCCAAACATTCTTATTTTTTGCGTACGGTAACTAACCTGTCTCTCAGGAAAATTGCATTGGGGTTTATAAAAAATTAATGCTAAACAAAAAACGCTTGCAGCAATTTTACTATATCCTTCATGATGCTTCGAATCCCTCAACTTCATAACTCGCTATCGCTATGAAAAACCTGTAGTTAACATTAAATTATTGCTACACAAAGAACCCTTGCCACCCTAAATTCATTTGGGTAACAATTATATAATCTATAAATTAACAAATCTTTCAAAAATTTGCAAAAAAAAACTACATGACCAATTATCTACCCCAAAAAAAAAGCGCCCCAGGCCGAAATGAAATTCGGTGGTCCGGGACATTCATTCATTTTTTCAATCTATTTAAAAAAAATGCCACTCTTTGGAGCTTCTGTTTCTTGCTCCTTATTGCTAATGGCAGCCTTGCACAGAATTCTCTTACGGCGGATGTAACCGGAACAGCACTCTCGGAAAAAGGTGACTTGCTACAGGGTGCGACTGTTGTAGCAAGTAACACCGCTTCCGGTGCAAAATTTTACTCTGTAACCGATGATAACGGTATCTTTTTATTCCGGAAACTGATCGTAGGCAGTAAATACAATTTCAGGGTGAGTTTCCTGGGATATGAGCCTGCAGAATATAATAATTTTATTGTTAAAGAAACCAATCAGAAAGCACCCATCACAGTAAGGCTTAAGGTGAAAAACGCTGTACTGGGAGAAGTGGTTGTTACGGCCCTGGGTATCGTTCAAAAGAAGGCTTCATTAGGCTACGCAACGCAGGAAGTGAAAGGAAAAACTCTGAACGAAGCTAGAGATAATAATTTTGTCAACTCCTTATCAGGAAGGGTAGCCGGAGTGAATGTTATTTCAGGAAACGGGGTGGGCAGCAGCGCGCGCATCACTATTCGCGGGGAATCTTCTTTGAATTATTTTAAGAATCAGCCACTGGTCATTATCGATGGCGTACCCGTATCTAATGACCCGGTATCTAATAATGGCGGTGATACCAATCCCGATTACGGCAGCTCTATCGGGGAATTAAATCCTGCCGATATTGAATCGGTAAACGTATTGAAAGGGGCTGCCGCGTCTGCTTTGTATGGATCAAGAGCTGCTAACGGCGCCCTGGTAATTACAACAAAATCGGGTAAAGGAATTAAAGGTATAGGCGTAAGTTTTACCAGTGGCTATACGATCGAAAATCCTTTGCGATTGCCCAAATTTCAAAATTCATTTGGCGGCGGCACCGATGGCCAATTCGAGGGATCTAATTTCGGTTACAGCAATAACGGTTTATATCCTAATGGAATAAATGAAGATTGGGATGAAAGCTGGGGGCCGGCGTTGGACGGAAGATTAATCGCCCAATTTGATTCTCCTACCAAGAACGGCTTTCGCGGCGGCGATGTCAATCTGCCGAACCGGGGAGATATTATTCCTACGCCTTTTATTCCCCATCCTAATAACATGAAAGATTTTTTCGTGACGGGCCACACCAGGTTTAATTCGGTAGCACTTGCCGGAAGCAATGACGTCGCTAATTACCGCTTCTCTTATACTAATAATGACGAGTTGGGAATTGTGCCTAACAATAACCTTACCCGCAATTCCTTTAATCTGAACGCAGGCTATAAATTAACCGACAGATTCACGGCCGAGGCAGTAGCTAACTATACCAAGACAACCAGTACCAGCCGCCCTGATTTGGGTTATGGTCATGGAACGCCGATGTATGAATATGTATGGTTCGACAGAAACGTAGACATAAACAGCCTGAGAAATTATTGGCAACCGGGCCTTGAAGGCCTTCAGCAATTTTCCCAGGATTATGGTAATGGCCATGATAATCCTTTCTTTTACGCGTATGAAAGCACCAGCGGGCAAAACAAGGATCAGCTTTATGGAAATTTTAAATTAACTTATAAGATACTCGATAACCTGACACTGATGGGGCGTGCGGGAACCGATTATTTTAATGATTTCAGGCCGCGCAGGGAAGCCATGAGCAGCTCCAATTCACCGCAGGGCTACTACCAGGAAACTACATTAAAATACCAGGAGAGCAACTATGATTTCCTTCTCAATTATAAAAAAGATGTAAACGAATTTCATTTTGATGTATCAGCCGGTGGTAATATTATGGAAAGGAACCGGGGAAGCCGGCAGGCTACAGCAGGACAGCTCGTAATTCCTGGTATCTATAGCCTCAATAACAGCAACGTAGCCGTTCAGAATTCAGCTTATGATGAAAAGCGGAGAACCAACAGCCTTTACGCTTTTTTGCAGGCCGACTACCGCAGTATGGTATATGTAAATGTAACTGCCCGCAACGATTGGTCTAGTACCTTACCGGCCTCTAACAATTCTTATTTTTATCCGTCAGTAAATACCAGTATCCTGTTTAACAGGATTTTTACCATGTCTCCTAAAATAGACCTGCTAAAACTAAGAATGGCTTATGCACAGGCAGGTAATGATGCCGATCCATATTCTATACTTACACCTTACAATTACCAGCAATTGTGGAACGGGATTCCTTCACTGGCTGAGAGCTCCCAGTTAAATAACCTGGAATTAAAACCCGAAAAAAGCAGCACAGCCGAAGTTGGTGCTGAAGTATCTTTTTTTGGCGGGAGATTAGGCCTGGATGTTACCGCTTACAGTACAAGTTCAAAAAACCAGATCCTCTCTTTACCAACGCCTGTTTCGTCAGGCTATCGCGGAAGGGTAATTAATGCAGGCGAAATATCTAATAAAGGGATCGAAGTTCAGTTAAACGCAGTGCCATTGCGTTTAAAAAGTGGTTTTGAATGGAATATGATGATCAATTTTGCCCACAACAAAAGTAAAGTGGTATCACTTGCCCCCGGCGTAGATAAAATTGTTCAGGAAGCACCGGGCGAAGACGCCTCTATAGAAGCACGTGTAGGTGAAAGAATGGGTGCCCTTTACGGCCCGGGATTCCAGCGCGTACCAGACGGCCCGCTGAAGGGTATGCCGATTATTGGCACCAATGGCCGGGCGCAGATCACACCGACTTCAATTTACCTGGGTAATATTAATCCAGACTGGACGGCAGGTATTACCAACCGCTTTTCTTTCAAGGGTGTTTATTTGGAAAGCCTTTTTGATATTAGTGAAGGCGGTGTAATGGTTTCACGATTTATCAATAAAGCTACCGGTGCAGGGCAGCTCATTGAAACGGCAGGCGCACGCTTAAAGCATGCTCCTGATGATGTCTATAATTCTGATTATTACCGCGACGGTGGTGTATTGCAGCCCGATGGCACTTACATCAGGAACCTTGAAATATTTGATGGTTCATATAGCAAGGGTGTTTATGGAACAGGCCCCCGTGACTTTTATAAACGTTATTATGATCATAACTCCGAACAGCAATTGGTAGACCGCTCTTTTGTGAAATTGCGGGAAGTAAAGATCGGGTACAATTTTCCAAAGCGGATGTATGCACATCTTCCCATACAAAACATTTCATTTTCGTTGGTGGGCCGAAACTTAATTCTTTGGACCAAAAACGATCAGATTGATCCTGAAACAGGAGCTTCTACAGGCCAGGGGCTTGTAGGCGGTTTCGAAAATCTTAGCCTGCCCACAACAAGGAGTTTTGGCGCTAACCTAAACATTAATTTTTAATTAATTTTTTATGCAGATAATGAACTCAAAATTATTCACCTCAATTTCCCTTTTTGCACTATTATTTTCTATAGGCTGTACAAAAAGCTTTGATACATTAAACCAGAATCCTAACAGCCCGCAAACCGTAAAAAACGAGCAATTTTTATTACCGGCGATCATCATCCCTTCGGTACGTAATTATGCTTACCAGGCACAATTTGGCGGAAGTGTAGTAAGCGACTACTATGCAAATCAGTATACCAGCGGATTTGATGACCACTGGACGGCCAGCCAGACAGAAGGAGGTTTTCTCTGGAATTTTTTCGACCAGTTAAAAGACGTAGAAAATCTGCGTATTCTAAGCCATAGTAAAAATGATAAAAACAATGAAGGTGTTTCCCTGGTACTATGGTCATGGATGTTCCAGGTGATGACCGACAATTTCGGCGATATGCCCTACAGCCAGGCAGTACAGGGTAAAACAGCAGGCAATTTTGCACCGGTGTTTGATACGCAGGAAAATATTTACTATAGCCTGCTGGATTCTTTGAAAGAAGCTAATACGCTGCTTTCAGAAGGGACAGATCCCATCAACTCGGATGTTCTCATGGGCGGCAGTGCTATGCGTTGGAGAGAGTTTGCCAATGGGCTTCGGTTAAGGCTGCTGATGCGCATGTCTGATGTGCCCGATGCAAAGATAAATGTCGGCTCCGAAATCAATACTATTGTAGGCGACCCTGTCACCTATCCCCTTTTTGCCTCTAATGATGACCAGGCTGTGCTCACTTTTACAGATGAACTCAATAACGAATTTCCCGCCTATCACAATCCTCCAATAGGCGATTATCATCTAAGCACTACTTTCGAAACCAACCTGAAAAGCCTGAATGATCCGCGCATCGCCTTTTTTGCTATGCCTACACCGGCAAGTTACGGCACCGGCCACCCGGTGTATGCAGGCGTTCCTAATTGTATCGGCACTATTGAATCTACGTATAATGGCGGCACTAATTTCCAGTCACAGGAGTCTCCTATTTTAATGCCCTACCTCGGATATCCGAATTATGCTTCTAAAACCGCTGCACAGGGTTTATTGCTGATGTATTCGGAAGTGCAGTTTATTTTGGCAGAGGCAAAAGAGCGTGGATTGATCACAGCAGGGGATGGTGCCGAAGCCTATTATATTAATGGAATTAAAGCTCAGTTCGCTTATGATGAAAGCAGGTTGGATGTGTTGAACCAGGGCATCTCTGCAAGCGACCATAACTTCGCCAAGTCATCAGATATCGTTCCTGACCCGTCTTATTTCACCCAGCCGGGCGTTGCCTATACCGGAACCACGGATGAGAAGCTGTATAAGATCAGGCTACAGAAATGGTTCGGATTATGGTATAACGGCTTCGAAGGGTGGTCAGAATGGAGAAGAACAGGCGTACCAAAAGAGACCAAGATTGGCCCTTCCAGCGCTATCAGTGCATGGCCACGCCGCACACGGTATCCGCTTTCAGAACAAACTGTGAATACCACTAATTATGATGCAGCGATCCAGGCACAAGGCCCGGACGACCTTTTGACAAAGGTTTGGTGGGATAAATAATTCTTTTTGCAAGTACAATTATACCTTCATGCTTTTATTAACTGACTACCATTTCTCAACGTGATAGCAAGTCACGTTGGGGGATGGCAGTTAAATCCTTGTCTCTGCCGCTTGTCCACTAGTTTTAGACAAAAAAGTAACGGAATCTCTATAGAAATACCAGGTTTTGCCACGGTATCAAGCTGTCAAGAAAGTGATACACGAAACAAAAATTGAAATTTAACAGCCTCAAATGAAAACAGTTTTACTATTAATTTTTCTTATCGCATTAGTAGCTTTATGCGATTTTTCTATGGCTCAAAAAAACACGGGTAGCATCAGGGGGAAAGTAGTAACCGCAGATGGAAGCGCCGCTTTTGTTACAGTCGAATTAAAAGCATTAAAAAAAGTTACGGTAACTGATAATAATGGCAACTTCAGGTTGCAAAACCTGCCTGCATTGCAGGATACGCTCATTCTCTCTTCCGCTGAATCTAAAGTATATTCGCTTCCGGTAACCCTGCGCAAAAATGAAGCAGCAAACCTCGGGGATCTCCATCTTACCTTTAACATCGCTCAGTTGCCGGATGTGGAAGTAAGTGGGCGAATCGCTCATTCGTATAAAAGCGACTATTCATTTCTGGGCACCAAAACACAAACTGATTTACTTGACATACCCCAGTCAATTTCTACTATCACCAAAGAATTAATAAACGATAAGATGGAGTTCACGCTTAAAGAGGCTGCGGATGATGCTGCAGGCGTAAATAACTATTCAGGCTATGACGATTATGCAATAAGAGGTTTTAAAGCGGAGAATGCAACGCTCATTAATGGGCTTCGGGGCTATAACACCACTTACACCAGCGCAATGCTTGTAAATGTTGAAAGGATCGAAGTAGTAAAGGGCCCTTCCGCGACACTATATGGCAATTGCGATCCTGGTGGAACGATTAACCTTGTTACAAAAAAGCCCCTGGCGCAAAATGAAGGATCGGTTAGTATCGCCGGAGGATCCTGGGATCATTATCGCGCCCGGGGAGATATTACAGGCCCGCTGAATAGTAAAAAAACTTTATTATACCGCTTCAATGCAGGCTATGATAAAACCAACTCTTTCCGCAACCAATATTTTGCCAAATCGTACGAGCTTGCGCCCTCCGTTTCATTTATCCCAAGTGAGAAAATCCGGTTGAATGTGGACTTCTCTTTATCCCATATCAATACAATTCTCGACAGGGGACAGCCGGGTTTTCAAAATGATTTTACTTTACGATCAACACCTGCAACCCTGATTGCATCGCAGCCTGGTGATTACCTTCATGAAACGGATGTAGCCGCCAACGTTTTATTTTCTTACAAAATAAGTAAGTATATAAATTTCAACAGCGGCTATTTACATTACACCACACAGCAAAACACTGCGGAACATGGTGTTCACAGCTATATAACACCCGATTCAGTTAATCTTTATTATACTAACTGGCATTATCATACAAGCACTAACACCCTTACCAATTATGTTACTTTCCATTTTAAAACAGGAAAATTCAACCACCAGCTTTTAGCCGGCTATGACTATGTCATCAGCAAAGTTGACCTGGATCAAAAATATTTTGAGGATAAAAACAACTTTGGCGAAGGCAGTGGTGTTGTCGGCACATTTAGCTTGAGAAATCCAAAATCTATTGCAAGGCAAACTAATAAATACGACTTGTCTGATTATGAATCGCAGGCGAGCGATGTTGAAGCATCTATCTATCATACACAAGGAATTTATTTGCAGGAGCAGATCAGTATTAATAAGTGGAAATTACTCCTGGGCCTCAGGGAAGAAATGTATGAGGCTGGCGACGATGATCAGGCCGACAGCACCGATGAAGACGAAGCAAATGTTTTTCTGCCAAGGGTTGGCCTGGTATATGAATTAAATCCGAACGCAAGTTTATACGGTACTTATAGCAGGGGCTTTGACCCTTTTGAAGCTTCAACAAGCACACAGCTATTTGATGAACCTTTTAAACCGGTTACCAGTGAATTATTTGAGGCAGGTGTCAAAGCAAATCTCTTTCATAATAAATTGGGCGCTTCCCTTTCATTGTACCAATTAACCCTGCAAAATGTTGCCGTCAATGCAAATGATATTTCAAACCCAAATCTCTACATACAGCAGGGCGAAGACAGGTCACGGGGAATCGAAGCTGAAGTGAATGGTAATATTCTCCCCAATCTTAGTATTTCTGCTTCATACGCCTACTGCGTTGCAAAAGTTATAAAAAGTAAGATACCTGCACAGGAAGGAACTTCGGTAGAGAATGCTCCCCGGAATGAAAGCAATAGCTGGATAAAATATTTAATTAAACGCGGACTTTTGAAAGGGTTTGGCATTGCTGCAGGCCACTCGCAGGCAGGAGTTAGAAACACCCTGGAACAAGGCCTCAGGCTTCCGGGATATTTTGTATTGAATGCCGGAATTCGATATGAGTTAAAACATTTTAATGCGGCGGTTAATATTAACAACATCACAAATAAAGTTTATTGGATCGGCGCCTATAACAACGTAAATAAATGGCCTGGCGCACCGCGGAATTTTATGATGTCCGCAGGCTATAATTTTTAATACTTTTATATAAGTATGAAAATAAATCTTGTTACGGCCATTGTTTTATTGCCTGCTCTTTCATTTTCTCAAAAAACTACCAGCAGTAAATTACCATTTGAAAAAAATACCTTACAAAACACAAAGGGTTTTACCATCATGCCTTATAACCGCTTGATTAAATCCGCCGGCAAAGTCATTACCTATGGTGATTCGTTTTTAGAAAATCATGCATTAGATGTTTGTGTACTGCCTGGTAAAAAAAATATTGTGATTGAAGACCGATATGGCATTGCAGTGGCGGATATCAGAACAAATGCAATTGTTTCAAGATGGAGCTTTATTAAAGACCCAAAGTGGCAAAATCTGATCAGCACGTATTCGGGCATAACATCATTTAATTATAAAAATAAAACTTTCATTGCATGGGGCGCATCACAAGGCTTCAGCGATACATCTGCAATTATGATTGCGGAATGGGATGGTAAAAAAGTGAGCGCCGTAACTGGAATTTATATAGAAAAAGCCGGGCCCGGTAATAAAGCTTTGCCTAACCAGGTTGTAGCGAACAACGAAGATGGAACGCTATATCTCTATGCCACACTAAACGGCAGTAACCAATTGGTTAAAATAAATTTTGGGGACAAAAAAATTGTTTACGCTGTGCCAACCGGAGTTGCTCCTTATGGTGTGTGTGTCATTAATAACAAAGCATATGTTACTAACTGGGCAGGGCAATTGGTAACAGATACAACACGTGAAAACGCCGGTACACCATGGGTCAGCGCTTATACCGATCCCCGTACCGGCGCTACCGGGCCGGGAAGCTTATCGATAATTAATATCACAAACGGCGCGCTGTTGAATGAACTGTCGCTTGGCCTTCACCCTGGTGCAATTGTTAAAAGCAACGATGATCAATTTTTATACATCGCTAATAGCAACAGCGATTATGTAAGTATCGTGGATGTAAAAAAAGAAGTTGTTATTGATTCAATTCAAACCGGGTTGTTTTCAAAAGAATATCATTATTATGGCAGTAGCCCTGACGCACTGTTGCTTGATTCTTTAACGGGAACTTTATACGTTGCCAATGGAATGGATAATGCGGTTGCTGTAATTAAATTAGGGAATGACATGTTGCCGGCAACAAAAGAAAGCGCCATCAAGGGCTACATCCCTACGGAAGCATATCCATCGGGTATTGCCCTGCTTAACCACAACTTGTATGTTAGCAACCTCGAAGCCAGCGGTTCCCGGGTTTTATCTGAAAGTATAGAATTCAGAAAACCGGGTGGTGAACAAATCAATGGCTATACCATCCATGAAGAATCGGCATCTTTTAGCATTATACCTGTGCCTTCGCAAAAAATACTAGACCGGTACACCGCGAAAGTAAAATTGATGAACCTGTTTAGCAGAACGGCATTTGTAACCGGGAACCCACGGAATAATATTGTCCCAAAGCCCCTGCCGGAAAGAATTGGTGAACCTTCTGTATTTAAGCATGTAATCTATGTCATCAAGGAAAATAAAACATATGATGAGGTTTTCGGCGATGTGAGACAAGGAAGGGGAGATACAAATTTTTGTATCTATGGAAAAAGAATAACACCCAACCAGCACAGGCTTGCCAATGATTTTTCACTACTTGATAATTATTACGCATCGGGTAAATCGTCGGCTGAGGGCCATCAGTGGACAGATGCAGCAATGGTTTCGGATTATGTTGAAAAAAATGTTCGTGCCTGGTTCAGGAGTTACCCGCACCGGCAGGAAGATGCATTAGTTTATAATAAGAATGGTTTCATTTGGAACAACGCAATGGATCATGGAAAAACGGTGCGGATTTATGGCGAAGCATGCCTCACGCATTATGATTCAAAAATGCAATGGAATGATATCTATATGAAATATGCTAACCACGAGCCCATCAGCATTTACAACACAACTACTATTGCAAGAATAAGGCCTGTGATTTCACCAGGTTACCCCGACTGCGATAATTTTACTTTCACGGACCAGTTGCGGGCCGATGTATTTATTGAAGAATTAAAAAAGTATGAAGAATTACCTGGCGACAGCCTTCCCGCCCTCATGATACTTTCATTACCTAATGACCATACTGCGGGTATTTCAGAAAATTTTCCTTTACCCGAAGCAATGGTTGCAGACAATGATCTTGCACTGGGACGCATCATTGAGGCCATTACTCACAGCCGCTTTTGGGATTCCACCGTCGTTTTTGTAACAGAAGACGACTCTCAATCGGGATGGGATCACATATCGCCTTACAGAACATTATGCCTGGTAATAAGCCCTTATTCAAAATTGAATAAAACGATTCATACTAATTACAACCAGACATCAATGGTAAGAACCATGGAGCAAATATTGGGTATACCTCCAATGAATGTCATTGATGCCACAGCGCTCCCTATGTTCGATTGTTTTGGCGATATGAAACAAGCCTATACTTACAAGGTTATTCCTAATAATATTCCATTGAATGAAATGAATAAGCGCGTTGTACAGTTAAAAGGGAAAGCAAAATACTATGCGAAGCTATCCGCCAATAAAGCTTTTAAGGAACTGGATAGCGGAAATGATGATATCATGAATAAGATCTTATGGTTTGCGGCCAAGGGAAATGAAAAATTTCCGCCGCAAAAATGATTAGATGAGGGTTGGCCGCACAGCTACAACCGGCTCCATGGCCGCTCTCCACCGGAGACGGTTAGGGGTGAGGCAAGGCGAGGCGGGAGTTTGAATCATTTGCTATTACAATTACTAAACAATTATTAATTTTTACATCGATGAAAAACCATTTGGATAAGCTATTCTTTTTACTCACTGTTATTGTTACAATTCGATCGGAGGCACAAAAAAACTACCAAATATTAACGGTTCCCGCAATTCATGAATACACCCATATCGATGTGAAAGGCAAGAGCGTACTCGCAAGCGGGCGATATATAACTCCGGTTGGTGAAACGATTCAAATAACGCACGATCCTTTTGGTATGGCGATTTCTCCTGATGGTAAAAGAACGGTTACCATTCACAATGGAGTTTTTACCATCATAAACAATGAAACACTTGCCAATACAAGAGTTCCAAGTTATGACGCCAGCATTGCTTCACCTTTTTCAAATGGGTCTTTCCTGGGAGTTGCTTTTTCCCCTGATTCTAAAAAAGTATATTTAAGCGGCGGCGATAATGGCGCTGTAATAGTATATGACATTGATAATTTGCAACGGCTTGATTCTATTTCATTGAATGGGAAAGTTGATTCCGTTGATTACCAGGATAGCTTTACATCTGATCTTTTGTTAAATGAAAACAGTAATGAACTACTGGTTTTGGACAGGGGAAATTTCAGGCTTGTACGGATCGATCTTGCGACAAAAAAATTAACTGCTTCAATAAAAACCGGCAGGCAACCCTTTGGCCTTTCATTAAGCCCTGATAAAAAAATCGCCTTTGTTGCAAATGTTGGTATGTATGATTACCCGCTACTCCCTGATCTTACTGAGAAGAATTTCGATAGCATGCTGTTGCCTTTTCATCCATATGGTAACAATACAAAAGAATCCATTGAAGGTTATACATTGAACGGAAGAAAAATTCCTGGAGTAGGAAGCCCATTGGCACCGGAAGCCATGAGCGTTTATACGATTGACCTCACTACAAATAAAGTGATCGATAAATTCAAAACCGGTTACCAGGTAGGGCAGATGGTGGAGGGAGCGGAAGTAGTGGGTGGCGCTAGCCCCAATTCAATTGCCGTAGGAAATAAGTATGCGTATGTAACCAATGCTACCAATGATAATATTTCGGTTATAGATTACCGTACACATACCATCACCGGGCACATAAATATTAAAGTGGATCCACTGATAGATCATTATCGCGGGCTTCTTCCTTTTGGTATTTCATTAAGTAAAGATGAGAAAACATTGTATGTCGCCTTGCTGGGCTTTAATGCAATAGCAGTTATTGATGTCGAAACCAAAATTACCAAAGGCCTGATACCAACGGGTTGGGGCCCGGCGCGGGTATTGCCCTCAAAAGATGAGAAAGAATTGTATGTAATCAGTTGCCGCGGCTATGGTGCAGGTCCCAATGGCGGCAAAGACTTCGTTGCCCCGGTACAGGGAACTTATATTGGTGATATACAACTGGCGACATTTCAAAAAATAAAGATGCCGGGTGAAGAACAATTGGCTGTGTATACAAAACAAGCTATTGAAAATACTTTTATAAAAATGAGTGTGAAAGATGATGGAAAGAATCCATTGCCGCCTTTAATAAACGTGAGAAAAAGCCCGATCAAATACATTGTTTACATCACGAAAGAGAACAGGACATATGACGAAGTACTCGGACAATTAAAAAATGGCCTGGGAGATTCTACGCTGGCTCGTTTTGGTATCAATGTAAATATCATTCCAAAAGAAGCAAAAGACAAGACGTTGTATCATGTGAACATTGCGCCCAATCATTTGAAGATCGCAGAACAATTTGCCTTCGGCGATAATTATTACTGTGATAGTGATGCATCCATCCATGGCCACCACTGGATGCTGGGTGTGATTCCTAATGAATGGGTTGAAACAAATTCCAGCGTGGATAAAACTTCTAAACTATTTTCTAAAGCATCCGGCAGGCGTTTTCCCGGTTCAACAGGAAGCATGGATCCGGAGGATTATGCCGAGCGTGGCGGGCTATGGGAAGCCATGGACAGAAGCAAAATCTCCTTTTACAATTTTGGCGAGGCCAATGAAACAGCACACAACAGGGAAGCCTGGTCAGATACCGCAACTGGTTCCGGGCATGCTGTGATGGTTCCTATGCAGAAAGCCTTATACCCGCGTACCAGTCATAATTATGCCGGCTTCAATACGAACATTCCCGATCAGTTTCGCATGCAGCAATTCGAATCAGAGTTTACAAAATTATGGCTGAAAGGAAAAAACAAAATGCCACAATTGATTACGATGCAGGTTCCTAATGACCATACAGCATCCCCGAGGCCGGAGTATGGATATCCATATTATCATTCTTATGTTGCCGACAACGACCTGGCGATTGGCAGAATACTGCATTTTCTTTCAAGAACACCTTATTGGAAAAACATGCTGGTAATCATTACTGAAGATGATCCGCAGGGAGGCGTAGATCATATTGATGCACATCGCAGCATATTAATGATGGCCGGCCCATATGTAAAGCATGGCTATGTTTCACATACCCACGCGAACTTTGGCTCGATCCTAAAAACGATCTATACAATCCTCAACGTTCCATATGTAAACCAGTATGATGCAACAGGCACATTGCTGCAGGATTTCTTTAGCAGCAAGCCTGATTACAGGCCTTATACATTGGTGTTTCCTTCCAAAGAAGTGTTTGACCCGCAGGTTGCTATGAAACGCTATAACCGGTCTATCGACTGGCGCAAAGTTATGAAGGGCCCCGAAATGGACGATGAAGACGAACTTAGAAAAGAACATTATAAGCAACAGGGAGTAATCAGAAAAGCGGTGGATTAACTGGTATGGTGGTTGTTGTAAATGGCGTTTAAAAATGTAAGTTTAGACCGGCCTTCTAAATCACTAAGCTAAACATTTAAACGATCTACCTTATATCTTAGCTGATTAAAAATGAAAGGAAAATCCTGCAGGAAAACACTGCATTTAATTCGTGTAATTGCTTTTTATAATTCGTGTAATAAAAATAAAATTCATTCGAGATCATACTCCTTCTTTAAAGCTTCTATCAACGCGTCCCCATGTTGTTGAATAGGTATAAGATCTTTTTCAATAATCCATTGATTCCAGATGTCTGTATTTGATAATATATTATATAGCTGGATAGCTGACCTTTTGTCCCAATCATAAATGTCGGGGTGGCTTGTTAACAAATTATCTTCACTGTCCACCTGCATAAGGTTAAAATGTTGCTGCAAAAATTTTTGATTGTTATCTTTTACCAATTGAAATTCCTGGTGGATATCCGTTTGCGTAAGCGGGATCAGTGTATTAAAATAGTCAGCCAATAAACTGACCAGTTCCGTATTTTGTATGTAGCGCAACGATCCGGAGTTTTGCATTTGCTCAAAAGTTGTGGTTGTTATAGCCAGCGGAAGAATTTCAGATAATAAGACTGCATGTTTTACTATTTGCGCGTTTGAATCAAGCTGGTTGTTTTTAAGAACGCTTTTTAAGGTATCAAAACTTTCCTGCATGATTTTTCTTCGTTCTATTTCCTCTTTTACCCTGCTCGTATTTTTTTTAATATCCTGGCTCAGAAGAATGGCATATTGGTGTGCATGCCGGTGTTCCACATAATGCTCGCGAATATTTTCTGCCAAAAAACTCAGTGTAACGGCCAGGAATATCATAAGAAATTCGAGGAAATATTCTTTTAGTTTTTTCTTTCCGCCATGAGATAAATGTGAATGATGTACTTCCATAGTTCCTGTAGTTTGAGATTCCGTTTGGGTAATGACAGATTGCACTTCAGCGATTTCCTGAGGCGGAAGGCTATTACTGTTTGTAAATTCCGGTTCGTTTGTTGAAAGCCCTTCCTGAGGTAAGTTTTGTTGATCGGGCATAAGCGGCGTTTGCGAATGGTTGTGGCTATTACACAGATGCTATAGTACCTTCTTACAATACGGTTACTTCTTATATCTCCGGAAGTGTTTGCAACATCAGCTTATTTCACTGATAACGTTTATGTATGTAGAAGGTAAGCATGTTCTTTACGGAAATTACAACCTTTATTAGTAAAACAGAATTTTGTTTTAGCGAGGGTTCGGTTAACCTCTGAAAGGAATGCCATGGTTCTTTTTAATCAATCTTTTTTTATTTGAAGATAACTCATTCTTTTTTTGATCCTTTCGGCATGCCTACTAAACGTCCGGTTCAATTTGAATAACTTCCGAAAAAAAATTAGTTTGCAAAATATTATATGATATTATATATTAATACTTTTCGGTGCAAAAGGGTGCGTAGATTTAGGAGTTGGTGGCGCTTTATTTAGACACTTCAAAATAATATAACCTTTCAGCTTATTTAGCTTCCCTGCAACTCGTAACAAAACTGAACATAGCTGTAACAAAATCGTACGGACTTACTTATAATCAATCAATTAGGCAATTGATTATCAATAAACTGAGAAAGTGGTATACAAGTAGTAATGGATAACTTTAAAACAATTTTCTAAATATGTTCAAAAACTATTTCAAAACCGCCTTCAGAAATCTTGAACGAAACAAGGTTTATTCTTTTATCAACATTGCTGGTTTAAGCATTGGGCTTGCATGCGCCATGTTTATTATGCTGTATGTAAAAGATGAAGTGAGCTTCGACAGGTTTCACAGGAATGTAAATAACATTTACCGTATTGCAAGAAAATCAAATGGCAGCACAGGTTTCTTACAAGGGCCGAGGTTCACACAAAATGTTCCGGGAATAAAATCCTTTGTTCGTGTGCAGGGTGGTACTGAAGACATAAAAAAGGGAACCGGAGTGCTGGAGCAGGGTGGTGTGTTGCATGTTGACTCCAATTTCTTTTCTGTATTGACATTCCCTTTATTATCCGGAAGCCCCACAACCTGCTTAACAGAACCACATTCCATTGTATTGAGCGAAGATGCCGCAAAAAAATATTTTGCAACAACTGATGTTGTAGGCAAAGTAATGTTGGTAAAAGAAGATACCAGCTTTATTCCTTACAAAGTAACGGCTGTTGCAAAACGTTGCCCGCAAAATTCTTCCATACAATTCGAAGCCCTGCTGCCTTTCAAGGTATCTGATGCTGATGCAAAAGACACTCATAACTGGTTTAATTCTTTCCTGACCACCTTTGTACTATTGGATGATAAAGCAAACCTGCAAACAGTGGAAAAACAAATGCAAAGTTTTTATGTTACAGATGCGAAACAAACTTTTTATGAAATGTTGAAAAATGACGGAGGAAATCCTGATGATATTCCTATGGGCACCTATTTCTTGCAACCATATCTTGACATACATTTGGACACCAAAATGCCTGCAAGCAGTGGCTTGACTAATGGAAGCAATCCTATGTATTCCTATCTACTTTCAGCCATTGCATTGTTTGTGTTGTTGATTGCGTGTATCAATTTTGTGAATCTTACGGTTGCACGTTCCGTTAGAAGAGCCAGGGAAGTTGGCATTCGAAAAGTTGTAGGCGGAGATAGAAAACAATTGATGTTCCAGTTTCTCGGCGAATCATTTTTTCTGTGCACTGTTGCTTTTGCATTAGCTATTGCAATGGTGCAATTGTTATTGCCGTTGTTTAATGAGCTTGCCAACAAAGCACTGGCAATTTCTTATTTGTTCGATGCAAAATTAATTGCAGGTTATATTGCTTTGTATATTATCACAGGCTTGCTTGCAGGCTTTTATCCTGCATTGGTTTTATCCGGTTACAATCCTGTACAAACTTTGTATAGCCGTTTTCAAATTGCAGGGAAAAATTACCTCCAAAAATCGTTGGTGATATTGCAATTTACGCTGGCATCATTTCTAATTATTGCCACATGCATAATTTATGCACAGTTTAATTTATTGACTAAAACAGATTTGGGATATGATGACAATAATCTTGTTATCATAAATAAAAACGGCCTAAGCCATACCGATGCTGCTGTTTTTAAAAATGAATTGCTTAAGAACCCAAACATTGTTGGTGTGAGTGTAAAGAATGCAGGCGAAAGGGGCACGGGTACGAAAAATTCGGTTGGTTCTACCATTGGATTTGTTGATGAAACTGTTGATGAAAATTATCTCCCTTTATTAAAGATTCCGTTAGTTGCAGGAAGGAATTTTTCAACAGCGTTTCCGTCCGATTCTACTCAATCTATTATTGTGAATGAAAGTTTTGTAAAAGCGGCAAACTGGAAAAACCCGGTTGGTGAAACCATACAGATTTTAGGAAGCAGTAATGAAACGTATCGTGTAATTGGTGTGATAAAAGATTATCACTTTGCAGCGTTAACAAAAAAAATAACACCGCAATTATTTTCCATGAATGGTTTATATGGATCTTATTATATCAAGCTAAAACCCAACACGGCAGCTTCAAGTTTAAAATGGATACAAAAAACATATCAGCAGTTTTACCCGATGAGCTCTTATACTTACGTGTTCAAAAACGATGAAAACAGAAAACAATATGCTGATGTGGAAAAATGGAAACAGATTATTTTATTCAGCGCAATATTTACCATATTCATTTCATGCATTGGTTTGTTTGGATTATCTGTTTTATCGGCAGCCAAAAGAACAAAAGAAATCGGTATACGAAAAGTGCTTGGAGCCTCGGTGCAACAAATTGTTACGACACTTTCAACAGATTTTATAAAGCTGGTTGCAATCGCTTTGATAATCGCAACGCCCTTAGTTTATATAGCTGCAAATAAATGGTTACATAACTATCCATATCGCATTGAGATGAGTTGGTGGTTATTTGCTTCTGCAGGAATATTAGTGATGTTGATTGCATTGTTTACAGTAAGCTTTCAATCAATAAAAGCAGCGGTTACAAACCCTGTGAAAAGTTTGAGAACGGAGTAATTTAAAAGACTGCTACCAACATGGGGTTCATTCAGAGTTTGAAAAAGATATGGATAGGTATACACTTAATAGTAAAATAAAGATTTCATGAACAAAGCAGCAATTCCAAATCCAGCACTTCAACCATTTGCTGTACTTATTGGTGAATGGACAACTACAGGAACACATCCTCTTGTTCCAAACACGACATTGCACGGACACTCTTCTTTCAAATGGCTTGAAGGAGGAGCATTTATGATGTGGTTCTCGGAAATTTATAAAGAAGACTTCCCGACAGGTATCGCAATCTTTGGCAGCGATGATGCCACCGAAGAATATTTTATGATGTATTTTGATGAGCGTAAAGTTTCAAGAAAATATGAAGTTTCATTTAAAGATGGAGTTCTAAAATGGTGGAGAGATGCGCCAGGCTTTTCACAACGGTATACTTGGAAAATCACTGATAATACAATTATCGGTAAGGGAGAACTATCAAAAGACGGTGGGACCTGGGAAGAAGATTTGGAACTAACATACACTCGCGTAAAATAAAACTACAGCAACACAATCCATAACGATGAGATATGGAAGTATGACGTTAACATTAAAGAACTATAAAACCAGCCGCTAATATTTTTCCACAAAGGACGCTGAAACTATTAACCCATCAACAGAAATTATGGAAGTACATCATACTCCCGACTCAATATTAAGGTCAATAACAAGCACGATATCTGTTCTAAAAAAAGAATCTAATTTGGAATAATGCTACAAAAGTCACGACTGCACAGGGTTTCAATGTGGATTGGGAGCATCGCTTTTCGGAAAAAGATCCAGCCTATATGCAAATTTCAAGAAATGGCTTAGTGATTCATCTTTCGGAAAACAAAAGATTTAAAGCGGGAAGCAACGATCATTTATGTCAATATAAGCATTGATTTATTCTTCATCGATCAAACTCTTTGTAGCGTATCTGTGCTTAGAACATTGATACGCAGGCACAAAACCCTCTATCTTTTCTCAGCGGTTAAGTTTTTAGCACCTTAAATATTATAATGTGATGTGGGGCGATATCTTGAAATTCCGTCTTCCAGGGGAAACAAAAAACGACCGGGCATGTAATTTTTTTCTGACCCTCGTTAAACGATGGAGACTTACCATTTATCCAAGCCAAGCAATTTTCTTCCCAAAGGTGATAATTCTGCTGTTTCATATTTCGTTTGTTCCCATTTTCGTGGGTCACCCGGAAAAGCATAACCTTCAGGCGCTCTTCTTTCCCTCCATGACGAAATACGCCATTCTCTAAGTTCTTCATTTTCTTCTTCTGCCGGCATCATAGAAATGTATTGTGCCATACGAACTTTATTGCCACTCATATTTGGCCGGATACCATGCGGCTGCGTACTGTTGAAGATTAAGAGATCACCTGCTTCCATCGATACTTTTACGATTTCAAAACCAGTTACATCAGGTTTAAAATGATCTCTGTCTTCCGGTTGTGTCAGCTTCCATGTATCATAGGTTCTGTATAATTCAGGAATACATTGAAATCCGCCCATGTTTTTATCTGTCTGGTCAGCAAGCGCCAAAACACCCTGCACATTTTGTGGTTTGGTTTCAGGGTCATAATCCCAGTGAATAAAACCTTTGTATTCGTGACCCGGGCGAATAGGAAAGTTCAGATTTGCCCTGTCGATTGTAACCCAAAGTTTCTCTGTACCCCATATATCAGCAAATGCCTGGTGTACTTTAGGGTACTGCCTGTTATTCCATAAGTATTGATGATTGTACATTTCCACCATTCCCGTGTTAGTTAGTTCTTTCATCTTCATTTCAGCGCGGGGTGGTGCATACCATGTCTCAGGGTCATTGGGATCTTTTTCTTCAAACTCCCAAAAAAATTTGCAAGGCGTTCTACCTGTTCTTTTGGTACTGCATTTTTGACAACTATATAGCCATTCTCAATCCAGAAGTGTCCAGTCTTCTTCAGACAATAATTGTAAGCGGTTTACCATTACTTCGGTCATTTAGTTTTACTTTGCTGCTCTTTGATGTGGAAGGATTGCCCGGGATATCTTTGTGGGCATTGGTGGTTCCCATTGTAGGGGCCATGGTTTGTTGTTCCATAAAACAAGTTTTGAATGATTTAATATATCAAAGTTCTTATTTATTACATTGCCTTTCAGCATGTGCAATGACCATCATTTGCTCTGTATTGACATTCTTTTCTTTTTACATGACATTTTTGAGCTTTGTGCAGTAAAACTGGAAAGTTGAAAATTCAAAAAGAGATCGTATTGCCTGACTCCGGGGCAATCTTTCAAACTATTCAAGCCAAGTTTAAAAAACTATTTTTTCTGGCACTATCATCCTGAATATGAATTGGTTTATGTAGAAGCCATCAATGGCATACGTCACGTAGGACAGCACATCTCCAGCTATATGGAAAGTGACCTGGTATTGATCGGGCCTAATGTACCTCATTTGAATTTTGACTATGGAATTGAAACAGAATACAGGCAAATAGTAGTTCAGCTTAAAGAAAACTTTTTGGGAGATGCGTTCAGGGAAACACCGGAATTTGACGACATTCTAGCAGCTTTTTCAAAGGGCTTACCTGGGCTTATCTTTCAGCGGTGAAACAAAAAGAATAGTGGCAGAAAAACTAAAAACTATGGAAGGTGAAGGACATTTTGAACAACTATTAAACTTGTTAGAAGTCTTTCAGATACTTGCAACATCTAATGAAATAACAGAACTCAATGAACAGGATACCAGCATCAAATTATTTATGGATGATAAGATACGGATGGGCGCTGTTTACAAATATATCCATGCCAATTATAATAATAAGCCGGATGTAAATGCCGTTGCTGCAAATGTTCATTTAAGTACTGCAGCATTCTGCAGGTATTTTAAAAAGCAAACAAAAATGACCTTTACTGATTTTGTAAATCAATATAGAATTACACAGGCTAAAACGTTATTGCTAAAAGATGCAAGTGTTTCGGAGGCTTGCTATGAAGTGGGATTTGAAAGCCTCTCCCATTTCAATAAATTATTTAAGAAACTTACAGGTGAAAATCCTTCTGCCTTCAAAAAAAGATATTCTGCTAATACTACAATTTTTAATTCGTTATAGAGGTAATGATGGCAGTAAGGGCACACATCGAAATAATACTGCGCCCCGCCATATGCTAATGTCGTTCCCGTGAATTCATATGTGCGGCCATATGCTGGTATTAGCAGCCTTATTATGTAGCATCTTTGATGATAACAAGTGAAAGCTTGCATCTGATAAAGCATTTCACTTCCTTCATTTCACCTGGTATAATACCATTTTATGTTACGTGAAATGTCAGTGGCTAGTGCTGAAAGCCACCGTTTACACGCGACAATTCACGTTCGAAGCGTAGCACATAATTGACATACCACTAGTCATTGGCGGTATAAATGATGCAAAATCATAACAGAATTATGAAGTGAGGAATTCCTATAATTCGTTTTCACTCGTGTAATAAATAACAGGAATTTTTTTCTTTACTTAATAAACTATATATTAGTATACCTGCTCGCCTCCACGGATTCTTTCAGCTATAATTTTTAACCTTTAAATCTTCTGCAATGAAACGATTGAACTTTTTGCCATCAGCTGTGATTGTTATGCTGACATTATTTTCCTGTAACTCAGGTAGTGATGGGAAAACAACGGAAACAACAACGGACACTACCACTACTGCCACCACAGAAAAACAACCTGAAACGCCGGCCGCTCCGCGAATGACTTTGCTGATAAAACACAAAGTGGCCAATTTTAATAAGTGGTTGCCGGCATACGAAAGCCACGACTCTACACGGCTTGCTCATGGCCTTCACAATTATGTTGTGGGCAGAAGCATTAAAGACAGCAATATGGTATTAGTTGCCTTGCATATGGATGATACCGCTAAGGCAAGGGAGTTTTCCATGATGCCTGATCTTAAAGCAGCCATGCAAAAAGGTGGCGTGCTGGGCGCTCCAAAATTCACTTTCGCGGAAAGCCGTTGGTACGACAGCACTACCAATTCATCCACCAGCCGGGTAATAATAACCCAAAAAGTAAAAGACTGGGATGCATGGAAAAAAGCTTTCGACAGTCACAAACAGGCAAGAATGGATGCAGGCCTTACTGACAGGGGCATTAATCAGGCTATAGATGATCCCCATATGGTATCGGTAGTTCTTGTTGTGAATGATATGAAAAAAGCCGAAGCCTTTATGAGTTCCAAAGACCTGAAGGATAAAATGACCGAAGCTGGAGTTGAAGGTGCGCCCGATATTTTCTTTTATCATGTCGTTAAGCAATATTAAAAGTATTGATGATATTGTAAGGTGACGATTAAAAACGTCACCTTTTTTATTGAGTATTGAACAAATTATAATCACATTATGCGTTGGTTTAATGGCTAACTTAAAACCATGCAGACGAAATTCTTTTCGGAGAAAGGCTTCAGACAAGATTTCTAAAATCACTAAACGCGAATTAGATTATGGCGGATACTGTGTATACATCTTTCAATTTATTTATTAAATCAACTCTATCATTTGCTAAAAATTTTCTGAAAATTTAACTTTAACCGGTCAGTAAAAACGCTATCTAATAATAAGCAATTATGGAAACCCAAAAAATAACGGAGTTAATTAGCCGCGGGCGAACAGATTATATTCTTGAGTTCTTAGACAGGCCCAATTGGAGAGAATTATTACATGAAGGACAAATAAAACTCCTGCAATGGCTTGTTTATTATAATGATACAACCGGGTTAAAAGCAGTTCTAAAAGCAGGAGGCAGTCTTGATAGTATCGATCTAAATAAAGAATTAGGAAATGCCGCTTTTTTCGGACACTGGAAAGTGTGTGATTTTCTAATTAATAATGGCGCAGATGTAAATGCTCATGTAGATAAAACCAACGAGACCCCGTTACATGGTGCTCTTGCAAAAGCTGGAAGGCCTTATTATTTCTATGTAGTCAGATTACTTGTTGACAAGGGTGCAGATGTAAATGCCAAAACAATTTCCGGGTTAGAAACAGGAGCATTCATGCGCGATGTAAGAACAAAAGGAGAAACGCCGTTACATAGAGCTGCAGCTTACGCTGATGAAAAGACAATTTCTTATTTAATCGAGCATGGCGCAGACAAAACGGCCAAAGATGCAAACGGTAACTCACCTTTAACCTGGGCAAGTGAGCACCTGCGGCCCGGTATTATCTTATCACTATTAAGTTATGGTGAATATCGAATTGGAGATGCCCATAAAATTAAAAATACAAGCGACCATGGACAAGGTTGGGGAAATAGTATGGACTGGAACTTATTGGGAGATTATTTACCAGGATAATTAATTGCGCACGCAACACGCGAACCGGTCCCTGGAGTTAGATAAACCCGGCAGAATTTTTCGCACTAATGATTCTGTTGAGTCGCATTCAACGCGCAGTAAATTTGCAAAGACGACAAAACTAATTAAGTATGAATGAAACCTGGGTTGACAGATGGAATGACAGGTATAGTAAAGACGAATTTGCTTATGGCGAACAACCTAACAACTATCTTAAAAGAACAATTAGAGAAGTTAGATGTCGGGACCATACTTTTTCCGGCAGAAGGTGAAGGACGTAATGCAGTTTTTGCTGCCAAACTTGGTTGGACGGTTTCAGCGTTTGACATAAGCGCAGAAGGAAAAATCAAAGCCCTTCGACTTGCAGAAACTAATAAGGTGACAATAGACTACCAGGTTGGTGAATTGCAGGCATTGAATTATAGCACCGAACAATTTGACGCAATTGCACTAATTTATGCACACTTTCCGGCAGACATTAAATCATTATACCACAAGACACTTGACAAATATTTGCGTAAGAACGGGTTAATTATTTTTGAAGCATTTAGTAAAAGACACATTGACTACATTTCTAAGAATGAAAAAGTTGGCGGACCAAAAGATATAGCGATGTTATTCTCAATTGACGAATTAAAGTCAGACTTTGCAAATTATGAAATTATAGAATTAGCAGAAAAAGAAATTGAATTGAGCGAAGGACTGTTTCATAATGGAAAAGGTTCAGTAATAAGATTTGTCGGACGGAAAAAATAATTTACTCCCATATAGCTTCTGATACTGGTGCGTTATTATTATTAAAATCATAAGAATTGAAGTCAAAGGATTTTTTATATTTGAATATTTTTCGGGATGTAGCGCAGCCCGGTAGCGCGCTTCGTTCGGGACGAAGAGGGCCGTCCCGGTAGCAATCGGGATCATCCGGGCTGTGTTACAGAGTACAATGATTATTTCTATAAAGGTGAAAAATTTTCGGGATGTAGCGCAGCCCGGTAGCGCGCTTCGTTCGGGACGAAGAGGGCCGTCCCGGTAGCAATCGGGATCATCCGGGCTGTGTTACAGAGTACAATGATTATTTCTATAAAGGTGAAAAATATTCGGGATGTAGCGCAGCCCGGTAGCGCGCTTCGTTCGGGACGAAGAGGCCGTCCCGGTAGCAATCGGGATCATCCGGGCTGTGTTACAGAGTACAATGATTATTCCTATAAAGGTGAAAAATATTCGGGATGTAGCGCAGCCCGGTAGCGCGCTTCGTTCGGGACGAAGAGGGCCGTCCCGGTAGCAATCGGGATCATCCGGGCTGTGTTACAGAGTACAATGATTATTCTTATAAAGGTGAAAAATTTTCGGGATGTAGCGCAGCCCGGTAGCGCGCTTCGTTCGGGACGAAGAGGGCCGTCCCGGTAGCAATCGGGATCATCCGGGCTGTGTTACAGAGTACAATGATTATTCCTATAAAGGTGAAAAATATTCGGGATGTAGCGCAGCCCGGTAGCGCGCTTCGTTCGGGACGAAGAGAGCCGTCCCGGTAGCAATCGGGATCATCCGGGCTGTGTTACAGAGTACAATGATTATTTTTATAAAGGTGAAAAATTTTCGGGATGTAGCGCAGCCCGGTAGCGCGCTTCGTTCGGGACGAAGAGGGCCGTCCCGGTAGCAATCGGGATCATCCGGGCTGTGTTACAGAGTACAATGATTATTTTTATAAAGGTGAAAAAATTTCGGGATGTAGCGCAGCCCGGTAGCGCGCTTCGTTCGGGACGAAGAGGCCGTCCCGGTAGCAATCGGGATCATCCGGGCTGTGTTACAGAGTACAATGATTATTTTTATAAAGGTGAAAAATTTTCGGGATGTAGCGCAGCCCGGTAGCGCGCTTCGTTCGGGACAAAGAGGCCGTCCCGGTAGCAATCGGGATCATCCGGGCTGTGTTACAGAGTACAATGATTATTCTATAAAGGTGAAAAATTTTCGGGATGTAGCGCAGCCCGGTAGCGCGCTTCGTTCGGGACGAAGAGGCCGTCCCGGTAGCAATCGGGATCATCCGGGCTGTGTTACAGAGTACAATGATTATTTTATAAAGGTGAAAAATTTTCGGGATGTAGCGCAGCCCGGTAGCGCGCTTCGTTCGGGACGAAGAGGGCCGTCCCGGTAGCAATCGGGATCATCCGGGCTGTGTTACAGAGTACAATGATTATTTTTATAAAGGTGAAAAATTTTCGGGATGTAGCGCAGCCCGGTAGCGCGCTTCGTTCGGGACGAAGAGGGCCGTCCCGGTAGCAATCGGGATCATCCGGGCTGTGTTACAGAGTACAATGATTATTTCTATAAAGGTGAAAAATATTTCGGGATGTAGCGCAGCCCGGTAGCGCGCTTCGTTCGGGACGAAGAGGCCGTCCCGGTAGCAATCGGGATCATCCGGGCTGTGTTACAGAGTACAATGATTATTTCTATAAAGGTGAAAAATTTTCGGGATGTAGCGCAGCCCGGTAGCGCGCTTCGTTCGGGACGAAGAGGGCCGTCCCGGTAGCAATCGGGATCATCCGGGCTGTGTTACAGAGTACAATGATTATTCCTATAAAGGTGAAAAATTTTCGGGATGTAGCGCAGCCCGGTAGCGCGCTTCGTTCGGGACGAAGAGGCCGTCCCGGTAGCAATCGGGATCATCCGGGCTGTGTTACAGAGTACAATGATTATTTTTATAAAGGTGAAAAATTTTCGGGATGTAGCGCAGCCCGGTAGCGCGCTTCGTTCGGGACGAAGAGGCCGTCCCGGTAGCAATCGGGATCATCCGGGCTGTGTTACAGAGTACAATAATTATTTCTATAAAGGTGAAAAATTTTCGGGATGTAGCGCAGCCCGGTAGCGCGCTTCGTTCGGGACGAAGAGGCCGCTGGTTCGAATCCAGTCATCCCGACTTTAAATTTTATTATCAACGTATTATGAGCTTTGCGGACAAATTTCGGACAAAATTTAGTGTCAATTATAAAACTTATTTATCGAATGCAATTGACTATTCGATTAAAATTGTGCATTCCGTTAGCCTGCATTTTGACAATACATTTTGTTACCTGCTGACGAGCTGTGTCGAAAATGTATTTAATGAGAATCGCTTACTCCTTATATTCACCCTGTAGTGCATATTTACCAAAAAGAAGTAATCCACCAGTAACAATCGGCGTTATAATGACCATCGCAATAATGCCAAAGATTAAATCATCCTGATTGCCTGACATGATTTTTGGAATCCCTAATTTAAATATGCCTAAATAAAAAGCGGCCAATCCGAATAGCATCCAGATAATGCCGAGAAGTCTCTTTACCTTATCGCTTCTGGTAAAAGCCGTTAACACGGCAGTCTTGCTGGTCTTATTTTCTTTGAGATACAACATTCCTATGATAAAAGCAACCGTCATTAATACAATAGGGTAGTTCAAACCTGCCAAAAAATATTCGTTAGAGTGAGCATCCTTTGCTTCACCAATTAAATAAGTGGAGATAAAAGGAGACATCCCACCGAATATGCCGTAACCGATATGGTAAGGAAATGACATGGATGTATACCGGATCTTTAACGGAAACATTTCTACGAGGAAAGCGGCTGCCGGACCGGCCGACATCGTGACAATAAACATTAAAAGAAAAAGAAAAAAAATCAGTGTTTTAAAGTCGTGATTATTAATTATTATGTTTCTTATCATTTCTGTTTTTCCAGGTTTGAGCATAGCAATAATTTGTTTTCTTTCTTCTTTGTATTTAGTTCCATCTGTATAAAAACGTTGCGTGGTAGTGGTAATTAATGAATCGCTGTCAGATAAAAATTGCCGTTTAACATCAAGAATTGCTGCCGACTTATTTTCTATTTTATTCTCAAGATTAATGGTTTGATAAATTTGCCGATAAATAGGGCGGAAGCATACAATTGCTAAAAGCAAACTCAGCATAAGCAAAGGCTTGCGGCCAATATGATCGGATAACCAACCAAAGAATATGTAAAACGGAGCGCCTAAAGAGAATGCAATTATCAGGAGCCAATTAATCTGGTCATAATCAACAAACATAAATTTGATAAGGAAATTCTGTACATAAAAAGTAGAAGAATAACCCACAACGCCTATCCCGAGTGTTAGCCCGAATATTGCTAATAGCACCACTTTCAAATTGGCTTTATTGCCGAATGATTCTTTCAAAGGATTGGTTGAAGTTTTGCCTTCGGATTTGGCTTTTGCAAACAACGGCGATTCTGCCATGTTTTTTCTGATAATTACAGACAGCACTACTAAAACGACAGATGCCAAAAAGGGGATGCGCCAACCCCACACTTCCCAATTAGATGCGGACATTGACATTTTTGTGATTAAAATAACAACAAATGAAACAATTACACCAACGCCTCCTGTCATTTGAATCCATGAAGTCCAAAACCCTCGTTTTCCAGGAGGTGAATGTTCTGCAACAAAAGTGGCAGCGCCACCAAATTCGCCACCAATTGCTAATCCTTGTAAGAGCCGTAAAATAAGTACTGTTAACGGCGCCCAAAAACCAATTGTGTCATAAGCAGGCACCAAACCAATAGCGAAAGTAGAACCACCCATAAGCACCAGCGTAACCATGAAAGTATATTTTCTTCCAACCAAATCACCCAAACGTCCAAAGAACAGGGCTCCAAATGGTCGTACCAGCAACCCTGCCGCAAACGTGGCTAAAGTGGCTAGAAACGCCGCAGTCTCATTTTCTTTGGGAAAAAACTTCGTGGAAATAATCGTGGCTAAAATTCCAAAAATATAGAAATCGTACCATTCTATTAATGTACCGACAGTAGATGCGGCAACGACACTGCTTAATGATTTCTTAGAGAGTTTGAATTTAATTTGCTGCATCTAATATTTTAGAAATTACAAGCCGATTTTAAAGAATGTATCTATTTGAGTCATAGGCTTGGTGCAAGTTTGTACGGCTTGCAGGTAACGGTCGACGGCTTGTTGCTGTGCTGGTATTTTATAATGTCAAAGCCGGAGCCGCGGCCGATTGAAAAACTGATGATGAAGTTAACAACAAAAAGCTGATAGAAGCACTTCTGCGCGATATTAGCTGATAGTACTACAAAAGTTCATTGTTATTCGTTAAGCCAGCATAGAAGCAAGTCGAATGTTGGACGTAGTTATATGCGACTATAACCAAGCTTTTGAATGTCGTCTTTAGGTAAAAGTTTCGCAATATCCGAAATGTCACCAATTCTAAAGGTTAAGTCAATGTCTAACTTGTTTGGTATCCAAAAACGAATTTCATTTTGCAGATTAAATCTTTTCGACTTGTAAAATGGAGACAGTTCTCCTTGATGTTTTTTCTCATCATAATAAATCACCGGACTGTATTGAAAAATATATCCAACCCTTTCCACTTCGTTTTTTACTCGTTGTATAAATTCTCCGGGGTCGAAAATTATGATTGCAGTGTCTCCAAAATTCAATCCATTCATGTCAAGATTAAACGCTTTGATTATGTCATTCGATAGGTCAAGAGAACCAGTTTCAATACCGTATGAGCAATAAATATTTCCCTTGTCTCCTGGATGATGGTAATATAACTGTCCGGAAGTAGCTTTGGCAAATGGTTTATTAGTTATAGGGTCAAGAAGCTCTATGTTTCTAATTTGGGTTATGTAAGCAGATCCTTCATACTTGTCATGGCGTAAACTGCCTTGTTCTGCAGCAGTGAAATACTTAAAAGGCTTGCAAAATACTTCTCCTTTGTGAAGTAATTTTTCCATGTAATTCAATTGTCCAACCTTGATGAAAGTGCAGTAGTCCTTAATTGCCATGAAGTCTGAAATAATTACGCCCAACGTTCGTATTTATGTAAGGACGCTATTCCTTTTCCCGCAATTCTTTGAATTTTACTATCGGAAACCTTCGTTTTTTCGTATTGTTGCGTTGCGTCAATCAAATTGCCAGGCGTGAATAAAGATATTTAAACTAACGGATAATTTTGAATTTCTGATTGTAGAATTGCCAGGTAATATTCTTCAGCATTTTGCCAGAATATTTGACATTCGCAAAATGATCTTAATTTAATCGGTGCATTAAAAAATTCCTTTTCAAAGATTGAGTTCAATCAAATAGATAAAAAAAATATTGTGGAATTCACTTTCAGACAAACTATCCAATCGAATGGAAGTTTTAATGACTGACACAGAAGAGCGAATGGAAGCATTGACGAATTCTTTTCTTACCGGTAATATCGAACTCAATAATGATCGTTTTAAAAAACGTTTGACGAAATCAAACAAGTGGTTCGTTAGAAATTAGCCACAGCATAGGTTTGAGGAAATTAAGTAGGTTTACTTTATTAGACGGGAGCAGTGAGTAACGCGCTAAAGCATTCCACGTGAAAATCAGGAGAAACAATGACATCGGCGTTATAGGAGAAATCGTCAAAAAGCCCACCTTAGTGATTTTATTTTGTTTGATGTCCGTAGGGCTAAATCACGACTACGGGAATAAATTTACCGCAACACTGTTCTAAAAATTGATCAGAACAAACCCACTGCGAAAAGCTCGATATACGGCAACACGCTTTTGAGTTCATAGCGCTTGTAATTCCTGTTTTTGTTTCCAAAATCATTCAATAATTCTGCGAATCGTGTTGGCTTGGCAAATTAAGGAGAACACCATGGAAAAGATGGAGATGATTTATTTCCTGGTTCAGCAACCTACACTTCCATTTCCACGAATCGCACTTCATTTCTGTTAGTTAATCTTTAGCGCTTCTTATACAATGCCTTGTAAAATAGCTTCGGGTTTTTATTCAATTATTCAACACTATTTAAATTAAAAGAAATGAAAAAGCAAACTAAAACTATACTGATGCTTTTAGGTGCATTCATTGATTTTAAATGTAAGCTGTCGAAAAAATGACCATCCTGGCCCTGCTTGCGATCAGCCCGCAACCGGAGGATATAATGCGGATGTTCAAAATGAACTGGCGGTAAAAGCAGGCGCCGATGTACCGGCAAAGTGGTATGCACTTGCGATTCAACTTTCACGCACGACACCTAATCAAAGCCCGGGGCCTATTATTTCACGAACATTCGGTTACATGGGGCTTGCTTTATATGAATCAGTTGTGCCAGGCATTCCCGCAGATAAATCTATTCAGAGCCAGCTAAATGAAATGCCTGCGCTGCCACAAGTAGTTTGCGGAGAGAAATATTTTTATCCTTCTTGTGCTAACGCTGCTTTGGCTAACATGGTTCATCACATGTTTGGCAATACATCCCCGTCGCAAAATTTTACAATTGATTCATTGGAAACGTTCATTCAGATACATTATTTACATCAGTAATTCCAAAATATGTTATTGACCGTTCTGTAAATTTTGGCCAGGCATGTCTCTAATGCAATATATGCATGGTCAGTATCAGATGGAGGAGACCAGGCTTACCTTAATCCGTTTCCACCAACATATGTATCTCCGGTAGGCCCCGGATTATGGGTTGCCCAATCAGGTCAATTCGCTCAACTTCCTTATTGGGGCAAGAACAGAACTTTTATAAAGAACAATGCATGCAAGTACGCAACCGCCACCACCCCCTGCATATTCTATCGAGACTTCATCAAAATTCTACCAGGATGAATTAGAGGTATATAATGAATCTGTCAACCAGGATCCCGAGCATATTATTATTGCTAAGTATTGGGCTGCTTTGCCTGGGCCATGTGTGTCTATTTCCATGTTAAGTGCCGTGCTTGCCGATAAAAATTCGAGCCTTTCGGTGGCGGCTGAAGCCTATTGCAAAGTGGGTATCGCTATTGCCGATGCTATAGTATCATGTTATAAAACTAAATATCAGTATACCCAGGAAAGGCCAATAACGTTTATAAGAGCCAATTTTAATTCAACATGGGTTTCCAGTAATACCAACACCACCATTCCCTGACTATACCTCCGCACATTCAGTGCAGGCTGGTGCCTGTGCAAGAGTGCTTGCAGATATTTTTGGTAACAATACTACTTTCACAGATTATAGTATTAACAGTCTCGGATTTACTCCGCGGACATTTACAAAATTTTCTGATTGTGCAAATGAAATTGGGCTTTCGCGTCTTTATGGCGGCATACACGTTCGTACTTCTAATTTTGTTGGCTTAAACCAGGGAAATCTCGTTGGCATGCATGTAAGCGCACTTAGGTTTAAAAGATATTAGAAAGGGATAGAAGTTAAAAGCCAGTAATTGGAACATCATTAACAGGTAAATAAGAAACAGGCAAATCAGCATGAAATAAAAGATTGTTGTAAATAGTTTTTGCAACAATCTTTTTACTTTTTATTATAAAAAAAGTTCAGTCAAAAAATTTAATGAGCCCTGCTATAATTAATCCAATTATTTATTTATTTGATAATCTACCCATCTGAAAATGTATAATGGTCGTTTGCGTTGTTCTTGTTCTTCGGGTTGTTAGATTACACACACCACTACTTGGAAATTAAAATGGTTAACTTTAAAGAACAATCTTTAATATGCCTGTAAACACAAGTACTTGCAGGGTCGTAGTTTTTGTTAAAACTACTTTTTTTAGAAGGTTGTTTTTATTTATAGCCTTTTATCTGTTTATTTTTTCTTCAATATGCCTTGCACAAAGAGATAAGATTGACAGCCTCCAAAAAATATTGCCGTCATTAAAAGACACCTCCAGGATAGATTGCATGAATGAATTGAGTGCCCAATATATTCGGCTCTTGATAAGAGATTCAGCTGAGTACTTTGAAGCGTTGGCTTTTAAGCAGTCCAAAGCGCTTGGTTATATCCATGGTATTGCAGCGTCTGTTACAAATCAATCTGGCATCTTTGAATATTTTGACAATGACCTTGTAAAATCAGAAGCATTAGCGAGAGAATCCATTGACTGGTTTGAAAAAACAACTAATAAAAGCGGCATTGAAAATGCTTACGACAATTTATCATTTGCGATTTTTGGTCAAAGCAAATATGATGAGGATCACCAGATTGCACAAAGGCAATATGAAAAAAGTTTGATTGCCAAAGATACAACTATAATGTATAATGCTTTAAATGCTATGGGCGTTATTCATTACCAGGAAGGCAATTATGATTCGGCATTCTATTTTTACCAAAAAGCTCATCAGCTTGCCATTGTTCAAAAAAATGACGTATGGTTATCAGATGATTTGACAAGTTTTGGAACAATATTCCGGGAAATCGGAGATTATAATACTGCATTAAATTATTATCGCCTGATGTTTCAGACTGATACCCACGAAACAATCCAAAGCCGCATTGATGGCTCATATGAAACATGGACCAGAATGGAATACGCTGAACTATTCAGCCTGCTGCATCAATATGATTCAGCGTGGCATTATTACCATTTATTCGATACCACTAAAATCACTGATAAAGATCTTCGTGTTTACCTCGTGAGTACAGGAGAAACCTACCTGTTGCAAAAAGATTATGAAAGAGCCTTGCAAAATTTTCTTCGCGGCCTGGCAATGCATCGTAAATTAAATGACCGCAATGAAATAAAGCGGGTATTATTGGATATTGCCAAAACTTATTTCGCACTCAACGATAATAAGGCAGCTTTACAATATGCACGCGAAGGTCTTGAGTTATCTTTACAAACAAAATCCCGGCAATTTATCCGTGATGGATACCAGGTTTTTTATTTGGTCTATGACCGGCTGCATAAAGGAGACAGCGCCTACTCATATTATCGAAAATATATAGCTATAAAAGATACTGTAGTAAGCGATCAGACAAAAGGGACATTTGCTGCTTACAAATATGAACAACAGATAAATCTGATAAACAATGAAAAGCTCATCGGTGGGCAGCAATTGAAAATCCGGCAGCAGGAGTTGGCGCAAAGTTCCTCACAGAAAAAAATTCTTATCATAGGCTTTCTTTGTTTAATCATAGTAAGCGGGATTATTTTTCGCACCATATCACTCAAACGCAAAAATGAAAGGAATCTTCGTGAACTTGCGGAAAATGAATTACAAATTCAAAAGCTGGAGAGCCAGAAAAAATTGTCGCAACTGGAAATGCATGCGCTGCGCGCACAGATGAACCCCCATTTTATTTTCAATTCGCTTAGCGCTATCAATTTATTCATTCTTGAAAATAACAGGCTGCTGGCATCGGAATACCTGGCAAAATTTGCAAGGCTGGTAAGGTTAATTCTCCAGAATTCAAAGGAAGCCTTTATTCCGTTAGAACGTGAATTGGAAGCGTTGCAACTATACCTTGAGCTGGAATCGCTTCGTTTTGAAAATAAGTTTTCCTATAAAATTATTACAGATGACCTGGTTGATACAAGCTTAATCAGGGTGCCGCCTCTTATTATTCAGCCTTATGTTGAAAATGCCGTTTGGCATGGATTAATGCATAAAAAAGAAAGCGGGCATCTGGAAATTAAACTCTATACACAGGAAGAATTTTTGTTCTGCAAAATTGCAGATGACGGCATTGGGAGGAAGAAAGCGACTGAATTGAAAAGCAAATCTGCACTTTCCTATAAATCGATGGGCATGAGCATTACAGCAGACCGTATCGCAATGCTGCAGCGCCAGGACCAATTGGGAACCCACATTGCAATAAATGATTTAGTACTTCCCGATGGCAGTGCGGGGGGTACAGAAGTAATCATTAAAATTCCCCTTTAATAATGATCAAAGCGATACTTATAGATGACGAGATGCATTGCCTTAAAACGTTAGAAATATTACTTAAAGAGTATTGTGCGAATGTGGAGGTGCTAGAAAAGTGCAATGACGCGGCAACAGGTTTGAGGGCAATTGAGCTTTACAAGCCTGATCTCGTATTTCTCGATATTGAAATGCCGCAGATGAATGGATTTGAAATGCTCGAACAACTTTCTCAAATAAGTTTTGCGGTCGTTTTTACTACAGGATATGACCAGTACGCAATTAAAGCTTTCCATTTTAGTGCCCTTGATTATTTATTAAAACCTGTTGAGCCAAACGAGTTAATAAATGCTGTTAAGAAGGTTGAAGAACAGCGCCATTTACCAATGCCTGAACAGTTTGAGATGTTACTAAAAAAAATGGCTGGCATTAACAGCGGCTTTAATAAGATTGCTGTACCAACGGCAGAAGGCTTTGAATTAATTCCCACCACCGAGGTTGTGTATTTTGAAGCGGATAGTAATTACACACATATTTTTTTGAAGAATAAAAATAAAGTGATTGCCTGCCGAACCCTAAAAAAAATAGAAGAGCAGATACAGGATTACAACTTTTTTGTACGGGTCCATAATTCTTACATGGTTAACCTCAACGAAGTTGTTAGATACGTTCGTGGCGAGGGGGGTTATCTTGTTATGAGTGACAATTCTTCCGTGAATGTTTCCCGGGCCCGCAAAGATGCTTTACTGAAATTCTTCTAAATCGTAATAACCTTAAGACGTCTTTAAGTTTTTTCAATGCATTCTCCAACGATTTTTAGATATGCCCTTCATATCTCAGAAGCGTTCTAAGATCAAGAATGCCCGGGTTATCTTTTGAATCATTGTAAGTGGAACTCCTTTTTCAAATCATGAGCGTTAGGGTCAATTCTTCCATTCCTTTTAATTAGTCATTAAATTTATGTGAACGTGTTAAAAACCAGAAATCGGGCTGCTTTGACGACAATACAAAAAGCATAACTGGAAATAGTTCATAATGGATAATTTTTTTGTACCACCTTTACGATTATAAAATTTGTTATCACTTTTACTATTAGATCCTGAAGAAAAAATGGAAGTTTATTTAGCCAAGAAAAAAATGGAGAGTGCAAGCCATTTCACAGCCAACCATTCAGAGAAATTATTAATATATCTTGGCTTTTGCAATCTTAAATAATAACACCAGGATAATGACCTTTAATCTGAAAGCACTCATTCCTTTAAAGACCGGACTGATCTTTACTATAATGGTATTGTCATCTGCCAAGACTTACTCACAACTGAACACGGAAAACTTTACTCAATTCACAGAAAAAGATGGATTACCCGGTGTACAGGTAAGCAGGGTTTTAATTGACAGTCTCGGTTATATATGGGCAGGAACCCTCAACGGGTTAGCGCGCTACGATGGCTACACATTTAAAAGATATTATTTCAATCCAAATGATACCAACACAATACATGGCCTTGAAGTCTGGGGAATATTTCAGAACCGAAAAGGGCAAATATGGATCAGCAGCACACCTTCTTTTTTGAATCTGTATAATCCGGCTGATCAAACATTCCGGCAGTATCAATTTACCAACCTGCTTTCTCATTCAAAAGCTACCGGGCTCAACATACATGATATGTGCGAAGATGATAACGGACGAATGTATTTTGGAATAACCTCCTACGACGGCGACTCAGTATCTACTCCGCTATTGTACAAAGATAACAATGAAGAGAAACTAAAGATACTTCCCATACCTGCCGAGATGCACCTGTTAAATATTTACAGGTTAAAAAAAGATAGTAATGGTAATATCTGGATTTTTAGCTGGACAGGATTATTCAAGATTGATAGGAAAGGAAAATTATCCAGGTTTCAATTGATTGATAAAGAATATAAAAACAATGATTTTGCCGCAGATATAATTTTTGACAAAAAGGGACACATGTGGCTTATTTCACAGCAGTTGAAGTTATTTGATATTGATCTGACTACTGGCACTTATAAAATATTGTATTCAAAAGGACTTTACAAAACGAACGACCTCTATTATGCTCCGCGAACAATTGTTTTCGACAAAGACGAAAATATCTGGATAGGTACTAACGGCGGCCTGCAGTTTTTTGACCGTAGAACGGGGAAATTCGCCGAATTCACCACCGGGCCTCAAAGTGTATTGGCACGTGCGGGGATCACTGACCTTGGTTTTGATAGTTTCGGAACACTGTGGATAGGTACCCAGACCACTGGTTTGATAAAATATAATGAAAAGATTTTACTGAAATCTTATTCTTATGGTACCAGCGATAAAACCTCGCTTACTTTCGGGTGGGCAAATAATATATATGAAGCCAGCGATGGTAAAATATGGATCTCCACAGGAGGTTCCAGCGCAACATCGGGACTAAACATTCTTGATCCCCGAACAGGAGACGTAAAAAGTATTGCTTACTCCCGCATTCAAAATGGGAGCGATGGTATTTCAGCCTTTTGGGAAAACACACCGGGTGAATTTTATATCGGAATGTATTCGGGTCTTCGGAAATTTTCGGAAAACACACTTTCATTTCAACCTCTTACGCTTCCCGGATTACCACAAACGGCAAATGTAAGGTATCATTATAAAGATAGCCGGGGAAATGAATGGCTCTGCACTACCGGTGGATTATATAAAAAAGATAAAGATGCTGCAACGTACAAACAGTATGATCTTAGTTTGCTAAAAGGCAGCAATAGCACCAGCAATCTTACAACAAGAGTATTTGAAAGCAAAAAACATGGGTTGTGGATACTAACCGATAATGGATTGTTTTTATACGACTATCCCTCAGGTAAAATAGAAATGCATGGATATGATAAAAATGCAGGTGATGTTTTTACAACGCAGGATATTAATTCATTGTATGAAGGCGCTGATGGTATTGTATGGGTAGGCACCTGGTCTGGTGGTTTAAGTAAATACAATGTTGAGACAAAAAAAATAAAAACGTACACAAGAAATGAAGGCCTTCCTTCGATGAGTATCCAGGGTATCTTAGCTGATGAAAAAAACAACGCTTTGTGGTTGAGTACGTTTGAAGGGCTGAGCCGGTTCGATTTAAAAACCGATCAATTCAACAATTTCTCGATCGCCGACGGCATACAAGGGCAATTGTTTGCTGATGGCGCTTACCTGAAAACTTCGGGTGGTTTATTTGCTTTCGGTGGTTCAAATGGAATAACCGTTTTTAACCCGGATGATATAAACAAAAATTCAATTCCACCAAGAGTCTTTTTAACTGACCTTAAACTGTTCAATAAATCGATTACACCCGGGGAAAATGCTGTTTTGAAAAAACCGGTTTACGAGACAGATACTGTTACGCTATCTTATAACCAGAACAATCTTTCTATTGAGTATGTCGCTTTGCATTTTTCAAACCCGGCACTGAATAAGTACAGCTATAAATTGGAAAACTATGATAACGATTGGCGCGACGTGGGCAGTCAGCGTGTGGCCTTTTATCCGAATCTTCCACCGGGTAATTACACATTTCATGTAAAGGCAGCGAATGATAAAGGCGTGTGGAATGAGAAAGGTGCGTCACTCCTGATAATTGTAAATCAGCCCTGGTGGAAAACAACCTGGGCCTACATTGTTTATGGGTTGCTGCTTATCACGATTGCATTCGCAATCAATAGTTATATGCGTCGCAGAGTCGTACAGAAAGAAAGAGAAAGAAACCGTGCCCGTGAATTGGAACAGTCAAAAGAAATTGAAAAAGCATATTATGAGCTTAAATCAACGCAACAACAACTCATACAATCCGAGAAAATGGCTTCGCTTGGCGAACTCACCGCAGGCATTGCCCATGAAATTCAAAACCCGTTAAACTTCGTGAATAATTTTTCTGAGGTAAATAAGGAGTTGATTAGTGAATTGGTTGAAGAACTTCATAACGGAAATTTAGAAGAAGTAAAGGGAATCGCAAATGATATAAAAGACAACGAAGAAAAAATAAATCACCACGGCAAACGTGCCGATGCTATTGTAAAGGGTATGCTGCAACATTCACGGCAAACATCGGGTATAAAAGAGCTGACAGATATAAATGCTTTATGCGAGGAATATTTACGATTAAGTTATCATGGCCTTCGCGCAAAGGAGAAAAGTTTTAATGCAGAACTAAAAACTGACTTTGATGAATCAATTGGTAAAATAAATGTTGTTCCCCAGGATATCGGAAGGGTGTTGCTCAATTTATATAACAATGCTTTTTACGCAACTAATGAAAAGAAGAAAACTGCCGGCGAATTTTACAAGCCGCTTGTTTCAGTGCAAACAAAAAAAATTAATAATAAGATTGAAATTAAGGTAAGCGACAATGGTAATGGTATTCCTCAAAAGCTAGTTGATAAAATATTTCAACCATTCTTTACAACCAAACCTACAGGACAAGGAACAGGATTAGGGCTATCATTAAGTTTTGATATTATTAAAGCACATGACGGGGAAATAAAAGTCGAATCAAAAGAAAATGAGGGAACGGAATTTAAAATCATCTTGCCTTATAACTGACAGGCTTTAAAGTTCAATGACCAAAGCGCAATTTGATTCAGATTTGCCTAATATTTTTATACCCGAATTTTAATTCAATCTTGTTTCGAAACGTAGCGGGTTGATAATTATAATTGCAGATTAAATTTGATAAAGATGAGATTAAAGGAAGGCAAGCTGTTACATTCCAGGTCATCCCGACTTTATACAAAGGAATCGCAATGAGTATAGTAAAGTTTTTAAAATACCGTGTAACACTACTCATTCATTCACTATCAGAGTCTGGGGTGCAGCCGATTTCATTCTCGTAATCAGCCAGCTCAATTGCCTTTTCGTTTGACGTTCAATTTCTTCACAGGTGGCTACCAACGCATCGTCACGTAGCCCGGTTGCTCCTTGTTTTAAAATGGTACAACAGATCTGCACTTCACTTTCTATTAAATACAAGTCGTGCAGATCTCTTAATAAAGCCATTCCCCCTTTACGCGTTTTCTTCAATAATGTTTGCGCCAGCCTGTCGGGTTCGGTATCTTTTTCTTCTTTATAATGCCTGGCAAACACTTCCACTTCATCTGCCAGTGCCTGCGACCACGACGACAGCAGCACGCACGTTTGGTAAACATCCACCTCATCGCTATGCGCAGTGGCTACCAGCTTAAAAGCTTTCACCAAATCCAGTTCAGTTCTATGAACAAGGTCAATGTATTTTCCTATATGCATGTTACGCCTCCTATAATTTAAGTTTGTCCTTGATGGTTTCAAACACATCGCCAATTTTATGCAGTACTCCGTCTGTCTTGCTGATTTTTACAGCTGCATATTTAAAGTGAGGTTGCTTGCTCACTGCATCCCATTCAGTAAGCGTCAATTCATTTGCGGCACGTGGCCTGTCGTCATTATCCCAACTGCCATAGTGAAAAGGAATGAACACTATCCCCGGCTCTATGCCGCCAATCTTTGCAGGTTCAATTACTTTTCCTCTACGGGATGTAACCGTTAACATATCACCTTCTGCAATGCCATATTTTGCTGCATCCTGTTCCGAAATTTGCACAAAACCATCCGGCGCAGCTTCGTGTAATTCTTTGGAACGGCCTGTTTTTGTACGCGTATGAAAATGATAAACAATTCTGCCGGTAGTAAGCCATAACGGGTATTCTTCATCAGGCATTTCATGTGGCGGAATATAATCTGAACCTTTCAGAAATGCTTTACCATCAGGATTTTTTGCTTTGTATTCTTCTTCGGTAACTGCTGCACCTGTATCTAAATCATGTCCATAAGTTTCGCATTGATTGAGAGCAGTATTGAATACGCCGTCCGTGTAAATATGGGGTGTACCATCAGGATACTTTTCATTGCAAGGCCATTGAATACCGGAACCACCTGTAAGCTTTGCATAGCTCATTCCTGTATAATCGCAAGGCCTTCCACGGGTACATTCCTTCCAGGCTTCAAAGGCTTCCTCGGGTGTATTCCAGTTAATCAAATCAGCACCGTCTTTATCTTTGAAATCCATTCTGCGGCTATAATCAATAAAAATATCAAAGTCTGATTTTGCTTCGCCCGGTGGCTCAACTGCTTTATGCGAGATGTGTACTGTTCTACCCACATTAGTATAACAGCCCGTTTTTTCTCCCCAAATTGCTGCAGGAAGTACTACATCTGCAAAGTTTGTTGTCTCGGTTGCAAAGGCATCCTGCACAATTACAAATAGCTCTTCTTTTTGTAAAATCTTTCTTATCCGTGGCAGTTCCGGCATCGATACCGCCGGGTTTGTACCGCTTATCCATAGCATTTTTATAGAACCTGCTTCAGCAAATCGCCATATTTGCATGGCATGTGTTGGCGGCGACCAATGCGGTATTTTATCCGGCTCAACATTCCATAAATCCGCTAATTGTTGTACATGTTCTTTATTACCCCAATTTCTAAACCCCGGTAAATCACCATCGGCCCCGCACTCTCTTGTGTTTTGTGCCGTAGGTTGTCCATTCATCTGGTAAATGCCACTACCATCAATGCCAATGAGTCCACGTATAAGATGTAAATTATTAATTTGAACCGCTGCTGCCGTTGCCTGCATCGACTGGTAAACCCCCTGCAGAACAGTAGACACAAGTGATTTTGTAGTGCCTAATATCTGTGCCGCTTCCCGCAACTTTTCTGCAGGCACACCGCTTACTTTTTCCACCCTGCCAGGCGGCCATTTTGAAACGATTTTTTTTAAGTCTTCAAAGCCAAGGGTATGTGCATCTATGTATTCTTTGTTAATGTGACCCGCATCTATAATCAGGTTCAGCAGCCCATTCATTACGGGTATATTTGTTCCTGGCTTTGGCGCCAGATGCACAGTAGCCTTTTCTGCAGTATACGTTCGTCGCGGGTCAATCACAATAACCTTCGGTGGATTTGGACCTGCAAGCCTGTCCAATATTCGCATCCATAATACTGTTTGTTGCGACGCGATGTTGTGACCAAAATGCAAAACGCAATCAGTTGTATCAAGGTCTGAATAAGAACCCGGTTGCCCGTCAGAACCAAACGATACCTTTAACGCGGCAGCTGCTGTTGCAGTACAAAGCCTTGTATTTCCATCCATGTGCGGCGTGCCTAAACCAGCTTTACCGAGCACCCCAAGCGTATAATATTCTTCTAAAAAAAGCTGCCCCGATGTATAAAAACCGATGCCAAGGCTTGTATTCCTCTCTATAATCTCTTTAGATTTTTTTACGATCAGTTCCATTGCCTCATCCCAACTTACTTCTTCCAGTTTGCCGTTTTTTCTGATTAAGGGTTTTGTCAGCCTGTCTTTACTGTTGTTGGCAACCCATCCATGCATGCCCTTTGGACCAAGCCTTCCAAAGTTTACATTGTCTTCTTTTCGCCCACGCACACCCACAATTTTGCCATCCTTTACTCCTATGTCCATGCCGCAACCATTAGAGCAAAGCACACAGGCAGATTGCACCCAATGATCCGGCTCTTCACATGTACGCTCGTCTACCCTTACCGGCCATTCACCCCTGTAAGGAGTTCGTTCGCCCCATATGTCGCTGATACTATCACGGCTTGCTTGCATAACAGGTTATTTGTTTATGGAGTATAGTAAATTTCATTCCGTTAATATTTCGAAGTTTTTTGGAGCCTGACCAAAAAAACAGGCAGCAGCATCACTGCTTCGCACACTTCAGCAATCATTATTCCTATCAGCAACGCTTTTGGTCTTGCTGCAAAAACTGTGCACAGCACAAAAAGTGGCATTATTTTTTTAGTTGTATAATACTTCCTCAACTTTTTATAGCATAATTATTTTTAGTACTTAAGGCAGAACACTAAACTAATCAACATGAAAGTGAGAATATCAGGAAACAGCATCAGGTTCCGGCTAAGGCAATCTGAAGTGCGGCGTTTTGAAGAGGATGGAGAAATTACGGAAGTAACAGTATTCGGCCCACTCGCTGCGGATAAGCTTTCGTTTGTTTTAAAAAACACCTCTGCTAACGAATTCCAGTTAGTGTACGAAGCCAACATTATAACATTGAAAGTGCCGGCAACGCTTTGCCGGGAATGGACACAAACAGGACTTATAGGCTTTAATGAGACCATAGAGACCGGCAAAGGAAAATCTATATCAATACTGATAGAAAAAGATTTTGCATGCCTCGATGGAACCGATACAGAAAATGAGGATGCCTACCCTAATCCTAATCTTCAGTGTTAAAACAATTCCTGCGATTTAACGACTTGCCACCAATTGTAATATAAATGTCAGGCAATGTTTAAGCATTTTAAATTATGTACTGTACATTAGTGCGGCGGGATATCTTTCATATGTAACTCCATAAACAAGCAAGTTGATTTCCCTTTTTATAGTAGGTTAAATGCGTTCTCAAAATCATTTTTAGTGTTGATATTCATTAAACAGGAATTACTAAATAGGGAATTATTATCCACCGCTATTTTTTTTAAATCGAAATGTGAAACCATCTCCTGCAGCTTAATGACGCCTTTCTTCATCAGCTCATACCATTCGAACAAACAATCCTTTGCATAAATACCAAATACTGGTTCCATTTTACCACGAAGGGCCGGCAAAATGATTTGCGACTGTCCTTTGTGCTTAATAATAAATTCAATAGCAGCTCTCGTAACAAAAGGCATATCGCAGCTCACCACAAAATTAAATCCGGTATCTGTATGGTTTAATGCCGTATAAATTCCCCCCGCCGGCCCGCTTTCTTTTATTAAATCAGCAATTACCGAAAACCCAAATTTTTTGTATTCCGGATTGTTAGAAACAATCGTCAATCTATTAACTGCAGGTTGCAATTGTTCAATAACATATTCAATAATTGCTTTCTCTTTGAAAATCAACAATCCTTTATCCGTCCCCATTCTTGAGCTTTTGCCACCCGCGAGTATATAACCATTTACATTATTAATCTGATTGCACATAATTCTAATAAAAAAGTACTTTTATAGAAGCAATAACCACCAAAACGGATAACAGTATTTTATTCAACTGTATTAAAAATTCCAGCAGGTAATAAGCGTCCGCTATGCCATCAATAACAGCAACGGCCAACTTTAAACATCGTATTGTTACAGTATCTTCCTTTGATTGAAAGCCCGCTAAAACTTGCAATACGCTCAATAATTCGCTACAGCAATAATTTATTTACGTCTATAATTATGATTTTCCTTCTTTTCGTTTGGAGTATGCCCTCTTTACGGAATATAAATGTTAGAATGTAATTCAATACCTGGAATTTTATCAGCCTTATCTGGACAGAATGATTTTTTACGGCTCCCGATCTATGAATTCTTAGAGAGGGTAAAACTTAAAACATCTTATTCCGAAAAACCAAAAAATTACAAACAGTTCTAAAAATGGATCCCGGAAAGCAATAAGCAGCCTTATGGCAAGATTCTCAAACTTTGGGAACCATTACAAGCCTATTATACCGGCTCTTTGCACTCACTAACTTTAATAAACAATTTTTTTTACAAGTCCCAGATTTAACAGTTTGTCTGTTGCACTTTCATAAGCCGTAGCTTAAGCCCAGGCCAAGTGGTGATATTTCCAATCCGCTTTTACCCAAATTCTTTTTTGCATGATTTCTTTTAATAATTATCTACAGTTTTACTTCTTGCTGATGCGGTATATATCCCCTTCATCCGTTATGGCATATAACATATTGTTCAAATATGTTACATCGCGGAAGCGCTATTTATATCAGCGAGTAATCTTTCTTCACCAATTATCTTGTTGTTCTTAATTACGAGCCTGTCAAGATGCTGTCCGCTGAGTGATGATACAAATAGATTATTTTTCCATTCCGGTATAGCATTGCCCTTATAAAAGCAAATACCGCATGGTGATATTACGGGATCCCAATAATAAACCGGTTGTTCCATGCCTTTTTTCTGCTGAATGCCTTCACCCATTTTTTCACCACTATAATCTATGCCATAGGTAATAACCGGCCATCCATAATTTTTGCCCGGATGTATAATATTGATTTCGTCCCCACCGCGGGGACCAAATTCTGATTCCCATAAGTCACCTGTTACCGGATTTATATCGAGTCCGTCAGGATTGCGATGCCCGTATGAATAAATTTCAGGCCTGGCACCGGCATCATTGAGAAATGGATTTCCCGGCGCCGGTTTACCATCGGTTGTTATTCTTACTATTTTACCCAGCAAGTGAATTTAATTGTTGTGCCTGCACCCTGTATTCAGGAGGAGATTTTTCTCCCACACTTACAAAGAGATTACCGTTTTTATCAAACACCAGTCGTGAACCAAATTGTAAGTTGCTGTCTGTTGCCGGCAGGGCGCGAAATATTACCGATACATTTTCAACTTTGCCGGCTGTTTCGTTTAATGTTCCTTTTGCAACGGCTGTTATATTGCCCTTTTGATATTTTTCCGAATAACTCCAATACATCTATTTGTTGCTTGCAAAGTTTGGATCAAAGGCGACATCAAGCAAACCACCCTGACCTCCATACACAGACATCCGGGTAAACCTGTTATTTTTTTAACCAGTTTCCCGTTTGCTTCATGGATTTCCATATAACCTGATTTAATGGTTACCATTAACCTTCCATCAGGCATAGCTACAATGGCAAAGGGAGGACCAAGCTTCTCTGCTATTTTTTCAACCTTGTAAGGAGTTATTGTTTTTACACCGGCAATTCTTGTTTGCCCGCTAAATGCAGGTTTGTAATTACTGTTCGGCGCTTTGGTTTCAACCGGTGGCATAGCCTGCTGCGCTTCTAATTGACCGGAAGAAATGAACAGGCAAATTAAAATGCCGCTTACTATTTTTTTCATGTGACTGAGTTTTATCAAAAATACATTTGAACCGTTTAAATATTTAAAATTTTTTAAATTCAATTAAAGTCGCATAAGAAATTTCTGTTGTGTGCGCTGTACCGCATCACCATTATTGACGGGGAGAAGAGATATGAGAAAAAGATACGGATAGGCCAGGGCGCCTCGTCGCTATGAGTCTGCAGGGATTTTGATTTAGTCTAAAACGTAGCAAACAACTCGCACATCCTACTAACATTTATTTAGCTTACTTGAGAACAACGCAAGAATGTCTTTTGGATTTTAAACTATTTAACGATGAAATATTTTCGGTTTTAAGAAGCGCATTCAGCCATCGCTGCTTTTTTAACTTGATTCTAGTGTTATGTTAATCGTGAATTGTCGGTGGTTAATAGCTGGAGATCACAGTGTACCTGTGACAATTCACGTTCAAAGCGCAGCTTCATAATTAACATAACACTGGTATTACGACCCGTTTCAAAGAACTCTGAAAACTTTTATGTCGTTTATTTGCATCTTAAATGGAAATAACGAAACCGTCACTCAAGGCCCGAAGAATCAGCATAAATTTATTTTTCTTTTTTTATGGTTTCATCTTTGCCACATGGGCTTCCCGCATACCCAATATTCAACAAAGGTTAAATTTATCTGATGCCCAATTGGGAGCAGTGCTTTTAGCTATGCCGGTAGGCTCTTTTATAAGCTTGCCCTTTTCGGGATACCTGGCTTCAAAAATAGGAAGCAGGAAAGTAATCATTCTAGTATCCTTTATTTATAGTGGTTTATTATCCGGTATTGGATTTTCAGAAAACACCTTTCTGTTAACAGTATGCCTTTTCCTCTTCGGCTTTTCCGGAAATATGATGAATATTTCAATCAATACGCAAGCAATAGCGCTGGAGGCTTTATATAAAAAGACAATTATTTCATCTTTTCACGGCATGTGGAGCGTTGCCGGCCTGGTGGCCGCATCGTCTCGGAACTTACTTAATGGGTAAAGCTTTTCCGGTTGCCTCTCATTTTCTGATGGTTGCCTTATTGTCTCTTTGCAGCTTTTGCCTTTCTTTTTCATACCTGTTGCATGAAAACCTGCAACCGCAAAAAAGACGGTCATTTTTTACAAAACCGGAGAAGGCATTTTTAGGCCTCGGCATTATCGCTTTCTGCTCTATGATATGCCAGGGGGCAATGTTTGACTGGAGTGGGGTTTATTTTAAAAAAGTAGTCACCACTGAAAGAGCGTTTATCGGTGTCGGTTATACCGCGTTTATGATTTCGATGACAACCATCAGGTTTATTACCGACTGGCTTACACACAGGATCGGGTTTAAAAAAATTATTGCCTTATGTGGTATTTTCACAACGATGGGTTTATTAATGGCCGTGATTTTTCCTTACGTGATACCTGCAACAATAGGATTGCTGTTTGTAGGAATGGGTGTTTCGCCCGCAGTGCCTTTAGTTTTTAGTGCAGCAGGCAAGTCTAAAGTACTGCCTCCGCCGGTTGCCATCGCCGCTGTTTCCTCCATAGGAATGATCGGCCTTCTGATCGGGCCGCCTATTATTGGTTTTATTGCTGGCGCTACCAGTTTACGCATCTCTTTTTTAATGTTATCCTGTTTTGGAATAGCCATTACGGTCGCGGCGTTAAGGTTAAAGGTTGAAGGTTGAAAGTTCAAGGTTCAACTTTCAGTCAAAGTTTTTTCGCTCATTTTAAAAATTCCTGAGAAATGGCGTTAAGAGGCTCAACCATAATTTGCTTATAAAAAACTTCTGCACCTTCAGATTGAATTTGAATTTTACCTTTTACAAGTGGCAGCACCTGCGCTTTTTCCAATTGGCTTGAATGATACAACACCATCATTACTTTCCCATTTATCACATGCACGCTCGTATCACCATGGCAATACAGGTCAAGGGTATTCCATTCACCCGAAGCATTCTCTGCATCCCCTTGTTTAATACAGTGACGGCCAACTTTACTGGTAGCGCTAAAAGTATAGACCTGGCCTCCGGGATTATAAACGTATTCACTGTCTGATTTTTTTATCACCGGAATATCCTGCATTCCGCCCGCCACTCCCCAGTAATCACCACAATTGCCTTCTTCAATTTGAAATTCCTGTGATCGCATCCATGCACCGTAGTCGGCGCCGTTATCACCTACAGAAAAATACAACAAACCGCTGTCTCTTTTCCTGTTTTTCTTTTGCCCCCATTTAAGGATACCCCATTTAAAAAGTAGTTGCAAGTGAAAATCTGCATATTCCAGTTTTGTTACAATGCAGCCCCAGTTCTCACCCGAAATACGGATCACTTCCTCGCCGTTCTGCTCAACAACTGTAAAAACATGTTTTGGATCATGGTTCAATCCAACAGGTATGTCACTCAGCTTTTTTCCGGCGTCATCCAATGGCGGTCCTATATAACTATCCCACCCGCCAAGGTCCTTCCCATTAAATAACGCAACCTGTTGATTCTTTTGCGCGAACGAGTTTGTAAACAAAGTGAGTAACATGAGGGAGCAAAAACAACTGGCAGCATGTTTCATATAAAAGATTTTCTTAAAGATAAACGAAATAGATTTTTCTGAAAAAGATCGGGTTCTCCCAACGATCACTTTAATTTATTTCATGAAAATTGTACCGGGATTTTAAATAAACTTGTATCCGGATTTTAAGTATAAAAGCAATTATTTTTGGCAATTAAAAAAAACTGATATGCCGCCGTTCCCAGGCATGCCTTATGCACAGGCCCCTTATTATTGTTTCCCTATTATGGAATTGTGCACGTACCTGCTTTTTATATTGTGCTTTGCTCATGCGGTAAAACAAGGTGTGCGGCACACCAGTTATTTATTAGGAGGATTGCTATTTGGACTCATACTCGAATATGTAAACGTGATCTCCAACATGGGTTATACCTATGGCAAGTTTATGGTGATGTTTGGACATTCACCCTTTGACATTCCTCTTTGTATTGGGGTCGGCTGGAGCATTATTATGTATACCGCAAGGCTTTTCAGTGATAGCTTCCGGCTGCCCTTATGGTCTGCCGCCGCCTTCGATGCGCTCCTTGCAATCAGCATTGATTTAAGTATGGATACAGTGGCCTACAGGTTGCACATGTGGCACTGGAATTGGAATGGCAGCGGCTTCAACCCTTTGACTGCCGATTGGTTTGGAGTGCCTTTTGGAAATTTTTTCGGATGGCAAATGGTTGTATTCTTTTATTCATCTATCAGCCGGATAATAGAAAGAATATTTCTTCGCCAGAGGAAAGCAGGAACTGTTAAGTTTGCTTTGGTACCCGTAATATCTGTGCTGCTGTCTCAAGGCCTTTTATATGTAATGCTTATGTATGTCGATGTGTTTCTTCATAATCAATTCGGCATCACGTCGCTCCATAGGTTTGTTACATTTTTGATTGTGCTCATCGTGCTAACGGGATGGGGTATGCGAAGATATAAAGCTATCGATATGCGATTACCTGCAATATCGTGGCTGGTTCCGCTTTGGTTTCACTTGTTCTTTTTTACCTGGCTTTTTATGGGCGGATTTTACAAAGAAAATGTTTGGCTGGTTATAGCGGCCGTAATAAATGTGCTTCTGGGAATTGGAATTCATTTGACGGGTACGCAAAAAAGATGGATTGCAAAACCGCTCAATATAACATGAATAACGCAGGTTTTGTTTTTGTAAGTCTTTACAATTAACCGCCACCAGCAAAAAATGTTGATCAGGCTAACGCATTTTCTTCAAAATTGCTCCTGTTGGCCTGCGATAAATATTGACTCTTGCGGGCCGATAAACATTTCCGGGCAACAATCATATATTCTACTACGGAGGAAATATCAAATACATTAATATTAACTTTTGTGTTTCTAATAGCTGACCACGAGGTGAAATTGTCAAGATGTTGTCACTTTTGTTAAACTAAGGTTTTTTAACTTATTGCTAAAATTTCAGCTTATTTTTTGTATTGAACTTTATGCTATAATATTTTGATTAACCTATTTATGCAACAACACCTTAGCAGAAACCTCCTGGCTTTCGTAGTTACCTTCCTTCTGTATAATCTTTTCATCCCACATGCGGCCGCACAATTATCGGCAGGCATTGAAGGAGGCTATAACAAAAATTACCTCGTTACCAATAATGCCAACCGCGCATTTACCAACTATCAACCGCTTAACGGTTTTGAAGTTGGTATCCCTGTACAATATAAGATCAGGGATTGGTTTGCCATTGAAACTGAGCCCGCGTTTGTCCAAAAAAATTACAACCAGGAAAGATCCGTCTTCTTCGCAGGAGTGTACCAGGACAATTACAATAGTTATTTTCAATTGCCTTTGATGGGCCATTTTATGTTTGGGGGCCAACGGTTAAAAGGTTTTGTAAATGCGGGAATTTATGGAGGTTACTGGTTAGGCGGTAAAGTGAAGGGTGAGATGCCAAACATACTGGATATTACAGACAGTGAAAGTAGCGGCAATTCCATTTACGATTATGAACATCCGTATTCTTATAATGAGAAATACAGCTTTGATAACCGCAAAGACCGCAGGTTAAGCGCAGGATGGATAGGCGGGCTCGGTCTTTCGTACGACCTAAACGGCCGGTACCAGGTATTTACCGAAGGCCGTGCCCTATATGATTTTACCGACCAGCAAAAGAATTATATGACCAACCAGGTACCGAGGTATAATACGACTTACAGTATTAATGCGGGTCTCCTGGTTCATTTTAAACGTACATCTTCTGCTACTAAAATTCCTCAATGATTTTATGAAAAGAAATTATCTCCTGGCGCTACCCGTGCTATTATTTATGCTGTTATTGTCTTCGTGCCGTAAAGACTTTAAAAACGTTGAAACACCTGAAAATTATGTTGGCGGCTCCTTCAGTGAAGTATTTGATGCCTTTTGGAATGGCATGAACAACAACTATGTATTCTGGGACATTGATACTACAAACTGGGATAACATGTATAAAATATACAAACCCATTTTTGATAGCCTGGATATAAATAAAACCAGTGATGTTAAAAAATCGGTGCAATATTTTCGCGCCATGACGAATGGCCTCGTTGATTCTCATTATAACCTGAGCTTTGCTTCGCCGATTTCCGATTCTTCGATATCACCTGCATATGACCGTAAACTTAAAGCGGGTATTATAAGGCCGGCCTATGTATTTTATGATTATGATGCCAGGTACTACCTTGACTCCGGTTATGTATTTGGAAAGGATTCCATTAACCTACTGGAGGGCGATACCACAGAAGCGATAGCAGGAACCCTTAGCGGTAATATTCTTTACCTGGGATTCAACCAGTTTAACCTGAAAAATTCATACAGCTCGGCAGATAATGGCGTAAAAAAAGTATTGCAATATTTTATTAATCACCTGCGTAACCCGCCGGTACCTTTAAAAGGCGTTATCATTGATGTACGGGGAAACGGTGGTGGTGATATCAGCGACCTCAACTTCCTGGTGGGGAATTTAATTACCAGCAAATTAACGGTGGGCTATACACGCTACAAAAGCGGCGACGGCAGGCTGGATTATACGCCATGGGCACCCGCTGTTGTGACGCCACAGGCAGGCGCTGTTGCAATAACAGTACCCATCGTTGCTCTAACAGATATATGGACAGTAAGTATGGCCGAGCTCACTGCTATGGCTATTCATACCATGCCTAACGGGCATATTGTTGGAGAAAGGACCTGGGGTGCCAACGGCCCGCTTACAGCTAATGAAAATTTAAATGGCGGACAATTTACGGCGGCCAATTTCGTATCCGCCTACACATCGTCCAGCATGTTTAAATATATAGATGGCAACATATACGAAGGCAAGGGATTTCCGCCGGATTATGAAGTTCCCTTCAGTTTAAATTCATTTCAAACCTCTGGAGATAAGCAATTGGAAAAAGCCGTGAGCCTGATGGAATAGCCATTCCAAGCGACTTTATTGTGTAATTTTCAGCCCTGAAAAAAGTAAGGGCTTTTTTGTTTTTATTTGTTAATGCCTTATGAGTTTTATTACTAAAAATGACTGCAGATTTTTCTTTATTACTTTTTTGTTTGTGCCTTCGGTAATCGTAAAAGCAGGTAAGTACTGTTAAAGGCATTTCCACTCTCCGCCATGATCTGCAATTAATTGAATGCCGCTTCTTACCTAATGAACACTTAGAGAATCACTTAGGCCAGATGTCAAAACATTCTTAAAAAAATGTTAATGCAGCAACGATTTATGTAAAGTATTAGATATAAATTTATATGATAAACCTATTATCGAAACAATAATCACATAAATATGAGAAAACAAATTACTCCCTTAAAATTAATGGTACCCTTTCTGCTGGCATTGATCAGCCAAACTATTGTGGCGCAGGATGCACAGGACCCGCAAAGGGCTATATCCTTTGTAAAAAATAATGCTGCAGCTATCGGTTTAACACAACAGGATATTCTTAACTCAAGGGTATCAGATACCTATGTGGATGCTATATCGGGCAATACGTTGGTATATCTTCAGCAAACTTATATGGGTATTGATGTAGATAAAGTAATACAGGTGTTGGCTTTTAAAAATGGTAAGCTTGTTTCGGGTACCGGCAAAAGAGTTGACGTAAATTTAGTAAATAATGCCGCGCTTGGTCAGCAAAAAAAAGCCGCAACGCCATCTGTCGGTGCTGAACAGGCTTTACAGGCGGCAGCGCAACATCTTCGCCTTTCGGTTCCTTCCGTTAGCGCCAGGCCTGCTGATGCAAACCAGGATGTTTCTAAAACTACAGATTTCGGTGATATGGGTATTGCAAAAGACAATATAACCACACGCTTATTGTGGATTCCTCAGAAAAGCTTTCAAAGGTTTAAACTGGTATGGGAAGTAAATCTTTCGCCAAAAAAATCAAGGGATAACTGGCGCATAATGGTAGACGCTACCAAAGGAGACGTCGTTAAAAAGGAAAACTATACGGTATATGACAATCCCGGTAAATCAAAGGGTGAGGTTACAGAGAAGCGCGATAGAACGTTTGGGCAGGCCGCCGAAAAAAATTATGAGTATAAAACCCCTTCTGTAGAAGGAATTACATCTGTTACTTATCGTGTGATACCTTTTCCGGCAGAAGCCCCGAGTTTTCCGAAAGGTACTCCCGCATTGGTTACGAATCCATGGGAGTTATCTCCCGCCGGCAGCGGAGCCGTTCCTTTTATATGGAATGATGACGGATCGAGGCAATATAAATTTACCCGCGGCAACAATGTACTGGCGCAAGAGGATTTAAATGGTGATAATGGAAGTGGCAGAAGGGCAAAGGGTATCAAAAATAAGAATGATCTCTTTTTCGATTATATGCCTGATTTCAGTAAACAGCCGTTCGATTCGGTTAACCAGGGTTTTGCCATTACAAATTTATTCTACTGGAATAACATCATGCATGATCTTTCTTACCAGTATGGCTTCGATGAAGTATCGGGAAATTTTCAACAGAATAACCTGGGCAGGGGAGGTAAGGGTTATGACTTCGTTTTTGCTGACGCGCAGGACGGAAGCGGTTTTGATAATTCTGATTTTAGTACTCCCCCCGATGGAAAACATCCGCGGATGCAGATGTTCCTCTTTGATGGCGACCCCAGAAATAGGATGAAAGTTAACGCTCCGTCATCTATCGCGGGTAATATAACGGCAGTTGAAAGTAGCCTGAGCCCTTTTAATTTGTTAAGTGATGTAGGCCCTGTAACAGGCAACGTAGTTCTTTATAATGAAGCTACCGACACGCTCCATATTGCATGCGATGCAGCCAGCAATGCTTTAACCGGTAAAATTGTTTTATTAAGCAGGGGTACCTGCGCCTTTGTTGATAAAATCTTCAACGCACAGAATGCCGGCGCAATAGCTGTAATAGTGATGGATAATGTTCCCGGTGAAGCGCCCTTTATTATGGGAGGAGGCCCCGATTCATCCATTACCATACCCGCTGTAATGATAAGTTATGAAGACGGAATCAAAATAAGAACTGTACTAAGTGCCGGCAGCCCTGTAAATGTTACCCTGGTTAACCCACCGTTTCTGGACGGAGACCTTGACAATGGTGTTATTTGCCATGAGTATACACACGGTATTTCCAACCGCCTTACCGGCGGGCCATCTACGGTAGCATGTTTGATGAATACGGAACAAATGGGCGAAGGCTGGAGTGATTATATTTCGTTAATGACCATTACCGATTGGCATAAAGCTAAGGTGACGGACGGCCCTAAACCAAGAACAGTTGGAACTTATGTTTTGGGTGAGCCAACAGACGGCCTGGGTATCAGGCAATATCCATATTCAACGGATATGAAAATAAATCCGCATACCTATGCAGATGTGGCCGCCAGCGGCGGTGAGCCTCACAACATAGGGGAAATATGGACTACCGTTCTCTGGGACATGACATGGAATATAATAGAACAGGATGGTATAAATAAAGATATCTTTAATCCAAATGGCGAAGGTGGCAATTCAGTTGCTTATAAATTGGTGATAGAAGGATTGAAACTGCAACCCTGCAGCCCCGGGTTTATCGATGGCCGGGATGCAATCTTAAAAGCGGATAGTTTATTATATGACGGAAGGCATACTTGTGCCATCTGGAATGCATTTGCGCGCCGCGGCATGGGCGTTGGCGCTTCAGAGGGAAGCTCTGACGTGGCTGGCGATGAAACTGTCGACTTTAGGCTGGGAGCAATATTTATTACCAAACATGCTGATAAAAAATCAGTATCTCCAACCGGCAATATAAATTATACTATAGGTCTTAGAGCAAAAGCCGTTTGTGAGGGGCATGTACAACAAAATTACGCTGTAACGGACTCCTTGCCAGGTAATGTTACTTACGTAAGCAGTGACGGAGCTTACAACCCCGCAAACCGGACAGTTAGCTTTGATAATATTGACATGAAAAATGGCGACAGCCTGACGCTTAAACTTAAAGTGAAAGTAAAAAACAGCGCTTCATTTCCTGACTCTGTTTATATAAATGATTCCGTGAATGTTCCGGCAATATCCGATAAATGGGTTGCTCATAACGGCCAAAATCTTTCATGGGGAATTTTGGACCTTGGAATCTTTTTTTACTATTCAAATGACGCATCAGTAAGAGATGAAGAGAGTCTTACTACAGCCGACAAATATCTTATTCCCGGCATTCAAACAACTTTTAGCTTTTTCCATGAAATCATTTCGGATGATTTTAACAATGGAGGTGTTGTAGAAATTACGGCCGATGGAGGACAAACATGGGAAGATTTAGGGCCTTACATGAGTGGAGTGGTTTACAACGAAACGATAGCAGGAAACTCAGTACTTACAGGCAGAAGGGCTTTCTCGGGATTTGTTGCGGGCACTACTAGCTATAGACCTTAGCGCCTTTACCGGTAAGAAAGTAAAGATCCGCTTCCGCTATGCAACCAGTGATAATAGTATAGCAACACCAGATGGTGGCACCGGTTGGATCATTGATGACATCGTACTCTCTGCATCACCAATGATTACCAATACGGCTAATTTATTTAATAAGAAAAATGAATTGAAGGGATCATCAACCGTAACAACAAAAGTAAGAGGCAGGAATGTACCGTCTGCTGATTTTGCAGCCGTGAAACATGAAACAGAATCCTTGCTCACCTGGCATACACCCGTTGAAATGAACAATGGCACTTACCAGGTAGAAAGAAGCACAGATAATGGTGCGAGCTTTAAGGCAATAGGAATTTTAAACACCGTTAGCGACAATGCAGAATTACAACCGTATAATTTCACAGATGCATCGCCTGCAGGGGGTATTAACCTTTACCGGATTAGCCATACGGGTATTAACGGCGCAATTGATTATTCAGAAGTGAGGTCTGTGATATTTGACAACCTGAAAGGCGTTACCATATATCCAAACCCCGCAAAAGACAGGATAAAAGTGTACATTCCCGGCAATGATAAGACCGCTACTTTACAACTGGTTAATTCTCTGGGAGGCCAGGTTAAAACGTACCGGGTGACAGGACAGAATATAGACTTAAACTTACCTGTTCTCTCACATGGGGTTTATTACCTCAACATCATAGCAAATGGTAAGACAAGTAAGCATAAAATCGTGATAGAATAAGATCTGATTTCCAGTGTCACCAATGAAAGAGGCTGTCTTAAAAGCAAATTTAAGGCAGCCTTTTTTATGCGCTTCTTTATGGAAGTCTATATGTTGATCAATTTAGAATGGCGATTTTATTATGACAGCGTTTTGCATATTATAATCAACGATAAATTGGTTGCTGTTCGCACTGCAAAAAGTTGAAAGTAAAGCTGACAATAAAAGCTTGAATACCCGTTTTCAGAGCCCTATTTTCATGACCTGGTAAATTTTATGCCGTTACATTTTGAAAAACAATATAATTACCAACGCGGTACTGTATTATTGTTTTTCCATTGAATATGATTCACACATTAAAAACTGAACTCCTGTTATTATGAGAGCAACATTGTTATCGCTTATGCTATGTATAAGTACGGGTATCTGCGCGCAATATTTTAACCTGCAATTTAGTGCAGGCAACGAGCCGGTAATTTTTGGCCCCGGTATTATTTCGGATGGGTTGGCCAACCGCGATATGACAATCTCCCCTTCCAATGATGAACTATTTTACACGTTGCAATATGGTACACAATTCAATGCCATTTTATATTGCAAAAAAGTAAACAGCCGATGGACAAACCCAGTTATAGCATGGTTTCTGGAAAATATGGGGACCTCGAGCCCGCATTTTCTCCCGATGGGAAACGATTGTATTTTACTTCGAACAGGCCCGTGGCCGACACCGGCAAAGAAGCAAAAGATTTTGACATCTGGTATATTGAAAAAAGAAGCGATGGATGGGGTGAGCCTAAAAACATGGGGCCGGTTATTAACACAAGTAAAGATGAATTTTATGCATCGGTAACAAAAAGTGGCAATTTATATTTTACCAGGGACAACGACTCCTCTAAGGATGACATATTCTTCTCAGCATATAATAAAGGCGTCTATGCTACACCGGTAGCCTTAGGCGCAGAAATTAATTCCAAAGGATACGATTTCAATTCGTTCACAGACCCGGATGAAAATTATATTATATTTTCATCTTATAAAAGGGAGGATGATATGGGCGGCGGTGACTTATATATTTCCATAAAGAAAAACGGGCGATGGACCCCTGCAGTAAATATGGGTTCAAAAATTAATTCTGTTTCTCTTGACTATTCGCCTTTTGTATCGTTTGATAAAAAATATTTCTTCTTTTCCAGCCGCAGGTCTCTTATAAAATTTACTTCGAATAAAACCGCCAGGCTGAAAGATGTTCAAAAAGCTCTTTCGGGATATGGCAATGGCACCGAAGATATTTATATTGTTAACGCAAGTATTTTAAATGAGTTTTTACACTAGTGTTATCTCAATTATGAAGCTACGCTTTGAACGCGAATTGTCGCATGTAAACAGTGAGTTCCAGCACATTCGCGACCAAAATTCACGATTGACATAACACTTGAATAAACGCTGTTCTTTTTACTATATATATCATTAAGATAAATTCGATTATTGCAGGTGATCGACTTAGTTTAGTTAGATGAAATCAAAAATCATTCGGCTGCCATATGGGTATTTTATAAAAAATAAGCAACTTAACCTTACGCCTCTAATGATTGATACTCTTTTGGCAGCATGTGAAAAACAAAAAGAAAAACTTCCGTTCGGCCCGGCTGATATTAAGCGCTCATTTGTAGCATTGGTAAGCAGGGGGCTTATAATACGAAGAGAAATTAATAAAGAATATCAATGGCAGGTCACTAAGCTGGCAATCTCAATGCTGAAAAATTTAGGAGTGATTGTGGGATGTTGAAACTGGATTCAAGACATATATAACTTCGCTCCATATATAAAATAGTAAAATTACAATTTCAGACCGCGTATTTCTTCTTAGTAGTTTTCTCATTTATTACGATAAAGCATATTCGATATTACCCCGTAACAGGTTTACCTTACAAAAGATTTAAAATCCCGCTTTATCATCCATGAAAAAACCGGCCTTGCTACCTATGCAAGTCGCAAAAAGGCTGCCAGTGAAGACAGCCTCTTTTTTATTTTCGGAACATTAATAACATTAATAACACTGATAATACTTGATATTCTTATCTTATTAAAGTAAAAGTAGCTTGCTTTTCCGCCCTCACAAATTGATTGTATTATTACCAAAAGGCCTTATGATTTCGTTAATCTACGAAGATGGTTGCCGCTCTATGTTGTTGCATGTAAAGAAAAGTAAGAAATTATAAAACCACGTTCTATCATTTATCGTAAGTTAACTGTCATACAAATGGTTTTTACACTTGTTTCTAAAGAGAGTGTCCTTTTGGGACGCTCTTTTTTATTTCTTTTAAAATGTTATAATCCATGCTTTGGCCTCCAGATTGTGTACCATTGGCAAATAACTGTTGTGCCTAAAATAAAAATTCTGAAAGCGGGCATCATTGATTCAAAAAGAATCATGAAAGAATTTAAAGCTGCATCATTATCTCCGCAACATGTCTTTAAAAAAAGTGAATTTACAACGAATTCAAATGAAAGTAAATGAAATGGCGAAGGGAAAAATTATACGATGGATGAATTCGTTATGCCTGGTGGTTAAACATCTTTCTTTTTTAACGGTTCATTTTTTATAAATAAAAAGCCCATTAATGCACCAAGTAAAGCCAGCGCAGCGCAGATGCGCATTACTTTTACATAAGCACTTATAAATCCTTCTTTAAATGCTATCTTCAACTTTTAATCTGTTGTCTTTATTTACTGTAGCAGGAATTTTAGCATCGCCAAGATTTACGGCTTGCGCTACAACCTCGAACCGTGATTCCTTCTTTTAAAGGAATCTTTTTACGTCGCGTCATTTAAATATCCTGTAAAAAATAAAATAGCCAATCCCCCGATAATGGCATTGGAAAAAACATTAGAGATGCGGGTGATGGCATTATTAATACCCGATGCTGTTCCTGAATAATGATTGGCAACTGCACCCATAACAGTTGTTGTAAGTGGTGTTACTGTAAAGGACATGCCTAATCCAAAAACCATGATCCCAGGAAAATAAGTACTAAAATACTCTGAAGGGCCATTGGTTTGCTTTATAAAAGACAGCAGCAGTAGTCCTAATCCTGCCACAGCCGGGCCTGCAATAAGAAACAGACGCGGCCCATAGCGATCAACCAGGCCGCCTGACCACCTTGAAATTAATATCAGTAAAATAGTAAATGGCAATAAAGTCATTCCGGCCTGTAGCTGGCTGTAATGCTGTACCTGGATCATATTTAAAGTGAGGAATAAAATACCGGAAAATAACCCTGCATATAAAAAAAAAGTAAGAAGGTTAGCACCGCTGAATGTTTCATTACTGAATAATTTCAAAGGCATCATTGGGTACCTGCTTTTGTTTTCAATGATGATAAATATGATCAAAGAAAAAATTCCTCCTCGCAAGAGAAACGTACACCTGCCAGTTATTAAATCCTGTTACAGGAATTCTTAAAAAACCAAAGGTTAATAAAGCAAGTCCAATAATTGTAGCCGAGGCGCCCGGCATAATCCAATGAACGACCCGTTTCTTCATCACTGCTTTCCGGTACTTTCCACCAAAGGATCGATGAGCGATGCAATTCCTATAGGAACATTGATAAAAAAGATCATCCGCCAAAGCCCGGCATCTGCAAAAGCTCCGCCAAGTATGGGGCCGCCAATAGTTACCATGGTGGTTATTGCTGACCAGGTACCAATTGCTTTTCCTCTTTCACCCGCACTAAAAGATGTGGTAATAATCGAAAGGCTACCGGGAATCATTAAGGCCCCTCCTATTCCCTGTATGGCCCTGAATGCAATTAAATATTTTACGGTAGGGGCAAAGCCACATGCCGTTGATGCCAGCATAAAAATTGTGATGCCTGTCATAAATACTTTCTTCCTGCCCAAGCTTATCTCCTAATGAACCACCCGGCAAAACAAGCGCCGCCAGCATGAGCAGGTAGGAATTAAGCAGCCAAAACAAATCAGTCCCCGTGGCATTAAATTCTTTTTGCAGGGAAGGCAATACCACATTCAATGCAACACTATCAATAAAGGCCATGGCCGAAGCCAATATTACGGAAGCCATCATCCATTTTCCCGTTGCGCTGCTTAATGTAATTTCCGGCATAAGGTTGATAGAATATTGACAATCTCTCCCTACAAAAATCAAACTTTTGTGGATACTTTGAACTGATTTATACGCTCCCGGTTGATATCTTTTCCAACTGCGGGCGTCACATTTTTTCGTGACATCCCCATTATTTGCCCTAAAACTCGCAAAAAAATGAAAGTAGCGCCGGATTAAAGCTGCAATGCCAGTTACTTAGATCTTGCCCCTTCATATTTCGAAACTTGTATCAAGCTTTTTAAGTGTTCTGAAATACCGGATAGCGGCTGCTAAAAATTGAAACCCTTTTCCAAAGGGCCAGTATTTGCGGCCATGATCGTGGTTCAATTTTGAAATCTTATATAAGACATTCCAATGGTGAAGAACGATTCTGTATGCCTGCAGCAACGTGTTTCCATCACCATAGATATGGTGTGGCTCGGCGCCACTTCCATTGAATTCAAGAATTGAAAAATTGTGTCCCTTTTTTAGATCTTCAATTGAAAGGCATTTTATATCATAGCGTCCATAATAGAAGTGCTTTGTATAATGGCTGAGCTCATCAAAAACTCTCAGCAAGCTGCTATCTTTTTCATGAGCAAGGCTTACTAATTTGCCTCCGCGGCTAAGATTCAATGCGTAGGAAAGGCAGTACACTTCATCACGTGGGATGATATCAGTCAATCGTTTTTCGTGTTTTAATTTCATTTCTTCAAGCCTGAACCTTACTCTCGGATACCGCATTATTAATTCTAATAATGTAGAAAACCCATCTCCTGTTACCTGGAGAAATTCTTTCTTTAAAAAGCCGGTAATGTGCCCCGATACATTATCCGGGTAGCGATAATAAAAGACGCTCACTTCAAGGGGATAATCAACGTAATGTTGAACAATATAATCAACATCCATTGCCGTATGATACTTTTCAAACTGCTCAGCGTTTTCAATTTTTCGAAACATAAAACCCATCATGCCAACATCAGGCTTTACCGCAAAAGGAAATTTAAAATTTCCTGCTGCAGTTAGTTTCTGAACTTCGGCGAAAGTTGACGTGTGGGAAATGAAAATACTTTCGGGGTAACTGCCAGGTGGTAATTGCCTGTACATTTCTTTTTTACTTTCCCCTTCAAAGCCGCCAAAAGTTAGCGTTGGGTTGGACGGTGTAAAGAACCATAATGAACCGGATCTGATACAATACCACAGCCAGGCCGGGCCTAAAGGAACATATTTTATAAGATACGGCCAGGTTTCCCAATGCGAAATGCGATATATAAAATTTGATATTTTCAATGCATTAAAAGTTCATATATGTTGCCAGGAGAGAAAATCCCTCGCCCGCAAATGTACTAACAGCCACGCATAGCCGCAAATATCACCAATGTAAGCGGGTGAGGTATTGCTCTTATATTTGCCGGCGCCTAAAAACCCGGTTAGCCTACCATCGTGGTTCCCGGAGCAGGCCAATGGAGTAAGTAAATCCTCAAAAATAAAATTCCCATCCACCGCGCTTATCCATATACTACTATTCTTATTTGGCTCTTTTTATTTTCGATTTTGTTGTTGTTTTATAACAACTACCGGATAAGGTTGGCCGAACGGCAAAAAGCACAATTATGATATTTCTATTACCATCGCTCAACTTTTATTTGATTTAAAAGAAAGCAGTAAATAGCATCTTATAAAGGTAGAAGAGGAATTGAAAAATTGGTGAAGGGGTATTCCCTAAATTAAATATTCGCCCTTATCATCACCGTAAAAACCACATTTTAATTTTTTATTTATGGTTTTGATTTTTTTCTACAAATCAAAAAAACATTCTACAAACGTTATAAAATTTATTTTAAAAATTGAGCGAAAGCGCATTCATATTTATTCTAAAAAGTATGAAAATAATTAAGGGTGTCAACATTATCAGTTATTTTTTTAATCGCTAGACAGCTATTAAACTATGAATTCGCCAGGCACCAACCCAGAATTTAAGCTAAATTTCAAAGAACTACTTTCCTTAGGTAACCGTTCAAATTTCAAGGGCATTTCCCTAATTTTTAATACATAAAAGCTTGATTAGAATCGAATAAATTTGCAATAAATCAGTTTATCCAAGAGTACCAAAACGACCATCGTCTAACTTCTTCGACAACTCAAACACATAACACCCGTAATGTATTATTGAATCGCGCAATTCAGTCTTGCAAACAAACAGTATCCGGTATTATTTTTTATCTGCAGGTTTGGGAGGCGGAGGAGGGCCCTCTTTACGCGGTGGAGTCTTGGATTCCGGATGTGGATCACCCCTATGGCATGTAAAGCAGGTAACAGATCTTAGCATATATTTAGAAGAATCCATTTCCATACCCACACCCGTATCCATGTGCTCTTTATTTTTATCCGTATCAGGATCGCCAACTTTAGCGGAATCATGAGCCATATTATTCATATCATGATCATGATCCATATCGTGTTCATCCATGTCCCTGAAATAATTTTTATTAATCTCAATTGCCATAAGCATCATTTTGCGGGCGATATTTTTTTCAGGTTTATCATCACTTGCCAAGTCAAATTTTTTTGCAGCCTCATCTACTACATGGCAAAAATCACACCTTACCCCAAGTGATGCACTAAAATGGTGCATTACGCTATCAAGATCATGATCTGAAATATCTTTTGACAATATCTGAAGATTCTTAAAGTGTGGCTCGTTTGTAACTGTAAAAGCCTGGAAAAGAATTACGCTGATAATGCAGCCGGCGACTATTAAGAGACTTTTTTTCATTAGCAGTTTTATTTAGAACCGAAATTATTAAAAATAATTTACTCTTGTTAATAAAATATAAAATTCGGTCAAACGTTATATTAAGACTTTTAACTTTTTCAACCGCGTGTGTATAAGTAATTTAGTAAACCGGCGTTGGTAATTTTTATATTTGATTTCGATTTTAATCGTAATCCGTTTTAATAGAATTTTTAAAATCTAAACTTAGACCCGATTGACAGAAACAATTATTAACCTTGAAACAGTAAACCCTATTGAATTCTTTGGAGTTAACAATGGAAAGCTTGATATTTTGAAAAAGAAATTTCCCCGTCTTAAAATTCTCAGCCGTGGCACTCAAATAAAGCTTAGCGGCGCGCCGGAGCAAATTGAAGATGCCAGGGATAAAATAAATCTTGCCGTGCAATACCTCGAACGAAATGGACACATGACTGAAAATTATTTTGAACAAATCCTCGGTGGTGATGATGAGAAAGCCATTGACAATTTTATTGAAAGAAACCCAAATGATATTTTGGTTTTTGGCCCGAACGGTAAAACAGTACGGGCGCGTACTGCCAATCAAAAGGTAATGGTAAGCTCTATTGATAAAAATGATATTGTATTTGCAATAGGCCCTGCCGGTACCGGTAAAACCTATACTGCCGTAGCACTTGCGGTAAGAGCGCTAAAAAATAAACAGGTCAAAAAAATAATTCTTACAAGGCCTGCTGTAGAAGCCGGTGAAAATCTTGGCTTTCTTCCCGGAGACCTTAAAGAAAAAATTGATCCGTATTTAAGGCCTCTATATGATGCACTTGGATGATATGATCCCTGCCGATAAACTGGGCTATTACATGACAACACGCACCATTGAAATTGCGCCGCTTGCCTATATGCGTGGCCGTACGCTGGACAATGCTTTTATAATTCTGGATGAAGCGCAGAATTCAACTGACCTGCAGCTAAAAATGTTTTTAACACGAATAGGCGCCAATGCAAAAGCGATTATAACCGGTGATATTACTCAAATTGATCTTCCGCCAAAAGTGAAAAGCGGCCTGGAAAAATCGGCAAGAATCCTCAGGAATATTGAAGGCATTGGCCATGTGGAGCTTGATGAAGAAGATGTTGTAAGGCATAAGCTTGTAAAAGCAATTATCAGGGCTTATGATAAAGAAAAAATAAAAGAAATGGAAGATCATAAATGAATTTCGCTTTAAAAAAAATAATACACAGAAGGTGGCCATTGTGCTGCCTTTTATTTTTTGTAATGGCCTGCCATACAAAAAATGATTACCAATACTTTTACGTCCAGCCAATACAGATTCGATTAAGGAAGAACAAAAAATAACTAGCTGCTCTCGACACAATTTACCGGAATGAAAAATTGATAAAGAATGGTGACCTTATTCTGCGCACCGGCAGGGATTTTACAAGTGAAACAATGCGGAAACTTTCTGTCAAAGACAAAACTTATTCGCATTGCGGCATTGCAAGCATCGAGCATGATTCGCTTTTTGTGTACCATTCAATAGGCGGCGAATGGAATCCTGATCAAAAATTAAGAAGAGATCCGTTTGAGATTTTTTGCAATCCGTTTGAGAACAGGGGCTTTGGAATTTTCAGGTACAAGTTAACACCAATGGAAAATCTCGGCCTCATAAGTGCAGTGCAAAAATTTTATTCACAGGGAATTATGTTCGACATGCAGTTTGACCTTGCATCCGACGACAGGATGTATTGCACCGAATTTGTTTATAAAGCAGTGGAAGAGGCGAGTGACCATAAAATTCTATTACCGACCACCACTTTAAATCATATAAAATTTGTGGCACCTGATAATCTTTTTATAAATCCTGCCTGTGCTCGAAATAAAGCGTGTAGTATTTGCCAGGTAATACTTATATTATAAATAACTATTTACATTTGCCCAACTAAAACACTTTTTTATGAAGAAAATTATTGTATCGGTAGTAACGGCTTCAATATTAATTGTAGCGGGTTGTAACTCCGGCGGCGGGGGCGATCCTAAAGTAGCTCTTATCAATTTTTTTGATGCATTGGCGAAAAAAGATTTTACTGCGGTAAAAAAATATACTACTAAAGACAGTGAAGGCATGATGAACATGATACAAATGGGCATGCAAAATATGGGAGATAAATCAAACGAGATGATCAATTATCAAAAAGAAAATCTTGAATTGGGAACAGCAGTTATTGACGGCGATAAGGCAACGGTTCCGGTTAAAGATAAAAAATCAGGAGAAACAACAGATTTTACGCTAAAGAAAGAAAGTGGCGATTGGAAAGTGGCGTTTGATAAATCCACGCTTATGGAAATGGCGCAGAAAAAAATGAAAGAACATGGAATGGGCGGAATGCATAACGGCATGAATGATTCTTCAGAAAGCATTAATAACCGCGCGTTGCAAAATATCGATTCTGCTTCGCGTGAAGACATGCAGGAAGGCACAAAAAGTGATCGATAGTGTCAATAAATAAGCAACGGTACCAAAAAATGACAGCGGTAAACTTGTGAGCCATTTAAGTAATCAATCGTTATATTGCCTGTAGTGCTTAATAACCTGTTGTTACAGAAGAACTACCTTAGTTTTTTTAAAATGATCTGCATGAACAAAATAATAAGACCTTCTTCTGTTTGCGCTTCTGGTTGCTGCATGCAACCATCCGGCGGAAGTAAGGAAAAGTGATCCGCTGGAATCCGGAAGAGGGTTTATAGAATCATCACTTAAAGGAGATTATGATGAGGCTCAAAAATATATACTGCAGGACAGCTCAAATATTCAATATTTAATGGATTGAAAGATTTCAACAGCAAAAGAAGCAACGCTGAAAAGGAAGGCTATAGAGATGCCAATATCCTGATTGATTCCACCCAAAAAATATCAGATTCAGTTACTATTATAACTTATTCCAACACTTATAAAAACAAGCCTTCAAAACTAAAAATGGTGAAGAAAAATAATGAATGGCTCGTTGATTTTAAATATACATTCACAGACAGCCTGTAGATGTTGTTTGTTCTTAACATTGAATTTAAGCGACAAAGATGAAAATAATTGTAGCAATTGGCATTGGAAGTTGTATTGGCGGCATATCCAGGTACCTTCTGTCTCAGTTTATACAAAATAAATTTCTCTCGTCATTCCCTTTCGGAACTTTGGGAGTAAATATTATCGGTTGTTTCCTTATAGGAATTGTTTTTGGAGTGAGTGAAAGAGGTAATCTTAGTAACGAATGGAGGCTTTTTTTAGCAACAGGAGTGTTGGGTGGGTTTACCACTTTTTCCGCATTTTCAAATGAAACAGTAGGCCTGCTTCGTGAGGGGCAACTATGGCATGCCTTTACTTATATTGCCTGCAGTGTGCTGATTGGTTTGCTGGCAACATTTACAGGAATTTCATTGATCAAACTAGTGTTATGTTAATCGCGAATTGTCGGTGGTTGATAGCTGGAGTTCACACGCACCTGTGACAATTCGCGTTCAAAGCGCAGCTTTATAATTAACATAACACCAGTGTTATGTTAATCGCGAATTGTCGGTGGTTGATAGCTGGAGTTCACACGCACCTGTGACAATTCGCGTTCAAAGCGCAGCTTTATAATTAACATAACACCAGTGTAATGACGGAAGAAAATGCCGGTGTAAAACTTGTCCGGATTTTCGCCGGAGAATCCGGCAAGATTGGGCAACAAACGCTGCATGAAGCAATTGTCTATGAAGCCAGAAAACAATCGTTATCCGGGAAAAGATAAAGGTATTGATCAAAAAGGGTCCGGCATTTATTTGAAAAACAAAATCCGGGGAAATGGATCACCATTAAAAATGCTGAAATAATAAGATACAGGGCCAGGGGAATGAATAAATTCGGCGTTTAATTAACATTTAAAATAATGCCCGGCCAAATTCATTTTATAAAGTAAATTTATTTGGCCAAAAATTTATATGAATTGTCCCTGGAAGAAGGCGACCAGGGAAAGAGTTTGATCACAAACCGGATAATAATACCTAAATTAAACCCAATTTAAAATTTATCTTATGTATGTCTTACATCCCTGGCACGGGGCACATTATGGCGAAGATGCCCCTCAATTAGTAAATGCCCTCATCGAGATTCCGCAAGGCTCCAAATCGAAGTATGAAATAGATAAAAAAACAGGGTTACTCAAATTAGACAGGGTAATTTATTCTTCTTTCCATTACCCCGTAAACTATGGCTTCATTCCACAAACACTCGGGCAGGATGGCGACCCTCTCGATATCCTGGTGATGTGCACAGAATCCATACAACCCTTATGCCTGGTGGAGGCGTTTGTAATTGGAAATATGCAAATGATTGATACCGGCCTTATTGATGATAAGATAATTGCAGTTGCTGCAAGAGATCCGGGTGTAAATTATATTACCAGTATTGAAGACGTTCCCCAGCATTTTCTTACAGTACTTAAAAATTATTTTGAGCAATATAAAGTTTTGGAAAATAAAAAAGTTGAGATCAATGATTTTCAGCCCAAAGAAAAAGCTTTTGAAATAATTGCTGAATCCATCGAATTTTATAAACAAACTTTTCCAAAATAATTCTAAATTAATTATATGAGCTTGCAGGTAATTATTATTCTATTCCTCGTAGGCCTGGCAGCCGGGATATTGGGCGGCCTTGTTGGCATTGGGGGAGGAATTATTATTGTTCCTTCACTTATTTATTTTTTAGGTTTTTCGCAAAAAGAGGCCCAGGGTACTTCCTTAGGTATTTTATTATTGCCTGTTGGTATTTTAGGTGTTTTACAATTTTATAAAGCAGGCTATGTCGATATGCGCACGGTATGGGTAGTGTCTTTTGGGTTTTTAGTAGGAAGCTATTTTGGAAGCAAAATAGCCTTGGGCTTTCCGCAGGAGACAGTGAAAAAAATATTTGCTATACTTATGATATTAATAGCCCTAAAAATGCTTTTTCTTGATAAAAAAATGGAAGATACAAAAGTGAAAGACAGTACAACCTTAATACCAGCTGACGTTTATTGCAGACCTCACAGGTTTAGAAACCTCACAGGTTTTAGAAACCTGTGAGGTCTATCAAAAATATCTTTTTATTATCCGCAACTTATGAGTGCGTTGCTTTGTTTCGAAGTTCAAAATACCCTGGTTATCTATTTTATCAATCCGCACTTTACCCGATGAATGTATAATTTCATGCCCATTGAGTAAAATACCTACATGAGTAATTTTTCCTTCTTCATCATCAAAAAAAGCAAGATCTCCGCAATGGGCCTCCTGTAAAAAATTAATAACTTCACCTTTTTCGGCCTGCTGCCATGCATCCCGTGGCAAATGCGTATTTAAAAATTTATAGGTCATTTGTGCAAAGCCACTGCAATCGATACCAAACACCGATTTTCCTCCCCACAAATAAGAAGTATTTAAAAATTTAAAGGCAACCTGTTTAATAATTTTAGGCGATATTTTTATTTCTTCCGGGTTCCAGACATCTCCTTTAAAATGTACTGAATTTTTTCTCCAGAAAGCCTTGCCGTTTTTAAAAGCCGTTAAGTGAACTTCCCATCGGAACAAACATATGATAGCCATTATAATCAACTTCATTTACCCATCCCGAGGTAAGATCTTTATCAACTTTTGCAAATTGTTCCTCTTCAATTTCTGAAAGATGGCTCGACTGGCACCATCCTTCGTAGCCATCGTATTTTAAGCGTGACTTTCACCCAATTATCAGTTGTGGTTTCAATAACGACCGATTTTTCCCCAAACAAATGCTGGGTTACCATTTCAGATTTATGGGAGGGTTCCGATCGTAAAGGGCTTACAGGTACACAACATACAGCATATTGCATAGGGATTTTAACAGGTTTATTTCAAGTGTAAATTATGGAAATTATTTATGTTTACATCTTATTAGAAATTATAAGCAGCCTTGAAGTCACCAAAATATAATGACACCAGTGATAGTGAACTGCTGCAAAACTTTTACAAGACCATGATAATGAATGGCTCGGAATTTTGCTTCCGCGATATACACTCCTGCTCCTTGGTGTTTGTATGAAATACCTGAAAAATGAAGAAGATGCCAAAGATTGCGTGCAGCAGATTTTTTTAAAAGTCATTAGTGAGCTCCATAAATATAAGGTTGAATATTTTAAGAGCTGGATTTATATGATTGCAAAAAACCATTGCCTTATGAAGTTGCGGGATAAAGGCAAAATACCTGTAGAATTGAATGAGACAGCTTCTTAAGTGTGCCGGATGAAACGTGAAAATAAAATTTCATTGATGGAAAAAGATGTGCTTCTCAATAAAATGACGGAGGCAATTAAAAACCTTCACACAGAACAACAACAATGTGTAAGTTTGTTTTACCTGCACAAAAAATCATACTCAGAAATCGCTGAAATGACAGGATTTACAATAATGCAGGTAAAAAGCCACATTCAAAACGGAAAAAGAAATTTAAAAATACTAATTAGCTAAATTGGCTAAGTAGCTAATATAAGACTAATTAATGAGCGATGAATTACTGAACATATTATCAAACAGCAATAAAGATATAGACAACCAGAAATTAATGGATTATCTAAGCAGTAAATTATCAGCAAGTGAAAACCATGATTTTGAAAAAACATTGGTTGATTCTGAAATGATGAATGATGCGGTAGAAGGATTGCAAAAAATTAAAAATAAAAATGTTTCAGCACTTGTTGAGCAGTTGAACACCAACCTGCATAAACAACTCAGAAAAAAGAAATCCAAAAAACTAAAGCGCCGTATAAAAGAACTTCCGTGGTTGTATTTTTCAATCATACTTATTCTTATAATTATCTTAATTGCCTTTATCGTCATAAAAGAACACCTGGATAGTGAAAAGCAATCCTATAATATACCGGTAAATGAATGCCTATCATAGCTACAATAAAAAAACCCATTCATTCGAATGAGTTTTTTTATTGAACCTGACGTTTATCCGCTATAATTTTATTGATGCTGCTACATCAATTTGCAGCTCTTTTTTCCGTACGTAATGGCCAACTTCCGGTTGCTGCACCTCTTCCATTGTTTATGCAGACGGCTTTCATAAACTGGAGTCTTATTTACACCGGCAGAAGGTTTACCTGCAAAATGCGATTTGATCTTGTACCGATGGCAGGTTTCCATCCCCGGTGGTAAGCAGGTAAGTAGCTGTTAAGGTTACCAGATACGCACACAACGGATCAGTCGGTGCAAAATTGTGCGTTACAGTACCAAAAGAATTGGGGCTAACCGGTATTGGCCCCAGATTTACAGATGGAAGCGGCCCGGACAGATACCATGCTAATGCTTCCAATATTGGGATGCGCGACAGAATAAAGAATATCTACTTTGTTGGTTATTTTACTGCAGCCAGCGGCAATTAATTGTTGTACATCGAGCATACATACACCATATTCGGTTACAGGCCCCCATGCTCCCCACTCGGGATGATGGCTCATGCCGGTATACAGTGTGTTATCAACCGCTATACGATTGCACATTCCGGCTTCCGTCTTTGTTGCGTCATTTCCCTGCTGGCGTACAAGCATGCGCAGTGCAAAAACAGCATCATTCGCCAATGGCTTTCCCGTAGATGTGGTATCATTCCCTGCTACAAGGCCAGGCGAGGTCAATAGAAGGAAAGGGAGCCAATGTGCGGAATCAAGGGACACCTGGTTACCATTTGCCACAAACATTCCAACACCGGCGGGGTTAGTAGGGTTATCCATTTGTTGTGGAACCAATATCCATCCGTCTAGCCGCAACCGGGGTAGTAATTGCACCCGCTATAGGAACATTGCTTACATAGCAATCCATATTATTATATACATAGTGCGGGAAAGGAAATTTACAAGAGTTGCTTTTTCAACATAACCAATATTAGTAGTGCCTATTTGCGGCGCCAGTACCCGCTGCCAGTTTATTGGAAGGCCTGCCCCATCAAAATCTTTGCGTAAACTCAAAACAATATTCCATGGGCACACCTCCAAAGGTTTGAGATAAAATCCCGTTGAGGCGCAAGGCCACTGAAGAATGCATAATTACTATTGGTTAAGCCACTTCCAAAAGGTGCACTTTGCATTTGCGTTTGGTAATCTATTCCGCCGATTCTTAAAAACGCAGGAATTGGTACCGGCGGAGGTACAGGAATGTCAATGTCTACACACAATTCAACGCAAAAGCAATTAGAAATATTTTCGCGGTCCTGTTGATGTCCACGGCTTCGCGGTTCTTTTAAAATGACCGTTCCGGAGCCGTTTTCCACAGAAAAATAAATGTCGGGGCCGGCGGGCCATTCAACATTAAGCCAGGGGAAAATAGTTTTACTAAAATCTGCTTCGGTATAGAAAATTTTAAATTTGCCGCTCACATCTGTATTGCCTTCTCCGAGATAATCATCTTGTATAAGATCTACATCAAATGCCTTCACTTTTAATCCTTGTATGGGTATCCCCTCTTTACAGTCGGTTACCCGGCCACAAATTGCGTATACACCGAATAGTCTTAAAAGCCAGCACCAGAATTTATTGGTTATTCCGTATTCCCAGTACGCAATCTGGATCCTCTTTTCGCTTTCGGTACCGCTTTCTTTCCACATGGGTTGTAATGTGGTAATGTGAAACTGGAAAGGGCCCCGTGGCTTTGGCGGCCTCTTAAAACTTAATTTTACCGGCACAGTGCCACATTCGAAGTCTATATCAAAAGCGCCTCCATCATACTTTTGATCTTCAGCAAAATTCACCGTAAAATTCCCGGACTCATCCGTTTCAGTCTCAAATAGCAAACGTTTCTGAAATCGATTTTAATTCATCATCGCTTCTTTGATGAAATGTTTCTTTTTCACGTGCAACAGCAAGGGCAGTAACGTTAGCCTGCTTATCAATTGCATAAATTTTTATTTTGGCTTTGTAGAGATAGTCATAACAATCCCCGCAATAGAAGCCACGAAGATTTCCTTTAAAAATGTAACTCATTTTATTGTATTATTTAAATGATCGCCTACTCTTTTCCGGATTTTCAGCTACCTCCGTTTTTGCTTTATTGCCGGATCTGAAAATGACCTACAGTAACGGAATTGAAATATTGAGCGCGGTTGCTTTTCGTCTTTATAAGGCGGGTGATAGCGGCTTCTTTACCTATCTGCAGGGCAGTAACTCATCGTTGCTTAAACCTCGCGGAGCGGCCAATAATGTAAATTCTGAAATTACTTAGTACACATAAATTTTATGTATGATCAAATCCAGCGTAAAGTATATTGCAGCGTGGTAGTGTATAATGCAGGATAAACCAAAAAATAACGCATTGATCCTGTACAGTTTGCTTTCTTTCAAACTGACCCGGTTGAATGTGATCACCAGTTTTAGAAGGAAGCATTGTGTTCAAAATCGCATGCAATGTTACCTAAAAGGTGAAGTGATTAGTAGGGTATTTTCACCTTTTTTAGCACGGGGAATTTCCCGTTTTGAATTGCCAGGAATTATTGCAATATTGTAAGGAACTAATTTTAACTATTAAAAGCCAGGTAAATGGATAACAGGACACAATTTTATTTTTCAGTTGAAAAACTTGAAAACCTGCTCCGGGAATTTAAAAGCACCAGGGGCAGTGCATCAGAAAAAAAAGTATTAAGGGGATTTGTATTTACCCCGGGCCAGGACAGCAATAATACACCCTGCTGCTTTGCATTTCCATTATATTCAGACCAGTCGCATCCTGCTGCAATAGAAGAAAAACATCTTTTAGTAAAAAATACCAGCGGCACCAACCACGGTTGCCCATATCCTCCTCCCTGTTAAATTAACCGCAGGGACACTATGATAATAAATTCGCTTCTGGTTTTTCAGGACATTGCGGCGCCGCTCATTGCCTTACTTTCAGCGACGCTGCTTTTTTATATAAAAAAAAGAAAGATTAGCCACCCTGATAACTTACTTGTTATATTTTCTGATTTGCGAGGCTACCTTAAATACTTTTGCGCCAATACTACAAAGTAAATCATAAATAATCACTGGGTCTACCACCTTAACTCTTTAATTAGTATTGTCATTTTTAGTGCATATTTTTTGAGGTCGCTAAACTTTGAGAAAATTGTTCTAATTGGATTGGTGGGATTTTTATTTTTTTGGCTGATAAATATAATATGGATACAGCCATACGATACATTTAACAGCTACTCCTATTCGCTGGGAGCCATTTTAATTGTATTGTATAGTTTGCTTAATTTTCGGGAATTGATCAGGAGGATGCCTACACAAAAAATTTTATCTCTTAAGGATTTTTGGATACTATCCGGGACTATTAACTTATTTTGGCAGTTGTTTTTTTATTTTTATAAGCTATAACTACTTATCGGAGATAGATGCAAAAAATGTTGGTATATTATGGAAAATCCATAATGTATTTTTGTCTGTGGTTTGCATTCTCTTTTTTAAAGCAATTGCCTGTAAACAATGGATACCAAAATAATTTTAGTTTTATTGGCAACAGCTTTTGTCTTCCTTCTCTTTATATTTCTCATCAGTTTTATACTTTCGTACCAAAAAAAAACCATTGCATTTACCAAAGAAAAAGAATTGATGCAGACGCAATTTGATCAAACACTTCTTCAATCGCAGATAGAAGTTCAGGAAGCAACCTTTTCCATTTTGGCCAAAGAGCTGCATGACAATGTAGGCCAGCTACTCAGCAGCAGCAAAATGCTGCTTGGAGTTACTCAAAGAAACCTGGCAGATATACCAGAAACATTAACTATTGCGCAGGAAACCCTGGGTAAAGCTATCAGTGAGTTACGCTCCCTTTCAAAATCTCTTGATAAAGAGTGGCTGGCACAATTTGACCTTATTGACAATCTTGCCACGGAAATTAAACGAATCAATGCAGGATTAATTTTAGAGATTCACTTTTCGCATCCGGGCAAATTATCCTTAACAGTTGAAAAGCAGATCATTTTATTTCGCATCATCCAGGAAGCTTTGCAAAATGCTATAAAACATTCTGAGGCTAAAAGCGTCTATATAAAAATTGAAACACAGGCAGAAAATATAATTGTGGTTATAACGGATGATGGCAAAGGGTTCGAACCGATAAACAGCGATGGCCTCGGCATACGCAATATGAAGCACCGTACCAAATTACTGGGAGGCGACATTAGCTGGAATATGCCGGGAAAAGGTTCCTTAATCACTATACAATTACCGGTTAAAGAGAATATAAAATGAAAATTTCTATTGGCATAGTCGATGACCACCAGCTATTTTTAAAATCGCTGACCCTTATGCTGCAAAGTTTTAATAATTATGAAGTAGTGATTGAAGCTGCTAATGGAAAAGACTTGCAGGAAAAAATGGCCGATAAGAAAACGGTGCCCGAGATCATGCTCATTGATGTAAACATGCCGGTAATGGATGGCATAGCAACTGCGGCGTGGATTAGCGAGAACTACCCTTCCGTAAAACTGGTTGCACTTTCGCAAAATGATGGTGATAAAACAATTATTGGAATGATAAAAGCAGGATGCTGTGCATATCTTCTAAAAGATACACATCCTAATGAACTGGAGAAAGCTCTGCATGAAATTTATTCGAAAGGCATTTACAACGGAGATGTCAGCAATATAAATTACCGGCGGTTGTTGCAATTTGAAAAGGACTCCTTAAATATTACCGATAAGGAAAAGGCTATTTTTGAAGTTTGCCTGCAGCGATATGACCTACAAGCAAATTGCCTTTAAAATGGGGCTTAGCGAAAGAACTATTGACGGATACCGCGAAAGCCTTTTTCACAAATTAAAAGTACAAAGCCGTGTGGGCCTCGCACTTGAAGCAATCCGAAGAGAATTGGTAAACTTATAAAACAGCTAAAAAAGCGCGCCACTTCGAAAAGGCGCGCTCATAAAATCGCTAACCGGGTTAAAAATTTGCTCAAATTCATTTCAACCCGGCAATATACCCGGAAAAAAAAGTATGATAGGTAAAATAGCCTTTCTATTTTTTAGCAGAATCTTTCATCTTCTTATCACCGCTCATTTTCTTATCATTCATCATCATATCATCCATCATTTTACCTTTGTCATCCATCATGTGGCCATCTTTATCAATTGACATACCTTCCGTCATCATCATTTTTTTACCATCTTTCATAACAACTTCTCCGTCTGGCTTTACTTTACAACCATCTGTACAGGTCATTTGCTGATCCATCAATACCCATTTCCCATCTTTCATTACCATCATTTTACCATCTTTCATGGTCATACTGCCTTCCGACATTGATGTAGACGCCATAGCCGATGAAGATGACATGGAATTCATTGAAGTGTCCTTCATGAATTCATAGAAGTGTCAGTGCCGGCACTGCCCATCTTAGTAGAATCTGAAGTTGATTCCGTTTTTGATGAGCCGTTGTCACTGCATGAAATCATAAAGGCTGTAATAGCTGCAATCGCAATTAATCTTTTCATTTTAAATTTTTTAAGATTTTAAAATTGTTAAAATTTAATGGATTTAAGATATAATTTTTTTTATACACCCGGAAAAAACGGCCTACTTTTTTCTGAAAAAAATACGAATAGGAACTCCCGTTAACTCAAAGTTTTCCCTTAATTGGTTTTCGAGGTAATTTTTATAAGGGGTTTTAATATCATCAGGATAATTGCAAAAAAAAGCAAATGAGGGCACGACGGTTGGTAGCTGTGTTACATATTTTATTTTAACGGCATTACCTCTCACCACGGGCGCATGATAAGCTTCTATGGCTTTAAGCATTACATCATTCAACCGTGAAGTGCTTATTTTTTGCCGCCGGTTCTCATAGACTTTCAGTGCCATCTCCATTGCCTGCAAAATGCGCAGTTTTTCCGTTGCCGATATAAATATAATGGGTACATCCTTAAACGGGGCAAGTTTTTGTTTTAATAATTTTTCGTAATCACGGGCAGTATTTGTTTCCTTTTCTATCGCATCCCACTTATTTACCAATATCACAATTCCTTTTCCTTTTTTTTCAGCTAAAGAAAAAATAGTAAGGTCCTGCGCGGTTATTCCTTTTTCAGCATCAAGGACTATCAGGCATACATCAGCTTCGTCCATCGCTTTTACTGCACGTATCACCGAATAAAATTCAAGGTCTTCATTTACTTTCGCTTTACGCCTGATACCGGCGGTATCTATTAAAATAAATTCCTTGTTGAAAAGATTGTAGGTCGTATGAATCGAATCTCTTGTGGTGCCGGCTATTTCACTTACTATGGTGCGCTCTTTTCCTGTCAAGGCGTTAAGGAGCGAAGACTTCCCAACATTTGGCTGGCCGATGATCGCAAATTTCGGAAGCCCTTCTTTTTCATCATCTTTTTCGGTTGGAATCGCCGCACATATTTCATCGAGCAATTCGCCAATGCCTGTACCGCTTACTGATGAAACAAAAAAGATGTTCTTAAAACCCAGGCTGTAAAACTCTGAAGCTTCAAGCAGCCGCGCATGATTGTCAACTTTATTAACCACAAGGTAAACAGGTTTTGGCGAGCGTCGCAGCATCTCTGCCATTTCCTGGTCAAGATTGGTAATACCAGTGGCAACATCGCACATGAAAATTATTGCATTGGCTTCTTCGACCGCTATGTGTACCTGCTTGCGGATTTCTCTTTCAAAAACATCGTCACTGTGCGCGACAAACCCGCCGGTATCAATCACGTTGAAAGTTTTTCCAATCCAGTCAGCCACGCCATACTGGCGATCGCGGGTAACCCCGCTTATATCATCCACGATAGCTTTACGCTGCCCGAGCAACCGGTTAAAGAAAGTGCTTTTCCCAACATTGGGCCGGCCTGTTATTGCTATTGTATAAGACATGTAAAACTGTTGATTAATAATTATTGATGATGATACTCCAGGGAATATTGCTGTATAGAACTGAAATGATCCACTAGCGATATTTTTTGTTAACCCAACTATAGTTTTTCATGGCATCCCGGTTGCACCATTTAATCCCGGTTTTATTCAAACTCTCTTATACGTTGATAACATTGGGCATCTTTGATTAACGCCTTTATATTATTAGTATCGCAAAGAACGCAATGGATTCGCAAAGAACGCAAAGAAAAAACCTCTGCGAACTTTGCGTTTTCTTCACATTCTTTGCGATACAAGTAACAAAGGTATCACTTATGAAATTTGCAGCGGATGCTTTTAGCATTTTAAGATCTTCGAAAAAAGCAGGATATGATTTTTTAACGGCATCGGCGGCATGAATAGTGGTATCGCCATTCGCTCCCAAAGCTGCAACAGCGCAAGCCATTGCAATGCGGTGATCATTATGTGAAGTAACTATTGCGCCCTTTACCTGTTTGCCCCCTTTTATCATCATCAAATCATCACGTATCTCTATGTCAACATCCATTTTGGCGAACTCAGTTTGAAGCGTAAGTGCCCGGTTGCTTTCTTTATGCAGCAAGCCTACGTACTCCTTTTATAACAGTTAGCGCCTTCACAATAAGCTGCCAACGCAACGAGCGGTGGAAAAAGGTCTGGCGAATGAGTCGCATCGAACTCAAATGCCTTTAAATTATTTTTTTTAACAGTTATGTTATTTTGATCGATGTGTACCGATGCGCCGCAGGATTCAAGGGCGTTTATAATTTTTTTATCGCCCTGGAAAGAGTTAATGCCTGCACCGCTCACGGTTACTTCACCCGCTATTGCTGCGGAAACTAACAGGAAAGCTACATTACTCCAATCACCCTCGACAGTATATTGTATGGCTTGAGAGGTATCAAAAGTGCGCGGGAATATATGGAAGGTTTCATAATTTTCATTCTCAACGTGAAAGCCAAAATGATTTAAAATGCCGACTGTAAGATCAATATATGGTTTACTGGACAGGTTCTCAACATGGATACTAACGGTGGCCGTACACGCTTTTGCATAGGCCATCAGCAATCCTGTTAAAAATTGCGAACTCAGAGAACCGTCAACAGAAATGTCCGCGGGATGCAAAGGACCCTTTACAACGAGTGGTATTTTGCCATTGTTCGTCTGTATTTCTACTCCCAATTTAGGAAAGATATCCTGAAAAAAATCTATCGGCCTTGTAAGAATGCTTCCTTCACCCATAATGGTGATCTCGTATTGAAATAGCGCCGCAAGAGGCGCAAACATGCGCAGTGAGAGGCCACTTTCGCCACAGGAAATAATTGAATCTCCCGCGTCTTTCTGAAAAAATATTCCTTAGACGATGTGATAGTAACTTCTTTGCCTGTGGCACTAACTGAAGCCCCTAATTTTTCAACTATATTTTTTGCGGCCTGCTCATCATTGCTGCTGCCTGCATTATTGATAATGGTGGTTCCTTCATTAATAAGAGCTGCGGCACACGCTCGTTGCATAGAGCTTTTAGAAGGGGGCGCTTCAATGTCGCCAGACACTGAAGAGGGAGTAATGGTAACTGTCACTAAATGCTATTGAAAATTTTATATAAATGATCAAGCGGTATAGATTTTACGGATGCTTTACCAATGGTATCCAGGACTATAAAATTCATGTTATTGCCGGACTTCTTTTTATCATGTTGTAAGATTTCCCATGTTTTTTGCTTATCAGATATAAATTTCACCGGCAGCTCATATCTCGTAAGTAAAGCAATTACCCGCTTTGTTTCTGCTTCACTAAAGCCATTAACTTCTTCTGAAATACGGCAGGCAACGGCCATTCCTATACTTATTGCATGGCCATGAGCAAGATTATTTGTGTTTTCAATAGCATGGCCGATGGTATGGCCAAAGTTGAGAAGCTTTCTATCCCCTGTTTCCTTTTCATCGGCTGAAACAACCTTGTATTTTATATCCACATTTCTCTTTATAATCGATGCTGTATCGGAAGGAGATGACTTAAATTTTGCGAGTGAGCATTCCTCCAGGAAGTGAAACATGTTGCCATCTTTAATACAGGCATGCTTTATAATTTCCGCAAAGCCATTTACCCATTCTGCATCGGGCAATGTTTTCAAAAAAGAATAATCATACAATAAAAATGCAGGGTGGTTGATTACGCCAACGATATTTTTATAAACACCGACATCCACACCATTTTTGCCGCCAATTCAGGCATCTACCATCGCTAAAATACTTGTGGGAACAAAGGCGAACTTTACACCCCGCATAAAGACTGAAGCGACATACCCTGTGATGTCTGTAACAACGCCGCCGCCCACACCAATAATAAATGTTTGCCTGTTAGCGTGTAAGCCGATGAGTTGTAAAATAACAGCATCAACAGTTTGCTGGTTTTTAAAATGTTCTCCCGGTTTAATTACAATCGTTTGCCAGCCGCCAAATTTTTCGGCATGCGCGGCATAAATATTTTCGTCTGTAATAAAAATTGTGGTATCCTTTTGAAGTTTTTTTTCAATTAATGAAAAGTCAGCGTCAAAAAAGCAGTCTGTACTTTTTCCGGAGAATTTATATTGCACAGGCGCTACTTCGTATTAATCATTCATTATTTTATTCTGGTGATTGATACTTTCCAAATGGACCGCGTCGAAATATTTGGTAATAAATTCTTTACTCAATCCCAGGACTTCACCCTTTATAAAAGCTTTTGCCAGTATATCATTCCAGCGACTGGTTTGCAGTATGGTAATGTTGTTGGCTTTTTTATATTCACCAATTTTATCTGCGATCTTCATGCGCTGGCCAATAAGTGTAAGCAACTCATCATCTACATGATTGATTTGCTCCCGTAGTGTAGCCAATGCCGTTAGAAACTCTTTTTCATCGGTACTCTCAATACGCCAGATAAGGCCATCTAATATTTCAGAAAGGCGTTCGGGCGTTACCTGTTGTTTGGCATCGCTCCATGCATTGTCCGGATCAACGTGGGTCTCAATCATCAGTCCGCCGAAATCCAGGTCAATGCTTTTTTGGGCTATCGCCTGCAAGCATCGTGCGGTTACCACAAATGTGGGATGGATCACATATCAGTAACATGCCCGGAAACCTGCGCTTCATTTCAATAGGCAGGTGCCACATTGGGGCATTTCGAAATTCAGTGTTGCCATAGTTTGCGAAGCCCCGATGGATCATCCCCACCTGCTTCAAGCCCACTTTGTGAAGCCGTTCAATACCGCCGCTCCAAAGTTCAAGGTCTGCATTGATGGGGTTTTTAATCAGTACAGGCACATCAACTCCTCGTAAAGCATCACATACCTCCTGTACGCTAAATGGGTTGACAGTAGTTCTTGCGCCAATCCAAAGCATATCTACATCGAACTGCAACGCGACTTCCACGTGGCGGGCGGTCGCCACTTCCACGGTAATAGGTAGCCCCGTAATTTTTTTTGCCTGTGACATCCATGGCAAGCCTTTAACGCCGATGCCTTCGAACATGCCGGGTTTCGTCCTGGGCTTCCATATGCCTGCCCTGTAGCACATCTACCTTTCCCGTTTTAGCCAGCCTGGTAGCCGTTTCCAATACTTGCTCTTCCGTTTCGGCGCTGCAGGGGCCACTGATAATTAAAGGGCGCTTGTCCCATTTTTCCTGCATTAAATCTTTCATTGTTTTTAAGTCTGTTTGCATTGTAAAATTAATTTTATTAATGGGTGATATTGAAAAACGGCAAAGGTGTTTTAAATTTTTTTCAGACATTTTTTTTAATCGACTTATTTACGGTCCAGTACCTTTTTAATCTTATTTGCATTTTCAATGAGCTCAAACAAATAATCATAATTTTCCTTTTCCAGGCAACTTTTAAACTTTCTCAATTGTGTAATGTGTTCATTTAAAACGTCCAAAACATTTTCCCGGTTTTGCATAAAAATCGGAGCCCACGTAGCAGCATTACTGTTTGCCAGGCGCACAGTACTTTCAAAGCCCCCGCCGGCAAGTTCAAAAATCGCATCTTCTTCTTTTTCTTTTTCCAACACTGTATTGGCCAGGGCAAAAGAAGTAATGTGAGATATGTGGCTTATATAGGCCGCATGCGTATCATGGCTTTCAGCATCCATGTAAACTATATGCATTCCGAGGGTTTGATAAATATTTTCAACAACAGATACCGCGTCTTCATCGCATTTTTCTTTCTCGCAAATTACACATTCTCTACCCGCGAAAGCACCTCTCACCGCAGCTTCCGGACCGCTATATTCTGTTCCCCACATAGGATGAGTTGCTACAAAGCGGGACCGCATGGGGTGATGGGCTAACGCTTTACACAAGGCATATTTTGTGGAGCCGGCATCCGCCACAACCTGTTTATTATTCACTAAACCCAGTATCTCCTGGGTAACAGGGATAGTGACATCTACGGGGATCGCAACATAAATAAAATCGCTTTGTTTTACCGCTTCTGCAAGTGGCAAAGCCTCGTCTATGATGCCAAGATCCTTTGCTTTATCCAGGCTTGCACGGGTTCTGCTTACACCAATAATTTTTTTAGCAAAGCCCTTATCTTTCAATGCAAGGGCAAACGAACCACTTATTAAACCAACTCCAACTATAGTAACATTGTCGAACATGATAATTATTTACTCAATCCTTTATTCTCTGAATAGCTTCTCTAATTTTTTCTTCGGTGGCACACAAGCTCACCCTCACATATTTATTTCCTGCGGTTCCAAAAATGCCACCAGGTGTTATAAATACATTTGATTTTTTCAAAACAGTATCACTTAAATCATATCCATCCTGGTAGGTGCCAGGCACAAAAGCCCAGGCAAATAACCCCGCCTGCGTTGTAGAAAACGAACAATTGAGCAATCGCAATAATTCAAAAACCTTTATTCTTCGTTTAGTATAAACAGAATTTAGTTCCTCATACCAGTCCTTGTTTAATTCCAAAGCCTTTGCTGCAGCGAGTTGTATCGGCAAAAACATTCCGCTGTCCATATTACTTTTAAAGCGAAGCACTTCATCGATCCGTTCTTTCGAACCACCTAGCATTCCAACTCTCCAGCCAGCCATATTATGACTTTTGCTTAATGAATTTAATTCGATGACAACATCTTTTGCACCATCAATACTTAATAAGCTCATTGGCTTATCATTCAAAATAAAGCTATATGGATTATCATGGCATAGAAGGATGTTATGTTTCTTTGCGAAGGCGATCAATTCAATAAACAATTCTTTTGTCGGCAATTGCCCCGTTGGCATGTGAGGATAATTTACAAACATAAGCTTTGTATTATCGAGGCCGTTTTTTTCAAGTTCTTCAAAGTCCGGGAACCAGTTATTCTCTTCTTTCAGCGTATAGCCGACTACGTTAGCACCCGCTATCTTGGCTGCAGCAGCATATGTTGGATAGCCTGGGTTCGGAATCAGTACAGTATCTCCTTCATTTAAATAAGTCATGCAGATATGCATAATGCCTTCTTTGCTTCCAATGAGCGGCAATATTTCCGTATCCGCATTTAAGTCCACATCATACCACTTTTTATACCACCTGGAAATCGCATTTCTTAAAACCGCGCTTCCCTTATAGTTTTGATAGGCATGCGTATTTGGCTTTGCAGCTTCTTCCTGCAACACTTTTATCACATCAGGATGGGGAGGCATATCCGGGCTTCCGATTCCCAGGTTAATAACCTGTTTTCCGGCTTTGTTCATTTCATCAATTTCTCTCAGCTTCTGAGAAAAATAATATTCTCCAACCCCGGTAAGTCTCTTAGCTATCTGCATTATTTACCTTTTTTATAAACGCCATAAATCCTCAGCGCTTCGGTTAATGGCTCTATGTTTTTTATAACCTTATTAAACTGGTCCAGGCTTACAAATTCAAGATCAGCATGAAAAGAATATTTCCAATCGCTTCCCGGAATCGGCAATGACTGCAGCTTACTAATATTAATATCTCCCTCAGAAATTTTTGTAAGCACTTTTGCAAGGCTTCCTTTAGAATGATCGGTATGAAAATTCACGGACGCTTTATTGGCATCAATAATATCTTTTGCAGATTCCGGCGTTTCCAAAACCAGGAAGCGCGTGTAGTTGTTTTTTAGGGTGTGAATGTTAGGAGCCATTACTGTCAATTGATACAACTCCGCCGCGAGCTTACTTGCGATAGCGGCGATATGCTTACTCCTGTGTTGATGAACGTGTTTGGCACTAAGAGCAGTGTCTTCAGTTTCAATTAATTTCCAGTTGTATTTTTCCAGATAATCGGTGCACTGCAACAGGGCCATTGGGTGAGAATGCACTTCCCTGATGTCCTGCAGTTTCACCCCCGGATTTACCAGGAGGTTTTGTTTGATATGGAGATAAATTTCACCGACAATTTTCAGGTGACTTTTTTGCAGCAGGCTATAGTTTGGCAAAATACTTCCTGCCAGGGAATTTTCTATTGCCATGATGCCTCCATCACTTTTATTTTTGTCAGCCGCAATTTTTACTACTTCCCGGAATGTTCCGCAGCAAATAATCTCTACGTTATTCCCAAAAAATTGGCGGGCTGCAACCTGGTGAAAGCTGCCCTCAAATCCCTGTATTGATATTTTTTTGTGCATCGTATAAAAGAAAAATCCCGGCGGGGGGCCGGGATTTCTTATGTGTTTATCTGTTATTTCAGTTTTAACAAAAGCTTCCCCGGCTATTTCTAAAATAATAGCTAAAATAAAACCAGGTATATACTTTTTTCACTTTCATTGTTTGATTTTTCAAAAGTAAGCATGTAAAATGAATTTACCAACCTATTTTTTGGTTTTATAAATATTTAAAATGCATATCGCAGGTAAAGCATGAATTTGAAAGGCAGGTTGCATCTCTTAAAATAAAAAACCGTCCCTAAAAAGAAACGGCTTTTAGATTGCCTGTCAAATAAAAAATTTGTGTTATAATAACAGTACTGATATTATTTTTTTGTTGTGTCAGCGCTCATTTTACTTGTTGAATCTTTCGACATCATTTTAGACGTGTCTGAAGACATCCGGGATGTATCAGGTGTGCTCATTCTGGTAGAATCAGTTGATACAGTAGTTGAATCTGTTTTTGTATCTGTGCTTGAAGAACTACCATTACAAGCTGCAAAAAATGCAGAAATTGAAAGAACAATCAGTACTTTTTTCATTTTAATTGATTTAAAATTTAATAATTTATTTTTAGTTTATACCCTTATTTGAAAAAAGTAACCCACGTTAAAAAAATTTTTTGAAGTTCTTTTTTGGGTTACTTTTCCATATTATACGTATTAATATAAGCCCCGTGAATATATTTGAGCAGGAGAAAGCTTTACTCGAAGGCCTTGCAGCCAATGAAACCAATGCTGTTGAAACAATATACCGGGAGAATTACTCAATGATTCAGGCTTTTATAGTTAAAAACAATGGTCATCCGGAAGATGCGAGAGATATTTTCCAGGAGGCTATGATCGTTCTTTTTGAAAAAACAAAACTAGGTTCATTTGTTTTAAGCTGCCAGATAAAAACATACTTATATTCAGTTTGCAGGCGGTTATGGTTAAAAAAGCTTCAGCAGCAGAGCAGGTACTACCCGGCGGTGGAATTGTTAAAAGAAACAGTGCCCGTTGAAAATGAAATTGAGGCGCATGAAAAGCAGGCCTCTGATTTTAATCTATTGGAAGAGGCACTCAGTAAAATAGGTGAACCCTGTAAAGGGATATTGGAAGCTTATTACATTCAAAAAAAATCGATGCCTGATATTGCCACAGCCTTCGGATATACCAATGCTGATAATGCTAAAACTCAGAAATACAAATGCCTGCTTCGATTGAAAAAAATATTTTTCGCACAATATAAAAATGGTGAATAATGAATGACGATACTTTGCTTTTGGACGCGATTGAAAGATACAGAAACGGTGAAATGTCTCCGCAGGAAATTACTTTTTTTGAAGAAATGAAGAAAAATAACCCTGATATAGAGCAGTTGGCCGCAGAGCACAGTTTTTTTTTAGGCAAGCTTGACAAATTAAGTGAGATAAATGCGTTACGGCAAAATCTTAATGAAATAGAAACGAACCTGGCCAACGAAGGAATTATCCCGGAAAAGGGAGGAAAACGAAAGGCAAAAATTGTGGATTTGTGGAGTCGCTATCGCCGTACTATTGCTGTTGCTGCTTCAATCGCCGGCCTCGTTTCTATATCAACAGCCACTATTGTTTCAATGTATTCTGAGAAGAAAAAAACAGAAGCGATTACGCCTCTTGTGGACCATCAGATCAACCAAATTCAAAACAAGCTTAAACAGATCGAAATTAAGCTTAATGATGCATCCGTTGCGGCAAAGGTGCCTGCCAAGCCTAAATTTGAAGCCAACTTCAGGGCGACAGGCTTTCTCGTAGATGGCAATGGTTACATTATTACCAATGCGCATGTTGTAAACAATGCCCGCAATATTATTGTAGAGAACAAAAAAGGCGACCAGTTTCTTGCAAAAGCGGTTTATGTAAACAAAGTTACAGACCTGGCGCTTTTAAAAATTTCTGATACCTCTTTTAAAAAAGTTAGTAATCTCCCCTATACCTTTCCGAAATCTTCAACAGAGCTTGGGGAGCATATTTTTACGTTAGGTTATCCGCGCGAGGAAGTAGTTTATGGCGAAGGGTATCTTAGTGCGAAATCAGGCTATTATGGCGATACTACTTCCTACCAGATCAGCATTTCAGTTAATCCGGGAAACAGCGGCGGGCCGGTAATTAATAAAAACGGAGAGATCATAGGCATCATCAGCAGTAAAGAAACCAACGCTGATGGAGTGGTATTTGCGATAAAATCAAAAAATATTTATGATGCCCTCAAAGAACTTAAAGACGATGAATCTATAAAACTTCCCACCGTAAACTCTTTGAAAGGATTGGACCGTGTTCAGCAAATTCAAAAACTGGAAGATTTTGTTTATATGGTGAAAGGTAATTAGTTGAAGGTTGAAGGTTGACGTGTTAACCTTGAACTTTGAACCTTCAACTTTGAACTTTTTAATCCCACAGCTTCCGTGGATATACTCCCTTTTCTATCAGTAATTCAATATTTTCTTTTACAGCCGGAGCATCTTCTCTATAAGTAACCCCGAACCACTGAGCTGAAGTAGGGATCACTTTAATTTTTCCTTTCTGTTCATGGATAAATGCATCTCCGATAATTGGAATAAAAAATTCCGCTTTTGGATTGTCTGCATTTTCTTCTAAAAATTTTTGAAATAATTTCTGGATATATTCGAATACATCCGGCGGAAAGCCCCAGAAATTCATGCTGACCGGTGTATGAGCAGGCAATTCATTTTTGGTATCATTTTCTTCATAAACAATTTTATCTCCTTCCCAATAAATTTTAAGGCGCTCAGCAATGCTTATTAAATTTCCATCAGCATCTACCTGGCAAACGCCGCGGCTCACCGTTCCATTTTCGGAAAGGGTTTTAGAAAGCTCATACCCGATTATTGACCAGGTTTGAGGCGAAACTTCTCCTGTTAAAAAGTTTTCCGCTTTCTCAAATCCCTCTCTTCCGTAAAAGTCATCCGCATTTATAACAGCAAAGGGTTCATGAATAGCATCCTTTGCACACAATACCGCATGTGCTGTGCCCCAGGGTTTCGTGCGGCCTTCGGGCACTTTGAATCCATTTGTAAAAGAATCCATTTCCTGCATAACATATTCTGTCGCTATCCGTCCCTTTAATTTTTGCTCAAAAATGGGTTTTAAAAGCTTCGGCAAAATCCTCTCTTATAACAAAAACAACTTTACCAAAACCGCTTTTGATTGCATCATAAATTGAATAATCAATAATAGTTTCGCCAGATGGGCCAAAAGCATCCATTTGCTTAATCCCACCATACCTGCTTCCCATACCTGCTGCTAAAATCAAAAGTGTCGGTTTCATACTAATAAGGGTTGTTTTGCCGGCCGTTTAAATTGGACCCGGGTTTTATATATTGTTGCGAAAGTAAGCAAGAAAGATTTATGCCATAATTTCAAATGATGAATTTATTATCAGTTCCGGAAAATTTTACCATAAATACTGAACTATTAAATAATGCCCTGTTGAGTAGCCATAACGTTACGGTATCTGTACTTCGCCTCGATACAATACACCCGGTAATTTCGGGAAATAAAATATTTAAGCTGCATTATTTCCTGGAGGAAGCATTTCAATTCTAATCATAAACAAATCATAACTTTTGGCGGGGCATATTCCAACCATCTTGCTGCCACGGCATTCGCCTGTAATATGCAAGGATTAAGATCAGTTGGTTTTGTGCGTGGGGAAAAGCCTGCTGAGCTTTCACACACTTTATTATTCTGCATGCAAAATGGAATGCAGCTTGAATTCATCCGCCGCACTTCGTACCGGGAAATCGATAGCCAGGAGTTTAGGAATGAACTTACAAACAAATATGGCAATCATACCTTAGTTCCGGAAGGAGGATTTTCTCAGAAAGGAGCCTAATGGCGCAAAACTTATAACACATCACTTCGACTCAAAAAATTATACTCATGTTTGTTGCGCTGTAGGAACTGCCACCACTTTTGGCGGATTGCTAATGGGTTGTGGTTTTGAAACAAAATTAATAGGCTTCGGCGTACTAAAAAATTTAAACGATATTGATTCCAGATTGAAAAAATTAAAAGTTGCAGGAGAAAACTATTCATACAATGGTAATTATCATTTTGGCGGCTATGCAAAAAAAACAGTGGAACTGGTTGCCTTTATGAATAGCTTTTATAAAGACACAAAAATACCCCTTGATTTTGTGTATACAGGGAAAATGATGTTTGGTGTATATGATTTAATAAGTAAAAATTATTTTCCGCAAGGCTCAAAAATATTATGCATTCATACCGGCGGCTTACAGGGAAATGAATCTCTACCTCGCGGGACACTTAATTTTTTTTAATCAATTAACAAGCAATTATATTTGGCACTTTGAAAAAATAAATAGCTTCGCCAGCCCTATGTATAAGTTAGTTACTCATTTTAATTTTCATTTTCATTTTCCAAAATATTTCATTTGCACAGGATACGCTTCCCAATATATCTGTAACGCAAATAAGCAATAAGGTTTTAATTTCCTGGACAAATCCTTTTGCATCACTCACAACGATTAACATTCAACGCTCCTTATGACAGCCTGAAAAATTTTACCACAATCGGAAGTGTCTTAAATGTAAAGGCAAAATCAAATGGCTTTGTAGATGCGAAGGAATTTAGGCCTTCCCAATATTATCGCGTGTTTATTTCATTTGAAGGAGGCACCTATCATTTTTAGTAAATCGCACCGGCCGGGAATAGATACTTTGAAAACTGCTGCCCGAAATAACGGAAATTCAACAACCGGTAAAAACATGGTTTGTACCTTCGAAAATGGTTTATACCGGAAAAGATAATAATGTAATCATTGCCTTGCCGGATGCTCGAAAAGAAAAAATATTCTATTAAATTTTTTGAGGAAGATGGTTCGCTCATTTTTGAGTTGAAGAAAATAACAGAATCCTGGCTTACGCTTGACAAGGTTAATTTCCTACATGCCGGGCTTTTCAATTTTGAAATTTATTCCAATGATGTATTGACTGGAGAAACACAAAGTATACATTCCCAAAGATGGCAAAACTATACCTGCCCTTAATGAATACGGCCGCGAGATTAAATGATTTCTACATTAAATACCTTTTCAAAGTTTTCACCTAATTTTTCTTTTATTTCTTTGAAATCTACTGTATGCCCCACTTCCTTTTCAACAGAAGTAACCTGTTTATTGATAATTCCGCATGGGATAATATTATTGAAATAACTTAGGTCAGTATTTACATTTAATGCAAATCCATGCATGGTTATCCACCGGCTGCATCGAATTCCCATGGCACAAATTTTTCTTTCCCTGCCCGGTATTCCCGGCTCGATCCATACTCCCGTTTCACCTTTGCTGCGATCACCCTTAATGCCATATTCTGCAATAGTGAGTATAATAACTTCTTCAAGGCTGCGTAAATATTTCCCGATATCTGTATAAAATTTTTCAAGGTCCAGGATCGGGTATCCTACTACTTGCTGAAGGCCATGAAATGTAATATCTCCTCCCCGGTTAGTTTTGAAAAATTCAATTTCCTTTTCTTCCATTTCATTTTCACTCAGCAAAACATTTTCCATGTGCCCGCTTTTTCCAAGCGTATACACGGGCGGATGCTCGCAAAAGAGAAGATGGTTGAGGGTTGACAGTTGAAGGTTGGAAGTTGAAGGTTGACAGTTTAAGGTTGAAAGTTTAAGGTTTTCATCGCTGGTAACTGATTGCCCGCTGCCTGGCATTGACTGGTAATTCGTGTTAGCCGACTGCTGACTGCTGACTGCTGACTGCCGACTGCTGATTGCTGATTGCTGATTGCTTTTCCTCAGTTCCGCTTTTATATCAAGGTTTTTTTTTACCAACAGTTCCTGGTAATCCCATGCAGATTTATAATTGATAATTCCGAGGTCTTCAAAAATCACTTGTTGTTTATCCAAATCACAATTTTATATGCAAAGATAGCAAGGAATATGCATCGGCTACTATTGTGTTAAACCAGTACGACCCGGTTCAGATAATGAAAAACTATTGCAGCCAATACGCCGCCGGCCAAAGGACCAAAAATAGGAACCAATGAATATTTCCAGTCACTGGAACCCTTATGAGAAATAGGTAATAACTGGTGCATGATTCTCGGTCCAAGATCACGGACAGGGTTGATAGCATACCCTGTTGGCCCGCCGAAACTCAACCCGATACCCAGTACTAACAATGCAACAGGTAAGGCATCGAGTGCCCCGAGGCTATTAGAAGGTGAGGCAATAAACAGTATGCAAAGCACAAATACAAATGTGCCGAGAAATTCTGTAAGAAAATTATGGCCTGAACTTTTAATAGCCGGGCTGGTAGAAAAGACTGCCAAAATAGTTTCCGCGATTTTCGGTAGCTTTAAAATGCTGCAGGTAAGTAAGCCACACAATAACACTTCCTGTCATAGCGCCCAGCAACTGACCTGCTAAATACTGTGGCACTACACTCCCAGCTAATTTTTTTTAAATAAAGAAATGCAATAGTTACGGCGGGATTCAAATGCGCCCCACTGGATTTAGCCGCTACAAATACACCCACAAAAACAGCTATGGCCCATCCAAATGAAATAACGATCCAGCCGCCGTTATGGCCTTTTGTTTTATTCAAAACTACATTCGCAACAACTCCATTTCCAAGCGAGAGCAATATTGCAGTTCCTAAAAATTCACTTAGAAAGATAGACATAAGAATGAGTTAAGAAGTTTCAAGTTTCAAGTTCAAAGTTCAAAGTTCAAAGTTCAAGGTTCAGACTTTCAACCTTCAACTTTCAATACCATTAGTCCTCCGCCCATGCACGGGCAGCTTTTATAGCTTTTTCCCATTGATAAATTTCTTTCTGCCGCTCTTCATCTTTCATTACGGGCTCAAAATTTTTTTCTGCGGCCCAGTAGTTTTCAATTTCATTAGTGTCTTTCCAAAACCCTATTGCCAGCCCCGCAAGATAAGCGGCGCCCAATGCCGTCGTCTCTGTTATTTGCGGGCGAATAACTTTGCAGTTTAGCATGTCACTTTGAAATTGCATCAGCAAATCATTTGCCGTAGCGCCTCCGTCCACTCGCAATTCTTTGATCGGTAATCCGGCATCTGCATTCATTGCATGCAATACATCCATTGTTTGCAATGCAATACTTTCTATAGAAGCCCTCGCAATATGTGCTGCAGTTGTGCCACGGGTAATGCCCAGCATAGTACCGCGGGCAAACTGGTCCCAGTACGGCGCTCCCAAGACCTGCAAATGCCGGAACAAAATAAACCCCGCCATTATCCTTTACAGATGTCGCCAGCTTTTCTACCTCTGCCGAATTTTTAATAATTCCAAGGCCATCCCGTAACCATTGCACAACTGCACCTCCAATAAAAACACCACCTTCCAATGCATACGTTGTTATACCACCAATTTTCCAGGCTATTGTTGTGAGCAAATTATTTTTACTCAGCACGGGCTTATTCCCGGTATTCATAAGCATAAAACAACCGGTGCCGTAAGTATTTTTTACCATTCCGGGCCTTATACACATTTGCCCGAAAAGCGCCGCCTGCTGATCGCCCGCAATACCACAAACCGGTATGCGCGCAGCCGTTAAAATTTCTTCAGTTTCTCCATAGATTTCACTGCTTGATTTTACTTCCGGCAACATGGCGAAGGAATATTGAACAGTTTCAACAATTCTTCATCCCATGTTAAGGAATGAATATTGAATAGCATTGTGCGGGAAGCATTGGTTACATCTGTCGAATGTACTTTGCCGTTAGTAAGTTTAAACAATAGCCAGGAGTCAATAGTGCCAAAACACAAATCGCCTTTTTCGGCCTTTTGCCTTGCACCTTCAACATTATCCAATATCCATTTCAATTTGGTTGCGGAGAAATAAGCATCGATAACAAGGCCCGTTCGTTGCTGAACATTTATTGCATGTCCCTGTTCCTTTAACTCATTACAATATTCCGAGGTTCTCCTGTCCTGCCATACTATTGCATTATATATAGGCTGATGTGTCTTCCTGTCCCATACAAGCGTGGTTTCCCGCTGGTTGGTAATGCCGATAGCTGCAATATCATGAATCGTCAGGTTTGCTTTTAATATTACTTCTGTTGCCACACCCAATTGCGTGTACCAGATCTCATTTCCATCATGTTCTACCCAACCTGGCTTTGGAAATATTTGTGTAAACTCTTTTTGCGCCACTGCCTATTACGGCGCCTTTTTTATCAAAAATAATAGCGCGGGAACTCGTGGTTCCCTGGTCGAAGGATAAAATATATTTTGACATGCAATCGTTTTTTGAAATAAATGGATATTCCTTTTATGTACAAGCAACAATATAATAATTAAAGATTGTAATTGGTATTTTTTGTATGGGCAGAGTAGCAGTGTGAGTCAGCTATCAGGCTATCAGGTAGCAGGTATCATGCTAATCAAGCATTGTCAGCATCGATATCACTAGTTCGGTATCCACTATCCAGATCAGCATCCAGCATCACCCATTAATCACATAATTCCTTGCAACCTCATTATAGCTTTTCACCTGTTCTTCAATCCAATCTTTATCCTTGTTCATTTCTGTCGGCCATAATTGTGGCAACATGGGTGCGATACGGATACTTTCTTTTGCATCAAGCAATAAGGCCCTGGTTCTCCTGCTCAAAACATCTTCCACAGTTCTTGCCATTTCTTCTCTTACGGCCCAAAGGACCTGGGCCGTATGAATGTTTAGATTTTTCGCTGATCCATTCATGGCTGCCTGCTTTGATTATTTCGTTTACAGATGCTTTATCACTTCCATAATAATATAACGGATCGCCCGCTGCTCGTCGTTTGTAAATCCATGAATGTGCAACGAACCTGTTCTTGAGACTGTCTGCTTCCAACCTGATTCTTTTTCAACCCTGTCAATCATATCTTCGCCCATTTTCCTGTAGGTTGTCCATTTGCCACCAATTATCGTAAACAATTTGGATGGTGAGACCATGATCTTATGACTGCGTGAAATTTCCTTTGTTGACGTATTCTTTTCATTTAAGCAGCCAGCGGGCGTAAGCCCGCAAATACACTGAGAATATCTTTGCGTGTAGGCTTGACCGTTAGGTATGCCGCAGACGTATCAAGTATAAATTCAATTTCCTTTTCCAATGCAACAGGTTCTAAAGTAATATCCCTGACTATAGTATCTGTTGTGCCAACAAGGAGCCTGTCATGCCATGGAACAATAAACAGAACCCTGCCGTCACTGGTTTCAGGAATCATGAGCGCATCCTTACCCGGGAAAAATTTTTTATCAAGTACTAAATGAACTCCCTGGCTTACGGCAATATTTTTTTTTGATCCGGGATTATCCATTTTTAAAATATATCCGCAAAAACACCAGTCGCATTAATAACTATTGAAGACTTTATAGTAAAACGCTCACCTGTTTCAGCATCTGTAGCCATTACACCACATAACTTTCCATCAGTTTTTAACAGGCTGTCAACTTTCATATAGTTAACAGCATACCCTCCATTATCAAAAATTGTTTGCGCCAGGTTAATGGCTAATCTTGCATCATCAAACTGGCCATCATGATATAAGATGCCACCAAATAAATTTTTGGAAATAATACCCGGAAGTTTTTCCAATACTTTTTTACGGGAAATAAAAACAGATGAGCCAAGGCTTAAACGGCCGGATATCCAGTCATATAATTTCAATCCCATTGTATACTTCAACCTGCTCCACCAATTGTAAACTGGTATAATGAATGTTTGATTTTTTACCAGGTGGGGTGCATTTTTAGATAACAAGCCTCTTTCAATAGTCGCTTCTCTTACCAAGCTTATATTGCCCTGGGCAAGATATCTTACACCTCCATGAACCAGCTTCGTGCTTTTACCCGATGTAGATTTTGCGAAATCAGATTGTTCAACAAGAAGTGTAGAATATCCCCGGGTGCACGCTTCCAGCGCAATTCCCAGGCCCGTTGCGCCTCCCCCAATAACCAAAATATCCCAGCTGCCGGTATTTTTTATTTTCGTAATTACAGATTCCCGGTTCATTATTAATTAAAAGTATTGAATTAAAGTATGCAGAGTGTCCGGAAGTTTCCGGCTCACAATATTTTTCAAAGTTGCAAGGTACAGGTATCGGGAGTGGCCTGATACCGTTCAAATACCCAGGATTGCGAACCTGCCAAAAGTTTCAAACTTTCAAAAAGTTACCTCAGGTGCCCGGCCAATTTCCGTGACAAGGCACCGATAGCAGAATATCCATTTGATGAGAAAAAATCAGATACTTCATTAAAAAAAGAGGCTTCTTTGTAGGTATCTGGCCACCCGAGTGGCCTGATACCCTCGAACACTTTAAAGAACAACACAGGGAGCAGCAACTTTAAGTTTCCGGTGCCTGGTGAAGGCGCCAATTAACAGAGCCTATTTTTTTTGGTAAACACGTACATAATCAATTAACATAGATCGCAGGAAAAATCGTATCATCGACTCCCTGCTGCCCGCCCCAGTTTCCGCCAACAGCTAAATTTAACAGCAAGTGGAATCTTTTATCAAAAGGCCATTCTTTAGGGCCGTTGCCCGAATTAGAATACCGAAATACCAGTGTAATCATCCAGCAAAAAATCAATTTTTTGCTGATCCCATTCAATGCCATATACATGAAAAGAATTGTAAAGATCAATAATTTTTATGCCTTTTGTTTTTTGTGTACCAATGACATGATTAAAAGATTCGGTATGTATGCTGAAGAAAACAGAATCTCTTTTAAATCCTACATGTTCCATTATATCGATTTCACCGCTTTTAGGCCAGCCGCCATATGCCCAATCGGTCGGGAGCATCCAGATGGCAGGCCATAAGCCGCGCCCTGGCGGGAGTTTAGCGCTTATTTCTATTTTCCCATTTGTCCAATCCCCTTTGTTTTTTGTAACGAGCCTTGCAGAAGTATATGCCTTGTTTTCCTTTGCGGCCTTTCCTTGCAATAATATACAACATGCCATTATGAACCACAGCATTAGCTGGTATCGTTCTGCGTATAGTATTGTAATTCATTATTGCCCCATCCGCTTCCCCCAACATCATATCCCCATTTTGCAGAATCAGGTAAACCGCTATAATTAAACTCATCCTCCCAAACCAATTTCCAGCCTGGTGGCACATTACCCGTAGTTTGTGAAAAGGCCGGGTACAATGCAAGCGTACTTATTAAAATAAAAATATTTTTTATCGTCTTCATTATATAAAATTCAGGCGATCATTTTGGTGATACTGCGTGCTGTGCATTTAGTTTCTTACTTTTTAGCAAATAAGGTTGTATTGCTTTTTGCCAGATTGCATATCCTTTTGCGTTCATGTGCAAATTATCTTCCACATAAATGCCCGGTAAGGGCTTTCCCTCTTTATCAAGCATTTTATGATACACATCTATAAATGAGGCATTTCTTTGAGTTGATAAAAAACTTTTTATCAATTTATTTGCCTCTTCCTGCATCGGCATTCTTTTAGCACGCGAAGGGCTCGGCTTCAGAGAAATATATACAATATTCTCATCAGGCATTTTTGCCCGTATCAATTGAAACAATTGTTTAAAGCGATCAAAAACAGTTTTGACCGTTGGTGAATCGGCCGCCTCAAAATCATTTTCGCCGCAATAGATCACAATTTGTCTTGGATGATAAGGAAAGATAATATCGTTTGCATAACGAATTACGTCGGGTAATGTTGACCCTCCAAAACCGCGGTTGATAATGGTGTATTCCGGAAAATATGATTGCACATCCGTCCACTTTGTAAAAGAAGAACTTCCAACAAAAAGAATGGCATTTCGTGGCGGGAAGCCAGTGCTGTCTTGTTTTTTAAATTGCTGTATGTCATTATAAAAAGGAGGATGGTCCTGGGCTGGCAGGTTCTGAAAAATAAACAACAACAATAACAGGCGCGTTAGAATTTTTAAGATCTTATTCATGTAAAATTTATTTATGAAAATTAACGTTTCTATTAAAAAAATTGAAAATAATTAATAGCTATAATTATTTATATCGACATATACGCACCCAAACCGGGAACAAAAATTCATTTAATTGCTTTTAATTATCCGGTAGAATTTTTAGCTTAGGGAAATGGATACAGACCAGCATAAATTCAACGATGGCTTCGGGCAGGCTGGAATCCTTAGGCGATGGGGTTTTCAGTGTTGCTATGACGATCCTTGTAATTGATGTGAGCCTTCCAAAAGTACAGGGAAACTCCTGGAACGATTTTCTCCATGCGCTGTACGAGAGCTGGCAGGTGTTGCTATGCTATCTTATCAGCTTTATTATTTTGGGTATCATGTGGTTTGGCCACCGTATGGTTTTTGAATACATCTCCAAAACCAACCGTTACTTTATTTTCCTGGGTGTGCTATTTTATATGGTCGTGTGCTTCGTACCATTCAGCACGAAATTTCTTGCCGCTAATACCTTGCGATGGTATGCCATTGCTTTGTATGGGTTGAACCTGAGTTTGTGCAATCTCACTTTATATGCACAATGGATATACGGAATAAAAAGGCCATCATTACATGCGAGAACATTGCCGAAAGAAGTAAAAGCAGAAGCAAGAAAATTGTTTTTAATTTCTCCGCTATTATATTCTGTTGCCATTGCGATTTCCTTTTTTATTCCCCAGATCAGTATTGGCATTTATTTTATCACGCCAATCCTCTACCTTATACCAAACAAACTCGATCCATATCTTCCGTAGCCTGGCGGCGCTATGTCCGATCCAAATGATTCATTTATTATCACACTATTGTTTCAAGTAAATTGTATGCAAGATTTACACGTAAAAAGATACCGGTAATAGTAAACTGTGAAAGTCGTAATAATAAATTGCAAAGCGTCGTTTATAAGATTAGACGCTGCCCTATCTTTATTGTATGGAAACATCCACCTTAAAATCGTTTTATGCAAAAGACCGGAAGGCATGGCGCAACTGGCTGCAGAAAAATCATGCAAAAGAAGCGGGTGTATGGCTTATTTATTATAAGAAGGATAGTGGAAAAACGCGGGTTTCGTATGATGATGCTGTTGAAGAAGCTTTGTGCTTTGGCTGGATAGATAGCATTGTAAAGCCGATCGATAAAGAAAAATACATGCAAAAATTTACGCCCCGGAAAATGAAAAGCGTCTGGAGCGCGTTGAATAAAAAACGGGTTGAAAAACTTATAGAACAAAAATTAATGACCGGAGCGGGGATGGCGATTATTGAGAAAGGCAAAGAAAATGGTTCATGGGTACAACTGGATCATGTAGAAAATTTTATAGTTCCTCCCGATCTGAAGAAATTTTTAGCAAAGAATAAAAAAATATTGAAATATTTTGAGGGCCTGGGTAAGTTCCGGCAAAAGCAATGGTTGTACCGGTTGCATAACGCCAGGCTTCCGGAAACAAGGGCTAAGCGGATGGCGGAATTGGCTGCCGAAGCGACAGCGGCTGGCAATCTTTAAAAAATTAAAATTTTAATATTTTACAACTTATGAAATCGCCTGATCTCAATTAAATTCCTTCCAAAGCTGCGTTCATACTTCTTACCGCGTCGGCACTTTTGCTGAATGCGGCCTGTTCTTCTTCATTTAGTTTGAAATCAATAATTTTTTCCCAGCCATCTTTTCCGATTACAACAGGTACGCCAATACAAATATCTTTTTGGCCGTATTCGCCGTCAAGCATTACGCAGCAGGGAATTAATTTTTTTTCATCCCGCACAATTGCTTCAACCAATGTGGCGCCTGCGGCGCCGGGTGCATACCAGGCACTCGTGCCAAGTAGACCTGTAAGTGTTGCGCCACCCACCATCGTGTCGGCAGCAACTTTTTTCAGCGTGGCTTCATCTAATATATTAGAAACCGGCGTACCATTATATGTTGCCAGCCTCGTTAGCGGAATCATCGTTGTATCACCATGGCCGCCTATTACTACCGCCTGCAGGTCCTGCATTGAACAGCCCATTGCTGTTGATAAATAATATTTAAAACGGCTGCTGTCTAGTATGCCCCCCATACCTATAACGCGGTTTTTTGGAAGGCCGCTTGATTTTAATGTGAGATAGGTCATTGTATCCATTGGATTGCTTATTACGACAATAATGGCATCCGGGGAATGTTCCAAAATATTTTGAGTAACTCCTTTTACAATACCGGCATTAATCCCTATCAGTTCTTCGCGTGTCATGCCGGGCTTACGAGGTATGCCTGATGTAATCACCACTACTTTACTGCCTGCAGTTTTAGTGTAGTCGTTGGTACAACCGGTAATTTTTGTATCACTGCCAAGCAATGCAGCGCTCTGCATAAAATCGATGGCCTTTCCTTCAGAAATCCCTTCTTTAATATCAAGCAATACGAGTTCTTCACAAAGCTCTTTCCTGGCAATATTGTCAGCACAGGTAGCGCCAACGGCGCCTGCACCTACTACAGTTACTTTCATTATTATATATTTATTTTTAAAAGATATTAGAACCAAAGGTAATAGAATAATGTTTTTATAAAAAGCTGCCATGAGAAAAAAATGTACTGGATAAAAAAATTTTTTACAGGTTCTTTAACGGCGCTCTTTGTTCTTTAATCTAATTTAACTGTCTTATTCCAAATTTTTAATGAAGAGGTTACCAGTCGTATCTCTTTTACTTTTCTTTTTCGCAAGCATTGAAACACATGCGGGTATTACCCTTACAGCTATAACACTATCCGGGAAATGCTTCCGTTAGCCTTCAATGGAATATGGTAAATTACCCGGGAACCACGGCCTATACCTTATTCAAAAGCAAAGATGGAATTGCGTGGGAAGTTACCGCTGCAAATCCCGTTTTTAGAAATTACACTTCTTCAACAATCCTGGCATACCGCGATAATTTTTCTAATGAGCAACGATTATATTACCGGGTAAAAGTGTATGATGCGAATGAAAATATTGTTGATATTTCCAATACTGCTGTTGTAGCAAATCCAAAAAATGATTACCCGTTAGAAAAATCTTCGATTCCAAAAAATACCAGCCGGAGATGCCGGCAAATACAGGCAGAAGCCGCTGGCAAATATTTCCGAATCCTGTAGGTGACATACTCACCTTGCTTACAGGGGAAAGATATTATAAAAGGTGTTATTAATGTTGTAATACAGGATGCGCCGGAAAGTGCATGATCCGTTTCAGGGCATGCATCCAACAATAAGCAGCTAAACATCCCCGTTAGTAACCTCCATGCAGGCATTTATTTCATTAGAATAAATGTAGCCAGTGAAATTCAGATGAATGAAAAATTCGTCAGGAAATAATTACAAAGCGTCCGAAACTGAATCAATTTTTACACTTCCTTCAAAATTTTTTTTGAAATCGCCTTTTTTATCATAAACAAAAATAGATGGAAGGTTCCTTACTTTGAAAAATACGGGGAAGAAAAATTTTGTATCTCTTGCCATGGTAATTTGAGGATAATCGGCAATTTTATACTTTTTATAAAACTCAATCATTTCCTCATACGGCAGATAAGTTATCATTACAATTTGTGTATTCTTGAATTTATCGATGTTGGCTATTAATGCTTCGGTTTCATGCTGGCAATGCTCACAATCCGGGCTAAAAATCATAAATACAACCGGTTTCTTTTTTTGCAAATCATCTCTCGAAAATGCAGTGCTGTCAGGCGCTTTGTACACTGTGAAATTTGGAATAGTAGGAAATCTCAGGTAAACTGGTGCGGTGCTATCTGCCTGGCAAAAGCCCTGCAGTGAAACAAAAGACAGAACGGCGGATAAAAAAATATATATTTCAAGAGCAAATTTTTAATAATATGATAATTTGAAAATGTGAAAATATGACAATTTGAAAATGTGGGATATGAAAATTAAAAATTAATGCGCTTATGACAACTGTATTACAATATCAATTAACATTTAACCATGTAGCAATAGCCTAATGAGCCACTTTCAAATTTTCCAATTGAGTCATTTTTTCTATACCTTCACCGCCTCAAAAAACATATTATGGCATCTACTTCAGATATGAGAACAGGGCTGATTTTAAAAATTGACGGCAGCCTGTATACCGTAATTGAATTCGGTCAAAACAAAACGGCCCGTGCTGCAGCAAAAGTGTGGGCCAAGTTAAAAGGCGTTGACAACAGCCGTACCATTGAGCAAACATGGAACAGCGGTGAAACTATTTACCCGGTAAGGGTTGAAAAAAAGCCATTCCAGTTTTTATATAAAGATGATACCGGTTATACTTTCATGGATACTACCACTTATGAACAAATTTCTGTTCCCGCAGAAATGGTGGACGCACCTCAGTTTCTAAAGGACGGGCAGGAAGTTTCTGTTTTAATAAACGGCGAAACCGATCAGCCAATGGGTGTGGAACTTCCGGATAAAATTGTAGTTATGGTAACTTATAGTGAGCCGGGTGTACGTGGCGATACTGCTACCCGTACTTTAAAACCTGCCACTGTAGAAACAGGGGCAACCGTTAATGTTCCTTTATTTGTAAATGAAGGAGAGCTCATCCGCGTTAATACGAAAACGGGTGAATATGTGGAAAGGGTAAAAGAATAAGTATCTCTTAATGCTAACTCATCACTGGCACACAGATTATTAAAAATTATATTATTATACTTTTAACTCTTTTTGGCTCAAAAACGGTCTAATTTTCATTAAAAACTATGCGATTTCAATAAAAAAGCGGCCATTTTTACTTTTTTTATTTTTTTAGAAATGATGGTTTGATAAATCATCCCTATCTTAGCTACCCGTTTTCCATACATTAAATTTAATTTGTAAATATGGACATTAAACAAATCCAGGAGCTTGTAAAGCTTGTAAACAAAAGTAATATTGGTGAACTTAGCATTGAACAAAATGATTTTAAAATCACCATAAAACAAAAAGAAGAACCAGCCCAACACTTTGCTGCTCCTGTTCAACAACTTCCTCAACAACCGCAACAAATGATTGCCCCGCCTCCTTTGCCAACGCAGCAGCCAGCAAAGCCGGAAACAACTAACACGAAAGCCGAAAACCTGCTCACTATTAAAAGCCCGATGATTGGTACATTTTACCGGCAATCGGCGCCTGGAAAACCCATATTTGTGAATGTAGGTGATGAAGTTACCGTTGGCCAGGTAGTTTGCATAATTGAAGCCATGAAGCTTTTTAATGAAATTGAAAGTGAAATCGCCGGTACCATTGTAAAAGTATTAGTAGAAGATGCTTCTCCTGTAGAATTTGATCAGCCGCTGTTTTTGGTGGAACCTATTTAATTAGCCAATTAGCTAATTAGCAAATTAGCTAATGTAAAAGGCTTTTATTTGCTATTAGAGTTTACAACCATTTTATGAAAAAAGAAGAGATTGAAAAAAACCCTATTTTGAAAATGACCTTTGAATTTTCTTTAAAAATTTTAGATTTTTGCGATCTGCTGGATCAGATGAGAAAATATACTATTAGTAAACAGTTACTTAAATGCGGAACTTCTATCGGTGCAAATTCAATTGAAGCGCAAAATGCTGAAAGTAAAGCAGACTTTATACACAAAATTAAAATTGCAGCAAAAGAGGCAGATGAAACGCAATATTGGTTAATGCTTTGTAGTTTTTCAGATAAATACCCGGCGTGTGATTTTCTTCTTTTAAAATTAGAAGAAATTCAAAAAGTGCTTAATAAAATAATAGGAACTGCTAAGAAGAAAAGTTTAATAAGTTACATGCTCATTTAGCTTTTCGCTTTACTTAGCAATCCGGTCATAAAGGCCGCTAATCGTTCCGAATTTAGAAACTTCGAAATTAGCTAATTAGCTTATTGGCTAATTAGCACATTAAAAATATGTTTAAAAAAATATTAATTGCAAACAGGGGAGAAATTGCCCTGAGAATTATCCGGACCTGCAAGGAAATGGGAATCAAAACGGTTGCCGTTTATTCAACTGCAGATAAAGACAGCCTGCATGTAAGGTTTGCGGATGAGGCAGTCTGTATAGGCAAGCCCCCGGGTATTGATAGTTATCTGAATATGCCCCATATTATGGCAGCAGTTGAAATTACCAATGCGGATGCCATTCACCCTGGCTATGGATTCCTGGCAGAAAATGCAAAATTTGCGCAGATATGTATTGACCATGCTATTAAATTTATTGGCCCCACTCCTGAAATGATCAATGGCATGGGCGATAAAATAACGGCGAAGGAAACAATGATAAAAGCAGGTGTTCCTGTGGTACCGGGAGGAGAAGGTTTACTAGAAAGCGTGGAAGAAGCAAAAGGACTTGCGAAGGAAATTGGCTACCCGGTTATCTTAAAAGCAACGGCAGGTGGCGGTGGCAAAGGAATGCGTGTGGTGTGGCATGAAAAAGATATTGAAAAATCATTCGATACTGCAAAAGCAGAAGCAGCAGCTTCCTTCAAGAATGACGGCCTTTACATGGAAAAATTTGTGGAAGAGCCACGGCATATTGAGATACAGATTGCGGGAGACCAGTTTGGAAATATATGCCATCTAAGCGAGCGCGATTGCTCTATTCAGCGCCGCCATCAAAAGCTTGTGGAAGAATCTCCTTCACCATTTATGACACCTGAACTGAGGGAAAAAATGGGCGAAGCAGCCATTAAAGCGGCTTCAGCTATTAATTATGAAAGTGTAGGTACTGTTGAATTTTTGGTAGACAGGCACTATAATTTTTATTTCATGGAAATGAATACCCGCATACAGGTAGAGCATTGTGTTACAGAAGAAGTGGTGAATTATGATCTTATAAAAGAACAAATAAAAATCGCCTTTGGAGAAAAGATTTCAGGAAGAAATTATTTTCCGCAGATGCATGCCATTGAATGCAGGATTAATGCCGAAGACCCTTATAACGATTTTCGCCCTTCGCCCGGCCGTATTACCGTATTGCATCAACCCGGCGGCCATGGAGTAAGGGTTGACAGCCATGCATATGCAGGCTATGTGATTCCACCTTACTATGATAGCATGATAGGAAAATTAATTGCGGTGGCACAAACCCGCGGAGAAGCTATCGATACAATGAGCAGGGCATTGAGCGAATATATCATTGAAGGTATCCATACCACCATCCCTTTCCATCAGCAACTGATGCAAAATGAACAATTCAGGAAAGGAAATTTTACTACAAAATTTTTAGAAGGTTTTAAAATTAAGTGAGTGCACACCACCATACCTCACAGGTTTTAAAAACCTGTGAGGTATTAAAACCTGTGAGGTTTGTAACTTTACAAAATGGAAATAAAAGAACCGGTTCCTGCCTATCAGAAAAAAATTTATACAATACCGGAATACCTCGAAATGGAAAAGGAGGCAACAGGGAAGCATGAGTATTATAAGGGCGAAATATTCCTGATGCCGGGCGCAAGTGGCGGGCATAATATTATTTCCATTAATTTAACTGCAATGCTGGTTAGCGCATTAAAAGGTAAAGGCTGCCGGCCCTATGGAAGCGATATGAGAATACACATTCCGGAAAATTCTTTGTTTACTTATCCGGATATTTCTATTATTTGTGGAGACATCACCACCTCGCAAGAAGATGGAGAAACAGCTACTCAGCCAACAACAATCATTGAAATCCTTTCTCCATCTACTAAAAACTATGACCGCGGCCAAAAGTTTATGTTATACCGCGCTATTCCTTCACTGAAAGACTATATCCTTGTAGATTCGGAATCTATTCATGTGGAGCACTTTGCTATTAATAAAGAAGGCCTTTGGCAATTGCAAGAATACAATATGCCCGCAGAAAAAATAAGATTGGAAGCATTGGATGTCCAGCTGCAGCTGAAGGATATTTATGAAGACAGTAAATTATAGAAATTCATTTATATGATCCGTGCTTCATTAGCTTTTTCTATAAAAAGGTCGATTATTTTATCATAAACCCGGAATTGTACTGAACTTATGAATTACTTATTAGTATGCCTTTTCTTTTCTTCTTCCGGTAACTTCAGTGATAGTGGCCCATTACCGGCAATCAAGAAGTAAATAAGTAATAGCAATACCAGTACGGAAAGAAACAATTCGGAATATGGGTGTAGCATCTCCCTGTTTGAATTAACGAAGATAACTGCTCCAAGCAGAATGGGTATTTGTATAATACAGGCGAACCGCGTAAACAAACCAATTATCAGAAAAAATCCGCCAAGTATGTGAGCAAATACCACATATTGTCCTGCTAAAGTGTAAACAAAATCACCAAATGAAGTTCTGTTGGGCATAAGATTGATCAGCTTACTCATGTTGAAAACAAAATCAACCCCTTTATAACAAAGAAAAATTCCTAAGGCTATACGTATAATATCCATCCATTTGGGATGATGGTTATTGCCCCATTGCTCGAGGCGTTGAAGGAAGTTCATATAGAAAGGTTTAAGTATGAAAAGAGCTTTTCAAAATTAATAAATTTCCAGAACTCCGTATATTATGCACTCTGTTTGAGAAAAATTATTCTACACGCATGGCTGCAAAAAGAGAGGAGGCTGATAGTAAACAGGGAAAGCGATAAATGCACCGGTAGTACAAAGAAACCGGGTGCTATTAAAAAAGCCATGAGCAAATGCACGTGGCTTTTAAAAATTGGGGGATTTTCACAGGTTTTGAAAAAATAAGCGAATACAAATATCTTTCTTTTGAGAAAGACTATGTGTAGTAAATCGTGCAATACGATATAGAGTTTTTTCTATAGGAATGATACAATGAGGACATATTATCCAGGGAACCTAAAAATAACGGGCGAAATATAAAGATAAAGAGCGCAGGCACGCTATGACACGATGATCGCTGTATGCTTGCGGAACCTTGCCCGCGAAAGCGATCGAATTGAAATATAAAAATGAAAGCATGCTAATCAGTTGAAATAATAATGGAATCCTGAATAATTTTTTTAGTGCTTTCAAAGTCTTTATGATGATAAGCGTGAATGCCTTCTTTTTTTGCAGCTTCTACCAACATGGGGCGGTCATCAAAATAGAGACATTCATAAGGCTGGGCCTGTGCAATACCAAGTGCAAGCCGGAATATGCCGGGATCCGGCTTTCGCATTCCTACTTCACAGGATGAAACAAATGCATCAAAGAAATCATGAAGCTTATATTTTTTTATCCTGTACTCATTCAGTTCCTTTGCTTCATTATTAATTGAAATGATTTTTACCCCGCAATTTTTATTTTTCCATTCAACAAACCAGGAAAGCATATCGGGGAGTTCCAAAGATTGCGCAAACATGAAATCTTTAAATTCTTCCCTCGAAAAATTTCTCGGGTGATTGAAAACAACTGTATCAAGATATACATCAAGGGAAATTTTTCCCATCTCAAATACATTAAATATAAAATCGTGCAACGAATCCATCTCCCCATAATCAATTCCAAATTTCTTTGCAGCCGCTTCGCGTGATTCATGGCCCCAGCCATTAGTAAGAAGTACACCGCCGATATCGGAAAATAAAATTTTATAAGGTTGTTCCATAAAATTTATTTAGAATATTAATTTAGAACCGTTGTCAGGCATTCGAACAGCTATATTTAATTTGTAAGTTTTTTTATTGCGGCAAAGCGAACTACTCGTATTATTAAGATGCTTAAACTATTACCAGTTGCGGAATGCTCCAGGGCTGCTACTTTTTGTAAACGTCTTTTATGCCGTTCTTCACCGGTAAATTTTGCATTTAAAAAAGACTGGATAAATTCTTCTGCTGCCATAAAACCTGTTATGCGCCCTCCAAGGCAAATAACATTCATATCATCATCTTCAACTCCCTGGTGTGCGGAAAAATGATCGTTGATGAGGGCAGCTCTCACACCTGTAATTTTATTGGCCGCAATTGCGGCCCCTACCCCACTGCCGCAAACTGCAATGCCACGTTCCACTTTTTTTGCAGCAACAGCTCTGGCAAGAGGAATTACAAAATCAGGATAATCATCCTTTGTATTTAATTCAAAGGCTCCAAAATCAATAACCTCGTGGCCAAGATTTTCCAGGAACGCTTGAATAATCACCTTAAGTTCATAACCGCCATGATCTGCTGCAATCCCAAGTTTCATATATATGTATTTTATCGCTTTCTAAAGATAGTTGCTGCCCGGCCGCAGGCATCTTCCGTCATTGAACGTCCATGACGGTATGCTTCATACAATAGCGTTTTGAGGTTCGTCGGAGGTAGCAGGCATTTTTGCGTTATCTGCAATTGTTTTGTTTTGTTGCACCCAAAGCTTTGCGCCTCCCTTTAATACCATCCCTGTTTCCTGAAATGATAATATTATCGTCAAGCTTAAAATTTATTTCCTTTGCACTTCCGCCACTTATATACAACCGGTCATAATTGAAAACCACTTTTAAAATTTCAATCACTCTTTTCATTCGCTTGTTCCATTTTTTCTTTCCTATTCTTTTGAATTCGAACTCTCCAACATACTCATCATAATCTTTATTTTTTGTTATGGGATGATGTGCGATTTCCAAGATGTGGAAGCAGGACGCCATCCTTAAGAATTGCAGATCCAAAACCCGTACCGAGTGTTATCATCATTTCAACTCCTATGCCGCTTACAATGGAAAGGCCCTGTAAGTCGGCATCGTTAATGGCAATCGCAGGTTTACCCAGAATTTCTTCCAGTTTTTTATTAAGATTAAAATTTGCCCATAGCTCCGTGCCCAGGTTGGGTGCCGTTTTTACAATGCCATCCTTTAATAAATCCGGGAAACCCTGCGGCAACTTTATCAAAAGGCGGAAACTTTTTTGCAAGTTGTTGTATAACATCAAGTACCTTACCAGGCGAGGCAGGAACCGGGGTGGGTAGTCTTTCATATTCATTTAAGAAAGTTCCCTGCATATTTAATACGGTAGCTTTAATATTAGAGCCTCCGATGTCTATTGTAAAAATTTTTTGATTTGTTTCTGCCATGACAATATTTGTTTAGAAATAAAAATCTGTTTGTAAATTGATACCCGCACTCAAAAAATTATTATGCTTACCACGAATGTAAATATGATTTGTTTATTTTTTAGATTTGAAAAGGATTTATTTAAAAATTACACCCTCCTTGCCCGCAGAAGGAAGTAACAATTGTAAATTAAAAAAATAGCTTTTGAAAAAATGGCTGATACATGTGAGATTTTATATTGTGGGATGGTTTTTTGCCACAATATTCTTCTATATCATGCGTGAAGTAGGGGTTTCAGGCCTTGGCCATCTTGATTTTCCGCTTTCAAAATTAATTTTCCTCATACCGTTATTTGCAGTGTTTTCCGGAACACTTTTTGGCTCGCTTCAATATTTTTTTGAAAAATATCTTTTTCGAAAAATTCCTCTATGGAAATTACTGGTCCGTTTATGTATTGACCAGCTTTTGATCATTTGTTTAGTCACCGTTATCTATTATTTTGCAATAAGGATGATGGAATTGAGTACAAAAGGTTTTTGGAGCTTCCTGAAATCGCCGGCTACTTTTATCTATTATCCTATATGTTTTCATTATAAATTCAACACTAAGCCTTTTATTGGAAATTACCAGGTTGCTGGGACGTGGCAATTTTTTTAAGCTTATTGCCGGAGAATTTTACAGTCCAAAAGAAGAGTTCCGCATTTTTATGTTTGTCGATCTTAATTCATCAACAACCATTGCAGAAAAACTGGGTCATCTCGCTTACAGCAATTTTATAAAAGATTGTTTTTATGATCTTGCCATTGTACACAATTACGATGCGCAAATTTACCAGTATGTAGGTGATGAAGCAGTTCTTACATGGGAGCGGGCAAAAATGAAATCTGTTACCGAATGCGTGGATGCTTTTTGGGCGTTCAATGATGTGCTTATTAAAAAAGGCAGGATACTATAAGGATAAATATGGAATTGTTCCTGAATTTAAAGCAGGCGCAAGTATAGGTATGGTAACGGTTGTAGAGATCGGTGACGTTAAAAAAGAAATTGCCTATCATGGCAACACACTTAATACTGCAGCCCGTATTGAGGCGGTATGCAACATTTATGGTGAAAAATTATTGGTTTCAAAAAAACTCTATGATGAACTTGCAAAGGAAAATTCACACTATACCTATAATAAGATTGCTGAAACTCAGTTAAGAGGAAAACAGGGAATTACTGAAATTTATAGCGTCAATAGACCTGTAAAGATTATTGCTGAAGCTGTTTAAAATATACCTCAGCCGTATAGAATTTTATAGTTTTATTTCTTATTTAAAATACTTCACGTTTTATTCTATAAAAGTTAGCGGTAAATTATTCATTATCTATTCACATTTGTTGATAAGTTTTCATATATATAATTGCATTCCATCTTTTTTTTAGAATAATTTAGATACGGAATTAAAATGTAAACCTTCCACAGATTTTTTAGCATGGAGTATTCCGCTTATTCGCTGCCCAACTTAACCAAATTATCTCACTACGGTTTTGCATCACTTTATCAAAATAATGTAACAGGCGAAAAATCTTTACATGCAACGGTACCGTACCATGCAGGTGAGGTTTTTGCAACTTTCGAAGCAGCTGAAACCTTGTCTCAGCCTAATAAATATACGGTACAGGTAAATGAAGGTGTGCATATTATTCTTGCGCCTGAATTTTTACAGTACATTAATCACAGTTGTGATCCTACTGTTTTTTTTGATACGTCCAGGATGGAATTAAGCTGCCTAAAAGATATTTCAGCAGGTGATGAGCTTACATTTTTTTATCCTTCGACAGAATTTGAAATGGAATCACCTTTCAATTGTTTTTGCGGATCAGATAATTGCCTTCACAGAATACAGGGAGCTTCTTTTTTATCTCATGAAATTATTCATCGTTATAGGTTTACCGATTTTATTATGCAAAAATTAAACATCCCTTACCTGCAAAAAGTATGATTGCGTAAACATTGATCTTTAATTAATATATGCTTCCATTTCATAAAAAACTTTTTGTATGGGTTTTAGCACCCTTTGTTGAAACAAATGATGAAAATCTTGACTACTATTACGACTTTAATCAAAGCATCGAAGAATTTACCAAAGCTTTTAAAGAACTCCGCGTTGCCTGGAAATGGCAAGAGGTAACCAATGAGAATTATAAATGGGTCATTGATCTTATTATTGCCAGTTCTTCTTCAGAAAATATAGTAGTGATTAATCTTTGCGATGGCGATGACATTAACAATACGCCCGGTGTTAATATAATAAGGCATCTTAAAAAAAGCGGATTGTGCTTTACAGGGGCCGACGAATATTTTTATCGCATTACCACTTCCAAAATATTAATGAAACAGGTTTTCGAGGCAAAAAATGTTGCCACGCCCCCATGGGAAGTGATCAATGATTATGGGGAAAATGCCAAAGCCGTTTTTGAAAATCTTGGCAATCCTTTAATTGTAAAGCCGGCTATTTCCGGCGGAAGCCTTGGCGTAGGAATTAATTCTGTAGTAAAAAATGTAAATGAATTGCAATTGCAGTATCATAAGCTCATGCAGGGGTATCATGGCTGGAATCTTGTTGACGGCGGGGTACTGGCAGAAAAATTTATTGATGGCCCGGAGTTTACAACGCTTATTGTTGGCAATGGCGCCACTGCTAAAGATTGTAAAATCTACCTGCCTGTAGAAAGGGTTTTTAATCAGTCCCTGCCTCCCAATGAAAGATTCCTTTCATTTGACCGGCTGTGGGAAATGTATGAAGATGAAGCGCCCGTAAAAAATGACGAGGATTTTTATAATTATCAGAACACCGGATTCTTCCTTTATAAAAAATATTTGCAAAATAAGCTTTGATGCTTACAAAGCCGTAAGAGGCAAAGGTTACGGAAGAATTGATATAAGAATGGATAAAAATACGGGGAAGATGTATGTGCTTGAGGTAAATGCGCAATGTGGCTTATCCGAAGATGAAAATTTTACTTCCATTGGTGCCATACTTCGCTTGTCGGGCAATTCATTTGGCTCATTGATTGCTACAATTATGCAAAATGCTTTGACCCATACCCATGTTGTAAAACCAAAAAAGGCAAAGCAACTCCAACTTATTTAATTATAGTAACACTATTCAACAGAAATTATATAATGAAAGTATGTGTGCTGCAGCCTGATTACTCGACGACTGATGTTGATTATAAAAATTACGATCCTCCCCGCGACCTTTCACCGCTGCTTCCCGGGAGACATTGTTCACCACATATTTATAAATAAACTTTCCACCTATCGCCAGTTAAAAGAACTTAGGAAAAAGAAATATGACATTTTTGTCAACCTTTGTGAAGGATACCTTGAATGGTCTGTGCCCTCCATTGATGTCATTCATTCGTTGGAATTACTAAATCTTCCCTATACCGGCCCCAGTGCTTTATTATATGACCCACCAAAAGAACTGATGAAATATGTGGCCTACACTTGTGGAATAAATACGCCACCTTATGTGATTGTCAAAAATTTGCACCAGGTAAATAAAGCCATTTCCAAATTATCTTTTCCTTTTTTTATAAAACCCGCAAAGGCTGGCGATAGCCTAGGTATCGATGCAGATTCTCTTGTAAAAGATGAGGCTGGCCTCCGAAAAAAAGTGAATGATCTTTTAGAGGAGTATCCCGAAATTTTAGTAGAAGAATATATACCGGGGCGTGAATTTACTGTTCTGGTGGCAGCAGATGCAGGAAACACGAACACATGTACCGTTTATAATCCTCTCGAATTCGTTTTTCCCACACGGAAAAAAATTTAAAACTTATTCTCTCAAAACTTCCGAGCTGCATAAAGAGTGTAATGTACCGTGCAATGATATCTTATTAGCCAACCGGCTTAAAAGAAAGCGCGGCAAAAATATTTAAGGCATTTAAAGGTGTGGGCTATGCACGCCTTGATTTCAGGGTGAATGATAAAAATCAGATATTTTTTCTTGAAATAAATTTTACCTGTTCTGTCTTTTATGAAAAAGGGTATGAAGGTTCTGCTGATTATATATTGATGAATGAACCTTCAGGAAAAGAAGCTTTTCTACATAAAATAATTCAGGAAGGAATTCACCGTCATAAGGCGAAACAGAAGAAATATAATGTTAAAGGGAATGCCCTTTCAGGCTATGGAATTTATGCCCCGGCAAAGATAGAAGCGGGAGAAATAATTTTTTCAGGAGAGGAAAAGCCGCACCGGCTTGTTACAAAAAAATATGTTGAACAAAACTGGAACGATGAGGAGAGGGAAAATTTCAGAAGATATGCATGGCCGGTAAGCAGTGAAGTATTTGTTTTGTGGGATAATGCACCGGCGGAATGGGCCCCGCAAAATCATTCCTGCAATCCAAATACAGGATATGCGGGCCTTAATGTGATCGCCCTAAGAAATATAAATGCAGAAGAAGAACTGACCATCGATTATACCAGTTTTCTCAATGATGAAATGGAAAGTTTTATATGCAATTGCGGCGCTGAAAATTGTAAAAAATTGATCCAGGGAATAGAGCAGAATTCAATAACCTACCGTGAAACAAATAAATTATAAGAAATCTTGACGTTCTTTAATTTGCATTCTTTTGCTTACCTGGCATGGTGTCCCCCTGAAAAATAGCTATCACTCCATGTTTGGATACTAGCCGCAGAAATAGAGTCAAGTAAGTAACCAGTAAAATATGAGCTGGCTTTCACTGTTTATATCTATTTCCCGGCATACCCTATAGAATGAAGCAGGTTTTTTTTTAAATAACCCCGGCAAATATGACACGGCAAGAAAAATTTATGATGGAAGCAATTGCGCTTGCCAAAAAAGGAATTGAAAATAACGAAGGAGGCCCCTTTGGTTGCATTGTTGTAAAAAATGATAGCATAATCGGCAGGGGTAACAATAAAGTAACCCTCACAAACGATCCAACAGCGCATGCAGAAATAATGGCTATAAGAGATGCATGTAAAAATATCGGCAGTTTTCAATTAAATAGCTGTGAAATTTATACATCATGCGAGCCATGTCCTATGTGTCTCGGAGCAATTTATTGGGCAAGGCCTTACATTGTTTATTATGCGAATACACGTGAGGATGCAGCTGCCATAGGATTTGACGATAGCATGATCTATGAACAGATGGCAATGGATCCGGGCCTTAGAAAAATCCCACTGATAAACTTGTGCAGGCCGAAAGCACTACGAGTTTTTGAATATTGGTCAGCCAATCCAGATAAAACCCTTTATTGAGTTTTTCACCCATAAAGCTATGCGTTGTAATAACCAGATGTGCATAGAATTCCCCGGTTTCAACCGCGCCGTCCCGCTTTGAAGAGAATAGCCGAGCACATTTATGGCAGGAATTGTGTTTACGGTATTTTAATAGCTCCGGTTACACACCGTTGTTTCAGGGCGGTGGTACCGGTTAGTCGCAGTAATATACGTTCTGATGTAATAAATAATGATTCTTTTATATAAGAAAGCGCTTAACTCAGCACTTTCTCATTAAGTAAGTACTAACATTGTTTAAACTATATATCATGTCAACATGTAACTTTTCCATCCCATTCTCCGGCGAAGCCGGCATAGTACTATCCAAAGCCAGAGCTGCAATAGAAGGGCAGCAGGGAGTTTTTACGGGCGATAACCATTCGGGAAATTTTGAAGTGACCGTTTTTGCCAACACTATAAAAGGCACCTATGTAGTTACCGGGCAAAATCTAAGTCTCACGATAACCCATAAACCTTTTCTAATACCGTGCAGTACTATTGAAAGCTTTTTGAAATCAAAAATTACATAGGAATCTATGCCGATTCGCCTTTCATCGATAAAACCTGGTGTACTTTTTTTATGAGGTCGCCTACTTCAAAAGGTTTGGCAATAAAATCATCCGCGCCATAATCGTGAATGGCAGTTTCTGCGATCCCCGGAAAGGCTGAAAACAAAAGTATGGGTATATGGCGCGTATGGCGCGATGCTTTTAGCTTGTGGCATATATCGAGGCCATCGATGCCGGAAAGAAATACATCTAATAAAATAAGCTGTGGTTCGAAGATCTTAATAGCATTCTTTGCACTTTTCCAATCAACGAATGTTAATACGTTGAAACCTTTTCTTTGCAATAATGATTTTACAATCGAAAGAAGATCTTTGTCATCATCAATTACGTAGATTCTTGGCATATTTGGTAACGATCAAAAAGCATGCAGGCTTTCAGGGATTTGAACCTGCATCATAGTATAGATTTACAATAAAATAGTTACTCAAATTCAATTATTCTATTATACAACTCGCGAATATCATCGGCTTATATCCATACTTTAAGGGCCTCGTATCCAAATAATTATCCCAGGTTCCCTTTAATCCGTCCAAATCTGTGTAATCTGTGCAACAAACTATTGATAGTTAATTCGTATTTACTCCCTGCTCCTTTTTATTGTTCTTTTATTGAGGAGTGGTTGAAAATTTGCGTAGTTAGTGGCAAACCATTTTTCCTTAATCCGTGGAATCTGTGTAATCTGTGGTAACAAACTACGGAGCAGTTAATTCGTGAAAATTTGTGTAATTAGTGGTAAATCGTTTTTCTTCAATCCGTGGCAATCTGTGTAATCTGTGGCAACAAAAACTAAAGGCAGTTAGTTCGTGAAAATTTGTGTAATTAGTGGTAAACCGTTTTTCTTCAATCCGTGGCAATCTGTGTAATCTGTGGCAACAAAAACTAAAGGCAGTTAATTGGTGAAAATTTGCGTAATTAGTGGCAAACCATTTTTTATTATCCGTGGAATCTGTGTAATCTGTGGTAACAAACTACGGGGCAGTTAATTCGTGAAAATTTGTGTAATTAGTGGTAAATCGTTTTTCTTCAATCCGTGGCAATCTATGCATTAAAACAAACCCTCATTTTACTTTTATTAGGGTATAGAAAGACCATCCGATGGTACCTCATGCAACGTTAATGCCTGCAATTTAAAATATATTGTGAAGGCGCTTCCTTTACCCGGTTCACTTTCAACAATAACTTTTCCACCCGCAGCGTTAACTATTTTCCTAATAAGATAAAGGCCTATCCCCTGGCCTTCTACGTCTTTATGGAGCCGCCCGTACATCTTGAAGATGTTATTAAATTCACTTTCCGGTATTCCAACTCCGTTGTCTTCTACTTTTAATATCGCATAGCCGCCTTCTTCTTTCGTACTTATTTTTATTTCGAGGCCACGATCAGCATTTTTAAATTTAATAGAATTGCTGATAAGGTTATATAAGATACTTCTCAGGTTTTTCTTTGAAAAATAAATCTGCGAAGCTGCAATATTTCGTATTATCAGCACCTTTGTAGAAAGAATCTTATTCTCTATACTTAGCGTAAGTTCATCCATCATCTGATTCACATCGACAGCCTCCATGGCCGACATTTCATTCTCAATTTTTCCAATTATCCCCATTTCTTTTACAAGTTCTATGAACAATTTTATAGATCCGTTTATTATTTTTAAAAATTTATTTAATTGTGGATTAGCAGAGATTTCTAACTGGTTCATTACATCGATACTCAGCTTAATATTAGCAAGAGGCCCCAACAGATCATGGGACGCGGTATGAACAAAATTATCCAAATCTGCATTAATGCTTAACAACCTCGTATTGGTTTCGCAAAGTTCCAGTTGTATCAGCTTTAATCCCGTAACATCATTAAACGAAATGATTGCCCCATCAGTTTTACCATCTGCGCAGCGGGCATGAGGCATGGTCGTTACCTCGTACCACTTGCCATCCATTGCCTCTACTTCCCTTCTAATTATTGTACCGTGAGCCAATACCTCTTTAACATCACCTGCGATTTTTACAAACTTCATATCGGTAAAAATATCTTCAATGGGCCTTCCGATATGGGCATCACGAACGTTGATATGTTTTTCCGTACCGGGAGAAAATTTTACCAGCAACAGATCTGTATTGATAAATAACTGACTGTTAATATTGCTTCTGGAATAATTATTAAGGTCGTCATTGATTTCGATAAGTTCTTTATTTCTTAACAGGTAACCCGCATTAAGAGTATGTAACTCTTTGTTTGCCGAGCTCATTGCTTCATTAGTCGCCTGCATTCGTTTGTTCTCAGAAACAAGCTTTTCAATGTACGACTGCATTTCCATTGGATGCATCAGGCTTTTCATAAGCAATATCAAGTTGATTTTAATTTGCGGTTCTTTTGCACAGTTCAGCGATATACGATTTCGATCTAGTTTTTGACCGGGAATTTATCCCTGCGTATCGTCTGTTCTCTAAAAATCCAGTCTTAATTTAAAATATATATAGAAATTTTATATTATCACATTCGCCTGTTGACATATGAGTGTTGCATTTGTACTCGTAAAAGTTAAGGCGGTTTCAACCGGAAAAACTATAAATTAAACCACCAGATTTTAACATTCTGAAATATAACGGACATGCCTTCGTTTTATTATGTTTTCGGAGTTACTTCTCCTTTCCTTGAATTGATTGCCCGTTGCAAGAATCGTTTGAATTAATTTAACAGGTAAACCTTTATTTAAATGCAACAAACTAATTTTTATTCTTTTCCCTTTTCTAACCAAGCTCGATGCCAGATCATTTTATGAGAAGCCTCAATAAATTCGACCCCTCCATAAATAACAGCCGGTAGAACGATTATGAGAATTTCTGCGTTCTGGCGTGTTGTCGAGCCGATGTTATTTTATATAGCTAATTTAATTCTTATATCTACTTTATCGATCGGATACTTTACCAATTAAAGAAAAGTAAATTTAATTAGTAGTTTAGCGTAATCTCAAAATAAGTTTATATGGCGCAATTTATAAAAGTAACTCAGAAAGATAATGTTGAACTGCTGATTAATACTAATATTATAGAAACGATCTTCCCGGATAGTACAATAGAGAAATGTAGATCACTGATTAATTTTAGAAGAGAAGCGGCTAAAAAAAGTTTTAATGTTCAACAAAGTGTGGAAGAAATATGGGAAATGATTTTACTATAAACTGGTTAATATGATCGCACGTTTGTATCTAAGAAGCAGAACGGTAAATGTGAGTAAAGGCGTGATACTGTGCTTTAAATAATATGCGTAATAAAACTACATCAGGCTGAACATGTCTTCGATATCATTTTCTTCTAAAAAAATATATATGCTTTTCCGCAACCTCTTTCTATCGCTCGTCGTGGTAATGGCGAACAACATTATTTATGCGCAAACAGTTGAACCAACTTATGGGGAAAAGCTTGGCTACCCCAAGGGTTCAAAAGTTTTGATATTACATGTGGATGATGCCGGTATGAGTTATGATTCAAATGAAGGTGCAATTGAAGCACTTACCCGGGGCGCTGCTACTTCCTGCAGCGTGATGATGCCTTGTTCCTGGGTGCCTTCTTTTGTACACTTTTTAAAACAACATCCCAATATTGACGCAGGCTTGCATCTCACCCTTACATCCGAATGGAGTGAATACCGGTGGGCGCCGCTGACCGGAAAATCAGCAGCACCCGGGTTAACAGATAGTGAAGGAGACTTATGGCCAGACGTTGCAGACGTAGTAAATCATGCTTCCGCTGATGAAGTAGATAAAGAAATCCGGGCGCAGTTAGACAGGGCCCGTAGCATGGGCTTTGAGCCGACTCATCTTGATTCTCACATGGGTACTCTATTTGCTGAAGCACGGTTTCTTGATAAGTACGTAAGACTGGGAATTGAAAATCATATCCCGGTGATGCTTCCTGGCGGGCAGGATAAATTAATTCAACAACAAATGAATGCATCCGATGCGACCATAAAAATGATGCGTGTAATAGGAAAGACATTGTGGGCGGCAGGCCTGCCTGTTTTGGACGACCTGCACAATTTTAGCTATGACTGGAAAATACCGGATAGCATCTCGAACGATGATCAAAAGCTGCAATCATTCAAAACGGAAAAATACATCGCTGCTTTAAAATTGTTGCAACCGGGTATAACGATGATGATCATGCATTGCACTGCTCCCTCCGAAACTTTTAAATATATCTCCGGTTCAGGGCCGCTACGTAAAGCCGATTTGTTGGCAATGCTTAACCCTGCTTTTAAAAAAGCACTAAAGGATGAAGGTATTATTGTAACCACCTGGAGAGAACTGATGGAAAGACGGACGAAGGTGAAATAATCCAAGCCAAGGCTTTAAAACGATAATGCCACAACCAGCCATCCCCTCACAATACAGAGGTGTTCTATTACTGCGAAATATTATTTCGCTTATATTCACATGCAATTGATATGAGTATGAAAAAACATTTTCTTTTTATTATCTTATTTATTTCTTCTGTATCACATGGATTTTCTCAAACCATTTCGCAGGATATTCTTACTAAAAGATGGGATGCTTACTGGATAACTGCTGCAGGCGCATCTAAAGATTATGGAATATATCATTTTCGTAAAACATTTTCACTTGACCAGAAACCGGACTCATTTGTGGTGCATGTTTCTGCAGACAACCGCTATAAGTTATTTGTGAACGGCACTCTGGCCTCGCTTGGCCCTGCCCGTGGCGATGTATTTCATTGGAATTTTGAAACCGTTGACATTGCAAAATATTTACAGGCAGGTAATAATCTAATAGCAGCCGTAGTGTGGAATTTTGGCGAATACAGGCCCGAGTATCAAATTTCTTTTCGCACAGGATTTATCATAGCAGGGAAATTCTGATAAAGAAAAAATTGTCAATAGTAATACCTCTTGGAAATGTGCAGAAGACAGCAGTTATCATGCTTTGCAACCGGATTTGTTATACACTTATTACGTGGCAGGGCCGGGAGAAAGGATCGATTATTCAAGATACCCGGCCAACTGGCAAAATACCGACTATAACGATAACGGATGGACGCAGGCAAAGCAAATCGTGCATGGCTTACCCAAAGGTGTTTTGCAAACTGACCTAAGCTGGATGTTAGTACCCAGGAGCATCCCGCAGGTTGAGTTAACACCACAGCGGCTACATTCGGTACGTTCAGCTACAGGAATTAAATTACCACCTGCATTTCCTTCTGCCAATTCGGCTTTTGTAGTACCGGCTAATAGCGACGTCACCATTTTACTGGACAATGGTTTTCTTACCAATGCCTACCCGGTTTTGCAATTCAGCAAGGGAAAGGATGCTCATATTTCTTTAGGCTACGCTGAAGCCTTGTATATCAATGAAGGCAACAATAAAAACTGGAAAGAGCAAAATAAAAAAGGCAATAGAAACGAAACCGAAGGGAAAAGGTTTGTGGGCGTAAAAGATGAATTAATTGCAGATGGCAATGCTGAAACTTTTACGCCGTTGGCATGGCGAACTTATCGCTATATGCAACTGGAAATAAAAACGGCAAATGAAGCTTTGAATATTGATGACGTGTATGGCATCTTTACAGGCTATCCTTTTGAGATGAAAGCAAAATTCTCTTCAGGCGATAGTGACCTGGCGAAAATATTTGAAACAGGCTGGCGCACTGCAAGGCTTTGTGCCGTGGAAACCTATATGGATTGCCCGTATTACGAGCAGCTACAATATATAGGCGATACCCGCATACAGGCGTTAGTGTCTTTATATAATACCGGCGACGACCGGTTAATGCGCAATGCTATTACACAATTGGATTATTCAAGAATGGCTGAAGGTATTACACTAAGCCGTTATCCGACAGCCAATGCGCAGGAAATACCCACTTTTTCTTTGTGGTGGATCGGTATGCTCAGCGATTATTGGATGTATAGAAATGATGCGTCTTTTGTAAAACAATTTATACCGGGCGAAAGGCAGGTGTTGCAATTCTTTTCAAAATACCAGCAACAGGATGGAAGTTTACAAAATGCTCCATATTGGGAATTTACTGACTGGGCTGAAGGTAAGGGATGGAATAGTGGAATGGCTCCAATTGGGAACGACGGATGCTCTGCTGCTCTTGACCTGCAACTATTATGGGCCTATCAAATTGCAGCAAAGCTGGAAGATAGTCTGGGTATAAAAGCTTTTGCAAATGAGTATAGCCAAAAGGCTGAAGTGCTATCGCAAACAATCAAAACAAAATATTGGGACAACGAGCGACGGTTATTTGCTGATACAAAAGAAAAAGATCTTTTTTCTCAACATACTAATACACTCAGTATTTTAACGAACGTAATACAAGGTGAGAGCGCGACGCAATTAGCCAAAAAAATTATTTCCGATACTTCTTTAACGCAGGCAACGATCTATTTTCAGTATTACGTTAACCAGGCTTTACGAAAAACAGGTTTGGGCAATCTCTACCTGGATCGTTTGCAAATATGGAAAGATAACATGGCAAACGGGCTTACAACCTGGGCAGAAAGTGGTGTGAATGCTTCCCGTTCCGATTGCCATGCATGGGGTGCAAGCCCAAATATTGAATTTTTCAGAACAGTGCTGGGAATCGATACGGATGCTCCAGGGTTTAATAAAATAAGAATAGCACCTAACCTTGGTTATCTTAAAAAAGCAGAAGGCATCATGCCGCATCCCGCCGGAGAAATTAAAGTAAGCTATGTTATTAACGCGCAGGGTAAATGTAGCGCTTCCATTTCTATACCCGAAGGAACTACGGGCATTTTTGTTTGGAAAGGAAAAGAACACAAATTAACCACTACCCGAACAGAATTTAACGGACTTTAAGAAGTATAACGGCCCCGGGTAGACGAAATTAGCGCTGCGATTATATAACAGCTCATACTTTCGGCAATTTATACCCATTGTGGTATTCCTTCATGAGATATTCCTTATTGATGGCTTCATCGGTAAAGCGCTCTTTTGCTGCATCCCATTCTAATTTTTTTCCGCTGCGAAAAGCAATATTTCCCATTTGAGCTACGGTGGCTACATGAGCGCCTGCCTGGATTGAACAATGGAGGTCTTCCATTTTTCTCGATTTTATAACACTTACAAAATTTTCCCAATGCTTGTCTACGCCATTGTCTGAGGATGCCACAAAGGGCTTGCTCACTTTATTTTTGCTTTGCTTTTTCTTCTATCACTTCCCATCCTCCCCGATTAAGAATCAACGTTCCGTTATTGCCTATATAAGCGATACCATGATCGCGGTTATACGAACCATTGTCAATACCCATCGCAGAATCCCATACCATGTTGAAGCCATCAAATTCATAAAGCGTTGTTAGTGTATCCGGCGTTTCTTCATACAGATCAGGATAGGCAAAGCGGCCACCCAACGCTGATACAGATTTAGGTGTAGGCGATTTCATTCCAAGCAAACCATAGTCTAATAAATGTACTCCCCAATCTGTCATAAGGCCACCGGCATAATCCCAAAACCAACGAAAGTTAAAATGAAAACGGCTTGCATTAAAAGGGCGTGTTTTGGCCGGCCCTAGCCACATTGTATAATCAACACCGGGCGGCGGCGCGCTATCGGGAACAACAGGGCCCGGCTTCATCCATCCCTGGTAGCACCATACTTTTACTGTGCGTATATTACCCAACTGCCCGCTTTGTACATAATCAACCGCATCTTTAAAATGTTGCTGGCTGCGTTGCCATTGGCCAGCCTGCACTACTTTATTATAGTGTTGCTGCGCCCGCACCATAGCCCTGCATTCTTCTATCGAATTACCAACAGGCTTTTCACAATATACATCTTTACCGGCCGCACAGGCATCCATCATGATCAATGCATGCCAGTGATCGGGAGTGCCTATGATAACAGCATCCACATCTTTATTATCAAGTAACTGGCGATAATCGCCATAAGTTTTTACTTTTGAGGCATCCACATTAAGTTTTGCAAGATCGCCCATTCGCTCGTCCAGCACATTTTTATCGATATCACATAGTGCTACAATGTTTACACCTGGTATTTTTGACGCTGCGGTAAGATCGGCCCAACCCATTCCTTTTGCGCCAATAAGGCCAACATTTAACTGGTCACTTGGTGCAACACGGCTTTTAAAAATGGCAAAAGCATTGTTGTCCAAAGCAGATACCAGCAAGCTACCACCGAGCAAGGCAGCAGAATTTTGCAAAAACTTTTTACGGGAATTCATTGCGTATATTTTAATCATTAGAAAAAAGATTTAAGACCAAGGAGCATCTATCTATATTATTATTCAAAAAACCGCTTCAAAATCTATTGCTAATATACTGCTTTAAGTAAATCAAAACCGATTAAATACCATTCAAAATTGCAGAATAATAAGGAGCCCGCTTAGGTTAGTTGTTGAGCCTCCCTCTTAAAAACGGACCGACATATAATTAGTGGATTGCCACGATCCACGTACCATTTGCCTATTCAGGATCCTGAGACTGTTCCTAAAAACTTTGAATCTTTAAATTTCAACCTTCAACCTTCAACCTTCAACTTTAAACCTTACATATCTGCTTTTATCAATTTTAAACCCTTCGTCCATCGTACTAATTGCTTAAACATAGTTTGGGCGGCTTTATGCGAAATTTCGTTGGCCTCAAATTCATTATCGTCTGTTATATTCTTTTGAAAAAAAGGAAAGTTTACTGCTTCGGTTAAGGCGACCATCTTAAAAGTCGCCAGATCGTTTTTTAAACTGTTCGATGCTCTTGTGCCAGCAGAAACCCCACCATAACTTACAATGCCCGCTGCCTTATATCCCCATTCGTGGAAGAGATATTCAAGGGCATTTCTTAAGGGCGCGGGATAGTTATAATCATATTCGGCAGTTACAAAAATAAACGCATCGGCTTCTTCTATTTTGCGCTCCACCACTTCGTATATTCATGTTCATATTTTTTTAATGAAGGATGATTGGGTTCGTTCATCATAGGAAGGTTGATCTCGCCAAGGTCTAATATTTCTACATTGAAGTTGCTGTCTTCTTTTGCCAGGCCTGCAATCCATTCCGTAACGATTGGGCCCTTTCTGCCAGGGCGCACGGTCGAGGAAATTATTTTTAAATTGTACATATGCTTAATGTTTGAAGTCCGGTTTAACAATTAATCAAACCCAAATGATTGTGAAAAGTAAAATGTGAGCACAAAATTATGCCTATAAAAAACGATCTTAAATTTCGTGTTAACTATTCACTTATTTAAATTGAAAATAGATAAGGGCGAATGCGGCCGCAGTCATAAGTAACAAAGTAAGGGCTCCTAAAAAATTTGATAATTTACTGTTTGTAAATTCCTTCATTATTTTTTTATTATTGCCGATGTGCATTATGATAGCAATTAAAACGGGTGCCGTTATGCCATAAAGTATAGCTGTATAAACAAGTGCCTTAATGGGGCTGATCCCAATAAAATCCAGTGATAACCCAACAAGCAGTGAAATTATAATGGTAATATAAAAGGGTTTAGCCTGTGGGAATTTTTTATCAAGGCCCTCATCCCACCCAAATGTTTCTGCAAGCATATAAGACTGGGAACCCGCCAATACAGGAATTGCTAAAAGGCCCGTTCCGATCACGCCAATAGTAAAAGCCAGGTAAGCCATTCTGCCCACCAACGGCTCGAGTGCTTTTGCAGCCTGGTCAACAGTATCTATTTGCCTGATGCCGGCTTTATATAAGACAGAACCTGCTGTAAGAATTATAAAAAACATTACAACATTTGACAGCAGCATTCCAATATTTACGTCCTCTGTCATTTCGTTTAAAATCCGTTTATTTACCAATATTTTTCTTTTACTATGCTGATTGCTTTCTGCTTCCATAGTTGCCTGCCAGAAAAAAAGATATGGTGAAATAGTTGTTCCAAGAAGAGCCACTAATATCGAAAGAAATTCCTTATTGAAATGTATCGTAGGAACAAATGTGCTTTTAAGGATTACCCCCCAGTCCAGCTTTAGCATAAAAGGAACAATTATATAAAGCATGAGACAAAGACAAAGCCACTTTAGAATCCTACTTAGTTGCTGATAGGGATATTTTATAATTACAAATACGAGAATGGCTGCAAAAATGATACTGAAGGTAAAGGCGGGTAATTGCGGTAACATCATATGGGCAACGGCTCCCATCCCTTGTATGTCTGCGCCAATGTTAAGTGTTATTGCGGGGAAGCCAAAAAGCAACATGAGATATAATACACTTTTGGGGTAATGATCTTTAAGTGTAACTGTTAATCCCTGCGAGGTAACTAATCCTATTCTCGCACACATACCCTGAATGGCTGCCATTAGAGGAAAAGTAAGTAACGCCGTCCATAATGTTGCTAACCCAAATCCCGCACCGGCCTGCGAATAAGTAGCAATTCCTGAAGGATCATCATCACTGGCGCCGGTAACCAACCCGGGACCTAAAATCTTTAAGGCCTTCTTTATGCTACGAAAAAATTTAGTCGATGGTGTCATATGTTTTCGTGGATAACTCAAAGATATACATACCAGAAAATGGTTATAATAAAGATGACTTTAGCGTTGAATTCATACACAGCATCCGGTAAAACCATTTCTAAGTATGTTACCGGCAGGTGAGCACATTAAATGTTACTTTTTTTTACGATCAATGCGTAGATAACATAAAGCCATCCCAGGATACCATGAATGATTGCCCAAAGAATCGATTTATTCCTGCTCCATGAAATAACAACAGCTATAACATTGCCCAAACCTATGCCTGGCCAAAAATATACAGGTTGCGCATACCCATCATAGTTTGACCCTGTGGCACAGGAGGTAATAAATAGCGCAAACAAAACGAGAGAAAGAAGTATTTTGTTATTCATATTTTATTTTTTTCTTAAAGATGATGAAATATTTCTTCTTCGTACAATAATTTTCGTTGCGTTACCGCATTTCGTAATACTGGCTGATAAATACCGCGGCCCTACGATTTACCGGATAGCTTACCTCATGCGTTTTTAAAGAACCACATTCAAGGGTAAGTCATAAAAAAGTCATGTTATTTTTCTTTCAGCTTAGTAAAATTCGATTAAAATAATTATTTTAGTTCTTATTTCATCTCTTTCCATAAAAATATTCAAGTTCCGCCTCCATGTGAAACTCTGTAAAATTTTTTACTTTAAACGTTAAACATCATGGCTAAAAAAATTCTATTTGCAGTTGTAATTACCTTGTTTTTCTTTAGTTGTAAAAGCAAGCCTTCGCATGCAGACATTGAAAAAAAAGTTTTATTAGAATACACCTGTGCTGAAACAGCAAAAGTAAATGCATTGGAAATTATCAAGACGTCACCGGCTACTTCTATATTTGGCTTAAAGGGCTACGAATATTTGGTTTCCGGGGAAGTTGAATGGCCTTCAGGCTGCACAGAATTTGGCACAGCATTACCTTCAGGATATAAAGAGAAGTTTGAGAATAAAACAGTAGTTCTTATAAAAGGCGAAGAGGGCTGGCAATAAATAGGATTTAACTGTAAGGTTGTTTGTTGCGCTCAATGATTGAAAATCTTCTCAGGGCCGCTTTATAAAATCTACGAGGCAAAACATTATTGGTGAGCAATGAAAACCGGGATTTGTTGAGCACTAATAATACTTCTGACAAAGTTTCTCGTAAATAGTGACGAAAAGCCCGACCGGCCAAACGAACCGCTTATTAATAGAGGGTTCTTATGTTTCAAAACCCATTCAGCCAGATTCTCTTTGTGTTCTTTATTTAAAACCGCAATAGCAAGATTGCTAAAATGAATTGACGCCAGCTCTTCAATATTTCCCATCCCGGGAATGTCTTCCATATCCTCACCCGCATATATTAAAATGGTTTTATTATCACAAAAGTCTGGAAATAAATAGGCAAACTGCTTAATTGCAAAAACTGAAGAGGTAGAACCATCGTACGCCAGTAAATTAAGGTCAGGGAAGTTAAACTTTTCCGGAACAACCATTACTGGGCATTCAGTATGCTGCAAGGTATCTTTCAGGAAGGCATTATAATTATAATTATCCTGTGAAACGTTTTTTAGGAAAATTTCGCTCCCAATAATTAAAAGATCCGCAAAGCGTGTTTCTTTTATTAACTCGGGTAAAGCAAAATCATCTGAATCTTCGTGGATTATGCAGCTGATATTATTTTTTTCGCATAAAGATCGAAAACCGCCTGATATTTTTCTCAATACTTTCCTCTTCAGGATTTTCCTCTAAAAGTGGAAGGGTGTCTGATATTGAGGGTGGAACTAAAAAAAATTTTGAAAGTTCGAGCTGAGATAAAAGAATTCCGGTAAGTAAAATTGGCTGAAAATTGTTAAGAGTAGCTGCAAATGAAAACGCTGCTTCAGGAAATCTCTTTCCATCAAAAGGTAAGACTACTTTTTTCATTCGGGTTTATATTACCATCTAAATATATACATAACTAATGGTAATTCATGCGAAATTACTAGATGATTTAACATTTAGTGTAGAAAAAGTGATTGAAGGGCTCCGAATGAAAAGTGTGGAATGTTTCTGTGTATTGAAAATCTGCAAGCCCTGGTTCTATTTTGCCTGGCGGGTTTTATTAAATCTCGTAAATCCTTTTTCAAAAAATGCCCGTGAAGGTTTTCGTCGCTTGCATGTATTTCAATCCAAATGCCATAATACTTCTTTCTTTAATATAAGCAATAGTTTCCTGGTATAGAATCGGTCACAAGGTAAAGCCTTTGTCATTACAGGAAATAGTACCGGCTTTTAACATAAGCGAATTGTGTTCAAGAATTTTATTATAAAAATTCTTATCAAAAATAATGATCGGGAACATCTTGATTTTTTTTGTCTGAACCAATGTAATTGCTTCATAAAATTCATCTAACGTACCGAATCCGCCAGGCATAACAATAAAAGCATATGAATATTTTATCAATAAGGTTTTCCGAAGAAAAAAATATTTGATGTCGACCCATTTATCAAGATAAGGATTGCGGTGTTGTTCATGGGGTAAAATAATATTGCAACCTACACTTTTACCACCTACATCTTTGGCACCGCGATTAGCTGCTTCCATAATGCCAGGGCCGCCGCCTGTCATAATTGTAAAACCCAATTTTGCAATTTCACCCGATAACGCTCTTGCCTGTTTATAATAAACGTGATCTTCTTTAAAGCGTGCCGAACCAAATACAGTTACACAGGGCCCTACAAAATGTAGTGCTCTGAAACCTTTTATAAATTCAAAAAATACACTTACCGCATATTTAAAATCTTTCCACCGGCTTTGCGGTCCTTCAAGAAAGCGTATTTCGGTTTTTAATTGTTGCTGAGCCAAGTAAATTGGATTTTAAAGTCGAATAAAGGTCTGGTTCGTTTGTTTATTACACAAATTATAAAAGCACATTACAGGAATTAAATACAGTGTTTTTTTTAATTCGCGTAGTTCGTGCCTGAAATTCGTGTTATCATTTTGCCTTTTGCATACTGCACATTACAATTGTGTTATTATTTTACTACACAAAATTACAAAAGCACATCACACGAATTGAATACAGCGTTTTTCAACAATTGTGTAACCTGTCTGCCGCCAGGCAGGTGTGCCTTTAATTCATATTTCACTATCTCTTTGTTGAAAGCGTGCGGCTGCGGCTTTTGAATACAATGTTATTCATTTCCTGTGCGTTTTTTATTGCGGAGCCGCCTATATCATTGTTGAAATAGATAAATGCTTTTTTGATTCCACCCGATGTTTCAATTTTCTTTATCACTTTTTTTAAATCTGCCAAACTGTAAGGTGATTTATACAGACTCCGGAACACCGTGCATTCTATAATAAAGTAACGATGTATTGGTGACAATAGTTTCAGGCAACAGCGGATGACTCATTCCTGAAAAACTTATATGATGCTTTTTAAGTGTTTTGTATACCTCTTCATTCCACCAGCTGTTGTGCCGGAACTCAACGACATTAGGGAATGCCGGATCAAGGCTGTGCATGATTTTTTCAAGCTTTTCCGGGGTGTAGTTATAGCGGGGCGCAAACTGAAATAAAAAACAACCGGCTTTTTCTTTTAATCCTTCCTGAACAGTATTATAAAAATCTGAAATTAATTTTTCACAATCATTGAGCTTTTTAAAATGGGTAATTAATTTTGGCGCCTTCACCGAAAAAGAAAAATCAGGAGGGGAGCTATCATACCATTTTTTAAGCATGAATAGCTGGGGAAAACGATAAAATGTTACGTTCAATTCAAGAGTTTTAAAATGCCTGCAATAAAAATCGAACCACATTCTTTGCGGAACATCTTTCGGATAAAATATTTCTTTCCAATGCTTATAATAAAACCCTGAACATCCTATATGCCACTGTACCATATGCTAAGATGAAGATAACGGGTTACCCATAGCAAAAGCAGTTCCAACCTCTGTTTATTATCAAGCTAACAATTAATTGCTATTTAGTAAGTCAATAACCCACTGATTAACCCCGCCACTTTTGCCACATCAGGTAACATCGCTTTTTCGAGATGAATATTCATAGGTACTGCCGGCAGGTTGAGCGAACCTAATACCTGCACCGGTGCATCCAAAAATTTAAAACATTCTTTAGAAATCCGTCCTGCAAGGGCCTCTGCAAAGGAATTGTTCTGCTGCTCTTCTGTAAGTACCAGGCATTTGCCATGTTTTTTTACAGTAGCGAAAATCAATTCCTCATCCAACGGAAATAATGTTCTGAGATCGATAACTTCCAGTTGGCCGGAAAAATTTACTGCGGCCGCTTTGGCCCAATAAACGCCCATGCCATAAGTAATGATGCAGCAGCTTTCCCCCTTATTTGTTTTTTCTTCATCTGCTTTTAAAACTATCTTCGCTTTCCCCAACGGTAACAGGTAACCCGCCGACGGCTCGATAGATTTTGCCTCATCTGTACCGGGCACCTTACTCCAGTAAAGGCCTTTGTGCTCCAGCATGATTACGGGATTGGGATCCAGGAAAGCGGCTTTCATCAAGCCCTTCATATCTGCAGCATTCGAAGGATATACTACTTTTATTCCTTTGATCGAAAGCAGTAAAGTTTCTACGCAGGCGCTATGATATGGGCCTCCTCCTCCATAAGCGCCCACCGGTACGCGAATAACGGTTTGTATCGGAAATTTGCCACAAGTGAGGTAACAACTTTTCGCTACTTCAGTTGCCAACTGGTTAATACCGGGATAAATATAATCTCCAAACTGAACCTCAACAATTGGTTTCACACCGGTTGCAGCCATCCCCGCTGTCGACCCGATAATATATGCTTCCTGTATTGCTGTGTTAAAAACACGATGATCACCGAACTGTTCTGCTAAAGTAGCCGCTTCCCTGAAAACGCCGCCCAGCCTCCTGCCCTACGTCTTGCCCATACAGTACCGCTTCAGGAAATTCTTCCATAATTTCACGAATGGCAAATAAAGCAGCATCAACCATGATCACTTTTTCATTGCCTCCGGGCCGGCGATCACCTGTTTCTTTTGTAACCGGAGTCGGAACAAAAATATGTTCCTGAACTTTTGAAGGCTCCGGCTCCGGCGAAACAACTGCTTCCTGAAAATGTTGCTTTACCGCATCGGCAACAATCGCCTCAATTTCATTAAGATCATTCGCCTCGATGCCCATGGCCATCAGCCGCTTTTTTAATTTTGGTAAGGGATCGCTTTTTACATGCAGGGCAAGATCTTCTTCCGAACGATAAAATTCTTTTCGAACGCCGCTTGTATGATGGTTAAGGAGTGGGACTTTAGCGTGTACCAAAAAAGGCTGGTGATGTTGGCGTACCTGGCCTGTAACATTTTTCATCATTTCATAACTCTGAAAAAAGTCGCTGCCATCAATACTTATGCACTGCAACCCTTTGAATCCCTTTGCAAATTCAGCAGCATTCATTGCGCGTGCTTCATCAGCGCTTACGCTAATGCCCCAATCGTTATCCTGTACTAAATAGATGATGGGTAATTTTTTAAGCACTGCAAATTGAAATGCTTCACTTACCTCGCCTTCGGTAAGGCTTGCATCGCCGAGTGAGCAAACAACGATTGGCGCTTCGCCCTGGGCGCCTTTTTTGAAAAGAGGGGAATTTATAGTCTCTAAATACCGGAGCCCCTGCGCTATCCCTGTTGCAGGAATTGCCTGCATGCCGGTTGCACTGCTCTGGTGTATTATGGTCGGCTTATCAGCTCCGCGATAATTAGGATGAGAATAATATTCCCGTCCGCCCGTAAAGATATCACCGGCCTTTGCCAGCAATTGTAACATTAATGTATACGGCGAAAATCCCAGGCCCAATAATATACTTTCATCGCGGTAATAAGGGCTGATGTAATCGCATGGGCAGCATTTGAAAAGCTGTGGCAAGTTGAATAGCTTCATGGCCGCGGGAAGTTGAGTGAACATATTTACATATTTGGCGGTTGGCTTCATACGTTTCGGCCATTGACCTGGCGGTGCACATCAAACGAAATGCGTTGAGAAGTATTTCCTTATCAATCATAATTAGCTAATTCGCTAATTAGCCAATTGGCTAATTAACCAAAACCTTTTGATCTTTAAATGCTTCCCTTGGCTTTAGTCCAAGTAATTGAAACATGGCATTATCTTCATCAAAAGCCGGGTTGGGTGTTGTAAGTAATTTATCTCCCGAAAAAATTGAATTAGCGCCTGCCATAAAACACAATGCCTGCTCAGAAATACTCATTTCTGCACGGCCGGCGCTTAATCTTACCATTGCAGCGGGCATTATAATTCTCGCGGTGGCAATCATTCTTATCATTTCCCATATGTCAACTTTAGGGTTATCCTGGAGCGGGGTACCCTGTACTCTTACAAGAGCGTTTATTGGAACACTTCCAGGGTGTGCCGGCAGTGTGGCCAAAGTATGCAACATTGCAATCCGGTCTTCATGCGTTTCTCCCAGGCCGATAATTCCGCCGCTACAAACACTGATCCCTGCTTTACGAACGTGCCCTAATGTTTTCAAACGGTCACCATAAGTTCGTGTAGTGATAATATCCGCATAATGATCTTCTGAAGTATCTACGTTGTGATTATAAGCATACAGGCCTGCATCATATAATTTCTTCGCCTGTTCTTCTGTAAGCATGCCCATAGTGCAACAAACTTCCATACCCATTTCATTTACGCCCTGCACCATCTCAAGAACACGGTCAAAATCCCGGTTATCTCTTACCTCTCTCCAGGCAGCTCCCATACAAAACCTCGTGGAGCCTGCATTTTTTGCTTTTTCTGCGTAAGCAAGCACCTCTTCCTTTTTCATCAGGGCTTGTACATTAAGGCCGGTATTATAGCGGGCAGCCTGGGGGCAATAAGCGCAATCTTCGGGACAGCCGCCGGTCTTTATTGAAAGAAGTGTGCACACCTGTACCTCACCCGTTTCATGGTACTCACGGTGAACCGTAGCCGCTTTATAAATTAATTCCAAAAGCGGTGCATGGTATATTTCCGATATCTCTTCTTTTGACCAGTTATTGCGTATTTGCATTTAAGTAAATTTAATAATCAGATCGCAGTGTATGTCTACTAAAATTGCACACTAATTCGCATAATTCGTCCACAAAATTCGTGTAATGGCATTTTGTGATACTACACTTAATTTAACCTCTCGTTTTCACGCCACAAAGTAACTCAAATTAGTTTTAGGTGTAAGTTCAAGAACGCTTTCATAAATAAGCCTGATGGTGTTATCAATATCATCCCTGTGCAACATCTCAACAGTAGTATGCATATAACGAAGCGGGATTGAAATTAACGCTGAAGGGCATCCATCATTGGCGTACGCAAAAGAATCCGTATCAGTTCCGGTGCTACGGCTTACCGCTCTTAATTGCAAAGGGATTTTATTTTTTTCTGCCACTTTTTCGATAATAGCCAGAAGCTTGTTATGTACCGCCGGGCCATAAACTAACGCAGGCCCTTTGCCACAAGCACAATCACCCTCAATAAGCTTATTAATCATAGGCGTGGTGGAATCGTGAGTTACATCCGTAATGATCGCAATATCAGGTTTAATTTTCCGGGCAATCATTTCTGCGCCCCGCAGGCCGATTTCTTCCTGAACGGCATTTACAATATACAATGCAAAAGGCAGTGTTTTTTTATTTTCTTTCAGCAACCTGGCAACTTCTGCGATCATAAAGCCGCCGATTCGGTTATCAAATGCGCGGCCTATAAAATTTCCATACGATAATTCATCAAAACCTTCAGCATAGGTTACAGCAGCGCCCACATGAATGCCCAGATCTTCCACTTCTTTTTTGTTGCGTGCCCCGCAATCAAGAAAAAGATTTTCCACCTTTGGCTGTTGTTCTTTATTATCGTTGTTACTTAACCGGGTATGTATCGCCGGCCATCCAAATACGGCTTTTATTTGTCCTTTTTTACCATGAATAGTAACCCTTTGCGAGGGCGCGATCTGGTGATCCACTCCCCCGTTTCTTTTTAAGTAAATTAATCCCTCCGGAGAAATATAATTTACAAACCAGCTTATTTCATCAGCATGGGCTTCAATAACAACCTTAAAAGATTCGCTCGGATTTATTACGGCAACTGCAGTTCCATAAGCGTCTGTAAACGTACTATCTACATAATTCTTTATATAATTGAGCCATACTTTCTGGCCGCCTGTTTCAAAACCCACCGGCGAAGGTGTATTAATATAACTCTTTAAAAACTCAAGTGATTTTTCATTGATTACAGGCGATGCCTTTTTACTTTTAGCCATAAAATTTCGAAATACTTTTGATATAAGCGTGCAAATTAAAACTTTAAACCGAGAAGATAAACCAGCACAGCCTGCAGAAGCATCATGCCATCAATTCCGGCGAGGTAAACGAAATCTGAATTCGACTTTTTAGTAAGCTCTACGGCAAAAAACGTTGCTGCAGCAGAAAGCAGCATTGCAATTAAAATACTTCCATCATCAAAATAAAAAAACTGGAGCAGTGATAAAATAACAAATACGATAAGAAAAATATAAACGGTGCGATAAGATCTTTTTTTGCCTAAGAAAACGGCAAGCGTTCTGATATGTTCTTTCCTGTCAATTTCAATATCCCGGATATCAAACAACAAACAGAGTACAAACAGGAAAACAAATCTTTTAAGAAAAATAAATATAAAAATATTTTTTTCGAAAATGAAGATTATTTACCGGAAACCAAACGGTAACGAAGGTCCACAATAAAGCAAGCGTAATGATTTTAAGAAAACCATAATCCTTTATACGTTTCTTCTTTCCGAATGGAATTACAGGGAAAGAGTATAAAAAAGCAATGGCCCCGAGAAACGCCAGAATAATAAAATGATGCAGCCGGAAACTTAGAAAACTGAAAAGAATTAAAGCCAATTCCTGCACCTAAAAGAACTTTGTGTACGCTTTTATTTCTTAGGGACCATGCAAGCCTCTGTGAATTTTTCACCGCGGATTTTTTTACGAGGTAATGAAGGTTATACTGCACAAGGGTTGCTCCAAAAACAAAGCAATAAAAACTAAAGGTGTTGAGCGGAAGGTGTAGCAAAAGGTTTGTTTGCAATACACATTGCCACAGCGCATGCTCCAATAAAAATACTGCTGAATAAAATAAATTCTGCAAGCTTTTTTCACCCACAGATTAATTATAAATAATTATGATGGGAGAAGATACGGTATCACTTACATGCTGGGCTTTATCTTTTAGAGCAAAACGAAATGTGGCTGTATCATTTTGTGGCGGGCATTTGGGAGAAATACTGTATAACCATACATTATATGACAAAGTTACGATAATATCACCTTTTTGATTTTTAGATGTGGGAAAAGCAGGCAATGGAAAAAGTTGACTTCCATTACTGGCGGAGCAATTGGGAACAATTTCCTGAACAAAGATAGCTATCGGTAAGATCGCCTTCCGCATCCGTAAAAGAAAGTGTAAAACTAAGCAACTCCTGGTTATGAAGCTGGGTAGTATTTACTGACTTGAAATTTAAGAGAAGGTGTTGTGGAAAATTTATCCTTCTTGCAGCGAGCAACAGAAGTAACAGGAATATTGAAAATAAGATAGTGTAGCGCATCTTTGTGTTTTAATAGTTCAAAATTAAATATTTAAACCTGAATAAAATTTTAGAAATATCCCAATGGGAAGATAAAGTTTTCTCTGCCACGCCTGATAATTTTCAGGAGATGGCTTTGAATATATTCCGGCTGCAATATGAGCATAATGAAATTTATAAAAAATATGTTGATACACTGGGCATAGACGCCTCCAGTGTTAACACAATTGAAAATATTCCATTTTTACCAATTCAATTTTTTAAAACAAGTGAAATTACAACAACACGAATTTAAGCCTGAAGTTATTTTTGAAAGCAGCGGCACTACCGGCGAAAATACAAGCCGGCATTATGTAAAACATTTATCAGCTTTATAAAAAAAGCTTTACGAAGGGCATTTAATTTATTTTATGGTGAGCCGACGCAGTGGTGCATCCTGGCACTTTTGCCGGGTTATATCGAAAGAGAAAATTCGTCGCTGGTAACAATGGTACAAGATCTTATTAGAGAAAGTAATAATGCATATAGCGGATTTTATCTGAATGATCATGAAAAGCTTTACCAGGCGTTGGTGTATAATGAAGCTAAGCAACAGCCGGCTTTGTTGATCGGGGTAACTTTTGCCTTGCTTGATTTTGCAGAAAAATATTCAATGAAACTCCGTTATACAACCATTATGGAAACCGGCGGAATGAAAGGAAGGCGTGAAGAAATTACCCGTGAAGAAGTTCATAAAATTTTACAGGATAAACTGGGAGTTCAACAGATACATTCAGAATATGGAATGACTGAATTGCTTTCGCAGGCTTACTCAAAAGAAAAAGGATTGTTCCAATGCCCGCCATGGATGAAGGTTTTGATAAGAGAAGAAAACGACCCTTTTGCAATAACAGGAAGTTCCGGCGCGCAAAAACCTTTAACAGGCTTGTTAAATATTATTGACCTTGCCAATCTTTATTCATGTTCATTTATAGCTACAGATGACGTAGGCAAACTATACAAAGATGGAAGCTTTGAAGTGCTTGGCCGTCGTGATATAAGTGATATAAGGGGATGCAGCTTACTTACTGGCGCCAACGATTAACAATTTTATAGAATATTCAGTGACAGATCGTACTTGTAATACGTCGGCTGGGCAGGCGATTCGATAGCGCCGAGGTCGGCGTCCGCTGTTCCGCCCATCGCGGTCGGCTCATCGACCCGCAGAAGCTGGCCTAGAGCGTTGGTGATCGAGCGGCCCTTCCTTCCGGAAGCGTCTTCTGAAATTACGACGGTCCCGACATAGTTCGTGACACTGGAGAATGCCGAAGGAGGTAGTGCCGAGGCTCTACGAGATTAGTATTAGATTGTGCGTCGGTGAGTGTCGCGGGCGCATATGATTCTACCGCCCTGCCCGGCCTCATCAAATCTCGTCTTGTTCCAGTAAACAGTATCGCCCGGCGCGATAAGGGTTGGTGACACGATCTAGCGCGGCCCAGAAGGATCGTAATGGGTTTCGACGGTCACATCGCCCTGCGAATCCTTGGCGACCGTTTTGAACGTGCGGCCAAGGCTGTCGAATGTGGCTGGTCGCTTCGTCCCAATTTGTCTCGTCGATCTGTTTTCTGACCTTTACGGTCAGAGCATCGTCGTCATAGATAGTCTCGGAGATCGGCGCGGTGAAGTTCTCACCGTAAGTCTTTTTCAGACGCAAAAGAGGATCGTTGTACTCGTTTCGGATTATCTGCCCGAAGTCATCGGTTACTGTAAGTACGAGACCGGTGATCGGGTCGTATGTGGTTTCGGAGGATGAGGTTTGGTTGGTGCCGGTAGTGTGCGAGGGATCCGGGGCCGGTGTTATTACCTTTGTAGGATAGGCGTAGTTATATTCCGAGCTGTACTCGGTTTCTACATATTTATTAGAATCACCGCTAGCGTCCCACGAGAATCTGAGATTACCGAAATTGTCGAATTGAGCATGGGTTTCGAGCCATGTATCGGTCTCCTTTACCCAAGTGCGGCTGGTAGTGACGTTTCCGCGGAAATCGGAATTCGGGTCCTGCCAGGTCGGGGAGGTCCCGGCATTGATTATCGGATAGGTGGTCCCGGTATTCGGGGCCGGAGTTTTGTCGTACACCAGCTGGGTTTGGGCGAGTACGCTTCCATCCACAGGGCTGAGTTTTTTCGAGAGCACCGGACGACTGGGTATGCCGCGTTCCCAATAACTTTGCGAATAGTCGTACTCGGTGGTGGATATGCCGGCAACCGAGGAGCTGCTGAAATAGGCGGCGAGCGTCGCGATGTCGCCAGTTTGCGCGGTGCTTAGCGGAATACTCTTAAAGTGATGCCCTCGTTTTTGCTTGACGTTGAGCTTCGCGAAATATGACGGATCGGTCGGCGAGCCGTCAGTCGTCGGGTCCTGATAGACATACTCCGACATGGTGGCCAGAGCCTGATCGCCTTCGATCATGACAGATACTGTTTTGAGAGGCCGTCCATCTCGCTGGGCTTCCGGACGGGCAGGCGTGGTTTGTTCTCCGGTCGGAACCGGACCGGTTGCCGTCCATTCCGTCAATGTCCGTGACCGCAGCGCTTCATTGTCATCGAAGGTTCGCTCCTCGGCGGCCATTCCAGCCAGAGGGGTGTCGAAACCGAACCGTTCCCCGTAAGAGAGGCCTTTTATGAGATAGCGCTCGCTGCGTTTAACGAGCTGCGTTCCGTTATCGGCTTTTGAGCCTGAGACCGTGATCTTGTAAAAGTTTACCATCAGCATCGACATCGTACCGCCAGGTTTGCTCCGGGGTCGTAGCACCCGCTTGGTAAACTTTATGGTTTTTTACGCCGCGATTGGTCTGGTTGTATGCCAACTCGACAAACTTGGATAAAGGGGTGACTACGGCGTATTCGAATGTTTCAAAACTGCCAGTGGGATAGATGATCTTGCTTATTTCACCATAGCGATTGTATTTGAAGGTATAACTTTTACCGTTAGGAAGATCGATGCCGGCGAGCACTACAGGGTTGAATCGTGAAGCGACCTGCACAGTGTTACTACCATGTTCCTCAAAATAAAATGAACTGCAACTTCTGAGGCCCCAACCGTCGGCTCCAAAAAGAAATTCGTTTGTACCTAAAATTGGAGTTTCTGTAGCGCCCAAGCAAAGCAGATCCGTGTCGTAAAAGAGTTTTTCCGCCTGATTTTCCAGCGCGCCGTCACCGATCCCATCGTTGTTACCGTCACCACAACTTACAACTGTACTCGTTTCGCATCCGTGTGGTTTGAGCCGTTCCCAGATCAATTTGTAATCCTGTGGATCCTCACCCAAGCCTGGCAGATTAACGTTTTGCTCTTTTATACCAAGGTCCATCGTCCACCCAAAATTTTGAGGCAATGGATCGGTGATTTCTCTTTCTAAGGTATCCTTTTGAGTAACGAAGATTTGTCCTTCTTCAGTAGCGGCTTTAGTGAACGTAGACTTATTACCGTTTACGTCCGTAAACTCAGTCGCCAGGAAGAGCCGAACTTCGCTTCCCATGTACCCGCTCCCCACCGGGAAATAGTAACGACCTCCATTCGGCATGTGGAGAGTGCTGCCGTTTGTATCGCGTTCTAGTCTCAATCCGGAGCCATCGACGGACAGGAAAGTCCCTTCGCGATCCATTCCATTAGGGTCACAGCCAGGTCCATTGTTTGGATTTCCTGTACTCCAACAGTAAGGGTATCTGGCATCCGATTTTCGAAACTCATGTGTAGCACCGTCCGGGGTCCGGACCTGCAACCTTTTTACGTAGTATGTAAGACGCGGCTCAGGGGCAGGTCCACTTGAACACCAAGGTGAGGTGGGGGGCTGGAAGCAGCCATTGTAACCCCATTGCCAGCAGGAATACCTCCACCCTGAACTAGATTGTCCCCAAAAACCGCTGATGCAGTACCACCCGCATGACACACCATCGGTAGCGACCGTATTATCGGTCAAGGACTGGTAGTTCTGGCTCAGGCTGCTGAATAAACCGGGAAGGAAGAGTTCATCAAACTCATCGCCAACCGGTTTTCCGGCACTATCATATATATCAAGTTTTTCTTCGATAATGGGCGGTGAGATCGTGCTTGTCCATCCCGAGATTGTTCGCTCCGCATACCGTGGAGTAAGATGTGTCACATACTGCTTATTACAACTGGCCGGAAGAGGGTACGCCCGCGTCAGAATATCGTCCATACGCCAGACCTTCGAGGAGTAGCTAAAACCAAACGGCATGCTGTTTCCGCCGCGACCTGGGTAATGCATCAACGGTATGTCCAGTTCCATCGCAAGCGTAGAGGGATTAACCCGCGAGGAGCTTTTTAGATTCTGATCAACCTTATTGTTGGAATTCTTGTTCTGCGGCGATGTGACCGTTTGAGAGGAAGTATTTATTCCGTTGCAAAGCATCAAACTGATTCCAAAGATAATAGTTAAAAGGATAGACTTCACTCCATTTGCCCTGATATTCAACATGCAGCTCATACTAAACATAACGTTCTCCTCAACTTAACAAAATAACGAATGAGTTTTACGGTTCGGTAAACTGCTAGCGCCTATAAAACGCCGGTACAGGGAGATCTCCCGACATGCCCCAGGCTACTTGCCTCAGCGAGTTGTTGTGAGCGCTCTGGCGTATATACCAGTTGCCGTTGGAATCGCGCCAGGTAGCGACGTCGACCTTGCCGTCGCCGTCATAGTCGTTCGGGACCGGGACATCGCCGACATTTTGCCAGCTGATCTGGGACATAACACCGGTAGAGCTGTTTTTGATAAGCCAGTTGTTGCCGTTTATAGCGGCGGCGTCCGCCTTGCCGTCGCCATCGTAATCGGCCGGGACCGGGGTATCGGCCTGATCCCAGCCGGCGCTTATACCCTGATAGACCCCGTCGGAGCTTCGCGAGAAGTGAAAGGTTATATCGTCCGGCCGCCACACGGTCAGGTCCGTCTTGCCATCGCCGTCGAAATCGGCCGGGGAGGGTTTATCGCCCGTAGTGCCCCAGGTAGTGGAGATGGGACCTGAATCGGAGCTGCGGACGATGTACCAGGTGCTGTTCGAGGAGCGGAAGAGAGCCGTGTCGGTCTTGCCGTCGCCGTCGTAATCGCCGGGAACGGGCTTGTCGCCGTTAGCTCCCTGCGTCACGCCGTAGTAGGTGTTGTCGCTCGACTTCATTATCCAGAAGCTGGCGCCCGATCCGCGGTAGATCGCGAAATCGGTCTTGCCGTCGCCGTCATAATCGCCGGGAGCAGGTACGTCGCCATTCGTGCCCCAACCGTAGATGGTCTGGGCAGAGCCGGTCCCGCCGAGCACGCACCAGAGACCGTTAGACGGCCGCCAGATCGCCACGTCGGCGGGCGGAACAGTTTCGGCCCCTGCGTCCGCGACCGCCAGCAGCCGTGAGCCTGCGTAAATGTATTCCTTAGAGAGTTGTACCGTCGGGGCAGGTGTAGGCGGCGGCATGAACGGATTGACGCTCGAGAGCATCGAGCGGTCCTTGCTGCTCTTTGCCAACTCGCGCTTTGCATTATCATCGAGATACTTCAGCGCGGAGCCGAGGGCCCCCATCGACAATATGGCAACTACCGCGACAATCCACAGATGCTTTTTCAGATATTGAAACAAGCGTTTAACCCCCACCCGGTTAGCCGGAATGGATCCGCCTGCCGCGTTGGATAATTCAAATGTTTTTCTGCTCCCGGACATACGTATTCTCTCCTCTTTGAAAACACGGATGTGCAATAAAAAGCTACAGATACAATCCGTGCTAACTCGTTGTTAAATTTGTGTTATTGGTTGAAATGAAAATGGCGCAGATGCGGAGTTGACGGGTGTCGCAACCACGGGAGACCATTTATTTCAAAAGTGAAGACAGCCCTAATTTACTACAAATACAAAAAGTGTCAACTATATTTTTTGCAAAATAGACATATTTTATGAATCGCCCTCTTTTTTATAATACCGAGCCTTTTCCTTAAATAGGCCGAAAAAATGTCCTGTTTAACAGCCTTACGCCTTCGAGCGGTACCGTGGCGGGGCAGCCCTCCTGTTCTTAAAGGATCAGAAACCAGATGCGGGTATCGATAGTTGAAGACAACCTCAAGATGCGGGAGCGGCTCAGAGTATTATTGGCCGATGTGGCCGACGTCCACGAATGCTCGAATGGCGACGAAGTAATTGCAACCTACACCCGGCCCGGGTGATAATGGATGTGAATATGAAGCGGCTGGGCGGAATCGCTGCCACCAGCCTTTTGAAAGCCGCATTTCCCGAGTCGCGAGTAGTGATGCTCGATGAAGATATTCGATCGGCGGCAAGGGCCGCAGGCGCAACCCAATATTTGGCCAAGGACGATCCGGATGCGCTGAGAAGCTTTCTTCTCGCGGACGTTAAATAGTGAGGATGAGTTTGCTGGGAGTGCTCCTTACTTTACCGAAAATTCTTCAGGCTGACGACATTAACGGTGTTGCGGCCGCGCGACATAACGAACCCGTTTCCGTCTGCTGTGAAAGAGAAAGTAAAGATCAGCTGCGAATTAAAGTTCGTGATGCGCTGCGGCGGTCCGCCGGCAATAGACTGTCCCCACAAATTTCCGACTCCGTTTTGAATGGTGCGAAAGACGATGAAACGCCCGTCGCGCGACCACCTGGGCGCCTGGTAATAATACTCGTGGGGGACCACGTCAAAGGACCTGACGCGTTGGCCGTCTTCAGCCGAGATGATGGTCAATTTGCCGATCGTCACCAAGCTCGCACTCGGCTCGATACAGGCAAGAAACTTGCCGTCAGGAGACAATGCCGGTGCGAGCGATTCAAAATCGTTGATCGTTACCGGCTCCCCGCCGTCGCTTGGAACCTTGCGGATACGGATGCCCTCACTCGTGCCCGATTGATAAAAAATCCACTTGCTGTCAGAGGACACGGTCGGCAGTTCATCGACCGAATCGCTTTCGGTCAGCTGTCTCAGATCGGTCCCGTCCGGTGCGATCCGGAATATGTGGCGAGTGCCGCCTCCCTTATCGCTCGAAAATACCAAAAAGCTGCCGTCCGGCGAGGCAAAAGGATGGATCTCATTGGCATCGTCCACGGTGAGCGGACGGCCTTCCACACTCCCGTCTTTTTCCGTCAGCGACCAGAGATCGTAGCTAAGACCGCTTTGGGCCGCATAGATTATCCTTCCATCCGGCGTCGCCGTAACACCGATGACACCGTCCACCATTCCATTTGTCAACTGACGGGCTTCGGACCGTGGATTCGTATCCTGAAACCATATCTGCGCCGATCCTTCCCATATGTCCGCAACGATCGTGGAGCCATCGGCCGTGACGCCCATCCCGTAATTGCCGTAATTGTGCAGATCGTTCGTTATGCGGGTGAGCTCACCGGAGGGCACGAGGATCTTATAGATCTGGCTGCCGGTCCGCGGCCGGCTGCCGATGAACAAAATGCTCCCGGAGTCCGGGGTCCAAACCATTGCCCCTATTTCCCGCCACTTTTCATTTGTAAGCAGTACCATCTGGCCGCTGGCAATGTACACCGAATAGAGCCCCTGGGCGGGTTCATCGCTTACCGCATTGTTGTCGACCCAACCCACGACCGCCATTCTCGTTCCATCCGGTGACCAGGCCAGTACGTTTGTAAAGTGAAAATCCCGCCCGGTATCGACCGCCAGCTTTTTCGCGCGCCCGCTGCTATCCAACTCCCCGATTACCAGGCTCGCGCCTCCCACAGCCTCTTCGGAGCGGAAAAACGCCGCCTGGCGGCCGTCCGGCGATAACGAAAAAAACGGCCGCATATTTTCAAAGAGCTTTACCGGCACACCGCCGAATATCGGGATGCGGAACAATCCTCCCTGCGGGAGATCTTTTTCTAGGAAATGTAGTAGATATAGGCGCCGTCCGGCGAAAAGGATTTGATCCCGAAGACCCGCTGGGCCGGTTCGAGCAGCTGCGTTTCGACATTCGACGATGTATGTTTCACGAAAAGCGTGCCACCCCCGTCCTCGCCATTACGCCCGTATGTGATGTACTTGCCGTCCGCCGAGATGGCTGCCCCGCCATTGACGCCCGAATTAGTAATGCGCTCGATCGTCATCCGTTCGCGCGACGGAGAAGGAATTGGCGCGGCTGTAACCGGCGTGTCGCTGCGAAACCGCAGCCACGCAAAAACGGATACTACCGACACCACGGCCAGTACGCCAAGGGCGATAATAAAAACTGCACGCCCGCGCGGCGGGGCGGTCGGCGCTGCCGGGAGCGGCGCGGTCACAACACTTCCCGTCTCCTTGCCCGATATTGTCCGCACATCGCCCACGAAGCGATAGCCGCGCTTTGGCACCGTAATGATGAATTTATTCTCCTCGGATTCGCCGAGGGCCTTGCGAAGGTTAAAAATGTGATGCGAAAGATTTGTTTCCTCGACAAAGCTGTCCGGCCACACGCGGTCGAATATCTCTTCCTTGGTAACGACGCGGCCGGCGTTTTCGACAAGAACAAGGAGAATATCGAAAGCCTTGGCTTTATCGCGATCGGGACATCGTTACTTAAAAACTCGCCCCGGGCAGCATCCAGCCTAAACCCCGCAAACTCATAGATAGACGTAACCGGTTCTTTCATCGACAGCTGATAATTTGCACTATTACCCGATGGGAGAAGGATAAAGAAAAAATAAAGAAAATTAAGACAAAATACAAAGACTTATTATACCGCGCCGGCAGTATATTACAGGAGCAGTACAAAATATTTTCGGAGGTATCAATTATGAAGCGATCACCAATGGCCATGTTTTTAGCAATAATTTTATTTGCAGTCCACAGCGCTGCCGCCCAACCGAGTCTGCCTGGAAAAAAGCGAGCCCGGCCCGATTTCAAGATACCGACGTTCAGGTGACAAACACCGCCGATGGCGCGTTTATCGAGAAAATTTCGATCACGGTTGCAAATGGCTGCCAGGTCGATGCCCCCAACACTTATGTGATGGCGACCTTTAAGACGGCGGACGGGCCGAACGGACAGGCACTGTATTACGTCGGTAATACAGTACCGGCCTTAAAAGGCGGGTCAAGCGGAAGCCAGACATTCGATATTAAGGACAAGAAATTGCGGCCCAGCCTTTTTATCCACCGCAGGTCTATTTCTTACAAGAAGATTGTCGAGGGCGATGAGAAGGGTAACTGGCGAAAGCTAAACCCGAACGGGACGCCCCGCGCCGGGAAGGAAATCGGCGAATTCCTGCATAATGGGCCGAGCTGGAACACACTGTCCTGCACGCCGTAGATGATAAAGATGCCGATCAAAATACGTAAGAAATACCGCGCCGTAGCCGCCGTGCCTTATAAAAATTCAAAGCCTGTGTTCGCTAAGGCCGGATGTTTATATTTATCGAACATTCTCCCCGCCTACAACGTTAACCGCGTTAAAGCGCTACGCAAAAGAAACCTCTTGACACGGTTTTATTTACCGTGATATTTTGGTTGGACTATAACGAGCTATTAATTTTAGAGACGTGTCTTGGCGATATAACTAAGATAGCAACATACGGTTGCCCTCATGTCCGCTCAGATTGTAGCTTTCCTATCTCTCTCGCAAATCGAATATTGAAGAGCAAGTATTCCGGAAAGCAGTTTTCGGGTTTATCAATATCCATGAGGGGTCTTAGACTTAATTTGTCGAGATCGTGTAAGTAATACAGGCTAGAGGAATTTTATGGGAGAAAATAATTCACAGCAATCCGCGATTTTGATGCGCGACGTTATCGATAAATGGCGCGATATCGCACTGACCGTGCCGTCGCACCTGGACACAACCCTGGGAGACCATCCGATTACATGGTGGTTTGATATAGCAAATGCAACGACGGAAGAGTTTATGAGAGCGCTCGCCAGCGACCCGGAACTAGTCGTACCCGGGCGGCCTGCCGAAAGCGCTTTTGTTACGAGATTTCTTCGGCCTACGCGACCAATGGGTATTCGATTAGCGGAGGACCGGCCGATCGTCGAGAACTGGATAACCGACGGAGACAAATTCCTGCCGGGACGCCCGCACCGGAAGATCCGTGCCCTCCGACAGAACCGCCGCCCACTGCCGATGCGCGTGCGTTCGTACGTTTTTTGCCTGATATGACACCTGCCGAAGTCCAAAAAGCGGAGCCCGAATATTTTCATCAATTGATCAATATAGAAGACTTTGCCGCTTTCCTCGACGATGCGCGCGGCTTGGCAAAATACTATTTTGCGATTGGCGGGGAAAATGAAGAATCCTTTCCCGCCGGTCATAATTTCAAAAGGATTCCCAAATACACCGAGGTGGAATTCGACCGCCGAATGAGAAAATATACGACGAGTATGTAGAAACCATGTTTGAACCGGATTGGTTCGATTCGGGAAGTTTTGAATACGGGGACGAGGAAAAAAATATTCCTTTTCGAAACTATTCCGTTGGACGCTTCTCCAACAAGGCCCTGCGCGAGCGGATACTGCAGCGCGCACCTTTTAACCTTGTAGACGGGGCGTGGCTTCAGAAAGTCATAACGGTCGGCCCAAGTAACAAGATACAGGCGAATTTGTTCGCGATCTGGGACGACGAAGCGGGGACGGGGTCGTGAGCCAGAATCATGCAAACGTTTACGAAGCGCTGCTTAAGAGTCAGAATATCCACCTTCCTCCAATTACCACCCGAGAATTTCTCAAAGAGGATTTTCTACCCGGCGCGTTTACAGGGGCGGTCTTCCAGCTTTGCGTGGGGCAGTTTCCGCAGGAGTTTTTTCCCGAGCTCCTGGGCATGACCCTATATCTGGAATGGGAAGCCACGCCGACGCTGACCTCGATCGCCAGAATGTACGAGGGGGCGGAGTCAACCCTCTTTTCTATAAGCTGGATGTGGCAATAGACAACATAAGCGAAGGGCACGGCGCCCTGGCTAAAGAGGCTGTAAAGCTGTACCTGGCGGATAAACGGGAAGAAGGCGGCGACGAAGCTGTCGAAAGCCACTGGAAGCGCATCTGGAACGAATATGTTCCTGGGCGACGCTCAGCGATTTCGGTGTTGAGCTAATAGAACGCTATCTCGTTTTAGAACAAAAGCAAATCAATATAAGCACGGATCCGGCGATAAAAAAATGCTGGCCGGATTTGACCGATTTAACCGTCGCCGGATGATACGATTAGTCGAACAAAAGGCCCCGTTCGCGCGGCAGGTCCATGGCGGTAGTTCCCTCGGAGGACAGTCGTTAAATGCGCTGTTTGACGATCCCCCGCGCTTGCTCGACGCTCTGGTGAGCTCGGGTTATGTCGATCCCCAACGACCCCGTGACAGCAAGTTTCTCGAGTTAATGGAGTTTAACGGCCCGATGTACGAAGTTTTTACCGAGAGAGATAAGGACGTAGTTCTCGACTGGATCGAATCTTTAAGGCCATCGACCCAAACGTGTATCGACCCTATACCTGACAATCCCGTCCCGGTCGATCTCCCGGGACAGGTGGCGCAAATTATCACCGCGCATGCCGGAACGGCGGCCGTCTTCCATGACGGTATTATGCTGACCGGCGGTGACGGCAAACCCGTCCCTTCAAAGAATTGTTCAAACGGCCCGTGGAATTGATGCAGGCGCTCGTTGCTTGCGGCTGGATAGTGCCTGGGGAAGACGATCGAAGCATGTTCGTTACAAGACTTTTGAGCAACGCCGGGCCCATGACGACGGTTTTTTCCGCCGAGGAGGTGGGAACTATTCGGAGGTGGATCAACGAAGAACAAGAGCACAGGTTTACAAAGCCCCACCGGCTGAAACTCTCAGTGCTGTCGTTTTAACTGAGGAATTCAAGACCCAGGAGTCTTCTTCAATGGCCAGGCGACGGCACTTAGTTGGTATGGGTTCCGTGCATTAACCTTTACGCGGCCGCAAATTCGTAGAACAGTTTAAGAGGAAAAAGTATGACCGATTGGACTAAATTCAAATGGATCAAGACCAAAAAGCCCAATCACTGGTTCGCGAACGGATGATATTTGGTTTCTCGACGAAAATGTAGGATGGGCTGTCAACAGCAACGGCGAAATACTAAAAACTGAAAACGGTTTTGAAACCCACACGAAACAGAAACATCTGAAAGGCAACTATTTGCGCTGCATAGGTTTTGCCAATGAAAACGTCGGATGGGTCGGCACCCTGGACAGGGACTCCGTCAATGAACGCCTTTTTCACACCACGGACGGCGGGAAAACGTGGGACAAAGTTACGAACCTGCCCGCGGGGGCGCCCGGACGTATCTGCGGATTGTCGGTAGTGGACGAGAATACGATGTACGCATCGGGCACCAACTACCCAAATCAATTTTCGGCGGTGGTCAAGACGGTCGATGGGGGTAAATCGTGGACGGTACTTGACCTTCAGATGGAAACCGCGATCCTTGTCGATATTTATTTCAAGAACGCGGATGAAGGCTGGGTGGTTGGGGGCACGGATGTGGTCAAACATCCCAACCGCGAGCCACTCCGCGATGATGTTATCCCAATTGTCCTTCACACGACGGACGGCGGGAAAACCTGGAAAAATGTGGTTGCATCGATTAATCTGCAATTTCCGAGGGGCGAATGGGGTTGGAAAATTCAGGCGCTTAACGAGAACATTATTTTCGTCGCTTTAGAGAATTTTCGGGATGGCGCGATCCTAAGGTCGGAAGACGGGGGCAAGACTTGGCGCAGGGTGCCGATAAACGACCGGCAGCGCAACGGCAACCTTGAAGGAATCGGTTTTGTGGATGCCGATACCGGGTGGGTTGGGGGATGGGGCACGGTAAGCCAAAAGGCGGCTTCACAAGCTCTACAATTGACGGCGGCCGTATTTGGGAAAATGCAAACGACGTTGGATTCCGTATCAATCGCTTTAGGTTCATAGGAGATCCGGTGACTGTCGGTTATGCGTCCGGCGAGACGGTTTACAAATTCACCGATCAAATCAGCGAGGAGAAGTTAAGTGAGTTGGCTTTAGAGGAAGAAGCAGCGCCGCCCGCCACGCTTGAGGGAAAAGACAAGGTCACCATTCCGCTGAATATCCCGGAGGACACCCTGGAACTACAAGTCGATATCTGGGAGCGCTTCGGGCGGCACGTCCGGCGTTTTACCGAGACCAATCCGGGCGATCAGGGCTTAAATTCAATTGAATGGGATTTTAGAGATTGGGCCGGAGAGGTCGCGCCACCCGGCGGCTATATCGTTCGCATTACCGCGGATGACGATTCGCGGAGCCTCATTGTTTTTCACACTGATTGACAAAACCGCTCACGATGGTGAGAAATTTATTTTATCAGAAACGGTCGAAGGAAAATTTACTCAGATCCAGCTTGCTCGTCCCGGTACAACCCTCTCGGCGATCGCCTCTCCGATCGCAGCCGAATGTTTAAACCGTGTCCCGAACAGGGTGAAACGATAGTAATATTCTTGTGTTCGGGATGCGTGTCGATCACGAATCGTGAGCCGGGCGTGCTGGTATAAAGACAAGTCGCGGCCTTCAGGCGTTTCCGGTCCAATCCGGGAAAGTATGGCGAGACAAATGCTCGTACATTTCTTCGATCTCGCTTTCAGTAACCGTCTCGGTCAACTGTCCCCGATGTGGTCGGTTTTTCCAATTGCTCGGTCGCGATCTTCACACCGCCCGAGGGCCCGTCCATCGCCGGGAAACCGTAGATCCCGTGT
>CAWDCB010000002.1:0-132710 GCA_963800635.1 uncultured Chitinophagaceae bacterium
AAGCTACACAAAAAGACAATCACAATGAGCAGCGGGCCAATAGAAAAAACGGTATAATACGCAAGCGCAGCGCTGAGTTTCATAATTCTGTCGTCTGAGAATCCTGAGAAAGAATTCTTTAATACCTTCCATATCCCTTTAAACGTAATTTTCATTCAGCGATTTTCCGAAAACCCATACAAGAAAGTAGCCAAACTACTGTAAGAATTAATTTTTATTAAAAATTGTGCATTTGATGATAATTTTCAGCACTTAATGCATAAATCATCAGGTTTGCCAACTCAGATTTGTCAGCTTTTTCTTCTTCGCACTCGTCTCTTACAAAATTAAATTTCGTTAACAGGGATATTGACCTGCTATTTTCGGAATGTACCCATCCTGCCAGCTTTTTAACACGGAGCGTCCCGAAACCATATTTTATTACTTCGAAAAAAGCTTCCTGCATAATCCCCATTCCCTGGAATTCAGGCATCAGCTCAAACCCAACTTCTGCGGTCTCGTTTTCTTTCGAAATATTCCAAAGACAAATCGTGCCAACAATTTTTTGGTTATTTATAAGAGCAATTCCCCAAAAAACAGATTCATTATTATCAATGCCATTGTTTACCCTATCAATATGGTTCCTGGCATCCACAAGCGAATTTGATTTGGGCCTGTCAACATAACGGTTTACAGCTTCGTTGGACCTGAGAAAAAAAATTTCGTTTTCATCTTCGATGGTGAGCCGCCTTAAAATTAACCGGCCTGTTTTTAAAATGGGAAATGGTGCAAAATTTAGAATAAGCATTACCTGCGTTTGATAGTATTAAAACCGATAAGCATTAAAAATAATAATTATCTCTCGTACAATTAAAAAGAAGCAAATACTTAATTAGCACAGGTCTTCAATATGATTAATAGAACTATTTAACCGCGGATGTAAATTTTTTCAGTGGCGAAGTAATGGAAGCGAGCCTTAGACAGGACTGTCCTGAGCCGGCGCAGGAAAAGTTCCAGGCTTGTCAAAGGATCATCCTTGTATCTACGATGTAATTCCAATTGTAAATATCTTCTGTAAGGCCATACCTGATATCATCCAGCCGTTTTCTTTAACTGGAACATAATATTTCCTGAATGATATGCCGGCAAAGAATAATCTATATCATCTATACAAATAACAGATATAGGAGCGATTACTGCTGCCGTTCCTGCGCCAAATGCTTCGGTAATTGTCCCGCTTTTAAACGCGGCCTTTAATTCATCTGCCGATATTTGCCTTTCCTCTGTTTTATAGCCAAGATCGCCCGCCAGCGTTAATAAAGAATCTCTTGTTACTCCATCCAGTATAGAATCAGATAGCGGCGGCGTTACCAGCTTATTATTGATAACAAACATCACATTCATCATTCCAGACTCTTCAATATATTTATTTTCTTTCCCATCGGTCCATAGAACCTGGTCATAGCCTTCGCTCTTTGCAATTTGTGTAGGTAGAAATGCAGCGCCATAATTACCTCCGCATTTTGCTGAGCCGGTGCCTCCTTTTGCAGCCCGAACAAATTGTGTTTCAACTTTTACTTTTACCGGCCGTGCATAAAGTGACGGCACCGGGCCGGTAAAGACTATAAATCTATATTCATCTGAAACCTTTACACCAAAGCGCGACTCACTTGCAAAAACAAACGGCCGTATGTATAAGGCGCTTCCGTGTGAAAAAGGCACCCATGCCTCATCAAGCTGTATCAACTTCAAAAGCCCTTGGATAAAGATTTCCTTTGGCACGACAGCCATACACATCCTTTCCAACGATTTTACAAAGCGCTCATAATGCTTTTCTATTCTAAAAATGTTAATGAAGCCGTCTTTGGTTCGAAAGGCCTTCATACCTTCAAAAACTGTTTGCCCGTAATGTAAGGCCAGCGTAGCAGGGCTCAGTGATAAATTGGCATAAGGCACTACCTGGGGCACGCCCCATCCGTTTGCATAATCGCAAACCAACATGTGGTCGGAAATATATTTACCAAATTCGAGCTTGTCAAAGTCCACTTCATGGATGCCCGAGTGGCTTGTTTTACGCACGGGAATATCTGCTGTAAGTTCCATAATAAATTATTAGTTTAAAGGGTTACGGTTTCTGTTTGCCTCATTTTGAATACCATTTTTATATCTGATCTTTTATATTCACCGGTTCCAACCTGTACATGTTTGAATCCAAGCTTCTCATATAAATTAATTGCCGGTTTCAGAATGCTGTTTGAATATAAGACTATTTCATCTGCTCCAAGTTCTTTTGCCTTTTTGAAACTCGCATAGCTGAGCGCTTCGGCAATTCCTTTTCTTTGAAATTTTTCCTCAACGGCCATCTTCGTGAACTCATATACTGATTCATTTATCTTTCTCAATGCAACCGTTCCTGCAACAGTTCCACCATACACAGCCATTAAAATAGCACCGCCTGGTTTCAATATTGCTTCTTCGGGATTGGTTAATACAAATTCATCAAGAGCTTCCATTGTAAAATATTTTTCGATCCAACTGCGATTAAATTTTTCAAAGAACACCTGGAATTTTGGCTGATATTCTATGATCGTTATTAGGCTCATACGACTTTATTTTAGAATACAAATTTTGTATGATTTTTGCAAAAAAAACAGATTCAGATTTGTTAATTTTAAGTGGATCAGAAGGTGATGCCGGGTGAAATTTTTGAGCAAAAAATTGATTGTACGAAATTCTATTCCTATTAATAACTATCTTGTTCATCATTTTTAAATTAAAATAAACTCAATGAAAAAGATTGCCTTGACTATTGTAGGCTGTTATTTGCATTATTGCATTACTGCGGTGTAATACAACCACCTCAAAAACTGAAACAAGCGCTGATTCTACTGTAACAGATACTTCAGCGGCTGCAACCAATGTAACAGCCAACTGGAAAATTGGCGTGCAAATGTGGACCTTCAGAATGTTCACCTTTGCGGAAGCATTGGATAAAGTGGATAGCGCCGGCGTTAAATATATTGAAGCTTTTTGGGGACAACCGTTGGGGGCGGGGCTGAGGGATAGCTTTGGTATCGGGATGTCTGATGACAGCAAGGCTAAACTAAAACAGTTGCTCCAAACAAAGGGAATAAGTATTGTAGCCATGGGCGTTATTGTGCCAGGCACAAGAGAAGAGTGGAAGAAGGCTTTCGATCTTGCAAAAGAATTCGGGCTTAGTTATATTACCGCAGAGCCGCACAAAAACCAGTGGGATATGGTAGATAGTATGGCCGGTTCTTATGGCATAAAAGTAGCGATACATGATCATCCAAAACCTAATGTTTACTGGAGTCCTGATTCTGTTCTCGCTGCTGTAAACGGCCATCCGAACATTGGCTCATGCGCAGATGTAGGCCATTGGGCGCGAAATGGCCTAAACCCTGTTGACTGTATGAAAAAACTGGAAGGACATATCTTTGGCGTCCATTTGAAAGATATCAAAAAATTCAATGAAACCAACGCTGAAGATACCGTAGTAGGAAAAGGTGTAATTGATTTCCCCCCCATATTCCAGGAACTCAAACGCCAGCATTTTAACGGAATGCTTTCAATAGAACATGAATCCAATTGGTATCACAGCGTGCCCGATGTAATAGCGACAGTAAAGTTTTATAATGACGAGGTAGCAAAGTTGAAATAATAGTAATTCTTTAATGCTGAACAGGCATCCGCGACCTGTTCAGCATTTTAATTTATAGATTTCGCGGTGATAATAATTCAATATCATAATTGAAATTGAATTCATGCACGTGGTTTTATTTTCTATCAACTTCAATCTTTTACAATCTATTTTATAATTGCATTAAATAATAGACCGTTCTAATGAGTTGCAAATGGAAATATTTATGGGTATTGATGTTATCAATCAATATAACATCTTTAAAAGCTCAAAAGAAAAAGGGCATCGATATATGGATCACCAATCCTGACAAGTCTGCTTTATTTGCAAAACAGAAACAGTCATTAGTATTTGGTGCAAAGGGAAATGCAACGCAGATAATTACCGTAGATGAAAAGCAAAGATATCAACCTGTTGATGGGTTTGGATTTGCCTTAACCGGTGGCAGCGCCATGCATATCATAAAAATGAATGTAGATCGCCGTGCAAAATTATTACATGAATTATTCGCCGTGGATGGTAATAATATTGGTGTGAGTTATTTGCGGCTAAGTATCGGTTCATCTGATTTAAATGCGCATATATTTTCTTATGACGATTTGCCGCAGGGAGAAACAGATACCGCTATGCAAAAATTTGACCTGGGGCCAGACAGGAAAGACGTAATACCTGTACTTAAAGAAATATTGGCCATCAACCCTGCGATAAAAATATTAGGCTCTCCCTGGTCTCCGCCCGTATGGATGAAAACAAATAACGATACGAGAGGAGGCCGGTTGAAGCCGGAATATTATACAGCTTATGCAAAATATTTTGTAAAGTATATACAACAGATGAAGGCAGCAGGAATAGCCATTGATGCCATCACTGTACAAAATGAACCATTGCATCCGGGTAACAACCCCAGCATTTTAATTACCGCCCCCGAAGAAAAGGATTTTGTAAAAAATGATTTGGGGCCGGCTTTTGAAGCTGCCGGAATTCATACAAAAATTATTGTGTACGACCACAATGCCGATAGGCCGGACTATCCAATTACAATCCTGGATGACCCGGCAGCTGCTAAATATATAGATGGTTCCGCATTCCATTTATACGGTGGTAAAATAGAAGCATTGACTGAGGTGCATAAGGCGCATCCTGATAAGAATATTTATTTTACGGAACAAATGGTGGTACAGTTTGAAGATACGGGTAAGATAAATATTTCGCATCCTGTAAGCGATGTAATTATTGGAGCGATGCGCAACTGGTGCCGCATTGTGCTGGAGTGGAACCTTGCAGCAGGCGCGGATTTTAAGCCTTATACCGAAAGAGGAGGCTGTTCAATGTGCCAGGGCGCAGTAACCATTGACGGCGATGCGGTAACAAAAAACCTTGCCTATTATTCTATAGCACATGCCTCAAAATTTGTGAGGCCGGGTTCCGTTCGTATTGCATCAAATTATGTTGATTCCATGCCCAACGTTGCTTTTACATCACCTGCCGGCAAGAAGGTTTTAATTGTCGTAAACGAGAGTAGCAAGAAGCAACATTTTACTATCAGGTACAATGGAAAAGATGCTGCGGCTGCGTTGGAAGGTAAAGCAGTAGGAACATTCGTATGGTAAAACGGGGTTAACTCTACTCATCTTATCTTTTTATTTATGGTAATAAAAAAGCTATTTATGGAAATAAGGCAATCCCTGCAAAAACGATTTCAATATATATTTCTCTTTTTATTCTGTAATCTCTTTATCATCGGGTCCTATGCACAGGGCTTTTTAAAGGCTGATGGTAAAAAGATTGTAAACGCGAATGGTGAAAATGTTTTGCTAAGAGGAATGGGGTTGGGCGGATGGATGCTGCAGGAGGGATATATGCTCGGTATTCAAAGGGATGCACAACAACACAAGATCAGGAGCGCAATTGAAAAATTAATGGGTGCGCAGGAAACAGCGGAGTTTTATGATGCATGGCTGAATAATTTTATCCGTAAGATTGATATTGATTCTATGAAAGCCTGGGGTTTTAATTCTGTCAGGCTTCCGATGCATTATAATCTGTTCACCTTACCTGTAGATAAAGAGCCTACAGCCGGGCAAAATACCTGGCTCCAAAAGGGCTTCACTATAACAGACAGCCTGCTGCAATGGTGCAAGGCAAATCATATGTATCTTATACTGGACCTCCATGCCGCGCCGGGTGGGCAGGGGAATGATCTGAATATATCTGATCGCGATAGCAGCGAGCCTTCACTTTGGGATAGTGACGCCAATAAGCAAAAGACAATCGCACTTTGGAAAAAAATAGCCGCGCGTTATGCAAATGAACAGTGGATTGGTGGGTACGATATTTTAAATGAGCCAAACTGGGGGTTTACCGATCCCGCCAATGACCGGAATGGTATTAAAGAGCCAACGAATGCGCCTTTAAAAAAATTGTTGAAAGATATTACGGCGGCAATACGTGAAGTAGATAAAAATCATATGATTATCATTGAAGGCAATGGATGGGGAAATAATTACAATGGCATATTGCCTGTGTGGGACAGTAATATGGTATTGAGTTTTCATAAATACTGGAACTACAACAGGCAACAGGATATTCAAAAAATGGTTGATACACGTGACCAGTACAATGTGCCCGTATGGTTAGGTGAAACAGGTGAAAATTCAAACGTGTGGTATACTGAAGCCATTCGCTTGCTGGAAAGAAATAATATAGGATGGGCGATGTGGCCGTTAAAGAAGATGGGCTCTAACGGCCCGCTGGAAATACGATCAAACCTTAACTATGATGAGGTAAGAAGTTATTTAAACGGCAGCGGAAAAAAACCAAAGGAGAGCAATGTTTACAGCGGCTTACTGGAAGTAGCGGTTTATTCAAAGCTGGAAAACAATATATTTCATAAAGATGTTATTGACGCTTTGTTCCGCCAGCCTTTTTCTGCGGAAGCAATTCCTTATCAGCCTTACCGGCTCGCAGATAGTATAGCGATACCTGCAGTGAATTATGATTTAGGCAGAAACGGTGTTGCATATTATGATACCGATACTGCAAATTATCGTACGTCAGGTGTAAGTAGTGTTGGAAATCGTGGCCATATTTATCGTAACGATGGCGTTGATATTTATAAAGACTCTGCAAAGTATAACAGTTATTATGTAGGAAATATTGAACCGGGTGAATGGTTGCAATACACGATTGATGTGTTGAAAAGCGGGGCTTACAACTTTGTAATCGCTGCTGTTGCTGTTAAGGAAAACGGGGAAATATCCATAATGTCCAATAACCATATTTTAGCAAAAGATATTACTGTTGTGAGTGCCGTTACGGATCAATTAAAAGGTGTTTCTGTAAAAAGTATTCACTTATCTGCAGGTACTAACAAAATAAGGATACAAGTCGATAAAGGAGGATTCAATTTCTATAGCTTGCAAATAATACGGAAATAAGTTAGTGCATCATACCTTAAAAATCCCAGACACTTAAAGGATAAGTTGTCCACGCCATAAACGCTGCACCGTCATTTAATTTAGTGTTTGGTTAAGATAATCTGTTGTTAAAGGAAAGAGCGTTATTTTTTTTATAAATTATTTGATATTGATTTGTATCAAATAAATTTAACTGTTATGAAAGCAAAAAATTTACTCTTCTTTGCAATATTCCTTTTTATAGCATTGCTATCAAATGCCCAGGTTAAACAGGGACGAGCATTACTTGGAGGAAGCATTAGTTACTATAATGCATCTAATCCAATGCTTAACTCTTTCTATTCCGATGTTCAGTTTGGCAAGGTAACAAACAATAATTCGGTGGTTGGAATCATTGGTTCTTATTCCACTAATAATTATAATTACACGGTTACTTCACCAAACAAAACTACGGGCTATAGTGTTGGCTTTTTTTATAGAAAGTATAAATACCTCGCAAATAATCTTTACTTTTTTGGCGAGTTGGATGGATCCTATGCATATTCGAAGAACATACAACGATATTATAATAATGTAAGCCAGAATTTAGACTCTAAATCCAATGGAGTAACCGTTTCTTTCATCCCGGGTATTTCTTATAACATATGGAAAAGAATGCAGCTGGAGCTATCAATGCCTAATATAGCTTACCTGGGTTACTCACACGTCACCACTATCGCGGGAACCCTGCCGCCTGGTGTGTCACCTCAAAAAGACAATGTTTTTACGGCTGGCGCCAATTTAAATTCCAACGTGTTATCCAGTTTCGGTATTGGATTTAAATTTTTTTTGGGTAAATAGAATCACTAAAATTCTTGTCTCGCCAATCCGGTATTTAACTAATATTCAAGCTTACTTCCCGCCAATTTTTTTGGTAATATATTTACAAATAACTATCATAAATAAACCAATCAAAATGGAAAAGAATCCGGCACGATCTAAAAATTATTCCTTCGAAGCGTTCGCCTCATCAGTAACAAAAATTACCGGCAGCACATCTGCATTTATAGTTGCATTTTTACTGGTAGTAATATGGGGTGTAACCGGCCCTGTTTTTCATTATTCAGAAACCTGGCAGATGATCATCAATACCGGCACCACCATTATTACCTTTCTCATGGTGTTCCTGATTCAGAAGGCTCAAAATAAAGATTCCCTTGCCATACAATTGAAACTTAATGAGCTTGTTGCAGCACACGAATTTGCCAGTAACCGGCTGGTGAATGTAGAGAACATGACGGAAGATGAACTGCGGGTTATCCATAAATATTATTCAAAGCTTAGTGACTTTACAAAAAAAGAAGAAACAATGCAGCAATCCCATTCTATCGATGAAGCTCACGAACTTCATGACTTTAAAAAAGAAATGGAAAAGGAATTGAAAGACAAGATCCAGAAAAAGAATGAAGCTGAACGGGAATAATTGAAAAAATTACGATGACGTTGAAGAAAAATCTTCCGGGCAAACGATAGAGAACTTATAAAGCCCTTTACTGAAATAAGCGGGGAATATTAATGAAATATTATTTAAGAGTTAGGATAGGAGCCACGATTCAGGTTATATAAAAAAATTATAATCCATGCTTGCTGATAAAAAACTTAAAGCATTTGTTCCCACCGTAAAACCAACGGAAGCCAAATCATTTTATAAGGATGTGTTGGGGTTGAAACTTTTATCCGAGGATAATTATGCCCTGGAGTTTGAAGCCAATGGAATTTTGTTAAGAGTAACAATTGTAAATGATCTTAATCCGCAGGCTTTTACTGTTTTGGGCTGGAATGTCATTGACATTGTTTCGGTAATTGTATCATTGAATCAAAAAGGAGTTGTTTGCGAAAGATATGAATTTATGCAACAGGACGACTACGGTGTATGGACATCTCCGGGCGGCTCAAAGGTAGCCTGGTTTAAAGACCCCGATGGAAATGTTCTTTCATTGACAGAGTAATATGCTGCCCACATTTGCAGCTAACCTGCCACTAACGATGGACAAATTAACAATTCCGCCTTCGCTTTTGAATAGCGTTAATAATTATTTCTCCTGAGAAAATCGATAACCGCTTTTGAAAATTCCGGCGTCGCTGCCGCATGATTATGATCTCCCGGAGTAATCGCAAATGAGCTATTGGGCAGGAGTTTCGCCAGGTCACCGGCGGACCCATTGTCCGTATCTTTGTCACCGCAAATAACCAATACCGGCTGTTGTAGTTTGCTTAATGTTTCTTTGCTGGTTGATGGCTGTGCCTTTTGCAAATATGCGAGGGCAAGCTGATCAAGCTGCTGTTGTTTTACATAATCAACGGCACCTTTTAATTCAGGAATGGAATCTCCCATCATTGCCCTGTAAAACATTTTTCTTCTTGGCCATTCAGGATTGGTAAAGTCTGTTCCCATGCCTCCCAATATCGCATTCTGAACTCTTTTATCCAATACCAGTAACCGTGCTGTAATAATAGAACCTCTTGAATACCCGGCAACACTATATCGTTTTATTTTCAGCAGATCCATTAATCGCATAATATCTTTTGCCTCTGCGTCATCTTCATATGCGGCAGTGTCATGCGGTTTGTCCGACTTTCCATTGCCGCGCATATCAAGAAGGACAAGTTTATAGCCTTGCTTCAAAAGATCACCGTATAGCGTTGTTCGTTTCCAGCTATTACTATTTACAATGAATCCATGTACAAGCAGAACCGGCTTTCCCTCGCCACGCACCTCATAATATATTTTGGCCCCGTCGAACGAAGAAAAGTAGCCGGAGTCGATTGGAAATCTTGAAGACAGGGAATCATCCTGCGCTTTTGTATTGTTTACTATAAGGCAGCAGGTGAACAATAACAACAGTCGCATGTGGAGGGTTATTATATATATGTATAAAGCCATTGGAATTTAAATTCGATTGAAGAAAATCTTTCGTGCACGATAGTGTGCATTGCGGCTATATTCTCTTTTAAAAAGTGCATTTGGATGCATATATTTTTTTGTAAAAATATTGGTAATACATAAAACAAATTTTTTTCACACAAATAATCAAATTTTTTTAGCCATGGTTTGGTAATTTTTTTAAAAAATATTTATTTTTAAAACTAAAAATATCTAAATGAAAACTATTTACACTTCTATTTTTACCCTATTAACATTGTGTCTTTTCGCAGCACCACCCACCGTGCCTTCAAGTAACGTTTCATACCGTTAATGGAGCTTCTTTTATATCAGGGATGAGTTTGAATCATAAGAGCTTGGAGATAAGAAATATTCGCGCGCCTTATCGGAGTCTGTTTTAAAATACAGGTAACACCTGTTATAAAGATTCAGAAATGTATAGGCTACTTTGTGGAATGGTTGCCAGGCAAGAGTTTCATTTAAGCCAGTATTATCGTAACACCCTTAAATCTTTTTTATTTATCCATCCCTTGGAAGTTCTGCCAAAGCGGTTTGTATATACGATATAGATGAATCCATTCTCGTCATCTATTGGCTTCAGGATATTTTTATTTAGCGGATCGAGATAAGACCTCCTGCGCGTTCGCTCATCAGGCTTATCATGAAAATAAGTGGTATCGACAACGGTATATTGTACTTTCAGCATACGGCCTGATTCAACAGGTTGCGATTTTTTACCCGGTAAAACCGTTGCACTACTGTTTCCTGGAACTGTTCTGCGATCTTTAATATTACCCGGTACACCTGCCGTTGCTTTTTGAAAGCGGATAAACCCTGTTGTATCTTTCAGTATATCTTTTATTTGTTTCGAAGACAGTTTTTTTGCCGCCAGTGAATTTTTAGAAGTTGATTGATCTGTTGTTTCTGTGGGATTAATTTTGCCTTCGGTGGCATTATTATTTATTGGAGCAACCGTAACATTTTTATTATTGCTCCCGCCTTTAAAAAATATAAAATAAGAGACAAGGCCTAAAACAGCAACAAATAATAAAACAAAAACAGTTGAAAACCTTTTTTTAACAGAAACTGCCTTTGGCAACGGCAATGATTTTTTCAAATAGGGCGTCTTTTCACTGGAATTTATATTAACGGGTAACGGCTCCGTATGTGCAACCTGCGGCTCTTTATAGGAATATATTTCAGGTTCTTTTACGGCCTTTCGGTATTCGTTAAAGTTGAGATTATAATTATTAGTTCGTATTTCGTCAGCCGGCACATAAAAACTTTTATCGGTCCTTTTTTTGCCGGTTTCCTCTTTTTCATTTTTCCAGCGTGCCATCAGATCGGCCATGTCATCATATCCTTCTATACATGGAAGAATATTGCTTTTCACAGGATTACTTTTATCAGAGTTTCCTGTGTTGATCTCCCGCTTTTTTGTCTCCATCTTGTAAAACCAAACTTTATCGGTAATATTCGTTCCCGTTTTAGTGAAGATAAGTATGCATGCACCGGAAAAAAGCGAGCCTGCTTTAACCGGCAAAGAAATCACTGCTTCGAGTTTATTATTGTCGATGATCTGCTGGCGTATTGTTTTAATCTCCGTTGCGATATCATATAATATATTATCGCGGAGAATAACGGCGCAACGCCCCCCGGTTTTCAGGCTTTTTAAAATAAAATTCAGGAAGCGGATTTCATGTCTCCTTGTATTTGTTTTCGAAGTGCTTGTGCCCGCCGGCGCCTTATCTTCTACACCCTCAAAAAACAGATTTGATAGTATGAGTGTTGGTTGTTCACGTATACTAATATTGATATTACTGAAAACGTTCAAAGACTCCAGCTTAGGATGATCAATGCCATGCAATATCATGTTCATGGCACCAATGCGAAGCTGAATGAGATCAGATTCAATACCCTTATACATGTTTGAAGCAAAATCAGTTTTGAAGTTTGGGATGGCGGCAGCGTTTTTATGAGCTATATACATTGCGCTGTTTACCAGGAAGCTGCCATTCCCTGCTGATGGGTCACCAATCACATCTTCTGGTGAAGGTTGCATCATTGCAACCACAAGCCTGACAACATAGTCAGGCGCATATACCTGCCCGTTTTGTCCGGTTATTTCCGCCTTATTGATAAGATACTCAAATATAGCGGCCCTTGTATTTTTATCTTCCGCCTCCATAATTTTAATGATACCCATCATATTCGCGAGCATCGCCGAAGTAGGAGTTAGTAACAACGGCTCCTTTACAAATAAACTATACTGCCGGTTGGTGCGGCCATAGCTTTTTATTAAATCGGGCAGGCCCTTTTCCTTTGTGAAGAGTGCATGCATACTTTGAGCATCCATATCTTTAAACCCGTTCCAGCTTAGTTCCGCAAGTTCTTTTGCATGGATCAGGTTACCGGAAATTTCACCAGCTTTGCCCGTTAACAGGCGCCTTTCTTTTAACTCTCTGATAAAAAGCAAATAGCTGATTAAATCAAGCAAGACCAATGGCTTCAGCATATTGATAGGCCAGCAGGCTTCCCATTTTTGATTGATGTTTGCGAGTAATTCATCTGAAAGCAAACCGGAAGAATTTAAAAAAATGGGCCGTGGTGCCGCAACCGGAACAGCCACAGGCTTAACTCTTGGCGGAGGAGGGGGATTAACCGATAGTGTTTGTGCTCCTGGAGTTGCTTCTTTTGAAGTACGCTCTTTCCGAGTTTCCCCTGTCATAATTTATCAGATTAATATTTTTAAAAAATTATTACCCTACTAATTTAGCAGTATTTACTAAAAAAAACTAAAAAAATTAGGCTGGATATTTTCATTTTTCTGCTGTACTTCCAAAATTAACAATAATTTGAAGTTATTAATTTGATATCATTTAAATACTTCATACGATAAAAGCGGCTACGCGTTGTTGTTAGTATTTAAAAAGCAGCCTTCTACGTTTACCCCTCACCGTTATGTCATGTTGATCACGGCTGCTTTGTAATTGAAGTAACATAGAGGCGTGGAAAAATTTCCCCGTACGCTATCATTTATTTGCTATCGCATGTATCGTAGAATCTGCTGGCATGATTTTGAATATTAGTTGTTTTAAAATAACAAAAATGAAAAAAAGTGTATTGAGTTGTGTAGTTATGGTATTTGTGATAATATTTTCTTTTTTAGGGTGTGTAGAGCACCGCTATTATCACAGGAACCATCATCACAGCCCGGAATATTACCACCGTCATCACCAGGCACCACCACCTGGCATTGATATAGAAATTCGTAAATAATACAGCATAACTTCCTTTTAAATTTAACGCTATATATTGTTGTATGGTTAGAGCTTTTATTGTGTTGTGTCGCCGATAGACGTGATGCGTCGTTGAATCTTAACCGCGCCCGGAGGTCTGACATCTTAATTATTACCGTACGTCAAAAGAATTAAACGCAACTTCTTAGTGATTTACTAATTTCATAGCCCCTTCTCCATAACGTTCACCAACATCCGGGTATTTATTCAATAGTTCTTCGATTTTTCCGAGGTCTTCGTTAGTCAATGTAATATTGACTGCTGCAGCATTTTCTTCCAGGTATTTTCTTTTTTTCGTGCCTGGAATCGGGATGATATCATCACCCTGGGCAAGCACCCATGCCAATGCAAGTTGTGCAGGTGTGCAGTTCTTTTCTTTGGCAAGTGCTGCAAAATCATTTACCATCGCCTGATTATTTTGCCAATGTTGTTCATCAAAACGCGGTAGTGTCCGGCGGAAATCATCTTCCGCTAATTCATTTTTTCCGGTACAGTTGCAGTAACAAGGCCCCTTGCCAAAGGCGAATAAGGAATGAAAGTGATGCCAAGTTCACGAACGGTATCAAGTATTTCCACCTCTACATCCCTTGTTAATAGTGAATATTCACTTTGTAATGCGGCTATAGGATGTACCGCATGCGCTCTCCTGATTGACTTGGCCGATGCTTCTGATAAGCCCAGGTATTTTACTTTTCCTTCTTTTACCAGCGTAGCCATTGCACCAACCATTTCTTCCACCGGAACATTCGGATCAATGCGGTGAGCATAATATAAATCAATGGTATCTGTTTTTAATCGCTGCAGGCTTTTCTCAACCGCCTGTTTTACATAAGCAGGCGAGCCATCAAAATAAGTACCCGGCGTACCTGTGAAATTTGAGCCACTATTTTCTTTCTGCCGAAATCCGAATTTTGTTGCGATAAAAATTTTATTCCTATTGGTGAGCCAATACTTTTGAGATAAGCTCTTCATTATGTCCAAAGCCATACATATCCGCTGTATCCCAAAAATTAATTCCAAGCTCCAGCGCTTTGTTTAATGTAGCAATAGACTCTTCATCATTACGCGGGCCGTAGGCAAAGCTCATACCCATACAGCCAAGGCCAATAGCCGATAGTTTTTCACCGGTATTTCCTAAATTTCTATATTTCATAAATAATTTTAAGCGAAGTTATTTTGTTAAGCGTACAATGCCAAGCCAGATAATTTTATTGAAACCGGGCTAAAGAAGCAAAAACGTGAACATACAACCATTGCTGAATAATGCTGTTTTATTTATAGCCGATGATAGGAAATGGCTATTTTTAGTAGACAACCAGGATAAAATCATCCGTCTTTAAATACAATACAGTGAAGAAAACGATAATGGCAATTTCCGGCAGTACGAGAAAGGATTCTTCAAATGAATCCATCTTGCAGACTATAAAAGAAGTATACAAAGATCTGCTTGATGTGGAGCTATACGAGGATATCGCTGAACTTCCTCACTTTAACCCCGATCCCAACCTTGAAGAAGTACCCCGGCCCGTCATAGAATTCAGGGAGCGGGTTGACCAGGCAGATGGAGTAATTATTTGTTCGCCGGAATACGTGTTTAGTTTGCCGGCTGTATTAAAAAATGCCCTGGAATGGACCGTTGCCACCGTTGTATTTTCAGACAAGCCGGTCGCCCTGATCATTGCTTCGGGGTTGGGAGAAAAAGCATATGAGCAGCTTATACTAATTATGAAAACCCTGCAGTCGAAAATAGAAAATGCCACGCTCCTTCTGCAGGGTGTAAGAAGCAAAGTAAACAGCGAAGGTAAAATCGACGGATATAAAAACGTTAGAGAAGATTGACACGTTGATGCGTTCATTCCTCTCCACTATCAACTGAAAAATTGAAGGCTGAAAGTATTGCACACAGTCTTAACCTTCAACTTTCAACATAATTCGATTACATTTTCAACACTTTACCGCTGCCGACAACTTTACTGGTAATATTTTGCGCATCTCCTTTGTAATATACGTTTCCGCTTCCGCTTATTTTTGCATCGATGCTGTTATTGGCATATACTTTTATATTTCCGCTTCCGCTTAATTTCGCATCCACATCTTTACTGCTGATACTGCTGCAATCAATGTTTCCGCTGCCACTTACCTTTGCATCAATGCTATTGGTAGCGTTGCTTTTAAGTCTAATATTACCGCTACCGGATACGGACAAATCAAGGTCTTTGAAAGAGTCAAAATCTAATGCAAGATTGCCTGAACCTGAAACACCAATATCTGTTTTTCCATCATTTGTAAATGCACCTGCACCTTTAATATTACCACTGCCACTTAATTGTAAAGAATTTATTTTAGTCATAGAAACATGAACCGTCATTTTTGAAGTGGATTTCAGGTTCACATTTTTTTTGGACCTGATAGATAGTTTGCCATTTTCTACAGAGGTTTCAATGTAGGGAAGCAGGTTTTCATCGGCTTCAACTTACTATGCTGTTGGAATTTCCATAGTCGATCTGTACATCCATAGATCCCTGGGAAGCCAGTGAAGTATAATTGCCTACTTCACGGGTTTCTTTTTTTATTTGCCCGTTACCTTTAATAGTTTGCCAGGGTTGTGCAAATGAATTAAAGCTTGTTAAAGCAAATAAGGCAATCAATAATTTTTTCATGATAATTTAATTTATTTTAATTGTTAGGAGATCTCGTGTAACGTATGATTTCATGAAAAGTTACAGAGACGGTAAAATTATTTATGACGCGATATGCTGGTAATACTTACGGATACATTCGAGTTAGTTAAACACGCTACGCAAAGCGTTATAAGGCGGTAGAATACAAAAAGCCGGGAACCCGGCTTATTCACAAGAATGAATTCAATATTATTTTATAATATCATATATTATGAAAGCGGTTGAAATTGAATAAATGAATAAGGATCAATAGAAAACAGATTGTCCTTTTCATCCGGAATTTCTCCGAGCTCAAGTTCAATAAATGAATTGCCCTTTTTTTATTTGCCAAAGAAACAGCTTTTTATTTTCTTCAGAAAGATCATATATTTCAGGGATCATTTCCTGCAGCAAACCATTCCAGCAGGCTTCTTCAAGTTGTTCTTTTTCTGTAAGATTGTTTTGCTTACCGGTATTTTTTTCACAGCATTGCCTCAGTTGAAAATGTGTTCCCGTCATTATTAAAATTTCCTGTTGTATGTAATTGTTTTCATAGTATAAGCATTTAATAAATAGTCTTATGTATAAGATGTGTACGGAGGGCTAAAAAGAAATATCCCTTACTTAATAGAAACTTATGTTAATAGAACGTATTCGCAGGATGGTTTATTCTTAATGGAAGGCACATAATTTTAAAATCACCAGCATTTTCTTATTAAATTGTAATAAATAATAATGTAATGATAATTATGCAAACACAAAATACCGGCATGAATTATAAAAACTGATAACCCATTTAGTAAAGCTTATTGAAAAGGGAAATGCGCATGTATCCCTTGATGAGGCTTTAAAGTAATGTACCTTTTGAATTGTTAGGCAAAAAGCCATTGAATTTGCCTTATAGTATCTGGCAGCTTGCTGAACACATTCGCATTGCACAATGGGATATCCTTGAATTTTCACGAAATGCAAACCATGTATCGCCTAAATGGCCTCGGTGGATATTGGCCAATTGAGGAAGCCCCGGGATCGGAAGCCGGCTGGCAAAAATGTATTGATGCAATTCAGGCAGACCGAAAGGCATTTATTGAATTGATTAAAGAATGCGGGAGATAATTTAGATAAAGAATTTGAATATGGTGACGGGCAAAGCCTTCTTCAGGAAGCGCTGGTACTTGCCGATCATAACAGTTATCATACCGGTGAATTAATTATTATAAGAAGATTGCTGAATGCATGGGATAATAAATAAATATTATTACACGAATTCAAGGCACGAATTATACGAATAAGTAAGCTCGATGCTCATTTATTTCATCAGTACGACAAGAATATATATTGCACGAATTCAACACGATCATACAAATTTAAGAAGCTTTGATACATTCATTTTCATAAAGTAAGAAAAAGATATTTTGTAGCATTATTAAAATTAGGTATGCATGTATGCCGATATAATCCGGCACTTGATTCCACTAAATTTGCAGTCTAAAGTTTTAATTCATTATGATAAAAATGGGTGAATACAATGTGCTTAAGGTAATAAAGGAAAAATCAATGGGTGTATTTCTTGATGATGGAGATATCGGTATTTTATTACCCAAGCGTTTTGTGCCGCCCGGAACACACATTGGCGATGAATTAAAGGTTTTTTTATATCATGATGGTGAAGACAGGCCGATTGCAACCACCCAGCAGCCATTGGGTGTATTGGGCGATATTGTAAAATTGAAGTGTGTGAGCACAACACCTCACGGGGCTTTTCTTGACTGGGGGCTGATGAAGGATCTTTTTATACCGCGTTCGAAACAGGTAAGTTTTATGCGCCCTAAAGGAAATTACTCGTAAAGATAGTAATGGATGAACAGACAGGGCGTCTGGCTGCAACTGAAAAATTTGACTCCTTATTTATCTAATGAAATTCTAACAGTGAAAGAAATGGATCTTGTAGACCTGCTTGTCTATCGCCGCAGCGACCTGGGCTATGTTGTAATTATCAATAATAAGCATACCGGGCTATTACACTTTAACGAAGTGTACCGGCCAATAGAAACAGGAGACCGTTTCCAGGGATTTATAAAAAAAATACACGATTAATAAATCCGGTAAATAATCAGAACGATGGTTACCTCATAGACGTTGCGGCAGGAAGCCTGGCTATAACCGGGTAGAAGATGAAAGCGCCAAAGTGCTTCGGTTGCTGCAGGAGAATGATGGTTATCTGCCGTACCATGATAAATCATCTCCTGAAGATATTTACTCATTTTTTGGTATGAGCAAGAAAACTTTTAAAATGACAACCGGGAAATTATACAAGGAAAGAAAATTAGAATTTACACAAACAGGTATTAAGCTTTTGGGCACCTAAATGCATCACAAAAGTGAGTGCAGCTAGTGTTAAATCAATCCTGAATTGTCGGTAATGAACGTGCTGGAATTCACTGTTTGCGGGCGATCAATCATGTTCAAAGGAAGCTTTATGATTGACATAACACTTGCCTATTTTAAAAATTATTATACGGCCTTCTTAAACGGCCTTCGTACAGTAAATTTAATTTCATGAATACGATCCGGTTAGCACAGCCTTCAGACGCCACTTCAATTCTTGCTATATATACTCCTTATATTTTAAATACTTCTTTTACTTTCGAAACCGATGTGCCCACAAACGAGGCATTTACACAAAGGATAATTTCTTATCTCGCAGAATGGCCCTGGCTGGTTTGTGAAATTGATAGATAATTGCCGGCTATGCCTATGCCACACAGCACAGGGAAAGGGCCGCCTATCAATGGTGTGTTGAAAGTTCAGTGTATGTGCATGATAATTTTCAGCAAAAAGGAGTGGCTGCAACTTTATATACTGCATTATTTGAAATCTTAAAATTCCAGGGATGCAGGAATGTATATGCTGGTATTACTTTACCCAATGATAAAAGTGTGGCTTTCCATAAAAAATTTGGTTTTATGCATTTTGCAGATTATAAAAATGTGGGGTATAAACTTAATCGATGGAATACAGTAAGCTGGTGGCAATTGCAGTTGAATGATTATTCAGCTCGATCCGGTTGCACCCGTAAAGTTTCCTTTGATTGATCATTCTTTTTTGGAAAATGTTTTTCATAAAAATCAAAAATGATTAAGTTACATTACACAATTCAATTGTACTAATACACGAATGAATTCAAATGCACTAATTACACGAATTACTCATTTCAAGAGAACGAAGGGTTTATCCTGATTCGTGTAATTCGTAAAATTGGTATTAATTCGTGAAATAAATTATTTCATTCCTCTTGTATCAACGCTTCCTTTAAAAGAGGGCTTATCTAAAATATGATTAGCTGCTGTAACTGCCGGATCTTCTTTATATACTTCTGTTGCCTGTAACCTGAGTGAGCCTGTAGTAATATATTTTATTGCTTCTGCAAGGGAAGCTTCTGTAGGATCTCCCCAGTTTTTATCCAGGCCATCTGCTACGATTGCATCCGGAGTAAACCCATTGAAATATCCGCCACTAGTTAGCGCTGTTTGTTGACCTGAATGAAATAGGAAACACGTACCAATCACCCGCGGAGATAGGGAAAAAATCCAACAGGCTTACCATCGGTATTTTGCGGGCCTATAATCTTTACATCCATATAAGGCTTTAGATTATTAATTAATAATTCACTGGCAGAGGCAGTACTTTGCGTAACAATAAAAAGGACGTGATTGGGATTTAGCGGGCCGGTTTTATTAAAATAAAGTGTGGTATTATAATCCTGGTGCTTATCATTAAAGGTTTCTTTCATCATAAGCTCCGTTTGCTGAAGAAGGGGCAAGGTAGTCGGCAAGTTTTTCCTGAACAGACACATATCCGCCACCGTTATAGCGCAAATCAATTACAATATCACTTACATTTTTGGATGAAAAATTATTCATTACTCTTTGGAAATCACTAAAAATTTCGCTGGTATCTCCGAGGAAAGAATTTAAAACCATATAGCCAATTGTTTTTGAGCCAATATTATAAACCGTATCAAGATATACTGTTTGTTGCGGATAAGTAGTAGCGTTTAATGAAATATCAACAGAAGTGCCATCGGGTTTAGTAAATGTAAAAGTAGAAGCTGGCACTATAATAAACATTGTTTACAATAAAGGTTGAATTGCTGGTGGTAATATCTGTGTTGCCATTAATTTTTGTAATTCTCCAGCCTCTTTGAATACCGGCAATGCCTGCAGGGGAAAGCCTTTCCACCAGCTTTACCCTAAGGTCGCCATCTACCCTAAAAAATACACTAAGGCCAAAATCGCCGTCAGAAGCTGTACTATTTGCAGAACCAATTCCGCCACTCAACTGGTTCCAGTCGGTTTTCAAAACTCCAAAACTCCATTTATCAACCGGTGCGGTAAAGCCGGGTTCCATGCTATAAGCCCTTAAAGCTACCATTACAGCATTCGGATCGGTATAACTTTGGGCATTAAAAGTCGAAGGGATTTGGTTATACCACAAATAAAAATCTTTTGATGCAAGCAGTGCAGAATCTCTGGCTTTTGCTAGCCATGGCTGAAGAATCAATGGGTTGAACCGGTGGCGCAGGCTGTATCTTTATTTTTTTTACAGGAGCTGCTGATTGCAATAAAAATAATGACAACAGAAAAAAGGGAAGTACTTTTTAGATTTCATAGTTGATAAAAGCTTGTGAATTTAAACAAACTATTTACGAAAATATTGTGCCGAAGTATTTTATAATAAAGTATTAACAGGAATAAGTCGATTTTTACATTTTTGTGTGATACAATATAATCAAAGTGCGGGAATTCCATAAGAGTCAGTAAAAATTATTTCATCATGGCTAAAAACAAAGTGCAGGATTATTGCTGTATAGAATTTATAAAAATGCCCTGGAAGTTTTCTTCGTGCACCCGGGAGGGCCGTTCTGGAAAAATAAAGATGAAAAGGCATGGTCAATTCCAAAAGGGGAATTTGATGAAAACGAAAATCCTTTACAGGCTGCTATAAGAGAATTTTTCGAAGAAACCGGTATTGCTGTTTCCGGTGAATTCATCGAGTTGATCCCGTAGTTCAGAAAGGCAGGTAAAAAAGTTTTTGCATGGGCACTTGAAAAAGATATTGATGCCGCCATCATACAATCAAATCATTTTGAAATGGAATGGCCGCCGCGGTCCGGGAAGTATCAAAGCTTTCCTGAAATAGATAAAGGCGGATGGTTTACAATTGATGAAGCGGTAAAAAAAATAAATGCGATGCAGGCCGCATTGATTGAAGAACTGCAAAAAAAGTTGACGTGTTTAATTTAATTCAAGTTTGGGAAACGAAAATTCTGGCTGTCATACACAAATAATTCATCAATTTCATAAGTCCAGAATTGGTACAAAGTTGATTTAATGAGTATTTGTTCCACTTCATCTTTTGTGTGAGCATTAATAATAATCCATGAACGATGCGTTTCCATACTTACCGCATAACTCTCAATTACATTGGTGTTAATCAGCATATTGATATAAGTGCGATGCTGGGGCACATGACGCATAAAGTCATCTGAAAAATTAAATTTTATAGTTACTAGAAAAGATTTCTTTAAATTATCCATTCCATTATGTTATTGCTCCATGCCTCTTTAAAAGGCACGGTAATTTTAATATAGTTGTCAGTATATCCCTCCATCATTCCGTTTTTATTTTGCCCCTCAAAAAGCACCTTTCCTGGTTTCGCCACAATGCTGCATGGTAAAATTCTGTAATTTTTTATAAGATAAGTTACGTAAAATTTTAGTTCGGGTATTGCGTACGTTTACAGGTACAACAGGTTAATATTCAAGGCATGCGTATTTGCCCTTTCTGAATAAGTGAATACATGTAAATAAGAAACATCTAAATCTTTTAAAAACTGTAATGTTTCATTAAAGTCTTCATCTGTTTCTCCGGGGAAACCGGTAATTACATCAACACCAATACAGCAATGAGGCATCAGTTTTTTAATCAAAGAAATCTTTTCTGCATACAATTCCTTTTTATAGCGCCTTCTCATCAACCCAAGAATTTTATTGCTGCCACTTTGCAAAGGAATATGAAAATGAGGCATTATTTTTTTGCTACCGGCAACGAATTGAATAATCTCGATCTGTTAAGAGATTGGGCTCAATAGATGAAATGCGGTATCGTTCAACTCCGTCATTGTTTTCAATAGCCCGTAACAACTCATAAAAATCTTCCCTGTTTTTGTGCCATAGCCATCTTTACCAAAATCTCCGAGATTAATTCCGGTAAGCACAATTTCTTTTACACCGGCATCTGCAATTTTTTTTATTTCAGCCAAAACATTTTCTATGGAATTGCTCCTGCTTTTTCCGCGCGCCATCGGTATGGTGCAAAATGAACAATTATAATCGCAGCCATCCTGTACTTTTAAAAAAGTCCTGGTTCTGGTATTGATTGAAAAGGATGAATGAAAACCATTTACTTCTTCAATATCGCAACTACATATTTTCGTGGCTATCGCCTTTAGTAAGCTGGCGGAGATGAGTGGTTATATTAAATTTTTCAGCAGCGCCCAGCACAAGGTCAACCCCATCGATTTCTGCATATTTCACGTGGTTTTAACTGCGCATAGCAACCAGTAATTACCACCATAGCCTGTGGCGATCTTCGCTGTATTCTTCTTACGAGTTGCCGGCATTCTTTGTCTGCATTTTCAGTAACAGAGCAGGTATTGATCACATACACATCAGCTTCTTCTGTAAAATCTTTTTTTACAAAACCATCATTTTGCAGCAGCCTTTCTATCGCTGATGTTTCAGAATAATTAAGCTTGCATCCTAACGTATGCAATGCGACTGATTTACTGAGCTGGCATAGGATGCAAAAATAATGATCCGCGATAAAATTGTGTTGTTTATTTATAAGCGGGATTGGTATTTTTCATGAAACCGGTATGCCGATTTATCAATTGTTTAATTAAGTTGCTAATTGTCGGCTTTTACTATTTGCCATAGTTACCTTTATTTATTAAATGCATAGCCCTGCACCTTTTTGCAGAGTAAATTGTAGAAATATTTTTTGAAACACATCCTAAAATAATAAACGGCGATCGCAAACAAATGTGAGACTGAAACACAATTCCGTTTATCTTGTTATAACATCTCCACCTTACCGGCAATTAAAGAATAGGGCAGGAACTGGCAGACGGGTTAGCATTAGAAGTCGCTTTTGCCATAAAAAAAGCTGTAATTTTTAGTATACAGCAAAATTATTTGTATAGCTGGCGATTGATGTCATTTAATGCGGTAAATTTCGCAGATAATTAAAAGTATGTACATAAAGAAGCTTGCAATAGTCATTTTTATTATTTCATTCGGGTTTTTATCCTGTAGTTCCCAAACAACGAAAAGTAAGTTACCGGGCGGTATGTCTGCCGTAGCTAATAACTTTCTTAAAACGCTTTCCGCAGAGCAAAAAGCAAAAACCAGGTTTTCATTTACTGACGAAGAACGATACGACTGGCATTATATTCCAAAAAGCCGGAAGGGGATTTCATTAAATGATCTTAACGACACACAAAAAAAGGCCGCTTTCGATTTACTACATACTGCTCTCAGCGACACGGGGTATAATAAAGCGAGGGCCATTATGGAATTAGAAACTGTGTTACGCGAAGTAGAGGGGCGTTCAGCGAATGATGACTACAGGGATCCCGGGAAATATTATTTTTCAGTTTTTGGCAATCCTGCTCCGGATTCTATATGGGGCTGGAGGCTTGAAGGACATCACGTGTCATTCAATTTTTCTACAAAAAATAACCTGCTGGTTTCCGGAACGCCCGGATTTTTGGGGGCTAATCCTGCTATTGTATTGTCCGGCCCTGAAAAAGGAAAGCAGGTTTTGAAAGATGAGACCGAACTCGGTTTTGTTTTATTGAATTCTCTGGATGAAAAACAAATAGGAAAAGCGGTCATTAATGTTGCCGCTCCCGGGGAGATTATTACGGGTCCAAGCCGCAAAGCGATGATCCACGATACGCTTGGAATTTTGTATAGAGAACTTACTAAGGCACAGCAAAAAAATTTTCTCCAATTGCTTAGCATTTATCTTAATCGCTATACGCCGTTGTTTGCGATGAATATGATGCATGACATAGAAAATGCGGGGTTAGATAATCTGCGGTTCGCATGGGCCGGTTCAAGAGAGTCCGGCCCGGGCCATCCAAATTACTACCGGATACAAGGGCCCACGATCATCATAGAATATGATAATACGCAGAACAATGCCAATCATGTTCATACCGTAGTAAGAGATCTAAAAAATGATTTCGGAGGTGATGAATTGTTAGAGCATTATAAACAAGGCCATCATCATTGATGCTGCTGTTATTACGAGTTGAAGCCTGAAGGTTAAACTGCCTGACGGCAACCTCTTACATTGTTTTTTTTCCTTTCTCTTTTGCTTTTTCCAAATTTTCATGAACCCGGTACTTAACTATTTTTTTTACCAAAGTCGTTGGAATATCCTTATCAATGGGAAATTGAATCGCACCTTTTGAGGTTTTATAACCTGCTAATTCCTCTTTGAAAACCTTAATAGGCGAAGATGTCGGATAGAAGCCGATGTGTTCTTTGTAAGCAGCATACCATACAAGCATTCCTTTAAGTTTGAATGCAGGTATATTATAGCTGATTACTTCTTCTGCCTGTGGCGCTGCCTGTTTAATTGTTTTTTTCAACCCTTCTAAAATGTCTCTTACATTTTGGGGTAAGCCGGATAGATATTGATCTACAGTCTTAAATTTTGCGCTTGGAGTTGCTTTCATTTACGATGGTTTAAATACATTACTGGGCTTATATACAAAAAAATGTCAAGTTTTATTATTCAGAAATTTAGAAATAAATTTCTAATCCTTTATAACATAAAAATACAATTGGTAAATATTCTTAAGAGGTCCATAAGCGACAATAATGGGGCCTTTTGCGACAAATACAACCCTGCTAAATTAAATTCAGAAATTATATTTGATCATGAATAAAAAGTATGTAATCTTAATTGGCATCATCATCATCATACTTGCAGTACGCTTTGCCAAAAATCTATTCAGGTTCCGCTGTAAATGCAAATGTATTGCTTGATACCGGTCATCTTATTCTAACCAAACATGTAAAGTGCCGGATGGACTGCAGGCATATTACGGCGCAGGAAATAAAAGAAATCATTCATAACGGGAATGTTAATTATTCCAAAAGCGGCAAGGGCAGCAAAGGAGATGAAACTATGCGCTTGAAGGATACAGCAATGAACATCAGCATTTAAGGGTAGTGGTGGCTCCGGAAAACGATGGGCTGGTGGTTATTACGTGTATTGATCTTGATAATGAATGGCCCTGTAATTGTTACTGAATTCGTAGGTACTTTCAATCATTTGTATGTAATTTGCACATTCAAGACCCGCGATAGATAGATGAAGATAAAATCTTTTTTGGCAAAGCCTTTTGCCATCTACATATATAAACAAATCCGCAAGTCTATAACTACTGCTTCGGCAGACCAGGAAAATATATTTCAATCACTAGTAAAGACGGGATTGAAAACTGAATTTGGAAAAGAACACTCTTTCGATAAGATTAAAAGCCATAGTGATTTTGTAAAAAATGTTCCTATAAGAGAATACGAAGATTTTAAACAATATATTGAAAAAATAAAACAGGGCGGCATAATGTTTTATGGAAAGGCGTTCCTATTTATTTTGCCAAAACCAGCGGCACTACCAGCGGTATCAAATATATTCCTATCACAAAAGATTCTATTGACAACCATATTAACACTGCAAGAAACGCGCTGCTTTGTTATATGGCGCAAACCGGCAATACACAGTTTGCAAATGGCAAAATGATTTTCTTAAGCGGCTCTCCTGAACTGGAAAGAGTAGGGGGCATACCTACCGGCAGGCTGAGTGGTATTGTAAACCATCATATTCCAAGATACTTGCGTGCCAATCAATTACCGTCATTTGAAACCAATTGTATTGATGACTGGGAAGAGAAACTTGCAAAAATCGTGGAGGAAACAGTTAATGAAAAAATGACTTTGGTTAGCGGCATTCCACCATGGATGCAAATGTATTTTGATGCATTGGTGAAAAAGACAGGCAAAAAAATAAAAGATATTTTTCCGGATTTCAGTGTCATGGTCCAGGGAGGCGTAAACTTTGAACCTTATAAAGCAAAGCTTTTTGAAACTATAGGAAAATCAATTGATACGATTGAACTATATCCTGCAAGCGAAGGATTTTTTGCTTTCCAGGACAGCCGTAAAGAAGAAGGAATGCTACTCAATACTGACAGTGGAATCTTTTTTGAATTTGTTCCTGCAGCCGAAATTTTCAATGAAAATCCTTCAAGGCTTACCTTGAAAGATGTAAAGCTTAATGAAAATTATGTGTTAATAATCAGCAGCAATGCAGGTTTGTGGGCATATAATATTGGAGATACTATAAAATTTGTATCATTAAATCCATACCGTATCGTCGTTACAGGCAGGGTAAAGCATTTTATTTCCGCCTTCGGAGAACATGTAATTGGGGAAGAAGTTGAAGAAGCATTATTAAAAGCAGCGGATGCTGAAAATATAAAGATTACTGAATTTACGGTTGCTCCAAAAATTTCCGCTGATGGTGAAAAAAGCTGTCATGAATGGTTTATAGAATTTGAAAATCTTCCCCGTAATATGAAACAGTTTGAGAAGGCTGTTGATGAAAATCTGCGGAGGAAAAATATTTATTATGATGACCTTATAAAAGGAAATATTCTTGCATCCTTTAAAAATTTTTACCATACAAAAAAATGGTTTTATAAATTATATGAAGAGCATTGGCAAGCTGGGAGGGCAGAATAAAGTGCCCCGGTTAAGTAATGACAGGGAAATTGCAGATGCATTACAGCCATGGCTAAAGCGGATGGCTGCTGAAGCAATAACAAATAATTAAGAGCTATCTGCTTGATTATTTGCAAAAAAAATTACATTTGCATTCATTTATTAAATGTATAAAGGTGACCAATCATATTTCTATATGTTTTTCATTTGCTTTCGGCAGCTCCAATGGCTAACATATGATGCCTCTAAATTTTCTGCGACCTGGATGCTGATAGGCCGAGCAGTTGAATCCGCCCCTATCAGTGAATAAATTTCCGCTCACCATATAGATTCATTTTTAAATTTAAAAGCAAATTGGAACAATCAAATATAATTGTTCGTATTGCAATCTCCTCCGACATAAAATATGCGCATACCATCACAGCCGAGATGGAGTCATCTGCACAGGTAAGAGGAACAGGAATTGCAAAGCGATCCGCAGAATATATCATCAAAAAATCGAAGAAGGAAAAGCTGTTATTGCACTTACTGAAGATGATGTATGGGTAGGCTTTTGCTATATTGAAGCATGGGGGCATGAAGAATTTGTTGCAAACAGCGGGCTTATTGTTGCGCCGGCATTCAGAAAAACAGGAATTGCCAAAAGTATTAAAAGAAAAATTTTCACGCTTGTCACGGGAAAAATATCCTGATGCAAAAATATTTGGCCTTACAACCGGGCTTGCTGTAATGAAAATCAATAGCGAACTGGGTTATGAGCCTGTTACTTATTCTGAGCTTACGGATGATGAAAATTTTTGGGCAGGCTGTAAAAGCTGCGTGAATTACGACATACTCATGAGCAAAGAAAGAAAGAATTGTATGTGCACGGCCATGTTGTACGACCCTGCTGATCATTATGAACCTGAGGAAACAGCCGCAGATTTTAATAAAAATTCAAAGCAATATGAAAGGTTTATGCGCCTGAAACAAAGCAAGCTTCTTAAATTTCTTATAGGGAAGAAAAAAGACAAGCAGAAATCATTTTTAAGTATGTTGTTCCACCTGTAAATTATAGAATTGATGAGTAAAAAAGTAGTGCTTGGTTTTAGCGGGGGGCTTGATACTTCTTATTGTGTAAAATATTTTACTGATGAAATGAAATATGAAGTGCACAGCATCATTGTAAATACAGGAGGATTTACCGAAAAGGAATTGGAGGAAATTGAAAGGCATGCATATACGCTCGGCGTTACAACACATACCACAGTTGATGCAACAAAAAGTTATTATGACACTATAATTAAATACCTTATTTACGGAAATGTTCTGAAAAACAATACCTATCCGTTAAGCGTAAGCGCAGAAAGGCTTTCGCAGGCATTGCACATTGCCGAGCATGTAAAAAAATTAAATGCAGATGCTGTGGCGCATGGCAGTACCGGCGCAGGAAATGACCAGGTAAGGTTTGATATGATTTTCCACATTATGATCCCGGGTGTTGAGATCATTACACCCATCCGCGATATGCAATTATCACGGCAGGAAGAAGTTGATTATCTCAAATCAAAAGGTGTAAAAATGAATTTTGAAAAATCAGCTTACTCAATTAATAAAGGCCTTTGGGGAACGAGCGTTGGAGGTAAAGAAACATTATCTTCGAATGGAATGATTCCTGAAGAAGCGTGGCCCACGCAGCTTTCTAATAATGAACCTCAGCGGGTGGTATTGCATTTTGAAAATGGTAATCTTTTACGCATTAATGAAAAGAGATTTGAGCACCCTGTTGAAGCAATTCAATATTTGCAATCGCTGGCGGGCCCTTATGCTATAGGCAGGGATGTTCATGTTGGCGATACAATTATTGGTATCAAAGGCCGCGTCGGTTTTGAAGCGGCAGCGCCCATGGTTATCATTAAATCGCACCATGCTCTTGAAAAACATGTGCTTACAAAATGGCAATTGAATATTAAAAATCAACTATCAGAATTTTATGGTAACTGGCTTCATGAAGGGCAGGTGCTTGACCCGGTTATGCGTGATATTGAAGCATTTTTTCAATCCTCACAGGAGCATGTTACCGGCGATGTTTTTGTACAGCTAATGCCTTACCGTTTCCAGGTTACGGGTATCGAATCACCTTATGACCTCATGAGCAGTAAATTTGGAAAATATGGTGAAATGAATACCGGCTGGAGTGGCAATGATGTAAGAGGGTTTAGTAAAATTTTTGGCAACCAGACCGCAATTTACCATGCTGATAAAAAATACTGCCGATGAAAAATAAAATCAGAGCAGGCATTGTTGGTGGTGCAGGTTATACAGGTGGCGAGTTGATAAGGTTGCTGGTCAATCATTCTTTAGCTGATTTAATTTTTGTGCACAGTAAAAGCCATGCGGGTAAAAGCCTTCACGCGGTACATCATGATTTAATAGGTGAAACAGATATTCAGTTTTCAGGTAAAACCAGTGATGATATTGATGTGCTTTTTTTATGTGTGGGACACGGAGATTCAAAAAAATTTCTGCAGGAAAATGAAATTCCGGAACATGTAAAAATTATTTCACTTATCAGAAGATTTCAGGTTAAAAGCGAATTCGGTTTTTCAAAATAGAAATTATGTTTATGGGCTTCCGGAACTCAACCGGAAAGATATACAAGAGCGCAGAAAATATTGCTAATCCCGGTTGTTTTGCAACAGCTATCGAACTTGGGTTGTTACCGCTTGCAAAAATAAATGTATTGGGAGATGTATATACAACCGGTATTACAGGATCTACCGGTGCCGGGCAAACGCTTTCGGTAACTTCACATTTTTCATGGCGACAAAATAATATCCAGGCTTACAAATCACTTAACCCATCAGCATCTTAAAGAAATTAATGAGTCCTTATTTTCATTATCGGGAAAAGCGGCTTCTGTTCATTTTGTGCCATGGCGCGGAGATTTTACGCGGGGGATTTTTATCACTTCACAATTGAAATGCACCAGGAGCCTTCAGGAAATATATGCTGCCTATCATGATTTTTACAAGGGCCATCCATTTGTAAAAGTGAGTACTGAGCCCATATTTTTGAAACAGGCGGTTAATACAAATAATTGTTTTATTAATATTGAAAAAGAAGAGGATAATCTTGTCGTTCATTCAGCACTGGATAATTTGTTAAAAGGGGCGAGCGGGCAGGCAGTTCAGAATATGAATCTGATGTTTGGGCTTGATGAAACAATGGGATTGAAATTAAAAGCAAATTATTTTTAAGAGTACTATCAAAAGTTTATCCGGCGAGAAAAGCTATTTAGCACGGGTTTTAACTTGAATATTGAGTGTTAAACATTGATTATTGTGTTTGTTGGCTTAACTTTTAATATCCAATAATCAATGTTCAATGGTCAAGTGATCTTCCCTGCTGCTGTTGGCGTCCGCGCCAACAGCCTTGATAATTAATAAATGCCACATTGACAAACTATAATGACAATAGCAATAAATATTTCGCATGAAACTTTTTGACGTTTACCCTGTTAATGATATCAATATTGTAAAAGCACAGGGCTCTTACTTATGGGACGAAAAGGGAATAGAGTACCTGGACATGTATGGTGGCCATGCAGTAATAAGTATCGGGCATACACATCCATATTGGGTTGAAAAAATCGAACAGCAACTAGAGGCAAATTGCTTTTTATTCTAATTCAATAAAAATTCCTATTCAACAGCTACTTGCAGATAAGCTGGTGTTGTTTCGGGGAAAAATAATTACCAGTTATTTCTTTGCAATTCCGGTGCGGAAGCCAATGAAAATGCTTTAAAGCTGGCATCTTTTTACAATGGCGTAAAAAAATAATTTCTTTTACAAAAGCTTTTCATGGCCGTACTTCTCTTGCAGTTGCAGCAACAGACAATCCTTCTATTATTGCGCCTGTAAATGAAACCGATAACGTTATTTTTCTTCCTTTTAATGATGAAGAAGCATTAACGGTTATTTTAAAAAAGCAGGTGATGAAATTTGTGCAGTAATCATTGAAGGTATACAGGGAGTTGGGGGAATCAATATTGCTACTGAATCTTTTTTGCAACTCATCAGGAAATTATGTGATGAATATAATTCGGTATTTATTGCTGATTCTGTTCAATGTGGCTATGGACGAACCGGTAGATTTTATTCTCATGATTTTGCGGGCGTAGAAGCTGATATATATACAATGGCAAAGGGAATGGGAAATGGTTTTCCTGTTGCAGGCATTTCCATTGCCCCAGCAATACAGCCAAAACATTTTATGTTGGGCACAACTTTTGGCGGTAATCATCTTGCCTGTGCTGCTGCGCTTGCAGTACTGGAGGTAATTGAAAAGGAAAATTTAATGAATAATGCGAGAGTTACAGGCGATTATCTTATCAATGAAATTACAAAAAGCCCTGAATTAAAAAATGTTCGTGGAAGGGGGTTAATGATTGGATTTGATGTTCCACCAGAGTTAAAAGATTTGAAAAAGAATTTGTTAATGAAGCACCATATTTTTACGGGCGAAGCAAAACCCAATGTTATAAGGTTATTGCCTTCCCTTGCATTGACAAAAAACGATGCGGATAAATTTTTAAATGCTTTGCATGAAGAGATTGCGGCACTTACCAGCCAACGCGTAACGGCCGGGGCCTTATGAGTTCATCAATTGGAGCTGTCAGGAAAGCAGGTGCTTTTAAGAGTAGTCTAACAACCGGTATTTTAATAATATACATTACCAAGCATAAGCAAAAAATTGAAAAACTTTCTTTCCGTAAAAGATGCAGGAAATATAGATTCGCTTATCAGGTCAGCAGTTGATTTTAGAAAGAATCCCTTATCACAACAGAGTTGGGCAGAAGGAAACGCATGGGATTGTTATTTTTAAATCCAAGTATGCGCACAAGGTTAAGTACACAAATTGCGGCCCAGAACCTTGGAATGGAAGCAATTGTTTTTAATGTTTCCCAGGATGGATGGTCACTTGAATTTGAAGAAGGGGCTGTAATGAATGGAACAACTGTCGAGCATGTAAAAGATGCCGCGCCTGTCCTTGGCCGTTATTTCGATATATTGGGTATTCGCACTTTTCCTTCGTTGAAAAACCGGGAAGAAGATTACAACGAATATGTGATGAACCAGTTTGTTAAATATTGTAATATACCGGTTATAAGCCTTGAAAGTGCAACGGTTCACCCATTGCAAAGCCTCACAGATATTATTACCATAACTGATCATCTTCCGGTACAAAATAAAATAAAGCCAAAAGTTGTACTCACATGGGCGCCACACGTAAAGCCCTTGCCACAATGTGTTGCAAATAGTTTTTGCGAATGGATAACAGCATGGGATGGCAGTGATTTTACTATAGCACATCCGCCGGGATACGACCTTGATGAACGTTTTACAGCAGGTGCATGCATTACTAACGACCAGGCACAAGCGCTAAAAAATGCTGACTTTGTTTATGTAAAAAACTGGAGCAGTTATAAAGATTATGGTAAAATTTATGAAAATGAAAGAGACTGGATGCTGACCAATGAAAAACTGTCAACAACCAATAATGCAAAAATTATGCATTGCCTTCCGGTTAGCAGAAATGTTGAATTAAGTGATGAAGTGTTGGATAGCCCCCATAGTATTGTAACGGAACAGGCAGCGAACCGTGTATGGGCTGCCCAGGCTGTGCTTGCGCAAATTTTAAGCAGATGACTGAACAGATGTCATGACATCAAATTGATGATAAAAAGCAGCCTCTTTATATTATAAAATCGGGAGGCAATGTTATCGATGATGAAAACAGCCTGCATTCATTTCTTAAAGATTTTTCATCGATTGAGGAAAAAAAAATACTGGTACATGGTGGTGGAAAAATTGCAACTGCCATCGGCGAAAAGCTTGGTATAGAATCGAATTATATTGATGGAAGAAGAATAACCGATGATGCAACTATAGATTTGGTTACAATGGTATACGCAGGCCTTGTGAATAAAAAAATTGTTGCGGCATTGCAATCCTTACAATGCAATGCTATTGGCCTTACCGGCGCAGATGCAAATGTTTTGCCCGCAAAGAAGCGGCCCGTGAAAACTATTGATTATGGCTGGGTAGGAGATGTAAAGGCTGCAGAGATAAATCCAGCAAGCATGGCAATTGTTTTTAAATAACAGGCTCGTGCCTGTTGTAGCCCCACTAACACATGATGGGAATGGCCATATTCTCAATACAAATGCCGATACTATTGCCGCTGTTTTGTCAATATGTTTATCAAAATTGTATAATGTAAAACTGGTATATTGTTTTGAAAAAAATGGTGTATTGCAAAATATAAATGATGAACAATCATTCCTGGCCCAATTAAATGCAAAAACTTACGATGAGCTGAAGGAAAATAAAAAATTGTTTGCCGGTATTTTGCCAAAAATCGATAATGCATTCGATGCTTTAAATAATGGTGTTCAGGAAGTAGTTATTGGAAATTCCAATTCTTTACTTCAATTGATAAAAGGAGAAAGCGGAACAAAAATAATTTCATATACCACCTCTCGTTCTGATGAGTGAGTTAGGGCGTGAGGTTACAGTTCCCCTCTCTTTGGAGAGAGGGGTGAGGTTAAAACAATCATTAAAAATGTAAACAAATCTGAAGAAATATAATATCGCTGATCCTTCAGATGAATTATTTTCAGATGCGCTGGAATTATTAAAGCAATTGATCTGCTGCCCTTCATTCAGTAAAGAAGAAAATGAAACGGCTGGTATTATTGAAAGATTTTTCAAAGAAAAAGATATTAAACAAACCGCTATCTAAATAATATATGGGCTGTAAATAAATATTTTGATGAAAAAAAATTTACCCTTCTTTTAAATTCTCATCATGATACAGTAAAGCCCAATGCCGGCATATACACTTAGATCCTTTTGACGCAATTGAAAAGATGGCAAATTATTCGGGCTTGGAAGTAATGATGCAGGTGGCGCGCTTGTTTCATTAATCGCAGTGTTTGTGCATTTTTATTTTGCTGAAAATCTTCCTTTCAATTTAGTACTGGCAGCAACTGCTGAAGAAGAAATATCAGGGCACAATGGAATTGAAAACCTGTTACCTCTTTTGCCAAAAATTGATTGTGGAATAGTAGGAGAACCTACACTTATGAAAATGGCAATTGCAGATAAAGGCTTATTGGTACTGGATTGTATTGCACATGGTGTCGCCGGCCATGCGGCACGCAATGAAGGCGTAAATGCAATATATAAAGCCGTAAAGGATATTACATGGTTCAGTACTTTTCAGTTTCCAAAAGTATCTGCGTTCCTTGGCCCGGTTCATATGGCAGTTACTTCTGTGAACACTGCAAAATAAAGCGCATAATATTGTACCTTCCGAATGCAGTTTTGTAGTGGATATAAGAGTAAATGAATTGTATACATTTGAAGAAATACTTTCGGAAATAAATAAAAATATACGAATCAGAAGTGTTGCCAAGAAGCACAAGGTTAAAACCTTCGTTCATTGCAAAAGATCATCCTTTGGTAATTGCGGGAAATAAAATGGGGCTTGAATCTTATGGTTCGCCTACCTGTTCAGACAGGGCGCTGATGGATTTTCCGGCACTGAAGATAGGGCCAGGTGATTCTGCGCCGAAGCCATATGGCCGATGAATATATATTTATTGATGAAATAAAAGATGGAATTCAAAAATATGCACAGCTATTGCAGAATATGGGATCTGTAATAAATACAACAGGAAGCACTACCCACACATGAAACTCTGGCAAAAAAATATTGCATCATTAAAAGAAGTAGAAACGTTTACGGTTGGCAACGACAGGGAACTGGATATGTATCTGGCGCCCTTTGATGTGTTGGGCTCACTGGCTCACATTCAAATGCTGCAAACAATTAATTTACTTACAGCCGAAGAATTAAAAGTATTACAACAAGGCCTTAAAGAAATTTACAAAGACATTGAAAATGGTACATTTTTAATGGAAGAAGGAGTGGAAGATATTCATTCGCAGGTTGAAGTTCTTTTGACAAAAAAATATGGTGATGCCGGCAAAAAAATTCACAGTGCCCGATCGCGAAACGACCAGGTTTTGGTGGATTTAAAGCTTTACCTGCGGCATGAGATTGAGCAATTGGTAAATGAAGTAAACAGTTTTTTTCAATTGCTTATTGCAGCAGAGTGAAAAATATAAGGACTACCTGATGCCGGGATATACGCATCTTCAGTTAGCCATGCCATCGTCATTCGGGCTTTGGTTTGGCGCTTATGCTGAAAGCCTTGCAGATGATATGATCAGCCTTCATGCAGCCTGGGAAATTGTAAATAAAAATCCATTGGGTTCTGCAGCCGGTTTTGGCTCATCGTTTCCCGATAGACAGGAATCTTACAACACAATTGCTCGGTTTTGAAGACCTTAATTATAATGTAGTGTATGCGCAAATGAGCCGTGGTAAAACTGAGCGTATCGTGTCGCAGGCATTGGCAAACATTGCAGCAACACTTGCCCGGCTTAGCATGGATGCATGCCTTTATCTCAATCAGAATTTTGCATTTATTTCTTTTCCGGATGAGCTTACTACCGGCAGCAGCATTATGCCGCATAAAAAAAATCCTGATGTATTTGAGCTGATTCGTGCACATTGCAATCGCATACAGGCTTTGCCAAATGAAATTGCACTGATGGCTGCAAACCTTCCTTCAGGTTATCACCGCGATTTTCAATTGCTGAAGGAACACATCATACCGGCATTTCAAAATATGCGGCAATGCATTAATATGGCTGGGATCATGATAAAAAATATTGAAGTAAAAAAAGATATTCTTGCAGGATGAAAAATATAAATATTTGTTTAGCGTGGAAGAAATGAATAAACTGGTTTTGCAGGGAACTGCCGTTAAGAGATGCCTATAAAAAAATTGCGGCCGATATTGAAAATAATAACTTCACTTATGATATTCATCTAAATCATATACACATAGGTTCTATAGGAAATCTGCAAAATGCTGCAATACAGCAAATGATGAATAATATATTATCACGTTTTAATTTTGACAAAGTGAATAATGCTTTACAAAAATTATTAGAGTAAATTGCCAACCTTCATGTTATGTGAGTCTGCTCAGAAGGTTTTTACAATTCTAGATACGGAGCTAACCTGAATGAATAAAATTATGGCTGAAGAAAATAAAAGAAGAATTGCAATTTTTGGTTCCACGGGTTCAATTGGCACACAGGCGTTGGAAGTTATAGAAGCCAATCCCGGATATGTTTGAAGTTGAAATATTAACTGCGCAAACCAATGATAAGCTTCTAATTGAGCAGGCGCTTAAATACCAGCCAAATGCAGTAGTAATTGGTGATGAAAAAAAATATGAAGGCTGTAAAGTCGGCCCTTATTTCAAAAAATATTAAAGTTTTTGCCGGCCTCGCTGCGCTTGAAGAAGTGGCAGATTTTGATACGTATGATATGATGCTTGCCGGCATTGTAGGCTTTGCAGGGTTAACACCCACTTTAAAAGCAGTTGAAAAAGGAAAGGCAATCGCATTGGCCAATAAAGAAACATTGGTGGTAGCCGGTGATATTGTTATGCAAAAGGCGTTAGAAAACAGAGTGCCTATTATTCCTGTTGATAGTGAGCATTCTGCAATATTTCAATGCCTTGTAGGAGAAACAAGAAATAAAATTGAAAAGATTATTTTAACTGCAAGTGGCGGCCCTTTTCTTGGGAAAAAGCCCAATTTTTTGGTGAATGTAAAAAAGCACCATGCCTTGCAGCATCCTAACTGGAACATGGGCGCCAAAATAACTATTGATTCTGCAACTCTTATGAACAAAGGCCTTGAGATGATTGAAGCCAAATGGCTTTTCAATCTTTTGCCCTGCCAGATACAGGTGGTAATTCATCCGCAAAGTATTGTGCACAGCATGGTACAGTTTGAAGATGGAAGTATAAAAGCACAAATGGGATTGCCCGATATGAAACTGCCGATACAATATGCCCTTACTTTTCCGCACCGCATAGCCAATGACAAACCCGAGAGCTAATTTTAAAAAAATCAGCACCTTAAGTTTTGAAGAGCCTGATATAAAAACTTTCCGAAACCTTGTTCTGGCAACAATTGCTTTGGAAAAAGGTGGCAACATGCCCTGTGTTCTAAATGCCGCCAACGAAATTGCTGTATGGGCATTTTTACATAACCGGATAGGGTTTCTGGATATTACGGCCATCGTGGAAAAGACAATGGAAAAAATAACTTATATAGAAAAGCCAAATCTTGCAGATTATTTTGAAAGCGATGGCGAGGCTCGTAATTTCGCCGCTTCCTTAATACATTTATGAAAACCGCTGCTCAAAGGAAAGCTCATAGACTCATTCAAGATTGAATATATGAAAACTCATACATCGTACATCACACATCGTACATCACACATCATATGACTTTATTAGCAATTAACTGGCCGCAGGTTGGTTTACAGGCCGGGTATCTTATTTTTTCCCTGTCGATTCTTGTTATTCTACACGAATTCGGACATTATATTACTGCCAAATGGTTTAAATGCCGGGTTGAAAAATTCTATTTATTTTTTGATCCCTGGTTTTCTCTTGTAAAGAAGAAAATCGGTGAAACAGTATATGGAATCGGCTGGCTTCCATTGGGCGGTTATGTAAAAATTTCGGGGATGGTTGATGAAAGCATGGATAAAGAACAGATGAAGCAGCCACCGCAGCCATGGGAGTTTCGAAGCAAGCCCGCATGGCAAAGGCTTATCATAATGCTTGGTGGAGTTACTATGAATGTGTTGCTTGCATTTTTTATTTATGCGATGATTTTGTATAAATGGGGCGATACAAAATTGCCAATGGCGAATGTAAAAGACGGCATATGGATCACTGATAGCCTTATGAATGAGATCGGCTTGAAAAATGGTGATAAAATTGTGGCGGTTAATGGAGAGCAGATAAATTATTTTAATGACCTGCCGCCAAAAATTATTCTCGGAAAACAGATTACTATTTTAAGAGATGGTAAAGAACAAACTATTACTTTACCACAGAATATGATTGAGCGGCTGGTGCAGAAAAAAGGGAAGCGCCTGACACTGCTAATGCCACGAAGTCCATTGCTTATCGGCCCTTATGATTCAAGAGATAGCAATAATGCTAAAAGCGCCGGGCTTACAAGGATACGACAAAATAGTAAAAGTAGATTCAACTAACAGTGAGTTTCTTTGATGAACTGGCGCGATTATCTGCAACATAAAAAAGGAGATACTGTAAGCTGTCAGTTGTTAGAAATCAGGAACCGATTCAAATAAAGGTTTTGGTTAACAAAGAAGGTAAAATAGGATTGAATATTCTTAACTGAAGACCAGTATGATAGCCTGGGTATTTTTAAACAGGAAACAAAAACGTATGGATTCCTCGCTTCATTTCCCGCAGGAGTTAGCATGACATTTAAACAACTCGATTTTTATATCCAGCAATTTAAAATGATTTTAAATCCCAAGACCGGCGCTTACAAAGGCCTTGGTGGATTTAAAACCATGGCTTCCATTTTTCCAAATACAGGATGGAACTGGGAGGCATTTTGGAAAATCACTGCATTCTTTTCAATAATACTGGCATTTATGAACTTGCTGCCGATTCCGGCATTGGATGGCGGCCATGTTTTGTTTACTTTAATTGAAATGGTTTCCGGCCGCAAGCCCAGCGATAAATTTTTGGAATATGCGCAAATCGCCGGGATGGTTGTGTTATTTGCATTAATGCTTTTTGCAAACGGCAATGATTGGTTTGGATGGGGAAGAGGTAAATAATTAGCCAATGTGCTAATTAGCCAATGTGCTAATGTGCAGCCATCGCTATTACCTATACATAAAAGTGTTTTCTTCATTGGCTAATTGGCTAATTATCACATTTTCGCATTAAAGTTCTATCCCAATCTTCTTCATTAAAATAGATGCATTTAAACTGGTGCATACTCCCGGTTTCAGCTGGTAATCAAAAAATAATTCATCGTTGCTTACCTGCACATCGAAATGATAATTGATAATGTTATCAGGGTATTCATCTTTTAATTTTGCCAGGTCAAGATCATGCGTGGCGATAATTGCCGCAGCATGATGTTTTATCAATTGCTTTATTAACGCCACAGAGCCTGTATGCCTGTCAAGCGAATTGGTACCTCTCAAAATTTCATCCAATAAAATAAAAACTTTTTCGCCTTCATTTACTTTTTCAATAATTGTTTTTAATTTTTTTAGTTCTGCATAAAAAGTAGATGTGCTTTCCGCAAGGTTGTCTGTTATCCGCATGCTGCTTATGATTTGTACATGTGATACTTTAAAATATGCCGCACACACAGGAGCGCCTGCCATGGCTAATATAACATTTACGCCTATGCAACGCAGGTAGGTACTTTTGCCGGCCATGTTAGAGCCTGTTACCAGCATCAGTTCTCCATCATGCTTTATTTCAATATCATTATTTACCCGGGTTGTTTTTGATAACAGCGGGTGGCCGGTTTCTTTACCTTCTATAAAAAAATATTCCGGGATAATATCGGGGAAGGCCCAGCCCGGCTCATTAAAATGCAACACTCCAAAACTGTTTAAAGCTTCTATATGACCGAGTGTATCGAACCAGGTATTGATATTTTTTTGTTGATTAAATTTCCATTTTTCCAGGTCAAGAACCTGCTGAAGGTTCCAAAGCAATAAAATATTTAATGGCAGGGAAACCACCAGGTTATACCGCAGGTCAAGCTTGTCCAATAGTTTCCGAAGCTGGGTAATATCGGCAGATGCATTTTTATTTTCATGCAAAAAAACCGATTGCAATTCATTAAGTAACAGAGCTTTCAAATGTGGTACTTTCAACGCTATGAATACTATTGGAAAGTATCGTAAGTTCTTCCGCAATCTTTGATAATTTTTCATGAAGGGGCGCTACAATCTTATTAATCTGGTAGGCGATCGCGGCAAACACAAATAAGAAAGGAATAAAAAATTCCGGAGCTCACCTTATCAAAAATGTACAAAGTAACAACACTGCAAATAATGAGAGGCAAAACATACCGCAGCCATTTCCAGGGTTTGAATTTGGAAAAAACGGGAGGTTCACTGACCCACAGGTTTAACCGGTTTTTCGTAGAAAAAGTAATTTGTTTTTCCTTTCCTTTTGCCTGCAGATTTTGAATCCATTCAATTTTATTTGATAATTCTTTAACTGCTGCCTGCCGTTGTAAAATAAGATTCGGTTCAGCAGGAAATTGTAAATAATCAGCTAACTGCGCGCTTCCCATTTCGGAAGTAGTGCGGTTGAGATATTGGAATAAAGATGCTTTGCCAAAAATATCGAGGTCATTGGCATACAAGTGATCAGCGGGAACATGCTGGCTGCCATCCGGGAAAATATAATAATTGCCTTCCAGGAATTTTAATTCATCCGCATTAATATTTATTAAATAATTGGTATGTGCAATTGCAGCTTTATTATTTAAATCTGCAAATAATAACCTCGTAAAAACTACCAGTAATAACAAGCTTGTTATTATTACATACCACACACCAAGCGACCATAACACATAAAAAGCAATAATAATTGCAGCAATACTTCCGAAGCGCAGCCATCCAAAAGAAGATTTTCTTTGTTGCAATTTTTTAAGATGCTGCTGTAAGGCATTCATTCTTTTTCTGTAAAATATCGCTGGTTCCATTAAAAATTTTGCATGATAAGTTGGTAAAAGTAATGGATGTATCACTTATTTATATAGATGGTATAATTTTCGTAAATTTGCATAATTGGCTAATTGTTGACTAATTGATTGCTAATGCTGATTGCTAATCCGGGGCTGACCGGTTTTGACAGCATAGTTCTTTGTAAGTATAAGCATGTAGTGCGTTGCGTAATTAGCACTTAAATATGAATACGAAAACTTTAAATGGCAATACTTCGTATGCCATGGCTGCTTAATCGATAGATTAACAACCATTAGGGCCGTTGAGCAGGCTTACCTGTTGCCTTAGCTCTTCCGCCGACTCAAAAATAAAACGGGTTGCTGCAATTCAAGGCTGTGAGAATTGCTTAAGACCATTCAGCTAAGGAAAAAGTTGGTTTGTTTTGCCCCTGCTTTTTCCCGACAAATAATGCAAAAATAAACATGTAGAAACCTTACGGCGAATATGTTTGGACCAGGGTTCGACTCCCTGCAGCTCCACTGAAAATCAATATTAAAGGCAGAAAAGCCGGTAAAATGCACGTTTTACCGGCTTTTTTTATGCGTTTCACCCCAAATTATACCAAAAAATATCAAATCGCTCGGGTGCAAATTCGGGTGCCTATCCTATTTTTTTATATTAGAAGCCAACCCTGAATTTCCTGGAGCAAAAATTTAATCAGAAAATTCCTTTAAAATCGGAATTTAAGAAGCGAATAAAGGTTGCAATTGACTGGACATTACATGGCAAAACACACAACCTGGCATCCTTTGAAAAAGATCTTCAAAAGGAAGCAATACAACTGGTGATCCGGAGAAATGAGGAGGGCATTGTTTACGGAATGACGTATATAGATTATAAAAATAAAGTCGTTTTTAATGGAAGTGATTTGGATAAAGAATATAGTGCGAAAGGTGTCATTGAAAGGCTGGCTCAAAGAATCGTAAAAGAGCAAGAAACTCCCATTCTCCAAAGATCAACCCGCATTAATTCAGCACCCCGTGACCCAAAAGAAGACTTGAATGTGGCTGGTGAAAAAGAAAAAAGCAATGCACTTGAAACGACAATAGCATTGCTAATGGGGCCGGCTAGGAATGATAATTATGTGCCCTCTCAGCTGATTGAAGAAAAAGAAAGGAAAAAGAGCGCTCGTTGCATTTGTAAGTTTACCAACGGCTGGTTGAATAGTACGACTTACAACTTTCTTTCTTCATAAGAGGGCAAAAATTAAGACTAAGTGAAAGCAAACCTGTCGGTCAAAGAGATTGCCCTGAAAAAAATTATTTCAGGACAATCTCTTCTCAATTTGATTTATTATAATTCAGATCTAATGGTATGACTTCAGTTTGCTTAAAATATTTGACGTTACTTTCGAGCCATATATTACACCTGTATCACAGGAAGGCTGGTAATGAATGCCTCCGAATACCCTGGAGTTGGCGGCATTTACAGCAATATCATGAAAAGAATTAAAAGTAAGGGGTGTCAAACTTAAATAATCATATGTATGATCGGTAAAGTTACCGATATTACCGAAAATGGAAGTTAATGCATCGGCAGTAGCGCTGGATATAAAAGCATGCGCAGCGGGGTATTCGGGATGCGCCGGTGTTGTAATTAATGAATTCCAGGTGCTGAAGCCTATAACATTGCGTATATAAGTAATCGGGCGCACAAGATTGTACTTGTATTTTGCCTGCCAGCAACTTATTGTTGCATCACTTAAACAGGTACCTGAAATAGCATAGGCGAAGGCTGCCTTATCCAGTGCAGATCCGGTTTGCTTTACAACCTGTTGTAAAATGCTGAGCCAGTGGCCTGCAGTGGTAACGCCCGGAATATCTCTCCAAAATAAGCCCTGGTTAGTTTGTTCCGGTGTGAGCGTTAATGATACAGAATAATCGTTCAGCGCCATTTGGTAAAAGGTAGACTTTGGATCTTCAGAATAAGCTATCGGGGCACCCGGCATTGTATTATCAATGCTGCCTGCAAGAATCAGCCTGTTATTACCCAGGTAAGGAGTGCTGGCAGCTGCAGAAGCAGGCGGTGTGGGCACCCATAATCCGGGTGCAACCGGTGGTGTGTAAGGAGCTGATTGATTTTTGTATCCATCAGTTTCTGACCAGTTGAAAACTGCAGTTGCTACCGCTTTCCCGAAGCTGTCAGCCCGGGCAACCATATCTGTATTTGCTAAAGAAAGATAAGAAGCGTTTAAAGCATTCTCAAGCGAATCAATAGCGGCTTTATCAACAGCATTTGCGGTTGTGAAAATGCTCCTGTTCATGAAAGCAAGTGACGTATTTACACTTGCAGGCCAATAGTACAGTTTAAATTGATCTGCTTGCGGAAGGCCGGTTAATCCATTCCACTTTCCGCTCGTGGTAAGACTTAAATCTGTACCTGGAGCAAGAGCTTCCAAAGCTGCAATACCAGAATAAGCATAATACCTGCAAAAAGCTGCATTAGGTATACCGGTAGCATCCCGTTCCAGGCGGATTTGCATTGTCATCCATTTATCGATTACATCAGCAGTGTAATTGGCAGCATCATTTTTTGGTCGCAAAGGGAAGTGCTCGCCTTTATTACATGCAATAAAACTACAGGTTGCAAGCGTAACTAGAAACAATAGATGAGTTATCCTGCGGTGATTGGGGAAGATTGAAGATTGTTCCATAATTTTTAAATTTAATTTTTTAAATGAAGAATAATTGAATGAAGAGATTTATAAATATTGTTAGTGTATATGTCTTAAATGCAATCCACTATGAGGCATTGTTGCGTTTGAAACGATGACGAGTGTTTCAATTTTAAATTTGAATTGGTGTTAGATAAGAATTGATAAGATTATCTACTTTATCACAGCAAGCTTTTTCGTTTTAGTATAGCTAACTGCATTAAATTTTAGATAATACATTCCTTTAGCAACAGCGGCTCCATTTTCATCTACTGCATTCCATGTTAACTGGTGAGTACCTGCGGACATTTGTTCGTTGGCAATGATTTTTACTAACCTTCCCCCGCCGTCAAAAACCTGTATGGAAACTTTTTGCGATTGTGGAAGTGAAAATGAAATGTTAGTTGAGTTGGAGAAGGGGTTTGGGTAACTGGAAAGGGAAAAAGCATTATCTTTTGAAATGGATATACCGTTCGTCTGAGAAACAGCCACTGGTAATTCATCATCATCATCTTCTCCGCAGCGGCCAAGTTTTATTATCCATTCATCAACACCGCCATGATTATTTTTTACATCACCATCCGCTGATTTAGTCAGGCACACAATATTTAAATCATGATTTGGTAATTCATAACCTGTAATCGCTCCATCAAAATCGCTTCCACCCAATCTTTTATACCATTCTTCGTTTCCATTTCTGTCAAACTTAGAAATCAGCACGTCAAACGTTGTATTATCAAAGCCTGGTGCTACCGCACCGCATTCTACTGCGCCGCCATCACTGGTTGCAAATATTCCTCCCCCGTTTCTTAAGCTTGGGTCAGCATAGCTTTTACTCCAAATAATGTTGCCTGTTGATGAATTTAATTTTGCTGCAAATGAAACTGCTGTATCATTCTGAGCATTGATATCACCATCAGTAGAATTACTACCACCATCAATTACTACATTGCCATCCGTAGTTGTTGTAATATCATTATTACCATCCCCATCACTGCCACTACCGCCAACACATTTTTGCCACACAATTTTTCCGAATGCATTTACTTTTACAATCCAGGCGTCACCATTGCCATGATTGCCGCTTACATCACCATCAATAGAAACTGAAGCGCCTTCAAGAATAAAACTTCCGTTGCTGGATGGAACCATGCCAAAGAAACCATCAAAATCACTTCCGCCATAACAATGCTGAAATAACAAATTTCCTTTAGCGCCAACCTGTATAAACCATCCATCGAAATTACCATCCGTGTTATGGTTACCGCTTACATTGCCATCATCTGAGTTTGTAAAGGCAACAATAGCATAACCACCATAAAAGGTTGGTACAACTGCCTCACCAAACTCATCTCCACTACCTCCAAAAGATTTTTGCCATTCCATGTTTCCAGAAGCGCTAAACTTTACTACCAACACATCAAATCCGCCATGATTGCCTCCTATGTCTCCATCGGTAGATTCACTTTGGCCAACAGCGATGTAGCCACCATCTGAAGTTTGAGCTACGCCAGTAAAATTATCTTCCCCGGTGCCGCCCATAGTTTTGGCCCATTCAAGTTGACGGTGCTTGTTGTATTTAGCAAGATATGCATCACCACCGTTGGAGACTGGCACCCTGAAATCGCCATCGCCGGAATTAGTGCCACCAACTATCGCAAAACCTCCATCGCGTGTTGAAATCATTGTGTACCCAATCTCATCGCCGGTGCCACCCAATGTAGTTTGTGCTTTAAGGCAGGGTGCATTAATGCTGCATCGCATATCATTTAATTTTCCCGGTGCATGTGGCTTGTGCAGCGATTCAAGCATTAATGCACGCTGTTTAAAATACGGTAGATTTTTTAGCTTATCCGGTAATTGTGCTTTAACTGATGCAATACATAATAAAGCTGCAGCAAAGGCAATCGTAATTTTTTTGTCAAGTAAAGTTTTCATACACTTTATTTAATTGTTAAAAAATGATTAAGAGAATTATATTGGAGGATTATTTTATCACAGCAAGTTTTTTGGTTTCAGCATAGCTACCTGCATTGAATTTTAAATAATACATCCCTTTGGCAACAGCAGTTCCATTTTCATCGGAAGCGTTCCAGGTAAACTGGTGAGCACCGGCTTCCATTGGTGAATTAGCAATATTTTTTATTAATCTTCCTGATTCGTCAAAAATCTGCAAAGAAACTTTTTGCGATTGCGGAAGTGTGAATGAAATAGTTGAAACATTAGAAACAGGATTTGGATAAACCGATAAGCCTGTTGTATTCTTTGTTGCAACAATTTCATTAAATGAAGAAGCAACATCTGCAACAGCATCCTTGTCTAATGAAAACTGATATCTCCACCTGTACATACCGCCATTAGGGTCTTGCGAATCTGCTCTGCCACACCAGCCCACCAGAGGGTTCAGAAAAGATACTGTGAAAGGGTTGAAATCACTACTTGAATCAATCAGCTTCCATGTTGCTCCGAAATCATTGCTGTAAGAAGAGCCTGTGACGGGCGTATTGACGAATTGTGGAGCAGTAGTTACGTAAGTATGCGTGAAAGGAATGGCCGCAATAGATAACCCCATAGGATAACCGGTAAAGCTTTTATCTGCCCATGTTTTGCCGCCATCATGTGTTTCTTCTTCATACGTTCCAACGCCAAAGTTGAGACCTACTGCTAATCCATTTTGCTTATCACTAAAAGTAAATGCGTTAAAAGAGTTGGCAGTATAAGGAAATTGCTGCCAATGCCTGCCCAAATCATCAGAGCGGTAAATGTAGTTGTTGCCATACGTATCGCCTGCTATAAACCAAAACCTGTTTTGAAAAACTGCATAAGGATTAAAATTAGTGCTGAAAGCATAACCTTGTGTGACTGGTAAATTTCGATCCGGCACACGCTGCCATGTTTTGCCGGCATCGCTGGTTGTATAAATCTCAGGTCTTGAAGTGTCTGTTAGGTCATCATCGCCAACAGTAAGACCATGCTGCGCATCAAAAAAATAAACAAAATCAGGAAACGAATTTGCGCTGTAAAGCTTGCCGGGCTGTACCTGTTTCCACGTATCGCCGCCATCAGAAGTTTTAAACATAGCTCCCCCATAATTAAAAGCGTCATACATGGCAGCATAACATGTGTTTGCATCAACAGCTGAAATGCTGCTTAATCCGTAACCGTTTGGCGCATCTATTGAATCCTGTCGCCATGTTCTGCCAAAATCTCTGCTGCGTATAAATTGATTAGCATTATAAGCCGAAGTATCATAATCAACCTTCGCCCACACAGCGTTTGGAGATGGCACCTGCACTTGTGGTATATGGCTGTTATTAATTACGTGGGGTGCATTCACATCCTGCCAGTATGGATTAGTTTTTAATCCAAAGCTTTGAATTGAACTTTTTAGGTGCTGGTTTTGCTTCATGTGCAGCAGCAGATCATGTTTAAGCTTGTAATCCTTAATTTTTGATTGCGGATTTGATACCTGTGCTTTTGTTGATGTAATGCATGTAAAAGCAAAAGAGATCACAAAAATTTTTTTTAGTAAAGCTTTCATACATCTTTTTATTATTAAGTGAGTAAACATTTTTTATACTATTGAAAATTATGCTGCCTGCGCGTTTGTAAAAAAGGTAATTGATTAATTGGCTCAAATGAGTGATAATTTGCCGAGACAAATGATTATTTCACACATGTGGAGTGGTGCTGTAAGTAATTATTGATTCCCGGATCATCATTTGTATTCACACAGTTTGCAGAAAAAATTAGCCGCTTACTGGTAATTTGTGGGAACTTAAATATAAAGCAGGTGGTTTTTAGTGGTAAAAGATGAGCTGATTGCCAACTGCTCAATTAAATCAACGAATCATCACAGTAATTCGTCAACAGCTAAATACTAATAAAACATCCGTACAAAACATTAGATTTGATGAACATTGTTTGAGATTCCGGCTAGCTTTTTTAGGAAGGAATTTAGTTAAGCGGTTCAAAAATTGTTTCGGCAAAAATTAAATTACCATTTGAATGAAATGTTACTGCTGAAAAAAATATCGCTCATCGCAATCAACCTGTTATTGGGTTTCCCGCTAATAGCACAGCATCCCGACAGAAATAAGATTGACAGCCTGAAAAAACTTTTACCCGTAGTACATGGTATCGGCAAAATAAATTGTTTGAATGCGATAAGCGAAGAGTATTGGTGGCCGCCGCGTGTATATCCGGATTCAATTTCCATGTGGGCTGTACAGGCAAAAGACGGTGCCATAAAATTTAATGATGCGCCGGCGCTTGCAATGGCACAAATGCACTTAAGCGTAGCAGAGATTTACAGGAAAAACTTTTTAACTGCAGAACAATATTTAAGAACAGCGCTACCTGTGTTTGATAGCCTGCGTGACGAAAACGGACAAGGCTGGTGTAACCTGTGGCTTGGGCAAACATTATATTCTGAAAATAAATTTAATGAATCACTTGAATTTTTTAAAAAAGCGTTGTACTATCTCACGAGACTTAATAATAGTGAAGGAAAGGGGAAAGCCTGGGCATGGATGAGTTTTTTATATGCAGCTAAAGGGAACTACGAAAGTAGTTTCGAATATTGTGAAAAAAGTTTATTTATGCGCGAAAGGATGAGCGATCATGTTTGCGTAGCTGCATCGCTTGCTAATATGGGCTACTTATATAAATCAGCGGGCGATTATGATGATGCATTAAATTATTACCGGCAGGGTATGCAATACGCCAATACACATGGCATAAATTGTTATGCAGCCAACTGGAATTATTTTGATGAGCCGATTGGTGCTATCTACCAGCTTATGAGTGATCCTGATTCTTCGCTTTATTATCTGCAAAGAGCTATGCAAATTGATCCTGCCAATCAAATGACGAAGATAAGCTTTGGTGAAACGCTTCTTTTAAAGAAACAATACGATTCAGCGCTTAATTTTTTTTTGAAGCCTGTTGAACATTTCAGAAAAGAAAGTGATGAATGGGATTTGATGAGAATACTTTTGGATGCAGCGAAAACGTATAACGCAAAACATGATGAAACGGAAGCCTTGCAAATGGCGCAGGAAAGTTTTTCAATTGCACAAAAGGCAGATGTAAAACCGTATATGGTGCAGGACTACAGGCTGCTGTCGGAGATATATAAAAGCCTGAAGAAAAATGACAGCGCCTATTTTTTTATGCAACAATATGTTTCGTTAAATGAAGTTGTAAAAAATCAGCAGTTTTTATGGAGATTAACCAGTTATAAAAAGCAAGTCGATTTTCAAAAGCAGGTAGCCGCTTTAATGATGCTTGACAAAGAAAATAAATCAGATAAAGAGAAGCTGAAACAGGATGCCGAATTTAAGTGGGCACTTATTATCGGGTTATTAATTATGGCCTTGTCTGCATTCATGATTTACAGGAACCTGTCTTTAAAAAGAAAGAATGAAAAATTAGAAAGCGAAAGAGTAAAAGCAGAACTTCAGAATAAAACGACTGACCTGGAAATGCAGGCTTTACGTGCACAAATGAATCCGCATTTTATTTTCAATTGTCTTAGTTCAATCAACCGGTTCATCTTAAAAAATAAAACAGAAGAGGCATCAGATTATCTTACTAAGTTTTCAAGACTGATAAGAATGGTTTTAAATAATTCAAAGCGCTCCTATATTTCATTGGAAGATGAACTGGAAACGCTGCGTTTGTATTTGGATATGGAGCGGCTGCGTTTTAAAAATGCTTTTGAATATAATTTTTCTTATCATAACTCCGTTCAGGCAGGCAATATTTTTATCCCGCCGCTTTTATTTCAACCTTTTGCTGAAAATGCCATCTGGCATGGCTTACTGCATAAACGGGAAAATGGATTTTTAAATTTGTATTTCAGCGTAGGCGAAAATTTTCTGTACTGTACCATAACAGATAATGGTATTGGCAGAGACCAGGCAGAACTCATGAAAGGCGGGTCTGTAGAAAAGCAAAAATCAATGGGCTTAAAGATTACAACGGAACGTTTAAGTTTATTGAACGGTAATAGAAGCCAGCAAACATTTTTTACAATAGAAGATTTAACTGATGAAAATGGAATTGCAACCGGTACAAAAGTGCATTTAAAAATATTCTACAGAGAAACGGCAGAAGTGTAATTAACAACTTTCAAATGATAACTGCAATAATCGTTGACGATGAGCCTTACAGTTGTGAAAGCCTCGCAACATTATTAGAGCGTTATTGCCCGGATGTAAAGCTGCTGGATATTTGTTATTGTGCAGCAGATGCATTAAAGCATTAAGTGAGCAAACACCTACGTTGGTTTTTTTAGATATTGAAATGCCTGGCATGAATGGTTTTGAAATGCTGCAAAAGCTGCCTGTTATTAATTTCTCTGTCATCTTTACAACAAGCTATAATCAGTATGCTATAAAAGCAATAAAGTTCAGCGCTATTGATTATTTATTAAAACCGGTTGACCGTGAAGAACTGCAAACAGCCGTTCGAACAGCAATACATAAAACGCATAAAATCTACCTGCAACAATTAGAAACGCTATTGCACAAATTAACAGCATCCTTGTTCTGCAGTTAATAAAATTGCCATACCTACCATGGAAGGCCTGCAGATGATTCCTGTGAGTTCAATTATCAGTTGTGCATCCAGCAGTAATTACACTATTCTTTTATTAAAGAGTAAAGAAAAAATAACCGCTTCAAAAACCGAAGATGATCATGGTAATATTCCGGGATCATAACGATCAAATGAAAAGTTTGATAGATAAAGATTATTCTCCAACTACCTTAAAAAGATATAACACCTCCCTTGAACATACTAAATCATTCATAGAATGGAAATATGGGACCTCTGATATGGATATTAAGAAATTGAATTATGAGTTTATTTCTCAATATGAGTTTTGGCTAAAAACAGTCCGCAACTGTAATCACAATTCAACTATAAAATATATTTCCAACTTCAGGAAAATTGTAAACGGATGTATGAAAAAGAGGATGAATTGAAAAAGATCCGTTTTATGGACTTAAGATGACTAAAAAGGAAGTTATTCCAGAATTTTTAACCGAGCACGAAATTCAGAAAATTGCCGAAAAGAAATTCGCTTCTGAACGAATAAATCAGGTACGTGATATTTTTCTTTTTTGTTGCTATACCGGCCTCGCATTTGTTAATGTCAAAAAACTTAAAGCTTCGGAAATACAAATTGGAATAGATAATAACAAATGGATTTTTACTAATAGGCAGAAGACTAATACTCCTTCCAGGATTCCACTTCTGCCATTTGCTCTCGAAATTCTGAAACAATATAAAGGTCATACTGCTTGTATTAATTCAGATAGGGTTTTGCCAGTACTTAGTAATCAGAAATACAATGAATACCTCAAAGAGATTGCAAATCTCTGCGGTATCAAAAAGGATCTGACAATACATACAGCCCGCCACACTTTTGCCACCACAGTTACCTTAGGTAATGGCGTTCCAATGGAGTCTGTCAGCAAAATGCTTGGACATAAAAATCTTAGAACTACCCAACATTATGCAAAAGTGCTTGATAGCGAAAAAAGTGAGGATATGAATGCTCTTAAGGATAAGATGCAGTCAGGAATAAAGAAACAATTAAAAGCAATATAAGTAAATCCATATGACAAGCAACGAAAATATAACTACACTCTACAATTCAATAAAAACAATTGATTGATTCTGCTAAATCAAAAATTATTAAAAATGTAAATGCGACAATGGCTGTTGAATTTACTTTGCCGGAAGGGCAATAAAACGATTTTGGCAAAAGCGTATAAATTGTATTGCCAGGTAACGAACAACTGGGCGAACAGTTACAAAAGCTTTGGGTCCTAATCGGACGGGTCCGTATATAATTACATAAGTACTTCTTTCTCAATATTTTTCAAACGCCCAAAATGCAGATGCCCGAACAAATACCTCAACTCAAATTTTACATTCATACAAAAAATCTCATTTCAAAGACAATAAAAGTTACGTTTATCCGAATCATGTTTATCCGAATCATAAAAAACATACTGTAACGGGGAATTTCCCTTTTTATGTGGGAAAGTCCCCCTTATTATTAAAGTGAATTTTTTGTAATGCATAAGTTGATATCTTATTAACAACAGTTCCTTGTCACGAAACAAAATGGTTTCAAGCGATTATCATTTTATTGTTCACAAAAGTGTTATTTTCAAGTAATCGATCATTGCCATATCAATTTCACCATTCATATTGTCGTCAAAATTTTCAAAGCTCAAGTTGATAATATGCTGGCCTTTTTTAAGGAGCACTTTTACTGAATTGCTGTAGCCCCAATTGCTCCATTCGTTTTTACCGCGTTGTGGCAATACAATTGTCCCTGTCTCTTTATCATCAATATTCAAGGTTCTTATGGCACATTTATTTTCTGTGTTGATTGGGCCATTGCCATTTGCATAACGAAAATCAATGCTGTATAAACCGTCCTTCGCTACACTTATATTGAATGATAACTTACGGTTAATGGTAGTGCCTGTTTCAACAAAACCTTTGCCTGTAAAACCATTAAAAACAGAATCGGATCTGGCAGCAATATCTTCTGCCTGGTAGATTGCATGATTTTTTTCATCAGTTACTAATACCGGTTCGCTTGCAAAAGATTGAACTTTACTTTTATCTACTGCAATGACCTGGTATTCCGAATTAAGATCCTTGATTATATGAAAACTATTTTTACCTGTTGATGGAATTTCTTTTCCATTTTTTAAAATGATATAAGAAACTGCGCCTTTAACCGGCTCCCATTTCAACAGATTGTTTTGAAGAGAAACATTTGGCGCAGCCACAGAAAAATAAACAGGTTGTTCGTTTATGCTGCTACTAATTTTATTATTCAAAAGACGTATCTCTACGTTATGCGTTCCCGTTAGTGTCGCAGGAATAGCATGTTTAATAGAAGGCTTACCGTCAATCATGAAGGATGCAATCCTATTTCCATAGCCCTCTATGGTAATATTTAAAGTTGTATTTCGATATTTAAAATTATCTAACGTCCTTTTACCTTGCAATGCCTCCGGCACAAATGGATGAAAGCTTAATTCACCCGTTTCAAATTTCAATCCAAACAATACTTTATGGACCAGACTTATGTTTCCGGACAGGCTCCACAACATATTGCTGCTATTGATTTGTGTCCCGGCAAAATCACCGTTCTCTGCAACAAAATTTTCTTTATTAGTTGCAAATAAAGCGGCAGGGCGATAAATGTCTGCAATGCTTTGCATTACTGCTTTTTCATTGCCTGCTTTTTGCGCTGCCCAGGCAACGTAAGTTTGCACAAACGGCCACACTGCATCGTTATGATATGGCGGAATGTTTGGTATTTGCGGATAGATACAGGTTACACCAAAATCGGTAAAGGGCAATTTGCTTATAATTTCTTTTTGTTTTGCTTCACCGGCAATATCAAAGATCACGCATAGCGCTTCGCCCAGGGCTTCACTGCGTGGCGATACAATTTTATAATTTCTTCCATATAGGTACTGGGCATAGTATCCTTTCGCTGGCATCCATAAATACTTATTGATACCGTTTTTTATTTTTGTTGCAATCGCTTCATGCCTTGCTGCAACCTCTTTTTTATTTAATAGTGTTGCCATTTGAGAAAGCACTTTGTTCGCTTCATAATGAACCGCATTCGTACCTAAACATTCACTTTCATAAATATCGGCAGGCTGCATCCACTTTGGATAGGTTTCCTCACGCCAGTCAAGAAAAGATGATTCGCCACGCACCAAACCTGTTGTCGTATCATATGCTACATGCTCATCGTCCTCAATAGAATTTTTTACAATGAGATAAGCCTGCTCAAGCCAGTCTTTATTACCAGTTGCTTTATACACTTCAAAAGCGGCGACAGCCCAGATCATTCTGTCGGTTGAGCAGGGCCATGCACCACCGGTACCTGTATCTTGTATAATTCTCTTTTTTTTATTTACTTTTTTTAATAAACTTTTTATTGCTACGCCAGGCTGCATATAAGCCATTGAAAGAATAATGCTGTAGCTGATATCTCTTGTCCATACGCCAGCCCATTCTTTCCCTGTTCTGAAAGTACTGTCCGGCTCAATAGCTTTTATCATTTCTTCCAAAGACATATTATACAGCGCATCTGAAATTCGGAAAGGTGATTTGTATTGAGGAAATGCAGAAATATCTTTTGATAAACTCCACCGGGAATCTGTTTTCTTATCATCTTCCTGGGCATTTAACAGTAACGTTGTTGAATAAACATGATTGCCAATATCTTTCAATTGCAGCTGTGGATGATTTACGAGATTATCGAAATCCCATATTAATGGCGAAGAATTACCGGCGATGTAAACGCCTTTAAAATCTTCCTTATAAATTTTATTGCCGTTGAATAAAGTATAGTAGCCCTGCTTATTGAAGGCGCTAAACATATCACCCATATCAACATTTACTTTAAAATTGGTGTTTGGCGCCAGGTAAGCGTTATCCTTAACACCGGCATTCACTTTTAGCTGTGTCCCGAACTTTATAAGGGGTGTTGTACAGGCGCCATTAATTGATTCACAGATAAAGTGATGATCAGTGCCTGAGACCATTTCATTATCCTGGCCATTGATGCTAAATTTAAAAGAAATCTCATTACTCTTAAACTGGTTGGCTGCACTTTGATAATCAGAAGTAAGTTCTTTGGCAGATAAGATTTTTGCGGTAAAATTTCCCTGCACAATGCTATCATTATACAAAGAAAATTTTTTATTCCGATAGATCGGCTGTATTGTTTGGCTATGAGCGAACTGAGTAAATATGAAACCGGTAAACAATAAATATACGGGCAAAGCTCTTTTTACAAAATTGATCATATAGTAAGTTCATTAAAATAAATGGCCTCAAATCAAACCAGTCAGCATTTATAAACGAAATAGATTTGAATTAAAAAATTAGAGTAGGACCAGCCTCAATCATTCCGGGATCACATCAAAATCGTTAACTCCCCACGATTAATAATCTGCAACAATCATATCCCAATACTGTAATGAAGGTACAGTAAATGAAATTGCAGAACCCGAAGTAGCGAACGGTATTTGTTGTAAAGCGCCGCCATTCAAATCCGGCGAAGCCATCCACAATTTCTTAACAGTTTTTGATGCGTTAAATACAAAGGAGATAGTCTTAAATGTAGCCGGTACTGCCTGAGTGCCATTTGTGTCGCGCCAGTCAAAAGCTGATGCATTCGCGAAGTTAATGAGATGAATAACCTGCCTGCTACCCATGTCTTTTCCAATTACGGAAATGCTTCCGTTCTGCGGTGGAAAATTATTAAGTTTTGTTTTGCCATCAGAAGAGATAATGTCTGGCGAATTAAAAGTACCGCCGTCGCGCAAAAGATTTTCATAACCGGTTAGAAAATCATAGTAATGAGTAAGAGCTTGCTGAAGATCGGGCTTCATCTTTAAATTGTCATTCGGAAAATATTCCTTGCATAACATATGATCACCCATTTCAAGATGCGCAGCGCCGTAGGCAAAAATCACTGCATCCGTTAACAAGACTCCCGGTGTGTTGAAGTAGCCGGCATTATTGGCTACGTTATAATCCATGTAAGCGGTTAAGACTGTTTGCCTGGTATTATTGCTCCACGTTTTATTATTTTGGATGATGGTTGCGAGGTCCTTGTATCCTTCATTTGGTGCCCAAACCTCGGTATATGTAAAATCTACCGGCGAAGTTGCGATACTGTTTTCCTGTCCAAATTGATTTACGGCATTCATCACCAGGCGCTTTGCCGGTGCGGCTGTTTTCATCGCAGACAAAAATGATCCAAAGCCTTTAGCTACATCGATTAAATTTCCATTGTAGTCGTAATGAGTTCCAAGGTCACCAACCTGGTCTACATGATAACCATCGAATGCGTATACATTATACATATCCTGTGTTTTAGCAGCGAGATATTGTTGCCACAAAGTATTTCCAGGGTTCATTAAATAGATATCGCTTTTAAACGGCGCGCTTAAATTTAAAACCACTTTGTTATTATGGCTTTGATCTTTATACATATACCATTCGTCTGAAACACCATCGGCTGCTGCATCGTTTAAGGCCCCATAGCATAAGTTGTACGACATCGCTTTCATGTTATGATTATGTGCAGATAAAATATAATAATCAACAGTAGATTTATAATTCATTCTTCCTGCAATATCCAGCCAGCTTTGAGCGGGATTTGAAACGGTACCGGCAAGCGGTTGCTGATGATCATAATCCCAATCATAAAATTGCAAACCGTTTATATGCAGCCTGTTTAAATTATCCATTATAGAATCCATGGAATTTTTTTGCAGTTGGCCATAGGCGGAAAGAAAACCGTAGCGTGGAAATTTTATCCAATCGCTTGAAACATCAACGGCTGTGGCCCCATAAATTTTTTCAATACCCTTTTCAATATTGTAGACATCGACTATGTAACCGGTGTAGTCATTGGCAGGTGCAGTCCACATCCAGGTCGTGCCGCTTACAGTTGATTCAGTAATTACGTTATTCAATTGCCTGTATCTTATTTTAGCGGTAAGGGGCAATACTTTATCGATCTTAAAGTTGATGACATCGCCGGGTTTATATGCGGCCTTATCTGTACTAATATTAATAGCTGTATCAGCCGCCGGCGAATTATTTGGTGGCGTACTTCCGCCTGGCTCGACATTTCTTTTACATGCTATAAAAATAAAAAACGATAATAAATAACTCACAAGGCTCATCATCATTCTCTGCATATTATTGTTTTATGATCGAAATAGTTTCATAAAGCTGATTTACGGTCACTTTATAATTTCCCGCTTCTGTTATCTGCCACTTGTAATCATCTTTATCCGCCTGGTTAGCGCCCTGGGCAACAAAAATGGCAACGCTATCAGTTACGGCAGGATGGTTCATGGCAGGCCTGAAATATGGGCCGGCAAAACCATTCCCGATTGCAACGGGGATTTTAAATTCACCTGCAGTAAGCGGCCCGTTATAAACAAATACAAGCGGGTCGCTTGTTGCAGTCATCGGTGTTGGCCCATCGTCATTCCATCCATTTGGTGTTGCGTCACCCAACATCCATAAAGCGGGAAATGGAGTAAAAGGTGCAATATGAATAGAGTTATACTGGATGTTCAAAGAAATTTTATAAGCGCCCCCGGTTGTTATTTGCCATTTATTATCGGGAGGATTGGTGCTTCCTAAAACAAGCGCCGCGCTCGTATCTGTAATTGGCGGGTGGTTAGTTAACGGCCGGTAAAAGTCACCTCCCCAGTTACCTGTTGTAGTCGGAATTTTAAACTCACCGGCACTCAGTTTTTCATTATAAGTAAACACGTAAGGATTGTATGGACTTAATTTCATTTTATTTGGGGCATCTATGTTCCAGCCATTTGGTGTAGCATCTCCAACAATCCACAACTGTGAATATAAAGGGGCCTGCGCCTGGGAAATATGTATGGTTAATGCAATTAAATTTACATCAATTGTGTAAACCTGCGGTAAGGCAATTTCGAACTTATCATCAGGCTGTGCATCCGCTGTGCGATAAAATAAGTGAGCAGAATCTGCGCCTTTATTGTAAGATGGAAGAAACGAACCTTTTGTTGTTATAAATTTAAACTCGCCCGGGGTTAATGTGCCGGTATAATGAAATTCACCGGGAATAGTTGCATCGGGTGTTAATGAATCGGCTGCATTGGCATCCCATCCTGTGGCTGTTGCGCTTCCGATAATATATAAAGATTTTGATACCGGTAGATAGGGGGTAACAGAAATATTGATTACAGCAGATGTATCGCCCTTCATGGTGCCATCGCCTAAAATTGTATAAACTCTTGCCTGTAAATTAAATACCGTGCCTGGTGTCGCATGCCAGGTAGCAGAAAGTAAAGTATTCAAGGCTACCGTTGAGTAAGATACATTGTAGGTAGCCTTGCCAATAGTGTTGGTAACAGCCGATGAAAAATTATTTCCCTGTTTATCCAGCTGCAAGACATATGCGATAGACTGGCCACTTTTATAATTAGAACCTGTAGTCCAGCTTAGTGTTAATGCGGTTGTATTTGCATTAGCTTCATTCAGTACAATTGACGAATCAGAAGCATGCACGGCCAACGGCCCATTTACATCCTTTGATGAGAAGTCTTCTGTTTTTTTGCACGCAGAAAAAAATGAAACCAATACGAGGAAACAGGCAGCTACTTTTCTAAATTTATTCAATTGCAGTTTGGTTTTTATATGTTGGTGTGGTGATACTTGCATAGCAAAAGTTTTAAAAATTAATAACCCGGATTTTGAGTAAGATTTGGATTGGCATCAATTTCAACCTGTGGTATAGGCATTAATAAATTTTTTGTTGTAGCATTTGTTTTACCGATCGAGTGTAAAAAATCCAAGCCGTACTGGCCATTATTCACGCGAATCAGATCAAACCAACGATCGCCTTCAAAGGCTAGTTCCATACGTCTTTCATGTAAAATAGAATTACGCATGTCAGATTGATTTTCTCCATGTATTTCGCCTAATCCCGCCCTTGCTCTAACCAGGTTCAGGGGCATTTCTGCCGCGCTTGTTTTTCCTGTTTCATTCAAAGCTTCTGCTTCCATCAATAATACATCAGCGTATCGTAATACGGGAAAATCTTCATTGCTCGTGTTATATTGAGGTGACACAGAAGTTGGCACCAAAAACTTTCTGACATTATATCCTGTAGTTGAATAAGTTCCTGAATAAATATTACCATAAAAGTCCGGGCCGCCCTGGTACAGAATTGTTATGTCTTTTCTTTTGTCGCCAGCTTCATAATTGTTTACAAATTCCTGCGTGGGCTGATTCCATCCATAAGCTCCACCAACGAATGTCGTATTGCGCGGGCCCATAAAAGTACTTGTCCAGGACGCCTGGTTCAGGTCATCAAAAAAGCCATAGGTAGTGGCGCCGCTATATTGTACTTCGAATAAAGATTCAGGCCCATTCTTATGCGCGGGGTCAAAATTATCAGCGTAGTTTGCATTCAAAGTATAACCCAACGAAGTTACCTGCTGGCACAGAGGGATCACATCATTATAATCAGCCAGTGTAAGATATACTTTTGCTAACAGGCCAACGGCAGCGCCTTTCGATGCACGGCCAATATCGGCACCTGTATAAGTATTACGTGTGGGTAATAAATTAATTGCATCTTTTAAATCCTGCTCAATTAAATCATAAACCTGCGCTTTCGGTGTGCGTGCGGGATACAAATTATCTTCAGGCGTTTGGGGTACGGTAATCAAGGGCACATCACCAAAATACCTTACCAAAATAAAATAATAATTTGCTCTTAAGAATTTAGCCTCGCCCACGATACGATTGCGTAAGGTGCTATCAATATTCATTCCCGGCACATTCTTTATCACTTCATTGCAATATAAAATTCCGGGGTAAGGCCCGCGATACAAATCCAGTACCCCTGCATTGCTTGGGTCAGTTGTAAAATTAGCTTCCTCAACGGTTTCAATACCATCGGTTCCGCCACCGGCACCCACAACACTGTTACCGGCAAATATATCAGAGGTCCACATACGCAGGTTATACAATTTCGGTCTTTGCAGGGGCTGGTAGGCAGCATTCACTGCATTTATTGCATCATCAGCAGTTTTAAAAAAGTTAGAAGTATTAACACTGTCAAGCGGTACCTTCTCTAAATATTTTTTGCAACTTGCGACAGAAATTATCAGCAAACAAAAAGTTATATAATTGATCGATTTCATAACTGGTTCTTATAAGTTTAAGTTAATGCCAACACTTATTGTTCTTGTTACAGGATAAACGCTATAGTCAACGCCATTTGCACCCACTTCAGGGTCGAAGCCGCTGTAATGCGTAAATGTTGCGAGGTTCAAACACGACGCATAAAATCTTACCGAAGAAAAATTTATGCGTTGGGTCAAAGCGTGCGGTAGTGTATAGCCCAGCGTCAGATTTTTTATACGCAGGTAGGAGCCGTCTTCAATGTACCTGTTAGATACTCTTGCGTTCTGGTTTGGATCTCCATAGATCGCCCGCGGCATATAATTGCTTGTGCCTTCGCCTTCCCACCTGCCGAGCGTACGAACTGTTTGATTTTGTGCGGTTGACATTCCTTCCTGGTAAATATTATTTGCATTGAAAATTTTATTTCCATCGACACCTTGTAAAAAAATACTGAGATCAAATCCTTTATAAGTAAAACTATTGTTCATTGCATAAATAAATTTAGGATTTGGATTTCCTATGAAAGTTCTGTCATCAGCGTTGATTATACCATCACTGTTTAAATCTTTGAAACGGATATCACCAGGGGATGTGCTGTTGTATGACGTGGTTCCCTGCTGTTGCACAGCATGATTATCCACATCCTTCTGTGTTTGAAAAATGCCGTCGGTTACATATCCATAAAACTCATTCGCAGGGCTGCCGGCCTTATCAATTCCGAAGTTTGCATTCAAGCCATAATTGTCAACAAACAACGGTGTACTGCCGTTAAGGCTTTTAATTTTATTTTGGTTGAATGAGATATTAAGATCCGTGTTCCATGAAAATACACCGATAAGATTTTTTGTTGAGACACTAAATTCAATGCCTTTATTTTCCAGGCTTCCGGCGTTTACTGAAGGCACGTTAGTACTTGAATAACCAGTGGTTACAGGCACTACTGCAGGTACCAGCATTTTAGAAGTGTTCTTTAAATAAGCATCAATGGTAAGCATTACACGGCTATTGAACATTGTAGCGTCTAAGCCAATATTACTTTGTTCCACCTGCTCCCATTGTACGCCCGGATTTGGTAATACCAATGGATAAACAATACTTACGGGTGTATTATTAAAATTGTATTGCGCAATTTGCAAGGAAGAAGCAAAGGAATAGTTGCCGATGTTTTGATTACCTGTAACTCCATAGCCGACTCTTAATTTCAGATCATTGATAAAATTTACCTTAAAAAAATTTTCATTTGAAATACGCCACGCAGCAGATGCGGAAGGGAATGTTCCATATTTATTGTTGCTGCCAAAACGTGAAGAACCATCCCTTCTTAAGGTTGCGGTGATAAGATATTTATCTTTATAGGCATAATTAACTCTTCCCATAAAAGACAATAAGGCCCACTCGGCTGCATCGCCGCCTACATTCGCAGTTCCTGTTCCACTATTTAATTGTTGGGTTACATCGCTTGGAAAATCTTGCCGGTTGCCGCTTAAATAGTCGAACCGGTTATTTTGTGCGCTGCTGCCGGCCAGCACAGTAAGATGATGATCCGCACCGAATATTTTATCATAAGTGAAATAATTATCCCACAAATAGGTGAGCGATTTGTTATACTGCTCTGCCAGGTAGGCCGTCGTTTGAGGGTTTGGCTGAAAGTTATAAATTGGGGCCCAGCTTCGGCTATCAAAAAATGAGGCCTGGATGCCACCAGTGGTTTTGAATTTTAATGATGGTAAAATGGAAACCTCCGCATAAATATTTCCTAACACGTTATAGCCTTGCGTTCTGTTATTATTGATGTTGGCGGTGCCTATTTGATTAGTAATATCACCGTACCAAAGCGAATTTCCTGTTATGCCCGAATATTTACCATCCTGGCCAAAAATGGGCTGAACAGGATTGGCTGCCATTGCACTCCGTATGTCATAGGAACCACCGGGCTTATCATCTGCTGTTAAGGTAAGATTGTTACCGAAAGTCAGCCATGAGAGCGGCTTTGCCTGGCTGTTGAACTGTGCAGTGTACCTTTTATATGCAGTTGTGATAACAATACCTTTTTGCTCGAGGACGCCGCCTGAAACATAATAAGTGTATTTGTCAGAGCCGCCTGAATAAGACAGCGAATAATTTTGAGTGGGCGCAGTGCGGAACAATGCACCGAGCCAATCTGTACCTTTACCCAACGTATCCGGATTTGCGTATGCGGGGTTCACCGTTTGATTACCGTTGCTGAGTATTTCATTATTTAAAGTCGCAAACTGCTTCGCATTCAGTACCTTAACTATGCTGGTTGCTTTTTGCCAGCCGGTAAAAAAATCAAATGAGAGATGGCCCTTTCCATTAGCACCTCTTTTTGTAGTGATCAGCACAACGCCATTAGCGCCACGGGAACCATAAATCGCGGCCGCGGACGCATCCTTTAATATGTCGATGGAAGCAATATCATCAGGATTTAAATTGTTCAAAGGTGCATCTGCAGGCACGCCGTCAATAACAAGTAACGGATCCGAATTATTAATAGTACCTGTACCCCGGATCCTGAAAGTAACATTACTTCCCGGCGCACCCGATGCTATTACCTGAACGCCTGCAGCCTTGCCCTCAATGGCTTCACCTGCATTTGATACAGGCAATGAATTAAAATCTTTTGTATTAACAGATACCACAGAGCCTGTTACATCTTTTTTGCGTTGCGTACCGTAGCCAACCACTACTACCTCGCCAAGGTTGGCTGCTGAATTACTCAATACAACGGTGAAACTGGTTCCATTATTTACCGGAATTTCCTGTGTGATAAAGCCTACGGAAGAAAGAGTCAATACTGCACTATTACCGGAAATATTTAATGTAAAGTTTCCATTACTGGTTGTTGCCGTTGAATTATGGGTGCCTCTTTCTGTAACGGTTACCGAGGGAATTCCTTTGCCTGTGCTGTCCGTAACCGTGCCGGTAACTTGTCTTGTTTGTGCAAGTACAATAATGGGCATCATTAGTACAGACAGTAATAACGCTGAAAGTTTTAAACTTTGCATAAAGCAATCGTATTAGTTATTGTTTTTAAAAGTAGTCAGTTATTTGCGGGATGCATGTGTTGGCAATCATCACTACAAAAAAACAATTTGCTTTTTCAATTCAGTTATCGGTGCGTACCAATTTGTTTCCAAATCGTGTCAACTTTGTCCGGGTCACGTTTTAATGGCGGAGCTTTAATATTTTTGAACCCGGATATACTAATACTCAGGCTTATCAAAAGATTGCTATTCATATTATTTCTTTGTCTTTTTAAATGCATCCTGGCGGCACAGCCATATTATTTTCGTAACTACCAGGTCAATAATGGTATATCGAGTAATACAATTACCTGCATTACACAGGATGCCAAAGGTTTTATGTGGATTGGTACGCGCAATGGTTTAAACAGGTTTGATGGCGCCAGCTTTAAGATATTTCGCAACGACGTAAATGATGCAAACAGTATTGGCAGTAATTCTATATTAAGTTTATATGAAGATAGATACGGAACGCTTTGGGTGGGTACTTACAAGGGCTTATACGCATATGATGCTGCGCGCGAAAAATTTTCTTTGTATTATGGAATTCCTCAGAATGAAGTAAGAAGCATTGCCGGCGATGAGATAGGTAATTTATGGCTAATAGCTAATGGCATTTTGTACAGGCTTGATAAAAACAATCATAAAGTAACTGCTTATAACGATCATACCAGTCCCGCAGTCGCTGTATGTCTCGGTGATGATAATGTAGTATGGAATGCGTCGGCAACCAGCATAGTAAAGAAATATGACGCTGGTAAAAACTCTTTCGTTGAGTATGACATCAATAAAATTTTTAAAAATAATGCGACGACTTTTATACAGACGATGTATCCTGCAAGCGATACAACTATCTTAATTGCCACATTACAACAGGTACTTTTATTTAATATAAAAACATCGCAGCTAATAAATGTTTTTAAGAATACCGCTTGGCAAAACAATATCCAGGTGCATAAAATAATGCAACAGTCAGCAAATGTTTTTTGGTTTGGAACCGAGGACGGACTGTATATACTTGATCTTTCAACCAATAAAAGTGAGCACATCCAAAAAAAATTTGGAGATCCGTACTCTATCAACGACAATGTAATTACGGATTTTTGTAAGGACAAAGAAGGGAACACCTGGGTTGGAACTTTTTTTGGTGGAATAAATTATTATTCAAAGCAACTGAGCCAGTTCAATAAATTTTTTCCGTTACCGGGCACAAACTGTTTAAGCGGCAACCTGGTTCACGAGATATGCGCTGATAAATTAGGCAACATGTGGATTGGAACAGAAGATGCAGGATTAAACAAACTCGATTTGAAAAGCGGATTGTTTAAAAACTTCATGCCCGGGAATTCAAAAACTGATATCGCCTATCAGAACATACATGGCTTACTCGCAGATAATAATGAACTATGGGTCGGAACTTATGAACATGGCCTTGATGTAATGGATTTAAGAACAGAAAAAGTTATTCGCCACTATGAAAAAAGTAACAGGATAAATTCTTTAAGCAGTAATTTTATTGTTACACTCTATAAAACAAATGAAGGCGATATTTTAATTGGTACATGGAATGGACTATATAAATATGACAAGCAGCATGACGATTTTTTACTGATGCCATTTTTTAATCACCAGGCACAGGCAATACATGAAGATGAACAGGGAACATTATGGGTTTGCAGCTATGGCAATGGGGTTTATTACTACAATGAGCGAACGGGTGAGAAAGGTAATTTACGGTATGACACGGCCGATCAGCATTCATTGACAAATAACTACGTAAACAATTTATTCGAAGACAGCAAACATAACATTTGGTTTTGTACAGAAAGTGGTTTATGTTATTTCGATCCCGGATCGAAAAGAATCATACGTTATATAAGTGAGCCTGCCCTGGGCGACAACCAGGTGTTCAAAATGCTGGAAGATAAAAATGGCTGGCTTTGGGTTTCTACTTCAAAAGGCCTGATAACATTAAACCTGCAAAAGAATCAAAGTAAAATATATAGTACGAACAACGGGTTGTTAAGCGAACAATTTAATTATAACTCCGGCTTTAAAAATAGCGATGGCAATTTATTTTTTGGTACCGTGAAAGGGATGATCAGTTTCAATCCTTCTGCGTTTGTTGAAAACAAGGTTGTGCCGCCGGTGTTCATTACCGGCCTTCAGGTAAATAATAAAGATTTAAAGGTTGAGCCCCAAAATTCTATATTGCACCAATCGATTGAATATACAAAAAAAATTACGCTTACTTATGACAGCTCCAATATAAATATTGAGGTAGCTGCTTTAAGTTATACGATGCCTGCACTTAATGAATATATGTATAAAATGGTGGGGCTTGATAAAGACTGGACGAAGATTGAAAGCAACCGCAAAATCTATTACACCAAGATGCCACCGGGCAATTATACTTTTGAAATTAAAGGGAGTAACGGCGATAAGATATGGAACAATAAGCTTACGCAGTTAAAAGTGGAAATATTACCGGCCTGGTGGGAAAGCCGCCTTGCGTATTTACTTTATGCGCTGATTGTCATTACCATTGCGTTGATTATTTTCATGTATTACCATATCGCGATGCGTGAAAAGAACCAACGGAGAATAAAAACACTCGAAATCGCTAAGGAGCGTGAAGTTTATAATGCTAAAATTGAATTCTTCACGAATGTTACGCACGAGATAAGAACGCCACTTACACTAATAAAACTACCTGTGGAAAAACTCCTGAATTTATTTCCAAAAGATGCAATTTTGCAGGAGCACCTTATCATGATAGAAAAAAACACTAACAGGTTAATTCATCTTACGAATCAATTACTTGATTTTCGGAAAGCCGAAGCAAATAACTATACATTAAGTTTTGTAAAAACAGATATCAATGAATTACTCCGTGAAATGTTTGCCACCTACAAGCCGGCTGCCGAAGAAAAGAAATTGTCATTTAAGTTGGAGATCCCCAGAATTACCTTGATGGCTTATGTCGATGGGGAGGCGTTAAGAAAAATTACCAGTAATCTCTTGAACAATGCGATAAAGTATGCACAACAATCCGTGATTTTAAAATTACTTCCATTCAATAGTGATGATTATTTTTTTCATATCGAATTTAAAAATGATGGTTTTATCATTCCCTATGAGTTGAAGGATAAAATCTTCGAACCTTTTTATAGACTTAAACAAACAGAAAAATTTGCGGGTACAGGCATTGGATTGCCGCTGTCACGTTCATTGGCAGAACTGCATAAAGGGAAACTGGAATTGAAACATCCGGTGAATAACTGTAACTTTTTTTTATTATCTATTCCCGTGCACCAGGAAACGGAAATTGACCTGGATAAATTTGAAACAATAGAAACTAATGCAGTTGTTGAAGATGAAGAAACGCAACCAGGGCAGCAGTTTGAAATTTCTATCTTATTGGTCGAGGATAACAGGGAGATCGTGAAATTTTTGCAGAAAGAGCTGCATACTAGTTATAATATCTTCACAGCTACAGATGGCCAGCTGGCTTTGGAAGTTTTAGCAAAGGAAAATATTCAGCTGGTTATAAGTGATATCATGATGCCCGTAATGGATGGCATTGAGTTGTGTAAAACAATAAAAACAGGTATTCAATATAGCCATATCCCGGTTATTTTACTTACGGCAAAGAATACCATCACCTCAAAAATTGAAGGGCTTGAAACCGGTGCTGATGCTTATATTGAAAAGCCATTTGTGCTTGAGCATTTGCTGGCCCAGATCAACAGTCTTTTAAATAACCGCCTGCATATAAAAGAATTTTACGCTCATTCCCCGCTGGCCCATATAAAAGGAATTGCATCAACAACAGCAGACAAAAGTTTTTTAGAAGAATTGCAAAAAGTAATAGACGAAAGTATTATGGAAAGAGATCTTGATGTGGAAACACTTTCAAAAATGATGAACATGAGCCGGGGCACGTTTTATAGAAAAATAAAGGGCTTGTCTGACCTTACGCCAAACGAACTGATCAATCTTTCAAGGCTAAAAAAAGCCGCTGAACTTCTATCAGAGGGAAAATATAAGATCAACGAAGTTGCCAATATGGTTGGCTATAATCTTAATAGTAACTTTTCACGGGATTTTCATAAACAGTTTGGATTATCGCCAACAAATTATTTGAATAACTTAAGGAAAGTAGGTTAAATACATCGATTTTACTTTTGATCAATTTTTATTGGGTTTCTGCTCCTTTAACTTTTTTGGCTTTTTCTTTTGCTCAGCAAGTTGAAAATGTTCACCTGCAACAGAGTTCATCTTACTGACAACAGCGTTCATCGGATATCATGGTTACAATATTTAATGCGGATGGCCACATCCAGGTGCAATTGGCATAAGACCTTTTAGCGAAAGCCGGTATCAAGAAATTAGCGCAAAGTTGCGGGCGATAAGCTCATGTAATCCGATCAACCTGCCGCAAAGCACTGGGAGTATCCAGCCATTTGCTTACTATAGGTATTGGACGATGCCTGTCGTAAATCTACAAAAAAGTATGGCTCGCCTATTTGTGCGAAATGCGGGCAATTAATGGATTTTCGGAACGATATCTTTTTGATTGAAAGGTGAACGATCCTGACAAGTTAGAATTTCACCGGTTTTCAATAAACAGCCTTAAAATAACTTAGTGGAAAGCAATTATGTGGTCTGTAGGTTTTCCAGAAGTATCAAGGGTATTTTACTCTAATTACTTTACATAGTTAAAATACCTTGGATAATGGCTTAAAATAATATTGCAGGCATTGGCTTTTTAAAGCAGCTACAAAAACCAATTTTGCATCCACTACCGTGCTTGAAACTCCTCCGGTAGATAATTCATAAATTCCTAAAACCCTGTTAGCTTTATTCATCAGAATTATCTTGAACTGCTCAACAAATTCTATCTTGTTTTCATCCCAGGTTTGTAGCAGAATATCATAACATTCTTTTGATGATTTTATCTCATGGTCTTTGCGAAGGTTTTACTTTTGATTTGTAAACCAATTCTACTTCTGCAAAAGCGTTTAATACTGATAAATTTGTTACGTTTTCCATGACTCAATTTTTTAAATTTTTAAAAATTAATTATGAAACATTCACCGGCTTTTGGCGACCAAGGCAATGAAGCAACGGAATAAATAGCGCTAGCGGTTTATGCCGGAATTTCATTGCCGCTTCAGAAGCCAAAAGGCGAACTTTGTGGGAGAATTAATGAAGAAAAGAGAGTATAATGAATCTTTAGTGGTTCTTATTTTGAAAAGTTGCAATGGTTTGGCGAATCTGCTTGCTGGGTAAAGCAAAAGACCTTTTTACCTTGCAGCGTGGTTCCTGTTGATGTAAAAACGCTGATAATGAAATCAGATTTTGCTCTAATAAAGATGCATTACTAGTTATAAAAGTGGTGAAACAAGCCTTGCGGACTTTTCAAGCAATTGTTTATATTTGGATCGTGCATTCCAGGAGTCCAAATCAATTTTTTCGGCTTCCTTTATATCTTCAAAAAACACATTACTTAATTCATTCGCTAACTCTTCATCATAGACAATTGCATTTACTTCGAAGTTCAGGTCAAAGCTGCGATAATCCATGTTAGCTGTTCCTACGATGGCAATCTTTCTGTCTGCAGCCATTGTTTTTGCGTGTACAAATCCCTTATTGTATAAATAGATTTCTACCCCGGCATTTAACAGGTCATCATAATAAGAACGGGCCGCAGCATTAACAAGCCATGAGTCCGAATGTCCAGGCACTAAGAGTTTTACTGATATATCACTCATTGCTGCTACTATAAGCGCATCAATTAAACTTTCTCCCGGAATAAAATAGGGAGTAGTGATTAGAATTTCTTTTGTAGCAAGATTAATTGCTTGTAGCAAGGAAAATAAAATGGTGGGCGTATCTGAATCGGGGCCACTTGCTGCTACCTGAACAATCTTGTTGCCTTTTAAAAGCCTCGACGGTTTTGGAAAAAACAATTCGTTGGGCTGCAAGTCATCCTTCGCACAAAAATTCCAATCGCATAAAAAAAGATATTGCAGATAATGCACGCCAGGCCCATCAATGCGCAAATGTGTATCACGCCAAAATAGTTTGTTTATATCACTATTGACGTATCGATCGCTGATATTAATGCCGCCTACAAAAGCCGTTTGTCCATCAATAACAATAATTTTTCTGTGATTGCGATAATTAAGCCTGTTTGCAAGTGCTATAAAAATCACTTTATAAAAAGGAAACGCTTGTATGCCTGCATCTTTCAGGCGTTGAACCAGTTTTTTACGAATAGACCGGCTGCCGAAATCATCATAAATAAAACGAATTGAAACACCTTCTTTTGCTTTTTGAGCTAATGCTTGTTCGATTGCTTTCCCTATTTTATCATCTTCATAAATATAATATTCAATATGAATATGGTCTTGAGCTTGTCGTATTGCCTCCAATACTTCTGGAAATTTTCTTTCTCCATTAATCAAGAGCTTTACAGCATTACCGGCAGTTAGTGCACTCATGCTGTGTCTTGTAAGCATATATGCCAATTCTTTATTTCCTGAGAGAGCGGCATTGCCTTTTTCAAATGTTTGTTTAGAATAGCGAAATATATCTGTCCTTAATTTTTTTGCCAAGTTTTCGTCTTTAAATAATTTCTTGCTGTATATTTTTCGCTTGCGATAATTGATACCAAGCGAGAAATAAAAGAAAATTCCAACTATTGGAAGAAAAATAACGAGCAGCAGGTATGCCAAAGTTTTGGTGTTATTGCGAGTATCATAAATAATACGAATGCAAATACAGGTAACAATAACTATATAAACTATCTCGTAAAGAATCAACCAATTCATATAGCAGCTTTGTTATACAACTCTATTATTAAAAAAACTGTAATTAATTTGGTTGTTCAGGCAAATAGTGGTGAGCCCGGCAGGTAATGTAGTGAAATTCTTTAAGACAGAGGTGTTCATGCTCAAAGAAAACATCCACAAGAGGTTTCACATTTTATTACAAACTGGTGACCTACCTTTGCGTTTATGCGTTTTTTGTTAGCCATAATAATATCATCTTTTTTCTTTATTGCTCCATTTCAGGGCAGTGCGCGCGCGGTATCTGGTAAACAATTAACAAGTAACATTGAGAAGGAGACTCTCCCAATAGATCTTCTCGACCATTTTACAAGTGATGACTACACTGCTGCTATAATCAACTCTCGTCATCAAAATAGTTCAACCACTCAATACAGATTTTTTCCTTTTGCAAATCTTATTGATACGCTAGCTTTTCAAAACCGAATAAATTTATTTTACGAGGAAAAACTTTTTGCCCAGCCACACTTATACTGTAAACGAATAGGATTAATATTGATTTTTCCCGAGCATTATTTTTGGTAATTCCCCCTCTTTAGTTTTCCGCTATTTAATTTATGGGTCACCTTTTTGGTTGTTCTTACCCGGTAGTAATTTATTATTTAATTATTTCAATGTATCGTCATGTCAACTATAATTTCAGCATTGCTTATTATTATAAGCGCTATTGGTATTCCATTAATCTTTGCTCTTATTAACAAGAATAAAAATAAGAAGCGAAATGCAACATTTCTTAAGCTTTTTAGCCAGGAAGGCACCCGGCAAGGATTATCCTTTTCAAGCCAGGAATTATTAAGAAGCAAAATAATTGGTCTTGATGGCATAAAGAAGATCTTATTGGTCTTAGATTTTAAAAATCCCGGTAATACCATTTGCATTGCTATGGGAGAGGTAAAAAATTGCACTGTCGAAAAAAAGTATGACAGTATAGTTATTGGTACTGAAAAGAAGGCAAAATTCGAACCGCATCTTAGAAGTATTGATTTAAAGTTTGCTTTTAAAAATAACGCTGAGCCTATTCCTGTATCATTTTATGATAGTAGCGTCAACGGTATTTATGAAATGTCAGAATTGGAAGGGAAAGCAAAAACATGGGAAGGAGTACTTTCCAAAATGATCTTTAACGAAATGAAAATAAGCGCGTAACATTAATGCAAAAAACTAAAACAAATTTTATGAAAATTCATATTCAGAGCATTGCTTTTACCCTTAGGAAAGAGGTAGGCGATTTTATTCAGGGTAAAGTAAAAAAACTCATCAGGTTTTATAGAGAGATTATTAGCATTGAAGTCTCTCTTAAAGTTGACAAATCAAATACAAAGAAGAATAAATTTTGCACCATAAGATTAATTATACCCGGCAATGATCTGCTTTCCAGTGCCCGATGCAAAACTTTTGAGGCAGCTACAGCACAGGCAGTTGAAGCATTAGCAAGACAGGTTAAAAAAAGGAAAACAAAAGTATTAACTAGCAGAATGATAAAGAATATAAATTATGGTATGCCGGTATCAACGAACTTTTAGCATCTTTGCATCCCTGATTCAGAACTTTATGTACGAATTGTTCTTCCAAAACTTCAATAAGAAAGTCAGCCTGGCGCCGAAAGAAGAGGAAGATATTAAACAATACCTCAAATCAAAAAAGCTGCGTAAGAAGCAATACCTGTTGCAGGAAGGCGACGTTTGCAAGACCATCGCATTTATTGAAAAAGGAGCATTAAGAGAATATTCTGTAGATGATAATGGAATTGAACACATCATCCAGTTTGGTGTAGAGGGATGGGTTATTTCAGATTTATATAGCTTTCTTACAGGCGAACCGGCAACCTACAATATTGATGCATTGGAAGATACAGAAATGGTACTTGTCACTAAATCAGCACATGAAGAATTACTTCAAGAAGTGCCTAAATATGAAACCTTTACACGTTTGAATATAACCGGTGCTTATTTAGCAATGCAAAAACGATTAACCTCTATTATTGGTTCTTCCTTAGAACAACGCTATGCTGATTTTACTGCACTTTATCCCAATATTGTCCAGCGGGTTCCGCAGCACATGATTGCTTCTTACATCGGTCTTACACCCGAAACTTTAAGTCGGATCAGGAAAAGAATTTCAACAAAAAATAAATATTTATCAGGCGAAAAGCATTGACCAAAATCAATGCTTTTTCTTGTTTGTACGCAATGGGTTGGGTACTTCTTTGCGGCTATCTTTGTCTTAATTAAAATATGTTAAAATGAAAGTAGCACTAATAGGAGCATCGGGCTTCGTGGGATCTGCCATCTTAAATGAACTCTTGCAAAGAGGACATGAGGTGACCGCAATTGTCCGTAACCCTGAAAAAATAAAACAGGGATCGACCGTGTCTGTAATTAAAGCAAATGTTCTAAATCAAAGTGAAGTGGAGGATGCCGTGAAAGGACAAGAAGCTGTAATCAGCGCATATAATGCCGGATGGGCCAACCCAGATTTGTATAACGAATTTTTAGAGGGTGCTCAGGCTATTCAGGCAGGTGTAAAGAAATCCGGGATAAAGCGATTTATCGTCGTAGGAGGAGCAGGAAGTTTATACATCGCAGATGGTGTGCAACTTTTAGAAACGGCGCAATTTCCTAAAGAATTCAGAGCAGGAGCTTCTGCGGCAAGAGACTATTTAAATATTCTAAAGAATGAAAAGGAGTTAGACTGGACATTTTTGAGCCCGGCAATTGAAATGCATCATGGTACATCAGGTGTAAGAAAAGGAACTTATAGAACAGGGTTGGACAATCCGGTATTTGATGCAAATAACAGGAGCGTTATCTCGGTGGAAGATATTGCAGTAGCTATTGTGGATGAGTTAGAAAATTCAAAACATATACGCCAACGTTTTACCATGGCTTATTAATATTAGGGCAAAGCTGTTGCATGAACAGGAATCAATTTTTTAAAACATTAATAACAGGAGTAGCAGGTATGACAACATTAACAGCATTTAAAGCTTTTACCAGTGACTTGAAAGAACAGGAACATCTTATGCCTGTACTGTTCATTGGCCATGGTTCCCCTATGAATGGCATTGAAGACAATGAATTTAGCCAACGTTGGACACAGATGGCCAAAGAGATTCCCACACCGGCAGCAGTGTTGGTGGTTTCGGCGCATTGGTTCAGCAAAGGGACAAAGATCACGGCTATGGATTTTCCAAAAACCATTCATGATTTTGGTGGCTTTCCACAAGAACTTTTTGACGTGCAATATAAAGTCCCTGGCAATCCCGTATTAGCGAAAGAAACAGCAGATTTAATCCACTCCGCACATATAGAATTAGACCATGATTGGGGTTTGGATCATGGAACCTGGACAGTGGTTAGACACATGTACCCTGAAGCAAAAATTCCTGTATTGCAGTTAAGCATAGATTATACAAAGGGCCCTCAGTATCATTATGATTTAGCAAAAGAACTGTATGAATTAAGAAAGAAGGGCGTGTTGATTATTGGAAGTGGAAACATGGTACACAATCTTAGGATGGTGTCATGGGACAAATTGGGAGAAAGCGAATATGGTTATGATTGGGCAATACAAATGAACAACAAATTTAAACAGTTGATTAGCGGCGGAAATTATGAGCCTCTGATTAAATACGAAAGCATGGGCAGAGAGGCAATGTTGGCGATTCCTACACCGGAGCATTACCTGCCATTAATGTACACTTTGGGATTAAAAGGTCATAAGGACTCTGTGTCTTTTTTTAATGACAAAGCTGTGGGCGGTTCGCTTACCATGACTTCAGTTAAAATTGGTTAAGCATAAGTTTAACTCGAAATAATAAACATATAATAAATATTTTTTAGCTTTATCTACGATCAATCTCCTTCCGCTTTTCTGCATCTAGATACAGGATGCCCAAGGAATCAAAACCGATATAAATACTGATGTGATGGTAAGGGTGATGTGGAATTTTTTAAGCAGTAGCCTCCAAAGTTTTTGATGGCATTTCAAAAGAAAGTTATGGACAGAAAAGACGTTTCATTTTAGATGAATGTAATAAGGTTTTTATGAGGCAATTATTTAGCACAGTAATATTATTATTTAGCAAATCCCTTAAAATATTTTTAAAATGAGTGGAAAGTATGTTATTCCTACACAAGCACGAATAGGGCATGTGCATTTAAAGGTAGCAAGCATTGAGCGTTCACTGGAGTTCTATCGTGATTTGTTGGGGTTTGAACTGACTACAATGTATGGAACCCAGGCGGCATTTATTTCAGCAGGCGGCTACCATCATCATATTGGCTTAAACACATGGCATAGCAAAGATGCGCCGCCAGCACCAATTAATGGTGTGGGACTCTATCATACAGCTATTCTCTACCCAACAAGAAAAGATCTGGCTGTTATTTACGACCGGTTACGAAAAGCCAATTATCCTTTAACGGGTGCAAGTGACCACGGAGTTTCGGAAGCCTTATACCTGAATGACCCTGACAATAATGGTGTAGAATTATATTGGGACAGGCCTAAAGAGTTGTGGACTTACAAACCAGATGGCTCAATAGAAATGTTTACAAAGCAACTTGACCTGGAAAATCTATTGAAAGAACTTAACTGAAGACTAAATAAATCATCTAAATAGTCATTTAAAAACAGAATACAATGAATGAGCAGCAATCTACTAAACAAAATGAGCCGATACGGTTTCTTGTTTTTTCAGTATCACTTAGACATGATTCATTAAATACTCAACTTGCAAATTTAGCGGGCCGGGTAATTGAAAAAAATGGTGGGATCGTTGACTTTGCAAACATGAATGAGTTTGATTGTCCTTCCTTCAATCAGGATTTAGAAGCAAATAATTTGCAGCCTCAAGGTGCGGGAGAATTTCGCAACCGCATTTTAGCAAACGATGCTTTCATTATTTCATCGCCGGAATATAATGGCTCAATGCCTGGCTTAATTAAAAATGCAATTGACTGGGTTTCAAGATTTCGTCCCCAGCCATTCAATGGACGCCATGCTCTACTGATGTCCGCTTCTCCATCAATGGCGGGTGGAAACAAAGCATTGTGGTCATTAAGGATGCCGTTGGAACATCTTGGCACAAATGTTTTTCCAAATATGTTTTCGTTAGCAATGGCACATAAAGCATTTACACCTGCAGGAAAAATTGCTGATGACATTTTAGCAACCCGATTTGAAGCAAATCTTGTTGCATTCATGAATCTTGTTGAAGCGGCAAAACATTATCCGTGTATGAAAAAAGCATGGGTAGAATTTTTAGGTGAGAAAACCGATGCTTTTACAGAAAGAGTGGAGTGAGTATGCAAGAAATTAACTTTGATAAACTAAAAAACAGAACCAACGATTAAACAGATTTATTCACTTGTAGAATTACTTGTAGCGTTAAGCAATCCTCAACCTGCAACTCTTGAATTGCAAACATCCATTCTTTGCCCTCATTCAATTACGCTGCCTTCGGGTTTCAATATTACAGGTTCCGACACAAAAAAAAATGCATTTCGAGTTTTAGCAACAGTGATGGCTTCGGACTGACCGCAAAACATAGCGCTCAGTTAAAACGGTTTCTGTAGATAGTAATGGTGCCATTTAGCGTTTTGTAAACACAATAAATTTAATTTCCATGCTTTCAGATTTTGAAACGAAAGAATGGCAGCTAAGTTATAAAGCCTATAAATGAAAAAAGGAAGCGAAAGAGGTTTTCCCGCTATTTAACTATTATTTACATTAAAGAAACTTTAAGAAAATCAAAAATAAATGAAAGTAAAATTTTACGGCGTGCGTGGTTCGCTTCCTGTGTGTGGCAAACAATATCTGCGTTATGGTGGCAGTACAACTTGTATTTGCATAACCCGGGAAAAGGCCAATCGAAAAGTAATAATAGATGCTGGTTCAGGGATTCGTAATTTGGGTAAAGAACTTGTTTCTCAAGGCTTCAAACAAGAAACCATGAATATTTCATTTACGCATTTTCATTGGGACCATATACAGGGATTTCCTTTTTTTGCGCCAGCTTATAATAAAAGTCAAAAAATCGGCATACATGTAATGGGAAAAGAAAGAAAATATAAGAATATAAAGGACATATTTTCATTGCAGATGCGAAGAGATTATTTTCCCGTGGAACTGGAAGCCATGGGAGCGCAATTTGAGTTTTTACAGTTGGGGGATAAAGAGACGTTTTATGGCGCCAATGTAACCGCAGCCCCACAACATCATAAATTTCCTGGTGGGTCTTACGGATTGCGAATTGAGGACGAATCGCGGGCAGTAGTAATTTGCACCGATATTGAACATATAAACGGAATAGACACTCGTATCGTAGAACTTGCCAGAGATGCGGATTTACTTATCCACGATGGACAATATACTGAAGAAGAATATTTAAAGTACAAAGGCTGGGGGCACAGCACCTGGCGGCAAGCTGTTGAATTATGTATTCAGGCAAATGTAAAAAAACTTATCATTACTCACCATGATCCCGATCATGATGATGATTTTCTTGACTCGATGGAAAAAGATTGTCGGGAGACGTTTCCTAATAGTACGTTCGCTAAAGAAGGTATGGAAGTGTCGGTATGATTAAATAGCACATACTTTTACTTTTAAACCTAATTAATAGCACGTGGCATGAGTTTAATTGTAGAACATTTCAAGCAGTTAAAAACATCTATATCTTGTAAAAAATTACATACTGATATTTTTTAAGTTGCATTATGTCAGGGTTTATAAATTTTAATAAGAGACCTGGAGTATTTTTAAGTAGACAAATTTTACCGTTACACTACTTAAATACTTGCAATAATAATATGGACATCTACTATTAACTATTATAACTGTACTTATAGTTAATTATAAGCGCAGCATTTTCTTATTTTAACCAGAAGTTTATTAGATGGAGTTTCTGGTGAAACAGGTGCTTAAAGTATCCCTGCTTCACTTGCCTGGACACAACAAAGCAATCATCTATACATAACGTTCACTAACAATAACGAATTCCATAAGGAAATGTCAAAGGAGTGTTTACCTGTGCTCCAATCGGCCGATTGAAAGACGTTGCAATGGCTACATGTTTTCTTTTCCATTCCGAGTATAAAGATCAATACCTTCTTTGTAATTATATGGCCGGAATTTGTTAGATAAAATTCAAGGGTTTTTTAAGCAAAAAAAAGTAATACAAGATTATAAAGATAGAATCGAACGTTAAAGTTGTGATGATTCATATATTGTCAAAACTGCCTTATTAATCTTTCTAAAAATATTTTAAACAATTAAAGTTTTAGTCCAATATATCTTGTGTTTTAAAGTGAAGATATAAAGACAGTGAAGCAACAATGTCTTGTTTTATTTACCCGATCCGGTTTTGTCAGTTGAAGAAGCAGGCAGGTTCCAATGATAGTGGAGTGCTAATATCCGTATTATAAAACATATACTTAAAGCAATGATCGCAACCCAATCGCCTGATACCCATTTTAGATAATTTCCCAAAACTACAGTTACAGCCCCTATAAGCGCCGCCGATGCGTAAATTTCTCTTTCTAAAATGACGGGAACCCGATTAAGCAAAATATCCCGTAATACTCCACCGCCAACGGCTGTAATGGTTCCCAAAAGAATAGCAACCTCCGCATTATGGCCATAATACAGCGCTTTTTGTGCACCTGTCACTGCAAACAATGATAAACCAACGGCATCAAAGAGCAGCACCGGGCGGTTTAGCCGTTGTACAACAGAAAATAAGCCGACAGTTAACCCTGTAGCGATAATTGCCCAAACCAAATAACGCCAGTTCGTTAAGCCTGCGGGCGGAATAGCACCGATACAAAGGTCACGCATAATTCCCCCGCCACAGGCAACAATAAATGCAATGGCGCAAATCCCAAAAAGATCAAGGCCACGCTGTTTTGCAGCCGCGGCTCCGCTTATGGCAAAAGCGAAAGTCCCTGCTACGTCAAGAAAATTATAGAACGAATGTAATTTGTCCATCTAACTGGCAGAGGTTTAATTCAACCAGGCTGCGGCAGCTGTCATCATAGCCTGCAAGCCGGTTTTTAGTGTTGGATTTATTACCGGAGCAAATTTTGGTGAATGGTTACTGGGTATGGAATTCAACTGGTTATTTTTTTTTGCTTCCAAATATATTTTTGGATCTGTTCCACCCACAAACCAAAAAACATACGGCACTTTCCAATTTCTCCCAAAAACACTGAAATCTTCACTCGCAGAAGCGGGTTGAGTCTCGTGCGATCTATCACCAAATTGCGCATTGAAGGCTTCAGTAACTTTCGCGGTAGCTATTGCATCATTCACGGTTAACGGATAACTGTCCAAAGTAGTAAATTCAGGATCCTTTGGCGCATTAGATGCAGCACATTCTGCGCAACAAATACGTTTAACCGCTGAAAGTATATGGTCCCGTACGCCTTCATCAAAAGTCCGGATATTCAATTTTAGTGTGGCATCTTCAGGGATTATGTTCTCTTTGGTGCCTGCCTGTAATGCTCCTATTGTTAGCACTGCGTTTTCTATTGGCGCTATCTCGCGTGAAACAATAGTTTGTAAGCGCATAGTGGTAGCAGCTGCCATAATCACCGGGTCAATGGACGTTTGCGGCGACGACCCATGTGCGCCACGGCCAAAAATTTTAACTTTAAGGCTATTGCCTGCGGATAATATGGCGCCGCTGCGATAACCAACGGTACCGGATTCGCCCACCATTACATGCTGCCCAAGAATGATATCCGGTTTGGGAAAACGATCCATTATGCCATCGTCTATCATACCTTGTGCACCACGGCCAACTTCTTCGCCGGGCTGGAAAACAGCCATTAAAGTTCCCTTCCATTGATCTTTGTGTTCGGAAAATAATCTTACAGCGCCTATTAACCATGTTACATGTAGATCATGTCCACAAACATGTGACACACCTACTTCTATCCCTTCTTCGTCTCTGGCCACTTTCGTACTTGCGTAAGGCAGCCCCGTAGCCTCGGTAACAGGAAGCGCATCCATATCTGCCCGCAGCATTACTGTCGGGCCTTCCCCATTCTTCAAAATTCCCACCACACCGGTTACCCCGATACCTGTTGAAACTTCCAATTGATATTTGGTTAAATAATCCGCAGCAATTTTTGCCGTCCGCAATTCCTGCATAGACAACTCTGGGTTCCGGTGAATATCTTTATAAATCTCTTCCAGTTCCGGAAGCAACTTATCAATGAAGCTGTCCATTTTATTGTTGAAGGTTTTAATTTGAGTGATTTCCATTGCTTGTAATATTTAATTGAAAAAAATTATGCTTCATATTATTTAAATGTTTTTTTGGGTGCTGATTTTGGCACAGTTATCAGAATGGCTATAATGGCTACAACAACCATAAATACGTTAAAAAAGAGACCTATACCGGCTCCATACCGTACACCTATGTTATCAGTTCTGCCCATGAAAATATCCACCATCGGTGGAACTCCTTTCATAGTGCTTAGCCCGTAAAAAATAGCTGCAGAAATGGCAACGCCAAACGCAGCTCCCAAGGACGATGCCATCTTATATATACCGGATGCAGACCCCGCCTTATTATCCGGAACATTACTTAAAGCTGCATCGGTGGAGGGGGTGGCATAAAAGCCGAGTCCTACTCCAAATAACGTGAACCCAATAAATGCAACAATAATATATTCCTTAGCCATGAGAAAGGTAAAACTGGTAAGCAGGATACCCAGCCCGGTTATGTAACAGCCCAGCAACATTGGTTTTCTCGGCCCCATTTTTTGAAGTAATTTTTCGCCCACACGAATAGTGCTAAGTATGGCTACTAAATAACCAACAGTTATTAAGCCCGACTGCAAAGAAGATAATCCAGCCTCAGATTGTACGAGCGCCAACGAGACAAGCAGTGTTCCGGCAGCTCCGTTTAGTAGAAAGTTCGATAGTGTAGCTCCTGAGAATGTTCGATTTTTAAAAAGTGACAAATCAACAAAACTGTTTTTGCTCTTGTTCTCTATCCGGAAGAAGGCAATAGTGGATATGATAAAAATGATGCTGCAAATTATTATGGCAGGGCTTAGCCAACCAAGGCCGGAGCCTTGCCCAATTACGATGTTTATGGCCAGCATGGCTATAATAAATGCGATAAGCCCTGTCCAATCAAATGCTTTTTTTTCTGTAACCGTTGATTTGCTTTCCGGCGTTCCCCTGATTAATAAATAACTTACAATAGCAACAAGAATAGAAAGAACGAAAATCCACCGCCAGCCAATGGTAGAAGCAATCAATCCGCCGAACAAGGCAGAGAGGCCCGAGCCACCCCATGAGCCAATAGACCAAAAGCTAATGGCACGCTGGCGTCCTTTACCATCATAATAAGCTTTCACCAGCGCCAGTGTAGCAGGCATGATAGAAGCTGCTGAAAGTCCCTGCAAAATACGCCCTGCTAATAAAAATACAGCGGTACCTGAAGGTGAAATAACAATCAGAAAGGAGCCAATAATATTAAGTAGCAAACCAATGTAAGTAAGTTTCACCCTGCCTATTCGGTCTGCCAGTCCACCGGCTACAACAATAAAAATCCCGGAAAACAACGCCGTAATGCTCACAGCAAGATTGTTCAGATCGTGAGTAATTTTTAGATCTGCACTCATTGCAGGGGCAATGTTTAATGTGGTTTGGGCAAAAAGCCAAAAAGTAATGACAGCTAAAACAATGCCTATAATAAGTTTGTCTGTGCCATGGTACTTTGCTGTCTCTGTATTTGTTCGATCAGGAATCATATCGAACTATTATTTGGGTTTTTGAACATACGATGGCTCCAAGAAGAGCATTGGGCATAGTAAATTTAATAGTTTATTTTTTATTCCATCGAGTTGTGATTTGTTTTGGGTGATGGGTTTTCTTAGGAACTCTATCCAGGTCTTTTTCATGCAAGGATAATATTTTGATGATTCCGCCAGGTTCATAAATCCTGTAAGGTTATCTTCAAAACGACTGCAATTACACTTTCGTTATTACCGGTGAAAGAGATGGTAGCCAACCAAAATCTTTCTATTAAAGCATAAATCAGGATGAATTAGCAACTGGTATAAGGATATCGATAATGAAAGCCACGTTTAGTGAGATTACCGTTCGGTGTTATAGATGTATCAGGAAATACTTGCTAGTGCGAATCCCTCGTCACTTCACTTCCGGAATTTCCCTGTAAAAAATCGAGATCAGCACCTTTATCAGAACCCATTACATGTTTTATGTACAAACTCACATATCCCCTTCCCGCTACAGGTTTAGGAGCGGTCCATTTTTTTCTTCTTAATCCTAATTCTTCTTCTGTTACATGGAGGTGTAATTTTCTTTCCTTCACGTTAAGCTCAATCATATCTCCGTTTTGCACTAAGGCTAAATTGCCGCCAATGGCAGATTCTGGTGATACATGTAGCACAACTGTGCCGTAAGCAGTACCACTCATTCGCCCGTCACTTATTCGAATCATATCTTTAACGCCTTTCTTTAATATTTTTTGAGGCAAAGCCATGTTTCCTACTTCCGGCATGCCAGGATAGCCAACAGGGCCTACATATTTCAAAACCATTACGCAGCTTTCATCAATATCCAGATCAGGATCATCAATCCTGGCATGATAGTCTTCTATACTTTCAAACACTACTGCACGGCCTGTGTGGCCTAATAGAGCGGGCGTAGCTGCTGATGGTTTCATTACTGCACCATTTAAAGCAAGATTACCTTTTACTACAATACAGCCTGCTTCGGGTATCAAAGGCTTTTGATAAGTGGCAATTACGTCATCATTGTAACAATCTGTTTTTCCTTTAATATTTTCATGATGATTTTTACCGGTAACAGTTATTACATCTTTATGTAAAAGATCTTTTAATTCATTTAAAATTACCGGTAAGCCCCCGGCATAATAGAAATCCTCCATCAGGTATTTGCCCGAAGGCATTAGGTTTAACAGTAATGGAATTTTACTGCCAAGCTTATCAAAATCGTCCAGGTTGATGTCAACACCTATTCTGCCTGCAATAGCTATAAGATGAATTATAAAATTGGATGAACCACCAACTGCTGCGTTTACCAGGATAGCATTTTCAAATGCTTCCCTTGTCAATATTTTATCGATAGTTAAATTTTCCTTTACCATTTCCACTATTCTTCTTCCGCTTAGTTGTGCCATTTGTTTTTTTCGGCTATCGGCAGCGGGAATAGCCGATGCACCACTTAATGTTAATCCCAACGATTCTACCATCACTGCCATGGTACTTGCAGTGCCCATTGTCATACAATGCCCTATGCTACGGCTCATACAGCTTTCAGCTACCTGGCATTCTTCCTGTGTCATTTTTCCGGTCTTCATATCTTCATCAAACTTCCAAACGTGCGTACCACTGCCAATAGTTTGCCCCTTATACCTGCCATTCAGCATTGGGCCGCCGGGTACAACTATTGTTGGCAAGCCCACACTGGAAGCACCCATTACCGTTGACGGAGTTGTTTTATCACAACCTGTTAACAACACTACGCCATCGATCGGGTTGCCCCGGATACTTTCTTCGGCATCCATACTTGCGAGGTTCCGGAAGAGCATCGCCGTTGGTTTGAGCAATGTTTCTCCCAGGCTCATAATTGGAAACTCTAATGGAAAACCTCCCGCTTCCAACACACCTCGTTTCACCATTTCCGCATGCTCCCCGAAATGTGCATTGCAAGGGGTTAGTTCGCTAAACGTATTGCAAATACCAATTACGGGTCTTCCATCAAACATATCGATAGGCATGCCCTGGTTTTTCATCCAACTCCTGTAAAGGATACCGTCTTTATTTTTTTTACCAAACCAGTTGTGGCTTCTGAACTTTTCACTCATATATCATGAATTTGAAAAAATAATTAATACTCTGTGTTGTGGTTCGTTATTAAAGTGTTTAAATGATTCTTAGGTCAAGGGACCATTTTAAAAAGACCTGATGTAGAAACAAAAGGTCCGATTTGCTGTATGAGAGCCTGGACCGCAATTGCGGTCCCGCCATTTAAAATAGGATTGGGGCGTGCTTCGAAAATTTCGCCTGGTACTGGTTCACTGGCCTACAATTTTTTTACGTTATATAAACTGTATGAAGTTTATGAACGTACTTTGATTAACCACCAGTTACTGTAACAAGAATTGCAGCGCAGATTGGTGGTTGCCAAGTCATATAAAAGTATCTGCTAAATATTATCGAATCTTTTAATTATTTATCCCACCATACTTTTGTACTTAATTTATCCGGCCCTTGTGCAGTAATTGCCGCATTTACATTTTGTGTATTCACTGACAGCTCTGCAGTAGGATAAGTAAGCCTCCTGATAAAGGTACCGTTTGGCACGTCAGGATTGTTTGGCTGCCCATAAGGATTTGGTGTTAATGCGGGGTACCCGCTTCGCCTAAAATTTGCAAATGCTTCCGGGCCATTTAAAAATGAGGCAATCCAATATTGAGTATTTATTTGCTCCAGCTCAGTGCCAGGAACAAGAGGATTTAATAATACATACGCGTCTCTTGCCGCGGCCGAAACAGCCGACGCCGGATCATATGTTGCCATTTGATCCATATTAGCTTTTATTCCATCAGAAAAATATTGTGCAGCAGTACCTGAACTTATCCAGCCTCTAAATGCAGCTTCGGCCAATAATAAGTTTGTTTGAGCGGCGGTAACATAAAATACAGGAGCAGAAGTTTTTACGATTCTTCGGCGATCTGCCTGGCTATAATCATAAAAGCTTGCAAGCCCGTCGGCTGTTGCCTGGCCAACAATGGTTCCATTATCGAACCCAATCGGCATGCCTATCTGCTTCGTTGGATCGGTAGTGCCCACCGCAACAGTTTGCCCGTTACCTGATGTAGCGCCTACATAACGAATAGCTATGGAAGATAAACGCGGATCATTGGTATTTTTCAGATAATCAACAAATGGTTTGGCCAAATAAAAATTAGCGGCTTCACTTCCGTTTAGCATGTTGCCGATCGGCTGGGTGTAATTAGCATCATGTCTCATGTAAGCATTATCTGCATTGTCGGTTATTACGCCACCGGTTAAGGCTGCCTGTACTACTGTCTGCGCTTTAGCTGCATCCACTTTACTAAGTCTCATACCGGCTCTTAAGAGTAGCGAGTAAGCAAACTTTTTCCATTTCAAGATATCTCCGCCATACAGAACATCTGAAGTTTCGATGGTGCCTGAAGCATCTAATGCCGCTGCTGCATCTGTAAATTCCTGGATAATCTTTGGATAAATATCCTGTTGCAAATCATATTTAGGAAAAAGAAGCTGTTCGGAGTAGCCCACACCTGCTTCAGTGTAAGGTACAGCTCCGTACTCATCGGTCAATATCATAACTGTATACGCTTCCGTTATTCTTGCCATGTTAAACAAATTACTCCTGGCTGGCAAATCTTTAGTGCGTCCGATAACGTCACGTGTATATTTCATTACATTTTCGTAATAAGTTGCCCAGAGACCAGGCAGGTCACGGCTATCCTGGTTAAAATTTGCTCCGGCTAATACGCCACCATTGGGCGTAACCATTTGTTGAACAATTCCTACATCAAATTGGACGGATCTTGTAGGAAAGGAAATGTTTATTATCGCATTGTTTAATAAAGATGCAGGATCAACAGAGGTTGGGCTGGTTTTATTTTTATTTAAATCACTTAATCCTTTTTCACACGAGAACGCCGATAATAATAAAACAGCCAGTAAACTATAATTAAGTATTTTTTTCATAATCAATTGTATTAAAATTTGATATTTAAATTCAGGCCTAATCCTCTTGTAGTTGGAAGGCTAGGTGATTCAAGCCCTGCCTGGCTATCCGACGCGAATCCAAAACTTTCGGGATCAATATTATCTATCCATTTTTTAATTATTGCGACGTTATTTGCTACCAAATCTAATTTAACCCCTTTAACAGGCCATTTTTGAGGAAGGAATTTTGAAAAATCGTATCCCAATGTAATTTGACGGAGCTTCCAGAATCCACCATTGTAAACAACAGGTTCAATTATCTGTTGTGAGCGTAGATGTTCCCAATAGGTTTGAACCGGCGCTACTGCAACGTTGGGATTACCACTTGCGTCTACGCCATCCCCTTTTACTCCGCCCTCTCTCCCTACAAGGGTCATCTTATGTAATCCATGACGAACTGCATTAAAGTTTGTTCCTGACAAACACTTTATTACCCAATTTGTAATCTATTAAAATGGATAAGCTGATTCCTTTATAGACGAATGAATTCAAAAAACCGCCTGTCCATTTGGGTAAAGCACTGCCAAATAGTACCAGGTCAGGTGTGCGTAATGGCAATCCATTAGATTGAAAAATTCTTTGCCCTTTGGCATCCCTGGCATAACCATAACCTGCTATCTGCTCCATTTCTTTTCCCACGACAATTCTTACTTCGCCATTAAACGTGTGGGTGCCCACTGTAATGCGTTCCCCCGGCTTTCCGTTTATTATACTAAGCGCTTTCGTTTCATTATATGAGGTGTTCGCTGTAAAATCCCAACTGAAGTTTTTAGTTTTTACCGGAACAAGATCAAGCAATGCTTCAAAGCCCTTGGTTTTGGCTTTTCCCACTATTGATTTGAGTGTTTGTAAAACCAGAGGCATCTGAAACCTGGACCGGAAACGATCTGATCTCTTGTTATTTTCTTATACACAGCCGCATCGAGATTTACCCTGCTGTTAAACATTTTAAGTTCCAGGCCTACTTCAGTTTCTGAAGTTCGGCTTGGCTTAAGATTAGGATTTGGAACTACCGCACCGTTGTTTCCTACAGTAACAGCCACACCTGATGGATTATTAATCAAATTTGAATTGATGTTATAATAAAGCTGATCTGCTGCGAATCCCACATCACCATCGCTACCCACTTCAGCATAACCAACTCTTATTTTTCCAAAGTTTAACCAGGAAATATTTTTCAAATTTTCGGTAAAAACATAAGCACCGGAAACAGATGGATATAAAATACTCCTGTTTTCAGGAGACAAAGTAGAGAACCAGTCGTTCCTCGCAGTGCCAGTCAAATATAAAGTACGCTTCCACGAAATTTCCCCTGAGCCGTATAAAGAATTTACACCGATCGTTTGCAAAGTATAAGCGGGATTTTTTGCTCTTCCATTTTGAACGGTATAAAGGTTCCTTATAACAAAATCTGTTACCTGGACATTGTTATTATCCAGGCGCTGCCGTAGTTGATTTCCTCCCCCGGTGAGAGTGGCCTCAAAATCTCCAAATTGCCTGTTTGCTGTTATCAAAAAGTCAAGGTTTGTTTCCCTGAAACGACGGGATTCCTGTGTATATATTCCATTAAAAAAACCGGGTAATGCCGCAGGCCTTGAAGCCTGGCCGGTTGGGAAATTATTTACGTCTTCATCTCTAACAAAAAAATCCTGTCCAAAACGGCCTTGAATTGAAATCCATGGAAGGATATTATACTTCATTGCGATGTTACCAAAGATTCTATCCTTTCTTATGTTATGAAATTGTTCAGCCATAACCCAGTAAGGATTGGTACGGTTCATAAATCTTGAATAGATATATTCATTTCCTGTAGCAGGGTTATATTTATTTGCTTCGAGAACGCTTAAGGGCATTGAATTGGCTAAAGACATTATAGTGGTAGGAATTGAATTATCCTGGTTGGCGATATTGGGTGGATTTTTAATAACTTCATTTGAATAATTAACGCTTCCCGAAAAGTTGAACTTCTCAGATAAATTATAATTAAAGCCAAGATTCATGATCTTTCTATTGAACTTATTGTTTGGCATTATACCCAGGTTATCTGTATTATTTAATGAAAGATGCATGCCGCCTTTATCTCCGCTTGTTTCCAGGGCAACCGTGTTTGAAAAATTTTGCCCGTGCCTGTAAAATTCTTTAATCCTGCTTCCCTGTGGTTCGTAAGGAATGCCAGGAGTATTAAATAATGTTTGTGTTAAACCAGGAGCAAATTTTTCTCCGAAAGACCATTCGCCTGATGTTGGGTTAGGCGTTGTCGGACGAACACCGCCTTCTCCCTGCCCATATACTTTTTGATAATCAGTAAAATCTAAAGGAGTTTCATCAGTATAGTTAGCATTATAGGATAAGCCAATTCCTGTACCCTTACCTTTTGTTTTTGTGGTGATCATGATTACTCCATCTTTAGCACGTGACCCATATAAAGCGGCCGCGGGTGCGCCTTTCAATACGGTCATGCTCTCGATATCATCCGGATTTATACTTGAGTAGCTATCACCACCGTCAGAATAAACACCTCCACCTGCGACACCAACGACACTTCCGTTGGCACTTCCGCCTGCGGTCGCGTTACTATTAAAATTACCTCCGTTAACAGGAACACCATTTATAACTATCAATGGATTGCTCCCTCCGCCAATAGATGACTGACCCCGGATTCGAATTTTAGACGTGCCTGCCGGCCCTGTTCCCAGCGAAGAAATATTAACACCGGCTATTTTGCCTTGCAATGCGTTCAATGGGTTTGAAGTGCGGTTTACGCTAAGCTCTTCAGGTTTTACGTTTGTGGTGGAATATCCTAACCCTCTTGACTCTTTGCGAATACCCAAAGCTGTTACTACAACCTCGCTTAAATTTTGTGTGTCAATAACTAATGTGGTATTAACGGCGCTGAGCCCGGACACCGAAACTTCTTTTCTCGCAAAGCCAACAGAACTAAATACGAGCACTGCATTAGCCGGGGCTTTTAGGATATAGTGTCCAGATGCATCTGTGGTTGTTGCCGTATTGCTTCCCTTAACAGTTACAGTAACATTCGAAAGGCCTTTTCCCGTTTCATCCGAGACCCTGCCTGATACATTTTGAGAATAAGCCGCAGTGGAAAAAAATAAAATTAAAAAATTTGAAAAAAATAGTTTGCTGAAATTGCGGGGAAATCCCCTTTGTAATTTTTCTTTCATAAAGCAAATCGTTTTAGTAGATAATTGATAAAGGAGTTTGTATTCACCTCCCCGTTTAGTAAAGCGGTACTAAGGTATAAATACGTCAAAGTAAAAACTTCCAATAAATAACTTCGTTGGATTTTATAAATACTCTTAAAATAAATTCCCTTTCTTTATAAGGGAATGTATTTATCAACGATTGCAAAAAGAAGATTTACGATACCTGTTCTAAATTGTATATGAATCAATTTCTACTTTGCCAAAACAAAGCCCTGGAATTACTCCCGTTTCCACATATTACAGAAATAGGTGTAATCAAGAATTCAGCGATTCGACTGAATGGCTTTCCTAATCTGGTAGCTGATGGTTTAAAAATATATTATGTACAGGAAGGCAAATTTCAATGGACTCTTAATCACCGGCCTTTTATTTTATATCCCGGCGATCTGGCATTAATATTACCCGGAACAGAGTTTGGAAATGAAAACAACGTATTAGAGATTGGATCTTTTTCGTGGATTCATATCCGGGTGAATGCAAACGAAAAAAAACAACTCCTAACGAGTTCCTGGAGTAGTTTATCAGATGGGGAAATCCAGGCGATTAGTACGATCCTGCAAATGAACAACTCACCTGTGCTCCAGAATTTTACAGAAGCAGGTCACATCTTCAAATCCATTCAAACAGAATTATTTAACCAGGAAATAGGTTATTGCGCAAGGGTAAATCATTTACTTGATGAAATTTTTATCCATACGGCTCGACAGTTTTCCAGGATATCTAGTCCGGTAAGAGATTTTCCGTCAACGTTTATGAAATTGGAACATGAGCTAAGGCGGAATCTTTCGCATCAATGGACGGTAGAAGAAATGGCGGCACTTGTAGGATTGGGCACTACCTTATTTAATGACAAAGTCAAAAATTATTCGGGTTTTTCACCAGTGAGTTACCTGATCAATATTCGAATTTCTGAATCAATTAAACTCTTGAAAAAGCCAGACATTAGCCTCACCAATATCGCATTGGATATCGGCTTTTACTCGTCACAGCATTTCTCCACCACTTTTAAAAAACTGACTGGCTATACGCCAAGCCAATTTAGAAAAAATCATTTACGAACGAAATAACTATTGTAAACATGGAATGTATTATCACCATAGAACTAGGTACCAATGCAGTGAGAGTATATGCATTTGATTTGAAAGGTAATATCCTTGGCTCACTAAAAGGATATTGCCCTACATTTCACCGTGAACCTGATTATAGTGAACAGGATCCTGACCAGATCTTTATTACCATGCTGTATGTTCTCAAAAGCCTTCTAAATGATTTAGTACATCCAAAAAAATATAAAGTATTATCGATTTGTTTTAGTGCGTCAATGCACAGTCGTCCTTGCCGTAGATAAAAGAGGAAACCCGATGGGTAATGCTATTACCTGGGGGGATAACAGAGCTAATAAGGAAGCTGCGGAACTCAAGAATTCAGCCCTCGGTAACAGGATATACAAAAATACCGGAACGCCGCTGCACCCTATGTCACCACTAACAAAAATTGCCTGGATTAAAAACAATGAAAAGGAAAAGTTCAAACACGTTAGCAGGTTTTTATCACTTAAGGGTTATATCCTGCAGCAATTGACCGGCGAGTATTTGATTGATTACAGTATTGCGTCTGCTACCGGTTTGCTTAACATTCATAAAATAAAATGGGAGCCCGAAGCGCTTAAATTTGCAGGCATCACTTCAGCCATGTTGCCTGCCCTGGTACCCGTTTTTGCCTCTGCAGGAAAATTAAATAAAGCATACCAAACATCCTGGGGCCTTTCAGCGGATACGAAAATCCTTGTTGGTTCGAGCGATGGGTGCATGGCAATCCTCGGGGATGGAATAAATGGGGAAGGGATGGCTAACATAACAGTTGAAGATAGTGGTGCCGTAAGAGTAATGGGGCATAAAGTTTTGCAGGATGATAAGCAACGTTTTTTCAACTACTTGCTTACGGAAAACCGGTATGTGTCCGGCGGGCCTACGAACAATGGAGGCAACATCTTCGAATGGTTCACCAAACAGTTGGGTGATTGTAAAAATCCGTTTGACATTGAAGGCAACATGGCGGCACTGATCAATGAAGCTTCGCGCATTTCACCCGGATCAAACGGCTTGATATTTCTGCCATATTTATTGGGCGAAAGAGCACCTTTATGGAATGCCAATGCAAGGGGCGTTTATTTTGGAATAAATATAAAGCACACAAAATCTCATTTCTTAAGAGCGGTTATTGAAGGCATTTTATACGAAATTTATAGTATCGGTAAAACGCTGCAGGAACATCGTGCCTTTAGCAGTCTTTCTATTAACGGAAGTTTTGGCACGCTGCCTTTTTTTGCACAAATGGTGGCTGATATTTATAATAAACCCGTTCGGCTAAGGCAAAACTATCATAGTGTTAGCTATGGTTCTTACTTAATAAGCGCGACAGAAATGGGTATCTACAATTCCCTTGATGAAGCAGTGAAAACGGTTATATTAGGTGACTTCGTGAGCCCTGAAAAAAACAATAACAGGACCTATTTAAAATATTACAAAATATTTGAAACGCTTAGTACCAAACTGGCTGATGAGTTTGCAGACATTGCTGCCTTGCAACAGTCGTAAGCAAAAAAAAAACGATCTCTCAATAAAGATTTTTTTTTTAATCACCTGCTCCGGTTAACGCAAAAAACATCACTATCTACCGCTTCAATTTTTAAAACATGCAGCCCAGAACTTATCCGAATGCCTCTTATAGCCTTGCTGCCCTCTGCATTGTTTTATTGGTAATCTTCAGGATAGCCGGGGAAATAAATATGGCGGGATGGTCGATTTGTTTATTTTTTGTGTGTATTGCATTTGCCTTGAGAAGTAATCCCTTGCTAAAAGGTATGTCATTCACAGCTATCATTTTTGCCTCAGTAACGCTGGCAATGTTTCATCCGCAATATTTTACAGAATGGAGAGATTATAAATTGAGTAACGCCATCATTCCCCTGATACAGGTGCTTATGTTTGGCATGGGTTCCTCGATGGGTGTTAAAGATTTTGCATCCATTGCCAAATCACCCAAGGGAGTACTGGTTGGTGTAGCGTGTCATTTTATTATAATGCCATTGCTTGGTTTTACACTGGCAAGCCTTACCAGCTTTCAGCCCGAAATAGCCGCCGGTATTATTTTAATAGGCTGTTCTCCCAGTGGCCTGGCATCAAACGTAATGGCTTACCTGGCAAAGGCGAATCTTGCATTATCAATCACTATTACTTCCGTCGCCACCTTGTTAGCCCCTTTTCTTACGCCATTGCTTATGAAAGTTTTCGCGGGTGCATTGATTGAAATTAATGTGACTAGAGCATGATGTGGGATATTTTAAAAATGATCATTATACCTATTGGTGCTGGCTTACTATTCAATAGATTGTTATTTGGAAAATTAAAGTGGCTTGATAATATCATGCCATTTATTTCTATGTTCAGCATAGCAGCCATCGTAACGATAATTGCAGCGGCCGGCAGAGATAATTTAATGAAGATAGGGCTGCTATTAATTCTTGTTGCGTTAATTCATAATGTGGTTGGTTATTTATTAGGCTATTGGACCGCCAGGTTGTTTAAGTTACCCGAGCGGGACTGCCGTACGGTTGCCATTGAAGTAGGTATGCAAAATGCAGGACTGGCTTCAGGAATTGCAAAGCAAATGGGAAAAATTGGAACGGTTGGCTTAGCGGCGGCAGTATTTGGGCCATTGATGAACATCACAGGATCTGCGCTGGCAAGCTGGTGGCATAACCGGTTGCCGGATACCGACAAACCAAAATTGGTAGTTGATCCATCTTCTAAATTAAAAAGTGTTGTATGAAAAAAATCAGACTTTTACTAATCACGCTTTACCTGTTTGGCATTCTCCAAAACGTACAAAGCCAGCAGGTACAAATAAGCAAGGAAGAATTAATTGCTTTAACACCCGAATGGACGGGTGAACGCTTTCCTGATGGAAGGCCAAAAGTTCCGGACGATATTATACGAAGAATGAAATCAGTGAGTGTAGAAGAAGCCTGGGCTACATTAAGTAATGCCGGTTATAGATACCAGGTGGCTGAAGACTGGCAGATCATCAACCCGGATAGTGTACTTGTCGGCCGTGCTGTAACTACAACGTTTATGCCCGGCCGGCCCGATGTATGGAAGGCCATTGATTCAATAGGAAAAAAAGAAGGAAGGAGAGCCCAAAATGTTTGGGCCGTAGAAATGTTAGTAAAAGGAGATGTATACGTAGCCGATCAATTTGGAGCCAAACGAAACGGGCCCACGATTGGTGATAATGTAGGGAATGCCATTTATGCCAAAACAGGCAATGGGATTGTTTATGATGGAGCAATAAGAGATTTGGAAGGTTTAAAGGAAATAGGCGGCTTTACTTCTTATTATACCAGCTACGATCCATCTTATCATAATCCGGGCGGTGGGCCAAACAGGAGATTTAACTACCATGATCGTAGGTATCAATCATCCTACCCGCATAAGAACAGTAACTGTGATGCCCGGTGACGTTGTGTTGGGTAAAATGGGTGTCGTTGTTTTTATTCCTCCACAATTAGCCGAAAGGGTTGTAAAGACTTCAGAGATCGTTCGTTTACGCGACCAGTTTGGCCACCAGCGTTTAAGAGAAGGAAAATATACAGCCGGGCAAATTGATGCCCGCTGGACAGATGATATTGAAAAAGATTTTTCAAAATGGTTAAATGATCATATCAATGAATTGCCTGTTGGCAAAGAGCAGATACAGGAATATTTGAAAGACAGAACCTGGTAAAGCATTTTGAAATGATTCAAAATAGTGCTTCTTTTGGCAATGAACCAAATTATAAATACAATAATCATCTAAACTAAAATTTATATTATGTCAAATTCAAGAAGATAATTTTTAACAAAGGCTGCCCTTGCTGCTGCCATTACACCCTTTACCTCTTTATCAATACTTTTGGCAAGGAATCTACGGAATGCAGTCGAAAGAACACCAAAATATTCAGCCCCATCCGACTTAAAGATAACGGATGTTAAATGTGCTTATTCCGGAGGTGGCTTATTTGTAAAAATTTTTACCAATCAGGATATATGGGGTAGTGGGCGAAGCAGTAGATGCAATTGGCGGAACCTATTATTTGGTTCAACGGATAGGCCGGCAAATAAACGGAAGAAGCCCCTTAAATCCAAACAGGATTTTTGAAGAATTCCGAAAAGGAAATTTCTTCGGAGGCGCCCAATCAGGCATGTATGTTGCTGTGTTAAGTGCATTTGATGCTGCCTTATGGGATTTAAGCGGAAAGGCATTAGGCTTGCCCGTTTACCAGTTATTAGGCGGCAAGTTTCGTGATAAAGTAAGAGTGTATTGCGATACAGAATTATATGCCGTTAGAAATCCTAAACCCGAAGATTATGCAAAGGCTGCCAGGGATGCTGTTGGCAAAGGATATACTGCCGTAAAGTTTGATATTGATGAAGCAAACGATCCTAATAAATTTGACCGGTACAACTGGACGGCAAGCAATGCTGAAATAGAAAGAATGTATAATTCCATTGAAGCTGTTCGAAAAGAAGTAGGGCCCGCATATTGATATTTGCGTGGACATGCACGGGCGCTATGATGCACCTACAGGAAGAAAAGTGGCCAAAATGATGGAGCCTTTAAATCTCATGTGGCTTGAAGAACCTGTTCCTGCCGACAATGTTGATGTTTACAAAACCATCACGCAGGAAACAAGTACGCCAATTTGCGGTGGAGAAAATTTTTACCTCGCTTATGGTTATACACCCGTTTATTATCAGAAGCCGCCATAGATATCATCATGCCGGATCTTCAGAAATGCGGCGGACTTGGCGAAGGGCAGCGCATAGCGAACCTTGCCAATGCATATTATACACCATTTTCACCACACATGGTTGGTTCGTTTCTTGGCGCTATGGCCATCGGCTCATGTTTGTGCTTCAGTTCCGAATTTTCATATTCTGGAATGGCAAACCTTAAGCGACACAGAACCTAAATGGAAAGAGATCGTAAACTATGATAAACCTTTTATTGAAAAAGGATTTCTTGTAGTATCTGACAAACCGGGCATCGGGGTAGAACTTAACCTGGAAGGATTGAAAAAATATGCAGTGCCTAATGTTCCATTCTTTGAGTGAGTACATCGTGCTATTAAAAAAAAAAAATAACTATTTCCATTCTGTGTTAAGAACCGAGTGATTTAATTTTTTTTAATTTTGTTCTTTAAGGCGGCTTTAAGCCAGCCTGTTTAGAGGAGTTAGCTTCGGCTGCTCTCTAATTTTTTATCATGAGCTCGTAGCTCTTTTTTTTCAAATACTCTTTGTCGTAAGGCATATTGGTTTTATGAATAATATAAATATCATTTCTAAAAGTTTTCTTTGGACAGCTACAGCTGCTTTCATTTTTATTCCGTGTTTTGATACCAGTCTGACAAATATGGCTTTAAATCGTTCGTCATTTCTTATGGCTGCAAGGGCTGGTAAATGCATGGCTTTCCGCAAATATTTATTCCCTTTTTTTGATATCCGGGGTTTCCCTTTTACAGAAGTGCCGGATTGTTTTTCTTTTACATCCAATCCTGCATAGCTGGTTAATTGTCGTTTATTTCGGATCAATTCAAAGCCATTTGTTTCAGCTAAAACGGTTGCTGCCGTTAAGTACTCCAACACCCGATAAGGAACTGATCATTTTAATTGATTCTATTCACCTCCTCATCCTGCTTTAATCAATTCCACTATTTCTGCTTTTATTTCTTGTTCCTGTTTATTAAAAAAAATAATTTGTTTCGTTAGCCTGGATCACACTGTTTTTATTAGGTTCGGCTTCTGCTTGTTCAGCATGTAACTGGTTTTGGGCTACAGTTCTGGCCTGCTACCAGCTGATCGCGTTCACGGGTTAACTGTCGGAGCCTCTTATAAATACCGGTTTTGGACGCTTCCAGCTACCTAATTTTCTTTCCAAACCGAATTGGGTAATGGCTTCTGAAGCTGTTTTATCTGTAACTGTTTTTACATCAAGGGTCCTGAAGTAATTGCTGATTTTATTGGGTAACACAATACTTACTTCATACCCATTCTGTCATCTAAAAAATAAGCTAATGCCTCATGATAAACACCGGTTGCCTCCATTACATACCGTATACCAATGGTATCATCTGTTACCTTCTTTACCCATAGCAATAATGCTTAAAAACCCTTTGGTCGTATTAGCGAAAGGTTTTGTATGCATACAACTCCGGTGACCAGGTCATCATACATACTGACCTAAGACAAACGACCAATTCTTTTTGGGCTACATCAATGCCTGCATACTTGTTTTACAATTTTTTTCATACCAATTTATTTTTAAAAAAAAAATAAAAAGTGAAAATCTCTCTTCGTTTTGTCTCCTTATTGGATATTCTGGATATACCGCTTCGCAGTATTCCTTACATTCTGTTCAAACTATAGTTTTATTAAAAACGCTTTATCGGGTAAAAGGATAATTTTCAAAGTGCCCTTCGGGAAGCGAAATGGTATGCCGGTGTTGTCGGGCAATCTATGGTCGCTTAGCTTTAGATTATTTTGCAGGTTTTATGAAAACTACGACACCCATTTTACCCAATTTACGGCCGCTTAGTTATAAATATTTCGAAGTATAAGAAGCTTCCTAAAAGCAATCAACTCCCCTTGAAAAAAAGAGAGTTGATTGTTTACTTTTTCTATCCGGATGCTTCAATTATGTTTCTTCATTTCTTCCATTTTATTTTTTAATGAAGAAAATCAGTCATCATCAAATCTTCTGCCTCTATAACCGAATTTCTCTACTCCTTTTACATTCATTTTTACTGCCGTTATCCTGTCTGTCGGGCCTGTCATGAACAACAATTTATTATTCCTGCCGGCAAAAACATTATTACTACCACCGCCTGGGGAAATAGTCAGGATTTTATTGCCATTCGGATTGTAAGCATTTAATCCTACTCCGCCACTCACATAGATATTGCCCCTTTCATCCAATGACATACCATCGCAAAAATTTAAATTATGGGCAACCGTCCTCATGTGAGAGAGGGTACCATCTGGATTAATATCAAAAGACCAAATTTTACCGGTACTATCATAGGTCCAATTATTTACATACAATCTTTTACCATCAGGCGTGCCCGTAACCCCGTTCGGCCAGGTATCCGAATTCCAGCCGGGCATCGTCGTTACCCTAACCAATCTGTGATGGCCAGGCGCAAGGTAATAAACGTGGCCGCCTTTACCGGATTTCGCTTGTTCAGAGTGAGTAGGTTCCCAGGGTTGCTTTCGGGGATCGTCGGCATCCCAGTAATCCCGCGGGAATATTGGGTCGGTAATGTAGATGCCGCCAGTAACCGGATTGACCCATACGTCATTTGGACCATTCAAAAGTTTACCCTTATAGTTGTCAACCAGCACTTCATGTCTGCCGTTTGGATGAATTTTCCACACTTCACCGTGCATATCAGCACAGGCAATAAGATCGCCGTGTCTATCAAAGGCCATTCCGTTAGCACGCCCGGTACCGGTTAAAAACAACGATACAGCACCACTGCCTGCATCCCATTTGTAAATTTTATCGTTGGGCTGGTCGGTAAAGAATACATTGCCTTCCCTATCAACGGCCGGGCCTTCTGTGAATCCAAATCCCTTTTGAAGAGTGTCTAATCTCCCATGTTGACTTGCGGAAATAAGACAGGTAGGATCAAAGAATGTGCTTCCCGGAATTGAATCACATCCGCAGTTAGAAATCTTAGGTGGAGCATGGTTATAATCAATTGCATCTACTGCCGCCTTCTGCTCAAAATTTTTTTTGCATGCGAAGAGTCCTAGGCATAGAGCTGCCGGGAACAATAACAATTTTTTTGTCATAGTAAGTAGTTTTAGATTGTTAAAGAATCAAGCAAGATTTCGTTCAGTTTAACAGAAGCCTGTCAAATCGATACAAGATAAATAGCCTTGAAATGAAAAGCTACCAAAAAACTACAGTGAAGGATATTATACAAGTGCACTGAAAATTTCTATCAATAAATTAATTTATTTTAAGAAATAGAGATCTGTTTGGAAGATTAAGAAGTTTCATTTTAGCCGGAAGAGAACATCGGTTTCATCTTCACTACCTGTGTATTTAAGTCATACAAAATATTTGATTCAAAAGCATTTAATTTTATTCTGCTTTAATTACCAACTCTGCTCCAGCAGAATTAGTATCTTTCTATTATAGAATTGCACCTAATAAAGCAATACAAAAAATGGTGAGTAATTCGGTGAGTAATAACTAAAGCCATTTGAAAATATTGAATTGGCGCGAATTTCCAAAGAAGGTTCTGAATCCTGCAGCTCCACTAAATATTATACTAAAGCAGAAAAGCCGGTAAAGTGCATCAAGAAAGATGAGCTCAGGCTGATGATGATGAATTTGTTGCAAGCCTTTTTCAGCATTAATTTTTCAGCATTGTTTTTTCAAAACGGCAAATAGTCTGTCTATTTGTTCGGTAGAAGTACAAACCTTGACAGTCAATTTTTCAAATTTTATTAAGTAGTTTTTTTGTGACGTCTTGTAAATAATTCTTCAGGATTTCTCCAGAAAGCGCTGATATTTTGCAGGCATATTCATTTCGTCCCATTTAAAAAAGCCTGAATATGCCAGCAAACTAAATCCCTGGTTTGTTTTTTTTGTTAATGATTTTGCCACAGCCCGGTGGATTTTCAGAAATGTATATACTCGTAATAGCCTGATGGTTTTTCAATTTAATATACTATAGGGCATCTCAGTCCTGGCCCAACATAACTTAAAGCGATGTTATTACTTACTTCAATTTTATTTCAGAATCGGTATATAGTTTTGTGGAACTTTAAAATATAAATATGACCAGATTCATTTGTTTAATAATATCCTCACTTACATTGTATAATGTAACATACGCCCAGGAGAAAAAAGAGAGTGAAAAAATGCAAGTACCGGAATCCGTAAAATCCGCGTTTCTAGGTAAATATGCAGATGCAAGAAATGTCACATGGGAAAAAGAAAAAGGTAACTTCGAGGCCAATTGGGGCGGTAAATCAGGAGAAGACAATTCGGTAATGTTCACGCCCCAGGGAAAATTTATTGAAATAGTAAAAACTATACCTGTAAGCGATCTTCCAAAATCAATAATTGCATATGTAGAGCGACATTACAACGGATCAAAGATTTCAGAAGCCGGAAGAGTAACAGATGCAGAAGGCAAAACACTTTATGAAGCTGAGATACGCGGCAAAGATGTTATTTTTGACAGCATGGGTAACTTTGTCAAATCGGAAAAATAGTTGCAAAAAAAATACGTTCCAGTGGTAGCTTTAATTAAAGGTTTTGTGTAGTACATGAAATTAAAATCTTTTATAGTAAATCTCTTATTGACACTTCCTGTAATTTCATTTACACAATCCAGAAACCTTTTTTATTTTATTGATAGCGCTGTAAAAAACAGCCCCCAGCTATTTGAATATGAGAACCAGCTGTTGATGAATAGTATCGATAGCCAGGTAATTGTTGCGGCTAATAAATTCCAGGTTACGGGAAGTGGCAGCGCCTACTACGCGCCCGTGATCAATGGTTATGGATATGACGTTGCGATTACTAATGGCCAGCAGCTTTCGGCACTGGTCGCTTTAAATAAACAGGTATACAACAAAAGAAATTTAAGTCTTCAATTTAAAAACCTTCAGCTGCAGAGAGACTCTCTGCGTGCAACTTCTGCAATAACCATAAAGGATATAAAGAAATCTATTATATCGCAATATATAACTACTTATGGCGACCAGCTGGAAATCGATTTCAACAATGAAGTAATTAAACTGCTTGAAAATGAAGACTCGATTTTAAAAAGGCTGACGCAAAAAAATGTATACAAACAAGCCGACTATTTATCCTTTTTAGTAACACTGCAGCAGCAGAAATTAACCCTAAACCAGCTTTTGGTTCAATATAAAAACGACTATGCAACCTTAAATTACCTGGCTGGCATAATAGATACTACGACCGTGAAAATTTCTGAACCCGTACTTGCCGTTTTAAAGAATTTAATTTATGACAGCACTGCATTTTTTTTAAAATATAAAATCGACAGCCTTCAATTGATTAATCAACATGCAATTATTGATTTGGGATACCGCCCAAAAGTTAGCCTTTTTGCCGATGCGGGGTATCAATCAACATTTATACTTTCACCCTATAAGAATTTTGGAACAAACGTTGGCATTAACCTGTCTATACCCATTTATGATGGCCATCAAAGAAAGTTGCAGTACACTAAGCTTGACATACTGGAGCGTACAAGGCAACGACAAAGAGAATATTTTACCCGGCAACTGTCACAACAGGTGCAGCAACTGCAGCAACAATTAAATGCCATAACCTCGCTTGCTGATCCTATCAATAAACAGGTGGAATATCTTGAAACCCTCATCCGGGTAAATGGCAGGTTGCTTGAAACCGGGGATATAAAAATCACTGATTATGTGCTGGCTCTAAATAATTATATAACATCCAGGAATCTTATCGTCCAAAATATGATCGCGCGTTACCAAATTATAAATCAACTAAATTACTGGAATGACGCTAATAAATAAGCATGTTGAAAGTAAGATACAAAGCATGAAAAAGACCATCAGTAAAAAACTTATATTCTTTTCTTTACTAATGTTAGTGATTAGCTGCAAACAAACTGCCCCATCGATTTCTGATGACACACTTGAACAAACGCACACGCCGGTAACAGTTATTTCTGTAAGCACTGCTCCTTTGCAGGAATTTATAGAATTAAATGCCACTTCAGCATTTCTGCAACAGAGTTTTATAAAATCAAACTTAACGGGCTATGTTAAAAAAGTAAATATAAAGATTGGCGATTTTGTAAATAAAGGTCAAACATTATTTGTGTTAAAAACAAAAGAAGCAGAAGCGATTGGCAATTCTGTTAATCAGCTTAACCCGGATTTTAAATTTTCAGGAGTAAACACTATATCAGCAAATACACATGGATTTGTTGCAGAACTCGATCACCAGGAAGGAGATTATGTGCAGGATGGTGAGCAGCTTGCGGTCATAAGCGATTCAAAGAGTTTTGCTTTTATAATGAATGTGCCTTACGAAGACGCGCCTTATGTATCTGTAGGTAAAAGTGTTGAAATTATTTTACCGGATAGAGAGCGATTACAAGGCAACATCACTTCTGCTATGCCAACGATGGATTCCGTATCGCAAACTCAGAGCTTCGCTATAAAGGCTATCGTGTCGCATAACATTCCCCGGAACCTGCTGGCTGACGATAAGAATAGTAAAAGCCTCTAAAATAGCTGCTGTCACTTTACCAAAAAGTTCGGTATTATCTGACGAAACACAATCAGAATTTTGGGTAATGAAAATGATCAACGATACAACCGCCGTAAAAGTTCCGGTAAAAACAGGAATAGAAAGCGGTGACAGGGTTGAAATTATCTCACCGGAATTTTCTCCAAAGGATAAAATACTGGCCAGTGGGAATTATGGACTTGCGGATACCGCGTTGGTAATTGTTCAAAAGTGATATATCAATTATGGCTTTCAAAAATTATTTTGCAACGCATAAAAGCCCGCTAACAGTTGTTCTTGTCATGTTGATAGCAGGAGGCTTGTTTGCTTATAGCAAACTACAGACTTCGCTTTTTCCTGAAATAACATTTCCTAAAATAAAAATTATTGCAGATGCAGGGTTGCAGCCTGTTGATAAAATGATGCTGACGGTGACACGGCCCTTGGAAAATGCCATCAAGCAGGTACCGGACCTTATAAATATCAGGAGCACTACCAGCAGGGGAAGCTGTGAAATATCTGCATTTATTAATTGGAAGGCCAATGTTGACCTGAGCCAGCAGCAGATCGAAGCGAGGATATCCGAGATAAGAAATAATTTACCGGCGGAGGTGAATATCACGGTAGAAAAAATGAATCCGTCCATATTGCCTGTAATGGGCTATTCTGTAGAAAGCCATGGCTTATCACCCATCGAATTAAAAGACCTGGCGACCTATACAATAAAACCTTACCTAAGCCAGGTTGCCGGCGTTTCTGAAATAAGAATCATTGGAGGTAAATCAAAAGAATTTTGGGTTAACCCCGATCAAAAAAAGATGACTGCCTTGTCAATTACGCCTGAGGCTATAAATAACGCACTGGCACAAACAAATTTCGTAAAATCCAACGGCTACCTTTCTGACTATAAATATTTATACCTTACTGTTACCGATGCCTCCGTACAATCGTTGGACGAATTAAAAAATGTAGTTGTAAGTAATAATGCAAAGCGTGTCGTAAAACTCCAGGATATCGCTGATATCAAAATAAACGAAGCCGTCGAATATATAAAGATAAATGCCAATGGCAAAGAAGGCTTACTGATCGCCGTAATTAAACAGCCTAACAGTAATCTTGTTGATGTATCAAAACAGATGGAAGATAAGATAATAGAATTAAAAAAAACGCTTCCAAAAGATGTAGCAATAAAACCTTATTATATCCAGGCAGATTTTGTAAATGAATCTGTTAAAAGTGTTACCGATAGCTTATGGATAGGGCTTGTATTGGCAATTATCGTTGCGATTATTTTTCTTCGTTCATTTAAAGCGAGCGCTACAATATTAATAACAATACCGGTAACACTTGGCGCAACTTTAATTGTATTGTACGCTATAGGGTATACATTGAATATAATGACGCTGGGTGCTATTGCCGCTGCCATAGGTCTAATCATTGATGATGCCATTGTTGTTGTTGAGCAAATCCATCGTACGCATGAAGAGCACCCGGGTGATGATTACAAAAATATTGTTCATAATGCCATCCATTATTTATTTCCCGCCATGGTGGGTTCTTCTATAAGTACAATTGTGATATTTCTTCCGTTTATGTTAATGAGTGATGTTGCGGGCGCTTATTTTAATGTGCTTACCAATACGATGATGATCACATTGTTATGTTCTTTCTTTGTAACATGGATAGGTTTTCCGGTTGTGTATTTGTGGTTTGCGCGCACGACAAAAAAGGAAAGTAATGCGTCTAAAAAAGAAGCCGCACAGTGTAAAAAAACAACGATGGGTTTCATGGTTTATCAGGCGTCCATGGATCAGTTTTATAGTTATTGCCGGCTTGATAGTTTCTATCGTTTTGATATTGCCACAGTTGCAAACGGGCTTTCTTCCTGAAATGGACGAAGGAAGCATTGTACTTGATTATGCTTCAATTCCGGGTACTTCCTTGCAAGAAACTGACAAAGAATTACAGGCAATTGAAAAAATAATTATTGCTCATCCCGATGTGGCAGCATATTCGCGGCGACTGGTACGCAAATAGGTTTTTTTATAACAGAGCCTAACACGGGTGATTACCTGATTCAATTAAATAAGAACAGGAAGAAAACAACCGACCAGGTAATTGAAGATCTAAGGATGAAAATTGAATCTTCACAACCCGCCCTGCGGGTAGATTTTGGGCAGGTAATTGCAGATATGTTGGGGGATTTAATGACATCGGTACAACCTATAGAAATAAAAATATTTGGCACCGATCAGGCAAAGCTCCATGAACTTTCTAAACAAGTAACTGAAGTTGTTAAAAATATAAAAGGAACGGCTGATGCTTTTGATGGAATTGTAATTGCCGGCCCTTCAATAAGCATTCATCCCGATTTTTCAAAAATTGCCCAGTTTGGTATTACCCCTGCCAATCTTCAAACCCAGGCACAAACATCCCTGGAAGGGAATATTATCGGCAATATATATGACAAAGACCACGTTTATCCTGTGCGGTTAGTTTATGCAAACAGCAGGCAACTGAGTCTCGATAATCTCAAAAACTCCCAAATCTTTTTACCGGATGGCAGGTTAAAATCAATAAGTGAACTCGCGGCAATAGAAGTTAAGAAGGGCGATGCCGAAATACAGAGAGAAAATCTTCAATCTATAGGTGTGGTTACAGCAAGGCTCGAGAACCGGGATCTTGGCAGTACTATCAATGAGATAAAATCAAAGGTCGGCAGCCAGGTAAGCCTGCCACAAGGATATACTATAGAATATGGAGGTGAATATGGACAGCAACAGAAATCATTTTCTGAATTGTTACTGATACTTATTACTTCAAGCATTTTAGTGTTTGGAGTAATTTTGTTTCTCTTCAAGAGTGTAAAAACCGCTGTTGCTATTTTGGTTATTGCAGTATTGGGTATTGCCGGCAGTTATATTGCGTTATTTATTACGCATACACCATTAAATGTCGGTAGTTATACGGGCCTTATCATGATCGTTGGTATCATTGGAGAAAATTCCATCTTTACGTTTCTGCAATTTAAAGAAACGTTACACATAAAGTCTGTGGATGAATCAATTGTGTACGCAATTTCTACCAGGTTACGCCCTAAGCTTATGACCGCATTAGGAGCAATAATTGCTTTATTGCCGTTAGCTTTAGGAATAGGTGCCGGCGCTCAATTACATCAACCTCTCGCCATTGCAGTTATTGGAGGTTTTATAATTGCACTTCCATTATTATTAATTGTATTCCCTTCTATGTTGAGGCTACTCTATAAGAACTATAAACAGAAGCCCTCAGAATAAACAGGCTTTAATTAGTTGATTTGTGTGAAATGCGCATTTAGTATCCGGGTATTGCCAAATTATGGAAGTAGGAAAGCAGGGAATGCTCTACAAAATTCAAGCCTCCTGGCATTAGTCTATGTGAGCCGTCTAATGCCAATTTACTTTTGCTTAGTTCAAACACTTTATACCTGAACGAGTCTTTTATCTTATCTGTCTAAATGCGGTTTGAGTCAGCCAGAAATTACTAAACTTTCATCATCAACTTCAATTTTTCTTCAGAATCAGGTATTATTTTTCATGATGTAAATAGGTTCCTTATCGCAACGATATTAATTATTGCGAAAAGGTTAGTACATAAATGAATTAAATATGTCACCCGGCTATTTAGAGGCAAATTTTTGGTCCCGAAAGTTACTAATACCAAATTAACTATATGGCAAAATATAGAAGCTTTTTCTACCTTTTTTTTATTCAAAGCCTCCTGTTGGCAATATTACCTGGCAAAAGTATCGGGCAAAAAAAGATACCCGTTGATAATGGTTACTATATTACTTACCCTGATAAGTTGCTGGTAAGAGTATACCTTTCACAGAAATATGCACCGTTGACTATTTCCGGTTCTAGTGGAGACAAAGACCTCAATTATAAGACGAGTTCAAAATTAGCTCTCGGTATTGGTGCTACTTATAGCAATTTTACCTTAAACTTATCGTACGGCTTTACATTTCTTAATAAAGATAAGGGACAGGGAAATACAAGAGGATTAGATTTGCAGTTCCACCTATACCCTCACAAACTGGCGATCGATTTGTTGGGAACATTTCGCAGAAGATACTACCTTGATCCTAAAGATAACAATGGTCTGAATTTAAATACTTATTATAAAAGGGCAGATCTCAAAAGAGATATAATCGGGTTGGCTGTTTTCAAGGTGCCCAACGCCGACAAATTTTCCTACCGTGCGGCTCTTACACAAAAGGAATGGCAAACGAAATCTGCGGGCTCGTTGCTGTATGGTGGCGAGGCTTATTATGGAACAATCAAAGGGGATAGCTCCTTTGTGCCAAACCTCGTCGCCAGTACTTTTCCGCAGTATGGCGTTCGTCAAGTCAATTTTTTTAGCATAGGGCCTGGAATAGGCTATGCTTACACGTTAGTATTGGATAAGAATTTTTATATAACAGGCTCAGTTATTGGCGCAGTCGATCTGAATTTTTCAACGGAAGAACAAACAGGAGGTAATCATAAAAAGGTCAGCGTGATACCCAACGGAGTATATAAAGGCGGTATCGGGTATAATAGCAATACATGGAGCATTGGAGCCAGCATTGCGGGGGATGCCTTATATATCGGAAGTGCATCGTCTTCTAAAGAATATTTTGTGCCCACGGGAAATCTTCGTCTTATTTTCACCAAAAAGATCGGCCTTAAGCATAAATAAAGTAAGGCCCGACAGTTTTTCAACATTAAATAGGAAAAGATAGAATAGGCAGTAGATCCACTCTTTCGAAAGGCGAACATGGCCAGCTAGGATTCCCGGTGGTTTTCAGGATTCGGTAATCGAAAGGAAATAAGAGTTTTACTGAGTTAAATTGAAGATCCGTAGCCTATCAGTTACGGTTTACGTAGATTACAACTAATTGCAAACATCCGGGTTTGCATGGATAAATTGTTAGAGTTTATATTTTTTTCTCATGGTGTTGGCGCATCTATGGGTGGACTTTCGTTCCACCCTTTTTTTGATCAGCGAATAATTGGGTCCGCCAATCATTAATTAGGATCAAACAAATTTATAATCGTTGAAGCAGAATATTTTAAAGGCATTCACTAATATGACAGAAACGGGTTCCAGGAAATGGAAATTCGAGGTACATTAAAACTCCAACAACTGGTAACTTAACTCGCTCCTTAATTTTGTCGCCGGATTCTCAAACGCAGATTTAATTTTATAGGTAGGTTTGAGGAAACCTTGATGAAAGCATAATAAGGCGAAATTCCAAGTTTACCTTCTAATGATTATTAAACTCAATCGCCGCTTCCAGGTAATTTCTTAACTATTTTTTGCCGGAATAAAAAACAGGAAATGATACAGCCAATACAAAAACCGGTAAACATATAATAAACAAAATGGACGGGATCTATCGGGTAATCAACATTCAGCTGCCCTTTTTTCAGAAAGTAAGGCCGCACTATGTTTGTAAAATAACCCTTCACAGCCTGGTGACGTAAGACAATACCAGTTATCATAAAAATTAAAATGAATACAACATTGCTAATCCTTCTTGCTAATGAAATAACAGGAACGATAACCCATGTCAATACTATAACAAGAGGAATGGCTGCCAGCATGATGGAAAACAAAGTTGATGTTTTGATCACACCATTTAATTCCCTGATCCGCAAAACGATGCCATCAACCCTGGGTTCGAAAAACCCAAACAGCTTCTTAAATGCAAGTTTACCTGTAATAAAAAGCAGTATTGAAGCAAGGCCGGTAACAAACCATAATCTCTTTGACTTCATCATAACAGTATCGAATAATCGACTTAAAATATTTTACATGATTACCCGGCTCACGATCTGCCAGTTTGCTTACGGATCGGTAAATCTGATTGATTTTTCTTTTTAAACTGCTAAACTATCACTTTATGTATCGCCGATCGTAATCTGTATTTTCTATTAATAACACAATTCAGAACAGAAGATCACTTAAAACAGGATGCCGACGGTAAATGTGAAAAACTTTCGGGAAAATTGATTTATAAAGATAACCATTACAGGTTCTGGAATTGGAAAGATACTGAACCCCTTAAAGTTATTTGGTATATTAAAACAGGTCTTATATATTTGTAGTGTAATATTATACTATTACACTAATATACATGTTACAGATCAACGACTTAAGCTTTGGTTATTCGAAAAAATCACTATTGCTGGATAATATTAATCTTGAATTGCAAAGTGGCCACGTGTATGGTTTGCTGGGCATAAATGGGGCAGGAAAGTCGACTCTTCTAAAAAATATTACAGGCCTTGCATTTCCAAAAAAAGGGAGTTGTAAGTATAACGGAACGGATGTTTCAAGTCGTCCGGTAGAGGTATTAAAAGATATTTTTTTTATTGCCGAAGAGTTGTTTGTGCCATCACTTACACCTTCGAAGTTTGTGGAAAATACTGCAGGCTTTTATCCTGAATTCAGTCAGCCTGACTTTTATAAATATTTAAAGGCGCTCGAAGTAGACCTTTATGGAATAATGGATAAGCAATCCTATGGCCAGCAAAAGAAAGCGATGATTGCATTTGGGCTGGCAAGCAATACCAATCTCCTGATAATGGATGAGCCAACTAACGGTTTGGATATTCCTTCTAAAGTTCAGTTTCGCAAACTCATAGCATCCATACAAACGGAAGAGCGCTGCATTATCATCTCAACACACCAGGTAAGGGATCTTGACAGTTTGATAGATACACTCCTGGTACTGCATGATAAACAAATCATCTTAAATAAATCTATTGATGAAATAGCAGAAAAGCTGCATTTTGGAATATATCCCGATACGAAGGGATTAGAGGTGTTATACGAGGAAGACAGCATTCGCGGTAAACATGTTATTCTGCGTAATACAACTGGTGAATTCAGCAAGCCAGATGTTGAATTGCTGTTCAATGCTATTATTACCCATAAGCCATCACTTTTAGATATATTAAAAGCCCGCTGAGATGAATAAAACTTTTAACACAAAAAGATTCGGAAGGCTATTTTTAAAACATACCATCGAACATTATAAAGGTTACCTGATGTCATTATGCGTTCTTATCGGCGTCATGTTGCTGGGGGGCAGCTTCCTGGTTTATATGGTAGAAGTTCCTTTAGATAATAGCGTTCAGGCATTTCTTTTTTTGATGATCCTCTTATTAGCCGGAACAATATTTACAAGCATGATATTTTCTGACCTGGGAGACAGGAAAAAGGCAATAGCCTGGCTTATGTTGCCGGCTTCACATTTTGAAAAATTCCTGGTTGGGTGGATCTACTCCTTTGCAATATTCCTGGTCCTGTATACCTGTAGTTTTTACGCCTCGGCCTTGTTTGCCTTAAATATAAAACATTTCGAAGGCCACCCCGCGGAGTTATTTAATGTTTTTGATAATCAGATTCTGCAGATGTACCTGCTATATGCATTTTTAAACGGGATTGCTATTTGCGGCGCTGTTTATTTTGAGAAACTGCATTTCGTTAAAACTGCTCTTGTTTTTTTTATTTCGTTGGCCGTTTTGATATTTATCAATAAGATATTATTGGGTGTCATGCTCGGCAGGGGAGTCGAAGCGGCACCTCCCTTTGGCAATCTGCGATTTTCGGAAAACGGGCATTTAATTGACATCATTGTTTCCAGTAAGCAACAAGGGAATTACCTGGTTGTGCTGCTGGTGATTTTAGCTTTTATTTTTTGGGCGGCCGCGTATTATCGCCTGAAAGAAAAGCAGGTTTAACTGACAAACTTTAAAGATGGAATTCAGAGATAACGAAGCGATATACCTGCAAATTGCCGCTTATGTTGGTCAGAACATACTGTTACATAAATGGCCGGCGGAACAAAAGATTCCTTCAGTGCGCGATCTTGCTATAGAACTTCAGGTAAATCTTAATACCGTGATGCGCTCTTATGAATTTCTTGAAACTTTAGGGGCAATCTATAATAAAAGAGGGCTCGGTTTTTTTGTTTCACCAGATGGGTATGAAAAAGTTAAGGAATATCGGAAAACCCGGTTCATCCAGCAGGACCTGCCCGTGTTTTTTACAAATATTTATTTGCTTGATATCAGCCCGGAAGAGATAATGCAATGGTACGGGCAATTTAAACTCACTAATTACGAATCAAAACCAGACAAAAAAAAAGATGAAAACAAGTAATAAGCTAATACTCTTTTCCATCGTAATTATTGTGGTTTCGCTGGTGGGCTATGATTTTTTGCTTAAGGCGGAATATTTATCTGGTAATTATAAAATCCCTTTTAAAGATTACAAGGTGCTTAAATGGAAGGATTTTGATAAGGTAGATGTGAACGGATCTACTGCTGCAAATGTAAAATTTGTTCAGGGCCCTTTTAGCGTACGGATCGACAATTATGCAGTGGATTTCGTGAACATTAAACAAAAAGCCAATCGTTTACAAATTGACGCTGATTTTAAAGACGGTTATCTGAGTAATCAAAGTGAATATTTGATCGTGATATCCTGTCCGAAACTCAATAGCCTATATGTAAATGCCACTTACCAGGCAAATAATCGCCAGGTTACCGATACAATCGTGCGGGACGGCTGGAATATGCGCAAAATATCAATTGATGGCTTTACGCAGGATACTTTAAATATTATCCAGGATTATGGAAGTACAGTGCTACTTGCCAATAATTCGATTCGAACGGTAAAAGGAATCATTGGAAAAAGCAGTGGCAGCGGATCAAAAATAATTATTGCAGAAAGTAACTGGTTTGGGGAAATGAGCCTTGACATTGATCATAACAGCACATTACAGTTAGAGAATGGGTTGGTCAATACCCTTGGCTTTCGGTTAAGTGATAGTGCCAGGCTTATAGTGAGTGGTAAGGCGCAAAATTTATTAAACAACTCAAAACCTTTAAAATGAGGCTCTCTATCGATTCCCTTTCCAAAACCTATGCGAACGGGGTCCATGCCCTTAAGAATGTTTCGCTTACTCTAAACAACGGAATGTTCGGTCTTTTAGGGCCCAATGGTGCCGGTAAATCATCCCTTATGCGAACCATTGCCACGCTCCAGGAAGCCGATAAAGGCAATGTTTTTTTAGATGACCTCGATGTGCTAAATAATAAAACAACCGTGCGTCAATTATTAGGCTATCTGCCACAGGAATTTGGCGTTTATCCAAAAGTATCCGCCGAGCGGATGCTGGACCATATTGCAAGGTTGAAAGGAATTGATAATACAAGTGAACGCAAGACCCTGGTCTCTAATTTACTTGAGAATGTAAACCTTTCTAAAGACAGGAAAAAGCACCTTGGTACCTATTCCGGTGGAATGAAACAACGTTTTGGGATTGCGCAGGCATTGATTGGAGATCCCAAGTTGATCATTGTGGATGAACCAACAGCCGGTTTAGATCCTGCTGAAAGAAACCGGTTTTACAATTTGCTTAGCCAGTTAGGCGAGAACACTATAGTAATTTTATCAACTCATATCGTAGAAGATGTGAGCACCCTTTGCTCCAGTTTTGCGATTATTTGCCAGGGTGAAGTTTTATATTCAGGAGAGCCCGACGTTGCCGTAGCCGAAATGGAAGGTAAAATTTATTCCAAAGCAATCGATAAAGCCAACCTGCCACATTACCAGGATAGTTTCAATGTAATATCCACTCAACTCAAAAGCGGTAAACTGCATATCCGCATATTGCAGGATACAAATCCCGGGAACGGTTTTGTGCCGGTTATTCCCAACCTGGAAGATGTCTATTTCAGTAATATTTCAGCCCGCATGGATGTCAACACTATTTAATCCCCTTAAACATATAATCATATGTTCTGGAAGATAATCTTGTTCGAGATCCAAAACCGGATCAGGCGCCCGGCCATGTACCTGTATTTTGCTGCGGCTTTAATTTTTACCATTGGCAGTTTCGCAACGGGCTCATTGCCTGTTAGCGAAAAAGAACATATTAATTCCCCGTACCTGATCGCCATGTGGTGCGCAGGTATCACCATGATGATGATGCTGGTGAGTTCCTCAATTATGGGATCAGCTTTATACCGGGATATCGAGTACAATACGAAGGATTACTATCTTACCTATCCTATCACGAAAGCCGGTTATTTCTGGGGGCGATTTGTGGGCTCCTTTCTATGCATGCTTTTTATTGCGAGTTCTATTCTTATTGGCATCTACATTGGCACCAGGCTGGGACCGGCCATGGGTTGGAAAGATGCAAAAGAATATGGCCCGAACAAGCTCTCTTATTATTTATACCCATTTTTCACTATTGCATTGCCAAACCTGTTTTTTACTTCTTCGTTGTTCTTTGGACTGGTCGCTATTACCCGCAATGTGAAAGTGATCTATAGTGGTGGCATCCTGTTGTTTTTAGGCTATTTTATTTCGATTTTCTTTTTGAATAATACTAATAATGCAACGGTAATTAACCTCGCCGATCCTTTTGGCCTCAATGGCGTGCGGTTTCAATCCAATTCAGCCAATTCGGTACAAAAGAATACCAGCATATTTCCTGTAGAAGGCACTTTCCTCCTTAACCGCATCATCTGGTCTGGACTTGGACTTATTGTTTTATTATATACTTATATCCGTTTCAATTTTGAAAGATTTTTTAGCGGGAAAAGAGATAAGGCTTCCATAGATGATGTGGAGGCCAAAGTGAACCGGCCTGTTGTGACAAAGGCAAAAGTAAATTTTAAAGACCCTTATAACCAGACAACACTATATACTCTTACCAAACTTGAACTGATGAATATCTTGCGGGATAATTATTTCTGGATAATTATATCCAGCGGGATGGTTTTCCTCGGCTTTGTTTTTTGGATGGGCAACCGCGAATATGGTGTGCCTGACTTTCCCCGAACGGTTATGTTATTTAATATATTCAATGATGTTTTTCCCTTCTTTATTTTTTTTATCATTATGTTTTATACAGGAGAAACCCTCCACCGTGACCGGGTAACCCGGTATGCTTTTATTAATGATTCACTGCCACCGCCTAATTGGGTATTCAACGGATCCAAACTTATTTCGCTTTTGATATTAGGTGCCAGCCTTGCATTTATACCGATAATACTTGCTTTGGTGGTGCAAACAGCTAAGGGATTTTATCATTTTAATTTTCCCGTTTACTTTACCTATTTGTTTATCATTATTTTACCCAGGTTTCTGGAAATGGTGCTGTTTTCGTATATGGTGCATGTGGTTATAAATAATAAATTTGTCGCCCATGCGGTTGGTATCACTTTCTGGATAGTTATTTTCTTTTTACGCAGCTCCGGTATTTTTGATTACAATTTATTACTGTATTCTTATACGCCCCCGTACGGGGTTTCTGATATGGATGGCCTGGGCCACATGATCACGCCCGTCAACTGGTTTAATCTTTATTGGCTGGTTTTTGGTGGGTTGCTGATAATTGTTTCAGCATTATTCTACTATCGCGGCGTGAGTTCTTCTTTCAAAGAAAGATTGCAACTTGTGGCAGAAAGATTTAATAAAAAGACCAGGCTTTTTACGGGAATATTATTGGGATTGTTCTTAACCGTCGGTGCTTACAACTATTATAATGTAAGCTACCTGAATAATTTCCTGATGAAAACCGAGCGGGATGACCGGGCCATTCTTTATGAGAAGACATTAAAACGATATCAACGCCTTCCCCTGCCCAAAATAACCCGCGTTAAAATGTATGTTGATCTTTACCCTGATAAGCAGCAGGCATTTACAAAGGCTTTTGTCACCATTGTAAATAAAAACACGGTGCCGGTAGAAAAACTATTGCTCGATGCAGATGAACTCACCAGTTACAGCCTTAAACAGCAAGGAAAACCTATTCCTTTTACTGATCCTCTATTGTATCCGCGCGGTATTTTTAATTGGTTCAGGCCTAAATACGATACTGCAGAATTCCGGCTTTATCAGTTCGAAAAGCCATTGGCACCGGGAGACTCAACTATTCTTGAGGTCAATTCCTCGGTAGTATACAACGGCTTCAGCAATGGGCTTTATGCAGCTGATATGCTTCGCAATGGCACATTTTTTACTGGTGGCCTGCCGGGCCTGGGTTATGATGATGACGATGAACTGAATAGCCCTTATGTTCGTAAAAAAAGCGGGCTGCCTCCAAAAGAAGAAGAAGAAATTGCGCAAAATGATCCGGAAGGAATCAGCACCCTGAAAGCCGGTAAAGCATCAGATTTATTAAGGTTGATATTACTGTCAGTACTATGGGTGATCAGACTGCAGTGGCTCCCGGTGAATTACAAAATCAATGGAAACAAAACGGCCGTAATTATTTTCATTACGTTCAAACTCCACCGGGCTTATATATTCCGGTAGGGATGATTTCTGCAAAATTCGAGACATTTCATGACACCGTTCAACTGGATCATTTGGTGAATATCGATATTCTCTATGACCCTCAGCAGAGTGCAAACATCAAAAGGTTTGCCGGTGCTTATAAAGATGGACTTCATTATTTTAGTTCAGTTTATGGGCCATATCCTTTTAAAGATATTCGCCTTGCCGAAACATCCGTTTATGGTCCACGCGAAGCGTCTATGACAACCCTGGAAACTTATGCGGAATATAATTCCTGGAATGCAGATTTTACTGAACCCAATCAATTTGATTATTGTTATTTCAATGCCACCCGGGGGCTTTCCCAGCAATGGTGGCGATTCCAGGTAGCACCGAATAATACGGTTGGATGTTTGGTGATACCGGAAGGGCTGGCAACTTATAGTGCATTGGTGATGGCAGAAAAAAAATATGGCAAGGCTAATATAAAAGGGATTCTGCAGGACCAGTTATGGTTTTACTTATTTATCAGGCGCCGGCTTGAAGATAAAGAGCATCCCCTTATCAGAGCCGACCAATGGTTTGAATGGAGTGGAAAGGCAGGCGTGGTTTTATACGGCCTGAGAGATTTGATGGGTGAAGATAGCATGAACGCTGCACTGCTTGATTTTAAAAACGCTTATGCTTTTAAAAGCAAACCACCTTTTGCAGGTGCTAATGACTTATACCGCTATCTCCAAAAACATGTGCCGGATTCCCTTCAATATTATTTAACTGATACCTGGGAAAAGATAACCTTGTATGATAATAAAGTAACTGAAGCCAAAGTAGTTCCCACAGGTAACAAGGACGAATATAAAGTTACCCTGACTGTAGAGGGTAAAAAGGTTTGGATAGATAATAATGGCAACGATATAGTAGCTGTAAACATGAATGATTATATTGATATTGGGATATTTGGCGCCAATACTAAAAACAAGGAGGGAAGATCGGTTGTAAACCCATTATACCTGAAGAAATATAAATTAACCTCGGGTATGCATACTATTACTGTTATCGTTAAAGGAAAACCAGTCAATGCCGGAATTGATCCATATGCAAAATTGATAGACCGTCAACCCAACGATAATATGAAGGATTTTTAAGAAAAGACATTGAAGCACCTGGTTTAAAAGTTAATGCTGGTAACTAAAACCATTCTATATTCTTTAATACCATCCTTTATTCTAAACTCTGTTGTCGGTCCATATATAGTATGCATATTTCCCCGGGTATTCTATATTTTGGCCATAACATTCGATTCCGGCTATCAATAAACTTATAAAAAGAAATCTTTTTAACACTAATACCTAATAAATGACACTTTCGATGGTCGCTGTGAATTGTGCTGACTTAGAAATACCTTACCAGAAAGTTTAAATTACGCTTACAATCTGAAGGAGTTTAGAAGTCATGTAATCATCTTATACTCAAAATTCCTACAGATTTCAATTGTATTTTTTCCGGAACCAACTCACATGAAAATCCTGATTATTGAAGACGAAAAAGAATTAAGCAATAGCATAGCCACGTATCTTGAAAAAGAAAATTATATCTGTGAAATAGCGAAGACCTCAATACCGGCATTGAAATACAGAGTTATACGATTAGTGATTGTGTCATTTTATATCACAATTTCCCGGCGGCAGTGGCCTGGAAATATTAAGGAAATTAAAAGCTAATTTCAAAGAATGCACTAGTGGAACATATGTGGGGAGATAGTATGGAAGGTAATAACGATTTTATCTATACTCATATAAAAAATTTGCGAAAGAAATTATCGGAGAGGCTTGCGATGATGATTATATTAAATCTCTCTACGGAATGGGCTATAAACTTTCAGGTTAATGAAATTACTTTCAAAATATAACCGGGTTAACATTTTGGCAACGATTGTAGTGCTGTTACTTAGCGCTGTATTTTACTATTTCTTCATAGAAACAATTTTGGTTCACCAGCTAGACAAAAATCTTGTTGTTGAAGAAAAAGAGATTATTGATTACATAAATGAAAATGCAAAACTGCCTGAGTCTTTAAATACCAAAGATGAGCAGGAAACTTATATCCCAACAAATGATATCATAGTGCGAAAATTCAGCAGCGTTAAATTGCATGAGAAGGAGTACAATAAAAATGCTTACTACCGGCAATTAGAATTTCCTGTAACTGTTAATGGGAAAACGTACAAAGCAGAGGTAAGAAAATCGCAGGAAGAAACTGAAGATATTGTGCAACTGATATTGAAGATTACTCTTATAATGGTACTTGTTTTACTGGTAGTGCTTTTTATTATAAACAGGTTTATATTTAGTAAGCTTTGGAAACCTTTCAACAGCACATTAAGACAAATAAAACTATTCAATGTATCCGGAAAAGATGCAATGGATCTCGAAGAAACGAATATAACTGAGTTTGCAGAACTGAATTCAGCTGTGATTATGATGACAAAGAAAGTCATTGATGATTATAATGAGATAAAGGACTTTACAGAAAATGCTTCGCATGAAATTCAAACACCATTGGCAATTATCAAATCAAAGCTTGAAATGCTGAGCCAGTCAGAAAATCTTGTAGAGGAGCAAATGAATGCAATCCAAGCCATTGCCGAAACCACTAACCGGCTTTCAAGGTTAAATCAATCCCTTATATTACTTACTAAAATTGATAACAAACAATATGGAGAAAGCAAAGAGTTAAATGTAACCGAATTGTTACTTAGCCGCCTTAGTAATTACGAAGAATTGCTCCAGGCAAAACAAATCGGTCTTATTAATAAAATTAATCCTGGTGTAAAATTGGTTTTGAATGAAACTCTTGCTGATATATTAATTACAAACCTGCTTAGCAATGCTATTAAACATAATATAGAAAAAGGATTTATTGAAATTGAATTAAATAAAAGTTATTTGGCCATTTCTAATCCTGGTGCAACATTGATCACCCGGCCTTCTACTTTATTCGAAAGATTTAAAAAAGAATCATCTTCAAATAATTCGCTGGGCCTTGGCCTTTCCATCGTGAAAAAAATATGTGATACGTATGGTTTTGAAATTAAATACAATTACTCCAAGGAAATACACACCCTTATTGTAAGTTTTTAAATATTAAGCGGTCACGCTAAAATTCATAAATATCTTCAGGATTTTTTTGGAAAGGCCTGATATTTTGCCTTTCAAGTTATTCCCATTTTGAAACTTAGTAATTTAATGCAACTAAATTAATGCAACTAAAATTCCTTTATTTCTTTTTTGTTGATTACTCATCTACATCATACTCGATTTTCACAAAAAAATACTCATCAATAACTTGATGGCTTAAGCAGGAAAACAAATGGTGCCGGTACGCAGGTAAACAATATCAGCCCGGTCGCGTATAACGGAAATACTAAAATAACTTTCGATTTTTAGTTTGTTCTAAAAACTGCAGTAGATAACTATTAAAGCAAAAATCATATTTGCTTCAGAATGTCAAATTACCTTCGCAACTTAATTATGAAAAGGTGAAAAAGGGAAGTCTTTTAGTTATCTGTTTATTTTTTACTTTTTTTCTGCGTGCACAAACCATACATGGGAAGATAGTAAAAGGTTATTTGGCCGGTAAAGTGGTTGATTCGCTATCGAATAAGCCATTGGAATATGCAACAGTAACCCTTTTTTTAGGGGAAGATAAAAAGCCGGTAAACGGAACTACCTCAGGTGTATCCGGTCAGTTTGCGATCAAAAACCTGGTTAAGGGTAATTATAAAGTTGTAGTCGAATTTATCGGCTATCAGTCCTACACATTTAATAACGTTATTATCAATGAGCAAATTGAATCAGTTAACTTAAAAATTATTCTATTAGTAAAGAAAAATAATACCCTACAAACGGTTACCGTCTCAGTTCCCCGAAAAATAATTGAAAACAGGATTGACAAAATTGTTTTTAATGCGGAACAGGATCTTACATCGCAGGGAGGAGTGGCAACAGACATTTTGAAAAAAGTGCCACAGGTGTCGGTTGATGTAGATGGAAATGTAGAACTGGCGGGCAGTTCCAGCATTCGTTTTCTTATAGATGGCAAACCCTCTTCAGCCTTTGGCAATAATATTACGGATGTATTACAATCGATACCTGCAAGCCAGATTAAAAGCATTGAAGTAGTTACTAATCCGGGCGCAAAATATGATGCCGAGGGGTTGGGTGGCATTATTAATATCATTCTTAAGAAAAACACCGCAAAGGGAATAAATGGAAATATTTCAATGACAGGAGGCACGCGGCTGGAAAATGGATCTTTTAACTTTAATGCACGAAATGGAAATTTGGGAGTAACAGCGTATATAACCGGCAATGCAAGATTGACTGCTAACACTCCACTTTCGTACGACCGGTTGTCCAATAATGTGCCGGATAGTACTATCGATTTATTACACCAGGATGGAATTTCCCGTTTTCACCGCCATGGCATCGAATCAGGGCTTGGATTTGACTGGACTTACAAAAAGAAGAATAGTTTTTCCGGCTCTGTGAATTATAACAATTTCGGGAATTCGGGAATGGGCTATACCAATCAGTCGCAGGTTACAACTTTAAACGATGGAAGTGGAAACATCATTGCCGACATTACTGCAATGAATAATACGGGCAATTCTTTTAATTTTCACAACGTAGATGCAAGCCTGAATTATAAAAGAAGTTTTGACAAAGAAGGCCGCGAACTTGAGATGTCGGTTAATAGCAGCTTTGGGAATAACCACGCCACGGCAAACAACAACCAGTTTTTATTGCCGCAGGATTCATTAACTTATGCAAGGAACAATATAAACCCGGGTAAGGAGGATGAAACTGAATTTACAATAGATTTTACAGAGCCATTGAAAAAAGATATTATTCTTGGAATAGGTAGCAAAATAAACTTTGAGGATATAAGTAGTACCTCAAATGTATTCAGTTTACAAGCGGGTAAAACGTTTTTATTTGACAGCTCATTATCAAACTCTCTTCAATATCACCAAAAAGTATATGCATTGTATTCTGAATTAAGCTTCCCGGTAGGGAAACTTTTTGACGCTAAAGTCGGCGGCCGTTATGAGCGAACAGAAATCAATTCTTTTTATTCTAATGCACAAACGCAAACCAACTCACCCGGATATAATACACTGGTTCCTTCTATTTTCTTTTTAAAAAAATTAAACGATAACCAAACAATAAAGCTTAGTTATTCAAAAAGGATTGAAAGACCCGGCTACGGTGACTTAAATCCTTTTGTGAACACGAGTGATCCAAAAAATATTACAAGTGGCAATCCATATCTTAAACCTGAAATTGGAAATCGTTATGAACTCTCGTATAGCAGGGAATTGGGTGCTACCGGCTCCTTTGTAATCACTGCTTTCTACCGCGGTAATAATCACGATATACAGCCTTATATTGTTTATTATCCATTATATAAAGCGGGTGATTCAACTTATACAAATGTATCGGTTAGTACCCGGCAGAATATTGGCCTGGAAAAAAATATTGGTATCAGTTTATTCGGTAATATAAATTTTACTAAAAAACTAAATATACGAACCAATGTTTTTGTTTTTCACAGGCACACGATCAATGCACTTGATCCGGGTTATAATTCCATTAGCTTTAATTATCGGCTGAACCTTAACGCGGCATATCAATTTAATAAAAACTTAGCTGGTGAATTTTTCGGAAATTTTAATTCGGCACGTCATGAAGCGCAGGGAAGTTATCCTTCATTCACCACCTACAGTATTGCACTTCGCAAACAGATCTGGAAAAAGAAAGGTAGCCTTGCCTTCACAGCAACTAATCCTTTTAATGAATACGTAACTCAAAAGACATTACTTTTTGGCCCGGGCTTTTCTGTAATCAGCCATAGAAAAATCCCTAACAGGTCTTTTGGAATTAACTTTACATGGAAATTTGGAAAATTGGAATTTAAGAAAAACAAAGAAGAAAATTCTGTCAACTTAAACGCACCTTCCGAGTGATTTTGTAAATTGACTGAGATTTTGGATTATTTCATACTTAAATTCATACTCAATAAATAATTCCTGTGTCCCGGTTTTTTTCGTTCTTTTTTGCCATGGGTATTTTACACATAAGGATCAGGTTGTAAAAAAGTAATTCGTGATTCATGATGACTCTTAATTTCTTTATTGAGAACTATTGCCACGCTAAACGCCTACAGTATAGCGGCAAACACAAAGGGACAAATGTTACGAAGTGACATGAGCACACTCGTATAAGCATGAATAAAATGAGTAACTCCAAATCAATGAACAGTGATTCTACCTTCCAATGATATTAAAGTTTTTCAATTTTTGTATCCTTTACTTACTTTTCTTAGCCAAAAGATGCCGAACAAAATCTATATTTTTTTTCTTTCCCTTGGCTAAACGTTTCTGACAATAAGAAGTGAAATAGGTATGAGTTAAAAGTAATTCTAACGTTTTTTCTTCCCAATTATCGATGGACATCTTTCTTAGCTGAAATTCCTTTTTTAGCAATTTATCAGTCTTACAAAAGTCTTCTGTTCCCAAATTATAGGTATCCGCATCACAAATAATTTCTTCCGAAATTGATTTAGGTTGTTGCGGTAATTTTGTTGCGCAGATGCAGCTTTCAATTTTTTCTATTATCTCATTGCCAGTTCCTTTTGTTTCAAAAAACTTTTTCATTATTATCACGCTTCTATCTTCATGTAAGTTAGTATCACCGTCAAGTTGGCCTGTATCATGAAACCATGCTGCGGCAGACAGGATAAATAATTCTTTGTCATCCAGGTCATAATTGACGGCTATTTCATAAGTTCTTTTTACTACAGTTTTTGTGTGCTCCAGGTTGTGATACAGTAAATGGTTAGTATCGTACCGATCAAAAAGATTGATGACGTACTTGCTTATTTCTTCGATCAATTTTAAATAGTTATCCATTTTTTATCATTGTGTACCACTTATTCCGGCTGCTGTCTGCTTCAATAAAGATGCAGCATTTGTTTCTGGGAAATTACTTTGGCAGATGCCGTTGTTTGATCATATGGTGTTATTGCTTCTTCACAACTAAAACCTCGAAACTTCCTGGTATCATAGCTGGCCATCTTTCACCACTCTCAACCGGTTTAAAATTCGCGGTCGGTAGGTAAATGGAATGAGTTTCCGGATCCAGGGCTATCGTTCTTGCGCCTTTTTTTGTCGTTACATTTTCTAAAACTTCAAACTTATTATCTGAAGTTTCTTTAATTATTGTGAGAGTTCCTTCTCCATTTGATGAATAAACATAATTCAATTGAGGATCATATGCGGTACCGTCGCATCCGTCACCAATAGGAAGTGTGGTAATAACGTCTCCATTTTTTGCATTTAACACCACCAACATTTTGTTGTCGCATCCTGCAAAAAGACGGCTTGTTTTTCGATCAATGGCCAGCCCCGATGGGGATTCTCCGGGTGAAATAGACCAGGTGTTTTCTACTTTGGCATTCTCAATATCAATTTGGCTTATCGCACTTTTATTCTCGATATTCACAAATAGTTTTCCGGCGCCATCACTTACAGCGGTTTCTGGTTTACCACTCAAGGCTACGGTATCAACCACTTTACCGGTTGATGGATCAATTATCGAAAGGCTATTACTTCTGCCGTTACAGGTGATAATTTTTTTAGAATAGTCGTCATAAAAAATTGCATCAGGATTTAACCCGGTAGCAATCTGACTTAATATCTTATTTGTAGTGAGATCGAACACGGTTACGTTATTCGATCTTCCGTTGCTTGTGAATCCCTTGTTAAGGGTATTGACGAATGCTATCCCGTGCACGCCTGTGGTATTTGGGATAACACCAAGTGAGTCGCCGGTTTTTTTATCAAGAATATTTACCTGGTTACCATGCGATACGTATAGTTTATTTTTATTTACGGCGAGGTAGTCCCATCCGCCTGCGCTTGCAATATGAAAACTATCGGTCACTTTATACCCGGAACTTTGAGCCCATACATTTACTTTTAAAGTAATAGAGAATATGGCAATAATTAATATTTTTTTCATGTTGAGCCAGTTTTAAATGAATAGTCCGAAATTAATAATCGATTTTGAAGACAAATTGAAGTTTGCCTTGCATAATGTTTGGTACAGATTTTTTTCCAGGGAAAAATAGCAAGACTGCAAACTTTCAGTTGTGGTTACCGGGGAAGCCATCTAATCCAGTTAATCAATAATAAAATGGCCATCAAAAATTTGATTACATTCATTATAATTCTAGAAGCAAAATTTGTAACCAAGATTGAAGAATGTAAATACAGCAGTGCAATAGATTACTTAATAGTAGCTTTTTAAATCCTATGGCATTTAGCCAGAAAATGTTTAATCAAAAAATTGACAAACACTAAAAATAAATATCATATGGAAAACTCAAAACCGGCGCCAATAACAGTTGACCCTACAGGCGGCGAAATATTATCAATCGTAGGCGATAACTATCGCGTACTCGTTTCGGGCAAGCAAACTAATGGTGCATTTGCCACTATCGACATGCTAATACCTCCACAAAGTGGCCCGGGGCCTCATTCTCATACCAATTTTTATGAATCTTTTTATATCGTCGATGGCGAGGTGGAAGTGTATTCTGAAGCCGGATCTTATAGGGCAACAAAGGGTTCCTTTGTCGTCATACCTGAAGGCGGTGTAGTGCATTACTTTAAAAATGTAAGTGATAAGTTAGCTCATTTGCTTTGTACAGTTGTCCCAGCCGGGTTGGAAGAGTTTTTTGAAGAAATAGGTGAACCTGTAGCTGCCGGTGAATTTCTTCCGCCGCCGCCTATGGATGCGGAAGCCGTAAAAAAGCTACAAGCAATCGCCCAAAAACATGGGCAGGTTGTTTATCCGCCCAATTTCCTTGATAGGAAATAACTAATCTTGTAAAATACAGTCTCTTCGGGCAGCCACGTCTAAGGCCATCTTGCATACTTAGATGGCGCCTTGTAGCTTCGCGTGGAAACGCACGTTATTGCAAAGCGTGATTTATGTGATCGAACATCAGTTGTTTGACACCTTCTTTTTCTTTTGGATAGACTTCCAGGTTTTAAGGTTAATAAATATTAATCGTGAATATCAAATATGTAAAAGAGAGCCATTGAGTATTGATCTTCTTAATGAATCAATGTTTAGACAAAATTTGAGTATATACATCACAACCCTGTGAGGGCGGGGTTATGTCCCGTACCCGAAGACTACTATTATTCATCAGCAAGGTTTTACTATGATGGAGCAAATAGCTTTGGCATGTTGAAGCATTACTCAGTAAACTAAGTGCCTTATTACCCGTTGGTCAGGAGACCAGACGGGGGCTTTCCTGGTCTTGAAATATTTATATATTCATAATAAGAACACGCACGGTGGCAAAGTATAGCAGTGCTCATGATGTTGCGGGATGAAGAGAGCATTCATTTATAGCTTTTTGTATATAAACGTATTCTTTTCAAATGCAGGCATATCGGGCGGAAACTCAAATCCTATAAGGTCTTCTGTTCCGGTTATCATCAATCCATCAGCTGATAACTGACCGATTGATATATAAAGGCCGCCACCATCATGTTTTCTTCCCCATACCAACTCTTTTTTTTCGTTTATGTATAGAAAATCAGATTTGGTTTTGAACTGTTTCATCACGTTTGATTTCATCAGGTATCTACCGGATATTTTTTGTAGCTCCCATTCAATCGGAGTGTCCGTTCCTCCGGGCACTTTCACAACACCGCTCCACTTTCCCAAATAACGTCTCACTTCTTCGTCACTTGGTGAGGGCTGCGATAAAGCATAATCCACCCGTTCGTCAGGCGCCTTCATAATAGCGCCAGCCCTGGCTATCAGTTGCCGGCTCATTTTGCCAGGCCCATAAAGTCTTTCATTTTCACTAAGCAGTTCAAGGGCGATGGCTTTCTTTGATTGCCCGATGTTTTGCTTTGCACTCTCCAGTAATACTTTTGATGGAATGGGATAACGCACTCCGTATTTCTTTTCAAGTGAGCCGTAATAAGAAGAGAGCTCTCGCAGGGGTAAATCTTTATCAGGAGGCCAATAATCGTTAAACAGAGCTCTCAAGCCTTCATATAATCCTTTATAAGGCATTGTTTCATGGCTTTCACCCGAAATAAAAACCTGTAGAAAAGTTAAACAGTCGTTCCCTGGTTTCACACTATTTTTCCATCCATATAAACTCTCCACTGAAACATACTTTAGACCACAGGTTTGTAATAATTTCTTTGAATATAACTCCTTTACTGATTTTGTAACTTCCATGGGTGCATCCAACGCTACAACAAAAGCAAACAACTTTGGGTTTTGAAGAGCCGCATGCGTAACAAATAACGCTCCCTGCGAATGACCCGCCAATATGTTTAAGCCACTGGTTGAAAAATTTTTATTGATAAACGGAACCACCTCTTGCGACAGGAATGAATAAAAATTTTGTATGCCCGCCGTTTTTTCTATTTCCTGGGGCACTGGCATATCTCTGTCTCTCCTTGTATTGACGATTCCAACAATGTAGGCTTCGGGCATTTGCGGCAGGTAGCTGCTGTAATTCAAAAAATTGATTGCTCCAATAGCAGGAATGAAAAGCGATTCTGCATCAAACAAATAGATAACGGGGTAATTTAACTTCTTTGAAGAGTTGGATGTAGGGCTATAAATAAGTAATTCCCTCGATTCGTTGAGGAACTTAGAATGAAATATTATTTTTTTGCCGATTTCAATTTTGCCAGGCTTCTGAATTTGGCAATATCCTGTACTTCCAAATGAAGCAAGAGCCAAACTGTATATAATTATTGCTTTTATTTTATTAGTTAGTAATTCCACAAGGCAAATTTATAGTTTCATTTATGAAAGGCGCATGTAAGAACATGGAGAGATAATTAAGATCGGGATAAAAAAAGGAAATTAGAGTATATATATCACAATCCTGTGAGGGCGGAGTTATGTCCGGTACCGGAAGACTACTATTATTCATCAGCAAAGTTTTACTATGACGGAACAAATAGCTTTGGCATGTTGAAGCATTACTCATAAAACTAAGTGGCATTATGATCCCGTTGGTCTAGAGACCAGACGGGGGCTTTCTGGTCTTGAAATATTTATATATTTATAATAAGAACACGCACGGTGGCGAAATTTACTTCCACTGCCTGTCTGCAAATTGTAGGTACTGTTGCCAGTCGTATGAAGTAATAGCGTGCTTGCCTGCCCGGATATGATACATAACGGTATTGCCTGTCGGTTGATGAATAGCAGGCATTTCAGTGATTTCAATTCCTTTTTTGCCAAACAACTTATATACGGGCCCTGCATTAACAGCGCTCAAAAATTCTCCTTTGGGATCAGACCATAAGTCTTCAGCAGCACTGGCAATATATAAAGGGCGTGGCGCCATTAACGCCAGTAACATATGCTGGTCAACCGGTAAAGAATCCGCCTTATCATTATATTTTTTGTAGCCGGACACAAACCAGTGAGGAAACCGGTCGTTAAGATTTTTTATAGTTTCCCCAAATATCCGTCTTGATAAAGCTGCGCCACCTTCACCTGATTCATTAGCTACCACAATAGCGAACCGCTGATCTGAGGCGCCGGCCCACAAAGCCGATTTTCCTAATCTCGAATGCCCAACCAATGCCACCTTTTTATTATCAATAGCTTTATCTTGTTCCAGGTAATCCATTATCCTGCTTACTCCCCATGCCCATGCACCTATAGCTCCCCATTCACCCGGCTGTATGTGTAAAACATCTTTCAATGTTGTGCGAATGCCTGTCTTCCATCCTTCTTTATTATCAGGTTCAAAATCTCCATACCAGGCAGTAACCACTCCATAACCGTGTGAAACAATTTCTTTTATAGACCAGTATGGATCTATTCCTCTTGAAGAATCCACGGCAGGTGTTACGCCTCCGAACTCCTGCACCCCACCTTTAGGTAGCAATATCGCAGGATCTTTATCGGTAGTTTGATTACCATAAAAATTTAATGATAAAAAAACAGGCACAGGCTTTTTTCCACTTTTAGGAAGATACATGAGAACGTCAGTGGCAGCGGTTGTATCAGTGGGGTGCAGGAAAATCCTTACCTGTTTACGTGTTGCAATTCCATTTAGTGCATCGTCGCTTTGTTCACGTATTTCAAAACGCAGCGGCACTTTTTCTTTTGGATATCTCCCATACACATGCTCTTCAAACAAATGGTATATGTAAGGCCGCTGTACTTTGTTCCATTCAGTGGAAGTGGTAACTCTTTTCCCGTTTGGCATTAGCAAAGGATCAGGCAATATGTATGGAATTACTTTGGACTCATCAGTATTTGTAGCTGAAGAAGATTGTGAAAAGGTAATATTAGTGTTACATATTGCAAACATAACCACAGGCAGAACCAGCAGGTTGCTTTTATTAAGTTTAAATGCAATCATTGTTAATCTATTTATATTTAAATCTTCCGCCGATGTTAGATTGTTTTGATTGATATTCCCGAAACCGTTGTTGGTCTTTTGACCAACGATACATCGTGAAATGTTGTTTGATGACAAACGCTAACAAAGGCGAAGCAAGCTAATAAATAATAGGATCATTTAATCTTCGTTGCAAAGAGGACTGGTGTTATGTTAATCGCGAATTGTCGGCCGCGAATGTGATTGGATTCATTGTTTACACTTGACAATTTACGTTCAAAGCGTCGCTTTATAATTAACATAACACTGGTGTTATGTTAATCGTAAATTGTCAGCCGTAAATAGTTGAAATTCTCTGAATACCGGTGACAATTTACGTTCAAAGCGTCGCTTTATAATTAACATAACACTAGTTATAAATCTCATTTATCATCCTGAAGATTTCTTCAAGGCCCGCTGCTGTCCATAGTTTAATTTCAACCTGCAGGTAACGCTGTCCTGAGTTTGCAACTCAGGACAAACAGTAAAAACTCACAACAAAAATTCAATCTTTAATAGCCCGCATTGCTTCCCGAAATAGTAATCTCTGGGGCTGCTGTAAATATATTCTTCTGCTTTCTCTACAATTCCCGCTTCAACGGGGTTGTTATGGATGTATTCTAATTTTTGTGCGGCAAATCTGACATTCGTGATTTCCATAATAAATTATCATTTGTTCCAGGATATTATTAATTTTCAAAGGTTTTCCTTGTGTAAACGGCCCTAAGGTTGGCGTCCAATAATTGCAAACATGAAAAATATTGCGTTACTCTTCTGGAATTTAACCAGCGTATTTAGTTTATATGCCCAGACGAGCACACCACGTGAGCAGCAGCGAAAAGATATTACTTTCCTGATTGATCAATATTCAAAAGCCCGCGAAAATAGAGATACAGTGTTGCTAAAAAATATCTTAACCAGAGATGTGGATCAATTAGTTTCTACGGGCGAATGGAGAAATGGCATCGGTGCGTCTGTAGACGGGATGTTGAAGAGTTCCATCAATAGTCCTGGAACAAGAATGCTCAATGTTGAAAAAATGCGAATGCTCGATTCGGAAAATGCCATAGTTGATTGTAAATACGAAATTCAAAATAAAGACGGTACTGCCCGAAAAATGTGGAGCACTTTTATCGTTGTTTTGGACAAGAAGGTATGGAAAATCAGCGCAATAAGAAATATGCTGCCAGCCACGCAGTGACAGCAAATGGGTTGAAAAGACACTCGGCACTATCTGGATTTAATATCGTTAGTAATAGCTATAATTAAAATTGGAAAGTAAAAAACATCAAAAGGTTGATCTAATATGGAATATTTAGAAGCATGGCTGTTGTTGGGTAAAATAGAAGCCACTGCAAAAATAAACGGAAAGCTTATTTCACACAAGGCAGCCTCACAGGCTTTGAAAAGTGGCACAAGTAGCAACGCTGAGGCCAAGCACCATACTTGAGCCATAGAGGGGGCGTCTGGTCTTCTAACCAACTATCATTTCAATCTTTGCCTTTAATAGAAATAATTAAGGCAATAAATACTTTTTAAAAAGCTGCTCCCGGCTTAGATTTTCAAGTTTTGCAAACTCTGCTACATTTGTTAATACGACACTCAAACCTTTTTTTCCGTAAACATCTTTTACAAAAATAACTGCTTCATCTCCTTTGGTAATAAAGACATCTTCAGCGGTATTTTGGTCTCCATATATATCTTGTATGTAACATAAAATGCTAAGTTCATCTGGTGTTAGCTCTCGTTTTACCATTTGTATAATTTGCAGGGTATTACAGAATTTGGATTATGCTTTTATTTACTAAGGTAATAAAAAGCCTATGTTAGTCTGCAAAAATTTAACAACTGTCGTTAAGACGCAAACATCATCTTTTACCTTTGCCAAACACCCCTCTATAAATATTTTCCCACCAATTGGCACAGGTATCTCTGCTCTCTTCGGTGGATCGTGAAGAAAGTTGCGTTTGCGCAAGTTTGGTAGCCTGGCTTTGTGTGTTGGCTATACTTGTGCGATATTGAAGCGCGTGATTTTTACGGAATGAACGGATTCATTTCATTAAGTTGTAGTTAGTATGAAGTGCTACAAGTAGGCAACGTTGAAGCCAAGCCTCATACTTGCGCCATGGACGGGATAACAAGCCATGTTCATATAATTATTAGAAGCAACCAGGACAAGTTGGAAGATATTTTTCGTGATATGAGAAAGCATACTTCATTAGCACTTAAGGCAGCGATTAAAAACCATCGAATCTTTGAGGAGCTTGATTACAACTACCCCAAGCCAGGAATTTTAGGATACGAATTCAAAATTTGTAAACTCATATACGATTATTACCACTGAAAGAAAAAACCATGTTTTTTTTAGTTGTTTGAATATTTTCGTTGATTGTCGTACATATGTATAAACTCATTTTGCTTTCCCTTTTGATGTGTTGTTATCTCGATGTTCCTGCCCAGGAACAAGGTAAGCATAGTATTCGCATTACCGTGGTGAATGAGCAGAAGAATGCACTACCGGGTTCCACTGTGTTTTTATTAAACCCGGATTCTATAGTCATTCATTCGGGAGTTGGCAATGCATCCGGCGTCATTGAATTTTTGAATCTTGACGCCGGTAAATACCAGGTCAGGGCCAGCCACACAGGGTATCAGGATGGATACAGTTCATCGATCGATCTCGAAAAGAATGCATTGGTTTCCGATACTATCTTACTGAAACCTAAAAGCAGGTTGCTGCAGGATGTATCCGTCGCTTCGAAAAGGCCGGCCATTCAGTTCCTGCCTGATAAAACAGTGATCAACCCTGAAGCCAATATTACAAATGCAGGGGCTACTGTAATGGACATACTGGAAAAATCGCCAGGCATCACCGTGGGAAAGGATGGCTCTATCATCATGAAGGGAAAGCCGGCCGTAACGGTATTGATAGATGGCAAACCCACCCAACTAAGCGGTGCCGACCTGCAGGCTTATCTTTCTGGCATCAGCGCTTCACAGGTGGATGTGGTGGAACTGATCGAAAATCCAGGCGCCAAATACGACGCTTCAGGTAATGCCGGTATCATTAATATTAAAATGAAATCTAACCGGCTTAAGGGGTTCAATGGCTCAATGAACTTAAGCCTCGGCCAGGGATCCTATACCAAAACAGGTAACTCGCTCAACCTGAATTACAGGAATGGAAAAGTAAACTGGTTCCTGAACTACGGCATCCGTGCAGGTAATGAGACGCCTGGATATTTATACACTGCGTAAATATTTCAATAGCCATAAGGAAGATTCTGCGCTATTGGAACAGCCCAATTTTACTAAAAACTCGGGTACTGGGAAATAACATTAAAACAGGATTTGATTTTTTTGTAAGTAAACAAACAACCCTGGGTGTTGTATTCACCGGTGGGATCTTTGACAGAAATGCTAGGAGTTATAGCGCCATAAACTGGATGGACCCGAACTACCATATCGATTCATCTATTAATACCGCGGGTGAAAATAACCTGAAGTTCAAAAGAGGAGGAGTGAATTTAAATGTTAAACATAAGATCGATGCCAGCAGTGAACTGACCGCCGACCTTGATTATGTAAAGTTCAACATTAACGGTGATCAAAATTATCAAACACAGTTAGTGGCGCCGGGCAGCACCATATTGGCTACGAAAGGTAATACACCGTCTAGGCTCAATATCCTGACAGCAAAGGTGGATTACTCCAAACGCTTCAAAAAATTTCTGCTGGAATCCGGTTTGAAAACGGCGATCAACAAAACTGATAATCTTGCAGACTATTATTATTAGCGATAATAACAACTGGCAACCTGACCTGAGCCGCAGTAACCATTTTTTATATAATGAAAAGATCAGCGCTGCCTATGCAAGTGTGGATGCAGAGAAGAACAAATGGCATTGGCAGATGGGGCTTCGTTATGAACTTACTTCTTACAAGGCACATCAATTGGGTAATGCTAGTTGTAAAGGATTCAGCTTTCAAAAGAAACTATGGCAGCCTGTTCCCTACTGCTTTTGTTTCTTACCAGGCAGATAGCAATAACATGTTTACATTCCGGTTGGGAAGAAGAATAGACAGGCCACCCTTCCAAAATCTGAATCCCTTCCTGACCACGCTGAACAAGTATACATATGAAGGAGGTAATCCTTTTATCAAGCCGCAGTACACCTGGAATTTTGCGTTGGCCCATACGTATAAGCAAATGCTGACAACAGAATTTTCTTACAGTTATCTCCGCGATTATTTTTCGCAGATATTCATCATTGATTCCAACAGCAGTAATGTAAACAAGAATATTATTATTTATACGCGGGGAAATGTGGGTTCTTTCCAGAACTTCGGTATTAGTGAAACCTTTCAACAGCCTGTTACCAAATGGTGGAGCCTGACCGCAGTGGCGGTGTTCAATCACAAGATCATAAAAGGGGTGGTATGGGCTCCCATCAAAGCCAGAAGTGACCCAACTGAATGTAAGCCTGAATAACCAGTTCCAGCTCAAAAAAGGATGGGGCTTTGAGATAAGCGGTTATTATCAAACAAAAAGCCAGATAGACTTACAGGAATGGCTGAAACCGCAAGGGGAGCTGGACCTGGGTGTTTCCAAGCAAATAATGAAAAATAAAGGGTCGCTGAAATTAAGCGTCCGCGATATAACCTATTTCCAAAACTATTCCGGCTATTCCACTTTTCAGAATGCGTATGAGCCCTTTACAGTAAAATGGGATTCAAGAGTGGTGCGACTGTAGTTTTAGCTGGCGGTTTGGCAAGGCTATGAAACCGGTGAATCGATCTGAAGGAGGAGCTACGGACGAGATCAACCGGGTAGGCAACGGAAATTAAAGTTATCTTTTCAAAGGAGCGTCCTCTGCTTATATACAACTTCATGGAACACGTTATTACAAATTCATCTAAGGCGGTTTATTATTGGTAACTGCTATTTTATTCGCCTTTGAAATTATTACCTGATTCTTAAATCCCGGGAGTTTGCAATAAGTATTTTTAGCTTTGATTAAAGGAAAGAACCAGTCATGAAAGTAACTCTATTTGCCCTGAGTTACAAACCCGGTATAGCAGCAATAAAGGGATGTCTCTAAGTCCTGAGTTGCAAACTCAGGACAGCGCTACTCTTTAAGTATGATAAACTAAGGATGGCGAGGGGGTTTTAATTCTCAACTGCCTTTTTTTTCAAATTCTGCAAGGATGTATTAATATGAAATCTTCTCACATGCAACCATTATAGGGTTATATTTCGCTAAATGAAATAACTTTGCTAAATGAAAGAAATTTCTTCCTATATCTCCATCAATCCCGAAATACGTTTTGGAAAACCCTGCATTAAAGAAACGCGGATCGCTGTGTTGGATATTTTGCAATGGCTGGCTTCGGGGATGACACATGAAGAAATATTGAATGATTATCCTTCGCTCAGAAATGAACATATCCTGGCTGCCCTTGCTTTTGCCGCAAACAGGGAATCTATAATTAAAATAATAGCCGCCTAATATGAAACTACTGTTAGATGCCAATGTATCCTGGCGTTTAACAGCCAGACTGAAATTACACTTTGAAGAATGTCTTCACTTGGACTATATTGGTTTAAATATGCCGCCAAAAGATACTGAAATATGGAATTATGCTATAGCTAACAATGCTTATTATTGTTACAAATGATGAAGATTTTTTAGATTTTGCAAACATAAAGGGCTTTCCTCCTAAGGTTATTCTTTTAAAAACAGGTAATCAAAGCAACAGCTATATTGAAGCGTGTTGATAAAACATAAAGCTGATATACAATCCTTGCATCAGTCGGATGATTACGGGATTTTGGAGTTGTTTTAGAGATACTGCTATATATGATTAGATACTAACCCCCGCTGTTATCCGTAGTTTAATTTCAACCTGCACGTAGCGCTGTCCTGAGTTTGCAACTCAGGACATACAAAGCTAAAAACTCACAATAAAAATTCAATCTTTAATAGCCTGCATTGCTTCCCGTAATAGTAGCCTCTGGCTCTACTGTAAATATATTCTTCTGCTTTCTTTACAATTCCCGCTTCAACAGGATTGTTATGGATATATTCTAATTTTTGTGCGGCAAATCGAGGACTAAATATTTCTTTAGGCTGGTAATCCTGTTGCCAAAACTGGTATTTTGTATTCCTGCTGTTTAATTCCCCCGCTTCTTTAAAAATGCTGATCATCCATTTTTTACGGCTTTCGCCAGGACTAAGCAGTATTGCATCGGTAAGTTTTTTGCTGGTAAATTTCTTAAAATCTCCCAATACATCGCTGAGGTTATTTTCCTTTGCAGAAATTATTAAATGAATATGGCTACTCATCCCGATAGCTATCGGGACACACCCATAGACGATTAAACCTTTCTTTTCCTGGCAATGCTTTAAACTGTCTATTATGATGTCGCTGTATTCCTATCGTATAAAAACATCTACCCATCCTCCCGATAGCTATCGGGACTGCAAAACTCACAAAATGAGTTGCACCTGGTCTGATATTTTATAACCACCTGAACCCCATAATCTTTCAATGAAAGTAACTCTATTTGCCCTGAGTTACAAACCCGGTATAGCAGCAATAAAGCGAAGTCTCTAAGTCCTGAGTTGGAAACTCAGGACAGCGCTAATCTTTAATTGTTGATAAACTAAGGATAGCGAGTGGGTGTACTTTACGTCAAGACACAAGTTTGCCATGTATGAAAAAGAGTTGTATCACCTTATTTTTAACGTGAATTTTTCAAATATTTTTAAGAAATAGGATATCAAGTATAAAAAAAAATGTATAGCAGAGCTCGTGATTTTTGCTGGATGAACGGAATTGGTTTCATTAGGTTATAGTTAGTATGAAGTGGCACAAGTAGGCAACGCTGAGGCCAAGCGTCATACTTGCGCCATGGAGGGTTACAAACCATCTAAACTCTAGTGAATGACCTTTTTGTTTAGAAAAAGATACACCATATGCATGTCTTTTTTGTCTCCAGTGTCTTCGAAGTTTACATATACAAATAAGCCTCTTTTGGATTCGAACATATTGACAACATGGCTACCTAACAATTTGCAAATTTTACTTATCCAGTCTGGAAATAATAGCCAAACCTTATAATCATTCTCTTGGTCAAATGGATTTCTTGGATGTATGTAACCTGAACATGTCTCATAAAAGGCATTTAATTCTTCTTTTGTAAGATAGCCAGACTCAATAGTTGCTAAGTCAATATGGATTTTTTCATTTTCAAGTCTCTGCACGTTTATGTGAACCGGAGTAGGATAGAAATCTGGATTTTTTTTATGCAAAAAATCGCCAATCCTTGCTTTATTCCATTCTTTTTTTAATTTATCGTAACCCTTTGTGTATAACTTTTGGTGAGCTGCTAAATTTGAAAGATATATTAACTCAAATATGGATCTAAATTGCAAGCATATAACCTCTGTATCGAATCTTTTATCACCTTCATTACTCCCTAATGCTAACCTCTTTTTTATAACATATAATCGTTCCTTAATTTCTTTCATACATCTTGCGTACATCCTACATTCGTAATTATATTCTTTTGCCTCCTCAAAGTTTTTTGAATGCATTAAGTCTTCTAAGTTTTGATCCATAGTAAAGAGAAAATTTATCACATATCCCTTATCATCCTCCCTATTTCTTCAAAAGCATTTTCATCTTTCATTACATATTGTTCTGCTCCTTTTTGAATGGATTGCAAGGTAACACCATATTTTTCCTGGCCGGAGAGCATGATGACATGGATATGCGGATAGTTTTTCTTAATGGACTGCAATATTTCTATTCCATTGGCGGCTTCTTTTGAAACAGTATTCAGGAAATAATCAAGAATGACTATATCGGGTTCGTCATGGCGAAGTTGCCTGAGGCAATCTTCACCTGTATTAAATACCTGGACCTTGTGAGGAATTTCCCTGGTAAGATAATCCTCCAATGCGGTGGAGAGCATTTCATCATCATCAACAATAAATATTTTTTTTATTTTCCCGATCCCCATAGTCAATATTTTTTATGAAAAATAATCAATTATTATTTTTTTACCCGGAATTATTTTAATTCATTAATGCCCTTTTCAACCTGGTTTAACAGGGCTAATATATTTTCCCTTGCCCCGTTAACGCTTTTTTCTTCATGGCATTGTTTTTCAATTTTCAAAGCCATCTCTTTTACGTCATTCATTCCCATCATAATCCATTTGGTTTTAAACCCGTGAACCTGGCTGGCGATTTCCCCGCTGTCATTTTTAGCAAGTGCCAAATTTACTTTTTCAATCAATGCAGGGGAAGCTATCTAAAAACATATTGATGTATTTCTTCATTCGGGCTTCTATCTCCTTTGCAAAATCTTTCAAGCCAGGAAAGATCGGTTACTGTGGAACCGTTTCCTGCTTCCGGTTTCATTTCTGTACTTTCTTTTCCGGTAATCCCGGCAGGCACCAAGGTGATTTCTCTTCCTGCTGCTTTTGCAATGGCACCAATAAGATGTGAAACCTTAAATGGCTTTGGAACATAATCATTCATTCCCGCTGCACGGCATTTATCCTGGTCGCTCCGGATCACACTGGCCGATAAGGCAATTACAGGCGTCTGATTTTTAGGGGGTGCAAATTTCTTCCGGATAT
>CAWDCB010000003.1:0-179998 GCA_963800635.1 uncultured Chitinophagaceae bacterium
ACGGAAAGGAAAGATCTCAACCATGAAAACTCAGCGGGGCGAATTTCATCAACGGCGGTTGTAAAATATACCGTTAAGGCCATAGCGCCGAATTTTGCGCTTTACGAAAATACCGAGGTCGGAGATCGCCGCCGGAAAGCGCGAAGAGATCAGTATTATACTTATTGTCGAAGCTATGGCTGAGCAGGTCGAAGTCTCGAACTGATAATAAGGTGAATCACCGACGCGAATAATAATGCGGTACTGATGCACCGTATTGAAGGACAAGGATCTCTGACGCCTGCCGGACGATCCCGATGAACTCGAGGCGGCCTTGCAGGCATTGGCCGGCCCTCCGGCGGGCCCAAACGGCGGCCAGATCTATATTGACGGATTTACGGGCGGTTCCGACTTCCGCCGAAAGAATCGATCCGCGAGACCCGGATCAATCAGAATCCTTTTTCAGCCGAATACGAGCGCCTCGGTTTTGGAAACGCGTCTGAAATCCTTACCAGGCCCGGCTCCGATAAATGGCGCGGACAGTCCTTTTATGAATTTCAAATGATGAGAGCTTGAATTCACGTAACCCGTTCGCATTGAATCGTGCGCCGAGCCAGATGCGATTTTTCGGTGGATGTTTTCCCGGCCCCGTCCAGAAAGGAAAGTCGTCTTTTTTTTTCGATATCAGCAATCGCGTCCGCATGTTCTCCTTCGCGGGCGACATAGTGCTTGATCCGTTCGCCGGCAGCGGGACGCCCAACCTCGCTGCCCTGAGAAACGGAGCGCCACTCCATCGGCGTCGAGATCGAGCCAAAGTACCTCGACATGATCGAACGTCGGATGCAAGTGCCGCTTGGCGGAACTTCGGTTCAGATCGTTCGGGAGCTTCCGCCTCCCGTTCCGACTGCAACCGCCGCTGCATAGCAACGACCAGTCGGAAGGACTCCCGCCCGGCCCCGGAAGTCCGGGCCGTGGACCTACCGACCGCCATGAGGCTGTTTCGCGCTCGGCATCCTCGCGCGAGCAACCGTCAGGAAGACATCCAGCTCTACTGCGTCCAAGAGCTCACCAAGCGGGGTCTGATCGGGGCCAGCATCGAGGTCATCATGCCCGGCTTCTATCGCGCAAAGGCTTGGGACGTAGGTCTGATCGTCGATGGCGAGCCGCGCCTTGGCATCTCCTGCAAGTCGATCATCAGCAACCACGCTGGGACCGTCCCGAACCGCGTCGACGACATGCTGGGTGAGGCCGTCAGCCTGCATCGCGCGCACCCACGGGCTGTACTTGGATACCTGTTCATGATGAGCCGCCTTGACGAGAGCAAGGCCACGCAGGCGACGACAACGAGGCTGGCTAGCTTGGTAGACTCGCCTTCCCATGCGAAAAAACTAATCGATATTATAAAACCTGATATAATCTTTGGGTAAAATATGAATACTGGTATTATTACCTGAAAGAATTAGAGAAGAAATATCCCATTGCTGCTAATTTCAGGGATATTCATTTCAACCAGGAATTTTTTAAATGGTATGGTAAATTTTATAAAGATGCTAGTGCTTTACCCATTTTTTTGTACAGAAAATAGCTTCGAAACAACGGTTGCAAAAATTAGCTGGCGAAAAAATAACTTTCCGGCGATACAAGATGCGACCGTGTAATAAACATTGCAGAAAATTTTATAGATGTGCCGGGCATACAAGAGTTTTGTAAGTAATACAGTTATCGTCGCCGGAAGCACTTGGGAAGATGATGAAGCAGAATGGACCCATTTTGTAAAAACCCATCCTGAAATAAAATTTATATTCGCTCCGCATGAAATCGATAAAGAAAATCTTAATGATGTAAAGAAAGAATTTCCGGGTTCGATGTTTTACTCGGAATGGATGGAGAGCAGGAAATCAGGTAGCAGGTACAGGTATCAGGTATCAGGTACAGGTGAAAACCGACGCTCCATTGCCTCATCATCGACAATATCGGAATGCTTTCAAGGCTTTACAAATATGCTACCATAACTTATGTAGGTGGGGCTTTGGCTATAATGGCCTGCATAATATTCTTGAAGCAGCAGTGTATGGCAAGCCGGTAATTTTTGGGCCTGAATATGAAAAGAATTTTGAAGCAGTAGAAATGATTGATTGTACAGGTGCAATAAGCATTGAAAGCGCTATTGAGCTTGAAAAGGTTGTAAATAATTTATTAGATAACCACAGAAGAAATTGCAATCACGCGGAAATGCTGCAAAAAATTATATTTACAAAAATGCAGGAGCCTCCCAAAAAATTATCAACTACATTCAGAAGAACCGCCTTCTGATCAATTGATCAAATTGTTTTACAACAGGATGATTATCGTGCCATCCAATCTTCACTTTTAATTCTCTTTTGATCCAAAATTCGGCTTCGGCAAGTATTGAAAAATTTTGAATTGTTTTAATACTTCTTTCATACATCGCTTCATCGCCGCGAAACAATTCGTTTATAAAAAGAAACCGGTCATTAACGCCAATGGCTTTTTTAAGGTCTTTGATCGGCGCATCGGTTAATTTATCAGAAAGCTCGATTTTTATTTCCTTTAGCTTATCGTTCAATGATTCAGGATATTCAAAAGGTATTTCATTCTTTGAAATTTGCGTTATATCTAATGGAGTTTGATGGGAAAGCGTAGGCATATCTTCAATAGGATCGTAAACGAACGGAGGCTTTATATTGGCGCCCATTGAATTAACTGCCTGTGCATTTCTTTTAATTTGTTCAAGCTCTTCTTCAATTTCTTTTTCATCTACCTGCAATACTTCAATTATTTTTTCTTCTGACATCCCGGATCATTTTGTGATGAACCGCGCCGGCTATTTCAGGCTGGAAAACATTTAAAGACACTGGCATAATAACCGATACTTTATCTCTTGGTAAATTCTTTCTGCTTCTTGGGGCCTGGCTTTCCAATTCGGCCTGAAGCATCTGCACCGTATGCAAAAGCATTTGGCAGATGCATTTTCCTCAAGTTGCTTTTGTAATTTTTTTATGAGTGTTGACACTCTTTCCATGTAGAAGAATGATAGAAGATTTGATTTTTGCAGCTGTTAAATGTTTGTTTTAATTTAACGAAAAATCATTTAACCTTGCAATATGGCTAAGTTACAAATTGAATTTAAAATGAAATACAAAATATGTTTATAGAACCTAATTTTAAAGGTGAGCACCGCGGATGGATAGAAGTGATTTGCGGAAGCATGTTTAGCGGAAAAACGGAAGAACTGATACGAAGGCTGAGGCGAGTGGAAATTGCCAACCTGCGGGCGAAAATATTTAAGCCGTCGCTGGATATGCGGTATGATGATATAAAAATTGTAAGCCATGATGAGAATAAAATTCAATCAACCCCTGTCGCTGACTCTGAAACAATACTTTTGCTGGCACAGGATGTGGACGTAGTTGGCATTGATGAAGCCCAGTTTTTTGATGACCAGATTACGGGCGTCTGTGAACAGCTTGCGTTGAATGGAATAAGAGTAATTGTGGCGGGCCTGGATATGGATTACCAGGGCAAGCCTTTTGGCCAAATGCCCAACCTGCTGGCTATTGCAGATTATATAACGAAGCTTCATGCAATTTGTATGAAGTGTGGAAATATAGCTAACGTAAGCTACAGGAAGATCGCAGTAGACGGCCAGGTGCTTCTCGGGGAAAAAAATATTTATGAGCCACGGTGCCGCATATGCGCTGCGTTGGGAGAGTCAAAGTTCGGAGTTCAAAGTTCGAAGTTCAAAGTTGACGGAGTTTGACAAAGTTCAACTTGAGTTCAAAGTTTAAAGTTTCAAAACTTCGAACTACAAACTAAAAATTAACCTCAAATTCAATACAAAACAATGTCAAAAATTATTACTTTATTAAAAAAGGATTTTTTGCTTGAACTCAGGCAACAGCATACTTTTTTTGGTATATTATTATACGTGGCTTCTACTATTTTCGTTTTGTACCTGGCTATGGGGCAACCGGAAAGCGCCGTATACAATGGCATATTCTGGATGATACAATTGTTTGTGTGTGTGAACGCAGTTGCAAAAAGCTTTTTACAGGAAAGCAAAGGCAGGATGCTTTATTATTTTTCCATAACAAGCCCGGTAAATTTTATAATTGCCAAGCTTATTTACAGCACGCTCGTTATGTTTTCATGGTGTTGGTGAGCCTCTTATTATTTAGAATTTTATTGGGAAATCCTGTAAATAATTATTTTCAATTTATTGCGATTGCCTGCTTTGGCGGTATAAGCCTAAGCCTTGTTTTTACATTAATGGCGGCAATAGCTGCAAAAGCTCAGCAAAACGCCGCAGTGATGGCCATCCTTGGATTTCCGTTGATTATACCACAGTTGCTGTTATTGATAAGGCTCTCAAAATCTGCCTTTGGCGAAGTATTTCGGGAAGGGGCGCTGATGCAAATTTCACTTTTATTAACTTCTTTGGATATTCTGGTCGTTGCATTGGCAATTGTGTTATTCCCGTTTTTATGGAAAGACTGAGTTATTAGCCAATTAGCTAATGTGCTAATGTGGTAATTAGCTAATGTGCTAATTAGCTAATGTGCTAATGTGCTAATTAGCCAATGTGCTAATTAGCTAATGTGCTAATGTGCTGATTCATTACGGTTCGAACTTTAAAAAAGTATCAAATTGGCTAATTGGCTAATTAGCTCATTGGCTAATTGGTGCTAATGTGCTAATGTGCTGATTCATTATGGTTCGAACTTTAAAAAAGTATCAAATTGGCTAATTGGCTAATTAGCTCATTGCTAATGTGCTGATTCATTACGGTTCGAACTTTAAAAAAGTGTCAAATTGGCTAATTAGCTAATTAGCTTATTGGCTAATTGGTGCTAATGTGCTAATGTGCTGATTCATTATGGTTCGAACTTTAAAAAAGTATCAAATTGGCTAATTTGCTAATTAGCTAATTAGCTAATTGCTGCTAATGTGCTGATTCATTATGGTTCGAACTTTAAAAAAGTATCAAATTGGCTAATTGGCTAATTGGCTAATTAGCTAATTGCTGCTAATGTGCTGATTCATTACGGTTCGAACTTTAAAAAAGTATCAAATTGGCTAATTGGTTAATTAGCTAATTGCTGCTAATGTGCTGATTCATTACGGTTCGAACTTAAAAAAAGTATCAAATTGGCTAATTGGCTAATTAGCTAATTAGCTAATTGCTGCTAATGTGCTGATTCATTATGGTTCGGACTTTAAAAAAGTATCAAATTGGCTAATTGGCTAATTAGGGTTTGCTGTTTATTGGCTAAATTATCGAATACATTGGATTTTAGCTAAATTAGGTATTGAATAAATGCAAGCAAATATGGCCAAAGCGCTCAAAAACCGTGCATCGAAGCATCGTTATGTCAGCCCTAGTCAATTACAAATGGTTGGATTTGATACCCCTTTTGTCAAGGAACTTAGCCCGCAAAACCGATGGGTAAAGTTGGCCCAACAAATTCCGTGGGATAGTTTGGTTAGTGTGTATAGTCGCCAATTGAATAATTCTACAAAGGGCGCAAATGGAATAAATCCACGTGTCGCTATTGGGGCCATTATCATCAAGCATATGTGTGATTTAAGTGACCGGGAAACTATTCTTCAAATCCAGGAGAATGTGTATATGCAGTATTTTATTGGCTATAGTAGTTTTAGTGATGAAGCGCCTTTTGACCCATCTCTGTTTGTTGACTTACGTAAACGGCTAGGGGCCGATCAGGTTAATGCAATCAATGAGCGGATCATGGGAGTTATGAATTCCTGCGGATCGAAAAAAGATGATGATAACCAGCAAACTTCAGATACTGACCAGACGATCCTGAATGCTGAACAACAGCAAAAAGGGGAAGAGAAGGAGGAAGAGCAAATACAGCAATCACAGCAAGATGTTTGCCGTGAACCTAAGCACGGGACACTGATAGTGGATGCAACAGCCTGTCCCCAGGATATCACCTATCCAACAGATTTAAATTTGCTCAATGATGCCCGCGAGAAGTCAGAACAATTAATTGACATTCTGCATATGGGATTGCTGAGCCAAAAGCCACGTACCTATCGCCTTATTGCCAGGAAAGAATATCTGCATACTGCTCAAAAAAAGATCAAGACAAAAAAACAAATACGATCTGCCATACGCAAGCAGCTAAGCTATCTTAAAAGAAATATTAACCATATTGGATTATTGTTGGAAGCTCACAAAACTATTCCTTTATCAAATACGGATTATAATATTTGCTGGTCATTCAGACGTTGTATGACCAACAAAAAAAGATGTTCGATGAGAAATCCATAGCATAGAGCATCGGATTGTGAGTATTCATCAACCACATGTGCGGCCTATTGTCAGAGGGAAAACAAATGCTAAGGTTGAGTTCGGAGCTAAGATCCAGGTAAGCTTATCGAATGGTATGGCCTTCCTCGATGAGCTTTCATGGGATGCCTTTAACGAAGGCACCAGGTTTATGAATACCATTGATAGATATAAAAGCAGGTTTGGATATTATCCGGAGTATGTATTAGCTGACAAGATTTATTGTAATAGGGATAACAGAGCCAAACTTAAACACCTTGGAATCAAACTCCGGGCAAAGCCTTTAGGGCGGCCTTCGCTGGCAGTGGCAGTCCACCTAAGGCCAGGAGAACGCAACCCCATAGAAGGAAAGTTTGGACAGGCAAAAACTGCTTATGGACTTAATAGAATAAAAGCAAGGCTGTCTCAAACAAGTGAATCCTGGATTGCCTCCATCGTCATGGTGCTAAACCTGATTAACTTAATCGGGAAGGCACCCGTGTCCCTACTAAATCACATAGCATTAGCAGTAAGGAAATGGATTTTAATTTATATGGTCACAAGGAGGAAACTCCAACCTGTCAGAATCTTGAAATGGTCGGCGACATAAACAGCAGACCCTAATTAGCTAATTAGCTAATTGCTGCTAATGTGCTGATTCATTATGGTTCGAACTTTAAAAAAGTATCAAATTGGCTAATTGGCTAATTAGCTCATTGGCTAATTGGTGCTAATGTGCTGATTCATTATGGTTCGAACTTTAAAAAAGTATCAAATTGGCTAATTGGCTAATTAGCTAATTAGCTAATTAAAACCTTCTCATTACATCGGCCATTGTTTTACCAATATCCGCGGGGCTGTCAACTACATAAACCCCACATTCAGCAAGTATTTTCATTTTGGCGGCGGCCGTATCTTCAGCGCCGCCAACGATAGCCCCGGCATGTCCCATCCGGCGCCCTGCAGGGGCAGTTTGGCCCGCAATAAACCCAACTACAGGTTTATTCCCATGTTCCTTTATCCACTTGGCGGCATCAGCTTCCATACTTCCACCAATTTCTCCGATCATTACAATGCCCTCAGTTGCCTTTATCATTCATAAAAAGCTCTACTGCTTCTTTTGTGGTTGTCCCAATTATCGGATCGCCGCCAATGCCTATTGCTGTTGAAATACCAAGGCCTGCTTTCGCAACCTGGTCTGCCGCTTCATAAGTAAGCGTTCCGGATTTTGATACAATTCCAATTTTTCCTTTTTTGAAAATAAATCCCGGCATAATACCAACTTTACATTCATCGGCAGTAATTACTCCCGGGCAATTGGGCCCAATCAGCCTTGCTTTTGTATCCAATAGATAATTTTTTACTTTCACCATATCCTGTACCGGTATTCCTTCTGTAATACAAACAATGAGTCCTATGCCCGCTTCCGCGGCTTCCATAATTGCGTCTGCGGCAAATGCCGGAGGTACAAAAATGATACTTACATCAGCACCGGTTTTCTTTACAGCTTCCTCAACTGTATTGAAAACCGGCTTTTCCAAATGTGTAGTTCCGCCTTTATTTGGCGTAACGCCTCCCACCACATTGGTTCCATATTCTATCATTTGTGTTGCATGAAAGGTTCCTTCTGTTCCGGTAAAACCCTGCACTATTATTTTTGAGTTTTTATTTACTAATACTGACATGAATAGAGTTTAGATTGGACAAATATATATGAAAAGTTGAAGGTTGAAAGTCAAAGTTTGAAGTTTATAATTTCAAAGTTCAAACTTTTTAACGCGATGGAAATTCTGCCTTGGAATAACACAAAAACAGCGAATGAATTTAGATCACTCATGGATTGTTTTATGGTGCTGCGGCATAACGTGGAAATATCTAATAGCATGTTGTTAAAAGCTGCTGCCTGGTTATACAGGGTGAAATTGTCCCCATCAAACAATCCCAAATCACTAAGTTTCAGATGCGGAATTACCAACAATGCCATAAAAGACAATGTCATAAACGGCGCTGATAATTTTGAACCAAGATCTTTTGCAGCCTTGTCAAGCCTTGTATACATTTCGGCAACTTTATACCCGTCATCATTGCTCATAAGGCCGGCAACAGGAAGGGGTAAAATTTTTTCAAAAGAAGGGTTTCCGACATCCGCACAACTGATGCCACCATGGTTTTCAATAACGAGATTCACAGCCCTGCAAAGGCTTTCATCATCTGCACCTATTGCAATAATATTATGGCTGTCGTGCGCAACCGATGAAGCAATGGCGCCTTTTTTTAATCCAAAATTTTTTATAAATCCAATTGAAACCGGGGCATCTTTATAACGGTTTATAACAACCAATTTTCAAAATATCGTTTCCGGTATCGCTTACATACAATCCATTTTGAATTTTTGGAACAGCGTTAAGTTTATTCGTAATAAGTTGGCCATCCGATGCTTCAATCGCTGTTATTTCCCCGGTAATATCTTCGCTTTTAAATTTAAAATCGGAAACTTTTTTCTCAGCACAATTAAAATTATTTATCACCTGTGATGCCGGTGCTGAAATTTTAGAAATTCCATTTTCCGCAACCAAAACTCCCTTTATATAAGTGGCTATCAACATGAAAATTTATAAGATCATTCACTACAATAAAATCCGCATCATCACCCGGCTTTAATAACCCAACATTCATTTTATAATGTTTTACAGGGTTTATACAGGCAGCTTTCAATACATTGAATACATCAATTCCTTTTGCAACCGCTCTTTTGCAAAGTTCATTAATATGCCCGTTTACCAGACTGTCAGGATGCTTATCATCACTGCAAAACATGATCTCATCAGGATGATCATGCAACAAATCAATCAATGCCTCAAAATTTTTCGCAGCGCTTCCTTCACGAATAATAATTTTCATTCCATATTGTAATTTTTCAAGTGCTTCTTCTTTGGTAAAACATTCATGATCGGTACGTAATCCCGGCCTGTATATATTTTTTGCAGCTTCACCTCTTAAGCCCGGCGCATGGCCATCTACCGGCTTGTTATATTTTTTTGCTGAACCGATTTTCTTCATAACTTCATCATCATGATTCAATACCCCTGGAAAGTTCATCATCTCACTTAGATAATTTATTTCATCTTTTGACAAAAGCGCATCAACTGCTGCAGCATTCAACAGCAGCGCCTGCAGTTTCAAAAATTGTTGCCGGAACACAACTGGGTGCACCAAAATAAAATTTGAAAGGAACCTGTTTCCCATTTTCTATCATAAATTCAACTCCCTTCATTCCACATACATTGGCAATTTCATGCGGGTCGCTTACGGTTGCAACTGTGCCATGCACCACCGCTAATTTTGCAAATTCTGACGGAACAAGCATGGAGCTTTCGATATGAACATGTGCATCTATAAAGCCAGGTAATATGATAGCCGGCATCGTCATCTGCGGGCTTACCCGATGCGGTTAACAGATTTTATTTTTCCATTTTCAACAATCACCTCGCCCGGGAAAATATTTTTCGAAAATATATCAACAATATTCCCTGTTACAATAAAATTCATTTGTCAATATTACAATAAAGCTGAAAAATATTTCAAAAAAGCACTGGTTTAAATTTATATTAAATGATAAAATGAAAAAAAATAATGGCTTAATTATTGGCTTATCTTGCAGAATCAAATTTTTAAAAAATGAAAAATATTGTTCTTTTCGTAGTGTTTATTCTGGCATTGGTATTTGCGCAGTTTGCCAATGCGCAATCAGTTGATGAAATAATCAATCAATATATTATAGCCCGTGGCGGAAAGGAAAAATTAAATTCGATTAAATCAGTTTATTTTGAAGGCACCCGGCAAATGATGGGCAATGAAGTGCAGGTAAAAGTTACCAGGGTTGATGGAAAACTTAACCGGGTTGATTTTGAATTTGGCGGCAATTCCGGCTATACAATTATTACTCCCGATAAAGGATGGACTTATATTCCAATGCGCTCTGATAAGCCCGAAGAAATGCCTGCAGCAAGGCTTAAAACAATGCAGGATCAGCTTGATATTGCAGGGCCGCTGGTTGATTATGCAGCCAAAGGTTACAAGGCAGCATTAAAAGGAAAAGAAACTGTCAACGGAAAAGAAGCCTACAAAATTGAACTTACCAATGCTGCCGGAAAGGATATTACTTATTACATTGATACGAAAACAAATCTTCTCATACAAACCCGGCAAATGAGCGAAGCCGGACGTAATGGCGGCGAGCCAGCAGAAATTATTACAGACTTCAGTGATTATAAAGAAGTGAGTGGTGTAATGTTCCCCCAAACTATAGTAACCGAAGGTACAGGAATGGGCGCCGGCTCAATGACATTTGATAAAATAGAAGTAAATATCCTGTTGATGCAAGACTTTACAAGCCATCAATTAATTAGAAAAATTAAAATTGCCGGAGAAAATGGATAATGATAGCAAAATAATTTCGTAATTTCGAAAGGTTATGGCAGATATATAGTACATCCACCTAAATCGATGCTGGAAGTTTGGGAAACCTTCCGGAAGGACTTTATGCCAGCTCATTAATAATAAATTATTATAAGCCCATCTCCAATTGATATACACCAGGTTGTTTAATGAAATATATTGAATTTCGTTTTTTGCAAAAATAAACTGGAAAATAAGAATTGCCCCTATGATGTTCACTTTCCAAACAAAAATTTTACAACCGATATCTTTTATAAAAATGAAACCTGGATAAAATCGGTAAAGGTTATTTAAGCACCGGATCTTGTGATTGAAATATTTATCTCCTTCCACCTCTCAACTTGATTGGGAAGAAAAGAAATTAATTAGAAAATATGGCGTCAAGAATATTTATGTAGACCATTAAATCGGTTCTACTTCTTTTAATTGAATATGAAGAACAGGAACACAGAATCATTGATCGTCTGTTATACTGAAGTTTGGATATTCGCTATTCTAATATATCAGGCCTTTTTTCTTTTGTTTTTTCTACCGATTGTTCATGACGCCAGTCTTCAATTTTTGAATGGTTGCCACTCATTAAAATTTCCGGAACTTTCCATCCCCTGAATTCTTCCGGACGTGTATAAACAGGAGGCGCCAGCAAATTATCCTGGAACGAATCGGTCAATGCTGAAGTTTCATCATTTAAAACACCTGGCAATAATCTGCCTATTGCATCTGCAAGTACGGCAGCACCCAGTTCTCCACCACTCAATACAAAATCGCCAATAGAAATTTCTTTGGTAATAAAATGATCCCGCACCCGCTGGTCAATGCCTTTATAATGCCCGCATATCGATCAATAAATTTTTTTTTAACGATAAGGCATTTGCAGTTTTTTGTGTAAATTTTTCTCCGTCAGGTGTAAGAAAAATAACTTCATCATACGAAGTTATTTTTTTGCAAAGCCTCAATGGCATTCACTAATGGCTCAATCATCATTACCAGGCCGGCGCCGCCTCCAAACTGGTAATCATCAACCTGGCCATGTTTATAATTCGTGTAATCTCTCAAATTGATGATATTTATTTCCAGCAATCCTTTTTCTTTTGCGCGCTTTAAAATTGAATGGGCAAAAAAACTTTCCATCAATTGAGGCACTACAGAAATGATATCAATCTTCATGTTGCAAACTTATAACAAATGTCAGGTGCAGCTTATTTGAAAAGTACCAAATTTGCCAGAAGTAATTGCCAAAGCCCCAACCCTTACATAAATTCATCCAGGTTTCTTTTTTCTTTTTTGGTAGGCCGGCCCTGTTTGCTTTTTCTTTTCCCTGTATTAAAAACAAAAGAAGATGTTTGAATTTTTTCTTTTTCTTCCTCAGGTGTAAGGTCAATATAATATTTTATAGCTTCAGAAAACTGCACCCTCGTGTGTAGTAAACCGCTCACTTCAATCAGCCATTTTTTTGCTTCAGTTTTTACTTCATATTGCTCGCCCGATGCTAACAGTTTTTGATGCTTTTACATTCACTCCTTTGCATTTTACTTTGCCATTATTACAAGCATCTGCTGCGAGGTTACGGCTTTTAAAAAGCCTTATAGACCATAAATATTTATCAATTCTTAATTTTTCTTTTTCTGCCATCCGCAAATTTATTACGTGATTTTATAAATGGAAAATGAATATGTTTATTTACACACAATTTTTACAACCGAAACATTTTATAGCTATACCCGTTTTTTTCCCGTACATGCCACATAAAAAAACCGCATTATTTCTATGCGGCTTTTAAAATGTTCCAATATACTCTTCTTTATTGATACAAGCTTTCAATTCACTTTTCAATTCTCTTACAGAAGCAGAAGTGTTCGCGGTTGAATTTGAAAACAAAGTTCCTGCATTTTCATCATTGTTATAAAAAGCTTTATTCGCTTTACTGTCAACATCAATTGCCGCGCCACTTAAACTGATACCTGCAAATAATCCTTTGCTTCTTGAATAAGAATATACTTCAGCTTCCAGTTTATAATCGGTACTGGCGGTTGAATTACGGCCAACAGGCCCGGCAGTTGCGGATATATCGCCTCCAAGCGTAAAGCTTCCTTTGCCAATTTTTTCCAGCGTTTCCCTGCTTTTGAAAATTAATACAAGGTCAACCGACTGAACACCAGCCTGCAAGCCCACACTTCCGCCGGTGATAGTAACAAATACAGGATTACTCCACTTGCCGTTCGGTAACTTCACCATAGCAATCCCTTTCCTCTTTTGGCTGCAATAACAAATCCGCCATTTATTAATTTGGGCACAATAATAATGCCCTGGGTAATTTTCAAAAGGTCAGCAGGTATGCTTTCTTTCATTTTACCGAAATCCTTCAATACCGTTGGTAGCAGCAGTGATCTTATCTTCCTGTTTTTCCTGGCTTTTTACAGTTGTAAAAGACAAACAGGCAATCGCTGCAAATAAAATAAATTTAGAAATTTGTAACGTTTTCATTTAATAAAATTTTAAGAATTAATCGAAATGTAAAGTGCTTGTGCAAGATTAATGCCATTGTAATATTTACTGATTTTGAACTATCAACGTATGCTCAATGTACGAACTAATATAGCGATACATCGTGTACCATATTAACATATAGTAGCATAAATTTACAACAGTCTAAGCTTGTGCATTTAAATATGAAAAAAGCCGCCAAAAAGGCAGCTTTATAATTAAATGTTAAATAAATAGTTTATTCTGAATTACTCGGCAGTCTTTTCCGCAGTTGCATTTTCATTAGCCGATTGCGAGAAAACTTTTGACGAAGTTTCGCTGACGAGCCGGAATTTCTTGCTGAAGGTGCGACTCTTTCAGATCTCCTTGCTATAGGCTGGCGGCTTGTGGGCCTGCTTTTTTTGTGTGATTCCTGGCGTTTTGCAAATTCTGAATCATGTTCAGTGCTCCATTTCGTAAATTTTTCCATTGCTGTTGCTTCATCAAACAAGCCAAGGGTAACACCACGAAGCAAATGCTTCAGATAAAGCACTCCTTTAAAGCTTAGGATCCGGCGAACAGTATCAGTAGGCTGCGCACCTTTGTGCAGCCATTCCAATGCTTTCTGACGATCGATTTGAATACTTGCCGGAACAGTAAGTGGATTGTAAGAGCCTAATTTTTGGATAAATTTACCATCACGTGGGCTTCGGGCATCTGCAACTACTATGAAGTAAAATGGTCTTTTCTTAGAGCCATGGCGTTGCAATCTCATTTTTACAGCCATAAAAAATAGAAATTTTTTTGGGTTGTTATTAAATAGGGTTTCTAAAGGATTGCGAAGATAAGGGGTGAAAATGAAAAATACAAATGAATTATATGAAAAAATAAAGTGTAGAGCAGTATTTGTTAAATAACTTGACGTTTTATTAGAAATTTATGATGAATGGTAATTTTATTTTTTTCCAGGCACTGCAAGTTTCCCCATCGGCATTTTATTCATCATTTTCATCATATTTTTCATTTGCTCAAATTGTTTTATAAACTGGTTTAGTTCAGCAATATCTTTTCCGCTTCCTTTTGCAATACGTTGTTTACGGCCGGGATTAATAATATCAGGGTTACGGCGTTCTTCAAGGGTCATTGAATTTATCATTGCTTCAATTCCTTTAAAAGCATCATCATTTATATCAATATCTTTTATTTGTTTGCCAACTCCCGGTATCATACCCATCAGATCTTTTAGATTTCCCATTTTTTTTATTTGCTGAAGCTGGGTTTTAAAATCTTCAAAATCAAACTGATTTTTCCGTATTCTTTTTTCAAGCTTTGCAGCCTGAACTTCATCAAATTGTTCCTGTGCTTTTTCAACAAGGCTTACAATATCTCCCATGCCTAATATCCGTTGCGCCATACGTTCAGGATAAAAAACATCCAGCGTATCCATTTTTTCGCCGCTGCTTACAAATTTTATAGGCTTATTTACGGTGTATTTAATAGAAATGGCAGCACCACCCCGGGTATCGCCATCCAGCTTGGTAAGCACAACGCCGGTAAAATCAAGCCTTTGATTAAATGCTGCTGCAGTATTTACAGCATCCTGGCCGGTCATGCTATCTACAACAAAAAGTATTTCCTTTGGATTTACAGCGCTTTTTATATTGGCTACTTCGGTCATCATCACTTCATCTATGGCCAGCCGGCCGGCAGTATCAATAATTAATACATTTTTATTTTTTGATTTTGCTTCTTTAATTGCATTTTGAACAATAGAAACCGCATCTTTATTTTCAGGTTCGCTATATACATCTACATTTATCTGGCCACCCAATATTTTCAATTGTTCAATGGCCGCAGGCCTGTAAATATCTGCTGCCACAAGCAAAGGCGATTTACCTTTTTTTGTTTTAAGATAATTGGCAAGTTTTCCGCTAAAGGTGGTTTTACCACTACCCTGCAGGCCTGCAATTAAAATTATGGCAGGATTTCCGGTGAGGTCAAGTTCAGTTTCACTTCCGCCCATCAATTCGGTAAGTTCATCTTTTACAATCTTTACCATTAACTGGCCGGGGCTTATGGCATTGATAACTTTTTCACCGGTGGCTTTTTCCTTAATACTATCCGTAAATTCTTTGGCAATTTTATAATTCACATCGGCATCTACCAATGCACGCCTGATATCTTTTACTGTTGATGCAATATTGAGTTCAGTAATTCTTCCCTGTCCTTTAAGATTTTTAAAAGCAGTGTCTAAGCGGTCACTTAACGATTCAAACATATTTTATATGATTAAAATTTCAAAAAGTAATAAAAATGCGCACATGCCAGATGGCAAAATTAAGAAAATTGCTGATGCGATAATTTGGAATTAGTTGAAAATAAAATTTACATCAAGTTAATTAATTTAATGTACCAATTAACTAATTAGCCAATGTGCTAATGAGCCAGTCTGCAAGTGATGAAATTAGAAAGAAGGTGGGGAAATCTTGATGACTGCGAGGAGGGCACACGACGGCTTTTGATAAAAGAATAATGGCTAATTATAATTCGACATTTTGAAATATTAGGTAATTCCTAATTTGATCTGCGGGAAGAATTGTCTAAATCTTCCAAATATTTTTTTCCCGATTCTGTTACATAAATACATAACTGCTTCTTATTATTTACGATCTCCATATGTGTATCAATCAATCCGCGTTTATACAACCCGGCCATAGATGATTTCATTTCTTCCGGAAAACAAGGTGTTTGATTGTTATTCAGTTCTTTTTCATGACATTCTTTTAATTTCTCAATCATTCTTTTAGTAGGTATGCGCATTGATGTGTTTTTGTGAGGATCTTACTAAGACATAACACAATTTAAGGATATTATAGTGACAAGCGCTGATAATAGCTATATTTAATACCGGGATAAATTTTTTAAAATAATATACTTAAATGATTTGCTGTCATGATTGCCGGAGGCTTGACATCTACGTTATATTAAGGCCGGCACCGATGATACCGGCTAAACTTGCGAAATTATTAGTAGATACCCAGGTCCAGTACCCAACTGAAATCAAAACGTAATGCCTGTATTTCTAATAGGTAAGGCGCCGGACAATGCCGATTTTGTTGCCATATTATTTAGCTTTTGGTGTTGCCCGACAAACGGTTTCAACGTTACCTGTTCTGGGTTCAAGTTTCAAATCTGTGACAGTTTTTTGATAAAGACTTCATACTTTGATAAGCTGGAAACCACCGATAAATAAAAAAGTTGCATTTGAACAATTTTATTTTTAGACATTCCAAAACCGGCCGAGCTCAAAAAAATGACGGCTCTGTTTCTTTGAATAAGGCCCGGGGATAAAGCTGATAGCGTTTGGGATGAAAAAGATTACACTGATGAAAAACTACAGCAACCCGAATAAAGAATAATGCCTTCACTTAAAATAGTGCCCGACACGAACACATTGCTTCGATCCATCTCCCCGGATTGTCTTCTACCGTAATCCAACAAGCTTCAGAAAATATCTTTGAATTTATATTACTAATAGTCGATGCATTCAGCCCCTATATTATAATTTCAACCTGCAAATACTCATCCTGCCAGGGAAGCAGTTACTCTAACCACCAACAAAAACACTCCGGTAAATAAAACCCCCCTTTCGCACAGTACTTACCCCGACTCGTCCCTGCATGCCCTTGTCGTATTGGCAATGCCTTTACATTACACTAACCATTCAATATCCGCATTAATAACCATATCCTGCAATATCCAGACACTTAAATCGAAAACGCTGATGCATTACAGTTCAATTAATTAATCTTAATAATAACAGTTTTATGAAAAAAATTGTACGATCCTTCGCCGCAATATTACCCGCGCAATATAATGTGGCTCTTTTAATTGTATTTTTCGGTGCCATCAGTTTGGCATCTTCTTTTGGTCAGTGCCCGGTGCCTTACACATTAAGTGCCAATACACCAAGTGTAAATGCTACACCTGGTACATGGACAGCACCGGCTACCGGTGGCCCCTACCTGGTACAAATCACTGCTGCCGGTGCAAAGGGCGGCGATGGCGGCGTTGGTACAGGTGGCAGCGGGGCGCTAATTACCGGATCTTTTATTATAAATGCAGGACAGAAACTGGATGTTACAGCCGGAGCGCCTGGTGGCTCAGCCAGTGGAGTTGGCGGCGGCGGCGGCGGGTCTGGTGTTTATGTTGATGGCACACAAACTATACTGATCATTGCAGGCGCGGGCGGTGGAGGCGGCAACGCTCCTGGCGGTGGTGGTCAAACTACTACCAGTGGGCAAAGTGTGGCTCTAAATGCGGCAATTACAGGAGGTAATGGCGGGCAAAATGGTAATGGGGGAACCGGTGGATATGCCGGTTGCGGAGGCGGCTATCTAAGTGCCGGCACCAGTTTCACTTTTCAAGGAATGACCAGTACAGGCGGTGGGGCAGGTTTTAACGGGACTGGTGGTAGTGGCAGTGGCTCAGGTGGTGGCGGAATTGGTGGTGGCGGTGCAGGATTATATAGAATTCCTACCGACGGCCCCCAGGCAGGTGGTGGTGGTGGTGGATACAGTGGTGGTGGTAGCAGTAATCCTTACACTGGTGGCGGTGGTGGTGGTTCTATTAATAATGGCACTAATCAAACTAATACAGCAGGTGCCAACGCAGGTGGTGGTTATGTAACTATAACCTGCCTGGGGCCGGTGTGTCCTTCCGGCAATATACTTTATGTAAACGCTGGCGCAACAGGTGCTAATACCGGCACCTCATGGAACGATGCGTTTAACAAATTGCAGGATGCATTGGCGCTGACCAATACCTGTTCCGGTATTAACCAGGTATGGGTAGCCAAAGGCACCTACTACCCCGATGAGGGTGTGGGACAAACAGATAACAACATAAACTCAACATTCGCTTTAAAAAACGGCGTGGCTATTTACGGCGGTTTGCGGCAACAGAAACCGTACTTTCCGATCGTAACCCTAAAACAAATATAACCATCCTGAATGGAGATATTGATAAAGACAACACACTTAACGCTACCAACGCGTCGCACGTGGTAACGGGATCAGGTACTAATAATACCGCTATACTGGATGGTTTTAGTATCATCAACGGATATGGAGCCAATGGAGCCGGAATGTATAATGTAACAGGATCTCCCAGCGTAAACAGTTGCATTTTTTCAGGCAATTACTTTACTTCAGCTGGGGGTGGTATGTATAACACCACAGGGGCGTCGCCAATAGTTACCAATTGTATTTTTCGGGGCAATATAGGTAAGATCACTACTTCACCCTCCTTTTCACTGGGGGCAGGCATGTCTAATCAAATAAATTCTAATCCTACAATTACCAATTGCGTTTTTTCCGGCAACAACTGCTTTGTAGGAGGGGCCATGTATAATAACAGTTTATCATCGCCGGTTATCACCAATTGTACTTTCTCCGGCAACGCAGCGAGTTCAACTGGGGGCGGTTTATATAATGATAATGCCCCGGTTACGATTAGAAATTGTATTTGCTATAATAATAGGGACAATTCCGGAACCGGCACTGCTAACTCAAGCATAGTTCAAAGTAATGGTCCCAATAACATTACCTATAGCCTTATACAGGGCCAAAATCCTTCCGGAGCAGGCAACCTGGATGGAACCAACGCGGCTAATGATCCAAAATTTGTAACACCGGTTGATCCTGCTACAGCGCCCACATTATCGGGCGACTTGCACCTGCAATGCGGTTCACCTGCAATTAATGCCGGCACCAATACCGGAGCTCCTTCTACGGATGTTGAAGGAAATGCGCGTACGCTGACAGCGGGAGATCCTTCAGATATGGGCGCTTATGAGAAGCAAGGTGCATGCACACAACCAACTACTACCGGAGTTATTAGTTCCTTAAACCCATCATGCGCAGGCAGCAATGTAATATTTACAGCAACAGTTTTGGTGAACGGAAATGCAGCTTCCCCGGCTGCGACAGGCACGGTTACTTTTACAGAGGCAACAACAATACTTGCGGATAATATAGCTTTGAATGCATATGGACAAGCTGCTTTTTCAACTAATACACTTGGAGCAGGTCCTCATACGATCCTGGCTACTTATAACCCTGCAAGCGGACTTGCAACCAGCAGCGGTTCTGTACACCAGGTAGTCAATGCAACACCGACAGGTTCAATAAGTGGCGGCGGAACGTATTGCAGTGGAACAAGCACAACCACTAACTTAACGCTTACAGTAACCGGCAGCGGCACGATCAGCGGTACATTATCAGGTGGGATTCCCTTCAGCGGAACAGCGCCAAACATAACTGTAACAGTAGCTCCGGCATCAACTACAACTTATACAATTGCTACATTAAGCGATGATAACTGCACAGCAGATCCATCAGATCTTACGGGCAGTGCAGTAGTAACGGTAAATCCAAGGCCAACCAGTTCAATAAGCGGGGGTGCAACCTATTGCAGCGGTGCAAACACTACAACTAATCTTACTATCAATGCGACGGGAAGCGGTATAATCAGCGGTACTCTTTCTGATGGCACGCCATTTAGTGGGACGGGGCCAACGACGACGATACATGTATCAGTTGCTCCAACGAAAACTACAACTTACACCATTGCTTCATTAAGCGATGACAATAATTGTACAGCTCTATCAACGGACCTTTCGGGAAGTGCAACGGTAACGGTTAATCCAGGACCAATAGGTTCAATAAGTGGCGGCGGAACCTATTGCAGCGGAACAAGCACAACCACTAACTTAACACTTACAGTAACCGGCAACGGAACGATCAGCGGTACGCTATCGGGCGGAATCCCATTTAGTGGAACAGCGCCAAACATAACTGTAACAGTAGCTCCGGCATCAACTACAACTTATACAATTGCTACATTAAGCGATGATAACTGCACAGCAAATCCATCAGATCTTACGGGCAGTGCAGTAGTAACGGTAAATCCAAGGCCAACCAGTTCAATAAGCGGGAGTGCAACCTATTGCAGCGGTGCAAACACTACAACTAATCTTACTATCAATGCAACAGGAAGCGGTATAATCAGCGGTACTCTTTCTAATGGCACGCCATTTAGTGGGACGGGGCCAACGACGACGATACATGTATCAGTTGCTCCAACGACAACTACAACTTACACCATTGCTACATTAAGCGATGACAATAATTGTACAGCTCTATCAACGGACCTTTCGGGAAGTGCAACAGTAACCGTTAATCCACGACCAACAGGTTCCATTAGTGGCGGCGGAACGTATTGCAGCGGAACAAGCACAACTACTAACTTAACACTAACAGTAACCGGCAGCGGAACGATCAGCGGTACTTTATCAGGTGGAATTCCTTTCAGCGGAACAGCGCCAAACATAGCTGTAACAGTAGCTCCGGCATCAACCGCAACTTATACCATTGCTACATTAAGTGATGGCAATAATTGCGCAGCGCAATCAACGGACCTTTCCGGAAGTGCAACAGTAATGGTTAATCAAAGACCAACAGCTTCCATTAATGGCGGCGGAACGTATTGTAGCAGCACGAGCACGACTACTAACCTAACGCTAACAGTAACCGGCAGTGGAACAATCAGCGGTACTCTATCAGGTGGAATTCCTTTCAGTGGAACAGCGCCAATTATAACTGTACCCGTTGCTCCGGCATCAACTACAACTTATACCATTGCTACATTAAGCGATGGCAATAATTGTACAGCGCAACCAGCAGACCTTTCAGGAAATGCAACGATAACGGTTAATCCGAAACCAACAGGTTCAATAAGTGGTGGCGGAACCTATTGCAGCGGAACAAGCACAAACACCAACCTAACGCTTACAGTAACAGGCAGTGGAACGATCAGTGGTACTTTGTCAGGTGGAATTCCTTTCAGTGGAACAGCGCCAAACATAGCTGTAACAGTAGCTCCGGCATCAACGACAACTTATACTATTGCTGCATTAAGCGATAATAATTGTATGGCGCAACCAGCAGATCTTTCAGGAAGTGCAACGGTTACGGTGAATCCTGTCGCAAATGCCACTGTCGGCGGAACTACCTCCGTGTGTGTAGGCGCTCCTTCGCCCAATATCACTTTTACCGGTTCGGGCGGCACCCCACCCTATACGTTTACTTACCGGGTTAATGATGCCGCACAAACACAAACAGTCACTACTTCTACTGATCCTTTTGTAACAGTGGCGGTACCAACAGATGGCGCATCTACATTTACCTATCACCTTGAAAGTGTACAAGATGCCAGCTCATCGCAATGCGTACAATCAATCAGCGGGCAAATGGCTACCGTAACGGTGAATGGCCTGCCAACCGGCACTATCAGCGGCAACGTGACTGTATGCCAAAATAATACATCAACAAAGATCACGTTTAGCGGATCCGGCGGTACAGCACCTTATACTTTTCATTATACGATATATGATGGCAATACCACGACTGACCATTACGAAACAGGTAATCCCGCAACCGTAGCGGTTCCTACAGTGGCGGGAAATTATACCTATATATTAGTGGATGTGAAAGATGCCAGCTCTACGCAATGCTTACAATCGGTAAGCAACCAATCGGCAACAGTAACTGTAAATCCTTTGCCGGATGCCACTATTACAACGGAATCTATGGTAACCGCCGCTTCTTCCGGTAATATAGCTTCCGTAGCCGATGCCGGCACCGCCGCCGCCTATACCTGGGGCATCACCAACGGTAGCATTACGGCAGGGCTGGGTACACGCAGCATTACCTACAAAGCAGGTAACTCAGGTTCGGTAAATATTACCGTATCGGTAACTGGTAGCGGTAGTTGCAGTCCCGTCAACGGATCTATAGTAGTTCCGACGACACCGCTTCCATGCCCTAATCCTGCTATTACAGTGTCACCTTATGTATGTTCGGCCTCAACTGGAAACATCGCAGCGGTAGCAAATGCCGGCACGGGAGCTACCTATGTATGGACGATCACCAACGGCACTATCACCAGTGGTAGCGGTACCCGCCAGGTTATTTTTACAGCAGCCGCTAATAAGTATCTTGATTTCAAAAGTGATGACTATCTCAGCCTGTCGGTAAAAGTAACCAACGCCAGTGGCGGTTGTACCTTATCATCCGGTACGTATAAAATATGCATCAGCCCTATACCTTTAGCCATTATCGCTACACCCTTGTCAGTATGCAGCTTGTCATCGGGTAATATTGCATCTGTACCTTTCGCCTGCTATGGAGCTACCTATAAATGGACCATCACAAACGGTACCATAACTGGCGGCACCGGCACCCGTTGTATTACTTATACGGCCGGCGCGTCAGGATCGGCAACACTTTCCGTAACAGTAACCAATAGTAATGGTTGCAGCGCATCATCCGGTAACCAAACAGTAGTCATTGGCGGATTGCCTGTTGCAACTATAACAACAGTATCTTCTGTATGCGCAGCCTCAGGTAGCCACACGGCTTCAGTTCCCGCAGGTAGTGTGGGTACCAAATATGCCTGGTCAATTAGTAACGGCAGCATTAATTCGGGCTGTAATGCAAACAGTATTACTTACTCTGCAGGCGCATCCGGCTCCGTAACGCTCGCGGTTATAGTTACCAACAGCAGTGGCTGTAAGGCTTCCCCAGGCAATAAATTAGTAACGATTATTGCACTACCCAACCCGACCATTACTGCTGCTTCGTCTGTATGCGCCAGCTCAACAGCCAATACAGCTTCAGTTAACAACGCAGGCAGCGGGGCTTCCTACGCATGGACGATTAGCGGCGGAGCGATCACCTCGGGCAGTGGCACAAGTAGCATTAAATACACGGCGGGCGCAACCGGTTATGTTACGTTTAATATTACCGTAACGAATAGTAATGGCTGTAAAGCAACGTGCATCAAAACGGTCACAATCATTACTTTGCCTGCAGCCACCATTACCGCTTCGTTATCGGTATGTGGCGGTTCCGCAAGCAATATTGCATCAGTCAGCAATGGTGGAACAGGCGCGACATATGCATGGAGTATAAGCAATGGAACCATTACGTCAGGCGGCACAACAAGCAGCATTAAATATACGGCCGGTTCATCAGGCACGGTTGCGTTGCGCATCACGGTTAGCAATAGTACAGGATGCAAAGCAACAGGTAGCAAGAATGTAACTATTTCCGCTGCAACAATTCCGTCATTTGCTCAAACAGGGCCTCTTTGCCAGAAATCCACTCCACCTTCGTTGTCAACGAAATCCACAAACGGCATCACAGGCACCTGGAACCCGGCTAAGATCAGTACATCGGCCATCGGAAGTATCACATATACGTTCACGCCGGCGGCAGGTCAGTGCGCTTCAGGCACAACCATGAAGATCACAGTTAAAAGTTGTACGGCACTTTCAAATGATTATATCGCTTCCGACAACCAGGCAATAAGCAAGGCGGCACCGCTAATAGATGCGGTAATATTGCCCAACCCATCGGAAAACTTTTTCACGCTTGTAATTAAAGGCAATCGAAAAGAAGTTGCTGAAGTAAGGATATTGGATGTCCAGGGCCGGTGGCTTGATCATTTCAGGATACCTGCTGGCAGCAGGATACAATTTGGAGGTAATTATGCACATGGGACCTATATTGTACAGGTATTGCAGGGTACAGATCAAAAGATTTTAAAGGCTATCAAAGCAATAACTTGATTTTTTCTAATAAGAAGGGCTGTCCTGAAAGGGATGGCCTTTTTTGTCTCATGCCAACCCTTCTCCAAAGAGAAGTGCGTGAAAATATGCGTAGCTTTTATTCGTTAATTCAGTAAGGAACCGCTTGTAGGTTTTACTGGCCAAAAAATTGAAAACACAAAGATCAGGATAGAGCATTAATCCGCTTTTTATGCTACCTTATCTAATTTAAAATCAAAGAAAATATGCGTACCGTTTTGAATTTCTTCTTTCATAGCGCCGTTTAGTTGCCGTGTGAGCAGGGATACTAACTGGTCGCCAAAGCCGGTGCCGCGGGTAATGCCTGATTTACCTACGCCATTATCAGACACTTCGAGATGAAGAATATTGTTGTTTCTTTTTTCAAGCCTGATCAATACTTTACCATCGCTGTCCTTTGGAAAAGCATATTTTAGTGTATTAGTCAGCAGCTCATTCACGATAAGACCTAACGGTACTGCGGTGTCAATATCTACATCCAGCTTATCCATGGCGCATTCAATGGTGACTCTTTTATCTGCACCAAAAGAATCGAGTATGCTTTCGCTGAGGTTAATGAAATAATCTTTCATCTCTATAGCGCCGAGGTTATTACCCTGATATAACTTCTGGTGCACAATGCCGATAGACTGCACCCTGTTCTGGCTTTCCTGCATGGCATCTTTCGTGTTGGGATCAGCGATTTGTGCGGACTGTAAGGCCAATAAGCCGCTTACTATTTCCAGGTTGTTTTTTACCCGGTGGTGTATCTCTTTTAACAGCAATTCATTCTCAGCATTTTTTAATGAAAGCAATTTATTGGTTCTGATCCTGCTGCGATAACTGATAAATCCGAAGATTAATAAACCTGCCAATAATACAACGATACCAGCACCCAGCCATTGGACTTTTTTCTGTTCTTTAATTTCATTTTGCTGTGTTGCGATAGTTGCTTCTTTTTTTTGGGTTTCATATTTTGTAAGCATTTCAGACATGGCTTCATCACTCTTAACAGATGCAATGCTGTCTCTTACCAGCAATGCTTTTTTATGGTAAGCCAGTGAAGATTTATAAACTCCCAAATGTTCATAAATATCGCTTACGTGCAGGTAGTTTTCTACAATGTTGGAAAGGTCATTATCCTTTTCCTGTAACCTTACTGTTTCCAGTTGATAGCCCAATGCTTCTTTATAATTTCCGATGAGCAGGTTTACTTCGCCAAGGTTGGCTATGCTGACGGCAATAGCAGGCGGATAATTAGTTTTTTTTGCCGCTGCCAAACAAGCCTGGTAATCTTTAAGTGCTTCTTTGTAACGGCCCAGGCGCTTTAAGGCATTGCCACGATTGTTAGTAAAATCTATAAGAGATATATCATCAAAATTTAATGAGCGGGCAAGCAGTAAAGCATTATTATAATAATCAAGCGCTTCTTTATTATTGCCTCCTGCAATGGCTGCGTCTCCCGCAGCGGTAAAAGCATATACCAGTTCATTATCGAGTTTATTTTTTTTGCAAATGTCTATTGCCTTTAATGCATAATCTTTTGCTTCCTTTAGCCTGCCCTGCTTTGTAAGATCACCCGAAATCCGTTCATAGGCGCCAGCCATTCCGTTTTTATCATCCAGCGCTTCCATGAGCTTTGATGCATTTAAATCTGCATCCATAGCTTTATCAATTTCTCCTTTTTTCTTATAAACCCAACCCATCTTAAAATAAGTAGTTGCCTGGCCTCTTTTATCATCAACAGCTTTGTAACCTCCCATTGCTTTATTAAAGAAGAGAGTTGCTGAATCCAGTTGTAAAAGGTTAGCGTGCATTCGTCCTTCCATTTCATAAAATCTCGGTTGCCAGTTTTTATCGTCAATTTTATCGGCCAGTTGTACGCCTTGCTTGGCATACGCCAGTGCCTTTTGCATATCTGTTCCAAAAGCAACATCAACCAATGCTTTCAGTGTTTCCAGTTTTTGTGTATCTGCTTTCTCTGATGCCAGCTTTTGCTCAAGGCTATCGAAAAGAACAGGCTGCCCGTAAGCATACTGTACCAGGAAGCCAAGCGCTATACAAATTTTTTTCATACTGCTTTGTGAATTATAGGCAAGAACAACTAACTGTTAACTTCGGAGGACAGCATTGCTATAACAGCGCATCGTTACAACTTTTGTATATGCTGCAGCAAATGTACTCTCATATTTTCACTCATGGGTATTGGTTTTTGCGCAATCATTACATGATCTTCTGCCACTGCATCTATATGCTGCAGGCTGATTATGTAAGAGCGATGGATCCGCTTAAAAAGATTTGCGGGAAATTTGTCTTCGATAATTTTAAGCGTAACAGAGAGCACATATTCTTTGTCTGAGGTAAAAATACGGCTGTAGTTGCGGTCTGCCTCAATGTAAAGAATATCGGTGAGCATTATTTTTACCATTTTTTCTTTATAACGTACAAAGATGCGATCGTTTAAAATGAATGGGTCATCGCTATTTGTATTGATTGGTGCCGGATTAGCCTTTTCATTTTCAGCCATACGGCTGATGGTAAGCTCTATGGCTCTTTGCAGGTCCAGCTGCTTGTATGGTTTTGTAATAAAGGCAACGGGTTTGGTGGCCCTGGCACGATTGAAGGTGGCGTCATCTGCGCTTGCCGTAAGATAGATTACAGGAGTTTGAAATTGCTGCTCTATCTGCATTGCGGTTTCAATGCCATCCATTTTGCCGCGCAGGCGTATATCCAGTAGTATAATATCCGGTTTGTTTTCTTTTACATGGTTCAGCACTTCTTCACCCCGGGGCAAAATGGCGGTAACCTCGTAGCCAAGCTGAGTAAGGTGCATGGAAAGCCTTGCGCCGATGATCATTTCATCTTCTACTATCAGTATTTTGATTATATCATTCATTACCTGGTAGAAGATTAACTTTTGGTGAATTCATAAAATGTCATAGGTCTTAATAGCTAGGACAAAGAAAATGATGAAGTTACAAATTAAAGAGGTACGGTATCGAATACTGTTTGGCCTTTAGATTTGTATTAGTCTGCCATTAGTATTAATTAATGATATTTAGAATTTTGATGTGATAGCAAAAATCACCACACCGGTCTATAAGAAAACCGAATTTGATTGGTATAGTGTTTCAAAGTAGAAAAAGACTGATATTTGAACACCAACGAAGGCGTAAAAAACGAGCAGGTGCAGTTTAAAAATGAAAACGATGTATTATTACGTTCCTCTTCCTTTAAAAAATATTCTGATTGCGCTGCCAATTTTATTAAGTACCAATATACTGTTTGCCCAACCTGTTCCAATGGAACAATCTGCGATAGATAGTTTAAAAAATATCATAAATGGCAACACCCCGGATACAGCTAAGGTGCACGCTTTTTATTGGCTGAGTCGCAGCTAAAACACTCAGTAATACCGGTGAATCTGTTGAGTTGGCGAATAAAGGCCTGGATTTGGCAAGAAAAATAAAATTTCCGATAGGCCAACTGGAATGCCTGGAAGCGCTTTCTTTCTCCTATGCTATTACTTCTTCATTTGAAAAAGGTTTTAGTACAGCCTATGAAGTCATAGACTTAAGCAACAAATATGCTCCCGTAAGAGAGATATTTGGAATAAATATGATGGGCTTACTTTACCAGAAATTGGGAGATGATAAGGAGTCATTAAAGTGGGCGCAAAAAGCATACTATCACCCCAAAATAAAACAAGCAGATAATTTCACTCAATGGAGTGCCATGTTCTTATTAGCCCAGGAACATGAAAGATTGAACAACCTGGATTCTTCACTTCATTTTGCGCAGGGAAACACTGGCCTATTCAGAACGCTATTTTCCCATTCAGGAAGGTTGGCCAATGATGATACTGGCCCGCATTAACAGCAAACTCGGGAAATATGACGAGGCGGTAAATTATTGCAAGCAGATTTTAGTAACGTCAAAAGGGAATGAAGGTTTTTTTGAAAATGAGGTAGAAAATGAATTGGCACTGATTTATTTTAACCAGGCATCAATCGGACTCAGCCCAAAAATATGCAAGCGAAACATTGGCGGGAGCAACCAAATTCAAAAATTATCTTGTAATGATGAATTCATCCTATTTATTATCCCAGGTTTTTGAAAAAACGGATCCGGCAAAAGCCTATGACTTTTTAAAAATTTCAGCAGCTGCAAAAGATACCGTTACCAATATTGAAAAAACCAAACAGGTTAAACAATTAGAAATAAAAGAAAAACAACGCATTGAAGATTTGAACTTGGCTGACATGTATGCTAAAAATCAGTTACGTTTTAATGCCGCTATCGTCCTGTTCTTAAGCGCACTTGTCATTTCATTTATTCTTTATCGCAATAATCGTAACAAACAAAAAGCAAACCTGGCTTTAAAAGACAAAAACGATAAAATAGAAAAAACGGTTTCAGCACTCAATACTACGCAGGCATCGCTTGTTGCCAGGAATGCAGAGAATGAATTATTGTTGAAAGAAATTCATCATAGGGTGAAAAACAATCTTGAAGTTGTTAGCAGCCTCCTCGCATTGCAAAGCAACCAAATAGATGATCCCAATACGAAAGAAGCCATGCTGGCCAGCCAGAACCGTGTGCATTCCATCGGCATTGTTCACCAGAAATTATACCAGGGTGAAAATCTCGGCGCTATTGAAATGAAAGACTATTTTATCAACCTCAGCGAAAGCATACTTGATTCCTTTGCCGCCCACAAAAGAGTGCAGGTGGAATGCGCCATGAGTACATTGAATGTAGATATAGATACGGCGGTGCCGCTTGGCCTTATTGTAAACGAACTGCTTACCAACACTATTAAATACGCTTTCCCCGAAGGACGAAGCGGAAAAGTGCAGATCAAATTAGAGCAGGGAGCGAATGGCAATTTACAAATGCTGGTATCCGATAATGGTGTGGGCAAAAGCGGCACGATCAACGGCACCGGCTTCGGTGGACAACTCATATCCCTGCTTACCCGGCAATTAGGCGGCACCATGAAGGAAGATAACAACAACGGTACCCATATATTCTTTGAATTTAAATCAACCAAAGCCGCATAATGTTGGAGACGAAACAAGTTTTAAGATGTAAGGCCAACTTGTAACCGTATAATAAACTTTTATAAATACTGTCAATCTGAGTATTGATCACACCATATAACTGATTGATACCGCTATATACTTTTGGATTAAAGTCAGAAGAGAAAAATGGTGAAAGTTTTAATTTACCAGATAAAATTTAAAGGCCGGGATAAAAGTGAAGGTACCTTGAAACAATATCGGGCATTTAGCGTAATTCGCTAACGTGCTTTTCGCTAATGTGCTAGTTAGCTAATGCGGGAGTATTTTACAAGGTTATAACGAGTTGGAATAACTGCTCAGCGAATTACCCCCTTGTAAATGACGTGCCAATTTGCTAATTGGCTAAATAGCACATTAGCATATTAGCATATTAAAGTTCTTTAATCTTTATATTCTTGAACCATGCTTCGCTTCCATGATTTTGAAAAGCGATATGGCCTTTTTTAGATTTCGCGTAGGAGGCAACATCCTTCCATTTACCTGCCATTTTTCTCTTCTTCCAGTCATCGCTGTATAGTTCATACTCCACGACTTTTTTTCCGTTCAACCAATGTTCCACATGCAAGTTATTTTTAACAATACGCGCATGGTTCCATTCACCGGCTGGGTTTGGATTAGCAGCAGGTGCAGGATTCATTGCATAATTAGCTGCTGTATGCTGCCAGTCTTCCAGTTTTTCAGGAAAATTTTTATCATCTATAATCTGGTATTCCGGGCCGCTTTGATGAGAATAAGGGCTGTCTTCGGTAACCATATATAAAATACCACTATTTCCCTTCGGAGATATTTTATAATCGACAGTAAGATCAAAATTTTCATACTCGTCTTTAGTTATAAGGTCGGCAGTAATAGCGCCATAATTTGCGGCGCTGCCCTTACAATGCAAGCGTTCCGCCATTAACAGACCAGGATGCCGCGGATTTGTTTTGATAAGTGCGCCATCCATTCATGTCTTTTCCATCAAACAATAATTTATACCCCTGGTCTTTTTCATTCTTTGAAAGAGTATTATCCTGTGCATTTAAAGAACAGGAAATAATAAGGGCTGCTGCCAATGCCAGGCAACACATCAGGTTTTGCTTCATGATTATTTATTTATACAGTGATTACTTTTAGATTTTCGGGATCCCAGTGCATTATTTTATTGTTGAAATAGCTATCGTTGCACAGCAACGCAGGCGCCGCCGCATGATAACCAAATAATGGATCTTCTGCTACCTGCCCATTAGTTCGAATGGCATTTATCCAGTTATAATGGTGATCAAAATGCGCGCCTTTGTAACCTTCATCCGCAGTATATTCCAGTTTTTCCGGGGGGACCATTGTTTTGCGTTCATACACATATTCTTTTCCCGTCTTTGCATTTTTTGTTTTTAACAGAGGATCATCTGCATCCACAATATTTTTATTTTTTAATAAGGTTACTTTATCCCATTCTACGGTCATAGAACCTTCACTGCCCACCATACGCAGGTAATTGGTACCACCGGTTCCATCCACAAAGTTTACTCTTAATGAAAGATTGAAAGCAGGATGAACTTTTGTTTCAGGATAATCAAACATGCCCAGCATGATATCAGGCACTTCCCTGCCATCTTTCCAATAACGCAAGCCACCGGTGGCCATTATTTTATTTGGCCCGATTGATCCCGTAACAAAATGCAGGCTTGAAAATAAATGCACAAACAGATCGCCTGAAACACCGGTGCCATAATCACGGTAATTGCGCCAGCGGAAAAATCTAGTGGCATCAAAAGGCCTTTTGGTAGTATTGGCAAGATAAGTATCCCAGCCTACTGTTGAAGGCGAGGCATCATCAGGAATAGGATATTGCCATGCGCCGGTTGGTGACATACGGGCCCAAAAACCTTCCGCATAATTTAATTTTCCTATTGCACCGTCTTTCAATAATTCCTTTGCTTTTTCATTTCCCAAAGAACTCATGCCCTGGCTGCCCACCTGGAAAACAACTTTGTTTTTATTTTGCGCTGCTATAATTGCAGGGCCTTCAGTTATATCATGCACCATTGGTTTTTCGCAATACACATGTTTGCCTTTATTCATGGCGGCTACGGAAATATCTTTATGCCAAAAATCGGGCATTGCAATAATTACTGCATCGATATCTTTTCTTTCCAGTATTTCTTTATAATCACGGGTAGTATAAATATCATTTCCCCAGCGTTTTTTTGCTTCTGCAAGGCGGCCATCATACAGGTCGCAAACTGCTACCAGCTTTACTCCCGGAACTGTGATGCAGGTAGTGGCATCGGCCACACCCATACCGCCTGAACCTATCAAGGCAATTTGAACCTGGTCATTGGCGGTAAAATTTTGTTGGCTTCGTATCAATTCATCAATGTGTTGTTTGCTGTCTTTTGCGCTGGCAACAGAAGGGATTATAGATGCGCCTATAACTCCCTTCGTAACATTTGCAATAAAGGAACGCCTTGAATTTTCGTTGGATTTTTTTGACATAATAGTTTTATTATCTTTAAAATTAAATGAATCCTACATTAAATTCTTATCAAATTTAATTGCTTTAATGAGCTGCTAAAAATACGCTCGGGTAAATGAAATACAATAAGACGCGACGAAAACACACTTTCCGAATCTTCCCAAACCTAATCTGCTACGGCTGCATATCTTACAAATCGATGGCACAACTAATAAAACAAGCCACGAATTAAATCACGAATAATGAAATGCCACCAATTACAAGATTAGATTCTGAATTTATAATCTGTGAAAATTCGTGTAATTCGTGGCAAAACTTTGGTTTATCCAGCTAACGTTTTATTTAATAATCCGGATGCGTTTTACTTACAGATAATATCAGCTCGCCAAAAATAGTATTTGCCCAGGCAAACCATTTGCGGGTAAATTTTAAAGGATCATCTTTATGAAATGATTCATGCATAAAGCCGGTATCTGCCATGCGTATTTTTTAGCATCAGCTAAACATTTTTTTATTTCTGCGGCATCATTACTGGTCAATCCTCTCATTATAATACTTAATGGCCATATCATATCCATGCCTGCATGCGGGCCGCCTATACCTTCGGCCGCTTTCCCTTTAAAGAAAAAAGGATTATTTTCTGACAGCAAAAGTTTCCTTGTATTCTGATAAAAGGATCTGTATTTTTTAAAGCCTCTAGATAAGGCAATGATAAAAGACTCGGAACATTGGCATCATCCATTAAATTATAACTGCCAAAACCATTTACTTCATAGGCATAGATTTTTCCAAACTTTGGATGGTTGATGACGGCATATTGCTGCAATGCTTTTTCTACTTCATCTGCCAGTAGCAAACATTCATTGGCAAGATTTTTATTCCCTCTTATTAAGCGTACCATCTCTGCTGCATGTCTTAAGGATACAACGGCAAAAAAATTAGAAGGAACAAGAAAAGGAAAAATCGTTGCATCATCACTCGGCCGAAACATGGAACATATTAATCCCACAGGATTTACCGGATAGCCATAACCGCCTAACGGAACGCCATCGGTTGCCCAGGCAGTCGTACGCTGAAATGTATATGGGCCATTTCCGTTTTTACGTTGCTGCTCTTTAAATGTTTTTACAGTAAGCGCAATTGATTGCTCCCAGTCACTATCAAAAACAGCTGTATCACTGGTAAGTTTCCAATAGCGGTTTGCCAGGCGTATGGGATAGCATAAAGAATCTATTTCCCACTTGCGCTCATGAATACCGGGTTTCATTTCCGTTAAATCACTTTTCCATTCGCTTACTTTATTCACATCTTTATAAAATGCATTTGCATACGGGTCTATTAAAATGCATTTTTTCTGCCGGTTGATAACGCCTGCTATCAATTCTTTTAATTTCGCATCTTCTTTCACCAAAGGTAAGTAAGGCCATACCTGGGCCGTACTATCCCGCAGCCACATGGCATCGATATCCCCGGTAATGACATAGGTATCTGGCTTGCCGTTTACCATTTCAAAATCTACGGTGGTATCTAAAGTATTGGGAAAACAATTTTCAAAAAGCCAGGCCAGTTCAGGATCAGCAATTTGTTTTTTTAACTTGTTAATAGTAGATTCTACCGCTTCGCTGGTGAATTTTCTTTGTGCCAACGGAGGCCTTTTACTCTCAAAGTTATTTGGGCCAAAAGCAAAAACCCCGGATTGCTTTAATAATATACCGGTAGTTAGCATGCCTGTTGTTTGTATAAATTGCTTACGTGATTGCATATGATTATTTTAAAGGTAAATAACGAATAATAAAAAGCCATCACGGGTCATCTATCTTTTACTGACATAAACTAGGGCTAATGTTCTTACCATCACCTGTTATTGAGATGTATAAACTAATTGCCGGTCTTTACTCCTGACGCCGCACCTGTTTATATAATTTAATATACCAGTCTTTTTGCATACAGGGTCTTTCAATAAAATAGAAAAATAAAGAACTTAATATCATGTCAATGTACCAAAAATAAAAAATTGAATAACAAAATGAACAAAGTAATCATTATGTAATTCCATATTTTATCAAAAACCGGCCAAATGTTGACATAACAGAACTATGGATTAAATAAATAGTATAGCTCATTCCCCCGATTATACTAATCCACTTTATGCTAAAGATCCCTTTCCAAAAAGGAATAAAAAGTACAATACAAGTAAAATATTACAATTGCCAAAGGAATAAAAATGGTATAAATCAAATCTGTTCTCGTGGAAGGAATTATTAAAATTGCGGCAAATACCAATATGCCCAAGAACAGTAAATACATTTTTTTTTATCCTGTTGGCCGGTTCGTAAAAATATCGGTTATCATAACTGACGTATATATCGGCTAACAAAAAGCCGCCGCTAAAATATTGTACGAACTGGTAGAAGAAAAGCGTATCACACTTAAAGAAATATTGAGCTACAGGCATAACAATCATAATGGTCAACTAGTAACATGCGCCTGGTATTCTTTTGTAAAATGAAAACATATGCTAAAAGGGGCACCATTATATAAAACTGTATCTCAATTTCCAGGGACCAGGCTACCGGATTTATAACAGGCAAGGAACCCGGGTATATAATATTATGGACATAAAATAAAGATGCTAACAAATGCGGTGCCAGCTGCCCTGGCAATATGCAAATGTGTTCCGGAATTCAAAAGGAAAAGAAAGATCATTATCAAAAAATAAGGCGGCTCTAGCCTTGTAAGCCTTCTTATAAAATATTGCTTCAGGTAAACTTTCTTTCCCTTCTTTTAGATAATACCTCGCAAAGGGTAAACTAAGAACAAAGCCACTTATAACAAAAAAAAGTTCAACTCCCAAATGCCCGTTCCCTAAGATTCCCTGGAACATATTCTGTTGCGTTAACCGGGATGGTTTTTTATCAAATAATCATTGAGATGAAAAAGAAAAACCCATGAAATGGCTAAAAACCGAAGGCCGTCAATCTCAGGAATGTAGAACCCGGTGGAAGTTACCCTTTTAAATTTATTTATAAGTTGTCCCATACAATGGCTGGAGATAGTGTACTATTAGCCAATCTCACTGATTAGCCACTAAAATAACTATTTCTCCGGTTATCCTCTATACAACCGGATTATATGCACTTAGCTAGGATATTCAGGCTAAATAGTATTTTAAATACCTATAAGAATGTGCGACGGTTGAATTGCTATTTAATGGCTCTGTTGCTTATATGACAATTGTTTTGAGTTAATTTTTGCGGCAAGGGAATTTTACATCACATTTCGTGCAGGCTGAATAATTTCAATAAAAAAAGCCCCTGCATTGCAAGGGCTTTAAATAAAATAATCTTTTAAGATTTAAAGTAGTGCCGTTACTGTCTTCTTATTTCTTACTTTTTTGAAGTAGTGGATTTCGATAATGAATCGGTCTTATTAAGGCTGCCACCGGCTTTGCTTTATCATATGTTGCAGGATCCAGTACTTCACCGGAAAGTTTTATAAATTTTATATCATCTGCTCCGGCAAATTTTACAGTAAGGGTTTTATTAATTTGCCCAAGATTAGCTGCATTATAAGTTGCATGAATAACACCTGTTTTTCCCGGTGCAATGGGTGCTTTTGTATAATCAGAAATAGTACATCCGCAGGTAGGATTGGCCTGTTCGATTAAGTAAATCTTCTTTGCCAATATTGGTAACAACAAAAGTTGCTGTTGCGGGTACATTTTGTTTTACTTTACCAAGATCATAAGTTTCAACATTAATTTTAGCAAGATCATCTGCTTTCTTTTGAGCAAATACTGTTACGGAAGATAAAGCCAGGATTGCTATCAATAATTTTTTCATAATTGTTTTTTTATAAATTTTCGTTTTTTTTGATTTTATTTTTCGTTTTTTAAAGAATTTACTGCTGAATTTTCAGGAGCAGAGGTAACCGGAGTTTTCCAAACTTCTCCTTTTATAATAATTTGCTTACTTTGATTTCCATTATAGGTAATGGTAACAGGTTTGGCAAATGTGCCTTCATTCTGGGCATTGTAGCCAACTGTTATTTTTGAAGTGGCGCCCGGTGGAATGGTATCTTTTTTCCATTCCGGTGTGGTGCATCCGCAACTTGCCTGTACATTATCAAGCGCAAATGGAGTATGCCGATGTTTTTGAATTCAAATACGTGAGTAACAGGTTTGCCCTGGGGAATTTTACCAAAATCAAATTCAGTTTCTTTAAGACTGATAGATTCTGGTGCAGGTTTTGACGTTTCAGTTACAGGAGCTACCTTAGTTGAGTGCCGTGGACGAAGCGTTTGTATGTGCCTGGTATTAGAAATGTTGCTTTTAGCAACATTTGTTTGTGCAAAAGTTCCGAAAGTAAACGCAATGCCCGCAAAGAAAAGTACATATATATTTCATTGGATTGTTTTTGATAATGGTTTCAAAGATAGTAAAACGCAGGAAAAGGTTGCAAATTGTAAACAGGTTTACAGATTTTTAACAATCATCGCTCATAATTGATATTTTTGCCAATTATGGATACAAACCACTTTACTGATGAAACGCTCCTTGAAAATTTATCTTTTGATAAATTTAAGGAAGAAGTTTTAAAAGACTATCGTATAGTTTGTGAAAGCCGTGAAGCGAGCTTGTTGGGGAGAAAAGAAGTGCTTACGGGTAAAGCCAAATTTGGGATTTTTGGAGATGGGAAAGAAGTGGCCCAGGTTGCAATGGCAAAATTTTTTATGCCGGGCGATTTCGGGCCGGTTATTACCGCGATCAGACTTTCATGTTTGCCAGCGGGCTTTCGACAATTGAACAATTTTTTGCCCAGTTATATGCTGATCCGGATGTAAATAATGATCCTTTTAGCGCCGGCCGCCAGATGAATTCGCATTTTGCAACAAAATTTGTTGATGAAAATGGCGATTGGCTGCCTCTTGCAACTAAAAAAAATATTTCTGCAGATATTGCTCCCACGGCCGGCCAGATGCCCAGGGCGGTTGGGCTTGCATTGGCATCAAAAATTTTCAGGGAAGTGAAGGAATTGAATGGAATGAAAGATTTGAGCGAAAATGGTAATGAGATTTGCTTTTGTACCATTGGCGAATCTTCCACTTCAGAAGGGCATTTTTGGGAAACAATGAATGCGGCGGGCGTTCTTCAGATACCACTTGCTGTATTTGTTTGGGATGATGGCTATGGCATTTCAGTTCCGAAAGAATATCAAACTACCAAATCTTCCATTTCAAAAGCATTAAGTGGATTGCAGAAAAATGAAGACAGCAATGGAATAAATATTTATAATTTAAAGGGATGGGATTATGCGGGCATGTGTGAAGTGCTGGAAGCGCTATCAAAAATATTCGTGAAACACATACGCCTGCGCTTTTTCATGTAGAAGAAATTACGCAGCCACAGGGGCATTCTACTTCGGGCAGCCAGGAACGTTATAAAACTCATGAAAGGCTTGCCTGGGAAAAACAGTGGGAATGTAAAAAACAAATGCGGGAATGGATTATTGCCAATGCCCTTGCAGATGATAATGAATTGCGAAGTATTGAATCTGCTGCAAAAGAATTTGCAAAACAAAGCCGGCAAAAGGCCTGGGAAAAATATATTGCCCCTATAAAAAAACAGGTAAGTGAAGCGGTATCGCTGCTTAACAAATTTTGTAAGTGAGCATCGGGAACAAAGTAGCTATTCAAAAACTGGTAGATGAACTTGACTGCCAATCCTGAACCTTTGCGGCGTGATGTTATGAAAGCGCTGGCAACAGCTATTGACATTCCTGGAACTTCCGCATCGTCGGCGCATAAAAAAATATTATGATAGCGCTTGTAAATGAAAACAGTAAACTTTATAATTCATTTCTTTATAATGAAGGCCCGAAATCGGCATTAAAAGTTACAGAGGTACCGCCCGATTATACGCAAGATGCCGAGACAGTTAATGGATACGAAGTGCTGAACAGGTATTTTGATGAACTTTTTGCAACCAATAATAAAGTGATTGCTTTTGGGGAAGACCTTGGCCATATAGGAGATGTGAACCAGGGCTTTAGCGGCCTCCAGGAAAAATATGGCGAAGGAAGAATTTTTGATACCGGCATCCGGGAACTTACAATAATGGGCCAGGGCATAGGGCTGGCATTAAGAGGCTTGCGGCCAATTGCAGAAATACAGTACCTCGATTATTTATTGTATGGCTTGCAACCTTTAAGTGATGATGTATGCACTACGCATTTTCGCACAATGGGCCAGCAAAGTGTTCCGTTAATTGTTCGCAGCCGTGGCCATCGCCTTGAGGGAATATGGCACAGCGGGTCTCCCATGGGAATGATCATTAATGCACTTCGCGGCATGTATGTATGTGTGCCGCGAAATATGGTACAGGCGGTTGGTATGTACAATACCTTATTACAGAGCAACGATCCTGCATTGATGATTGAATGTTTAAATGGTTATCGCCTCAAAGAAAAATTGCCTTCCAATTTAATCGCATATACAGTGCCCTTAGGCATGCCGGAAGTAATAAAGGAAGGGACGGATATTACCATGGTTTCTTATGGATCTACCTTGCGTATTGTGCAGGAAGCCGCCGAAATTTTGGCTAACATGAAAATAAGCTGTGAGATAATAGATGTGCAAACTCTTTTGCCATTTGATATCAATCATTTAATTCTTGGCTCATTAAAGAAAACGAGCCGTATTGTTTTTATTGATGAAGATGTGCCGGGCGGTGCTGCTGCTTATATGTTTAATAAAGTAATGGAAGAGCAGGGTGGTTATAAATGGCTTGATGTGTCTCCACGAACGCTTACGGGAAAAGACCATCGCCCTTCTTATGGCAGCGATGGCGATTATTTCAGCAAACCTAATGTGGAAGATGTAATAAGAGTTGCAAAGGAGATGATGGCGGAGTGAAATCAACAGGCAATGGGCAATAGGCAAATAAGCAATGGCAATAGGCAAATAAGCAATAGATAAATAAGCAATAAGCAAAATGGCGTCTAAAAGTGTAAAAGAAACTACTGTTTATAAAAAGGCTTTTGAATTAGCAATGGAAATATTTAAAGTTTCCAGGCGATTTCCTCCCGAAGAAAAATATTCGTTAACAGATCAAATCAGAAGGTCATCCAGGAGTGTTTGCATTTGTTTACAGGAAGCTTATCGGAAGAAGAGATATGTTGCGCATTTTATTTCTAAAATAACAGACAGTGATATGGAGAATTCTGAAACATCCGGATGGTTGGATTTTGCTATTGCATGTAATTATATTATTACAGATGAAGAGCATAAAATTTTTTTCAATAAGAATGAAGAGGTTGGAAAACTTCTAAATCATATGATAAACAATCCTGAAAAATATTAATTGCGAATTGACTCTCCGCATTGTCTATTGCCTATTGTTAGCCATTGCTTATTGCCAATTAAAAAATATGAACCTGACACTTTACCAGATAGATGCATTTACTGATAAGCTTTTTGGTGGTAATCCTGCTGCAGTAATTCCTTTACAGGAATGGATTGATGATGAACTGATGCAAAAAATTGCCTTGGAAAATAATCTTTCTGAAACGGTTTTTTTGTTCCATGTAAAAAGAAGAAGGAGGAGCTGATTTTGAAATAAGATGGTTTACTCCTGCACTCGAAATAAATTTATGCGGCCATGCGACACTTGCTTCTGCTTTTGTTATTTTTAATTATTTAAATTTTAATAAGCCGAAATAAAATTCAGTTCGCAAAGTGGCATTTTAAAAGTAACAAAAAATAATTCACTCATTGAAATGGACTTTCCTTCCTGGATGCCTGAAAAATCAAGTATCAACCCGGCTGATTTTGAAAAAGCTCTTGGAGGTATCGACTATAATCGGTATTTATAAAAACAGGGATCTTTTGATTGAATTAGCAAATGAAGATGCTGTAAAAAATTGTGATCCCGATTTTTCTTTAATTAAGAAATCAGGATATAAAATTATTATAACGGCTCCGGGTGAAGAGGTAGATTTTGTATCAAGATTTTTTGCGCCCTCTGCAGGCATCGATGAAGATCCGGTTACCGGCTCTGCACATTCACAATTAATTCCTTTCTGGAGTAACAAGCTTGGCAAAAAAAACATGACGGCTTTACAACTTTCAAAACGCGGAGGAACACTTTATTGTGAACAAAAAGGAGACAGGGTGGTAATGTCGGGCAATTGTGTATTTTATATGAAAGGGAAATCACAATTGAAGGTTGAAGGTTGAAGGTTGAACCTTCAAACGCAACCTTCAACTTTGAACCTTGAACTTTGAACTTTTAACCTATACAATGATAAGTAATTCAGAAAGGCGTTTTATGAATCACTGGGCGGAGCAAAAAAGCGGGCCGCGCTGGAAATATTATTTGCAGTTTACAATCGCATGGACAGTTGTATCATTTCTCGTGATTTTTTTTCTTACAAAGCTTTTTACCGATGTATGGGAAACAGGTGGCAATAATATGATCATTTTTTTGATTGGTGCATCAATTGTTTCGGGTTTCCTCGCAACGCATCTCACCTACACTATTAGTGAAAAACGTTATAAAAAAATAATTAAAAGGGAAAAGGGAACAATGAATTGAACAACTGTTAACTGCCGGGTTATTTTGACCAACTCTTTTTCTTACTGATATCGCTGATTATTTTTTCTGCATGCTCCCTGGAGTTTTCTATAAAAAGCCGGTGTGTATTCATTCCACCGCATATAACCCCGGCCAGGTAAATTCCCGGAACATTTGTTTCATAATTTTCATCACTATAAGTGGGCTTGCAAACTTCATCTTCTGAAAGTTGAATATCCAGGTTTCGTAAAAAGCTAAGATCAGGCTGGTATCCTGTCATTGAAAGTACCCAGTCATTTTCTATAGTTACTATACCATCCGGAGTTTGTATGTCCACTTCATGATCTCTTATTTCTGCAATGACAGAATTGAAATAAGCTTTGATGGAACCTTCGGCAATGCGGTTTTCAATATCAGGCTTCACCCAATATTTTACCCGGTCACTTATTTTATCTCCCCTGATTACCATCGTTACCGAGGCACCTTTGCGCCATGTCTCCAATGCAGCATCCACTGCGGAATTGGCTGCGCCCACAACGAGTACTTTTTGAAAAGCATAAAAATGCGGATTTTTATAATAATGCTTCACTTTATCAAGCTCTTCACCTTTCACATTTAGTAAATAGGGAATGTCATAAAACCCGGTCGAAATGATAATATTGTAAGACTTGTATATGATGATTTATTGGTTTGAATAAAAAAGACTTCTTTATTTTTTTTTACATCCGTAACTTTTTCAAATAAATGAACCCTGAGATTTGAAGATGCTGCCACCCGCCTGTAATATTCCAAAGCTTCATTACGTGTAGGCTTTGCATTGTTGCTTACAAAAGGAATTCCCCCAATTTCCAGTCGTTCACTGGTACTGAAAAAGGTCATATTATCAGGATAATTGTATAATGAATTAACCAATGTTCCCTTTTCAAGTATACAATAGCTCAGGCCTGATTTTATTGCCTCCAGCCCACAAACCAGACCAATAGGGCCACCACCAATAATAATTACATCGTACAATTCTTTCTTTCATTCGGCTGCTAAGTTATTGCATAATTTCCTGCCGGTTGCCAATGCAATAATAACATCAGCAATATCCTTGTACAAAATTATGAGGTATACTTTTTAAATACGCCTCCATTTGGATTTTAGACGCAGGAATGGCAATTCTATATAAAAATAACTTACCCATGCAATTAAATAATTTATTATAAAATAAATAAGAATGGTTAGCCAGTTTGGCAAATCAATCTTAAAATGTTGTACCAATAAATTTATAGTTACTATAGTGATTCCATGAAAACAATATAATCCATAAGATATTTTCCCTGTGAAAATTAAAAATCTGTTCTTCTCAAGAATCTTTGACCTGGAAATATTTATCGTTTGTTCAATGATAAAAAGCGCCAGGTAAAAAATAAATAAATAGCGGTTGATAAGCCCGGCGATTTCCTGGGCAATTCCTTTCGTATTGGCATTCAAAAAATAAAAAAGAATAAAATGAACCGGCAAGTAAATATAAAAGGCAATAGTACCAGCTAATGAAAGATTGCGTAGCCAGTTGATGATCCTACTGTTTCTGAAAATTAACAACGCTGCTAGCGCGCCACAGCCAAAGTCAAATAGATAAGTGAGCGTATTAAAATAATATTTTATTCCATTAATTATGGCGTATAAAGAAAATGAAATACTAATCAAAAATAAGATGGCAATTATTCTACCGAGATTTTTATGAAAAAAGCGCAGGCAAAATCCCCATAATAAGTAAAATTGTTCTTCAACAGAAATTGTCCACAGAAATCTTAAGAAAAACACGTGGTCAATGGTATAGAAATTAGCAATAAAAAAGACATAATAAAATGGGGGAGGCAAGGTCATTTTAGAATGAAGGAAATTTGCCAAAAAGGGAAATATTAGGAAAGCCAGAACCAGGATGAAATAGTACAATGGCCAGATCCTTAAAACTCTCCTGATAAAATAATTGTTGAATGAAAAGTTTCCTCTGTTTTTATACTCGTTTAAAGCCAGGTAGGTAAGTAAAAAAGAAGATAAAATAAAAAATACATCGAGCCCCAGCGGCAGGCTGTTATATAAATATTGGGCAAAACTCCTAAAAGAAATTATTGTAATTAAGGCGAAGAGTATGAAAAAGAAATATCGCGATGAAAGACATTCCTCTTATAGAATCTAACTGGGGAAAATATATTTTATTTTTTTTACCAGACGATAGCTTAGTTCTCAATTAAATTTATATCTGTTAATTTAAGATACGCTTTTCAGCTGAACTCTGAAGGATGTTAAAGTAAAATTTTATTGCTGAATTTTTCTCAAAGGACAGTTTTAAGCTTAATTAATTTTGCCGTGGAGCCTATCGCATAAAATACATTTTACCATAACCTTTTGTAAAGTATTTATCTGTATTGTCACCATCATCTTTAAATTTATCCAGCGACTTACCATTAAGATTGGTAAGTACACGATACAGGTAAACACCATTCGCAACTTTTTGTCCATACATATCCGAGCCATCCCATTTGAATTCGGTGATGTTTCTGCCGATATGCAACGGCCCTAATTCATCTTTGGTGATTTCTCTTATTATTTTACCGGTTACCGTTAATATTTGTATTCTTATATTTTGCGGAACAACCGATCCTGTAACAGTAAATACAAATGCCGTAGAGGTTGTAAAAGGATTCGGATAATTCAGCAGATTTGAAATCATAGGTTTACTGATAGCCCGGAAATCAATATGATAATCAAGATCACCTGCAGTATTACCTACGGCATCTTTTCCTGAAACGATTAATACATATTCATCATCATCTGAAGTTTGCCGCTTAGTGATGGAGACAAATCAATGGTGGCGGTATTGTCGCCTGTTGCTAAGTTTGCCGGGGTAAACCTCATCGTATCATTATCAAATTTATAAGTTCTTAATGAACCATCCGGAAATTGTATCTGAACTTTTATAAGTGAAGTATCGCTGAGCGCAAGAAATTTACTTTCATCTTTTAGCTTAACAACAATATGCGGCCTTGCGGAAACAATATCACGGTTTAAAATATGCACGCCATCAAAAGTAACATCCAGCAGCGGATTAAATTTATCAGCTTTTACATAAAAATTTCTGTAAAGAAAATTATTGAAGTGGTATTGCTCCGGCTGGTCATTATCAGGATTAAAATCAACAAGCAGCGTATTGGGCCCGAATAGGGCTTTGTATCAATATCATATTTAAGAGTAATAGTATCACCACTTATCAGCGGTTTTTGTCTTTTAAGTGGAAGCAGATGCGTAACATTATTGTTATCAATCACTGCAATTTTTACTTTCACACTATCAAATGCAGGCGGGCTTATATTTTTAAATGCAATTCCAAAATGCAAAATCTCTCCCTGTTCCAGAGTATCTTTTGTCATAAAATACAGGTTGGGAGTAAGCGCTCCTTCAGGCGCAGGAATGAAATTCAATCTCCAGTAGGAAAGCTGGTACGGCGTAAGCTTTATGCTGTCAGCATTCCGCATTTTAAGCTGAATGAACGGATACTTTGCGGCGCTTACAGAGGAAATATCAACATCCTGCATGGTTTTATCTACAGTAAATAATGTAGTGGAATTACCCAGGCTATCCAGGCCAATAATCTGCACCTTCGGATTATCAGGTGAATTAACTTCAAGGCTTTTTCCGCGCCAGTGCATTTCTTTCCATTGCGTGGCAGGGCCAAATTTTGGTGAAGTAATATATCCTAAGGTATCAGGTGCAATAAAAGAGTGAGAGAGTTCTATTCTATCATTAATTCCATTTGAAAAAACAAAATCAGGCAGGAATTCAGGATTATTTTTTTGATACATGAATACAAATGCCCTTGTACGATTGAAAGAATCAATTAAGACAAAACCCTGCGATTTTAACCGGTGATACAATGAATTATTAGCTCCGAAAGCAATGGTATCTGCTGCCCAGTCTGCAGCAAAAGTACTGGTAGCAGGATCGGTTCCATAAATATTCCTCGCAATTACAATATAATTATCCGGAATGATATCGAGAAATTTCATCGCGCTATCTCTTGTGCTCCGGTTAAGAATATTAAATTGAAAATTTGCTAGCCTGTCTGTACCGCATACCGGATCACTGCCATATAAGCCTTTTGGCCCCAAAACATTGAGCCATGGTTTTAAACTTACCGGGTCAAGAACATTAAAAATAACGCCGGAAACACCGCAAACACTTTGTGCAAACACTGCACCATTTACATCGGCAGCAAATTGGGAACCCAGGGTTACAGCAGTGGGAAAAATGCCACCTCTGGCATTAATAGTATTGTTTACTGAAGAAAAAGTCCATTTTCTTGAGCTATCAAGTTTAATATTTTGTGTGTCCGAATAGAGGTGCTGATAATAATGTGATTGATTGGAACCTGTCGAACTATTTGCCATATAAATAAATGAAGCATCGTTCCAATGATAATCAGCTGGCCAGGCCTGAAGCGGGTTTAAGCGCTACATGCCAGTAATAAACTGTACTGTCTGCATAGCTGAAACCAGGATCAAACTCTATAACTCCGCCAACTGAATTTACCGTTCTGCTTATCTTTAAGTGAAGAATTAAAAAGCAAAGTAGTATCAATTTCCATCACATAATCTTTGGCGGTACTAAACGGATTTGCGGTGGATGCGTACAGTTTTTGATTGGCTATATTAATGATCGCGAAATTATAGGGATACGCCGGCGTTGCTTCATCTTCATAAATGAAAACTTCTCTCGTAATGCTGTTATTATTTTCCGACATTTCGGAAACCTCATTATCTGCATCGATTGTTACCGTTATTTTATTAAGCCCTTTATCTCTTGTGGAAATAATAGGTATTACAATTTGTATGGAATCCGCATACCTGATACCGGCTATTCTTTTGTGCAAAAGAATATCGGTGGTTCCGTTGGGATAAGTTCGTTTTACTTCAAAAGATATTGAATCACCAATAGCTTTTCCGATATTAAAAGCCTGTGGCCTGCAGTATAAAGCTATTTTCTGCTACAGAAATAAATGCAGGATTTATTTTTACCTGCGGATCTTCTATAACATAATCAGGCTTTGGGTGAGGATTAATTTTTAAAGCCGGGTCGCCATGCAATGCCAGTTCCTCCATATTACTTCTCGAGAGATAATCTAGTGAACTATTGGCGCCTCCCAAATTGGATATGACATTTTTTATATCATTGCCAATCGTATTGCCATAATTCACTACCCCTAACTGGTTATAAAGTTCAACATTATAATTATTAAGATAGGGTGGAACTCCCAAATGGCTGCTTGCGAGAAATCCAATACTTCCCCGTTCATTGGCAAGAACAAATTTTTCGGAAATCGATAAATTATTTTGCGTAATCCTTGTCGGGTCATAAATATAATTATTACCGGCCGTACATCCGCTTACTAAAAAAAACGGGTATTTTCCCTGGTTCTGGTAAGCCGAAGGATCACTTAAATCAAATTCAAGTACATTGGCAGATGAATGTCCGAAATAAGAAAGAAGGCTGATCCCCTCATTAAATAATTGATGAATGCGCTGGCCTGAAATTAACTGCACAGCGGAATTGGAAGACTTTGAAAAAGTTTCCACATTGGCTCCATATAACGTATCTGAAATTATGTCCTTATATTGATTCATGTAAAAAGTAAAGAGATCACTTTCATCGGTGGTTTTACCCCCGATTACATGAACCACATTTTTCATCCATAATTTGCTATCGAGTGTTTGAGACCCTGAAGCCTGCGCTCCCTCATATTCTTTTACTTTCTGAAGATAATTACCAATTTCGTTACCGGATATAACAGAGAGCCTTCCAATGGGTATATTGGGAACAATGCTCCCATACGGCGATGAAAGCAATACATCCGAGGCAGGGTTACCAAACGTCGGTACAAGATTTAGCTGTTCCGCATAAGGGTGTTTTGATTTAGCGCATAATCATTATAGGTTATTCCTTTTCCTATCAGAAAAACATATTGTGGCGCAATTGAAAATGTGTTTTTCGCATATTGAATAAAATCTTTTATTGACGAGGGATGCTTTTTGATTCCATAGCCAAACTGGTCCACCAGTTCATCAATATTGTAAATTTTTGCATTGAAGCCTCCTCCTGCTGATGAGCTTCTGTACGCCCTGTACAACTCAACATTATTAACTCCTGAGCCGTTATTGAACAATACGGGGTTACTAATGATAATATATTCCGCCTGGTTAGCGGCCACGCCAAAATTTGTGAAATTCTTTTGCACGAATGTGGTGATATTATTCAGGTTGGAAGCATCCTCACTTATTAGCTCAAATTTCCTAAGTGCAATCGAAGAAGGAGGAAGGACAAATATTACTTTTCCCGGTGCAGTGGTTACATCTCCGCTATATCTTTTATAAGAAGTTAAATCAAATAAAACGGGATTAGTACTTCCAAAATTAAAATTATCAATGGCCAGGTAATTACCGGACGGTGAAGCAGGAAGTTCAAAGTAAAAATTCTTCAGGTTATTGAAATTAAATTTACTCGGGTAACTTAATTCAACTTTAGCAACTACGATCCGGTCGGTAGGGACGGTATCAACAGGCTCAAAAGAAACGACTAAAGAATTGGATTTGGTAATGAGCCTAGCGGAATGTTATTAATTTGTTTTTTCAGATAGGTGAAATTCGACATGTTCTCATCATCAATAATCGTATTATTAAATTTAACCCGGATATTTCTTGGGTTCCATGCATTGCCTGCTGCAGCAAAATATAAGGATGCATTAGGGCCGCCGGTAAAAATATTCAGGCTATCAAAAGATGCAAGCACGGGAGCGTTGGGCGCAACGTCGTTGGAGGTCCATCCTTCCCCAATATCATACGAAGAAGAATATACATATTCGCCGAGAGGCAGGCCATAACCCATATTAATTTCATTTCTAAAATATACCCCCTTTGTATTCATAAAATAAGGCTCCGCGGGCAATGTGTTTCCGCTTACATTGTTGGGGCTGTTTGTAAATCTTAAGTTGTTCCCTGTTGTATTTACTGTCAGGAAATAGGCTGCTGTATCGGTTTCGAGACTGTAATGATCGGAGAGCTGGTAATCGGGATCGCGGTAGAGTTTTGTATCTTTTTTTCCATCATTCATCAGCCCCCAGAATTCAATATATCCTGAAGAAGTCAATGGACCCGTGGAAGAAGAAGTATATAACCTTACTTCTTCACCGTTTCTCCATAATTGAAATTGCTCAGCAGGTGTATTGCCAAGGCCGATTGAATTAAGAGCCGATTGCTGTATGCGAAAAAGGCCGTTCTTTCCAATATTGAATTTGAAATAAGTCTTGCTGTAATCTATCCAGCTATTACTATAAGGCTGTGCAAAGCCGGTTGCTGAAATGAAGACAAAAGAAATCAGTAATATTTTTTTCATAGAGCGTTATTGGTCTTAATCCTTTTCTTTTTTAGCAAGGTCAAATCTTAATGAAAAGATATGCGTATATAATGGATTTGATTGATTGGCCAGGTTTGAAAAAGCATAATCTATCCGTACATTTTTTATTTTAAATCCCGCTCCCAGGCTTGGCTGGTAGATCCATACTTTTTTCTGGTTGGTAGTATCGCCATCCGCCAGGGCTCTTTGAAAATTATAAATACCAGCCCTTACAAAAAAGACTTCTTTTATCGACGCTTCAAGTCCGAGATGGGGATCAATGCTTATGGTTTTTCCGCTGAAAACAGTATTTCTTTTTCCATCAAATGTAAAATCCAGGTCGGCTTCCGCCAAAAGGCTTACTGCAGAACCCAGGCTAAAATTATAAGAATTTCCGACGGTAAGCCTTGGGGCGGTAAGCTCCGTAGATTTTACCGGGATGTCGTTTTTGGTGAGGTATAAGACTTCTTTTTCTTTTTCGGTGAAATTAAATGACCATGCATTAAAAGTTGTGGTAACATCTTTGGCAACCATACCAATACTCCACCTGTTTTTCTCCATTCTGAACCCGGCATCGAAGCCAAAGCCCCATGCAGTAGCGAAATGTCCCACTTTACGATAAATAATTTTCGCATTGGCCCCAAAGCTCATTTTTATATCATCATCATCCCTTATTTTTTGTGCAAATGAAAATAAGAAAGCGTAATCTGCCGAGGAGAAAGTTGTAATATTTCCGTAATTGATGCTTCCGTCAGGCTCCACCAAAAACAAAGTGTTAGGAATATCATCAACCGCAAACCTCAGTATGGAAAGGCCTAATGTTCTTCTGTTATCGCTCACAGGAATCGCAAAGCTTCCATAATCGTATTTACCGATATTGTCAAAATAACTTGCATGCATGAGGTTGATGGTTGGATTATCCTGAACGCCCGTAAGGCCGGCAGGATTCCAGTAACCGGCGGTACCATCGCTAACGGAGGCTGCCTGTGCCGCGCCCATCCCTAATCCACGCGCGCCTGCCCCGATATTTAAAAATTCATTGGAATATTTTCTAAACTGTGCAAATACTAAAGAAGGTAAAATTAACAGGCATATTGTTTTGGTAAGTCTGGAAATTCTCATACTGGGGGATGATCAGTTTATTAGATTGGTTCAATGCACATTAGTGTTATTCAATTATGAAGCTACGCTTTGAACGTTAATTGTCGTCTGTAAACAGTAAATTTCCGGCACGTTCACCACCCGACAATTCACGATTGACACAACACCAGGGGTAATATAAAACGGACATTAATTCTTTATATTGTATGCCCGTCTGCCTTAATTCTCATTTAAAATTAAGCAAAACTTATGTAAACAATAACGGATGACGATGCACTCTTTGAAATATACTTTTGGGTTCACTGTTCGCACGCCGTGGCTTTAGGCGTAGCTATTGTAAAATAGATCAGGAATCAGGACTAGGGCATTTTAATAAAAACGTAAAAGCAAAATTGTAATTTAATGAATTCAATTGCAGTAAGTCATTTGTGAACTATTTTTGAAACGTTCGAAATAAAATTGTGTAGTAACGCCCGGTATCAATGTTTTGAATTTCGTATGAGCAACTGGTATAAGGAAAAGATTACTGTGTTTTGCTTCACTTAACGCTAAAATAATTGAACGCCGGAAGCGATTATTATTAAAAAATATATGGAAAATTTAATACAAGAACTCAAATGGCGTGGATTAATACAGGATATGATACCGGGTACCGAAGAACAACTTTGTAAGGAACCTGTTACGTGTTATGTCGGCTTCGACCCCACTGCCGATAGCCTGCATATTGGCAGCCTTATACCCATCATTGTATTGATGCATTTACAAAAATCCGGTCATAAGCCTATCGCTTTGGTTGGTGGCGCCACAGGCATGGTGGGCGATCCTTCAGGTAAAAGTGAAGAGCGAAATTTGCTGAGTGCAGACATTTTAAATCACAACGTAACCTGTGTAAAAAAGCAACTTGAAAAATTTCTTGATTTTAGTTCCGAAAAGATGAACGCGGCAGAAATGGTAAACAATTATGATTGGTTTAAAGAAATTTCCTTTCTTGATTTTATAAGAGATACCGGCAAACATATTTCTATAAATTATATGCTGGCAAAAGACAGTGTGCGCAGGCGTTTGGAAACTGAAAATGGAATGAGCTTTACCGAGTTTACTTACCAGTTGGTACAGGGGTATGATTTTTACTGGCTCTATAAAAACAAAAATTGCAGGCTGCAATTTGGCGGAAGCGACCAGTGGGGTAATATAGTTACGGGAACGGAATTGATACGTCGTAAGGATAATGGCGAAGCTTTCGCTTTTACATGCCCGCTTTTAACTAAAGCAGATGGAAGTAAATTTGGTAAAAGTGAAAAAGGAAATGTGTGGCTAAGCGCAGCGAAAACTTCTCCTTACAGTTTTTACCAGTTCTGGCTTAATACTGCCGATGAGGATGCAGAAAGATTTCTAAAAATTTTTACTTTTTTATCCGAAAAGGAAATCAATGAGCTGGCGCAGCAGCACCGCGGAAATGAACACCTGCGAATTCTCCAAAAGCGACTGGCCCAGGAACTGACGTGCCTGGTGCATTCAAAAAAGGATTATGATTTTGCCGTAAAGGCCTCAGCAATTTTGTTTAGTAACGACACCGCACAAACGCTGAAGGAATTAAATGAAGATCAATTGCTCCAGGTCATGGAGGGAGTGCCTTCCATTGAAATTGAAAAAAAATTGTTTAGTGAAGACCTAGATATTATTTCGTTACTGACAGATACAAAAATTTTTTCAAGTAAAGGCGAGGCCAGGAAAATGGTTGCAGGTGGAGGCGTTTTTATCAATAAAGAAAAAGTAACCTCCGTTGATGAAGTTATTGATACTACGCGCCTTTTAAATGGGAAGTACCTGCTGGTACAAAAGGGGAAGAAGAATTATTATTTGCTGAAAACAGTTTAAGCCGGCCCGGGATTATACAACTTTTTTAAGCTTTTTCGCTTCCGGAAGTACCTGCTGGTTGTAGTCTTTCATTTTCGGTATAAATTTTCTTTCCTTTAGCAAGTATCCATTTCCCTTTTCACAAAAATGTACTTTAATGTTTTCAACGCTTATAGGATTTCCATCAGGAATATCGGCAATATTGCTGTGCATGATATCATGCCCGTCAATGATCATTACAAGGCCGCTTCCAATTGCTTCCATAATATTGCCTTCTTTAATAAGCATTCCGGTATCTTCTCCCAGCCCGATTCCAACTGCTGACGGGTTGGTTGCAATGGCCTGGGCAAGCCGGCCAAACCTCCCGCGTTTTTCAAAATGGCTGTCGAAAATCACATCATCCATAAACCCAGGCCTGTTGTTATTTTTACTTCACCTTTCAAATGAGCAGTTGTAGCATTGCCTTCATAGATCATTGTATTGCTCATGGCCATAGCGCCTGCAGAAGTTCCGGCTACCACAAAATTCTTCTCTTCATTATACCGGTCGAGCGCTATTTCTAAAAACTCTGTTCCGCCAAAAGTTGCCGAAAGCCGTAGTTGATTACCCCCACTAAACATAAATAGCATCGCATTTTTTCAACCGGTCAATATATTCTTTTTCCATTGCATCAGCACGGTTACGTATAGGCATCAGGCCTATATTGGTACAACCTATTTTTCCAAAAGCATTAAGATAATTTTCACCTACTTCATTAGGTATCATGGAAGCTGTAGTAATTACTTCCATTCTTATACCGGAGCCTCCCGCTTCTTCAAAAATATGGCGAAGAATGCCCAGCTCAAAAAAATTAAGATTATTTCGAACCATTTCTCCTTTCTCCAGATCAACGCCTTTATCTTCTGCGCCACCAATGGCAAAAAGTTTTCCCTGCGGATTTTGCATGCATTCAATTTTGATAAAAACAGCGGCGTTCCATTCTACAGAATGCGGGTATGAGTTAGTATTTGTACGCCCCTACTGTCAAAATAAATACTACATGCAAAAGTAACGGAATTGCAATGAACAGATTGTGCAATTTCTTTATATTTTTTTTTCGCAATGAATTTTTACTACCTTACAATTTGCCGGAATTGTTATTCATTTACTCAAAACACCTTACGTTTCTTTATGAAGATTCTTGACATTAAAGTGTTGCGGGGGCCAAATTATTGGAGTATACGCAGGCCAAAACTTATACAGTTGAAGATCGACCTGGAAGAAATGGAAGAGCTGCCTACCAATAAAATACCGGGCTTTAAAGAAAGGCTTGAAAAATTATTGCCCACACTTTATGAACACCGGTGCAGTGAAGGATGTACCGGGTGGTTTTTTATCACGCGTAGAAGAAGGAACATGGATGGGGCATGTTATTGAACATGTTGCCCTGGAGCTTCAAACACTCGCGGGAATGGATATGGGTTTTGGGCGCACAAGAACCACGGGCAAAAAAGGAGAATATTTTGTTGTGTTTGATTATATGGAAGAAGAAGCCGGTATATATGCGGCAAAAGCGTCTTTTAAATTGGTAGAACGCGTTAATAAAAGGGGAAGAATATAATTGGATGAAGATATTCAGCAATTGCGGGAAATAAGAGAAGATACCCGCTTAGGGCCCTCTACCGGCAGCATTGTTGATGAAGCGGTTAAGAGAGGAATTCCTTACATACGATTGAATAAGCAAAGCCTTGTTCAGCTGGGATATGGCATTCATCAAAAAAGAGTGCGCGCTACTATTGCCAGCACCACTTCCTCCATAGCCGTTGATATTGCCGGCGATAAAGAAGAAACTAAAAATTTATTAGGCGCGGCAGAAATTCCTGTTCCAAAAGGAATTATTATTTATAGCGATGAAACAGTAGAGTATGCTATCAGGAGTGTTGGATTTCCTTTTGTAATTAAGCCTATAGATGGTAACCATGGCAAGGGCGCCACTACTAATATTACTACGATCGAACAGGCTGAAAAGGCATTGGAAGCAGCAAGGAGATTTAGCAGGAATGTGATATGTGAAAAGTATATCACGGGCTTCGATTTCAGGGTTTTGGTAATCGGCTATAAATTTATTTGTGCTGCATTGCGTACACCCGCGGCCGTTACAGGCGATGGAGAACATACCATTCAATGGCTGGTTGATGAAGTAAATAAAGACAGCAGAAGAGGCTTTGGCCATGAGAAAGTTTTAACCCAGATTACCATTGATGGCTTCACGCAAAAAATGCTGGATGATAAAGGGTATACTTTGCAAACCATTCCGGCAAAAGGTGAATTGGTGCTGTTGAAGCCTACCGCAAATCTTTCGACCGGTGGCACATCAACCGATGTAACCGATGAGGTGCATCCTGTAAATATTTTTATGGCCGAAAGAATTGCCAGAATCATTGGCCTCGATATTTGCGGTATTGATATCATGGCTTCGGATTTACGAACTCCAATATCAGAAAATGGCGGAGCTGTTCTGGAAGTAAATGCTGCACCCGGCTTTAGAATGCATGTAGAGCCTTCCGAAGGCTTGCCAAGAAATGTTGCCGAACCCTTAGTTGATATGCTTTATCCGAAGGGGACCACTGGCAGAATTCCCATTATTGCGATTACCGGAACTAATGGGAAAACTACTACCAGCAGGCTTATTGCTCATATTTGTAAAACCGCCGGGTATAAAGTAGGTCTTACAACTTCCGATGGGGTGTATATACAAAATCAATTGATGATGCAGGGCGATTGCACGGGGCCGCGAAGCGCTGAATTTGTTTTGAAAGACCCAACCATCGATTTTGCTGTGCTGGAATCTGCGAGGGGAGGAATTTTAAAAAGTGGGCTGGCTTTTTCCAATTGCGATATTGCTGTGATTACCAATGTTACGGAAGATCATATAGGCCTTGGGGGTATTCAGACTATCGAACAAATGGCCAGGGTAAAATCAGTATTGGCAGAAACCGTTTTTCCGAATGGATTTGCCGTTTTAAATGCTGATGATGACTTGGTATATGCGATGAGAAAAAACCTGGATTGCAACATCGCATTGTTTAGTATGGATGAAAATAATAAAAGAATTAAAGAGCATTGCAAAAAGGGAGGTATGGCTGCGGTGTTTGAAAACGGGTATGTAACCGTAATGAAAGGAAGCTGGAAGATAAGGGTTGAAAAGGTAAATGATGTTCCGATTACTTATGGCGGTAAAGCGCTTCATAATATTGCTGAATACATTGGCGGCAATACTTGCCTGTTATTTATTCCGCAATATAAAAGCTGAAGATATCAGGCTGGCACTGCAAACCTTCATTCCATCTGCATCACAAACTCCGGGAAGGTTAAATCTTTTCCAGTTTAAGAATTTTAAATTTTTAGTTGATTTTGCCCACAACCCTGCCGGCCTTGAATTGCTCTGTGACTTTGTAAATAAATTTGAAGAAACACCGAGGATAGGGATCATTAGCGGCACTGGCGACAGGAGGGATAATGACATACGGGAAATCGGAAGGATCTCCGGCAAGAAATTTCGATGAAATAATTATCAGGCAGGATAAAAATTTACGTGGCAGAACCGCGGAAGAAATAATTGGTCTTTTAATTGAGGGAATTAATGAAAGTAAACCGAAAGATATTCCGGTTACTATCACTTCCAACGAACGTGAGGCGATCATCTATGCGTATAAAAATGCGGTTGCCCGGCTCATTTATTACGATCATGTGCGATGTAGTGCCGGATGCACTTGCTTATATAAAAAATTTAAAAGAGGAAGAAGACAGTTTAAAATCATAATATTAATCAATATCAGGAATTGCGTTTGTAAATTTTATTCCTTACCCTTACTTTTGCACTCTTTTTGTCCCATAGTATAAAGGTAGTACGACAGATTTTGATTCTGTTTGTCGAGGTTCGAATCCTCGTGGGACAACAGTATATACTGATAATCAGTTTAATTCCCTTTAAGCAATTCCTTAAACGAAATACTGATATTTAACGGTTAAATTAAAGACCCGGTTATTCTTTAATTATTCTTTTTCTGATAAAGGCACAGGAAGTTTTGTGAATCAATTATTATATAATCAGACATTTCATAAACTTTATTTTAAGATTGGCAGTATCACCCTTGAGGCATGCTGCGCATCATGCCAAATCTTTATATCGCTTTTTATAAAATCTTTTTCATCGCAATGATAAATATCAACAAACTGCTGTGGGTTTCTGTCAACCAACGGAAACCAAGTGCTTTGAATTTGTATCATGATGCGATGACCTTTCTGAAAAGTATGAGCAACGTCTGGCATGGTATATTTTACTTCAGTTATTTTATTGGCGTAAACGCTTCAGGTTTTTCAAAGCTTTTGCGAAAGCGTCCTCTAAAAATATCGCCGCGAACCAGCACCTGATATCCGCCCATTATATAATTATCAGTATTACTATATTTAAAATTATCCGGAAAAACATCAATTAGTTTTACTACAAAACCTGCATCGGTAGTTGAAATGCCTGCAAACAAATCTGCAGTTAACGGGCCAGCTAATGTAATATCATTTTGAAGTGTATCGGTTGCAAAAACCAAAACATCAGGGCGTATAGTAGCAAACCGTTGGTTATCGGTCATATATTCTACCGTTCTTTCAAAATGTCTTCCTTCGTTATAAGGAACAGGCTTTGAAGGATCACTCACATATTCTGAAAATGAACTCTTTAAAGTTGATTGATTAAAACTTAAGCCGCCATTGCTTTGTAAAAATAATTCGTCTGTTCTCATATTTGCAGGAGGCCATTGCGAAAATTTATGCCATTGATTTTCTCCCGTAAAAAAAACTGTTGCTTTTGAGAGACTGTCACAGAACGTTTGACTTTTAAATAATAATTGAAAAAAAGAAACTTCAATATTTTGTTGATACCATTCTGATGTGTTTGAACCAAACTGCACATTACCTAAATGCGTTTGATCTTTATCAGACCATTGGGTATGAAACCATGGACCTTCAACGATCCGGCTAAATACACTTACCTACCGGCAGGCAGATCTATCCAGTCTACAACCGCAGATTTTCAATAACCATATATGTCATCAAATTTGTACTTAGTCTCATTAGATGATATACAAAAACTAAAAAATCAACTACTGTGAGTACCCCTTCTTTACATCCGAATTTTATATTTCAATAACTATTAGATAATGAACGGTCACAGGTCGGCAGACCTGCGCCAGTCTGAAGGAAAGTGGCTGGAAAAAGAGGTAATAGTTAGACGGCAGCGTAGCAACTATTCTTCCCAAACTTCCACACATTCATCCCTAACCCAATATATTCATCCCTTTTATTTTTTTCGCTATTAAAGCAAATTCAATTTTACCTCCGGGATGGCACTAGTGGATTTAGACAGGATTATTATTAAATGCACAATTGTTGGATTCGCTGTAGCGATTGCGGCGTCAAACTTATTTTGTAAAGCATTTTTATTTAACCGGGATCATGCAAGTCAACTAAAATTTTTCTTCCTAATATTAAATAACCAATTTTATGAACTTTCCTTCCAACAAACCTGGTGAACCATACAAAAAGTATAGTCGTGGCCAATTTCTACGCGAATCGGTAATTACCGCTTCCGGCATTGCTTTATTACCATCCATTCTTTCAGGCTGTAAAAAGTACGTCTTCGACCCCGGTTCTGGCCCCGGTCATGGCTACGGTTCTGGCTACGGTGCGGGCTGGGGTGGAATACCAACCCCTGCTGACCTGCAAAATGCCGCTGCCAATTTAACCCGCATGCGCGCATGGATAACCGACCTGTATCCCTTAAGTATTGAATATGAACTTGCGGTTTTCGAGTTGTTAGACTCAACCAGGCAAAATGAAAACTGGGCTAACTTTATTGGTAACATCTTTATTGACATAGCTGTCGGAATAGCTGGTGCCGTGGCGGTAGCCAGCGGCGGCAGCCTGGCTATGCCTGCATTTGCCTGTTTTGCGGCCTTTCTTAAAGATTGGGGTTTGGGGAAGGAAACCCCACCGGATTTAGCCGGTACGTTTGGAGAATTTGCGATTGGCCATAACAAAATGCAATTCGAAATAGAGCAGAAATTAAGTTCTCTTGTGGACCCGGCCAATAATTACAACAACTTATTGACCCAGTGGACCAATGTAATTGAATTCAATGGTAAAAGCTATACACTCAAAGACCTGGCAAATTCCACTTTCCCCGACCTGGGTGATGAGTATAATCAATTGCAAATCGAGGCATATACTTATTTTAAAAAATCGCTCTGGAACCTGGTGATAATGAAATGTTGCTCATACTATGAGAATTATCACCTATCTATTAATACACCCGAAAACCCGGCGGCGCAGTTCTACTTATATTCCCAAAACACTTTCTACCCTGCTAATAAAGGAATTTACGTAAGAGGTGATATATCATATTACAATGATGATGGTACAATTGACTGGTCGTTAATCTATTATAATTTGGGCATCGGTGGTTATGCATTTCCGGATAAAGCAGCTGCAGTATTATTTATGGATGACACACCGGGACACATTATTAACCCCGACGGACTGTTCAACCGGAGCTATGTATTTCAACAATTCAGTATAACCAAACCTAAATTCAAAGTACACGAACTGGCAAGTTATCCCAACGACAGGGATAATAACTTTGCCGACAGTGATGACTGGAACTTCACCGGCGGCTATTTCCCAAGACTCACTCATTAATCCTCCTGGCAATCTTCTTTTAAAACAAAAAACAATGTATAAACATCCATTTTTACTGCTTATCAGCAGCCTGTTAATTCTTATTAATACCGGTTGTAAAAAGAACTTTTATGTCGACAAACAATTACAAAAGAACATTCAAAACATACTGGAGCAACATTTAAATTCTTATAAGAAACAGTTTGGCGGCAAGACAATTGGTTTTGGACTTTATGTAAAAAGCCCCTACGGAAATGTATATGCTTCCAGTGGTTTTCCGGAAATGATGGGAGAAAATATTCACTTCAGAGGAGCGAGTACCACTAAAACTTTTACTGCAGGTGCTATTCTTAAACTCCAGGTGGAAGGTAAATTGAACATTGATGATCTTATCACAGGTAACATACCCGGTACAAATGAACCTTATATTCCTGCTACCGGCGAATATGCAATTCCCAACAAAAACAAAATTACTATCCGGCTTTTATTGCAACACAGGGCCGGCGTTTTTGATGTAACTAATACGGATATTCCGGATACGGCTAAGGCACCGTATGCAGGGATGCGATACCTCGATTATGCGACAGAAAAGGACGGAGAAGACCATACATTTACCTTCGAGGAATTAATTAATGTTGCTGCAACAAACCATTTAAGTTATTTTGAGCCGGGCACCGCCTTTCATTATTCCAACACCGGCTACAATTTATTAGCAGTTATCATTGAAAGGGTTTCGGGCAAACGTTACGGCCAGTTTCTGCAAGATGAGTTTTTAACGCCTCTGCAATTGAAGCATACTACTTTCCCCTACCTTGGCACCGATCAGCAAATGCCAGCTCCCTATGCACCTAGTTGGCTCAAAATGAACAATAATTTAGTTGAATATGATAAAGCCAATCTTTCCTCTGCCGTATCTGAGGGCGATATGATTACAACGCCCGCCGACCTCGCTACCTGGGCCTACAAATTATACGGCACCAACGAAATTGTAAATACAGACCTGCATAACCAAATGATAGACGTTTTGCCTTCCTATGATATTAATGTAAATTATGGCCTGGGTACCACAGCATTTCCCGAAGATCTTGGTTATGGTCACGATGGTGCAAGGCCTGCTTATCTGACTATCATGAGATATCATCCCGCCACAAACACCAGCTATGTTCTATCCAGCAACTTTCTGAATTTTGATGATATCCAAACCCAGGCAGATGATATGCATGAAATAGTCCGGGAAGCTTTAAAGGCGGTAGAAGCTTCCAGGTAATGCTGAAAGCAAATTAAATGGTAAGAACCCGGTCTGGATAATTCTTTTTAATATTTCATTTTATTTCGATCTAAATGTACGGACTCAATAGGATTAATCTCACGGGGCAAGATTATCTAAATATAATGAAGCAGTAACAGTAGGATCTTCCTTTTTACAGAAATGAAATGGGACCACCTGGATTTTATATAATTATAGGAGTAGGATTGAAATCATAGCGAAAACTTTGTATTACTCAATTTTTCATTTTTTGAGATTCATGTATTTATCTTTTTAAAGATATAAAAAGATAGGTAAGGGTGAGTATAATTGGGACAAGCTTAATTATCCAGGCAAGCTGGTTTGCCTTGAGTCGGGCACGGTAATTAAGCTTTGGCATTTTATTACGGTGGAAGTGTCTGAGGTGGTGGAGGCCTGTTTATTTTAGAATATCTTCAAGTTTAGAAGGATACCGGCGTCCATCCCAAATTGACAAATAATGATTGATGTTTCTGTAACCTCATAAATCAATAGATATTCTTTAACGATTTCAATTCTTACCGAATCGTCATCGGTAAATTTTCCAACATAAGGATGTTCACGGAGTAGTCGGATAGAATCTTTAAAGAGCTGATTTAATTTTTTGCTATAGCTGTTTGATTTATTACGCTGTAATCAATATTTAAATATTTCCTTTTTATCTTTTTTGTGCTCTTAAAGTCCAAATTATATGCTTAGCCATTTGTCAATTCCTTGTTTGATTCTTCGTCGGTTAAATATTCTCCCTTAACAATTTGTTTCCTACCTGTTGTTTTTAGATTCACCGCCTTTGAGAGAGGGTACTAGTTGGCAAACATCCTTTACAAATAACTCAACCACCATTTTTCTTTATGATGTTGTTTATAGTCGTCAAATTTTTTACATAATGGGTACAGTAGCAACACAATTCCAATCCATACCAAATACACAACACAAAGGCTTACACCGTAACCCTTTAGTGCTTCCACCCTTGTTACAAACTTTGGTAAAATCATGTCCCGCCAGCCAAATCCTGTAAACTGCGCAAGCAATAAAGCAATAAAGTGAATAAGATAAATATGTATGATGTAATAGAAAAAAGGAACTCTTCCATACACACAAAAAAAATTTACCAGGCGGCCCCTTAGTTTTTCAGCATTGGCGAGAAAAAGCAATGCAGCGCCCAATGTCATTAATAAAAATGATAAGGAAGGTGGGTATTTATTTACGTTAAAAAAAGACATCAATGTTTTAGCTGTATCCCCATAATTTAAATGTGGCACAGGGTCACCGTATATATTTGTTCCCCTAATAATGAAGAAAAGCATAACCGCTCCGATTCCCAGGGTATTCAATATTTTTCTTCTCTTGGCTGCATCGAATGAACTGTTATATAATGAGCCAAAGCAATAGCCCAGTGACATTACTGCCACCCAGGGTATTAAAGAATAAGCGGCTATAAAGTAATGGCCTTTAGCCCATTCAAAGCGATTGCGTTCATGAAGGATCGCCCATAAAATATTGTCTTTAAAATGAACTGTATCGAGCAGGTTGTGACCAAAAATTGTTATACAGCTAAACAGCAGGATTAGCGGTGTGGGAAGATGCACCAGCGCAGCCAATACAATCATACTTATTCCCAACGACCAAATTGTTTGTAAACTTGTATCACTAAAATGAACATCAAAGTGCCAGCCGAAACCAACAATAATGATTTCAATAAAAACCAGCCATAGTCCACGCTTCAGCAAAAAGCCTGATAACTCTTTAAGTGTTTTTCGTTTACCAACCATAAAAGCCGAAAGCCCTGCAAGAAAACTAAATGAAGGGGCACAAAAATCTGTTACCCATCTTGTGAAAAAGATAGGCAATGTACTTTTTGTTGGGTCTGAAGGGTCAAAAAAGAATGCTGAGTAATGAAAATAATCTCTGACATGATCAAGTGCCATTATCACCATTACCAAACCTTTTAGCAGGTCAATGGATTCGATTCTTGTTTTAATGATAGTAGCCATAGTTGCTGTTTGGTTGATTCTTTGACCTTAATGAAATATGAATTTGATTGTCAAAGGGTGTTGCTATATGGTTACCTACAACATTTAGGAAGTATCCGAAAAGCCCCCTTATAAAGCCCCGACCTTAAAAGATGTTCCGGGGCTTTGCGGTATACTTTTGTGTTGACTGATGTCGCCGTAAAGTTCGCTATTGGGTACGAAGTATCGGCCTGCTCTTCTATCTGTTGTTTTTTAAAGTATTGTTTTTGCTTTCAACAGCCTTTTCACTGTGTTTGTTATTTTCCAGCCGTTTTAATGTTTTAAAATTAGGTTTTATATTGTCTGCAAAGAGTTTTTGAAGATATTTTTTTATTATAAAACATAGCTTATTTGTTACGTCATCTAACGTTACATCATACACGCATTTAAAAAAATTACTGCATGTATATTTTATCGGTCGTCCGCATTTTTCCAGATAAAATATTTTAACGAGTTGCAAAGTTTTGTTTTTACAACACGGGCACTCAGCTATTTTTAATACCCAAATTGCTCCAGCATGCGTATTTGCAAAGGTATTTTTACAAGGCTTTGTGTAAGGGCAGTTTCATTTTCTTTAATACATCATTGAGGTGCTGGTGACGATTTCTGTTACTTAGGTAACCGTATGTTCTTATTTTAGTAAATCTTCAGGCAATATATGCTGTTCAAAACGAAGGATAAATTCATGCGCTGTGAGTGTCATTTGTTTTTGCAGGCCATCATCTGCATAACCTTTAAAATTAAAAGTAACTGTGTCAACTTCTGAGTTTATGCTTTGTATCCTGTGATTGCTGATGGCTACCTGTATGTGTATCTTCCCAGGTATTCAATCACTGCATGCGGCGCACCAAATGGAGATTTTGCATATACTACCCAGTCTTTTTGATCGAGTAGGTTCATCAGTTATTTATCACCTTGCTGAGTTAAAAATACTTCACTTTTGGTAATCATCGCCTGCAACGCTGCAAAAACTTTGACCGTTTTCAGCGTTTATTTAAAATCACTAACTATAAATCAAGATCCCTTTCCTTTAAAAGAAGTATAAACTATACCGATACATTATCGCTGAAATACAATCAAACAAAAATTGCGATAGATGTAGGTATTATAGATTGGCACATCATTAAAGAGATGATAGTTCACTAATCGGCAATAAACGTTCCTGCAGACCCATTTAACCATCGCCGTTAAAACACTTCGCATTAGCAAATTGGCACCCTGGTTTATTAGCTAATTAGCTTTATTTCAGCGAGCAAATCCTGTAAAACTTTTTTGGCGTCACCGAATAACATCGAAGTTTTGGGACGAAAGAACAATTCATTTTCGATACCGGCATAACCTGGCTTCATGCTCCTCTTATTTACAATAACTGTTTTAGCCAGTTCAACTTCAAGTACGGGCATTCCATAAATTGGTGAGGAAGGATCATTTTTGGCCGCAGGATTCACCACATCGTTTGCGCCCAGGATCAACACAACATCCGTGGTTTTAAATTCATTATTAGCCTCATCCATTTCCAAAAGCTTTTCATAATTTACGTCTGCTTCTGCAAGCAATACATTCATATGCCCCGGCATGCGGCCTGCAACAGGATGAATGGCATATTTAACCTCAACTCCTTTGTCGTTCAGCGCCTTTTCAAGCTCATGGCAGGTGTGCTGCGCCTGGGCCACAGCCAATCCATATCCGGGAACTATCATCACTTTTTTCGAATAGGACATTAACATAGCTGCATCACTTATGGAGATTTCTTTGTACTGCCCATGCTCTCCCTGGTGTACCTGGAAGTTTTTTGGCATCGCCCCCAAAAGAACCGATAAGTACATTCAGCAAGCTCCGGTTCATAGCGCGGCACATTAGTATGGTTAGCAAAGTACCGGCAGCGCCTACCAATATTCCCCCGGTAAGCATAGCTTTATTGTTATAAAGAAAACCGCCGCAGGCGGCAGCAACCCCCGTAAAAGAATTTAATAAAGAAATCACCACAGGCATATCTGCACCACCAATTGGCAACACAAAAAATACCCCGAATAAAAGTGCAAGGCTAACAGTTAAGTAAAAAGGTATAATAGCAGAATGGGCATGTGAATTATAGGTGTATACTGCACCAATGAGCACTAAAGCTAAAATTGCGAGGTTAAAAATATGTTGTCCTTTAAAAGAAAAATCTTTGATCTTACCATTGAGTTTGCCCCAGGCTATCATGCTTCCCGCAAAAGATATACTACCTATTATTACGGCTGCGACAATGGTTATATAATGGCCTGGAGGAACCACCTCAGAAAAAAAACTTGAATCAATCTTTTCATTGGCGCGAAATAAAGTATCAAATTCAACAATTGAAATCAATGCCGCGCATGCACCACCCATCCCGTTGAAAAAGCTAACCAATTCGGGCATTGCGGTCATCTTCACTTTTTTTGCCGTTAGTGTTCCGATAATGCTCCCGATAATAAGCCCGCTAAATATCCAGCATGTGATTGCCTAATTTTTTTCCCTCATTTTCATACAGAAATATTGTACCGGCAATTGCTATGGCCATTCCGCTGGCGGCAATCAGGTTGCCCTTCCTGGCAGTTGCAGGGCTCGACAACATTTTTAATCCAAGAATGAATGTTACAGAAGCAATGAGATAACAAATAGATAAGATATCGGGCATTTATTGGTTAATTGGTTAATTAGTTAAATGGTTTATTGGGTTTTGTAGTTTATAAGTTTATTAGTTGTTGAATTGTCTATTGTCCCTTGTCTATTGTTAAATTGCCTTTATCAATTCGTGTAATTCGTGCGCATATTCGTGCAACAGAATATCACTTTTTCTTCTTAAACATTTCCAGCATCCGGTCGGTGACTACAAAGCCTCCTACGACATTCAATGTACCGAGTATTACGGCCAGGAAACCAAGAATCAATGCGGTATAATTATCATCAGCAGCTTTTCCCATTACTATGATTGCGCCAATAATTACAACACCATGAATTGCATTGGCCCCACTCATCAAAGGGGTATGCAAAACGCCAGGCACCCTGCCAATAATTTCTATTCCCAAAAAAATCATAAGGATTACTATATAAAACATTTGGAGGTTGTTGCTGATGAAATTTAATATTGATTGCATATACAAAGATTTTAATTATAGTTAGCTAATTAGCTCATCGGCTAATCAGCAATTTGTCCGTCATGAACAACACAGGTTCCCTTTACAAGATCATCATCAAAATTTAAATTTAATTTTCCTTCTTTATCTATGATCAATTGCAAAAAATTGATGATATTTTTTCCATATAATTTACTGGCATCATATGGCATCGTAGCGGCAAGCCTCGAATTACCAACAATACTTACGCCGTTATATTTTATTGTTTCTTCATTTTTTGTTTCAGACGTATTTCCACCTGTTGCTGCTGCCAGGTCAATGATCACAGAACCGTTCTTCATGGTATCTAACATCTCACGGGTAATTAAAACAGGTGCTTCCTTCCCGGGTATTTGTGCCGTCGTTATTATAATATCAGACTTCGACACACTATCGGCAATTTTCATTTTTTGCTTTTGAATAAATTCCGCTGATTGTTCAACAGCATAGCCACCTGCTTTACTTGCATCCGCGGCACCTTCAACCTCAATAAATTTTGCCCCCAGGCTCATTACTTCTTCTTTTACCGCAGGCCTTGTATCAAAAACTTCAACTACAGCACCCAACCTTCGTGCCGTTGCAATGGCCTGCAGGCCAGCAACTCCTGCACCTAATATCAAAACTTTTGCAGGAGGAATACTTCCTGCTGCTGTCATGAACATGGGAAAATATTTTGGAAACATATTCGCAGCAATTAAGACTGCCTTATACCCGGCGATATTTGCCTGGCTGCTCAGTACATCCATGCTTTGCGCCCTCGTAGTTCTTGGGATCATATCAATACTAAACACCGTTACATTTTTTTTCGCAAGGCTTTGTATGAATGTGTAATTGTAAAGAGGCTGATAAAAGCCGAGGAGAATTTTAGATTGCACGTTTCAAGTTCCGAAGCGTCTAAATTATTTATTGATAATATAATGTCAGAATGACTTAAGACTTCATTTCTCGAAACAATTTTTGCACCTGCGCCCGCATATTTTTGAGTCGGCAGCAAATGCATTTTCTCCGGCATTGCTTTCTAACAAAATATCTACATTCCACTTTTGTAAGATTGATACATGTTCAGGTAAAAGGAGACACGCGTGTTTCGGGTAAGGGTTCTTTTAAAACACCAATTTTCATAGTATAAAATATACTTGTAAGGTATCGAAAATTTAAAACCTTATTGTAAAATGTTGTTTTACTTTAATATCCGGATTAAAAAAAACAATCCCGATAAAAAAAAGATCTATAGTTAAAGTTACAGAAGGATGTTGTTGTATTTGCTTCCACGCTTCCTCCATTTCTGAACTCCAGTGAATATCATCAAAAATAAAAATGGAATTTTTGTGTTGGTTTTATTTTGCAGATGGGAAAAATAATACAGCGTTGGGTTTTTCCGATGGTTGCCATCAATAAAAGCAAAATCGGCATTTTGTATGGTCTCAAGTGTATCTAAAAAAGTTTCGTCAAAATTTCCCCGTATCAAATTAATATTTTGTAAGCCCGCTTTTATGAAATTTTGCGACGCTATATCCGCTATTATATTTGAACCTTCAAATGTATATACTTCCGATTTTTTATTGGCACAGGCCATATAACAGGTAGTAATTCCGAATGAAGTACCCAGTTCAATAATTGTTTCCGGCTGGTAATAATTAACTATCCTGAAAAGTAGCTTCGCAAATTTTTTATTTTTTAAAGAGGATTTTGCAATAGCCTTGATTTTTCTTTTAGCTGACAGGGATTACGGCGGAGCCTGCACCGAAATCTTCCACTTCAATTACGGATTTATTGCGAAGAAGTTGCTGCACGTAACGGTTCAATTCTGCCATAACATCATATGTATTGTAATCATTCAATACATGTAATAACAAAGTCAAAAACAAATGGAGAATGAATGCCATGGCCTTTTCCATTTTGCGCATTGATATAATAATGGAGGTATTTTTTTGCCAGTTGAAATGAAGAATACATCCTGTAGAATTTAAAATGTAGCAGGATTTTTTTCCCAAATTTCAAATGTATAACCATAGTTGTGCTTTTCATCCGCAGGAAATGATTCCTGGCTTATCAATTTCCATTGATCTTTTTTTATTTCCGGATAAAAAGTATCGCCTTCAATGATCGTATGCACTCTTGTAAGATATATTCTCGAAACGATGTCAATAGTTTGTTTAAAAATTTCGCCGCCACCAATTATAAAAATTTCTTTGGTATCTGCCTCCCTGGCTTTTTCAATTGCACTATCGATATTGTTAACTATATAAGTTCCTTCAGGATGCCAATCTGGTTTACCCGTTACAACAATATTAATTCTGCCCGGTAACGCTTTTTTTAATGATTCAAAACTTTTCCTTCCCATAATTACGGGCATTCCCCAGGTTTTATTTTTAAAATATTTAAAATCATTAGGCAGGCTCCAGGGCAAATTATTTTTTGAACCAATAACATTATTTTCTGATGCAGCGACGATATGGGAGAGCATTTTTTTTCTGTGAGTTAATTGGTTAATTGGTTAATTGGTTTATTAGGTTAATTGGTTAATTGAGTTTATTAGGTTAATTGTTAATTGAGGTTTATTAGGTTTACCACTTTTATTGGGCGGTCTAATTTATAAGTTAGTTATTTGGCTATTTTAGCTTTTTGTGAATTTGCAACAAATTTTATGAAGGCGTTTAGCATAAGAAGGAGTTTTTTACAAAGTTCAATTAATGGCTCACATTTGTCGAATTCAATAAGATTTCTTCTCAGGCATTTTGAAAGCCAGGCTTTTGTTTCCTGGATAGAACCTCGTGAATAAAAATAAAACTGTTTACTTTCTTTATAAAAGTACCGCCCATAACCTTCTGCGATATTTGCAGAGATCGAATCAGCTGCTCTTACTAACTGTTTACCGATTGTATCTTTATTGAAGTAATCCCATTTAATAACTATGTCCCAAATATCATCAGAGAATTTTTCGGCGATATTGTACACTTCTAATTTTTCTAAAGTAAACTCCATAAGTTAAGTTGTTGGTGTAAATACTAATAAACTAATAAACTAATAAACTAACAAACTAATTAACCAATTAACCAATTAACCCAATTAACCCAATTAACCAATTAACTCGTCACACCGCAACCGGTGCCTTAATTCCCGGGTGGCTTTGATAATTCAACAATTGAAAATCTTCATAAGAAAAATTAAAAATGTCTTTGACAGAAGTATTTATTTTCATCCGCGGCAGTGGAAAAGGTTTTCTTGTTAGCTGAAGCGCTGCCTGCTCTAAATGATTTTTATACAAATGAACATCTCCGAAAGAGTGAATAAAGTCGCCGGGTTCCATATCACATACCATGGCAATCATCATTGTAAGTAAAGCATAAGAAGCAATATTAAAAGGAACGCCTAAAAATACATCTGCGCTCCTTTGGTATAACTGGCACGATAACCTTCTTCTTCCTTTGGAAGTTGGAATTGTATAGAACTGGAACATGCAATGGCATGGCATCAATTTCATTTGAGGTAAATCGGCAACATTCCATGCGCTTATAATCATCCTGCGGCTATCAGGGTTTGTTTTTAGCTGGTGAATCAATTCTGCTACCTGGTCAACAATCTTACCACCGGCTCCTTCCCAACTCCGCCACTGTTTGCCATACACAGGGCCAAGATCGCCGTTTTCATCTGCCCATTCATCCCATATCCTTACACCATTTTCTTTCAGGTATCTGATATTGGTGTCTCCTTTTAAAAACCAAAGCAACTCATAAATGATACTTTTTAGATGTAATTTTTTCGTAGTTACCAGGGGAAAACCTTCCTGTAAATTAAACCGCATTTGGTAACCAAATAGGCTTCGTGTACCCGTGCCCGTACGGTCATCCTTATCGATACCTTCGTCCGTTATTTTTTGCAAAAGCTGCAGATATTGTTCCATGCGTGCAAGTTAATTAGTCTGCCCCGTGATTTATATGCATTAAAAATTTTTAGAAAAATAGGTTTATTGAAAAATGGTCAATCAGACGCGTGGCTTCCAGGTAATTTCCAGTGCATTGTGCATTTTACCAACGTACCTTGCCAATACAAAAAGATAGTCGCTGAGCCTGTTAAGATATTTCAAAACCAGGGGTTCTACTTGGCCATTATGAACGTCTAAATTTACACAACACCTTTCGGCCCGGCGGCAAACGCACCTTGCGATGTGGGTAATGGAAACTGAAGCATGCCCTCCGGCCAAAATAAAATTCTTCATTTCAGGCAGCACTTCACTCATCGCATCAATCTGCTTTTCAAGCAGTATTATATCCGATTCATGCAAATCGGGGAGTATAAGTTTCGCTTCTTTTTCCGGGTCACAAGCAAGGGATGATCCAATGGTAAAAAGCCTGTCCTGTATTTGTTTTAAGATATTATTGGCATGTTCGTCATTGAAATAATCACCTACAAGGCCCATCCAGGAATTCAGCTCATCGATGGTTCCATAAGCCTCAATACGAAGGTCGCTTTTTGATACTTTTGTTCCCCCAATAAGGCTTGTTTTCCCTTTATCACCTGTTTTCGTATATATTTTTTGCGACATATGTTTAACACAATTCAATTTGATAACTTCTGGAAATATCGTTGGTCATTTCGCTGCACAGAGTCATTGGTCATTGGTCATTGCTCATTGGTCATTGAGTCATTGATGATATTATTTACTTTCTATTGACCATTGACTGTTATCCACTGCCTACTGCCCAGTGCTCACAACCTACCGGCTTTATTAACCAAACGCTTCAGCTTCTTTATGAAGATGGTCGCTTTCTATCAGTCCATCTTTGAGTCTAATAATCCTGTGTGCGAAATTGGCAATGTCTTCTTCATGTGTTACCAAAATCACTGTATTGCCATCCGACTGGATCTTGTCAAAGATTTTCATAATCTCGACCGACGTTTTCGAATCGAGGTTACCGGTAGGTTCATCGGCGAGAATTATAGACGGATTGTTTACCAACGCTCTTGCAATTGCTACTCTCTGATTTTGGCCACCTGATAATTCATTCGGCTTATGATGGCTTCTTTCGCTCAACCCGACCCTGTTCAGCATCTCAAGCGAGAGTTCTGTTCTTACTTTTTTGGGAGATCCATTATAAACTAATGGGAGCGCTACATTTTCTGCCGCCGTGAGCCTCGGCAGTAAATTGAACTGTTGAAACACAAATCCAATTTCTTTGTTGCGCACTTCCGCAAGATCGTCATCAGGCATCTTACTTACATCTTTGCCATTAAGTATATAACGGCCTGCAGAAGGAGAATCTAAGCAACCCAGCAGGTTCATAAGAGTTGATTTTCCGCTTCCACTTGGGCCCATTAAAGCGACGTATTCATTTTTAAATATTTCAAGCGAAATACCTTTCAGCACTTTCAGCTCCATCTTGCCCATGACGTAGCTTTTTTGTATGTTGTCCAGTTGTATGATAGAATTCATTGTTACAGCGCGTTTATTATACTTTCAATGGCTTGAATTTAACAACCAATAATTTTGAAATTATCTCTATTAGCTAATTAGCTAATTATTTCCTGATCACCTTAGGCACTTTAAAAAACTGTTCATCATGTAATGGTGCATTTTTGAATGCATCCTCCCTGCTTATAGTACCTGCTACTTCATCTTCTCTTAATATATTCACGTTTTCGCTCATATGAAGCAGCGGCTCTACACCGGTTGTATCTAGTTCATTTAACTTATCAATAAAGGCAATCATCTGCCGGAGATCATTTTTTATATCTTCTTTTTCATCCGGGTTAAATTTAAGCCTGGCGAGGCTGGCAATTTTGTCAACCAGTTCATCGTTTACATTCATGTGGCAAATATATTGTTTGTTTTAGAAGTTTGAGGCGCGGGAACGTTTAAGAGCCTGGTTTTTATAACGAAATTGGCAGGCAAATAAGAAATAGCAATACCTGGTTTACGATAGCCGCTGGCCGGTGCCTGACGACAGGGCATTACCAGACTGTAAGCCGAACCACCGAATGAAATAGGCCTCCTAATTGCTTAAAAAAAATTAAATTTGCCATCAATAAAAAATTATGAAAACTGTTATTTTGCTTTTTGCGATTCCTTTCTTTGGATTTTCACAAACGAAAAAGGTAATTGAGACACCTGTAGAAAAGGGATTTGTAATTACGGGTAGTGTCACAGGTTTTGCCGACGGCACTCCTGTTTCATTTTTGAATGAGCAAACCAACCTGCCGGAGAAGCAAGCTGCTATTGAAAAGGGTAAGTTCGTCATAAAAGGCCAGATGAATGAGCCGGGCTTTAAGGGATTGGTGTTTGGCGACCAGCCGCCGGTGGTGCCATTATTTTTGGACAATAGCCATGTCAGTATATCCGGGGATAAAAATGCAATTGACAAACTTTCAATAACAGGTTCTCCGTCGCAAGCCTTATTTGCCGAATATACCGCCTCCCTGAAACCTTATGAAAAAATATTTCTGCCGGACGCGGCTTTTGATGCCAATGCAGTTAACGATGTCGAAAAAATGAGTATGGAATTTGTAAAAAAACATCCATCATCTTACGTGGCTCCGCTGGCCATAATCCGGATGTTCCAGGCGGACCAGGATGGAGCAAAAGCAGAGCAATTGTATAAGCTTTTATCGCCCCCTGTGCAGGCAAGCGGGCTGAGCCAATACGTAAACCAACAAATACAGGAATCAAAAATTAACCCGATAGGTTCCGTCATTAAGGATTTTTCGCAGAAAGATACTTCGGGTAATCCCGTAAATGTTTCCTCCTTCAGAGGCAAATATGTTTTACTCGATTTTTGGGCAAGCTGGTGCAGGCCGTGCCGTATGGAAAATCCAAATGTAGTGGCCGCCTATAATAAATTTCATGATAAGAATTTTACCATCCTTAGTGTGTCGCTCGACCAGGCCAAACCAGCATGGTTAGACGCAATTAAGATGGATGGGCTCAGTTGGAACCATGTAAGTGATCTAAAAGGCTGGAATAATGAAGTGGCGGCACTTTTCCAGATTCGCAGCATTCCTCAAAACCTGTTAATTGATCCTGATGGGAAAATCATTGCGAAAAATCTGCGCGGCCCGGTTCTGGAAAGTAAATTAGCTGCACTGCTGAAATAAAATTAATTAGCTAATTTGATAATTAGCCAATTAGCCAATTCGATAATTAGCCAATTAGCCAATTCGATAATTAGGCAATTAGCTAATTCGATAATTAGCCAATTAGCCAATTAGCCAATTCGCATATTGGCACATTAGCATATTGGCACATTAGCACATTAGCACATTGGCACATTAGCGCATTGGCACATTAGCACATTGGCACATTAGCACATTGGCACATTAGCACATTAGCTAATTAGCTAATTGCCTCTTATACAATTGCACCGCATTTTCTAAACCGAAATATAACGCATCAGTAATTAATGCATGTCCAATGGAAACTTCAAGAAGGCCGGGAATATTTTGTGAAAAATATTTAAGATTTTTCAGATCAAGGTCATGGCCGGCATTAATACCAATGCCAAGCTCATTTGCTTTTTTTGCCGCCGTAATATAAGGCTCAATTGCCTCTTGCTTATTGCCCGTTGCATATTGCCTGGCATAACCTTCGGTGTATAATTCAATCCTGTTTGTTCCGGTTTCTTTGGCAGCAGAAACCATTTCTACATCGGCATCAACAAATATGGAAACCCTGATGCCTGCTTTTTGAAAAACCGAAATAATTTCCATCAAATACGCTTTATTTTTTTTTGTGTCCCAACCATGATCAGAGGTAAGCTGGCCTTCAGAATCGGGAACCAGCGTCACCTGTTCGGGCTTGTTAGCGAGAACCAGGTCAACAAACTTTTGCTCTTTCGGATTGCCTTCAATATTGAACTCAGTTGTTATAATGCTTTTTAATTCATAAACATCTTTATAACGGATATGCCTTTCATCGGGGCGCGGATGGACCGTTATTCCTTCCGCTCCAAAATTTTGAATATCAATTGCAGCTTGTATAAGGTCAGGATTATTACCTCCACGTGAATTGCGGAGGGTGGCAATTTTATTGATATTAACTGAAAGTTTAGTCATATGGCTCGCGAGTTGCCGGTATTAAGAAAAACGCATTTCAATCGATAAATACATACTAAGTTATGCATGAATTTTGAAGTACTGGCTTGATTTTATAAATTGATAGGATAAACGCGAAATGATAACACGAATTTGTGCACGTATTACATGAATTATAAAGAGAAAGATTCGTAATTCGTGTTTTATAATTTGTGTAATAAATAATCGACATAATACAATTGACATGTTACTAGTGTTATGTTAATCGTGAATTGTCGGTGGTTGATAGCTGAAGTTCACAGTGCACCCGTGACAATTCACGTTCAAAGCGCAGCTTTATAATTAACATAACACTGGATATTAACCCTTCTATAATTCAATGATTCAATTTACAAAATGATCCATTTCAAAGCTGTTATAAAAAAGTTTAATGAACAGGGCGAGAAAACCGGGTGGTCCTATATTGAAGTTCCGGAAGAGATAGCTTCTAAAATAAAACCGGGATACAAAAAATCATTTAGGGTAAAAGGGAAACTTGATGAATATCGTATTGAGAAGACAAGTTTATTACCAATGGGTGCGGGCAATTTTATTATTCCCGTAAACGCTGCCATCCGCAAAGCATTAGGAAAAAGAAAAGGCGCGATTGTTAATGTAAGCCTTGAAGCTGGACGCACGTGTAATTGAAATAAACAAAGCATTTTTGGAATGCCTAGCAGATGAACCGGCAGCCCTGGAATTTTTTAATTCGCTTGCGGGAAGTCACCGGAACTATTTCAGCAAGTGGATTGAAAGTGCAAAGACTGAGAAACCAAAGCTAATCGAATAGCACGTGCTGTGACGGCACTATCACGGAAACTGGGTTATCCTGAAATGATGAGAATGGGAAACGAAAGGCTGATGTAAGTGACCCGTTTTATTTCGTGCAGATTCTCTTTTTTTAAAAATAAGACCTATATTAGTCGTCACTATAACTATTGCTTTCGCCTTTTAGTTCGTTCTCTCTTTATTAATTTTAAAAAAACTTAACATGAAAAAACTTTCATTTCTGATGATGGCATCGGCAATTGCATTTTCCTGTGGCGAATCAAAGCCAGGAGACAGCTAAAAATTCAGACTGGCTGGCGGATAATTTATCGGGCAAAGTAGAGCAAATAACCGATTCAACCTACAAAGCGGATGGCACAGGAAAATTGGGCGAATTGGATTCCTGCTGTGTTGTGTCTACAAGGTATGATGAGAAAGGTTATTCTTCAGGATATACTTCTATCGATAAAGCCGGTACTGATAAAGAGGAGGGCGCGTTTACTCACGATGATAAGGGGTTATTCACAGGCCAGAAAGTCACTAAAAACGGTAAACAGACCTCGTCCCTCACGGTACAGAATGAGAATGGGAAACCATCGGTTGCGCGGAGTTTTGATTCAACCGATAAGATGGATTTTTATTATACAGATATTACTACAAACGATTACGACCGCCTCCTAGGCTTTAAGCAATATAAGGCAGATAGTACCTTAAAAATGAGTAGTGCATTTACATATGATAATCAATTTTATAAAGGTCAGACCAGCAAAGATAGTGTCGGAAAGGAAACGTATTCTTCTGCTGTAAAACTTGATGATAAAAATAATATAGCAGAGAGTACAGAAAAGACGGTAACAAAAGATTCAACAATAAATAAAACTACAAAATACCGTTACGACAGTTTTGATGATAAGGGGAACTGGATACAAAGAACTGAGATGGATGAAACGGGGAAACCGGTCAAAATTGTAAAAAGAACCATCACCTATTATAAAGATTAATTTTTCTCTCTGTACGTTTTCAAGGCATGATAAATGATTCCCGTCATTTATCATGCTTTTGTATTTTTATGCATTAATTGTTATTGATCAGAAAATTTTCATCTCAATAGTAAATTTTTATTTCCTTAATGTCACAACCTGTTTTAGAAAGAAGGCTGGGCCTTGGCCAGGCTACAGCTATTAACATGACCGACATGGTGGGCATTGGCCCTTTCATTACTATGCCCATGGTAATAGGAATGATGAATGGACCCTGGTTTTTATATGCGTGGATAGCCGGGGCTTTTCTTTCAATTGTAGATGCAATGATATGGAGTGAACTGGGCGCTGCATTTCCCAGGGCCGGCGGATCATATAATTTTTTAAAAGAGGCCTATGGGAAAAATGGAGCTGGTAAAATGATGAGCTTTTTATTTGTATGGCAGACGATGATACAGGCCCCATTGGTAATTGCATCGGCGGCCATTGGGTTTGCGAAATATTTTTCTTACCTGGTGCCTCTTACATTAGTCACAGAAAAGATGGTCAGTGGCGCCGTGGTAATTCTCATAGTGATTTTATTATACCGTAAAATTGAGGCCATTGGCAAAATAAGCGTATTTCTTTGGAGCGGTGTTATCGTTACGATGTTCTGGATAATTGGTGGTGGAATTGTGCATGGTAATTTTTTAGCACCGCTAAAAAATATAAATTCAGGCCTTAGCGTTGATTATGCGTTTGTAACTGCAATAGGCTATGCAAGCGTGAAATCAGTATACAGTTATTTGGGTTATTATAATGTATGTCATCTTGGAAGCGAAATAAAAAATCCATCTAAAAATATACCGCGCAGCATGTTTATTTCTATTGCAGGTATTGCGGTCTTATACTTACTCATGAATGTAAGTGTTGTGAGTGTAATTCCCTGGCAACATGCAAAAAACAGCGAATTTGTGGTAAGCGAATTTATCCAGATCCTTGCCGGTAACACCGCAGCAAAAATCGCCACCTGTTTAATATTGTGGGTTGCTTTTGCATCCGTCTTTTCTTCCACACTTGGTTACAGCCGCATTCCTTATGCTGCTGCCGCGGACGGAGAGTTCTTCAAAATTTTTAGCAGGCTGCATCCGGAAAAAAACTTTCCCTATGTTTCTTTACTTTTTCTCGGCGGCCTTGCATTTATTTTCAGTATGCTGTTTAAACTAAAAGATGTGATCAGCGCAATACTGGCGATGCGGATAATGATACAATTTATTGGACAGGCAGTTGGTTTATTAATATTCGCGTAAAAAGAATGGCACTGAATTTCCTTACAGAATGCCCTTGTTTCCTGTGCCCGTAATTCTTGCAATTGGTATGTGGATATTTATCTTATTTTCTACAGGCAGCCGTTTAATGGAATATGGTTTTTTAGTTATTATTTTAGGAATAATCGTTTACCTCGTCAAAGCAAAGATTCAGAGGGAGTGGCCATTTAAGGTTGAAAGTTGAGGGTTGAAGGTTGCAATCTTTAACTTTGAACTTTTAACCCGTTTTGTTCTTTAAGTTTACAATTTCCTGTTGCATTGATTCAATTTTTTCCAGGAGATAATTGATCGTTTCAATGCCTTCCAGATTGATATCAAGATCGTAATGCAACCGCACGAACTTTTCCAGCTTATGCATTTCATCTAGCGGTATAAACGTAGAACGCTTAATAGACCTCACACTTATAAGCCCCGAATTTTCCAGGGAGCTGATAAAGGAATATTCAATATTGTGATAAATACAGAAATCTTCAGCCGGTATCAATTCTTCCTGTTCCATAACAATTTTTTTTATGACAATTTCGATAGTTCAGTAAATAATTCTTTTTGTTTTTCGGTTAAGTGGGTAGGAAGTTTTACATTCCAGGTTATATAAAGGTCACCATACTCTCCTTCTTTTTTATACACAGGAAATCCCTTTCCTTTAAGCCTGATCTTTGTCCCGTTTTGAGTTCCCGGGAGTAACTTTAAGTTTTATTTTCCCGCCAAGAGTGTCAATGGTTTTTTCTCCTCCGAGCAACGCAGTATACAAGTCAATGTCCTCAGTTTTATAAAGATCATTCCCTTCACGTTTGAAAGGCGTATCATTATTAATAACAAATGTTATCAACAAGATCCCCGGGAGGGCCGCCGTTTGCTCCTTCACTCCCATAGCCTTTTAATCTTATAACCTGGCCATTCTCAACGCCTGCGGGAATCGTTATCCTTACATTTTTGCCGTTAATAGTAAGTGTTTGCTTGTGTGTCTGATGTGCGTCAGTTAAGGACAGGTGAAGCTCTGCATTATAATCCTGCCCGCGAAATTTTGTCTGCCTTTTCTTCCCTCTTGAACCACCGAACAGCGATTCAAAAAAATCAGAAAATTCGGAATCATCACCGGATGAGTAAGTATAACCACCGAAATTTCCTTCGCCAAAACCCGCGCCGCCAAAGCCCTGGCTGCCCTGCTGTTGCTTTGCCTTTTCAAACTGTTCTGCATGTTTCCAATCCTGGCCGTATTGATCGTATTTTTTTCTCTTTTCCGGGTCACTTAATACTTCATTGGCCTCATTCACCTGTTGAAATTTCTTATGCGCATCTTTATCATTGGGATTAAGATCAGGATGAAGTTTCCGTGCAAGCTTACGATATGCTTTTTTTATATCATCTGCAGATGCATTTTTAGAAAGGCCAAGCGTTTTATAATAATCAACGAAATCCATTTCCTTATTTTAAAATTTAAATTTTACACCGATTAAAATTAAGAACTATTAAAGAATACCCGTAAACCTTTTTGCTGACGGCGTAGGATCGCCCTGGTGGCTTTATAATTGCAGAAAGTTACCCGCAAAAAATCTGTACGGAAAATCAAGCCGCCTGTTTTCCTGTACATTCACACTTTAAAAATAGACGATGAAAATTTTTTCCTTTACACTCTTTTTGTTTTTAATGTCGTGTACAGTTGCAAAGAAAGCGGGAATGCCTCGAATAGTTGACGGAGCCATTGTTAGGGATGGAAAAATGTTAGCAACGGTATTCCAGCAAAAGTCTGCTGAATACAGGGCACTGTGTTTCCAGGCTTTTAACATTGCGCAAATGAGAATTAATGGATTGCTGCCCGTTAAAACCGTAAAAGCTAAAGCTATCATAACTGATATTGACGAAACTATTTTAGATAACAGCCCTTACCAGGCACACCAGGCGTTGCAGGGAAAAGATTTTGAACCGGCCTCATGGCTGGAGTGGACGTCGAAGATAAACGCTGACACAGTTCCGGGAAGCCTTAGCTTCCTGAAGTATGCTTCATCGGCAGGGCTGGAAATATTTTACGTTACCAATCGCAGCGAGGAAGAGAGGGATGTTACATTAAAAAACCTGCAAAAGTTTAATTTTCCCGACGCAGACAGCGCACACTTGTTTCCTTTGCAGAATACTTCATCGAAGGAAGCGCGCAGGCGAAGCCTTTCCGCTTCTTATGAAATTGTAATGCTGCTCGGCGATAATCTTGGCGATTTTAATTTTTTATTTGATCAGAAAAATACAGAGGAACGTCTTAGAAATGTGAACTCACTTGCATCTGAATTTGGAACCCGTTTCATTGTACTGCCGAACCCCGTTTACGGCGATTGGGAAGCGGCATTATACCATTATAATTATTCTCTCTCACAGGTTCAAAAAGATTCTGTTATAAAGGCCTCCTTGATTACATATTAGCTCAGGATCTTTTTAGATATCAGAAATCCATTGTTTTGCGATAGGTAAGTCTTCCATTTTAAATCCTTTGGTTTCAGGAGGAATTAACTTTCCAAACGTGTCGGTAAATTTCCTTATCCCTGCCTTTTCAGTTACGATGGCCAGCTTTTTCCATTTACTGAAATATCTTAGCCCTAAAAACGCGTCTTGTATCCATGCCCCCACCGTGTAATTTTTAAGCGGCGTGCTAAGCACCAGTAAGTAATTAATTTTTCCGGATTCAACGGCAATATTTTTTACTAAGGGGTTTATTATTACATGATAATCTTGCCGGGTGATGATGCCGGTCGCGCGAAAGGCGGCAACATGGCCCGGTAACCCATGAATTACTTCAATCATAAAATAGTTTAAAATTTGAAAGGATTTTTCTGTTATTTCTTAACAAAGTTATAATAAGAAAAATTATCGGGTAAGAGCACTGCATTCAGTGGAAAAATTTCCCCTTTGATTTAATGAAAGTTTCCTGAAGTGGCTGTCAGGCACGTCTTTAAGCATGGCACAATTTTAGGTTTACTTATTCAAACAAAAATAAATGTTATGAACACCAACGAAAAATTAATAGAGGTTTTAAACGATCTTATCAGGATAAACAATGATAGGACAAAAGGATATGAAACGGCGGCTGAAGATGTAAAATCAATGGATGTAGACCTTCAGGCAACTTTCAGTAAAATGGGTAACGATAGCAGGAAATATGCCGCCGAACTTACTAACGAAATTGAGAGATTGGGCGGGGAACCAACTACCGGTACTACCAATAGCGGCAAAATTCATCGCGCATGGATGGATGTGAAAGCTACGTTCACGGGGAAAGACAGGCAGGCAATTCTGGAATCTTGCGAATTTGGCGAAGATGCTGCGCAGAAAGCATATAGAGAAGCTCTTGCTTCAGATGCGGAAATCAGCGCAGAAACGCGGCAATTGATAACGGATCAGCAATCTTCATTAAAAACATCTCATGATATTATAAAAAAATACCGGGATGCACAAAAGGCCGTTAACGCTTAATAAAGACACCACGTATAAAAAATCCCGCCTTTTAACATGCGGGATTTTTTTTGGCTATTTATGTCAGGGTTTTTCCGGCGAATCAATATTTAAAAAGTTTTTTTCTTCTTTTTTCCTAATCCCGAAATTGTAACGTGCATTAATTCCAAACCTGCGGGTGTCGGATTTTCTAAAACCGCTTGCAACAACGCTTCCCTGGTTGAGCGTAAAATCATTATTATTGGTAAAAAAGAGGTCGGTAGCGCTAAGCGTTATCGTTAATTTCTTTTTAAGAAATTGTTGGTTGATACTAAGATTTAATGTACCAAAGGGGCTAAGTTCATAAAATTGTTGCTGGCCATTGAATCGCGCGAATCCATTTAATGTGAGTTGTGACGAACCGGATATCTTAAGTGTTTGATAGGTAAAAACTGACCAGCTTCCTTTTTTAAATGAAAGAGGCTTGCCTTCATAAGACCCATCATAGAAATTGTGATTGTATTGAAAGCCTCCAACAATAAAATATTTTCTACCGGGTGGTAATGCACCTAATATTCTGAAATAGGTTTCCTTATTACTTCCAAGGTTATCGTACGTGCGGTAGGCAATTCTGCTGCTGGTGTCTGCCTGGTATACAACATTGGTAAAAATATCTTTCGTATCGTTTATGCCTATTGCGAAAATGGGCCGCTCGTCTACAGAAATATTGGCTTCATAGTTTTGGGTAAACTGCGGGCGAAGAGCAGGGTTGCCGGTTTCAAATAAATATGGATCTACATAACGTTGCGAGGGGTTCAACAGCTGGTAACCCGGGCGGCTGATGGTGCGGCGATAAACAAGATAACCTTTCAAATCATAACCCATAATTTTTATAAGAGAACGGCTGATATACAGGTAGGGGAAAAAATCTGTACGATTGATATTAAAAGTGGTATCGTTCGGTATCCGCTGCTTCCCTTTCATGACCGTATTTTCCAACCTGGTTCCCGCCTTTAATGTTAATCCAAATAACGTTTTAGAAGCCTGCACATACGCCGCATTGATACGCTCATGGTAATTGTATAAACTTGTTCGTGTTTCATCTTTTGTTCTCACGCCACTTGTCATATTGAAGTAGCTGGTGTTATTTTTAAAACCTGTAATGGTGGTTTTCAACCCTGCCTCCACAATAAATTTTTTTGTAAATTTCCATGCAAGGTCACTTTTCGCAGAAAAAAAAGCAAGGTTGGTTTTTATGGAGCCATCGCCTGATTCAGATGTAACAAAAGGTTTTGTGAAATTGGTAATGAATTGCTGGCCGGTAGTATTAGGAGTGTAATTGTACGAAATATCATTCGTCCATTCGGAACCGGTACTATCAATTTTCAGCTTTGATGAGATGCCTTGTGCGACGTAGAATGAATTATTTTTATTTGAAACATCTGCCACATTATTTATAAGAATATTTCCTGTACTTATCTGGCTTATAGAACTTTCATTAACCGAGCTGTTGTGTGAATCGCTAAGCGTTATGCGCCCATCGTATCCAACTTCCCATTTTTTGTTGAGCTCATAGTTCATGCCATAGCCCAGGTAATAATTATCGCCCGGATAAGTAGTTATTGCATCCTGCCTTAGCATTGAATCTGGTGCAAATATGCGGTCCGTCTTTATTTCATCATAGGTATTTTTATGTGTGTATTGTGCGTTCAAATAACCAGAGAATGCGCCATTGTTATTATTCAGGTTGATACCGGTGTATTGGGTTGCATATTTTCCCTGCGTTAATTCCGGCGTTTACGCTTCCCGTTAGCCCAATCTTAATACCTTTCTTCAGCACAACATTTACGATGCCACCTCCTCCGGAAGCGTCATATTTTGCAGAAGGCGTCCTTAAAATTTCAATGCTTGCAATAGAGTTTGGTGGAAGGCTTTTTAATAAAGAAGCAATATCGGCAGTGCTCATTTTTTGTTCTCTGCCGTTTATATATATTATGGCGGGGGTGGTGCTGTTTAAATAAACATTACCATCCTGGTCTACGAAAAGGCCGGGCGTTTTTTCAAGAACCTCATACCCGCTTGTAGAACTTGCAGCCATATTTTCAGGGTCAATTATAGTCTTGTCATCTTCCTGCCTCATTAAAGGCTTTTTCGATTGTATTACAACGGCGTCTAAGGTTTTGGCCGTATTTTCAAGCATACATGTAAAAGACATGGTACCGTTCCTTACTACAATCCCGTTTTGAAAAGGTGAATAATTGACTGACGTAACTATTACCTTGTAATGACTGCCCTGCACCAGGGCAAAAGTGACCATCCCGGAATTGTCGGTTATTTTTTCAGAATAATGAAGCGAATCATTTAATGGAACAACTTTTACCGTAGCATTTAACACGGGTTTGCTTTGTTTGTTAATAACTTTAATAGTTACTCCCCCGGTTTGCGCAAATAGCTTACCGGGCAAGAAGACAAACGGAAAAAGCAGAAAAATAAAAATACAATAAGCCTCGCGGGGAAAATTTGTTTTCATTAAGCAGCGCTGATATAGCAAAACTAAGGGTTGGTATTAAACAATATTATTGTCAAAATGTTGCATTTGTGTGAAATAAGTGTACCGGTCCTGGCGGATTGTCATATGGATTGAATAAATCCTGCAACGGCTTTAATCATTTCTTCAAGTTGGTCGGTTGTGCCTTCGAAAGGATGTTTGGTGTTATACGTATGTGTTGCACCGGGTATTATTTTAAGAACGGATTTTTTATTCAAAGTATGTACCCATTCAAACTGTGAGCTGCCATGTTCTTCAGGGACAGCTTCATCGTTTTGGCCATGCACAATACAGATAGGTTGTTCTAACTTTTTTATTTCATTTTCCACATTCCATTTTGAATCGCTTTCCAATACTTCGTTTAGAAATTCTTCTCCCTGGGGAAGCAATTGTTTAGTACGGTTATTTTTTTTGTAATACACTTTATTTTGTTTCCATTCGTCAATCATTTCCTCCGGCCAAAAGTTAAGCTTGTTTTACCGTGCTTACTAAAATAATTCCGCTGATATAAATGTTTTCGTCCTGTGCTTTTTTCGCCGAAAAAATCAAAGGAACTCCACCAAGGCTGTGAGCCAATAAAAAAAGCCCTGCGTGATCCTCAAACTTGCCGGAATAAAGATTATGCAGGACGCACATTACATCTTCGACTTCCAGTCGCATACAATTTTTTTCATAATTTACCAGGTCTTCAAAATAATCGGCATCGCCCTTAATGCCACCGTGGCTGAAATTGAAGCTATAACTTGAAATATTATTAAGGAAAAGACTTTCCTGCAGGTAAGGAAACATTCCATAATTATAAAAGCCATTATGCCCGTTTATAATAATGACGAGCGGGGAACTGCTTCCTGCATTCATATAAATTCCCTCAACAATACCCTGCTCATGCGACAGCAAAACTTTTTTCTTATTCATAACTTCAAAATTGACTGGAACAATATTGCAATAAGCCCCGGATATATTAATCAGCAAGGCCGTTTGTAAGAAAATTTTTTACCTGTTCACGGAACCATAACGGGTCATCGTACATGATAAAATGTTTGGTTGCCGCTATGATTATTTTTTTATTGGGAAGTAAATTATATTGTTCGCTGAGTATTTTTTGAGACATTTCCTTTGTGCCATAAGTGCTTCCCAAAACAAGGACAGGAATATTGATTTTCGCAATGTCCTTCCTGAGATCGGTTGTGCTCATTTCTACAAAAGTATAGCCCAGCGTTTTCCGGTCACTTGCTGCACTCCATTGAGCAATCAATCTTGCATGGGCTGAATCGCTTACCATAGCGAGCATGGATTTAAACTGGTTGTCTTTCGAATTGTTTTTCCGGCATATTTTTAAAATTCATAGCAACCGTTTCAGCATTATAGGCGGGGTTCTTTTTAATTTCTTCGGCAGTTATTGAAGAATTGGACATGGCGGATATAAAAGGAACGCCATCAACACAAATTATTTTTGAAAATAACGAAGGTTCTTCGCTGGCCACCCAAAGGCTCATGAAAGCTCCAAGGCTATGCCCGATCAGTACCGGCTTGTTGAGATGATTATCTTTTACATATTTTAGCAAGTCATTTTTTACAGTTTTAAGAATAGGACGTATCCATCGGAGGAACACCGGCAAAGCCTGCTAATGTAAGAACATGCAATTGATATTTTGCCTTCAGGTCATCAACAGTTGCCTTCCAAACATCCCCGCTGCACGCATAGCCAGGAATGAGAATAATGGGCTGGCCGTTTCCATATACCTCCACCTTAAAAGATTTTTGCTGGCAATAAGCACAGGATTGTAACCAGCATTAAAAAAGAAAGAAATATTTTTTTCATCATTTCAGTTTTTACTGTTTCGATGTTCAAAGTTTAGCTTTGTTATAAACTATTGCAAATCTTTTTTCAAAGCAACGGGAACATAGAGCTTTTCTAAAACTGTTACGCTAACTATACCATTCAATCAAAACATAGAGTTCTACTAATTACCTAAATACCTGAGTAACGCATGAGGGTTTTAAATTATATAATTGATAATCAAGTATGTTTTTTTCTAATTGCATAGTAAAATTACGGTATCTCATGTTTAAGCATTATATTTATGTACCATTAGTTGTTTTTAAGAAGAATATAAAAATGCTTCCCAGGATACAGGTATTTTATAACTCTTTTATCAAAGTAGCTCAGATGAAAAAACCAAAACATCCATTTCGAATCAGCTTAAAGAGTTTTTTATGCGATTAATTGCAAAGGGCAATACATAGTAGAAATTTCAAAAAGCTGGGCTTGAGACAGGAAGCTATTAAAAATGAATCCTTATTTTAAGAAGGGATTTTAGGTGTAAAAATATAACGCACCTTACTATTACGTTATGCAGAAACCACCTTATAAACAAATGGTTATCGAAATGGATTATAGAATGTTAAAGGGAGCAACGTTAAAAGATGCACTGTGATGGTGGTTTTGTTTTAAGTTTTTCAAACCCGTCCTGTATGATGCGGCTTTTCTAATCTTTGATCAATGGAACCTTTTAAAGTGTCGTTTAAACATAAGGGAATTCAATATGATGGCTGGATTAATCCATTGGATAATTGCTATCCGCCAAAGCTTTTTCATGTGGTTTTAAATAACGCGCGTATGGGCAACCTTGTTTATCATTCCGGTTGGCGTTTAGATTCGCATCCTGAATTATCATTGGTACTTGGTGATTGTGTACTTAGTTGGTGGAATTAAATGTTTCATTAAGGCCGGATACTTTGACGAAACGACAACTGGTTTATAAAGTTTAACCGGAAACGTTGAAGCCTTTCAGGGAACCGGCAAAAATTTGTAATAATATTGATGAAAAGATATTTCGAATTATTTTCAGTGGATCCGATAGAAGTGCCTCAACCTAAGCCAACGCCGGCAATGGTAAAGACATTAGTAAAATGTTTTGAGCTGGAGATCCATCACCCGGGCAAGCCTTATGGACCGCGAGATATCAGGGGTTCGTTCAATGGTTTATATAACCGCGGATTGCTTGATATTAAGATAAGTGACGCAAAAAACGGGTCAACTACAAGCTGGTTTATTACAAGTGAGGGATTACATTTTTTACTTCTCTGGATTATAAGACATAAAAAACTTATACCGTATTTAGCCCTAAGGCTATTTACCAGGCAACTGTAAGAAGATTGTCAAGTGAGCGCCAATCTTACCGGCAGCTATCATTTGATAACATAGGCTCTCATTAATTTTACCGCCAGATGAGTCTTGTTTTTGCAGCTAAATTCTTTTGTTAATTTATACACTTTGTTTTCAACTGTCCTGGCACTCAAATATAGCATGCCGGATATTTGTTTGTAGGTATAACCTTCAGAAACAAATTGCATAATAAGAAGGTTTTTTTTAGTGATTTGCGGCTTGCTTCTATTGATAAGCGACGCTTCTAATAATTTTTGCAGGACAATACTTCTGTCGACTGCCGGCAGGTTTAATATAAGTTTTTCGATTTCAGGGTTACTCACGCCACTCCTTCTCTGTTTTTTGTTCTTTTGATTTAAATTGAGCGATGGCGTATAAAGATGCTTCGATTGGTTAAACGAATGGCTGGCTACCGTTTTTTCGGTTTTGTGCTTCTCAAATACTTGCATGGTGTAAACTTTATGGATTAGTTATTTATTCTTTGTCAATGGATTAATTATGATGTATTATAACACTGCAATTATTTACAAAGCCTCTATAATTAAAAAAATATTTAATGCGAAATAAATGAAACAATCCATATAAATTAATAAAAGCTATTTATATTTATTATTCATATATTATCTTTTTAAACTTTGTTCGTTGCTTTTATTTGAACGTAGGTTACCACGAGCGGTGATCAAGAGCGATACGCATCAAGGTGCATCTATGTTTTACCCGGGACATAATAATATTAAAAGCCGGGCATTTATAGGGAAAGGCCCATGCCAATCTTAATCAAGAGAGGATTGCTTTAAAGGTACAGGAAATGTAAGGAACGTTGGAGAATTGCATAAATTAACGGAAGAGTTAAAGAATTGTTGTTAATATATGCAATTCAAATGGCGTCAAATAAAGTGACTAAATCATAGAGACAGAATCTTCGCATCACAAAAATCTTTTGCAGGTTTATGCGCGAGCTATGATTGATAATTTAGAACAATGTTCGCGCCTTCCATTCATAAAATTCCCATTTTTACAGGCATGGTGCATTAAGATCAAATCTTTTATTTACAGGTGCCTGGTGTTATGTTAATTAGGAAGCTGCGCTTTGAACGTGAATTGTCGCGGGTACACTGTGATCTCCAGCTATTAACCACCGACATACACGATTAACATAACGCTAGTGTGTTTTTCGGATTCGCAAGTGTTGTTTTTAGCGATTTTATTTTCCGATTGCCCGGCAGATACACCAGGGTATCTCATTAAAGGGACTTCAATATCTTTGTGAAATGAAAACAGCTCATTTGGTAATTTCAGGCAAAGTGCAAGGTGTTTTTTTTCGCGCTAAAGCAAAAGAGATCGCAGAAATGCACAAAATATCGGGGTGGATCAGGAATGCAGAAGATGATAAAGTGGAAGCTTGTATCTCGGGTGAAGAAACTGCATTGGACGAATTTATTTCCTGGTGCAAACACGGGCCCGAGAAAGCCAAAGTAGAACAGGTTTTAGTCAATTATGTCCGCCTAAAAGATTTTGACCGATTTCAAGTGATCAGGTAAATTCAAACGATCTACTTTTTGAGAATAGCAATGACGCAAATATAAAAATGGCGATTTTTATAGGGATGATATTTGCATTTAAAAGGCGAGTGATTTTATCATGTATGTTGAAATTTTCATACTATTGTAATGATTTCAAAAATCAAATGACACTTACCGATTAAATTTATATAATGAAGTTACGATTGCTGGTTGCTTTTTTATTAAGCTCATTTTTGTGCAATGCACAAAACTTTTATTTACTTGCAGGCACCTATACCAGCAGCGGAAGCAAGGGAATTTATGTTTACCGGTTTAATGCACAAACAGGTAAGGCAACATTACTGAGCAGCACAGACAGTACAACCAATCCGTCCTACGTGGTATTTTCTCACAGCGGAAATTTTGTTTATGCGGTAAATGAAACCGACGGAACAAACCCCGGACGCGTAAGTGCTTTCGCATTTAACAAAAGTAGCGGTAACCTTAAATTACTGAATAGCGAATTTACAGGTGGCGATGATCCCTGCCACCTTTCCGTAAGCAGGAATGGAAAATGGTTGCTCGTGGCAAATTATACCGGAGGAAGTGTTTCTGCTTTTCCTTTGAACAAAGACGGTTCTTTAAAGCCATATTCCCAATTGATACAGGATTCAGGAACCAGCGTCAATAAAGAAAGACAGGAAAAGGCGCATGTTCACGCCGCAGTTTTTTCGCCGGATGAAACCTACTTGTTTACACCAGATTTAGGAATGGATAAAGATAATGATTTATAAATTTCAGTCCTCATCTGCACATCCGCTTAGGCCCGCCGCTCCACCATATACAGAAACGCCGCCGGGTAGCGGGCCAAGGCATCTTACATTTCATCCTAATAAGAAATTTGCCTATCTCATCAGCGAGCTAAGTGGGACCGTTACCGCTTATCTTTACGATAGAGGAAAGCTAGCTCCGATACAGCAAATTGCTACACATCCTAAAGAATATACGGAGCAGCCCGGCAGCGCTGAAATTTTTACATCTCCCGATGGAAAATTTTTATATGCCTCTAACCGCGGGAATGAAAATACCATCACTATATTTTCTATCAATCCTGTAACCGGCAAACTAAAGCTAGAAGGTTACGAGTCAACCTCAGGTAAAGCTCCACGGAATTTTGTTATTGATCCTACCGGAAATTATTTACTTGCTGCCAACCAGGAAACAGATAACATTGTCATCTTTAAGAGAAACCCGCAAACAGGCTTGTTAAAACAGGCCGCGGAACAGATCCATGTACCCAAACCCGTTTGTTTACAGATGATAAAAATCGGAAAATAAAAGCGAGTGTAACAAGAGCTGTTATAAATAAAATACGCATATAATAAACTGTTAAAACTGATTTATGAAGCAAACTTTTATTGAACAAAAGCGTCCTATAAAGGACAGATAACTAATTAAATTTGGTACAAAACTTTACTAAAAAAAATATTATGAAAAGCTTAATGAATATACTGATTGTTGCCTGTTTCACGCTGGGCATTTTTAGTACGGCAGAAGCGCAAAGGGACCGTAACGGCGGCGAATCGCGGGGCGGAGGTGGCGGCAGGGCCAACAATGCTTTTTCACAGCGCGGAGGCGGCGAAAGAGTTAGCAGGCCAAATATTTCGGAAGCGAGAGGCGGTGACAGGGGAAATTTTGGCAACAGGTACAGTGCACCTGCCAACATCCAACGCAATGACCGGCAAATTGTAACTAACCGGGAGCGTATCACCCGCAATGTTCAACCACGCAACGAAGTCGGGAGAAACGCGGAAAGGCAAAGCCGTGAGAATGTGGCGGGGGCGGACAGGAGTGTTGCCGGAAGATTTGATCGTGGAAATAACAGGTATAACAATTATTCTTACAACAGCCGTTACAACAACGGGTACCGCTACAATAACGGTTATTACAGAGCGGGGTATAACAGGGGATTTTCTTTTGCTTACGGCCCGCGTTATAGCCTAATTCCAAGAAACCATATTTCTATCTATTTCGGCGGCAATCCTTATTATTTTTACAATGGATTTTATTATGGGTATTATGGTGGGTATTACGAACCTATATTTCCACCAATCGGGCTTCGTATAGGTTTTTTACCCTTTGGTTGTACCAGCCTGTTTATTGGAGGTTATCCCTATTACTATAACAATGGAATTTACTATAAGCAGTACGACGACAACGACTATGAAGTAGTTGATCCTCCAATGGGAGCTACGGTTTCATCTCTTCCCAAGGGAGCTAAATCTGTAGTTCTTAACGGTGAAAAATTATATGAACTCAACGGGACTTATTATAAAGAGGGCAGGAATTCCAAAGACCAGGTTCTATACACCGTTGTTGGAAAAAACGGTGAAATAAATAATTCCGATGAAAGTGGCGGCATTGCGCCTGGTAGTAACGATGTTGCTACTCCGCCTGCCTCTTTGCAAATGGGTGATATTATAAGTCAATTGCCGGAAGGATCAAAAACTGTTACTATTGACGGCGAAAAAATGTATGTTGCTCCGGACGATACTTATCTCAAAGAAGAATCTGATGGAGGTGCTGTTCAATACAGGGTTGTAGGTGTAGCAAAGTAACTAATTTCAGTTTTATAGCTAGCTGTAGCGTTCTAAATATTGTTAAGGTTTAAATTTAAATGATGGCTGCTATTAGCTTTCTCAAAACTTTTTATTCATTTTTGTATCAACAGCATCTTATATCGTCCTGACTAATTAGATTGATTTCCCTCGCTTAAATCGATAAATAATATTTCGCCTTTTCAAAGAATGCAGTCAAACATTACGGCATGCATATTATTATGCTTGCTTAAGGCTTGCAACGAATCATTTTCAAAATGTTTAAAAAAAACCCACTCTTTTCAGAGTGGGCGAAAGTTAAAAATTTTTTTACCTAATTGTTAGATATGTATGTGGTTGCTGCACGGGTTACAAGAAGGTAATACGACGGTTAGAATCAATTTGATTCTGCGAGCTTTACGCCGTTTTTATATTCTCCCAGAAGAACCACTTTCTTATACCTGGAATATTGCTTCGCGGCGATTTCCATTGCCGCCTCGCTGTCACTTCTCAGCTTCAGGCCTTTGCTATCGGCCGAATTAAAAATTTCAATGTAAAAGCCATCTCTTAGTGTTATAGCCCTTTCTCTTGGTCTTCCTGTTCTCATTCTGTTTATTTTTAAATTATGAAATATTATTAGTCAACTTTTTGTTGAAAATTGCCTCTTCAATAGCTCTTTGTCTTTTACAAAGACCCACTTTCGGCAATATAAGTTTGTTTTGCCGAACTTATTGAATTTTCTTTTTCTTTACCAGTAGCTTAACAAGCTATCTTAATCTAATAACAAACTTTGCCCCAAAAAGTTGACTAATAATATTTCATTTCACATCAGAATTCCAATTAATACCTGTATAATTCAGATTTATAGGGCCCTTCTTTTGGAATTCCGAGGTATTCACTTTGTTGTGTGGTAAGTTCTTCCAGCACTACACCAATCTTCTTTAAGTGAAGGCGTGCTACTTTTTCATCAAGGTGTTTTGGAAGCACATACACTTTATTTTCATATTTATCAGCATGTAGCCACAATTCAATCTGTGCAAGTACCTGGTTGGTAAACGAATTGCTCATTACAAAACTTGGATGGCCTGTGCCACATCCTAAATTTACCAGGCGCCCTTCAGCCAACACAATAACATCTTTCCCGTCAATTGTATATTTATCAACCTGCGGCTTAATGGTATCTTTTGTGTTGCCATAATTTTGATTCAGCCATGCGATGTCTATTTCAATATCGAAATGCCCGATATTGCAAACGATCGCTTTATCTTTCATTGCAAGAAAATGTTCTTTTCTTATCAAATCGCGGCAACCTGAAGCGGTTACAATAATATCAGCTTCTTTTACGGCATCGATCATTTTCTTCACTTCATAACCATCCATGGCAGCCTGTAAGGCACAGATAGGATCAATCTCTGTAACAATTACTCTTGCACCTGCTCCACGCAAACTTGCCGCAGAGCCTTTGCCTACATCTCCGTAACCACCTACCACAGCGACTTTACCTGCCATCATAATATCTGTTGCTCTTCTTATTGCATCAACCAAACTTTCTTTACAACCATATTTATTATCAAATTTAGATTTGGTAACAGAATCATTTACATTGATTGCAGGAACCGGCAAAGTCCCTTTTTCCATTCTTTCATACAACCTATGCACACCTGTTGTAGTTTCTTCTGATAACCCTTTCAGATGTTGAATGAGTTCAGGATATTTATCAAAAACCATATTGGTTAAATCGCCACCATCATCGAGGATCATATTTAACGGGCGATCAGCACTTCCAAAAAATAATGTTTGCTCAATACACCAGTCACTTTCTTCGTTGGTTTGGCCTTTCCATGCAAATACTCCAATACCTTCCGCAGCTATTGCAGCAGCAGCCTGGTCCTGGGTTGAAAAAATATTGCATGAGCTCCATTTTACTTCTGCACCCAGATCAATTAAAGTTTCAATAAGAACAGCAGTTTGGATGGTCATGTGCAGGCAACCGGCGATTCTGGCACCTTTTAAAGGTTTTTGTGTACCAAATTCTTCCCGCAGATGCCATAAGGCCGGGCATTTCAGCTTCTGCAACTTAATTTCTTTACGGCCCCATGCAGCAAGGCTCATATCTTTACCTTATTTTTAAGGCTGAAGTCAATGGCATTTTTTGTAATTGTTGACATAGTAATTGTTGTTATTTAGAATGCAAATGTAATAATTTTAGAATAATATTCTAAGGATTGATAACTTTAGAATAAATTAGTATATTTATTGACTATAAGTAGAATAAAACAGTAAATATCATATGCAAAAACAGATTCAAAAAGAAGAATCAACTATTGCGGCAAGGCTTTCCTGGATAAAAAAGATCTAGCCATCTTAAGGCTTTTACAGGAAAATGCAAGGATAACTGTAAAAGAAATATCCGCAAGGTGCACCTTAGCACAACACCGGTTCATGAACGAATTAAACGCATGGAAGAGACTGGTGTAATAAAACAATATGCTACACTGGTAGATCATACCAAAGTAAAAAAAGGGCTGATGGTAATTTGTTATGTATCACTAAAGCAACACAGCAAAAATGCAGGGGATAAATTTATTAAAACGATCAGGGAACTCAATGAAGTGATTGAATGTTACAATATTTCCGGGCGAATTTGATTTTATGCTAAAAGTGGTGTGCGAGGACATGAATGCCTATTATGATTTTCATGTAAACAAATTAAGCCAGATAGAAAATATGGGACATGTGCAAAGTGTATTTGTGATGGGCATTATTAAGCAGACGCACCAGTTGGTGTATTAGCTGATAGTCACCGGGTCATTGAGTCATTGAGTCATTCGGTCATTGAGTCTGTGACAGTCTTGCTTATTGACCATTGACTATTGACTATTGAATTTTCATCCCCCAATCATTTTTAAAAATTCTTCCTTTTTCGGCGTGAAATATCTATGACCGTGCCATCCTGCAACATTACGTGGCCGCCTTCACTGCGTAATATTTTTTAATATAATTAAGATTAATAAGGTGAGAATTGTGAACCCGGTAAAAATTATACGGAAGCAGCATTTCTTCAAAATCTTTTAGAATTTTTGTTACCATTATGTTTTTATTTTCAGATAAATAAATTTTACTATAATTTGATTTGGATTCGATATGAAGTATATTTTTGATGGGAATAAATTCAATTCCTTCAGAAGTTGAAATAGCGATTTTATCTTCCTGGCTCCTGTTATCACTTAAGGATCTTTTAAGAATATCTATTTTTTCTTTTGTTTGTTTAAAGCGTGTTTTATGCAGCCGGTCAACCGCTTGTTGAAGGTCTTCAATGCCAATAGGTTTTACCAAATAATCGAAGGCACTGATGCGGATGGCATCTATTGAATAGTGGTTATAGGCTGTAGTAAAAATAATATCAAAATCATATTCACCCAATTCTTCCAGCATCCTGAAGCCGCTCATCCTGGGCATTTCAATATCGAGGAAAACAACATCAGGCTGGTGTTGCTTAATCAGTAATAAACCTTCTTCCGGCTTTTGCGATAGTGGCAATGATGTCCATATCCGGGCAAAAGCCTGCCAGTTTTTGTTGCAGGTTTTGCAGGCTGTTTAATTCATCATCAATCAGGATTGCTTTTATCTTTTCCATTTTATGTTGCTTTTATTTTTACTTCTACCCGGGTGCCAGCAGGTATTATTATCTGCATTATACAGATCAATAATTTTTATATATTCATCGAAATTTTGCTGTTGGTTAAATAAATGTATCCTGTCTTCTGTAATTTTAAGGCCAACACTTTTATGGTGAAGCTTATTAAGTTTATTATAATTCGCCGCCTGGCTTCTGCCTATTCCATTATCTTCAATTACATATTTTATATAGTCATTTTCCAATGTGGCAGACACTGTTAATCTCAAATCTGTTTTGTCACTGTGGGCAATTCCATGCACAATTGCATTTTCAACAAAAGGTTGTATTACCAGTGAGGGAACATTGTAGTCGCCGCTAAGCAACTGAGGGTCTATATTTTCCTTATAGCAAAATTTGTTATTAAAGCGCATCTGTTCAAGATCAATATATAATTGTAGGGCTTCCATATCCAACGATACGGTAGTTAATTCATTGCGGCTGCTTTCCAATATCGTTCTTATCAGCAATGCAAATTTATGCAGGTAATCACTGGCCTTTCTCTTTTCATTTTGCATCATAAAATTTTCAATACTGTTAAGGCAATTGAAAATAAAATGAGGATTCATTTGCGCTCGCAATGATTGAATTTGTGATTCCGCAATTTTTTGTTTAAAAGCAAATTCGGTCCTTTTCTTTTTAGATTGTATTGATTTATTAATAAAAAACGCAATAACAATTGTAAGGGCCAAAAATTATAGCCGCTAACAGCAAAGCATTTTTAAAAATGATTTCTCTTTTTTGCAATTGGGAAAGTTCCTGCAAATGCCGGTTTTCAATTTCTTTTCGTTTGATTAGCCATTCCGATTCATTAATAACTACACTGTGGTTTTGAAGAAAATAATGAATCGAAGGCTTTGCGGTAAACGCGGTAATAAAACAAGGACGAATCTTTTTCTTTTTTGTCGTCATAAACCAATGAAAGTTGTTCGGCAGCATTTGAAATTCCTTCATAATATTTCGTTTCCCTTGCGAGCCTTAATGCGCTGTCAAGTAATATTAATTTTCTCTCTGCCGTTAAATTTTTGAGGTATTGTGCCTCGGCAATATAAACCTGGTATTCATTTCTGAGATCTCCATGTGACTTTGCCTGCATCCATGGCTTTCCTGAAATAAATCATGGCCGAATCTGTATGATTATTGATTGCGTGTAATTTACCAAAGCCTGCATAAAATTGCGAAAGGATATAACTTTCATTTACCTGCAATGCAAAAGGCAATCCTATTATTAAATTATTCCTGGCGCCGGTATAGAGTTTTTCATCGAGATCGCATTCATGTAGTAGTTCGTAATTAATAGCAACACCCCGCCAGGCCTTCAATTGTGTATTAATCTCTATAGCTTCCTTTGCATACTGCCTGCATTTATCAAAATTTCTCAGAGATTTAAAATTATCTCCGATATTATTAAGCGATACTGCTTTCAACCGCAATGCGCCACATGCTTCAGCATAATCAATAGCCTTGAAATAGGCATTATTACTTGCATCGAAATTTGCGGAGTTGGATAATAGAATCCCAAGATTTATTTGCGCCAGCGATTTGCCAAAAGTGAAATTAAGGCTATCACTTAAGGCCGATACTTTCCCGTAATAATAAAAAGATTTTTGAACATCTTTCTCGCTAAGCCGGTAGCTGATTCTATGAAGCGTTTGAATATACTGTGAGTCTATTTTTGGATGCCTTTTTACCCAGTCAAGAAGGCTGTCAATAAATTTATCCTGCGCAAAAATATTTATAGCGAAACAATTAATAACAATCAAATAGAAAAATTGTCTTTCTCATAAATGAATAAATGCGAATAAAAATTTTGCGATATAAATTTATTTAAACCTAATAAATCAATAATAAAAATTCCAATATACGACGTATTCATCGCGCATCTTACTGCATTGAATATTTGGCTTGAGTAGGTTGAGTAAATGGGCTAAGCTGTAAAATAACGGAAGAATGTGATTAACTTATATATAAATTATTCAGTCGTAATTCCATCACATAATCATTCATGAAAAATCCGCCACCGATATCAATATCTTCCTGGCCGGTAATTGTGAAACCTTGTTTTTCGTAAAAAAACCGGGCTTTATTATAGCGGTTAACATTTAATTCAAGAGAAGCAGCACCCGATGATTTAATCGAATTGATTATATGTGTCAATAATAATTTTCCTGTGCCGGTTCCCTGCTGTTGAGGCAATACATAAATTTTATGAAGCCGGTAAGTTGTGCTGTTTTTTTCTTTAGGAGAAAATGACGCAAACCCACATGGTACATTATTATCGTCTGTAACAAGAATAAAGTTGTGTTGTAAATCTGTGAACTGGTTTTGAAGTGAAGCAAGAGAATAAATTTGTTCCAGCATATACTTCAACTGTTCGGGAGATAAGATATCACGATACGCATCCGGCCATATCGCTGTGTGCAAGATCATGAATAACAGGCAGGTCATTATAGGCCTGCATTTTTTATCAAGATAATTCACGTTATTGTATTGTTATCTTCAGTTCAGGTGCAGAAAATATTCTGCCGCTATTATCTTTTACCACGATGTCAAAAAAATAAAGCTCTTCATCTTTTTGAAATCCACCTTTTAAATTATCGATCCATACTTTGGGAAGAGGAGTAGCCTTAAATCTATCTGCAACAGTGGTGAACGTACTTTGTTTTTTCCCGGTTTCCTCATCCTGTACCACGCTTTTTCTTTTGTAAAGAAATTGGTAAGAATCTATGGTATAGGTATTTTTTTTTTCATCAGTTATTTTTAAAGGCAATGCAATTAGTTGTTCTGCTTCTTCTTTTGTAATGGTAGCTCCGTTTGTATTAATTCCCAGGAAAGTTTGCACAACGGGGGCTTAAATTTTGCCACTTTCGTAATTACTGGCGTTTTGTGCAACAGCTATAAAGGCTGCAGCCGCAAAAAGAAAAATAAAAAAAAACGATCTGGATAATTTCATAAGTAACATTTATACCGGATTGCGTAGGTTGTTTAATTCAAAGAAGAAATGCTTTGCTCAATAGCCCGGATCTTTTCTTCCGCATCTGCTTTCTTTTTGCGTTCCAGCCCGATCACTTCTGTTTTTGCATTTTGTACAAATCTATCATTACTTAATTTTCTATCAATGGTATTTAGGAAACCTTTAAGATAATCAAGATCCTTTAGCAATTTTTCTTTTTGCGCAGAAACATCAACCGCGATATCGGTTTCAATATAAATTTTTTCTTTACCAACAACTATTGTAATGGCAGATGGCGGCGGGTTGCGTGATAAATTCAATGCTTTCAGCATTTGCCTGTTTACTTAAAATATTTTTGATTGATTCATAAGATTCTTCGGATCTTTTTCAATAAAAAGCTTGATCGTATCTTTTTGCCTGATATTATTTTTATTTCTCGCATCGCGTATGGCAGTTATCAGGTCTTTTAGTTTGTTGCCCAGTTGCAAAATTTCTGTGATCGGGTGGTATGGGACAGCAGTAAATTGTTTTACAATAAGATCATCGTCTCTTTCTTTTAAAAGATGATAAATTTCTTCTGTAATAAAAGGCATGTAAGGATGTAGAACCTGGAGGATATCTTCAAAAAAAGAAACTGCTGAATTATATATTTCTTTATCAATCGGTTGGCCATATTCCGGCTTGATCCATTCAAGGAACCAACTGCAGAAATCATCCCATATAAGAGAATAAATTGTTTTCAATGCTTCGCTTAACCGGAACTGGCTCATTAAAATATCAACTTCCAGATCTTACTTCATTTAAGCGGTTCTCAAACCAGGTAATTGCAAAATTATCCGACTGGAACTGCTGCCAACTGCCGCCTGCGCACTGCCAACTGCCCACTGCTATTGCCATCTCCGACTTGCCAACTGCTGCCATCCTCACCTTGCCTGGCAGACCACATCTTTATCAACTTTAATGCATTCCAAAGTTTATTATTGAAATGCTTTCCCTGTTCAAGGCTTGCCTTCATCAAATAAAAGATCATTTCCGGCAGGAGATGAAATCATAATTCCAAAGCGAACTGCATCGGCTCCATATTCATGTATCAGTTGCAACAGATCGGGGCTATTACCAAGGCTCTTACTCATTTTTCTTCCCTGCTTATCGCGTACCATGCCGGTAAAATAAACATCGCTGAAAGGTTTTTCATGCATGTATTCCATGCCTGCCATGATCATCCTGGCAACCCAGAAAAAAATAATATCCTGGCCTGTAACAAGAACTGAAACCGGGTAATAATAATTTATATCTGCATTTCCCGGCTGTGTTATTCCATGAAAAACTTCAATAGGCCATAGCCAGGAAGAGAACCAGGTGTCAAGTACATCTTCATCCTGCTTTAATTGAATCATTGCTTATTGAATATTGCTTATTGAATATTTCTTTTGCCTCTTCCTGCGTTTCTGCAACTACAAACATTCCCTTCTTCATCATACCAGGCCGGTATTTGCTGTCCCCACCAAAGCTGCCGGCTGATGCACCAGTCTTTTATATTTTCCATCCAGTATTTATAGGTTGCTAAAAATTTTTCACCCGGGTGAATAGTAACTTCGCCCGAAGTAACTGCTTCTAATGCAGGGCCGGCAAGCTCTTTCATCTTCACAAACCATTGTGTGGAAATCTTCGGCTCCGCTACTACGTTAGTACGCTGGCTATATCCAAGCCTTGTGGTATATTCTTCTTCTTTTACCAGCAATCCTTTTTCTTTTAGTTCTGCTACAATTTTTTTTCTTGCAACAAAGCGATCTTCGCCAATATAAATTTGTGCAGCTTCACTTATGGTGCCATCTTCATTTAAAGTATCTACAACCGGCAGGTTATACTTTAAGCCCAATATTAAAATCATTGATATCATGTGCCGGTGTAATTTTTAAAATGCCCGTGCCAAAATCCTTATCAACATATTCATCAAAAATTACCGGCACTTCTTTATTGATCAGTGGAATAATTACTTTCTGCCTTGCAACTGGGTATAACGTTCATCGTCAGGATTGGCGCAAACTGCCACGTCGCCCATGATAGTTTCCGGGCGTTGCGTGGCGATTACAATGTAGTGGTGAGTGGTGAGTATGCGAGTGGTGCGTTACATCGGCTTCTTCACCCGCTGATTGGCGGCTCAATTTTTACAGCGTATTTAATATAATACAACTTTCCCGTTACTTCTTTATACTCCACTTCTTCATCACTTAATGCTGTTTTTGCAGCAGGATCCCAGTTGATCATTCTTGCACCACGATAAATAAGCCCTTTATTATACAGATCAACAAAAACTTTTATTACTGCTTTATAATAATGATCATCCATAGTAAAACATACCCTGTTCCAGTCTACACTACAGCCCAGCCTTGCTATCTGGTTATAAATAATGCCTCCATATTTTTCTTTCCATTCATAAGCATATTTTAAAAATTCTTCTCTCGATATATCATTTTTATCAATTCCTTTTTCATGCCTGAGCATATCCACCACCTTGGCTTCTGTAGCAATAGAAGCATGATCGCTGCCAGGTACCCAGCATGCATTAAAGCCGCTCATTCGTGCTTTGCGTACTAAAATATCCTGAACAGTTTCATTTAGAGTATGTCCCATATGCAGCACGCCTGTTACATTAGGAGGGGGTATAACAATTGTAAAAGCCGGCCGGTCATCCGGAACGCTTTTAAAATAATCTTTTGAAAGCCAGTGTTTGTACCATTTTTCCTCAACCGTTGCCGGGTATATAATTTTTACTTAATTCCATAAAAGCCTTTAAAATTTATATAGCCTGCAAATGTAATAAAACAGTAGCTACTATAGTTACCAAGACGCTGTATAAAATGATTCACAGATATATTTACGATGATAGACAATGTCCGATGTCTATCGTGGCAAAGTAGTGATGCAATATTATAATAGCCTGCAAAAGTAATTAAAGCAGTATGTGCTATGTTACTAAGGAAGTTAGTAAGTTTGTAACTAAAAAATATTTTGTTATACGCTATTGTTGATATTGAAACTACAGGTGGTTATGCCGCGGCAAATGGCATTACTGAAATTGCCGTTTGTATTTCCGATGGAGAAAAATTATTAAGCCATTACCATACCTTACTAAATCCCGTTTATACAATTCCAAAATATGTGGCTGCGCTTACAGGAATTACAAATGAAATGGTAGCAATATGAAAGGCCATTCAGCAGCATTGCCTATGAACTGTATGAAATGCTGAGCGATAAAATATTTGTTGCTCACAATGTAAATTTTGATTATTCATTTGTAAAGTATCACCTGGCACAATGCGGTTATGACCTCAATTGTAAAAAACTTTGTACCATAAGGCTTGGCAGGCAAATACTACCGGGTATCCCCGGCTATGGCCTGGGGAAAATATGCAGGCACCTCGGAATAACAATTGAAGACCGGCACAGGGCGACAGGCGATGCCATGGCAACCCTTCAGTTGTTTCATCACCTGTTAAAGTGTGATGCGAACGGGCATGTGCAAACGATGCTGACCGTAAAAAGTAAAGAACAATTTCTTCCTCCGAATATTTCTTCGAAAACAATAAAAAAATTACCGCAGCAACCCGGGGTATATTATTTTCATGATAAAAAAGGAAAAGTTATTTATGTTGGTAAAGCCAGGAGCCTCAGTAAAAGAGTGAACAGCCATTTTTCTAACAATAAGCCGAACAGGCAAAAGCAGGAATTTTTAAAGAAAATTTACAACATCAGTTATAAAACAACGGCCACGGAGTTGATGGCGTTTATACTGGAAAGCATCGAAATAAAAAAATTGTGGCCGGAGCAAAACCGCAGCCTGAAAAGATTTGAGCAATCTTACGGTTTATATGCTTTTGAAGACAGGAAAGGATATATGCGCCTGTGCATTGAAAAAAAGAAAAAGAACTTGCAAGTCATTATATACTTTTAACCTGCTTGCAGAAGGGCATATGTTATTGCGGAAATTAATGCTTGCAGTATAACCTTTGTCCCAAAGCTTTGCTTTTTGCAGTCAGAGAATATTGCATGCCAGTCGCTTGCGGAAAAGAAATGCAGGGGTGCATGTGAGCAAAAAGAAAGTGCGGCAGGATTATAATAACAGGGTAATGGAATGTATCACCCGCCTCGACAATGAATTACCTAGTTTTGCTTTAATTGATACTGGGTTAAAGCTTGAGGAGCAAAGTTGCATACTTATGGAAAAAGGCCGGTTTTATGGAATGGGTTATTTGCCTTCCGGACATGCAGGTGCATACAATTGAAGACTTGAAATTTCGCCTTACACCCTATGCTGAAAATGATTATATAAGAGGGCTTGTTTACCAGCATGCTGCACGCTATCCCGGTAAAAAAATTTCCCTTAAATAATTAACTTCTCAAGCAGCTTCGTAAAATCTTTCCGCGAAATAAATTCCGCCCCAAGGCTTTCCAGGTGCGGTGTATAAACCTGGCAATCAATTAATCTCACGCCGTTTTCTTTTAACAGGCTGCACATATTTTATAAATGCAAATTTGCTCGCATTGCTTTCATTGGAAAACATGCTTTCCCCAAAAAAAACTTTGCCCATCTGAACACCATACAATCCACCGGCCAGTTATTTATTATGCCAGGCTTCTGCGCTGTGTGCAAATCCATTTTCAAAAAGAGCTGATATGCGTTCTCAATTTCATCGGTTATCCATGTTCCCGGGTCTCCCTTTCTTTTAGCCAGCCGGCAGTTTCTTATTACATCCGCAAAAGCTTTATCAGCAGAAAATTTGAATGTCCTGCTTTTAATAACCGTTTTCATGCTGCTGCTGATCTTTAGTTTATCGGGAAATAAAACAAACCTTGGATTTGGGCTATACCAGCAAATCGGTTCATCTTCATTGTACCAGGGAAATATTCCTTTTTTATAGGCCTTCAATAAAGTTTCAACGGAGAAATTGCTTCCAAAAGCGAGGAGGCCGTCTTCATCAGCTAATTCAACGTCGGGAAAGTCATTCTGTCCGTGTAATAAAAAAAATGGCATCAAAATATTTTTAATGCAGAGAAAGATAATTGAGAATGGGAAACGAAGAGAACCAGGAGTATTCAGGATCTTGAAAAAGCTTTAATGTTCTGAAAGCTGTTCCACGGTAGCTCCTATTCCTCTTTCAGTAATAGAATCGCACATGGGTTTCAAAAAATCATAAGTGCCCTCTTTGACTGCGTATTTTCCTTTGGTATGAATTATCATAGCGCATTGTTCTGCCTGTTCCTGGGAATGGCCGCATATTTCTATAAGTGTAGTGATAACCCAATCAAAGCTGTTCACCTCATCGTTCCATACAACAAGCTGGCAACTTGTACCGTTGTCAGTAAGTACATCTGTATCATCTGCTTCGGCTATATGTGTTTTTGTTATATTCATGGAGAATTCGCAAAATTACTATTTTAAAAGTTTAAATGCATTTCCTATATCGCGATGCTGTATCGCTACATCAGAATAGAAAACTTTTTAACTTCACGGCTTCAGGTATACAAATTCGCAAAAAAGATACCGGAATTAATGTTAGAGTTATGATCCGGTGTTCAATGATAGCAAACTGGTAAGTAATCATTTATTAGGATTGTAGAATTATTTTTATGTGTCGTAATTGACAGGAAGAAGGATATTTGCAGCATCCATCCAATAAAAAATTCATAAAAATTATGAAATATCCTGTAAAATTGCTTTTCGCTTTTACGCTTCTTTTTTCATGCCTCTATTCGGCCGATGCCAAAGTAAAAAGAATACAGTCACGTTGAAGACGAACGCGAAAATTATTGAAAAAGCATTTGGAAACCCTCAATCGATAAGTGACGTAAAAGATGTGCTTGAAAACAATGAAGCATATAACGCCTTGAAAAGCCTTATAGAAGATCATCATGTAACCATCGTATACTCAGACAATTCTTTTCTTGGAAATGCAAATTTAAACAGGGGAGATTTTGTTGTTTCTTTCAATTCGGCTTTAGACCGCATTAAAGATGCTATAAAAGATGCGCGCCTTGATACTACACTGGTAAATACTTACGACAGAAACAAGGCTTATATTACCAGTGTTACACAGGTAAAAGATATCCGGCCAGGCAGTGTGTATTATAATGCTGTACAATCGTTGCTGGAAGAGTGGGGGATTAATGCTCCGTTTACAAAAGCAGCCCTGTTAAATGCCAGCTCACTTTTTTACGAAGATGAACTATATGATATTTTACGGGTAACTCTTGGATTCGAATACGGAAACGGCAAGCCTGCGAAAGGTTGCCGTAAAAAGATATCGCTTTGCCATGATACTTAATGATGCACTTACCCTAAAGTTACGACAGGTAGAAGCACTCGCCAATGAGAAAAAAGCAAAGGACGATGCAGAAAAAGCCAGGGCGAATGCCGTTGCTGAGCAAATAGAAAAAGCGCATCGCGACTCCGTAAGCAAAGAAATAGAGCTGCGAAAAATAGAAGCGCAGAAAAAAGAAGATGAAGCGAGGAAGAAGCTTGGGGACAAAAATAATTAAGTAAACATTATTTGCAATAATACCGCTTCAAAGCCTTTCAATATATAAGCAATATTGTTTACCAAAAAAAAGCAAGTGGTCGTTAGCATTTACCAGGTGATATCTTCTAAAGGGCTATGTAAATACCATTTGTCGCGCGATTTTAAATTTTTTTGAATACGATTCGTCTCTTATATTTGCAATCCTCAAAATAAAGGGAGCATAGCTCAGTTGGTTTAGAGCATCTGCCTTACAAGCAGAGGGTCCGCGGTTCGAACCCGTGTGCTCCCACTGATAATCAAGCACTTACAAAACGAAAGTTCGTAGGTGCTTTTTCATTTGATACATAATTTGATACATGATTTTGGAAGCATCTTTGATATAAAACATTTATCCACAATTTATATAAGCCATGGAGTATGGAAAAGAGAAGAAAGGTGGGCTTTACTACAAAACTCTTATCCAATCATTATTATCTTAATGAAGTTCCGGTTGAGGGGAAAACTACCAGCAAGTTTAATTGGAGAATTGGGTTTTATGATCAATACGTCGCCCAAATTATCAGAACCGGAAATTGTATAACTCTCCTTAGCACCAAAATTAATTTAACTGAAGATTCGTTTTGGAATACTAATTATTTTGAAGACCTGACCAAATACGTTTTCTGGACTTTTAATAAAAGTTTCCTGTTTAAGATCACTGAAAAAATAGAATCGCTCAAATTTCCGCCACTACAACACTGTTTAAAACTGCTTAAGGAAAACTTCGTGCCTTATGGAAATGAACTAAATAATGCTGATGAAGAACTTCAATTCTGCTATCGCAAAAATCAAAGTTTGAAAAAGCATGCAAAGTTTGCCCAAATCTATCTGCTGGATGAGCAAAACAGGACATCAATATTAACGGCGGTTGAAAAAAGAATAAACGAATTTCCGAAACCAGTACTTCACGGCTCTGCTACGCATCCACCGGTAATTGAAGACGAAACTACGCCAACTTCCAATGCTATTCTTTTTTTAGAAGTATTACGGCCTCTGAACGGCTCACCAGAAGAAACTTTGCGATTCATAATTCAAAAAACAGAAGAAGCTGGCTTTGAGTATAAACTTTTTTCCAGGATACCGAGGCTTGAAAACGGTAAGAACCCTTATGGGCTAAATGGATCTATGGCGCCATGATTGACTTTTTTTACCAGCTCAACTACTTTAAAAAAGAGTATACCCTGGAAGAAATATTTAAAGCCTACCTGCAATATTCAGGCAATACCATTGGAAAATTCAAAACATTTATCTCCGAATTCAGGCAGGACAATAGTTTTATCAAATATTCTGAGAAACTTAAGAAGTTGAAAATTAATAAACTGCCATAGCCCTTTCAGGAAATTCCCTGATTGCCTGATTTTATCCCCTGATTTGCCTGAAAAAAAATGGCTACTCACCACAATTTGCATTCAGTTAATCACAATTAAAAATAACTGAAATGCAAACTAATAATCCATTTGAACTCATTATTGCAAGGCTTGACCAAATACAATTAACTGTTGATGGCTTAGCAGATACCAATCAAAAAAAACCGGCCCCGGAGATCTTCAACCCGGAAAGATTACTCGATTTGCCAGAGGCTGCACAGTTTCTACGCAAGCCAGTAGGAACAGTAAGATACTACATCCATAGCCGTAATCTGCCGGCAATGAAAGTTGGCAAAAGCTACCTGATCAAATTACAGGCGCTCCAGGAATGGGTAAATGAGTTTGTGAAGAAGGAGCCGGATAATAAGCCGTTAAGTCCAATGCTAGCCAATAGAAAAAGATACAGGAAGTCCTGAATTTTTTTTAGCACTCTCAAATCATCAAATAAGATGAGGCTATAGCACACCCTGCAGGTCCAGAATAAATTAAGGTAAAGATGAGACAGGTAAACAGAAAACTGGAGCACACGAGGCTGGAAAAATATTTAACGGCGCAATTTCATTTTCGCTTAAATGAAATAACCGGGAGTATTGAATTCAAAAAGCAATTTGAAAACGAGTGGGAAGAGCTCAATGAGTTTAATATTTACCGGCAGCTAAAACTGGAAGGTTTTAAGATCAATCTCAATGAGCTTATATATTTACTGAAGTCAGATTATGTGGAAAGATTCAATCCATTCCTTTCTTATTTTGAAGGCTTACCAGCCTGGGAAAACAATCATGAGGATTATATAGCTAAGCTCTGCAGTTACGTCAAACTTCGAAATCCCGGACGCTTTGAGCGGCATTTTAAAAAGTGGCTGGTGAGAACGATTAAGTGTGCCCTGGAAGACCAGTATTCAAATAAAAATGCAATCATCCTGGTGCATGAACAGCAGAACTCCGGCAAGACAACCTTCATCCGTTTTTTATGTCCTCCGGCATTAAAAAACTACATGACGGAAAATATATCCTTTGACAAGGATAGCCTGATAGCCTTGATCGAAAATTTCATCATTAACCTGGATGAGCTGGCCACCTTTACCAGGGTTGAGATCAATGCACTAAAAAGTATCCTGAGTAAATCTTTTATCAAGGAGCGCCATCCGTTTGAGCGGAAAGCAAAGAAATTATCCCGGAGGGCCAGCTTTATCGGATCCACCAACATGACAGAATTTTTGAGTGACCCAACCGGTAATGTAAGGTGGATTCCATTTGAAATATCGGGGATTGACTGGAACTATTCCAATGACGTAAATATCGATGACGTGTGGGCCAGGCCTATGCACTTTACAGATCCGGATTTCAATGTGATATAACAGCGGATGAAGTAAAAGAAAATGAAGAAGAGAACAGGCAGTTTACCATGGTAAGTTTTGAAATGGAATTGCTCATGAAATACTACACACCGGGCAGTAAAGAAAGCCATGACCTATTCCGGACAACCGGTGAAATAGAAATTGCTCTTAAAGAAAGAAACCGACGGAATGGCTAAGATATCCAGTCAGCAGTTGGGAAAGGCGTTAAGAATGCTTGGCTTTATTCGTGATAACCGCTACCAGAAAGGAAAAGAGTATCCCATTAAGGCTTATTATCTAAAATTCCGTGTAGAAAATTGACAAACGATCTTACTTGCTTACTTATTTTCCTAAAAGCGTTGATTATCACGTCGTATAATAAGTAACAAGTATGTTACTTGAAGTTACTTATCTCTTACTTGCTTACTTATTCTTCTTTTCACCCGCCCCAAATAAGTAAGCAAGTAAGACAAGTATCTTACTTTTTTGATTTTGTATGTTTTTACACTTTTAAAAATTTAAATCATGGACAACGATAATTTTTCGCGAGGAGAAGCGAGGCAGATGGATATTGTAGACTACCTGGAAAAACTCGGGCACCATCCTCAAAAAATCAGGAAAATGACTACTGGTATTTATCTCCATTGAGAGAAGAAAAGGAAGCGTCATTTAAAGTCCACAGGAAATTAAATGTATGGTATGACCATGGTTTAGGACAGGGAGGAAATATTATTGACCTTGCAATTTTATACCACAACTGCAGCTTCAAAGAAGCCATGGAAAAACTGCAGGAAATTTTTTCTTTTCATCGGCAGATAACCACGGTTCAACAGCATTATTCCGGCGCACAAAACGGGCGCGATAATGCACTTGAACCTGCGATAAAAGTGATAGCCGCAAAACCCATCACACACCCTGTACTTTGCCGCTATCTTGATGCCAGAAAAATACCACTGGAGATCGCAAAAAAGTATTGTAAAGAAGTAGATTTTGAGCTCCATAAGAAAAAATATTTTGCTATAGGATTTGAAAATAATTCCGGAGGATTTGAATTACGAAATGAACATTTTAAGGGCAGCAGCTCACCGAAAAATATTACAACTTATTGAGCATCCCGATTCAAAAAATATAGCTGTTTTCGAAGGCTTTTTTAGCTTCCTTTCTTACCAACGCTGCATCAAAAAAATAATGCTCATTCACTCATTAAACTGACGGAGAGACAGACCAATTTTCTTGTTTTAAACTCCCTTTCTTTTTTTGAAAAGAGCCGCAATCTGATGGAAGAAAAACAGAAAATTTACCTCTACCTGGACAGGGATGAAGCCGGAATAAAGCACACGAAAAAGGCTTTGAAGTGGGCTACAAAATATGTAGACCGAAGTCATTTATATAAAAATTCCAAGGACTTAAATGAATACTTAGGTCTGGGAAGCATGGAACAAAAAAAGGAACACAAATTAAAAATTCACCTTTAAAGAAGCTCCAATTAATTTTTGTCCGACAAATACAAGGCGGCATATTAAAGTGCGGTTTTGCACTTGGCTAGATGTCCGTTTGTAATACAAACGGTAGTTAATTTGAAACCCTTGCTCGGAACTCGCAGGGTTTAAGGTGAAAGATGATGAAAGGCAATGACCAGGTTTTTTAAGAAGAGTAACCGCGAACAGATAACAAAAATAATTTCAATAAACAGTAAATGACACAAGTGATGAAAGAATCAAACGATAACCGGACAAAGCTCATAACATTAAGACTAACTCCCCAGGAATATGAGCAATTAAATAGCAAGTTCAAGGCCACAACCTGCAGAAAGCTGAGTGACTATTTAAGAAAATTAATTTTCAGTGGAAAGTGACGATCCTAACACGCAACCAATCTCTCGATGACTTCATGGCAGAAATGATTGAGCTAAGAAAAGAGCTTAATGCTATTGGTAACAACTTCAACCAGGCGGTGCACAAGCTGCATATCCTGGAGAAAATACCAGAGTTTAGAACATGGATCCTGACGAATGAAATAGAGAAAAAAATTCTTTTGAATAAAGTAGATGAAATCAAAAACCGGATCAATCAATTTGCAGAAAAATGGTAGCCAGGATTAAGAGCACAAAAAGCATTTCAAGGTCGCTAAATTACAATGAAAAAAAAGTGAATTTAGGAGTAGCCGAATGTATCCATGCAGCCAATTATCCGAAGGATCTGGAAGCGCTAAATTTCTATGATAAACTTCACCGGCTGGAGCACCAGGCAGCTCTAAATGAACGGGTAAAATCCAACAGCGTGCATATATCTTTAAACTTCCATGAAAGCGATAAACTGAACAGGGAAAAACTGTGTGCTATTGCAGAAACTTATATGCAAGGAATTGGATTTGAAAAACAGCCCTACCTGGTGTATCAGCACCATGATGCCGGCCACCAGCATATTCATATCGTAAGTACCAATATCCAGAGTGATGGAAGCAAGATTGAAATGAATAATATCGGTCGCAATCAATCCGAAAAAGCCCGCAAAGAAATTGAATTGAAATTTTATTTAACACAGGCAGAAGGTAGAGGCCAGAAACAGGAAAATGATTTAAAAGTAAGTGCACAGAAAGTTCAATATGGAAAAGCACCCACCAAAAGAGCCATTACAAATGTGCTGGATACTGTAGTCAACCAATTCAGGTACACCTCTCTTGCAGAACTTAACGCAGTATTAAAGCTCTATAATGTGATGGCAGACAGGGGCAGGGAAGATTCTAAAATGTATCAAAACAAGGGATTGGTTTATACAGCTCTTGATAATGATGGAAATAAGATCGGAACACCTATCAAAGCCAGTGATTTTTACAGTAAGCCAACACTTAAAAACCTGGAAGAAAAATTTGTGCAAAATGAGTCGTTAAGAGAGGAGCACAAGCAAAAACTAATGACTGCCATAAAATGGGTGCTGGTGAAAAAAGAAATAACCTTAAACGAGTTTAAACAGGATCTGGCCAGGGAAGGTATAAATGTAGTCCTGAGACAAAATAGCCAGGGAAATATTTATGGGCTCACTTATATCGATTTTAAAACCAAGTGTGTATTTAACGGAAGCGATCTTGGCAAAGAATATAGTGCTAAGGGTATAATGGAGCGATTACATACCGGGCAAAACCATGAAGAATTAAACGTAAGTCAAAAACAAACAAATGGAGTAAAGCAAGAAATTAATATACATCATGACCATTACCAGGATCAGGAACAAAGCCATGAGCAAAAGAACAAACAGGAAATGTCAAAAGTATTAGAGCTACTTCTTAAGCCAGAACGAAACGACAATCATTTACCGCATGAATTATTAAAAAAGAAAAGAAAGAAGCAATCCCGCGGCTTGCATTTGTAGGGGTGAGGTGGTTTCTAACGGTATGGGCGCGAAGTAAATTGAGTAAAATTTTCCATCTGCTAAAAAGCTATAGCAAGTAAGATGTAAAAATACCTCGTTATAAAAATTTTAAATGTGGCATAACGGTTCATTTAACCTTTTTCATAATATGAAAAGTGAAGAAAGTTTTGATTATAGATGGCGATTTAGATTGTATGACATTAGTAAAAAAATGTCTGGAAAAAAAGGGTCATGAGGTAGAATATGCTTTTGATAAGAAAGAATTACCCAAAATTGTGGAAAAGTTTAACCCGGACGTCTTAATAATTGATATTGTACACTCACATTTACTCAACTCCGGTTATATAGCAAGTGTGTTTAAGGCTAAGCCTGTAATATTATTGAGCTCAAAAATATTTACACATATAGCAAGCAGGTTGCCGGTGCATGGCATAATTGAAAAACCTTTTGAACTCCTGACATGGAAAATAAAATTGGGGAATTAATTCAGTAGAATTTTGTTTAGATTCAAAAGCTTATTTTACTATCTGTAGATAGCTTTAACTAGGGCAACTTCTAGCGGAAGCTGCATTAGCATTGATGGTGATTAAATATTTAAAAAATTACTGAGAGAAATAAAAATAGATAAATGAACAAATGGAGGTCCTCCATGAAGACGTAAGCATTACATTGGGGAAAAGTATGTCAGGAACGGTCTTGCATTTAATAAAAAGAGGCTGTCTTAATTGGCAGCCTTTTTTTTTGACTTGCATAGGTAGCAAGGCCGGTTTTTTTAAAGGATGATAAAGGAGATTCTAAATCCTTCGTAAGGTAAATCTGTTGTGTGGTAATATCGAATATGCTTTTTACTAATAAATGAGATATTTACTTAGGAGAAATACGCAGGTTGTTTGAAGTAATCTTACTATTTTATAAATATAGCGAAGTAATATATGTCTTAGAGTATAAATTAGCATGCCACAATCACTCCTAAATTTCTGAGCATTGAGATTGCCGACTTTGTAACTTGCCATTCATATTTTTTATTAATTTCTTCTCTTATTATCAGCCCTCTGTTTACCAATGCGACAAACGAGCGCTTAATATCAGTTGGGCCAAACGGGACTCTTTCTTTTTGTTTTTCGCATGCTGCTAAAAGCGTGTCAATCATCAAAGGCGTAAGGTTAAGTTGTTTATTTTTTATAAAGTAGCCATATGGCAGGCGAATAACTTTTGATTTCATTAAACTAACTTAAGCAAATTATACCCTAAACTAGTATATATCTTGATGGAATATGTAATGATAGCCGCTCGCTTATACGCTGTACTTATATAAAGAAGCAGGCCCTACATCTATGCAGAGCTTGTCTTTCTGAACAAACTAAGTCGCAAAAAATGAGCAGAAAAAAAGAAGAGAAAGTAGTTTAATCAGAAACGATTTCTGTAACTATTTGATAAATTATTTTCTCAAGTTTTGAAAGAACGTCATAATTGGGTTTATAAAGTACCGCTTTGCCCTTTTTTTCTATTTCCACCAGTTTTGCCCGCCTCAATATTCCCAAATGCTGCGACGCTACCGACTGCTCAATTCGAAGATTTATATAAATATCAGTAACCTTAATTGGCTGTTTTTCATCTAGCAAGTGAAGCATCTTTTTTCTTAACGGATGGTTTACAGCTCGCAAAAGGTTTACAGCTATCTTCAACTCGATATTCTTATCAATTAATGGCAGTGATGGCATTAGCTTGCATTTATGGCATTGGGGAAATAATCGCAAAATTACGCCTTTATATATATATCAATAACTTCATATAGAAACATGGTAATATTGCCCTGCTCTTTTTCGAATCAAGCCATGACGAATGTGTAATCATAGTATCTGATTTAAAGAATATTTATGTTGGGCTTAATTTTGACAATTCAGGTTGTACTATTGTGAATTTGCTTCGCTCAGAGCGAATATGGCACAGTTTTTAATATATTCAGAAAAAGCTTATATTATGAAAAATGAAAAAACAACCCGTGGCCGCAGCCAGGATCGCGCGAAAGTTGCCGGTCGCCAGAAACATGAAGTAAACTACGAAAAAGAAAAGCTGAATGTTTCTACTAAAGAGGTTAAAAAAGCCGTTAAATCCGAAGGGAACTCACGGAAGAAGGTGGAGGAAAAGTTAAACAAATAACGCTGTTTGTCAGCAATTTTTTGCTGTGCTTCCATCCACGGTTGAAGCATCTCAATATTTTAGATCGTTCATATGAAAAAAATTCTCTTAATTAATAACGACCTGGATACCCTTTGTTTGTTAAAAACCTGGCTCGAAAAAAAAATGTATAAGGTATTATTTACCGAAAACCAAGATGAGGTCCCAATGATTATCAAAAAATTTTCTCCTGATCTTGTTATCGTAGATATCATGCAAAACGAGGTGGTAGAGCGATTAAAAGATTATCGAGGTGGCAAAGCTTGTCCCGTCCTCTTGATGACAGGCTACACGAAAAGGGCAAAAGATAGATATCTGCCAGTAGATGATATTGTTGAAAAACCGTTCAATTTGCCCTTACTGGAGAGGAAAATAGAACAGCTTATAAAAAGGGCTAGTTAAAATGAATTAGCTTCTAAATAGTGCTACCCAGATCAGGAACTTGCGACTCTCCCGTATTTATTTGACAGTTCATCCAACTTTCCTAAGATTGTTTTAGTAGTGAATGGTTTCTCAACAACAACGTCCGCATTACATTCTTCATAGTTTTCAAGTAAGGTAGGATTTGATGAAACCAATATGAAGGCGATATTTTTATACTCTTGTTTTATTTTTTTACATAGATTCCTTCCGTCACCTCCTTGGAGCGTTACATCAAGAATAAGTATGTCAGGAACGGTCTGCTTCAGTACATCCATGCAGGCTTCAAACGAGGATGCCGATTTAACAAGATATCCCTTTATTTTTAATAGATGAGAGGATACTTCGAGCAACTCCTCCGAGTCGTCAACTACCAATACGTTAGTCATTGTTTGGTTTTAATGTCGGGCATCCGATAGTTAGGATCGATTACTAAGATAGATCTATTTCAGTTAAGGCATCATATTAATAAGGATGATTAGATCAGGCAAATGCTGTTTGGGCTTAAGCCTATATTTACAACCTTCGTTTAAGAATATAAACAAGCAAGCCCTACATCTCTGCGGGGCTTGTATTTCTGAAAAACCTGACTGCTTAAATAGTTTCAAGATATCTTCTGCCGGCTATTGTTACAATACCGGCCATAATTTGTTTTCCTTTTTTAGTAATGTAAAGTTTTGGAACTAACATGCCTCTTTGAATTAAACCGGTGCAATGAGGTAAAGTGCCAATATCGTATGGCTCTAAATTCATTAATTCCCGTTCATGGCAATCCATTAGCACTTCTGTCATATTCCTTGTTAGACGCCCGGGAGATGTATGAATACCGTTCATCACATGAAGATACTTAATTATTGCTGCTTTTCAACAAGTAAAGCAGATAAAATAAATTATATATTTTTTTTCTAAAATATTTGTTTTTTCGCAAAAAGTTGATATTTTGGCTTCACATCTCTTAACCTTTAAAAACCCACTTTTATGCAAATCGAAAAAGATTATCCAGAAAAAGACAACATCAGTTTAGTAACGACCTTACTTGTGCTATTGACAATAGCCGCGATAATTTTCTCTTTATTGAATTATTAAATCAAGGACGGAGCGCAAAAAAACCATTCGTTGAAGCATAATTAATATTCTACGACCTCCTTTCAATTTTTATGCCCCATCGCGCCCAAGAATGCCTGGGGTTGTAAGAGTTAATATTGCTTTCATAGATTTGCTAATTTTTACTGAAAAATCCAATGAATAAGCTGTATTATAGTGTTTTATATAATCTTACTCACGGCGGCCACAAAAAGGATACGGAAAGAATCTTCTTTGCCAGCCCAATTGAACTAGACGGTGATCAAATCAAAGCCTACATTCAACAACGGATAAATCTTCCCAATGCTTATATAACATTGAAGTCAATTAATAAATTGAATAAAGAGACTTTTATTGCAATAGGCGGTGATCCGCATAAATCTTTCAAAAACTTTAAATAAAGGTTATAAATAAAAAAAGGCGATTGAATTCGGCCTTAGAAGATGTGCCAACATCTATGATATTATGAAAGTTGATTTATGTCCTTGCAAATTCTTTCACAGGCATCATATTGACGATTCAGTAAAAGTTTGCAGTAAAGTATACGGTACCAAATATCTGGAATTGAACTGGAAAATAAACATGATGATTGTACGCCCCAAATGAGTAAGCCGGCCTATCTTCAACTCAAATGAGCACGAATGCTTCCAATAATCGGTTGAACAATAAATAAAACGCCTCAAAGCAATTTGCAATTGACAATGCTTGTGTGGTGCAAAGTATCACGCTTGAAGGTGAATTACAATGAATTTATCAAAAAGATGCGGCAAAAGATGTAGTAAAAATCTTTTGGGGCGTATTTGGTGTTTTTGGTAGTCTTATGATTAAATCAGAAACTCACCAGTCAATTGAAAAAATGGATATTGAAATTTATTGTGGCGAAAAATAAGAAAATGAAAATATAAGATGGTTAAACTTGTAGAACCTCCGGCGTATTTGATTTCACTGGCAACGCAAAACTAAACGATGACCCTTTCCCAATTTCGCTTTCAACAGAAATAATTCCGTGTGCCCTGTTAATAATTTCTGAAGCGATAAACATTCCTAAACCCAACCCCGGAAATGTATCTTCAACGGAACCGCTTACTCTATAAAATTGATCAAAAACGTGTGCCTTATTTTCTTTCGCTATCCCAATCCCAAAATCCTGCACACAAAAAATTATGGTATCGTCTTTATGAACGCTGGTGACATTAATTTTTTTTGCCGCTGGCGAGTACTTAATAGCGTTAGATAGCATATTGCTCATTACCTGACCGATCCTGTTTCTATCACCAAATATCATGTTCGAAGCATCCAGGTTGATATTTATAGTATGCGTTTGAGTCGTTTTCTGTATTTCATCAATAATTTCAAGGGCCAGTTCATTAAAGTCAAATAATTTTTCACTGAATGCCAGGTGGCCTTCTTTCACTCTTGAGAAGTCTAAAAGATCATCAATCAAAAAAGTCAGCTTTGTAATTTGATTATCCATTCTTCCCAAAAATGTTCCTACTTCAGTATTGCCTTCACTTACGAAGCTATGTTGCAATAACTGCGTATAGGCTTTGATGCTGGTTAAGGGTGTTTTTAGTTCATGAGATGCCATGCTGATGAAATCATTCTTTTGCTTCTCTAATTTTAACCCATCTAATACTTGTTTGGCTAATTCTACAGCAAATACTTTTTGCTGATCTATATCTGTATGAATCCCTATCCAACTTATTATTTTACCATTTTCATCTTTTTGTGCAACCCTGCGGCTTAAATGCCAGTGGTATGTACCGTCATGACAAAGAAAACGTTGCTCAATTTTGTAATCTTCACCGGTTGCAAGAGAGTGTTCCCAGGAATCTTGGGCTAACTGGAAATCATCCTGGTGTACGATGCTTTTCCAGCCTGATTGTTTCATTTCCTGAAAACTTTTTTGGGTATAGTCAAGCCATTGCTTGTTTAAATAGGTCAGGTTACCCTTTTCATCAGTCGTACTCATCTTTTCCGGCAGAACATCGGCAAGAAGACGAAACCGTGCGTTACTCTCTTCCTGCATTTTTTTACCTCGAATCTCTTCTGTTACCTCGTAGCCAAAAACCAACACGCCATTTATTTTTTTGTCCTCATCAAATATGGGTTGATAACTAAAATTAAAATAACACTGCTCGGGCAGCAACCCTTCATCATGGGCAAGCATGACAGGCACTTCTACTCCAACATATACTTCACCTGTATTGTAAACATGATCAAGAATTGTATTAAGCCCCTGCCCCTTCAGTTCGGGCAGTGCTTCCAAAATGGGTTTGCCTACCAGCTCACGCTTACCAAACATTTTTTGATAGGCTGGATTTACCAAGCTATAAATATGCATCGGTCCGAGGACGGTACATATAAAGGCAGGGGCATTCATGTATAGATTATGTATCATTTCAGCATTCCGCTCCAATTGCTTACGGCTATTCACCTCTTGGGTAACATCATAGGCAAATACCAGGATGCCTTCGTTAATGCCCTGAGTATTTTTAAACGCCTGGTAATGGAAATTCAGAAACCGCTGTTCAGGTTTTCCTTTCTCACTTTCAATAAAAATAAGCGATTCCTTGCCGGTATATGGCTCGCCTGTATTGTATACTTTGTCCAGTAATTCCACAAAGCCCTGCCCTTTTAATTCCGGTATGACATCTATTAATCTTTTACCTACCGCCTCCCTGTTGCCGATGAACTCCAGGTAAATCGGGTTCACTAATTCAAACATATGGTCAGGACCTTTCAATATGCAAAGCAGTGCCGGCGTTTGCATGAAAAAATTGTGGAGTACCTGGCGTTCTTTTGATATTTCAGCGGCCTTTTCTCTGAGTGATTTTTCTTCGTTCTTTTTTAGTGTGATATCATCGAAGGCGAGTAGTATCTGGTGTCCCCCATTTTCCTTATTCATGGGTTGAATATTGAAACAGATAACCCGTTCTCCAATTAAGGGAAATGTAAAGGCTATCTCGGTCTCCATCATCGCTTCTTTTTCCTCTGTCCTTATTTTTTCAAACGCTTTGCGCAACCCCGGTATTTCCCAGCCGCTATTTTGCAATTGGAATAAGACCTTTCCGAGTGTGGCATCTTCGGTTAAATGGAAAGTCCTGTAAAAAGATTTGTTGGCGCTTTTAACAACAAAGTTTTCATCAAGTACCAGGAGTGGTTCATGAATGATTGAGATAGTAGTTTCAGCAAACCTGCGGCTTAAATTGAGCGCTTCATTGCGCTCATAAAGCTCCTGGTTAACCTTTATCAACTCTTCATTCGTGCTTTGTAACTCCTCTTTGCCGGTTTCCAATTCTTCATTCAGGCTTTGCAATTCTTCACTGCCGCTCAGCAGTTCTTCGTTGGAACTTTGAAGTTCTTCATTGGCAGATTCCTGATCTTCTGTAATGGTGCTCATATCCTCACGTCCCTGCGCCAGCTCTTTTTCGAGTTGCTCAATGCGAAGGCGGTAGGAGGTACCAGCCGTAGGATCGGCTCCGTTACCTTTGCTCCCTTTAAGCTGTTTGCCTTTACCTGTTATCTTCAACCCATTGCCGTTTACCTCGTCTTTGAACAGAATTAGATAATGTACATCAACAGTATTTAACAAGGGTATTACTTCAATATTTACGAGTTTTTTTCCCTTACTTATTGGGATACCTGATTTAATGAATGGTTCGCGTGTCGATTTTGCTTTGTGCAATGCATTGCGTATCTCAAAAGACAAGGTTTCTTTTGCCATTTTTAATACATTGAGACTTGCCAGGCCTGGGGATGGTTCTAAATATTCGCCTGTTAAGCCCCGGAATTGCACAATGTCAAATTGTTCATTAACTACCACACCCGGGGGTGAATATTTTAAAAGCAAAACATCATCAGCACTTTTTTGGAAATCGTAGATTTTTTTTTCTTTGTTTTTCAAAAAAGGGTCCTTTTCAACAAATGACGTTTCCTGCCTTCGCGGGGTGGTATTTGTAAATTTTCCTGGTATGGATAGCCGTGCATACAGTTTATCCCTTTTCCCGAGGAGAGTAAAAAGATCAGAAGAACTGCCCGTGGTTTCCGATTTCCCCAACAATAAAACAGCTTTGTCATTAAGTGCATAATGAAACATAGTGAGCACTTTCTTTTGCAGGAAAACTTCCAGATAAATAAGAACATTACGACAGCTAATTAAATCGATTTTTGCAAATGGAGGATCTTTTAATAAGTTGTGTACGGCAAAAACGCAGATATCCCTTATTTGTTTTTTTATTTGATAGTTCCCGTCTACTTTGGTAAAAAATTTCTGTACACGTGTCTCCGAAATACCTTCCATTTCTTTTCTTAAATAGGTGCCGCTCCGGGCTTTCTCAATACATTTTTCTGAAATGTCAGTTGCAAAAATCTGCACTTTAAACTGGGAGATTTTATCGCCTAAAAATTCAAGAAGGCATATTGCCATTGAGTAAGCTTCCTGCCCGGAAGAGCATCCGGCTATCCAGATACGAAGGGGATTGCCGGCTGATTTATCTTTAAGCATTTGCGGGAAAACCGTTCTGCATAACACATCGAAAGTTGTCGGGTCCCGGAAAAAGGATGTTACCGGTATCAACAGATCATGGAATAAAATACCCGGCTCACCCTTATTTTCACCAAGATAGTCCAGGTAATCTTTAGTGGTTTCAAGGTTAAGAAGAGCTATGCGCCGGATAATGCGCCTGCGGATGGTGGTTTGTTTGTAAAAAGTAAAATCCACACCGATAACTTTTTTAACCAAAGCAAGTATTTGTCTGAGCTCGAATTCATTCTTTATATTTTTTGCGGAATTTTCATCCACTGACGATGAAACAACAAAAGACTGCTGCAATTCCATGAGTCTCGCCGGAATCTTCTCGGGTGTAAGAATAAAATCCACCATGTCAGAATCAATCGCATGTTGCGGCATGTCGTCAAAAGCAGCAGAACCGGGGTCCTGCGCAAAAGTAAGGCCGCCATGATCTTTTATTGCTTTTAATCCCATAGTGCCATCTGCCCCATTGCCTGATAATATAACGCCTATTGCATGCGCCTGGTGTACTTCTGCGAGCGAAGAGAAGAAGATGTCGATAGGCAAATTCAGTTTTCCTTTTGTAGGCCTGGGGCTTAGATTTAAAATACCATCTGTTGCCACCAGCATTTTATTGGAAGGAATAACGTAGATATTATTGGCATTGACATGTACATTATTGCTTATTTCTATAACAGGTAGATTGGTTACCAGTTGTAAAATATCAGGCAAAGAACTTTCGTGGTCGGGGTGTAAATGCTGAACGAGGATATATGCCATACCTGAATCTTCAGGGATGGCTTTTATCAATTTTTTAAATGCTTCCAAACCTCCTGCTGAAGCGCCAATACCTACGACCGGGAATAAATTTTTAGAAAGAATTTTTGGTTTTTCTATATCCAAGGTTGACATAGGTGTTATTTAAGTTGCAGGCCTTCTCCTGGACTATACGGGAGACAAAGGAGGGGTGAATGAATCAAGGTAACCCATCTATCCCACTAAATAAGTTTTTTGAATATATATTTGTTGTCTCTATATATAACCATGCAGCAGGATTGGCGTGCTTTGCATTAATATTAAAATATGGATTGAAGTATGCAGATCATTTAACAGCAAGGCGAACGATGCTTCGCAATGACCGTTATTATGCGATCGTGACCTTAGATTATCACGCGTATTGGATCGAAAAAAGGGGAAACTCGAAATATGCGTTCTGAGAGGTTTCCACAGTCATCCGACAATGAGCAAGAGAACGGAGATACATAAATAACGTGTTCCAATTTTAATCCACTTCAAAAGTCCATCAACGCTTTAGTATATTCTGCCTGCACTTTTAATTCAAAGCCGGCAAAATATTTTTGAGTTGTTGCAATATTAGTGTGACCAAGAGTTTGACTTGCTAATGCCAAGGGAGCGCCACCCCGAAGTAGAATTGTAGCGAAGGAATGACGTGCAACATAGGTTGTGAGTGTTACGCCAAATTCGAGATCTTTGCCTAATCGCTTCATCCAGTCATTTGTGACATGAATGAATTGTTGTATTTTTTTTCTGGCCCGTTCGGGATCATCACCGTCATCGATAATACTAAAGACGAGTGCATTAGAGTTTCCATAATATTTATTGCCCCATTTTTTTATAATGACATTTATGCGGTCATTCCTTAATGCAATAATTTTTACAGGAGCGTCGCGTTTCGTGCGTCTTGTTTTTTCCCTTTCAAAGACAATGGTCTCCGGGCTTAAATTGCACCAACGAAGGCGTGCTATGTCAGACATATTTATACCGTTACATAAATAACTTAGTATCCAAAAATCTTTCGCTTTGTCAAGTCCGCTGTATTCAACCGTAGGATAATTAAACAATTGTTTTATCTGATCAATATTTAATGCCTTCTTTATATTCCGGGTTGCAGGAATTAAATACTTCCTTCTTCCAAATGGATAATCCGGAAATTTTATGCCATTGCTTTTGGCAAGATTCATGATTGCGCGAAGGGTACGAACATAAATACTTACTGTTGTAATTGATTTGCCTCTTTCAAGCATCCACAGTTCAAATTTTTCAAGAAATTCCTTTGTTAATTCATCAAACTGTAAATCCGGTTTGAATTTAAATAGTGAATGCATTGCTGTTTCATATCCTACTGCAGTACCATGTTGATTATTACCTTTCAGTTCAAGTATGTATGATTCATATGTTGATTTTAGACTTGCAAATCTGGTACGTTGATCAAAGAATTCATGCTCAAAATATTTAAACGAAAACGGTATAATTTTTTCGCAACAATCTTGCGCATCATTTTCTATTGTTAAGATTTTATTTTTTATTTTTCTTAAGGATCCCTTAGCATCAGCACTATTAATGATTTTCCATTCTTTTTGCAGTGGCATCGTGACCTATGCCGTAATAAGCCCGCAGCCCTCGATAAGTGATTCTTAGTTTCAATGGAAAACGTTTAGTATCTTTAATTCTTCTTTTATCCGGAACAACTTTTACTGTTATGTTTTGTTTTTTCATAAACTCTGTCAATTATATTTGATACATCATTTGATACATGTTTCACAAAAACAACTGAAATTATATCGATAGCAAGTTTAAGAATAAATCTGATACGAACCAATAGAGGCAAGGATTGCAGCCGATAACAGAAGGTAACTATAAATGACTGAAAGTATGTTTTTGGGGCTTACAAGCAGAGGGTCCGCGGTTCGAACCCGTGTGCTCCCACAGATAATCAGCCACTTATGACGTTAAGACATATGTGGCTTTTTTATTGTAACCAACAATTTTTTAATGGGCAGATCTTCTTGGACCTTTTTTATAAAAAGGGTGGTTAAAGGAGTGAAAGATTATTTTAATCATTATTTATATTTTCTCACTTAGGCCTTAGCCTTTAAAGTATCTGCTCACTTAATCAGAAGGTCAACCACTGCCCTTCTACATCAATCTGTACAAGATAAATTGAAGGTTTTTGGCTGTTTAGTTTATCATACAAGACTGCCAAGATTGGCCGCCCCTTTACCAGACTCGCCTGGTTTTTACAGACCCCAGAAATCCGAAAAATTTTGGCCAGATTACGCCGGAAAAAAATGAGCATTAATTACTTTACTACTACCATACTAACTCTCTCAATAGAGCTTAGGTACATGGACCCCCATTGTGCGTTCGTGGTGTTACACTTTAAAGTTTAGTACTCTGACTTATAACGTGGTTGACCGTCTTTATCTTCTGAATGGACCTGTACATACCCATTGTCTTGCAAAATAAATCCAACAGCCATTGCTTGATCATTGTTGTCTTTACTTATGTGCCAAACATAATTATCTCCATTTCTATCGGCATATCCTGCTATTTCATAATATTCATATTCATAATCATTCGGATTCCACCAATGTTTGTATTTTACTTCATCAACATTAATACAATTAAATGTATAACCATGGCAATTGTGTGAGTTTACACCGAAGTCTTTATACCATAAGACAAAATAATCATACGCAGTAATTGGATGATATTCATGAAAATAAGCAATTAACCTATTTTGGTCTGTGAGTCCTTCAGTAACCTGATCCGGAATTAAAGGTTCTGCCGGTGGATTTGAAAGTTGAGAGCTCTTAATCCAGACAGTCTTAAGCTTCCGACCAAAAGGACGATGGTAAACAGTCCAGTCACCAAAGCGATCAGTTAATATAGATGTATCTGGGTTTACATCTGTCAGCAAGATGTCATTTGACACGAGATATTTATTGCCTAACACTTCCTTAATTAATGGTGGTCGTTGTAAATAACAATTTATGCCGATAACCTTGCAACCGTCAATTTGAGTTACATATCCCGAATGAGTTATTCCTCCGTTATTTCGGTCATGATAAATTACTACATCGCCAGGTGCTGCAAAATAATTATGATAAATCTTAACTGATACATTAAAACTACCTGCATTATTACTGTAGTCTGCATCATTAATTAAAAATTTTAATTCTTGGTCCGATTTTGAAATGAATAAATTACCTGTAAAATCATCTGGCAAAAAATCTAATTCTGACAAACACTGCTTTAAATGGCTCGTGCTTTGAAATTCATATTTGGTTTGCGCTGCAATAACTGTATCATCATTTTGGCAAATAAGGGCTCCATGTGGAACATCTTTATAGCGACTATAACTAACCAGGAACGGATTTTCCCTGTTACCGGCGCCATCAACGTCACCTGCAAATGGACCTACCGAAACTATTCCTGAGACAGTCAGAGAAATCCAATCACCCTTTTTTACCATGATGTTGGTCTGATACCAGTCACTAATATTACCTTGTACTTCTATATTTTCTTGCTTCACTTCATCAATTGAGTTGTCTTGTGAAAAAGAATCCAGCAGAAGAAATTGCAAAAAAAACTGCAGGATCAAATATTTCATGTATAAAAATTTTGCATTAGTTATTTGCTAAAATATCAGTCGAATTAATGACAGAGCGGCAATGACCGATTAATTATATCAGATCATTCAAAAAAGATCGAAAAGCCCCATCGTTTGAGCTTGCCGTTTTCCGGTCAAGTCATCCACGTAAAAGCCACCTCTGCCCAAACAATCCGGGCATTTCTTCGTCTTTGGTTTTGTTACAGTTACGGGATATCCTGCTGCGTTGGTGTAAGTATAGTCTTCTTCAACACCATCACCTAAATTACCGTCACCATTACATGTTGTACATTCTTCCCAGTGACTATGGGGCGGTGGTATTCTGCGGGGGAAAATTTTCGCATTATAGGCGTTATGAAGGGATGTTAAATTATTCCAATTCGGTTCGCCTACTTTTATAAGATACAGCGATACATCTTTTCCCGTTAAAATCATAATCCCATCACTTTGCAGGCAATAGTATTCCTCATTATCTTCGGCATCCATACCTGTGAAAGAATATAAACTACCTTTTGCATTGCCATTATTAATTACGTTTTCCGATTTATATTTTAAAAAATGCAGTGAGTCAAGTGGGAGTTGTTGCAAAGGGTCAGGAAAGCGGTACTGGATCAATTCACCAAGCTCGTCCGTGAAAGAGTGCATATCATAAAAAAAATTTCTCGAATCATACAAGCTATCCGCTGCGTACTTAATTTCATCATCTTTTAGTTTACCTCCCCGGATCCAGTTCCCGGTTACAGTGCCCGGCGTCAAAGCATGCTTATAACTGCCAAATGGATCATCCGATATTCTTTTTAAAGTAATTGCTTGTGACGAAGCGGTTTTTAACGTTAATACATTATTGGTCAGAGTGAATGAATAGTCTGAACCTAACAAGTTCAAGATGCGATTATCTGTCACCTTCCAGTTGAATAATTTAACATTCTTCCTTGTATTCAGGCGTTCATTTCTTGATATTCCAATGCCATTTGCAAAAAGTTCCACATATGTATTTGAAAAAACCGGAAAGTTGTGATGCCCCGGCTGGGCGACATTCCAACGACCCACAAGTCTGAAATCATGGTTGCCATTAACGGGGACTGAAACCATAATTTTAACATTTGTGGTACTGTAGTCTCCAACAACGGATCTGAAAATATTACCGTCCTTTTGTTTTATAGTCCCTTTACCTTTAACCCTGCTGCTACTTGTCAGGGCTATATCATAAACATCTGAAATTGCATTAGGGTCGTTATATACTTGTATATGCAATTCCTGGCTTTGAGGCTCATAAGTCCCTTTCACCTGACCATGAAGTTCCTGATGCGTGGGATAAATCCATTCCTTCCCTAAATAGCTCCTTGACGAGTTAATTGATCCTGAAATGCTGTTTTGTGCATCTACAAAAAAAATACCATTGGCAAGATACTTCCACTCATCATTTCCTTCAGGAATAATTTCCATATTTATATACATTTTTTGTCCTGTGTATACTACATTCTTTACTATTTCACCTTTGTTATATTTGCTTGTAGTGAGATCCTCAGTTCTTCCGTTTGAACGGGCTTGTTGATCTGCATTTTTTTCAAAATATTTTTTATATACTTCCGGAAAATCTGCACTTGTATGAATTTCATGTAATTCATAGCCCTTGTTACCAACCTCTGTCAGTTTTAATTGGTTGCTATCATTTTGCAACTCAAAATTCCCTTTTTGAAGTGAAGCTGGCATGCCATGTACTTCAATGGTATCATATTCGCTTATCGATAGTAGATTATTACTAAACGTAGCATTGAACAATACTTTCCGTCGTGGTACGCGCGGGTCAGAGAGAGGAATATTATCATGTGATTTTTTCAATATTGTATAACTAACGCCTGAATAGGTATAATCTCCCGTTTTCATTAAGTAAGTTTCAATATACGCCGTATACTCACCAATATTTGATTGTCCTTTCCAGGTGCCACTTAAATCCTGGGTGTTAGTACTGGCGACTTCGGCGGTGGAGTTATTATTATTGCTTTCGAAACAGTTTGGGTATCATTATTAATTGTCTTATTATCATGATTAATGGTTTTGCTATACGGACTGGAGGTTTTATTCTTATGCGTAAGAATGGTTTTGGCTCCATTAATAAATGACCGTATGTTTTGCGCAGAAACCGGAATAACAAATGTCATCGAAGACAGCATTATTAAAATGACTTTAGAAAAAGTTTTCATAGAAAAAATTATTGCTTTATAGTCGATCGCATATTTAAAGTTAATACTGAGTAGAAAGATTTCAAAATATTGTCTGCAATTTTCTTACTGTTTAATATGACTCTGATTTTCTTCGAAAAAATCGTTATTCCCCAAAACTCTCTCCTCTGAACGATGATGAATTCTAACGAGAAATAAATGCCTAACTTTAAGGCACTAGCAATTCTTTTTATAAAAGTATAAATACGCGAAGCGAATTGTTACAGCCTGGATCGATAATCATAATACCTATGTCGCCACAAAGCCGTTTTTCTCTTAATAATATTGATAACATCCATCAATTTGAAGCGCTGTTCAATTTTGCTACTATTGGAATTGTTGTTACAAATAATGAGGGCCAGATCATCAACTTTAATAAATACGCAGAAACGCAATTTGGTTATACGAAGGAAGAAGTTTTGGGCGAAGTAGTTGATGTGCTTTTACCTGCTTCCGCGCATGCAAGGCATGAGAAATATCGGGAACAATATTATCAACATCCTGAGCCTCGGATCATGGGCCATGGAAGGGACTTGTTTGCCCAAAGCAAAGGCGGGACTACGTTTCCAGTTGAAGTAAGCCTTAGCCATTATATTATTAAAGACGAAACTTTTGTGATCGCCTTTGTAATTGATATAACAGTGAGAAAGAAACATGAAGCAATGGTCATGGCGCAAACTCATGAGTTGGAACGGGTGACTGCTGAGATAAAATCTATGAATGCCGAACTGGAACAAAAGGTAGAAGACAGAACAAAGATGCTTCGCGAAGCATTGTCGGAGTTAGAGCGTTCTAAAGAGGAGCTAAACCTTGCTTATGAAAATGAGAAAGACCTTAATGAACTAAAATCAGGTTTTGTAACGGTGGCATCTCATGAATTCAGAACGCCTTTAAGCATCATTCTTTCATCTGCATATTTATTGGACAAGTACAATAAGCCTCAAGCCGATCCAAAAGTTGAAAAACATATTAGCCGGATAAAAGATGCTGTAAGTGGAATGAAAAATATCCTTGAAGACTTCCTTTCCCTTGGAAAACTGGAAGAAGGTTTAGTACAAACAAATATGGAATTGGTTACTCCTGTTGTCTGTTGATGAAATACTTAAAGACTTAGTGCAGGAACTGGATGGCTTGTTTAAAACAGGCCAGAAAATAAATCTTACCAATATAGTTGAGCGGGATATCTGGATAGACAGAAACCTGGTTAAAAACATTCTGGTCAACCTTATTTCCAACGCAATAAAGTTTACAGATGAAAATGGAATCATTAAAGTTATTTCTTCTGTTAAACGGCAATAATTTTATGATCTCTGTTGAAGATGACGGCATTGGCATTTCGGAAGAGGACCAGCAGCATTTATTTGAACGTTTCTTTCGTGCAAAAAATGCCGGCAACATCCAGGGAACAGGTTTAGGCTTGCACATCGTGGGTAAATATCTTGAGCTGATGAACGGAACGATAACTATGAAAAGCAAACTTGGCGAGTGCACTATATTTACCATTTATATTCCCCAAAATATAACGGGCCAACAACAATGAAAAAAATATTAATTATAGAAGATAACCGTGAAGTACGTGAGAATACGGCTGAAATAATTGAGCTTTCTAATTATAAAGTTTTCACTGCGGAGAATGGAAAGTCAGGAGTTGAATTAGCGCTTAAAGAAAAGCCTGATTTAATTGTTTGTGATATTATGATGCCCGTGCTGGATGGCTATGGCGTATATCATTTATTAAGTAAACACAAAGAAACAGCAGGTATCCCTTTTATTTACCTGACTGCAAAATCAGAAAAATCAGATGTTAGAAAAGGAATGGAAATGGGTGCTGATGATTACATTACGAAACCCTTTGATGGAATAGAGTTATTACATGCAATAGAAACAAGGTTAAAGAAAATTGAGTTGTTGAAAGAGCAATATGCCGGGCCGCAAGCGCTAACCGATTTCTTACATGATGCAAATCAAACAGGTAAAGTTCAGCTTACTTCGGATGAAAGAGAGTTGGTTAGTTACACCAAAAAAGTGAATGTGTATTCATACGGGCAAAGGCCGCGGGCTATATTTTATGTTGTTTCCGGAAAGGTTAAAATATCAAAGACCAACGATGATGGAAAAGAATTTATCACCAGCATTCACGCACCTGGTGAATACTTTGGTTATACATCTATTTTAGAAGATGTAAATTATAAAGATGAGGCGCAGGCACTTGAAGAGACGACATTAATGCTGATACCGCGTGAAGATTTTTTGCAGCTGGTATCCAACGATATACGGATAGCACAAGCATTCATTAAGATCATTGCACAAAATATTGTGGAGAAAGAAGAAAGCCTGTTAAATCTTGCATACAGCTCATTGCGAAAAAAAGTTGCTTATGGCCTTATTCAGTTATTGGAAAAATATAAAGTAGAAAGAGGGGATGCAATTGTTTTAAACTTATCAAGAGAAAATATGGCGCAGTCGATTGGCATAGCGACCGAATCTTTAATACGCACATTGGGCGATTTCAAAGATGAAAAGCTCATTGATATCCAGGCAGGAAAGATTATCATCATCAATGAAAAGAAATTGCGCAATTTTTCATATTAAGGTGTTGTGCGGTTTGTAAACAGATGTGTTAATTGCGCATAATATCGGGCTCGTTTAATTTATTTAATATCCATGTCATTGCAGCCAGTGAATGAAAAATACATAACAGCGGAACAGGCAGTACAATGTATAAAAAGCGGCAACAGGGTATTTATACATGGCAGTGCATCTACACCTGTTTGCCTGGTACGGGCATTACAGGCCCGCCACAATGAATTGAATAATGTGGAACTGGTGAGCATCACTAACATTGGTGATTTAAACTTTGATAATCCCGAATACCGGAAAAGTTTTTTCTTCAATTCACTGTTTGTTTCAGCAACCACGCGCAGCATCGCAAATAGCGCATATGGGGATTATGTACCGATTTTTCTTAGCCAGATACCACAGTTGTTCAGAAAAAGAATATTACCGATCGATGTAGCCCTGATCCATGTTTCGCCACCTGATCAACACGGATTTTGTTCATTGGGAACTTCAGTGGACATTGCCAAAGCCGCTGTAGAAACCGCAGCCTTCGTTATTGCACAAGTAAACCCTAAAATGCCGCGAACACATGGCGATGGATTTATTCACCTGGATAAAATTCATTCCCTTGTTTTGCTGGAAACCGAATTGCCTGAAGTAAACTATTCCTCAAAAACAAATGATGCCATTATACAGATTGGTAAGAATGTGGCATCTCTTGTTGAAGATGGTGCCGCACTGCAATTGGGCATAGGAAGTATTCCCGACCAGGTGCTGCAAAATCTTTACAGTCATAAGAATCTTGGCATTCATACGGAGATGATGTCGGATGGTGTGATTCCGCTTATAGAACAAGGCATTGTTGATAATAGCATGAAGAAACTGAATGTTGGCCGGTCAGTAACAGGTTTTATTATAGGCACGCGCAAGCTATATGATTTTGTAGACGATAACCCGCAAATAAGGGTGATGGATATCGCTTATGTAAACGATACAAGTATCATCAGGCAAAACCCGCGGGCTACTGCTATTAACAGCGCAATAGAAATTGATTTAACCGGCCAGGTTTGTGCTGATTCAATTGGCACCTACCAGTACTCCGGCATTGGCGGTCAAATGGACTTTATACGAGGCGCCTCTTTGTCGGAAGACGGCAAGCCCATTATTGCCATGCCTTCCACCACATCAAAAGGCTTGTCGCGTATTGTGCCATTTCTAAAGGAAGGTGCGGGTGTTGTAACCACACGAGGCCATGTGCATTGGGTAGTAACCGAATATGGTATAATCGATCTTTTTGGAAAGAACCTCAGGCAACGAGCAAAAGCGTTAATTACAGTGGCTCACCCCAATCACCGTGAAGCCCTCGAAAGAGCTTACCACGGCCGGTTTAAATAATTTATAAAAATTTGCTTTACGGCATCATCCCATTAAACAAGTTAACCAGGTGGTTGTTTGGCAATAAATATATTCTCCCAGGAGATCGTGTTAAGATTTAATCTGCTAAAAATTTATATTAACCGGCGGTTCAATTACATCAGGTGCCATCTGCGAACTAATATATTCCCCTGCAATATTTTGGCTTTGCAATGTCCAGCTATCACTTATAGATATAGTACTCCAAACATTACCGGACTTCCTGGACACCCGCACCAATACTCCAAGGATATCCTGTAGTTCACGCGATAGTTCTGCAACAGTTCTGTTCCTGTTAATATCAATATTGCGGGGATTTACATTTGCAAGTTGTTTTAATAGGATGTGTGGATCCAGCGAAGCACTTCTGCCATTTTTGGCCTTGTTATTCAAGGCAAGAAACTCAATTTTAAGGAAAGGGTAAGAGGACGAAAATTCATATTGGATGTCTTTTATAAGACTATCACTTGTTAATTAATATTTCTTTATTACTTAATTCCATAATGAATCCCTTTTCCATAACGTTTTATGCTTATAATGAAACCCCTTACCATCACATAAAATTAATCCTGCCCCTGCTTGTTATTTGTATACCGCCATCATACATTATTATGAGTTTCGTCATGTAAAAAAGACAGCTTCCGGTTTCATGATAACAAACATGTTATGTGCACTACGCAATCATCTTTAGCGCGTCGTACACACAGCTAATTTCGTGTTTTGAAAAAAGCTTATTAAACAAAATAAAACCATCATGAAAAAAATCTCAATAAAAAAAATTGCATTATTACTCGCTGTTACCTTCTCTATATGTAATGCAACTATCGCGCAAACAAGCTATGAATCTCATTCAATGGATATAAGCTTAAAAGGTACCTCTACGTTGCATGATTGGGAAATGAAAGCCGCAACCGGTACCAGTGAAGCTGAGTTTACTCTTGGCGCTGATGGCAAAATTACCTCACTGACCAAATTAAGTTTTACGCTCCCTGCAAAAAATTTAAAGAGCGGGCATACCGCAATGGATAAAAATACATACAAAGCTTTAAAGACGGGCGACAACCCTAACATAAGTTTTGTACTTACGTCTGCCACTGTCACTTCTAATGGTTCTAATAATTATCTCCTGGATTGTGTGGGAACAATGTCTATTGCAGGAACAACAAAACAAACAGATCTCGTGGCAACAGCCAGGTACAATCCTTCTGACAAAACCTTTACAGTAACAGGTGTGAAGAAAATGAAAATGACCGATTATAATGTAAAGCCTCCAACTGTTATGCTTGGAACTATTAAAACCGGCAATGATATCAGCATCGCATATAACTTAAAATTCAGCAGGTAATTCCAAAATTAACCGTAAACTATACAAATCATTATTATGAAGAAGTTACTTTCAAAATACACACTTAAAGTAGCATTCATTGCAGGTTGCATGATTCCTATGGCTGCCATGGCACAAATAGACCATGAATATTATGGAAGGCCATCATATTGGAGGCCCTATGATCAAAGGGGCATTAATGTTTTTGAAACGGGCAAGACTGCCGATACATTGAAGTTCCAGGGGCCTCGTGTAAGGCTGGGTGCAGGTTTTACGCAGCAGTATCAAAATCTGAAAAATGAAAATACCGCCACAGGTAACCAGGGTTTAAATAAACTGTATCCCATTGCTCCCGGTTTTATGACGGCTATGGCCAATCTTTTCACAGATATACAACTTGCTGATGGTATTCATTTGAACGTTACCACTTATTTATCTACCCGTCATCACAATGAAGCGTGGGTAAAAGGAGGATATATACAATTTGACAAGCTTGCCATTCAAAAGCAGGTTCTTCACAAAGCTTATGGAAGTTACCACCATTAAAGTCGGGCATATGGAAGTGAATTATGGTGATGCACATTTTCGCAGGTCAGATGCAGGCCAGACTTTGTATAATCCATTTATGGAAAGTTACATAATGGATGCATATGCAACTGAAATAGGCGGTGAGGTTTTTGTGCAAAAGAATGGATTATTTGGGATGGTTGCGTTGACCAATGGTATGATAAAAGGTAGCATTGATTCAGCAACGAAAGGAGTAGTTAACGGGGCAGTAGTGGATAATAATGACAGCCGCAATCCTTCAATTATTTTAAAAGGTGGTATAGATAAACAACTTGCAAAAAACATTCGTGTACGCCTGTCCGGTAGCTTATACCATAATTCAAGCAATGCATGGAAGCGGGCTTACTTTATATGGAGGAGACCGTGGAGGTTCTAATTATCAAAACGCAATGGATATATGGAAAGATGCAACGGGCGCTGTGCAGGCCTCTACAGCAATAGCCTTCTCGGGAAGGTTAAATCCCGGGTTTAGTAAAAAAATAGATGCACTAATGCTGAATGGATTTTTGAAAGTTGGCGGACTTGAATTGTTTGGCACCTATGAAACATCCAAAGGAAGAACTAAAATCGAAACTACAGATAGAAAAGCAAGCCAGGTTGCCGGAGACGTTGTTTACCGGTTTGGCAAAGCAGAAAACCTTTTTGTAGGTGCCAGGTATAATGCAGTGACAGCACAATTAGCCGGCTATGCTACTAATGTAAAAGTTGACCGTTCTGCATTAGCCGGCGGTTGGTTCGTTACTCAGAATGTTCTTTTAAAGGGCGAATATGTAATTCAGAAATACAAAGATTTTCCCGTCACCGATTACCGCAATGGAGGCCAATTCAAAGGCTTTGTAGTTGAAGCAGTAGTAGGTTTTTAATTATAGACCTCTGGGGACCTAAATTATAAAAAATAAGTGGCGTAATTCGTTAGTCATAACTGCATCAATAAAAATTTACAATGATGTTATACAAAAAGTCCTGTTTTACATTTATTACTGTGGCATTGCATGATCAGCCAATCGCCCGTAACAATTGCCCAGGCCTCACACAAATCTGTTAGATGGGTTATTCAAAAAAGCAGTACGCTTCGGGTTGATGGAAAATCAAATGTTAACAGTTTTACCTGTAACATCAATGACTATGATCAAAGTGATACGATTACTTCCGTTAATAGTTCATCAATACCTATAAAGTTGTCCGGAAAAATGCAAATGGAAATAGCCAACTTCAATTGCCATAGCCGCATGATTACGAAGGACCTAAGAAAAACCCTTAAAGCCGAAGAATACCCTAAAATGACTATCAGGTTTCTTTCACTTCAATCAATGCCGGTGCTCCTTAATAAAAATGAATTGATAAAAGGATGGGTAGAAGTAGAACTGGCCGGGGTTGTAAAGCGGTTTGAATTGAGTTACTCATTTTCTAACAACGGGCCCCGGCGATATACAATTAGATGGTGGGCGTAGCTTCAACTTTTCTGATTTCAAATTGTCTCCCCCGAAAAAGATGGCTGGCCTTATAAAAATAAAAGATGCCTTTGATGTAAACTTCCAGTTGATTTTACGGGCTGTATAGTATAAGTGAAAGGAGTATTGTGTCTCCGATTTTAATGTTAAACAAAATTTTTAAAAAACAAAATAAAAAGATGAAAACAATATCTGAAAATACTGTAACAACTGCACCCAATAATGAAGCGGATACAATGCCTAAACCACGCCTTAAAAAAGCAACAATGAAAGGCCTCGTATATGGGGGGCCCGGTAAGATTGAATTGAAAGAAATTCCCATGCCGGTTATTGAGAAACCTACGGATGCATTGGTTAAAATAATTAAGACCACCATCTGTGGAACAGATTTAGGAATCTTGCATGGTAAGACACCATCTGTTCAAGCCGGAACAACACTCGGCCATGAGGGTGTCGGTATCATTGAGGAAGTGGGAACCGGTGTAAGGAACTTTAAAAAAGGTGACCAGGTTATTATTTCATGTATAACTTCTGATGGTACCTGTGAATATTGTAAAAAACAAATGTACTCTCATTGTGAAGATGGTGGTTGGATACTGGGGAACCTTATCAATGGCACGCAGGCGGAATATGTACGCATCCCCCATGCCGATAACAGCCTCCATCCTGTTCCTGCCGGGGGCAACCTGGAAGCATTGGTGATGCTAAGTGATATATTGCCAACAGGCCACGAAATCGGGGTAATAAACGGGTGTGTAAAACCCGGAGATACCATTGCTATTGTTGGTGCCGGGCCGGTAGGTATGTCTGTTTTGCTAACCGCTCAATTTTATTCACCTGCAAGGATTTATATGATCGATGTGGATGATAACCGTCTTCAACTGGCTAAAGCATTTGGAGCCACTGATATAATTAATTCAGGAACTGAAGATGCTGTAAAAAGAATTATGGCTGAAACAAAAGATGGTGTTGATGTATCAATCGAAGCAGTAGGCCTGCCTGCTACTTTCGATATATGCCAGGGTGTTGTGCGCCCCGGCGGCCATATTGCGAATGTGGGGGTTCATGGCAAAAAAGTAGAGTCTGCAAATACAGGACCTGTGGATCAAAAATATAACCTTAACAACCGGGCTGGTCAATACCAATACCACCCCGATGCTTTTGAAAACCGTTTCTTCGGGAAAGATAGCGCCCGGTAAATTGATAACACATCATTTCAAATTAGATCGATATACTACATGCTTATGAAGTATTTGGAAATGCATCAAAAGAAAAAGCAATGAAGGTTATCATAGACGCGTGAAGTGATTTATCGAACTCTTTTTAAGAAGATATAAAGCGAAGTAACAATCAATCAAAGACAGCACTGAACTGGCATTTACCTATAGCGGAGTAGGCCGTATACCTTGCCTGTTTATAACCTCACTATTACAGGTCAGATCTTTAAAAATAAGTACAGATCAATCGAAAGTGTCTTGTAACGCTAATTGAATACAATTGAAATGACAAAGTTAACCATAATAAAATTTTTCATACTGCTATCTGGGTATTTTTTAATATAGTGATTTTTAATTTATTTTACACAGTTGTCCGTAATAAGATAGATAAAACAACCTGGATTTGTATCGGTATTATCATTAATCCAGGGGTCAATTGTGATCACATGTTTGATAGCATTTTCTACTCACACAACTCCGGTAGGCAATATTCATGTGCGATAACTGCTCCATGGCATCCATCCACCAACTTTGGTAACCAGGCCTGTTATGGATACAAACATGAGTGTTCAACTACTGTTAGTAAAAATAAATGACACATAGTTTGACGAAAGGAAGATCCGGCGGCAGTGGAAAATGTAGGGTTCTATTAGCCAACTAATTCAAATAATATACAAATTACAACGGCGATTATAATTATATTAAACACCATTACTATTATCCCGGACTTATCTTTTGTTTGTTCCACTGAATTATTTCCACTAAGATAATAAATAAAACGTATATGATCTTTTGTTTTGCTTGACTACAATTACTTATGTATTTGGAAATTGTTTATAACAAAGTAAGCCCGGTATGATGCTTCGATTTCAACAATGGTCCCGAAAGAGAATTGAAGGCCCCGAATTAGCGTTAAACTTGCCGAAAAGTATGAGCCTGTAAGCCCATCTGGTTTTCGTAACGATGTTTTGTGGCGAGTTAAGGATACAAAAAAGCTGAGAGCTAAATAATCGCCCTGGCAATTTGCTCTCCTTGCTTATAATGTGTGTTTTCTTTTGCCGTAAATTCTACTCTGCCTGCTTCAAACAGCATAATCATATCCGAACCTCCGAAGGCAAAATAGCCGAACTCATCACCTTTTACCAACGCGGTGCCCTCTTCCACGTTAAGGGTGACCGAAGAAATATGCCCCATACCAACGGGCATTACCGCAACAAAACCTACGGCGGATTCAATAATGATATAGCCGCGGGTATGTGAAAATTGGAAGCCAACATCATCTATGTTTTCCAGCGACCCATCCGGTTTGCGGGCTTCGGTGACCCATGTCGTAGCAGGTATTTTTTTTACTTCCCGGATAATACCTCCGACGGGCACATGATAACGATGGTAATCGGTAATCGCTAAAAAACTATGTGTAAATATTCCCTTATTAAATTTGTGTTGGTATGCACTGCCCGTTAGCAATTCCGCAACGGAATAAGTAACACCTTTCGCTGTTAAGGTTGAATCATCAGCAATAGGCCATTGCCCCATAAATTCACTGTCGGCAGGAGCAACAATGACGTGATCATTGCAACGATCTGTTACGGGTCTTTTACCTGGTTTTAACTGCCGCGCTAAAAACTGGTTGTAGGTGAGCCACCCACTCGGCCCTTTTATATAATCATCTATTTTATACTCCGGGTTATTGATGAAAGTTTCGAGCGTTTCGGTTGATTCCGGCGTGTCCATAAAATTGCCGCGTGTAATAATAAAATCCTCTATCCATTCATTGAAGGCCCTATTTTTTCGAAGTACATCCCCCGGCGATTTACTCATGATGAAATAAAACTGTCTTACCGAGGGCATTAACTCTCTTTCGGTTGGAATATGGGTAAGTATGCCATCCAGGAAATTATAAAGGGCTTCCAATGTGTCGATCCCCGGCTGCTTTGCCTCTTTCAATGAAATCTCAAGTGCATTTTTTAATTCAGCAGATGACTCTAAAAGCCCAACCAGGTTTTCAACACTTTTTTGTCTTACGCTCATGATTTTTTAAAGGTTATTGAATTTACTTTTTAACGGCCGTATCAACTTTTGCATCATGCATGAGTTTTTGTTTTCTGCCTTTTGTCGTTCCGGATCTCATTTGCCATGCGGCGTTCTTTAATAGAGAATTTGCTGCCCTTGACAAGAAGATGCACGCGAAGATTCTCCACATAAATAGGGTCACCATCTTCTATTTCTGTTATATTGGTTTGCTCGATCTGGTTACCATCAATGATGACGACCATACCCGATCCCCAGCATTCAGCATCAAAGCCTTTTTTAATAACTAATGCAGTGTCCTCGCCGAGCCCCACACCCAGGGATTCGGGGTTCATTGTTATGGCATGTGCAAGCCTTCCAAATCTTCCGCGTTTAATAAAATGCGTATCGATAATGCAGGTATCAAATATGCCGAGGCCGGAAGACATTTTAAGGTCATCTTTCAGTATTGCTTCATGCACACCGCCTTCATAGATCATAATTTTTGTCATGGCCATTGCTCCGGCGCTTGTGCCGGCAACCACAAAATCTTCGTCATGAAAGTATTTATCTTTTATTACGTTAACTGTTTCAGTGCCTCCCAATATTGCCGAAAGCTTAAACTGATCTCCGCCACTAAAGAATACAGCATGTGCCTTTTCTACCCGTTTGCATACCTCAACATCTCTCGCTTCATGCTTATCTTTTATGTCCATAAAACCCACATTCGTAAAATCAATTTTTTTAAATGCATCGAGATACATTTTTTGCATTTCATCCGGCACACTTGAAGCAGTAGTTATTATTTCTATTCTTTGTTTTTTACCATTTTTAGGCAAAAGTTCTCTGAGGATTTCAAATTTTTCGTACATCTTATTTTGTTGTTCCATTTCCTTTTCCGCCTCACCTTTATCTTCGGCGCCACCGATAATTAATACTGTTCCTTTTGGTGTCATTGTTTTAGTTTTAATGTCTATAATTCAAGAGACAATGTATGTGATTCTTTTTGTTTCACTGTTGTTACGAATTCAATACTTCCCTGTACATTATCACTCGCCAAGTGCAATGAAAGTATCTTTACCGGCATGTTCTATGGCATGCGTCAAAGCATCCTGTTCGTCTGAAATGATAATAGGATCTGCCTCCGGTTTTACCTGGTGTATGCCTTCAAGTATTAATCTCGTTATTTCTTCATCTGTTCTGCCTCTTCCATCTTTGTCGTGCCTTATTATAATCTCATCAAACATGTCAGCTGCATACATTCCCATTTGTCTTATATCTTCATCTCTCCTGTCGCCCGTACAACCTATAATGCCAACTTTCGTTTTGGCTGCCACCTGTTTCATAAAATCTTTCATTTGCCTGAAGCCGTCTGTATTATGCACGTAATCAATCATTACCTCAAAATTCCTGATCTTAAAAATATTCATACGCCCTGGGGTAGTGTCCGGCCCCGGTATAAAAGATTGCAGCGCTTTACGAATCGTTTTGGTATCGAATTCACTTAGGGAAGCAGTTAATATAGCCGGCAATATATTTTTGATCATGCATGTTGCACGGCCATCAAGGGTTAGTGGCACCTCAGTCACTTTAGCAACTCTTATTCTCCACTCACCTTTACAAATGGTAAAATATCCTTTTTCAATTATTGCAGCCCAGCCGCCTGCTTCGCAATGAGAAATGATGCGTTCATTATTCTCCTGCATGCTGAATAAAGCGATATTGCAATCAAGCTCATCTTTTATTTTATAGACAATATCATCATCCGCATTAAGAATTGCAAAGCCATTATCAAAAGTGCTGCGTGCAACAACTGATTTTACCTTTGCCAAATCTTCAAGTGTATTAATATCATCCAATCCCAGGTGATCTTCTGTTATGTTGGTAATAATGCTGATGTTACATTTATCAAACCCAAGGCCCGAGCGAAGTATACCGCCTCTCGCACATTCAAGCACCGCATAATCTACTATCGGGTCTCTCAATACTGCCTCTGCACTTGCCGGGCCGCTGCAATCGCCATAATGTATTGCCTGGTCCTGGATGTAAATACCATCAGTGGTTGTGTAGCCAACGATGTGGCCTGCATTTTTTGCTAAATGGGCAATAAGGCGTGTGGTCGTTGTTTTACCGTTTGTGCCTGTAACTGCAACAAGCGGAATCCTTGAGGGCGCTCCATCGGGATACAGCATTCTTATCACCGGCTCGCCAACGTCTCTTGGTATTCCTTTATAGGGTGAAAGATGCATGCGGAAGCCAGGCCCCGCATTCACTTCTATTATGGCCCGGTTTTCTCGGTGATGGGTTTAGTAACATCCTCAGCAACTATGTCAATGCCACATATATCGAGATTCATTAAGCGTGCAATACGCTCGGCAAGAAATATATTATAGGGATGTACAATGTCTGTAGCATCGCGGGCAGTTCCACCCGTACTCAGGTTGGCTGTATCTTTTAAAAATAAAATTTCGCCGTAAGGCAAGACGGAGTTAAGCGTAAGATCTTTTTCAGCCAGGATGGAACTTGTCTGTTCGTCGAGTTTGATTTTGGTTAAAACTTTTTCATGCCCTTCACCGCGGCATGGATCGCTGTTTGTTTTATCTATTAATTCCCGAACGCTCGAGTGGTCATCGCCGATTACCATTGCAGGAGTTCTTCTTGCGACTGCTTCCAGTTTATAATTAATTACGAGAAAACGAAAATCAAATCCCCTGATAAACCGTTCCACTATAACTTCCTTCGAAATGGTTTGGGCTTTTTCAAATGCCTTAAAGGCTTCATCTTCCGTTGTGATATCTGTAGTGATGCCTTTTCCCTGGTTGCCGTCAACAGGTTTAATAACCAATGGAAAACCAATTGATGCTATTGCCTCTCTCAGGCCTTCTTTACCTGATGCTGTTTTTCCTTCCGGGACAGGAATGAAATTTTGTTCCAGCAACTTTTTTGTTTGTTCTTTATCAGCGGCAATTTCGACACCAACGCCGCTGGTAGTACAAGCCATCGTAGCCTGTATTAACTTTTGATGAACACCCTGCCCCAGCATTACAAGCGAATTGTTGTCAAGACGCCGGAACGGTATTCCCCTTTTTTTCGCAGCGTTTAAAATAGATTGCGTACTTGGGCCGATGCCTTCGTTTCTATTTATTTTTATTAATTCGTTGATATCGGTTTGGATATCATAAGGAATACCTGCCTTTAAAGCCTGCACAATACGAACTGCGGCTTTTGCTGCATACAATCCTGCATTTTCCACCTGGTAGGTAAATACCACGTTATAAACGCCCTTCCTGCCCGTTGACCGGGTTCTTCCGAAACCGCAGGGCATTCCTGCAAGAGACTGCAACTCCAGTGCAACATGTTCGATTACATGCCCCAGCCATGTCCCTTTTTTAACACGCTCGAAAAATCCCCCCGGCTTTTTCTCTGAACAGCGATGGTCATAAAGTGAAGGAAGTAGTTCCTCTATGCGTTCCGCGAATCCTTCAATTTTGTTTGTTGGAGATTCTTCAGATTCCTGAAGATCTAATTTCATTACTATCAGTTGCTTCCGAAAGGTGGACCAGTAATTTGGCCCACGCATAATTTTCAACTTTTCAATTTTCATATAAAAATAAGCATCGTAAAGAGATAGGTATTTTGGTTATTTTGTTAATAGATCATATAAAAATTATGCCAGCATAATACTCTGTTCTTCATGCATTTATCTATGTGAAAACGAGGAAAATTGTACCCGGATACGCCGGCTTTCGGGCGTTAATGCTGATATTTTGTGTACAAATTGAGGGTCATCAATGCTTCTTACCTAAACAGAATTATAAAAAAGACATTAACAGCTGATAGACTGGATGGAGTCGGAAGAAAGCTGCGGCAAGTTTATATGATTATACGGGCGAGCTAAGCAACCTCACCGTTTATAAATACGGTGAAATTGCCGGCTGCAAGTTAAACAGCTTGTTTTAGCCGGGTGGTACGATGTCTTATTTGAAGATACTACAACACTACAAATTTTGAGGAATAGGTTGCATCACCTGTTAACAATTTAATTACATAAACGCCACGTGGAAGATGGATAGGAATTTTGACCATCCCATTTTTTGAATCGCCGTTTAATATTGGGCTGTTGTTCACAACTTGCCCTAATGTATTGTAGATCATGATTTGTCCTCCCTGGTGAATATCAGCGGTAGTAGAAATCGTAAGGCTATGTGTTCGGTTCGGATTGGGATAAACAACAAAGTCACCATTACCGATTTCTTTATCACTATTAATTCTGCCACCAACGAGCTGCCCGCTTTGTGAAGTAAATAATTGCGTACTCGGGATTACTTGCTTAGGTATTGAAGGGCCGCTCCAGTTTAACTTGCAAACAGCAAGGCCGGTATTTTCATAATACTCAAGCCTTATAGCATTCCTGGTGCATTGCGGTAAACTAATGGTTGCACTATATTCAGTTGCTGATTGGATCTGCCATTTATCTATCAATAATTGGTTGTTTACCCAAAGCCTGAAGCCATCATCTCCTGTAACATAAAATGTGTAGGTTCCTGCATCTGCGCTTTGTACATAACCGGTAAACCTTGCTTTGAAAAGGTTGCTGCTAATGCCTGCAGGGCCACCGGCACCCCAGTCAAAGTTTATGACCGGCTCTGTTTTGGTAATAGTGGCAGTGGATGGAAAAGGATCTGCCGGTTGTGCGTTTGTAAAGTATTCCGCCACTAGGCCCGTACCGTTAGCAGGGCAGCTCGTGACAACTGCGGGATACAATTGCGCAGTTGGAATACTTTGTTTTGCTATTGAAGGGCCACTCCATTTCAGCATGCAGGTAGCAGTGCCTTTATTTTCGTAGTATTCAAGCCTGATGGTATTTTTAGTACATTGTGATAAAGTGATGGTTGCGCTAAATTCAGGTCGCTGACTGGTCGACCCATTTATCTATTAATAACTGGTCATTTATCCAAAGCCTGACGCCATCGTCAGCAGCCACATAAAATGTGTATGTGCCTGCGTTAACGCTCTGTACATAACCGGTAAACCTTGCTTTGAAAAGGTCAGTACTGATGCCCGCGGGGGCACCGGTGGCCCAGTCAAAGTTAATGGTGGGTTCGGTTTTTGTAACGGTAGCAGTAGCTGGAAAAGGCGCCGAAGGTTGGGTGTTTGTAAAATATTCTGCAAGGATACCTGTACCATTGGCAACGCAGTTTGTTGTCGTAGTTCCATATACTTTAATAGCCTTTGAGAAAGTGGGCACATAAACTCTTCCGTTGGCAACAGTTGGCGCATTGAATTTTGCAAATTTTCCTACCGTATCGGCCTGTCTTTGATCACTGTTCCAAATTTCACCGGCAGCAATATTATTGGCTTTATAAGCCGCGAATGTGCCTGGCCTAACCTGGTTATTGGCATTGCCCGAGGTTGGGAAAGCACGCCCATACAATTGCCGAAGAAGTATCACCTCCGTTTGACGAAAGAGAGAGCATGGCGCCGGGCATTCCATTATCAAGTTTCCTGGTTCCCTGCGTATAGGCTGAAAGAAATGTTCCGTGTGGCCCTGTTGAAAGTAAATTGCCGAAGGTTAAAACTCTCCGACCATGCATAAACAAATTCGCCTTCGCTTAACTGTGCATAAACCGGTGAACCATGCACATGCACATAGCCCGAGCCTGTTTGGGTTGAATTCCAGGGTATCTTTCACCTGGCTGTTCGTAGAATTTAAACGGCCCATATTATTATAGTCAATTACATAAGAAATGCCTTCTTTTGAACCGGATACCGTTGTGGTCGAATTGGGAATTATTAATGCTCCATCACTTCCATAGTCAAGATCCGACTGATCGAGATAATGAGTAATTTGCTGGTGTAAACCAATCAAGTACCGTAAGCTGAGGCGAAAGTTTTACCAGGCTTTCGCTTTTGCCGGTTACATTATTATTATCTGCAACTGTTGTTCCGTTACCGGTAACCACATAGAGATTTCCATCGTTTCCCACAGATATTCCTTGTCCTGCCATCCAGATACCACCCGCCCAACCGTTGGGTGTTGCGTTGTAAGTATATTTAAGGCAAGTGTGGTAGCGTCAAAACCCAATATCCAGCCATGGTAGGGGCCCCAATCGCAATGGGACGCACTGGCCACATATACAGTACTATTATACAGGAGCAAGGCGGGCCGTTGATTCTGAAATTTGGCCTGGTACGACACTTTACCACTTACACTTCCGTTACCAGTTCCATTTACCTGGGCTGTTATAAGATGAGGGCTTCCGGATTTGTGCTGGCCGGTCCTTAAATCGAGAGCATTGATGTAAGCATAAAAATTCCCGCTATTATCTATTGTTTTAGTCGCTACATATAACGTATTTCGTAACGGTATCAATAACAGGTGTTCCGACAATTCCGAAATGCCCCGAAAAATCTTTGTAATTACCACCACACGGAGTTCCGCTTTGCGCATCTTTTAAATCAGTAGTGGTCGGCGCTCTTTGCCCTGAAGGATTCAGGCTAACCTGCCATAATGGAGTCGTCTTCGTTAAATCGTTCGCGTTAAAAGCATATACGGTATTATTGACAGTGGCAGTATATAGCACACTGCCGGTATAACTACCTATCGTTAATGCTATTTACAATCAGGGGCTGTGCATACACTTCATCATCAACGTTGAGTGTGGCAAGGAGGCCAAATTTACCGGCAGCAACATTTGCATGATTTAAAATAGTTTCTTTATTGTTCCAACCGGTACGGTTGATATCGTTATGTTGGGTAAGTACTGAAATATTTTGAGCAAAAGAAAAAGCACCGGATAATAAAAATAACAGGAGTAAAAGTATTCGCATAGAATATAGATTTTAAATCTTAGGGTTGATTAATCAGATAAAGATGAGACGTTTTTTTAAAATATCAAAATTTATAATATGAAGGCACTAAGGATGGACAGCTATTATGGCAAATAATATTCCTATTATGCAAATAATATTCCACTAATATAAAATATCCTGATTTTGAAAAAAATAAATGCATAAATAAGGAATATTGAAATATTAGCCGATAATCCTTATATTTTTAGAAACTCTTAATGTGATTAAAGTTATCAGGAATTAAAACCGGTTGTGACGATATCATTCATGCCTTGCTGGAGTATAGCAATATTCAATCAGGCCGTTGTCAACTTTAGCCATGCGATGGAAGTATCTCAAACGGGCCGACCTTATTTACAAGGGAAATATGTAAACAACTCCTAAAATCAAATAACAGTCCTTTTAAAAACTTTCAGGGTGTTGTTTTCTGCAATGCATAATTTAGAATTGAATTATCCGGAAGGTGAAGCAATCGATTTTTTAGCCAGGCCTTTTGAGGCAGTTCGGTTAATTGAAAGTATAAAAAAACTGATAGCAGCTCTTTCAGTTTTATCTCCATTTGCAGAATCTAAAATGGTGTGGTGTATCATATAGCTTATGAAGCCTCGAGGTGGCTAACCCATACCTGCATTAACTGCTCTAAACGGGAACTTTGCGACATCATTTCACAGGCATGAGAGCTATGGTATTTTTTTAAGCCAGCAATTATCCTTTATCTTTTTATAATTCGCATCATTGATTTTATCAACACTGTTTTAATTGTCGCTGTTATTGAAGCATTGAGCATTGAGCAATAGTTACTACAAAACCAAATTATTTTTTCACTATTTAGTTACCTGGCTAAAATTGTTCCCTGGAGAAGTAGTAAGCCGTTTGAAATTTATTTACCCTCCCCGCGGTTTATAAAACCGGCCGCATAATTTTTACATCAGTTAAGTGGCGATGTATCGGTTTCATTATTGGTCGTCTCATTTTTTGGCAGGATTTTTTATTGATGATATTGTGTTTCTTAACCTTTAAACTATTTTATCATGGGAAATCTATTGTACGTGATTGCAGCAATACTTGTAATCATTTGGGCTATCAGCTTTTTAGGCGGGTTTTATACCGGTGGAATAATTCATATTTTATTGGTAATCGCAGTGATTGCAATAATTCTGCGCTTGGTTAATAACCGGGCAGTTTAATTGAATTAAGGCAGAATGACTGCGCAACGACAGCATTAAACCGCCATGGGTATCAGCACTTGTATATTTTTTGACAATGTATACAAATATATACGGATTGAGTAAAAAGTTTACCAAGTGATTGAATGATTGTATCAATGGCGGTTTATGCCACTTCCAAGTCAGGCTTTAAGTTTTCCCCAAAAAAAAATAGTATGGCGAATAAAGAAAAAAAACCGGCTCCTGTTGCTTTGAAGGTTTTTGAGGAACACGCGCAAATTGATAAAAAGATCGTTACAAAAGGGAAGGTGAATATTGTGAAGAAAGTTCACACCCACGATGAAAATATACAGGTAACCCTTGATAGCGAAAATGTAAAAATTGAAAAGGTAACTATTAACGAATATGTGAATGAAGCGCCCCAGGTACGATATGAAGGAAACACAACCATTATTCCCGTTGTAAAAGAAGTAGCTGTGGTGGAAAAGAGGATTTTGCTTGTGGAAGAAATTCATGTTACCAAGCAGGTAACTACTAGCAAAGAAGAAAAAATTATTCCGCTCAGGAAGGAAGAAATTTCAATTGAAACTTCCGGAAGCGACTTGTAAATAACAACTTTAATTTCAATAACAATTCTAATTTAAAATTAACAAAGGAGGTATATTATGAAAAAAACAGTCGTAGCTATTTACAATAGCATGGAGGAAGCAAAAGATGCATCCGATCAATTAGTCAATAGTGGTTTCAACAGGAATGATATTGACGTGTCATCCGGTGGAGGCTTTACAGCTTCTAATAATGGTGAAAACGAAAATGGCATCACAAGGTTTTTTAAAAATTTATTCGGCAATAACGAAAGTGAGCAATACACAAAAGCGGCTGAACGCGGCTATGTAGTAACCGTACATGCCAATTCAGACGAGGAAGCTCAAAGGGCTTCTGCATTGCTGGATGATTCGGGTGCTATTGACGTAGATAATAATGGTGCCATTGGTACAGATAGTAATTACAAACAAAGTGCTAATGCTGATTATTCTGGTGTTCGTAGCGAGGAAAGCAACGATTTGAACAAAACCATTCCCGTAATAGAAGAAAATATAAAAGTGGGTAAAAAAGAAGTAGCTACAGGTGGTGTGCGTATAAGAAGCCGTATTATAGAAAAACCGGTTGAAGAAAATTTACGTTTACGTGAAGAGCGTATTCATGTAGAAAGAAATAAAGTTGACAGGCCTGCAACGGACGCCGAACTGAATGCTTTTAAAAACGAAACAATCGAAGCCACGGAGCACACAGAAATTCCGGTTGTTCAGAAAGATTCACGGGTTGTGGAAGAAATCTCGTTGGAAAAAACAGTCCATCACCGCGATGAAACAATTCAGGACCGCCTGAAAAAAACTGAAGTAGATGTGGAAGATATCTACCCCGACAGGCAGGACCGGGAGGTGGAATCATCACAAGAATGACCTGTGATCTTTTCTTTACTTTTTGATAAGTTTATTTAAAACTATTTATTATGGCCGAATTACATGTGCAACGAAAGAGAAATAATTATTGGTGGCTCTGGCTGCTGATCGTATTGATAATTATTGCCGCAGCCATATACTGGTATATGAATTATTACCATAAAACTGGTAATACAGTTCAAAATGATGGGCATACAGCACTTATAACCGGGTTGCCTCATGATGCTATTCATGTTAAATCCGTAACTGCTGATTATCACAACGCCTAAAAATGTAATCTTTCGCGTTTATGGATTCGGCCGGTAAATAGATTTTTTGAAAGCTGGTATATTGGAGACAGTCTATTGTCAAACGCCGGAAGCAAGAAGTTGATAAATAAAGAAGTTAATAAATACCGGGGGTGAACAGAGAGTTTTAATCAATGGTACTAATGGCGTGTTACGATTAGTTATTTTAAATTAATTAAATTATTACACTATGAGCAAACAGGAATATATCGCCAATAAAAATTTGAAAGAGCTTCGTGGAAGCGGCTTTGAAATTATGAACGGCGAGCCTGATATCAGGGGATGGAAGGTAAGAAACCTCGAAAACCAGGTAATAGGGAGAGTTGATGAGCTTCTGTTTGATATCGTTTCCCTTAAAGTTCGATACCTGGTAGTTAAGTTAGATGGCAAACCAATTAATCTTATTTCGCGGGACTTACTTATACCGATAGGCCTGGCTGAACTGGATGAAGATGAAGACTTCGTTTTATTTCCTGATGTTACAGCCGGGCATCTTGCAGCGCTCCCTGAGTACAAAAAAGGGCAGGTTACTGTTCAGACGGAGCAGCGAATAAGGACAGTATTTGCGGGTACAGAAGATGTACGTGGTGCGCAGGATTATAATCATGCGGACGAATTTTATAATCATGATCATTTCAATGAGGACAGAATGTATGAGCCACGCAGGTCATCGTTAGAAAAGGATAGTCAGGCACCGAGGGGACGAAGTATGCCAGTAAGCGAATTATACCTGCAAAAAGCGGAAGTAACATTATTGAGGTGAAACGCGATACTGATACAACCGGCCTCCATCAAAAATCTGTAGCAGAAGATTATAATGCAAGTCATCAACCTGTTGTAGAAGGTAGTTTTGCGCCATTCCAGGAAGGGAGCATTGCATTGGTTGAACATTCTGAGGTGCCCGTTGTATCAAAAGAAGCCAGGGTAGTGGAAGAAGTGTCAGTTAATAAAGAAGTGAAAGAGCATAATGAGAAAGTAAAAGATTCTGTAAGGAAAACAGAAATAGACGTTGAAAAATTAAATCAGGGCGAGCTTTCAAATGATGATGATGATCCTATAAAATGAAACGGTATATCAATGCAGATCAATTAAATCAGGCAACACATAACCTCAAAAAGATCAGCGTTGACTCATGACATTGATCCTGATGATTGTCGAAAAAACAATCTGCCATTCGTTTTTTGGCTGAGAAGCAAGCACATTTCATAGCTATAAATTTATGAATTTTTCGATGGCCGTTGCAACTCCATCTCTATTATTGGTATCAGTAATATAATCTGCCACCGCTTTTACTTCAGCAGGCGCATTGCCCATGGCTATCCCCGTACCAGCAAACTGAATCATTTCTTTGTCATTAAAATTATCACCGATAGCGATAATCTCTTCCCGCTTAATATGATAGTGGTTTATTAATAATTTAACCGCATTTAATTTAGAAGCTTTTATATTCATTACTTCCAGAAACCGGGGTTGCGAAGTGGCAATACTTAAATGGTTAATAAATTGCTCCTTTAAATCATTTTCTATTACATTTATTACTGTAGGATTATCTATTACATGTATTTTATTGGGGCCGGTGTTTTTGCTTATCCAATGTTGCAATGTGTTGTTAAATGGTTGAATAGTTACAGGGATTGATGTAATTTTTTGCTCATGGTCTGTCGCGGAATTTTTGAATTCGGAAAACCATTGAACCTGCTCATAATAAATAATTGTAGCCTGGTAATTTTGTAGCCGTTGATGAATCCTGGATAACAGTATCAACATCAATTATGGAATCAAAAAGCACTTTTCCGTCGGCCATAATATAGGCACCGTTAGGGTGGCTACCGGGTAATCAAGCAAACCAACTTTTTCCGCAATTGTGGATATCCCCGATAATGGCCTGGCAGAAACTAATACCACCAGGATATTTTTTTCTTTTAATTTTTGTATCGCAGCAACATTGGCTTCACTAACCGTATGATCACTTTTGATCAACGTACCGTCAATGTCTATAAATATGGCCTTATACATTAGTTGCAATAAATTAGAAGGCTTAAAGATCCGGTTTTAAAAAAATTAACTGCCTGTTATTTCTGGCTAATACCAATATTTGTTTACCACCGGGATAATTAATCCATTTTGCATCCCTGCATTCTCCGTCGATAGCAGGAAGTTCCGATAAGATATTAAATTGCCCCGATTTTTTATCATAATTAAAAGTCGTTGGGTTCATAGCATCATAACGGCCTTCGTAAGGCAATACGCCATAAAAATTACCGCCCGCAATATAGGTTGCTGTATTTTGCCCGGCTAAAGAATTAAATGAAAAAACAGGGGCTAATTGCAATTCTTCCGGCAGATCCTTTCTCGTAAAATTTCCTTTTCCATCATTCATAAAACAAGAAGAACTGAGTGTTTCCGCTTTTAATTCCAGGTTATCATTAAACAAATTTCCAAAAAGAAATTGTACCGTTTGCCCGGCCACTTCACTATAAGTAAGATGTTGTTGCTTTAATTTGGGCAATGCTTCCTCCAACTGATCCTTACCGAGAAAAGGATATTCTTTGCCGTCAATGGTATATGCCACCACTTGTTCGGTTGTTCCGTTGTTGTCAAAATCTTTTACATACAATTTTAGCGGCCCGTCTTTACCTGCATATAATTTTGAATTATGCCCCCAGTTGCCAGCCAGAATATCGGGGTAACCATCACCATTAATATCTGTTACATAAACGGTTTGCCAAAGGCCTGTTGATTTATCCACGGCTGATTCTTTAAACACTCCTTTGTTATTAATAAATATTTTTACGGGCATCCATTCGCCTGCAACAATCAAATCCATCCAGCCATCATGGTTGATATCGGCAAATGCACATGAGGTAACCATCCCGGTTTTTTTCAACGAAATAACTGGTTCATCAGCCAGTTTAAAATTTCCTTTGCCATCATTCAGCAATAAATAAGATGATTGCGGCTCGCCATATTTTTTGGCATTCGCAAGCCCTCCAATAAAAATATCCTTAGCTCCATCTTTATTAATATCGGCAATTGCAACACAGGACTTATTGGTTAAGATTGAAGGCAGGGCATTTTGAGATTCTTTAAAGTGCCCTTTGCCATCGTTCATGTATAAATGATCAGCAAGGGCGGGGTTGCCATCTTCATATTCATTGCCGCCACTTACTACATACAGATCCGGAAACCCATCATTATTGGCATCAAAAAAAACTGCGTCTACGCCTTCGCTTGCTGCATTTTTATTGAACAGGGCTGTATCGGTTTTAATAAATTTTCCTTCCTTGGTTTGTATCATAAGGCAACCCGGCTGGCCTTTTGCCCCGCAAACAAATATATCGTCCAGCCCATCTTTATTTACATCTGCAACTGCAAGTTTTGGCCCTCGGGTAGATTCCATATGGGGAATAAGATACTGGCTGTTAAAATCAATAAAATTATTTTCTTCATGTTTCCAGCCTACATCAATTTGTGCAGACACATCTTTTAATAATTCCTTTTTCTTTGGAAAAAATTCATCATAATTAAAATCCAAACCGGCATCACTTTGTTTCACCATTAATTGTTTATTGACTGAAACATTTTTTAATAGCTGGTATTTTTGATCGGGCCACACTATTAAAAGGCTATCTATTACCGCTGTGCTATCCAGCCCAAAATGAAGCCGTGGTTCTGACGATGACATAAAGCCCCGTGTAAGCATGAGTTCCTGGTATTGCATGCGGTTGCTACCCGGTTTTTCTTTTGAAAAAAGCTAGGCTTTTGCTCCAATGCCCATCGTATTCATTCCATTTCCTTTAAAAGCAAGGGATAGATAATTTTTCTTTGGCGCATTATTTTTTAAAATAACTGCCGGTGCATCCAGGCAATTAATTACCATATCCAGGTTTCCGTCATTATTTAAATCGGCATAGGCGGCGCCGTTAAAATATCCTTTCATGTCACCGGTTCCCCATAAGTCACTAATGTCGTTAAAACCTGAATTTCCATTACTTTTAAAAAAGAACGGATGTGATGCCCCATCCGGCATTTTTTCCAATAGCTCTTTTTGAAGGTTCTCCGGGCTGCCAAAAACCCTGGGATCTTTTATGTTGGAAAAGAATAATATAAAATCCAGGTCGAGCGGCCGTTTTACGATTCCGCTTGATATAAAAAGGTCTTTATTGCCATCATTATCAAAATCTGCCATTAGCGGGCTCCAGCTCCAATCTGTTGCAGATATGCCACTCATCAGGCCGACATCACTAAAGCTTACTCCACTGCCATTATTTCTTTGCAGGCAGTTTTTTGAATACTGGTTCTGGTAACCGTTTTTGGTAATTTTCTGGTTATACACATCCAGGTGCTCGCCATTACCATAAGTTTTTAAAGTTTTTTCATCGCCCGGTAACATGTCTGCCGTAACAACATCCGGTTGGCCATCATTATTAAAATCGGCAATATCATTACCCATGCTATATCGGCTGTAATGCCTGAAATGACTGGCGCCGCTTTCGGTAAAAGTAACCACACCGACCTCACCCGGGCCAACCTCACCCCGGCCCTCTCCAGGAGGAGAGGGGGAAGAAGAACCTCACCCCGGCTCCCGACAGATCCAGGCGCTCTCCGGAGGGAGAGGGAGAAGAAACCTCACCCTTACCCTCTCCACGGGGAGAGGGAGAAGAAGAACCATTGTTTATATAGTAGTAGTCATTTTCATGAAAATCGTTACCTATATATATGTCATCCCAGCCATCATTATTTAAATCAGCAACACCAATGCCCAGGCCATAACACAGGCTACTCTGATAAATGCCTGCCTGTGCAGAAATATCGATAAATTTTTGCTGACCGTTGACCCGATCATTCCGGTATAATCTTTCACCGGCATTCGGATCAAATTTATGCCTGTCGGCAGTATCGGTGATATGCTGGTTGGGATGTTCCGATTGATTTAGAATAAAGCAATCAAGGTCACCATCGTGATCATAATCAAAAAAAACTGCCTGCGTTGAAAAGCCTGAAAAATCCAATCCATATTTGGCAGCGCTTTCCGTGAAGGTTCCATTTCCGTTATTGATAAATAATTCATTGTGTCCTTTTAAGCCATGCATATTGGCAACGGCGCACACATAAATATCCAGCAAGCCATCTCCGTTTACATCCGCCATTGTTACACCGGTGCACCAGTCCGACGTTCCGGCTACACCAGCCTTTTCAGTGATGTCTTCAAATTCAAAATTCCCTTTGTTTAGATAAAGCTTGTTATGCCCGTTATTGTTAGCGGTAAAATAGATATCCGGCAAGCCGTCGTTGTTGATATCGCCAATGGCAACACCACCGCCGTTGTAATAATATATATAGCTAAGAATGCCAAGATCTGGCCTCTCTACAATTTTGTTTATAAAATCTATATGGGTTTGTGAAGGAGGTAAACTTACAAACATTTTGTCGTGAGTGGTGGCTACAGGAAACAAGAACCAATAAAGAAGCAAGAAGCGAATATTTTTCTTTTACAGCCATAAGATATTTAATAAATGAAAAGCTTTAAACGAAATGCTTTTCCGGATTTATTTATAACGGACTTATAAAAATCAGGTCACATTATTAAAACAGATTATTTGCCCGCTTTATTAATTGTATTCACCAGCCTAAATACCGATTCCGGGTTATCTTCATAATCCAGCAGCTTTTTTTCAGTAGAATATAAAAGCATCGAGGGATACCTTCGTGGATTAAATTTTGTTATAAATTGTTGAAGTTTATCCTGTAATATGATCACGTTTTTTTGACCTTTCAATTTGCTGCCGTATGTTTCAATAAAACTATTTATTTTATTCTGATCACTTATTGATACGAGGATAATCGAAGTTTTCTTAAATGTTTCATAATCATTTGCAATAGTTTTTATAGCATTCTGGCAATGATCGCATTCGGGATCAAAGAAAAAAAAGAAGGTGATTTTGTTTTTTGGTAAATCCTTGTTGGTAAAAGGAGTGTTATCAAATTTGAAAAATTGAAATTCGGGGATGGTTTGTGCTGGCGGGTTTCCGGTAATTTGAGCCGATACACTAAACGAAACCAGGAAAAGTAAAGCAAGTACATTGAACGTATATCTCATAATTCGAAAATTGATTATAAATTATTCCTTTTGTTTTCATCAATGCAAACTTTGTGCGAACAGTTACTATTCAAATTTATTTAAAAATCAAAGGGGAGAGTAAAAACCCTCCCCGTAATAGTTGTTACTCTACCTAAACCAACAACTATTTGCTTGATTATGAGCGTTAGGTTTTATCAATTTATATCACGTTTCATTCACGCTTTCAATCCTTACTTACTTTTGACAAATCCCAAACCTTTATAGATTGTATCAAAGCATTTCCCCCAACGGCAAATGCTGATAATAAATTAGCATCGTCATCAGGAAAAGTATAAGTAGTTAATACCTGTTCGCCGTCATTGACAAAAATCTCAAGAGAAGATTTATCAAACAATATTTCCAGGCGGATCTTACCTGCCGGATTTGTCACATCGATAGTTTGCCTCGATTTATCTTTTTTTATTTTTCCATTTCCTGCATTACTCCTGTCAACATACACCTGGTTTTTGGATGCATCGTACCCGATTTCTGTTTCAGATATGGTTTTATTGTTCTTATCTTTTTTCTGAGCAATTTTGAAACCGCCGACGGTACCTGGTTTCACAACTAATTCTGCGTCTATCCAATACGAATTACCCCGGGCGATATTGTTTTTATTAATGGGGATTTCCTGGTTTGCCACTTTTACATTCTTCATTTCAACCATATTATTTTTGGAAAATTTGGCGAGGTTATTTTTAACAACAGAAGAGGGCTCCTGTATTAACCGGATACCTGCACTTGTCTGTTTCAGGCTTAAGATCTCTTGGTATCGACATTTGCCCTTTCCAGGGATAAGTTTCCTGCGGGCCGGGCACCATCCATCCAATAAAAATTTTCTTATCATCCGGAAGATTATTCCAGGGGATGGCCGCATAAAACGAATCGCCATAGTCGAGAGTTAACACAGTTTCCGGAGGGTTATCGTTTTTAAAAACTTTGCCGTCAAAATCTCCTACAAAATATTGCATATATGTGCCGCGTTCACGTCCGGCGGCGGAGTTAACCAATACCCATTTTTGATGACCTGCTTTTCCATCAAGAGGTAACTCGATCAAAAAAGGACATTCCCATCCCGCATTTATAAATCCTGCCGGGCCAAATTCACTCAGCAAATTCCAGTTTTTCAGATCAGCAGAACCATAAAACCTCACCTTGTGTTCTGACGGTAAAGAAACAACCATGGTCCACTGTTTTGTTTTTTTATTCCAGGTTACATTTGGGTCACGAAAATCTTTCTTTTGCAGATCAATGACGGGATTTTTATCATAATTGGTATAAGTCATGCCGCCATCATTGCTATAGGCAATAAACTGCGATTCCTTTTTTAGATTGGGCTGATCCGCAGTATAAACAGCTACGAAGCAACCTCCGTTTTTGCAAAACCCACTCGTATTATTTTTATCCCACACGGCGCAACCGGAAAATCTCCAGGTAGTGTCTTTATCAATTGTTTCCGGCATAGCTATGGGCAAATGTTTCCAGTGAATAAGATCGGTGCTGGTGGCATGTCCCCAGCTCATATGCCCCCACTTATTTTCAAAAGGGTTTTGCTGGTTGTACAAATGATAAACACCGTTCAAATAAATAAGGCCATTGGGATCGTTTGTCCAGTTTTTATCCGGGGTAAAATGATAAACCGGCCTCCACTGCGGCGTTGGTGTTTGGCTTTCCTGCGCTAAAACCGATGTTGACACGGTAATAAATAAAAGATATAGAATCAATTGTTTCATGGCACTATAAATAAATGCGGAATTTCTTTGCGCTTAAAAATTATTTTCTGTGTAAATTTTGAATTCATATCGGCATTTAAATTTGAAATCTTTTACGGCCAGATACCCCGTAATTTAATGTACTCCAGCTTCTTTAATAATATCCCGTCAGTTGTTTCAATATTGCCTCACTATACGGCGTATCAGGAAAAAAGATTTCCGTCATTACTGTTAATCCGTCATCGGCAAATAATTCTGCAGAACTTTCATCTAATATTATTGAAATATTCATTTGCTGGTTATCCGTCATTCGCGGCGCCGTATGTTTTGCCGCAAAATCTTTTTGAAAATCAACTTTACCGGATGAAGTACGGTCAATAAAATACTGGTTTGATTTTTTATCGTAGCCTATGATTAGTTTTTGATTAGAATCGTTAGATAATACCAGCGAAAAATCATTAATTTTTTCCAGGCTAAACCTCAGCAGGCAAGGAAGCTTCATTCTGCCGATCTTACCCGACAAATCAAAGCGCTGGCCAACCTGTAAATTATCAACAGTGATTGCCTTTGATTGAATCATGCTTAGTTCCGGAACAGGCTGGGAAGTTACGAATGTTTCTTTTCCAACTTGCTTTAAATCAATTCCCTGGGAATGGTCATCGCATTTCTCCACTTTACTGTGGGTACGCGGTTTGCATACAGCCAGTTACTCATCCACCCTAAAAATATTTTCCTGTTGCCCGTATTGCTCCAGGTAATACCCGCATATTCATCAGGGCCGTAATCCAGCCACTTCGTTTCGGTGCCATCAGGTATAAATTTATTGCCATCAAAACTACCAAGAAAATACTGCGTTGCAGACCCTTTATTTGGGCCGCCGGGGTTAAGGTTTACTATTAATACCCAGGTTGTTTTGCCATTGTTATCTAAAGGAAAAAGATCGGGGCATTCCCACACTCCGCCATGCGCTCCAACATCTTTTCCAAATTCACTTTCCTTTTTCCAATTCTTTAAGTCAGGTGAAGAAAAGAAGGTGATCCGGTCTTTTGTTGCCAATGTCATCACCCATTTTTTCCCGGGCTCATACCACATAACTTTAGGATCGCGAAAATCTGTTATGCCCGGATTTTTCAGCACGGGATTGCCGGCATACTTTGTCCATGTTTTTCCTTCATCCAGGCTATAGGCAATGCTTTGGTTTTGAAAATCATTTCTTTTCGCTTTTTCTCCTTTGGGGTCATGCTGGGTAAAAATGGCTACCAGCGGTACCTGCCCGTCTTTTCCAAAGCCCGAGGTATTATTATAGTCCGCTACAGCGCTACCTGAAAAAATATAACCCAGGCTATCGGGGTAGAGGGCAATGGCTTTTTGTTGCCAGTGAATTAAATCACTGCTGATGGCATGTCCCCAATGCATGGGCCCCCACACTGTGCTATCGGGATAATATTGAAAAAATAAATGATAAATCCCTTTATAGTACACCATTCCATTTGGATCGTTCACCCATTTTTCTTTGGGTGAAAAATGAGCCTGCGGGCGATACTGTTCATGATAGCTATCCTGCGCCGCAGATTTTATCGCAATCATATTTATAAGTAACATTCCAGCAAAAAATATCTTTATCATATTTATGAAAGTATTTAAACAATGGCAAGACAAAATTTGTCTTGCCATTGTAGCATATAAATCTAAATCTTAAAAGTCATTTTTAATTTGAATAGCCCTTGTTTTGTTTATAGAGCCCGAAAGTAACGTTGATCTGTTCTGTAGGGATCGGAAAGTATTCGTGTTGATTTTTTGTAAAACTCGCGCTGCTTAAGAAAGAATGCCTGGTTTTTTCAACTGCCAAAAATGCGTTGAGTGTGTCCGCTGCAACGCCCCAGCGAACGAGGTCAAAAAACCTTGGGCTTTCCATTGCAAATTCCAGCCGGCGCTCCCATTGTAAAGCCTTAAAAGCGGTAGCCTGGTCCCATACCGGTATATTTGCTCCTGGTTTATAAACGTCTACTTTATAATTGGAAGGGTTTGTTCCATCTGTTTTTTTCAGAAGGCCTGTGCTGTTGGCCGCTCTTGTTCTTATTTGATTAATTACCGGCAATGCCGCAGCAGGGTTCCCGGTTTGAATCTGCGCTTCAGCATTCATCAATAATACATCGTCATAACGTATTACATCCATATTTACTGAACTTCCATAAAACGGCCCCAGTTTCTTAAAACAGCCACAGGTTGCTAACTGAAGTTCTTTCATAGTTCCAAATCCTCCGTACACGCCTGCCAATCTTTCCCAGCTATGGTCATAAGGAAGAGCAGCATTGTATTTAAAGGGATGTCCCTGGATTCCGATCGTATGGTCAATGCGTGGATCGACAGTAACACCATTAGTTGTTAGGTCGGCATCAGTCAATACAACATTATTATAGGTATCAAACTTAGGCAGTCCGTTAGCATCAGTTGCAAAGGCATTTACCAGATTCTGGCTCGGAACGTGGAATGCGCAACAACCATATTGCGGCGCACCTGCAAAATAATTTAAACTGGTTGACATGCTGAGCCTGCCCCCAATTGCGGTTCCGTCATTAATGGAATATTGTATCGCAAAAACTGATTCAGGGCTATTATCATGGCCGTCCATAAAATTAAAAGCAAAATCAGGATTCAATGCGTAATTACCGGAATTAATAACATCATTGGTGAGTGTTATCACCTGCTGGAGCTTTGCCTGGTCTATACCTGTTACGTTGTAATTATCATCCTCAGTATAGGCGTGGTATAACAGCGCTTTAGCCAGGTAGGCTTTCGCTGAAAGTTGATTTGCCCGCCCTGGTTCGCCTGGTTGAGTTGCCGGCAAATCGTTGACAGCAGTTTGAAAATCAGATTCTATTTTTATCCAGGAGGAATCGTTGGATAAAGTGTTTGGAACTTTCAATACCTGGTCATCAGTAAGCGTTTCATCAAAAATCGGTATGTTATGGAATAATACCTTTAGAAGAAAGTACATGTGTCCTCTCAAAAAATGCATTTCTCCTATCCGCACGGTTCGTTTGGGAAAATCTGCGTCTGTTGAATTATTCAGTGACCGTAAAGCCCTGTTGATTCTGGAAATAGCTCCATAAGCCCTGATCCAGGTGCCTGGAAAACCAAAATCACCGGCGCCATTATTGGAGCCATTTACTAAATAAAACTGCTCGTACCTGTCGATCTGGAACTGATCTCCGATATCACCCCCGCCCTTATAAGCATCACCGCCGCGAACACTCCCATATTCCCACATACTGGTAATGGGTGCGTCCCACCAATCATTGGCAATACCTGCGTAAGCCGCCGTTGCCAACCCGTCAACAGCCGTTGGTGATGTAAGGTCAGATGCCGATACAAAACCTTGCGGCTTGTAATCCAGGTATTTTTTGCAGCCTACAGATAAAAGAATAATAAGTGCAGGTATAATAATTTTTATTTTATGATGTTTCATAATCAATAATTTGAAATTTTAGAAATTTGCATTTAAGCCAAAAGTTACAGATGTAGGCACCGGCCATAAGTCGAAGGTGCCAGCTCTTTCAGGATCTTTGGAAGTAAATTGTTTGGATTTAAAAGCAAATAAGTTTTGACCGGAAGCGTATATTCTCAATCCTTCCATTTTCATTATTCCGGCAATATTTTTTGGCAAATTATAACCTAACATTACGTTCCGCAGCTTAAAATAAGAGGCATTTACATAATAGAAATCAGAAGTCCTGTCTTCGGCGTTATGATTTAAAATACTCAAAGCAGGTATTTTGGAACCCGTATTCTGAGGAGTCCATGCGTCTAGTACACTTGGGCCAAAATTGGTTCTAACATTAGCAAAGGAATTAAAAAATTTCAGCGGATCAAACCCGGTTTTGCCTGCTACACCCGAACCGAAAATGGTAAGGTCAAAGTTTTTATAACCAAAATTGAGACGAATACCGTATTCAACTTTTGGTAAGGTAGTGCCCAACCAGGTTTGGTCACTTGCATCAATTTTACCATCGGGTTTTGTTAATGCGCCATTTGCATCTACCCCCGCAAGATCGGCGTACCTGATACGCCCGGCGCCATGAAGTGCGCCATCCAGCACACCCGGTTGGGTAGCAGCTGCTGTGGCTTCCGCAGCACTTTGGAAAAGGCCTTCAGTTTTATAACCAAAAATCGAGAACTGAGAGTGCCCGACAATCGAATGATTTGCATCACCGGGGTAATTAGTACGGGCGTCATCTGAAATTTTAGTAATAATGTTGTTAAAATGGTCGGCATTACCAGTTATACTGTAAGTAAATCCGCTCTTCGTTCTGTCCTGGTAAGTAGCTACAAATTCCCATCCTTTGCTATTTACTGTAGGGCCGTTAATAAATTGCAACTGGCCTTCACCTAAGGCTGCGGGAATTTTAGGCTGTATTAATATGCCGCTGGTATTCCTGTTATACCAGTCGAAAGAACCGGATATTTTTTCATTCAAAAAGCCAAAATCGATACCAACATTTACTTCGGTAGCTTGTTCCCATTTCAGGTTAGGATTTCCTTTTTGCACCTGGGAAAAACCAGAAGGAAGTGTACCGGTGTTCACACCATTGAGATCATAGGCTGTTCCGATATTAATCCATTGAGGCTGTACAGGGCTTGCGGTACCATAATTTGGTTGATATAAAGTATAAGCTGCAAGATTTCCAAGGCTTATCTGGTTACCCACCGTTCCTACTCCAGCCCTTATTTTTAAATTCGAAATAGATGCAGATGAGGCAATCTTTTTAAAGAAATCTTCATTATTTATCCTCCATCCAAGTGTGCCGGCAGGGAAAACGCCATAAGGATTATTTGTACCAAACTTAGAAGAACCATCCCGGCGAATGGTAAACGAAGCAAGGTATTTATTTGAATAACCATAAAATATTTTTCCAAATTGAGACAGTAACCGGTATCCGGTTAGATTTCCAAAATTAGTTTGTGCGCCAACGCCTGAGCTCAATTGAAGATAATCGGCAGTTTGAAGCGCAAAATTGGCTGTGGCAGCGCCAAACTGCGATACGTCGTCATGCACCGCTTCTGTGCCTGCAAGTAAATTCAACCGGCTTTTACCAAATTCCAAATTATAATTCAATGTATTGGCCCAGGTAAAAGTGAAATCTTTTGTTTCGGTAAGTGACAGGCTGTTGTTGCCCCTTACCGGGCCTTCAGTTCCAATAAGGGCGGCATTTTTATACAGGCCATCCGAATACTCGAAGCCGAGGCTGCTATGATAAACCAGGTTTTTTATGATTTCAAGGTCAACATAAATATTACCTACAGTTAGAAATTGCTTATTAGTATTGAATCTGTTGAGATATTGCTGATCTACGGGATTATTTCTATCGGTGTAACCAGAACCAATCGGGCCTCCATACGTACCATCTGTTTTGTACAAAGGAATTGTAGGAGTTAGTGTTAATGCCAACCCGGGTGTGGCGGCGCCTCCAACGTCACTGGTAGAATTAACCTGCGAAGTCCTGCTTATCTGCAGGTTCTCCCCGATCTTAAACCGGTTATTGAATGCAGAAGTATGGGAATTGATCCGCGCACTAAATCGTTGGTAATTTGTAAATCGAACCAATCCATCATTATTATAATAGCCCAAATTAAAAAGAAATCCGCTTTTGCCGGATCCGGCGGAAATAGAAAGATCATTTGCAGTGATAAGAGAGGGTTTAAATAAGGCCTCCTGCCAATTGGTATTTCCAACAGGCTCTGAGCTATCTCCGCCTACAAATGGAGCAATGTTCACTTTATTCAAAACAGGATTATTATAATCGCCGTTCCAGTCATAAGTATAGATTTTGCTTACCAGGTTATTTGGGTCGGTGCTGTCATTTACAGCCGCCTGCCACAATGCCTTCCCTCTTTGTTCTGATGTGGCAACACTTTCCTGCCAGGGTTTTTCAGTTTGATGGGTGAGGCTGGTATTAAATTGAATACGGACTCTATCCGAACTGGAACTTCCATCTTTTGTGGTAACTATTATTACGCCATTGGAAGCCCTTGAGCCATAAATGGAAGCTGCAGACGCATCTTTTAAAACCTGTATAGAAGCTATAGAGCCCGGATTCAAATTTGCAAATTCTTCATACCTGGTTGTGGGTATTCCGTCAATAATATATAAAGGATCCGAATTATTCAATGTTGTTTTTCCGCGTATCAGAATGGTGGGTTCTCCTCCGTTTGCACCTGTAGGTGAGCCATCAGTTTGAATGTATAAGCCCGGAACCTGCCCTTGCAAAGCCAGCATCGGGCTGCTTGCCGGTACGTTTTTTATGTTATCTAATTTAACCACAGAAACGGCGCCCGTTAAATCAACTTTTCGTTCGGATTTGTACCCGGTAACGACAACGGCTTCCAATTCATTTGCACCGTTTTCCATTTCAACTACCAGATTTTGTGTAGCTGCGGTAATTTTCATAGATAGGGATTTCATTCCCACATGTGAAAATGTAATATTATCTCCTGCCGATGCCCCAATAGTGAACGCTCCCGAATCATCCGTTAATACCGTTTTGTTTCTGGTTTGTACGGTTACGTTCCCAATTGGTATTTTATCTGATTTGCCCGTAACGGTACCGGTTATAGTTTTAATCTGGGCAAAACTGAGAAATGCCATCAACAGCATGGGTAATAGAACCTGTAATTTTTTCATATGCATGTTTTTTGTGTTTAAGAATTTGTTTTGGATTATATTATTATTAAGGCAAGTAATAGTTCTATTGAGCAGTTATCCATCTGGATCTTCTTTTCAAAAAGGCTGATGCTAACCCATCAGGGGGATTTTTTCGGATCGTGGATTTTTCTTTTTTATAAGCCTTGCTTCCAGTTCTTCAAGAGGCACACCCTTTGTTTCGGGCATCTTGAAAATTACCCATAGTAATTGCAGCACCATCATGAAAGCAAAAAACAGGAAGATAGGGGCGGGTCCAAACCTTGTCGCCATTATGGGAAAAATAGTTGTGATGATAGAAGCTAAAATCCAGTGAGTCGTACAGCCGAGTGATTGTCCGTAAGCGCGCACGCTGTTGGGAAATATTTCAGAAATAAATACCCAGATGACGGCGCCCTGCCCTATTGCGTGAGAAGCAATAAATATGAAAAGCAATAGTGGTACAATCATTCCACCTACATTGCCCGAATAAAAAGCAATGGCAACAGATGCCAGGGAAAGAATATATCCGACAGAACCAATCAGCATTAATTTTTTTCTTCCCCACCTGTCAATCAGGTATAAGCCAAGCATTGTAAAAACCATATTCACCAACCCGATGCCCGCACTTTGTAAAAAAGCAGCTTGTTTACCGATACCCGCAAGTTCGAAAACCCGTGGAGCAAAGTAGATAATAGCATTAATGCCGGACAATTGGTTGAAGAAGGCAATAAGTATAGCCAGGAAAATGGGAACACTAAACCTTTTGGTTAAAAATGCAGAGAGGCTTTCTTTCTGATGTTCCTCTTCAATTGATTTATGCAGGGCCAGAATCGCCTCATCCACACCTTCCGGGTCACTCACCTCAAGTGTTTTTCGTGCGGTATCATAATCGCCCCTGTGGACAATTAACCAACGCGGACTTTCGGGAACAAAGAAAACAAGGATACAATAAATGATGGCGGGAATAGCAACAATCCCTAACATCAAACGCCAACTGTCTTCTCCGCCAACTCCCTGTAAGATATAATTTGAAAGATAAGCGACTAAAATGCCAAAAACGATGTTGAATTGAAAAGTGGCTACCAGCTTTCCACGATTTTTAGCGGGTGCAATTTCTGTGATATACATAGGAGCTACAACAGATGATGCACCAATAGCCAGGCCACCCAGTACCCTGAAACACATAAATGAATATACCCCTGGAGCAAGCGCTGAGCCGATAGCTGAAATCAGGTAAAAAATTCCAATCCAGAGAAGTGTTTTTTTCCTTCCAAATTTTGTAGCGGGAATGCCGCCAAAAAGGGCGCCGAGCACAGTACCATATAGAGCAATAGCAATTGCAATTCCATGGAGCACATCGCTTAAATGCCAGATACGTTTTATATCCTGTTCTGCACCGGAAATCACTGCGGTATCAAAACCAAATAGAAATCCTCCAAGAGCTACCACTATACTCCATAAAAGCAATTTTCTGTTCATAATCAAGCAATTTGAAGTCTAATATAGGTGAAGTGCAATGGCATTAGCGTTTAAAATCGATACTAATGCTTTTAAATATGTATCATGGGCAAACAAATTTCAATACCTTGGTTATCAAACCATTAAGTCAAACTTAATTTGATTTCGAAAATCCAGCTTCTAATATTGTATCATAATTTTCGATATTATTGCATCACTATAGTAATAATTTTTGTCTATCATCATATAAGTTCTTACCTGTATTGTCAAAAAATGATTTTCTCAAACATTATATCGGTCAATAAGCTGGTTATATTAATTACATGTACAGTATTTGTAAGTTTATCCTGTAAAAGAAAATTAAAAGAAAAGCAATTTGTAATAGGATTTTCCCAATGTACGACGCACGATGTTTGGAGAAAATACATGCAGAAGGAAATGGAACGTGAACTGTCCTTCCATCCCGAAATAAAGCTTATTGTAAAAGACGCTGAGTTAAGCCCCGAAAAGCAAATTGAACAAATACAGGAGTTGATTGATGAGAAGGTCGATTTACTTATAGCGTCGCCGGCGGAAGCAAAACCAGTAACGCCAATTATAGAAGAGGCCTATTCCAGGAATATTCCCGTTATTCTTGTAGACAGGAATATTATATCTAAAAATTATTCGGCCTATATCGGCGCCGACAACTACAAAGTAGGTTTAGACGCAGGAGCGTATGCAAATGCCCTTTTGAACGGACAGGGAAATGTATTGGAAATAGGCGGTACCGATGTAGGTTCTTCCGCCGATATCGGCCGTCACAGTGGATTTACTCACTACATAGAACAATACCCGGGGATAAAATATATTGCCAGGCTTTCGGAAGATTGGGACGGCTCTCCTGCAAGAGCTGCCGTTGAACTAACAAACGAGTTGACAAAAAATAATGACATCCATTTGATTTTTGCTCAAAACGACCGGATAGGGCTTGGGTGTTTTAAAGTATGTCAAAAACTGGGTGTCGATAATAAAATATTTATCATTGGTGTGGATGGTTTACCCGGTCAGAATGGGGGTATTGATTTGGTAAACAGGGGGATGCTTAAAGCAACAATATTGTATCCGACAGGTGGCAAGGAAGCGATTCAAATGGCGGTTAATATCCTTGAAAAGAAACCGTTTCAAAAGGAAAATCAGCTATACACAAGTATTATCGATTCTTCCAATGTAAGAATGATGAACCTGCAAAGCCAAAAAATTTTATCTCAGCAGAATGATATAGAAAGGCAACAAAAGATTTTAAATGAACAAATAAGAATTTACAATAACCAGCGAACCTTTAATAATATACTTACTATCGCGCTTTTGCTTGTTCTTCTTTTAGGTACAACGGTGTTCTTCTCGTGGAGAAAAAATAAAAGGATTACGCAAAAACTGCAATTACAAAATGAAGAGATCTCCCGGCAAAGTAACCAGCTAATTGAAATGTCTGAAAAAGCAGAAGCAGCACACCAGGCGAGGCTCAATTTTTTTACAAACATCTCTCACGAATTCCGCACACCTCTTACTCTTATTTTCGCACCGTTAGGCGAATTAATTGCCAATACAAGGCTGCAACAGGATACAAGGCAATCCTTACAGTTGATACAAAGAAACGTAGTGCGTTTATACAGACTTGTTAACCAGTTAATGGATTTTAGAAAAATAGAGTTTAAAAAAATGAAATTGCAGGTATCAGAAAATGACCTGATCAGTTTTACTAATGAAATTGTTGACTCATTTAAAATACTGGCGAAAAATAAAAATATCGACTTACGGTTTTTAACCGGTGAAAGAAGCCTGTTCGTATGGTTTGATATAACGATGATTGATAAAGTTATTTTTAATGTGTTGTCCAATGCATTTAAATTTACGAGGGAACATGGGCTTATCTATGTAACGATTTCGAAGCGTAACGAAAATGCAATAATAAATATAGAAGATGATGGTATCGGAATGAAAAAGGAGGTTATAGATCATGCATTCGAACCGTTTTTCCAGGGCGAATATGAAAATTATAAGGGAACCGGCCTTGGACTGGCTTTGTCAAAGGAACTTATGGAACTGCATCATGGCTCTATAATAGTAACCAGTGAAAAAAGGAAAGGGTCAGTATTCGAAATTTCACTGCCACTCGGAAATGCACATTTCGAAAAAAATGAAATTGCTGCCAATGTTAACAGGGAAGTTGCGACAGAAGATGCGGCTATTTACACGATTGATTTATATGACGACTACACTAATCAAAAAAAAGATTTTGGATCTCCGCTAAACAAACACCTGGCTGTTCTTATTATTGAAGACAACGATGAGATGAGGGAATATCTACGGTCAAGGCTTGAAACCGAATATGACATTATCGAGGCTGAAGATGGAAACAAGGCTTTACAATCAGCATTTGATTTGGTGCCGGACCTGATTATATGTGATATTGTTTTGCCAGGGAAAAACGGGCTTGAATTAACCCGAATTCTAAAAAGCGACATTCGCACTTCGCACATACCTGTAATTTTACTGACAGCGAGGGACCAGGAAAATCAAAAAATTGAGGGAATGGAAACCCAGGCTGATGCTTATATACCCAAGCCATTTAATTTATTATTTCTTCAAAAAACTGTAAAGAGTTTACTGCAAAACAGGGAAAGAACAAAAGACCATTATTCCGGAGAAATTTTTTCCGAGGAAAAATCGCAGGTTTCAAAAAAGACAGACCGTAAGTTTATAATTGACTTTACGGCAATAGTGGAAAATAATTTAAGCAATGAAAAATTTGGGGTAGTTGATATCTGTAATGAATTAGGCATCTCAAGAGTACAGCTCTACAGGAGAGTAAAAGCAGTACTAAATTGTAATGTTAATGACTACATCGTAACAGCCCGATTGCAAAAGGCAAAATATTATATGCAGCATGAAAATCTTACCATTTCAGAAATCGCTTTTAAATCAGGATTTACTTCCCCTGCATATTTTTCTACCGTCTTTAAATCGAAATTTGGAGTAACGCCAACTGCATTCAAAGAAAAATAAAGGAAGATGGGTTAGAGGCAGGAAAGGTTAACGACAGACACAGCCTCTGTTAAAATCCACATTGGCAGTAAAATTTGTAATCTTCTCATAACTGAATTTTTAAATGGTTAAATATTTGAATGTTTTATTGAATAATTATATTAGGATCTGTATCAGCTTAAGTTGTGAAATCAGTATAGACCAGGTGTAATTTTATGTTCATATTGTTTCTGTATTTTTGATTGTATATTCATCTTCGCTTAGCACTGCCAATGAAAGAGCAGCCATGTCGCCCAAATGCTCTGACAAACCAGCCTGAACAATTTTACATGCCCTGTGTGAATCAGGAATTGCCTCCATTTCAATAACCTTCTTCATATGAGGTTCGATCAGTTCTTTTGCCCGTCCATATATGCTTCCCAGTATAATTATTTCAGGATTTAAAATATCAATCAACAGGGAAAGGCCTCTCCCCAAATACTCTGCACAGGTCTTATAAATGTCAAGTGCAAGTGTGTCGCCTTCATACGCCGCCTCAGCAACTATTTTTGCAGTAAGGAACGGCAAGTCACCGAGGCTTTTACAGAAGGAAACTTTTTGGCCTAGTTGCAATTTTTCACGGGCCTTTATTTGTGCCAGTTGTGCTATTCCTCCGCCACTGCAAAAACCTTCAAAAGATCCTGCCTTGCCGAAGCCTACCGGCCCCATGTTGGCCAGCCGCATGTGGCCTACTTCACCAGCAAGATCGGAAGTACCCGAATACAGTCTTCCGTCGAGAATTAAACCAGCGCCCATACCGGTACCGAATGTTAGAAAAATGAGATTATTGTATCCTTTTCCAGCTCCGTACTTCCATTCGGCTATGGCGCATGCATTGGCGTCATTTTGCAAAATGACGGGTTTTCCAAACCGTTTTTTAGTGATCTCGACGATGGGAATATTATCCCAGCCGGGAAGATTTGGTGGCGACAAAACGAGGCCCAATTTGCTGCTTAGCGGACCACCACAACTAATACCGATACCTGCAATATCCTTTTTGGTAAGTCCATGCGCCGCCAATTGATTTTCTGCGGTGGTGAATAATAACTCTATCATTTCATACACCGGTTTATCAGTAGCCACAACTCTTTTGTCGACGATATAAATTTCCTGCCCGTCACTATTTTGCTTTCCTGCATGATTGCTATTGCCTAAAACAACAGCGCATTTCGTACCGCCGATATCAAATCCTAATAGCATATAATTTTAATTTTCTGTAAGGGGACTATATTTTAATAGATTTAAAATTTACTTTACCATGTTTTGCATAAAACCACGCAAAATTTCCCTTTTGCTGGTACGTGCGGTTTACGATAGTACGCCTGTGGTCAATGTCCACGTCTATGATACCATTTTTCATAACGATGTCCACCTTTATCAGTTTATCTAATCCATCCACAGCTTTAATCGTACTATTTCCAAGGCTGGCAGTTTTATCATTAGCTGAAAAATTAAGCCTGTAGCCACCCTGTGCATGTTCATTGGATCTTAGGTATAAACCGTATTCTTCGTTGGCGCCAACCGGCTCTATTTCTAAAGATATCCTGCAGTTTAACGGAACACCTTCAATATGAGCCGCACCAACTCCTCCCGGAGAATTGACAGAGATGCTGTTCTCATTCATTGAGCGGACTGAGCATCTGTATAAATTTTATTTGATAATGCAGTTCTTGTTTCAGGAATCAATTCCGGTGGAAATTTTGTATCCAATGTTCCATCTGCCTCTTGTATGATTTCCCGGAAAATGAGATTGCCGCCAAAAATTTCATGATTATTATCCAGCGAATCTAACCTGCTTGGTACCCACGCTGCGGCAATTCTCCGGTCTTGTACAAAATCTGCTGTTTTTACCACATTTGCCCAATCTTCATTTAATGCCTGGTAACGAGGTTCTTCCCAGGGCCCATATGGATTTTTAGATTTGACGTAAGAGGTATTGCTATTATCGCTGTACACTAAATAATACCAGCCTTTCCAATAGAAATAATCCGGGCATTCAGGCACGGAGCCCTGCCCTGTTAAAACAGGATTCAGCACTTTCCAGTTTTTTAAATCTTTAGAGGTTAAATGTACCAGGCACCCTGCAGCCTGTTTCATAACCGGATCTTCCTGTTCGCTTGCTACAAACAAATGAAACTCCCCATTTTTATCTACAAACACTTTAGGGTCCCGGAAATTTCTTTTGCTGTAGCCTGGAGCTGATGTAAAAAAAGGATTGGGTTTTTGTTTATCGAAATGAATGCCATCGTTACTTATTGCATAGCTTAATTGCTCATTCACAAAGCTCCAGATACCATTTGGTGCTGTTTTAATTTGATTGCTATCGGGGTTGCCATTTATTAATCTTGTGGCATAAAACGCATAGTATTTGTTGTTGTAAAAAACAACAGATCCCGTGCAGATAGATTTCTCCCATTCTTCATCAATTTTAAGAACAAGCGGATAATGCTTCCAGGTTTTCAAATCTGTAGATGTGCTTAATGCCCACTGGTGGCCACCCAGCCCGCCCAGGCTTTTGTGGTGTGCCGAATCGAGAAGCCAATACAAATAATAAGTGCCGTTGCGGGAAAAAGGAATGCAATCGCCAACAAATAAATTGCCAACGGGTTTGAAATATTGCATTTCTGTTGTTGGTTGAACTGCCGGATCATACCGCACACCCAACTGGCATTTCGAACCAAGCGAGAGTATTGATAATACAATAAGAGAAAAACTTTTTCGCATGAATGCGGACTTTAAATATTTAATATTTCCAGGCCTGTTAATCAGAAACACTTTCATTTTTAAATGATTATCCGACAGCCTTACAGCGTTCGCGGTGAACCACCTTTGCGCCAGTGCTCTTCTATATCTTCCAATGATTTTCCTTTTGTTTCGGGGATATAATAGTAGCCCCATATCAATCCGGCTATACATACAACCGAGTAGCATAAAAAAGTTGCAGCAATGCCCATAGAGTTTACGAGTTTCAAAAAAGTAAAGGCTATGATAGCATTAAAGCCCCAGTGTGAAAGAGAACCTATGCTCATGCCTACTCCTCTTACCGATAATGGAAAAACTTCGGATATTAATAACCAACCCAACGGGGCCAGGCTGATAGCGATAAATATGATGTAGCAAACAATGCTTAATACAGCAAAAAGAGGAAGAGAAGAACCCAATGCCTCTTTAAAATAAAAACAGATACCAAGCAGGGCCAGTGAAGGAATCATCCCGGAAATCCCGATCATATATAGTTTTCTTCTGCCGACCTTATCTAATAAAAAAACAGACAGCAAACAGGCTAACACATTAACGGTACCAATGACTACAGAAGGAAGGATCGATTGCGTATTACTTACAATACCGGCCATTTTAAAGATAATCGGTGAGTAATAAATAATGGTATTAACGCCTGAAAACTGTTGAAAGAAAAATATACCTACCGTGATGATCAACGCCGGCCTGAGCCACGGCGCAAGAACTTCTTTTGCTGTTATTTTATTTTTAAGAGAAAAATCAACTTCTTTTTGAATATTTTGCAGCGTTGTTTCAATGAGGTCAGGATCTTCCACCCTGGTTAGTATTTTTTTTCCTTCTTCCCATTTGCCTTTACTGATGAGCCAACGTGGTGATTCCGGTAAAAAGAACATGCCGATTAATAAGATCAAAGCAGGCGCAAAACCTACTAAAAACATATACCGCCATGACTCAAGATTTTTATCATTGGACAGCCAGTAATCTGTAATGTATGAAACCAGGATACCGATGGTAATCATCAACTGATTTAATGTAACTAAAGCGCCTCTTCTACGGCTGGGAGACACTTCGGCGATATACATTGGCACCACATAAGAAGTAATTCCAATGGCAATTCCAATCAGGATACGCATCACGATGAGTAATATAATGCTACTTGCAAAAGCACAGCCTAAAGCGCCTGCCAGGAAAATAATCGCATTGACAATGATCATTTTTTTTCTGCCCAGAAAATCAGATAATTTACCACTGGATATAGCACCAATTACAGCCCCGATTAAAACGGTTGTAGTAATCCATTCTACGTTAGCGTCGCTAAGCTTCCAATAGTCTTTTAAAAAAGGAAGCGCCCCGGAAATTACACCTGTGTCAAAACCAAACAATAATCCCCCTGTTGCGGCAATTACCGCTATTAATAAAACATTTGATTGAGTTTTTGCCGCCCGGGGCGCCAGGGATTCGGGGTTTATAGTTGGGTGCTGCTGTGATATCATTTCAATATTATTAAAGAGTTTTAAAACGATCCTATCTTAACTGTTCCTATCAAAGCTGAAGAAATCGTAAAACCTTGCCAGAACGGCGAGAGATTAAATAATTGCTCACCAGGCTTTCCCACTCCTGAAATGACAGCTGTATCAAAACCAAACAGGAAGCCACCAGGGCCAGGATAACGGACCTGAAAACGCATAATGTTTTTTGATCCATAATCATTAAATTAACTTATCATTTATTTGTTTACAACAGATATAATGCAAGATGCTCCAGCGCAGATTATGATGTTGCCTTGCAGGTAGCATAACTTTTAGCGGGTAGAAATACTAATGTCTCTGAAAGTAGCACTGCCTTCCGAAGCAAAAACTCCCCAATTGCCCTTTGGTAAATCATAAGCACGAAAATTCATTGCTATTATATTATTTGCATAGGCAACGCCTTTATTTCCGTCTATAAATACCTGCAAATTGATTGGAGTATCCGGGGCTAATTCAATCGGACGATCCAATTCGACCAGGTGTGTTACTTCGGATCTGTTTCGAGGCCACATATCGAATACCATCCTGTTTTTTTTCGGTTCAAACCTGACGTAGTAAGCCGTTTCGAGGTCGTCACTGGCACGTAACATTAACCCGCAATCTTTTGTATCTTTTTTAAATTCAATCGTCGCGTTTATTTTACAGGTATCAGGCATCATACCTCCAATTGCAGCTCCGAAAGTACCGGCGGCTTTAATATTTACCATTCCATTGTTAACCGCGTAATTGCCGGAGCCGCTTGTAAATGCATATTGTACCGGTTTATTAAAAGCATTTGAAACAGTTTCCGGAGCCCGTACCGTTAATTCTCCATTTTTTTGTTGCTCAATTTCGTGTACGACCAGGTTTCCGCCCCAGTCCCAGCCGCCTGAGTCTTTCGCATCTTGTTTCGTCGGGTTCCAGCCGAAAATAAATCTTCGTTTGCCATCTGAAGCGGTCTTAGCTGCATAAAATGCATGACCATCGAAATCGTCTTTTTCGGGTGTAATCCAGGGGCCTTTTAATGACCGGCTCATCCGGTATCTTGTTTGAACCAAATCAGTAAATTCAGAAAATAATAAATACCACCAATCACCCATTTTAAACAGGTCAGGGCATTCATGTGTAAAATAAAGGCCTGGAGAATAAAATGAATCCCTCACTTCCCATTTTATAAGATCTGTGGAAGCGCAAAGGGCCGTTAAACCTCTTCGCCTCGGAATGCCTTTTTTTTGCCGTGCGGCTAATAGCATATTGTATTCTTTTGCGTCATCGTTCCAGAATACAAAAGCATCACGCCAATCGTTGGGTTCATACTTGTCAGCAGGTGCAAAAAATGTTTGTTCCGGAAACTTTTTCCATTTTATCAGATCATCACTTACTGCATGCATAATACCTTGCTCCGGCTTTCCTTTTTCGCTTAAGTGGGGATTATGTCCGGTATAAAAAATATGGTATTGCCCGTTGGCTTTGATAGCAGATCCTGTAAAAACATATAAGTCCTGTTCTTCAATAGTACCGCGTGGCAGCATCTCGCCGTGCTCGGTGAAATTTACAAAATCGTTTGTAGTAACCCTATACCAGGGAGTGCCTTCTCCATGCTTTTCTTTATTTCTCCAGTCAAGCAGGTAGAACAATTGAAATTCTCCGTTGTCATATAATGGAATAAAATCTGCTGCCCATGCATCAACCGGTTTATAAAAGAAATCCCGTTGTTCATTGCCCTTTGCATCCATTAAGATATTTTTAGGACCTGCATTATTTTGTAGAAATAATTGTTTGCCAAATGATGGATACGAAAGAAAGGGAAGTAAGGATGTAGCCTGCAAGAAATTTCTTCTTTTCATATATTTTAATTTACAACTTTCTGTGTTAAAATTTATTACACGAATTATTGCTAATTACACGAATTTAAAAGACATCAAAGTAAATTAAGCAGATTGGATGGTCGTATAATCACCAATCCTAAATATTATTTTGCGGCGTTCCAAACAGACTTCACTTCAAAAACTTCAAGACCATTAATAAAAGGTCCGTATTTCTCTGAATCAAATTCTATAGAATTGTCATTTCTTTTTGGGCATGAGCTGTTTGATAATATAGCGGTTGCCTTTGTTGATGAATATTTCCGCGACAGTTTTGTCAATGAGAATTTCAATATCATTTTCACCATGCGGGAGGTCATGTGCTGGTATATCCAGGATTTCATTTCCCTGGTATCGAAAGCTCAGCTTATTTCCCTCATTGAGTGTGCACTTTAATTTTGCATGCAAAGGGCCCGGCTTTATGTTAGCCAATTCCTGTTAGCTTGTTCAAATTTAATTTTATAGTTTTTAACCCGGTTATAAAAATAAACACGAGTGAAACTGAAAGTTATCTCAAATTAGTTTTATGGGCAAGTCGATGAATCAAGAAAAGGCAAAAATTGATTTATAGAGGTGGCATCGATATAGAATGTAAAATGTATTGTCGCTCTTTTATTTTTGACAGTATTTGAAATCGTTTTTTGGTGCAAACAAGTATATAATTTCCCGGTATAGTTAATATTTAATGATTCTATGAAACTGGTGCTAACTTATCTTATGCCAGAAGTAAACTTCCAATCTACTATTTAAAAAGCCTGTTCAAGGTGACTGCAACGTACCTGATATATTAATGTAGAAGGTTAAACAAGGTTATATCAAGATATGCATGGAATAGGTAGGTTGATGTAGTGTATAGATGTGTATTTTATATCTTTTTAATAGTTTTACGTACTATATTTAATAATAAATTAATTACAATTATAATCACCGTTTTCTAATGAATTTAAAAAAATGAAAATGAAAAACGATAAATTCCGGACGCAGGCGCTCACCTTGTTATTGTTTCTGATAAGTTTTTCTGTATCATCGCAGCAAACTGTTGGCATTTTTGATGGCCATGGAGATATCGGAACAAATGTAAAGCCCGGTTCAGCTACATACATTCCTGTAACCGGCCAATATGTTATTTCCGGGGCAGGATACAATATCTGGGCCGACCATGATGAATTTCAGTTTGTATGGAAAAAAATGAAAGGTGATTTTATCCTTTATACAAGGGCGGAGTTCCTTGGCAATTGGGTAAACTATCACCGTAAGGTTGGATGGATGGTTCGCAAAACACTTGACGGAAATTCGCCTCATGTAAATGCTGTAGTGCATGGGGACGGATTAACCTCACTGCAGTTCAGAAGAACAGCCGGCGCGCAAACTGAAGAAATTAAATCGAAGCTTACAAAGGCCAATATTATTCAACTTGAAAGAAAGGGCAATACATATACTATGAGAGCTGCAGTGTATGGAGAGCCATTTATAGTTGAACAGGTTGCTGATATTGACCTGGGAGATGACGTTTATGTCGGATTATTTGTTGGCTCGCATAATTCCGATGTAGTTGAAACAGGCGTTTTCAGTAACGTTAGGATCACCGTACCATTTAAAGGGGAGGCAGATAACACGACACAAATGAAGTTAGGAAGCAACCTTGAACTTCTGGATGTGGCGTCTGGCAACCGTGAAATTGTATATACGGTACCTTATTCCATACAAGGGCCAAACTGGACCAATGATGGAAAAAGTATCATCTTTAATGGAAGCGATGGCCTCATGTACAATTTTGACCTGGAAAGCAAAACGCCAAAAGTTATTAATACGGGAAATGTAAAATCAAACAATAACGACCATGTGATTTCTTTTGACGGAAAAATGCTTGGCCTCAGCAGTAACGTGAAAGATTTGGGCGGTTCCATTATTTATACAGTTCCAATAACGGGGGAACTCCAAAACAAGTTACACCGAAAGGCCCTTCTTATCTTCATGGCTGGTCGCCTGATGGTAAGAGCCTTGTATTTTGCGGAGATAGAAATGGCGAATTCGATGTATATAAAGTGCCATCACAGGGTGGGCCGGAGGTGAGGTTAACGAATGAAAAAGGATTGGATGACGGACCGGAATATACTCCTGACGGTAGCTACATCTATTTTAATTCAGTACGTTCGGGGTTAATGCAGATCTGGCGCATGAAACCAGATGGCAGCAGCCAGGAACAGGTAACAACCGATGATTTTAATAATTGGTTTGCCCATATTTCTCCTGATGGAAAAGGCATGGTGTTTATATCTTTCCTCAAAGATGAGGTAGTGCCAGGAATGCACCCGCCTTATAAGCATGTTTATATTCGTTACTTGCCAATAGGCGGGGGAACGCCCAAAGTTCTCGCTTATTTTTATGGCGGTCAGGGTTCTATCAATACGCCTTCATGGTCGCCTGATAGTAAAAGAATTGCATTCGTAAGCAATTCAGATATGGGGAAATAATTTTTACGTTAATCATAATTAAACATTTTGTAACATGAATTCAAGACGTAATTTTTTTACAGTTTCCTCGGCACTCGCTATTGGCCCGGTACTTATACGGCAATGACAGCAAAGGCTGCAGATTATGTAATCACAATTAAAAAAGGGAAATTATAATTCAGTCACTTATTTAGTATAATTAAGCAAGCCCCGTATTTATCTACATCACATATTTTATAATGTATGTATTCAATCTGCATTATTGCTTTTTTATAACATTCACCAACTCCGTTATTCTTGCCAAATGATGGTCATCGTGCTCTGCTACAAATAAAAACAGGTCCGGTATTCTCATAGGCTTTTTAAGCCTTGGATGCAGAGAAGATTTTGAGAGAACAGTACCGTCAATATTTTCCAGCATCGCTAAAGTTTGTGACCTCAATTGGCGGAATGTTGCCATCAATTCACTTAACGATTTTGCGTTATGGTTGGCTAACTCCGTTTTTTTATTTTGTAAATCCGTTGCTCGCAATTCCTCATTTCCCCGGGTGATATCCTCAAGCCTGCCCTGCCACAGAGGTTCAAGGTCAGCCAGGTGCCCGATATTTTCTTTAATTGTCCATGTGTCGTTAATACGAACCGACAAAAAATCCGGTGGTATTGTCTTACACTTTTCTTCAAGCCGTATGGGCGTACCTTCCAGCCGCTCGAGAATAGATGGGAAAACATCTTCTGTTACACTAAAATCAAAATTTCTTTCAAACCATTTCGCCTGGTTCATTTGTTTACTATTAATTATAATAATGAAATATGTTACTTCATAAATTAAGTATTGCGTCACCTGTAATTTTCCGTCAGTTTCAGGGGCCTGCTTCAAGATTTTGCAGTGGCTTGTGATTAATGTATTAAGTAAGCCTTACCGTGCACTCTTTATATAATGTCGAGAACCTGCTTTGTTAAATCACTAACCGTATCCCCGGTATTTAAGGTGGTAACCGGTTCAAAGAGCATTACGGAAACTTCCTCGTCGGCAATGGGGCGGTGTTCTATGCCTTTAGGGACAATTAGAAATTCATTCTTGTCGATCTCAATTGTTTTATCGCGGTACTCCATTTTTAGTTTTCCCTCTAAAACGTAAAATAGTTCATCTTCCTCATCATGCTTATGCCAAACAAATTCTCCTTTGAATTTTACAAGTTTTACATATTGGCCGTTCAGTTCCCCCACGATTTTTGGGTTCCAATATTCGGTGAATAATGAGAGTTTTTCTTTGATGTTTACTTTATCCATGGCTTCTTTATTTAAAATGTTCTGACGCCTCCCATTGAACGATATGAGTCAATAATCTTTTTAAATAGGACACTTAAGATTTGCATCACACAAGGCTTGATTTTCCTGAATATCGTTTGGGAAATATTATCATTGACTTGTTAGCCAGGAAATTTTTTGTTCCGGTTGATGGTGCTGCCCGATAATATCTTTGTAAAGTTCCGGCCTCCTGGCTTTGATATATCTATAGCCGCCTGCACGCGTAAGCTTTTCAGGTGTTATTAAAGCTGTAACGAAATCATCGCCCAATGTTCTGCACTCTGCTATAATATCTCCAAACGGGTCAATGATCATAGAACAACCGTTTTTTAACTGGTCATCATCCATACCGATAGGGTTTGAAAAAACTGCGTAAATAGCATTGTCATAAGCGCGCGCAGGAAGCCATTTCATTAACCAGTCTCTTCCTTTCATGCCGTCAAATTCAAGTCGCAGTGATGTGGGGTCGCTCTCGCGGTTCTCCCATAAGCGGGGATCTGCAAAACCGGCGCCCGGGCGTGTGGATGGTGTGCACATGGTTACATGTGGCATAAAAATTATGTTGGCACCTAAAAGCGTTGTTGCCCTCACATTTTCTATAATATTGTTGTCATAACAAATGAGGATACCGCATTTCCATCCATGTAAATCAAAAACACAATATCGATCTCCAGGAGTTATATGGGGATTGATAAAGGGGTGCAGCTTCCGGTATTTCGCAATTAAACCGTTTTTATCTACACATACATACGCTTTGAAAATTTTGCCGCTGTTGTCTTTCTCAAAAAGTCCGGCTAATATAGCGATATCGTGCTTTCGGGCGATCTCTATAAGTGAGTCTGTCGTGGGGCCTTCGGGAATATATTCAGATATATCATGGATTTGTTCTTTTGATAATTGCCTTGCAAACGTGTATCCCGTAACAGAGCACTCGTGAAAAGCGATTATTTGTGCCTCTGCCGCTGCGGCTTTTTGCGAAAGGCGGTCAATGACAGAAAGATTGTAGGCTTTGTCGGCGCTTTTGTGTTCAAACTGTGCCGTGGCTATTTTTATATTTTCCATATCGTTAAAAAAGGTTGGTACAAAAATAAGCTCCCGGCGAAGAATTCCGGGCGATACAATATCAATAAAAAGCATTTTATATGCCCGGCTTGTTAACCGCGTCTCATTTACGATAGTTTTAATGATTACCAGCAAAGACAGAAATTTGAAATTATTTCAAAAACCATATCTTTAACATGGCTATGTTTTCAACCAAAACTAACATCTTAGGTAAGAAGATTGATAAGCTTAGTCATTACAAAAAATATGGGATTAAAAAACTTCTTAAGACAAAAAGGATTTATTGAAGATGAGCCTGGCGAAAAAATAAAAGAACATCCCGATAGTGGCATTAAAGCTTCGCAGCCGGTTCCGGATGTAGCGCCAACATTTTTTCCATTGCACTCAACGGCAGATTCGGTAACCGCCCCGCCCACTGAAGGTGGTGCACCCGCAGACCCTTCCTTTGTAGCTCCATTGCACCAAAATGAGCCTGTGCAGGACCAGCCTGATCCCACGTTTGTTAAATTTTTTGAAGATGAACTCGTTAAGGCTAACCTTCCGGGATTAGATTATTTTGAATTCAGGCAGCAGCTTATAAAAACGCAGCAAAAAATGGCCGCCAGGGGATTGGCTGCACCTGAAGTGGTTCTACAGGCCGTTTTGATGAACTTTGAGGCGCAGGAAGTTTCACCCGAAAAACTTATAGAAGCAGCCAGGCAATATAAAGCAATCATTAAACAAAAAAATGATGACTTCCTCAAAGGCGCTTCAGCAGAGAAAAACAATCAGTTACAAAAAAGGCAGAATGTGCTTCAATCGCATAGCGATGCTATTAAAAAAATACAGGATCAGCTCCGGCAGTTAGAATTGCAGAAACAGCAACTTGACGAATCCATGAACAAAGAAAAAACGCAATTGGATATCAATAAAACCCTTGGTAAAGAAGCCATTGAAAAAATCGAAAAGGCAGAACGATTGATCACCTTAGCGCATAACTATATACAATCGACAATAGATACTGATATCAAAAGGCTTCAATCAGTGTAAGCTGTGTCTAACAAACATTATAAATCTTAAAACCAAACTATCATGAATGACGTAATAAAAAGCTCGTCTGTTTACACATTGGAAACGGCTGATGAACGTAAGATGCGTATGGGAATTACTGCAGTATTGATTGCCGTGTTTCTTTTAATAGGTTATTTTTTGCTTCCTGTGATCACCAAAACCATTCATAACTGGATAGATTTCGGTATAGAAATGGGCAAGCTGTTTTTAATGATCGGGATTATCGGAACGATTATATTAATGCGCAATGTTCTTATCGCAAGATGGAAAAGCGCGATCAGGAAAATGACACGTTTCTTAATAAAAACCGACTTGCCCGGATTACTTGAAGTGGTTGTGGCAAACCGCCGCGCGGTATTATCTAAATTCAATGCAAGCATTAAGAAGATGATGGAAGCGATAAGCCTGCATACTACAAAAATGGCTGAAAGAAAAGAATCGATGCAAAAAAACCTGGATTATGCTGCGCAATTTGGAAAACAGGCAAATGATCCAAAGTTGGACCAGCATACACGTGATAAGGCTAAAGACCAGATCGCCCATTTCGGCCGTGAGGCAGCAGAAGATGAAAAATTATTAAAGATCATGCAGGAAGACAAGCAGAAGATGCTGAAAAGTTATAACTTCTTCGACAGGCTGTATAGTAATCTCGAAAGCAGCACAGAATCTGTAGCAAATACAATTGGCCGTTTGCGCGATCAGCTTCAAACATCAAGTATATGGCGGGAAGCGGCCCACAGCGCTTCTTCATTATTGGGGGTTTCAGAATTTGAAACAATAACTTTGGAAGAAACGCGCAATCGAATCGCGGAAAATGAATCGGAGGTAATGTCTATGATCCACGACCATGAAACACTACTCATGAAGATGGAAGCGGAAAATGGAATAATGGACGATGCAGGACAGAAACTACTTGAACAATATAGTAATAAAGTTGATGTATTTGCCTTTATGAAAAGTGAAGATAATCCAGGCAGTGATAGCGCTCAGTCGGCGACCGATACATCGTGGTTAACTGCCAATAAAGATTTGCTTAAATAATTAAAAAAATGATTACACGAATTTTGTATACGAATTATACGAATTAGGAAAACTCAGTAGGTGATTTGCATAATATGCTTTGTAATTCGTGTAATAAATTAAAAAAGTATATCATAACATTAAACATACCTTATTAAAACAAATTATTATTTTGAATGATTCTTATTAAGCCTAAATACATTCTTAAAGCGCGCAATACACTCCGTGGCCTTCTCCCCCGGAGAAGGGTTGGGATGAGGTTCTAATAACGCAACAACTATAAATCAACTATAATTATGGAACTAACTGAAAAAGGGCAAAAAACCGTCAGGGCTATTCGCAATGCTGTGATCTTTATCGTGGTACTTATTGGTGGTTATTTTGCTTATACACGATGGGTTTCTAAAGATGGCAAATTACCGGTTGACAGTAAATCGGGTAAGCCAGACCTCGTGGTAGCCTACAATACTTTTACCGGCGTTGAAGGGCTTGTTTTGATGAATGGAGGAATGGAACCTAACGAGAGCAGCGATCTCTATAAAAACTATGGAATCAAAGTGCTTATTAAACAAATGGATGCCGTTAAGGATACAAGGTCTGGCCTTCATTCCGGTGATCTCGATCTTGTGTATTGCACAACGGACGCGCTTTCCGTCGAAATGGGTTCAGGTAGTGAACTGCTGGCGGATAACGTCGTTCAGATCATGCAGGTGAACCAGTCACATGGAGCCGATGCCATCGTCGTGCGTAAAGGGATTGATGATGTGGCAAGTCTGAAACATAAAAAGGTTGCTTATGCAGTGGGTACTGCTTCTCATACTTTGTTGCTTAATGTACTTGAATCGTCTGGTTTAAAAATGAGTGACATAGATGGTTACCAGGTCGGGGATGGTGTAGAGGCAGCGAATGCATTTAAAAACAATCAATGCGATGCAGCCGTTGTATGGGCTCCCGATGATGAAGATTGTGTTGCATCGCAGGCGGGCGCAAAAGTATTGGTAAGCAGTGCAGTGGCCAGCCAGATCATTGCCGATGGATTATTAGTAAAGCAATCGGTTCTTAAAGAAAAACACGATAACATCGTAAAGCTTGTAAAAGCGTGGCTGCAGGGAAATGCACGTATTGATAATGATCCAAACGCTAAAAAGGAGGCCAACTCGCTTTTTGCAAAAGGATTTAAATTCCCGGAAGATATTGCCGCTAAATCGGCCAACAAAGTATACTTTTCTACCTTGGGCGATAATATAAATTTCTTTGGCCTTAACAGCACTTATACAGGCATGACGGGTGACAGAATGTATGGCAGGATGGCCATTAAATATACTGAAGTAGGCCTTGCAAAATCTCCGGCACCATGGAGAAATGTTTCTGACCCGTCTGTAATACAGGAACTCATGAATGATAAAACTTTTGCTGCTGATAACAACCAGGCCGCAGCTAAAGTGGAAGCTTTTAAACCGGCTTCCAACGAGGTCAAAACACAAACGTCACAGAGCAGTAAAGTGATAAGCCTTGAGTTTCCAACGAATTCTGCGCAGCTTGATGAAGATGATAAGGTGCTTATTGACAGGGAAATTAAAGAGCTCGCCCAGGGGTTTGCAGGCGCCTACATTCGCGTTGAGGGTAATACTGATAATGTGGGCAGCGGACCTATAAACGACAAGCTTTCACTAAACCGGGCTACCGCTGTTGTTAGCTACCTGGTGAATGAACATAAGTTTGATCAGAATAAATTTATCATTGTTGGTAACGGTTCCAAAAAACCGGTGCCGGGTTGTGAGGATAATGCAGATGAAGCCTGCCGGGCTAAAAACCGGCGCACGGAATTTCAGTTTATCTGGGACAAGACGGAGAAGCCGATAGGGCAATAGGCAATAAGTCAATGGTCAATAAGTCAATAAGTCAATAGCTTAGTGTAACCTAATGACCCATGACCTAATGACCCATGACTTAATAATACAATTACCCAACGACTCAATAGCATAACATGAAACAAACGAACGATAGTAAATACCTGTGGCAATTGCAGTTGGCTGGCTGGATTATTTTGATTGTCGTATGGTACCTGGTTACCAACTTTGGATTGATCAACAATCATGTAATGCCTACACCCCAAAAAACCTGGCGCTCATTTCTTGAAATGAAATCGGATGATAATTTAATGTCAAATATTCTTTTTTCATTACGTATAAATCTTGTGGGATATTTGAAATGTATTGTTGCGGCGCTGGTCGTTGGCTTTGCCATAGGGCTGTCTCCAAAAGTACGAAAGATGTTCAGCCAGCAGGTCAATGCGTTGAGGTTTGTACCTATCACAGCACTTATGGGAATATTTATTGCGATCAGCGGGTTGACTATTATCACGAAGATTAATTTCCTGGCTTTTGGTATTTGGGTCTACCTTGTCCCGGTAGTAGTTCAGCGGATCGATGAAGTAGACAATACCCATCTTCAAATGATGAAAACCCTGGGCGCCACTTTTTGGCAAACGGTGCGCTATGTAACCTGGAGATCGGTTATTGCCCGCCTTTCTGATGATATAAGGATTTTAGTAGGGATCAGCTGGACGTACATCATCGTTGCAGAACTTGCCGGTATCCAGGGCGGCCTGGGAAGCCTGATCTTTCTTGGGAGAAAGGCAAAGCAATGTAGGAAAAGTATATGCTGTTATTTTTATAATTGTTGCCATCGGTATTATACAGGATGCATTGTTCAGATTAATTGACAGGCTTTTATTTCGATTTAAATATCAATAAATGGCGAAAGTTCAAACAATAACAGGCGAAGATCAAATTGCCGCAACCAGCGCACTGCCTTCTGTACTTGAGCTGCGTGGGATTCATCAGACTTACTATGATATTAAAACAAAGAAAGATTTTGTTGTATTCGATAATTTTAACCTGGCAGTAGAAGACTATCCCGGGAAAGGGCAATTTATTGTGATCATGGGAAAATCGGGCTGCGGAAAATCTACGATTCTTCGTTATTGGACCGGCCTTCAAAAACCCACTTCAGGGCAGGTATTCGTTAATGGAAAACCACTTGCAGAAAACCAAAGCATGCCCATGGTTTTTCAGCAATATTCTTCGCTTGAATGGTTCTCAGTATTGGAAAATGTAGCGCTGCCGCTTACTTTAAAAGGCGTCTCTAAAAAGGAAGCACAGGAAAAGGCAATGGAAATGATAAAAGTGGTTGGGCTTGAAGGCCATGAGAATAAATTTGCCAGGATTCCGCAACTTTCCGGAGGACAGTTGCAACGCGTTGCCATAGCGCGAAGCCTTGTAGCGAATCCCAACATGTTATTGCTGGATGAGCCATACGGAGCATTGGATGGTTTTACACGTGCTAAAATGCAATTTTTTTTATTGGATCTTTTTCAGAAAAGTGAACTGGCAAGCTTAAACCCTACCGTAGTGCTTGTTACGCACGATCCGCGGGAAGCCGTGTTGTTAGGCAATGATATATATATTATGGATTCGGATCCCGGGCCGTATCATAAAACATATTAAGCCCGATCTGCCCGATCACCGCGACAGGTCTATCCGCAAAGAACCACGTTTTATTGAGATCGTTTCTTACATCGAGGATGTAATGGAAGGGATCGTTAAATAGGCAGCCTGATACTGAATACTTGATACTTGCTTCTTGATACCTGATACCTGATACCTGATACCTGATACCTGATATGTCCAAAACGAAAATTGAGTTTGCAGAACTTTTACATCAATGTGAAAACGTGATAAAGGAGCTAGGCTTAGTGGTACACTATACGCATAACCTTGATCCATTCTTCAAAGGAGATCTTGATGGCAAAAGAATTTTTATCGGGGATCATTTAAACGCCGAAGAAAAGCTGTTTAACCTCGTACATTTAACCGGCCATAGCATACAATGGAATATCGATGAATTACTCCGTAATCTGGGCTCAGAGCTATACCTGCACCCGGATGATAAATTATTAAAAAAATTGCAAACTTATGAATGGCAGGCAAATTGTTACGGCCTTTCCGTATTGCATAAAGCCGGAATATTTAATCTGGATAAATGGCTATCTAAGAAATATATACTGGATATGCTTTACCTGACTCATTTCTATAAAACGGGTAAAAAATTGAAGCGCATAACAAAGGTCGCAAAAGCGTATCCTTTTAAAAGAAAATTAAAAGTACTACCCATTCCGCCATTCATTGCAGCTTCGGGCGAAAGAACGCGTAACGGCCTTGTAATATCTTTTAATTAAAAAGAAATGCATGCAAAGCTTCGATGCCGGCCATTCATGTTAAGCCTGATACCGTACATGCGTCTTTGCGTGACCTATTTTTTTTGGCCTTCTATAGGAATCTTTAAATAATAGAAGGAAATTTATTAAAACTTACAACAAACTCAAAACTTATGAGTCGTTATTTAATCAGTTCAGGTTCTGCATTTGAAAGGGAAATTGGCTATTCACGCGCTGTTGTTGACGGCGATTGGATTTTTGTATCAGGAACAACAGGATATGATTATAACACGATGTGTATTTCGGATGATATTGCAGAACAAACAGAGCAGTGCATAAAGAACATAGAATATGCACTCAAACAGGCGGATGCAGATCTTAAGGACATTGTTCGTGTGATGTATATCGTTCCACAGGCAAACGAATTTTCAAAATGCTGGCCTATTCTTAGAAAATATTTTGACGACGTACGGCCGGCTGCGACAATGATATCCGCAGGCCTGGCAGATGTAGCTATGAAAATAGAGATCCAGGTTACAGCCTTAAGAAAGAGATAACCATATCATCGGCATAAAAAAATCATCGTTCAGTAGAATAAGGAGTGCCTAATTTTCAAACATTTATAAGCAAAAAGAACTACTCCTTTTTTTTACTTTCTACCTGCTGTATACTTTGCTTGCCATGTTCCACCTCTATAGTTCTTGACGAAACTGTATATTCGTTCGGAGTGATGGCGCTGCCATATTTCACCGCATATGCCTTGGTAAATTCAGCTCCAAAGTATAAAATAATCGATGAATAATATATCCATACCAATAATACTACGAGGGAGCCGGCCGTTCCATAGGTGCTTCCTACATTGCTTTTACTGATATAAAAAGAAATGGCAAATTTACCGATCATGAAAAGTACAGCAGTCGCAATCGCCCCGGCCATTACATCTTTCCATTTTATCCTCGCATCGGGCAATACTCTGAAAATAACTGCAAATAAAACAGCTATTACCCCAAAATTTATTACCAGGTTGATGATATAAAATATGGTGATGGTTATACCAGGGAAATGGCTTCTTAAACGGTTGCTTAAAGCTTCTATTAACCCTGAAATGCCTAACGAAACCAATAATAAAAATCCCAGGCTCCCAATAACTCCAAATGATAACAACCGGTTTTTAACAAAAGGCCACCAGCCTGAATTTGGCTTCGCTTTTAAGCCCCAGATCATATTTATCGAATCCTGCATTTCAGCAAACATCGACGTAGCGCCTATTACCAGGGTAATTATTCCAATAATTGCAGCGATTTTTCCTTTACCGCCAATGGCAGCATTTTTTATTATTTCCTGTAATTGAAGGGCAGCATCATGGCCTACAAAACCTTCTATTTGTCCATAAATGGTTCCCTCAATGGCTTCACGCCCGAAGAAAA
>CAWDCB010000004.1:0-197003 GCA_963800635.1 uncultured Chitinophagaceae bacterium
CGTGATTTTTCTTTTTTAAAAAATGATAATTTTCTGTTGTTCATGGATCCCTTCAATGATCTTACTAACGGCTTTAGTTTTGGGACAAATGCTGCAGGTGCACAATGGGATGGTTCTATGTATGGAGGTGGCTCAGTAGATTTAAACTGGGATAATAAATGGATATCCAAAGTAAAAGATTATAAGGATAAGTGGATATTGGAAATGGCGATTCCGTTCTCAAGCATACGGTATAAAAATGGTATCAGTACGTGGGGTATTAATTTCAGCCGCAATGACCTTCGAACTGCCGAAAAAAGTGCCTGGGCGCCCATGCCCCGCCAGTTTCCAACGGCTTCACTGGCTTATACAGGAAACCTTATCTGGGATAAGCCTCCGCCTCCACCCGGCGCTAACATTTCTTTAATTCCCTACGTGTTGGGAGGTACTGGTAAAGATTATGAAAGTAATACCCCGGTAAATTATAAAAAAAATATCGGGCTTGATGCCAAGATCGCCATAAGTTCTTCACTTAACCTGGACCTTACAGTTAATCCGGATTTTTCGCAGGTTGATGTTGACCAGCAGGTAACCAATCTGAACCGGTATGAATTATTTTTCCCTGAAAAGCGGCAGTTCTTTTTAGAGAACGGCGATCTTTTCGGCAACTTCGGATATGCTACTATCCGGCCTTTCTTTTCAAGAAGAATCGGGTTGGGCGTGCCTATTAATTTTGGCGCCAGGTTTAGCGGTAAGCCCGATAAAAACTGGCGCATAGGCGCTATGGATATGCAAACAGGAAGTGTGGATTCAACCGGGCTTCCTGCTCAGAATTTTACGGTGGTTTCCATTCAGCGCAGGTTATTTTCAAGATCCAACATTGGAATTATTTTTATTAATAAAGAATCTTTGCATTATACACCTGGTGCCGATTCCGGCAAGCCTATATATTCTGATTACAACAGGAATGTGGGCATTGAATATAACCTCGCTTCATCAAATAATGTATGGACAGGAAAAGTAATGTTTCTGAAATCTTTTTCTCCCGGCAAGAAAGGAAATGACCTCGTACATGCAGCACACCTGCAATATTTCAGCCGCCGGTGGCTGTTGTATGGAGAATATGAATATGTGGGTAGAAACTATAATGCAGAAGTAGGCTATGTGCCCCGCAATGGATATATCAAATTGAATCCGCAGGCAGGTTATACTTTTTTCCCGAAGGGTGGAATTGTTTTATCACATGGCCCGAAATTCACGTATACCTTATATGACAATGAGAAGTTCCGGCGTACAGATGATGAATGGATCTTTACTTACAATTTCGCTTTCCGTAATAAAGCCACGTTTGCCCCCTGGGTATCTCATGATTATGTTCAGCTTCTGCAACCCTTTGATCCTACTAATTTTAAAAAAGATACGCTGGCCCGCGGTTCGCAACACTATTGGTATGCCGTGGGGAACTGATTTTGTTTCCAAGCCTCAAAGCCTTTTAACTTATGGCTTGTCAACCGTAGCGGGCGGCTATTATGACAATGGAGACAGGTATTACGTTAGTGCCAGCCTTGGCTACCGTTTTCAGCCTTATGTAAGTATCACTATGAATGCCAACTACAACTATCATGAGCTTACCTGCACCATGGAACATCACAAAGTTTTGGCTTATCGGCCCAAGGGTAGATGTAACGATGACGAACAAATTATTCTTCACCACTTTTGTGCAGTACAATGAACAACTCAATAATATTAACCTGAATACAAGGTTCCAATGGCGTTATAAGCCTGCTTCCGATCTCTTCATTGTATATACAGATAATTATTTGCCGGCGCCGTTTTCTGTACGAAACAGGGCCGTGGTACTAAAGCTTACCTATTGGTGGAATTCTAAATTCAAAGTCCGAAGCGCTAAGGTAAAAGCCCAGGATTAAAGTTTGTTGTTTTCGGGAATTTGATATTGTTTATTGCCTTAGCTCTTTTACTCTTGTTAATTGTGGCAAATATATTGTTATGTCTAAATAAATATAAAAGTATGAATGAAGTAAAAAAATCAAAAGGCGACAATAAGCATGCTGATAAGCCGGTAAAAGAATCACCTGCTAAAAAGAAGGATGTCAGTTCCAATAAAAACACTAAAGGAAAATCAAACAATAATGTACCCAGCAGCCCGACAACCGAAGTAAATCCCGCCGGCTGAAAGTGTAATAGTGTTACGTCAGTTATAAGCTGCGCTGAACATGAACTGTCGCTTGTAAATAGTGAATTCTACCACGTTCATCACCCGACAATTTGCGATTGGCATAATACTACTGTTATGCTAACAGTAAAATGACGGAAGTGAAACACAGTTTACTCAATGTGAGATTCCTTATTATCATTAAAGATGCGGCATAATAAGGTTAACATAACGCCATGGCTTTTCTATAACATCATGCTTCAAAGCAGATGTATATAAGGCCACAGTAAAATTTTAAAATATAGGCTGCTTATATTTCCTTCCGGCCTCCTTGAAGTGACGCATTTGTAAAAGTGATCGGCGCCAGGCCGGTACCATTAATCTTTCTTGTCCTTATTCTTAACTTCACCTGTCTTGGTGTTGACTTTGTGCTTATGCTTTATACCATGATGTTCACTCTTGACTTTATAGCCATTGTGTTTTTTGTGTTTGCTAAAGGTGTTATGTACTTTTTGACCGGCAGTTGACGTTTTTTTAACTTTGTCTTTGTTGTCCTGTGCTTTAGTGGTAATGCCAATGCTCGCGATGAGCATCACCAATAAAAATAATTTTTTCATGGTATGAGTTTTAATAATTCCTACAAATTACATAACTATTCACAGATAATTATTTTTAAATTTTGCAATTTCCAAATCCAGGCAAATAAATAATAACAAAGAAAAGAAACTATTAATACGTTGCAGAATATTAAGACAGATATAGGTTTTGTTAAGCGGATTAATACGAATGTATAACTAAAGAATACTATATATTTTATTTTGAAGCAAATTTTTGTGTGATGTTGAATCGTTGAGAACTTTTTTCAGCAAATTGACTTATGAGACTATGAATTAAATTATGGGATGTAACCAGAACCCGGTTGCCGCTTAATTGTTGCAATAGCTTTATTTATTCTTTGTCCTTGCCGAGATGAAAGCCGGTATACATTTCTATTTGCGCATCTTAACATTAAACAAGATCAATTTATCAAAGATCAGTCGTGATGCAGAGTTAGCCACAATTCATGTTTAACCTTCATTGTGCCATTGCTCAGCATCCTTTTCTTCTTCTTTATCCTGTTGTTCTTTAGGCTTCCCTTTATTTACTACCTCCTTATGCATTTTTATTGCCTCCTCTCCTCTTTTTAAAGAGTCTTCCTTACCGGGATTATCGTCCGGATTTTTGTGCGGGCCATTTTTGTTTTCCATAAATTATTTTATAAAATAGGTGCTGCGAGTTTGTTGTAACATTACTTAAGTGAATACACTGCTTACCAGTGTTGAATAATTTCACCAATCAGTAACGCATTTGTGAATATCGTTTGTTGTATGCGTTTCTTTTTTTCTTATACCTCAACGTCCGTCGAGTGTTTTTTCGTTTTGTCTATATCAATGTTCCTGTTAGAATCCTGGTCTTCTTCCTTCGCCTGTGGCGTAGACGGTTTACCACCGGTTTGTTTGCCATGGTTTGATTTCGGTTGCTTTTTATCAAAGCCCTGGTTACTTTGATTGCTGCTTCCCCGGCCGGAACTGCCCTTTTTGTTATTATCTCCTCTTCCTGACATAAAATATGTTTTAAAGTGAATGAATAACTTACTCAATCATTTTTTATGCCAACGAAGCAGTCATCTGAATTTTTGAAATTTTACCGCGATTATCAACCGGCCTGATGCAGTTATGAACTTTCAATAACTTTCCCGATCCAGTTTTTAGTAAGGGCCGCCAGCATTGGTATAATATTTTGTTTCCCGGCTTTAAAAGCATGATTAGCGCCTTCTATTTTTGTTAAGGTAGCTGAGGGGAGCGACGAGCAGACACTTTCTATTAAGCTTAACGTGGCAAATTCATCCCTGGTTCCCTGTAAAAAAAGCATGGGTAGCCTCACCTCTTTTAAATGTTGAGCCCGTTCCGTTGATGGTTTGCCCGGTGGATGTAATGGGAAGCCATAAAAAATTATTCCCTTCACCTCAGGGGGTTGATGAGAAGATAAAAATTGTGAGGCCATTCTGCCCCCGAACGATTTGCCGGCTGCAAAAAGAGGCAACGTGGGAAATGTAGTATGAGCATTATCAATAGCTGCCCCAATGGTTGCATGGGCTATTGCCGGGGTATCAGGCCTTCCTTTTTTTGTTCCATAAATGGAAAATTAAAACGCAGTGTGGCAATATTTTGTTCTGCCAGTGATTCGGCCAACGCTGTCATAAAAGGATGGTTCATACCGGCTCCGGCTCCATGCGCCAGAACGATAATGCAATAACTTTTTGCCGGGACAATATATTCTGCAGAAACAGGCTCTATGGATTTAGAAACCGTTAAAGAAAAAGCGCTGCCATTCATTTTTTGAAGATAACAATTTTCTTAACTCCCTGCTTTCTTCTTTCCAATTGAAACATTTTTTATCTGATGGCATAGCGGATGCCCGTGTTATGTAAATTATAAAGCTGCGCTTCGAACGTGAATTGTCACTATACACTGTGAACTCTGTGAACTCCGGCTATTAACCAACGATAATTCAGGATTAACATGACACCCGTCAATTGCTTATATTTTTTGTGGTGTCCCGTGATAGCTCCATTTGTACAGTGTCAGCACGTATAATTGCATTCCATTGCATGCTGTTTGAGCCATAACGGTAGGTGGTTACCGTAGCAGAATCAAGGTGATTGGTTTTTATAGTAGCTCCGGGGTCTGACATGTCCGGATATCTTGTCAGCAGCAATTGATTCCCTGCCAGTCGATACCGGTACTTTAAGATCCGGTTTTTCGAGTCATCATAGTAGTTAGGGTTCGCTGAAAAAGCGAGTTGTCTTTCGCCTTCAACATATACATTATTCCATGCGGCAGGGTCATCTTGCCATTGTTGCTGATTAACTATTTTACCATTACGTATCAATTGTATAATCTTCCATTTTCCTGTATAAAATGCAGCATCGGCTGACTGTTTATATGGATAACCTGCTGTAAACGCGAATACAATAACAAGGATTCTTAATGCTGATTTTATATAAGGCCTTCCTTTTGTAAACAACCTTCCTGACTGTTCGTTAAAAAACAGTAACACAAGTTTTTTTCTTTGAAGCCAGGCTATATAAGAGATGGCTACCGTTATCAATATAGCATTAATAAATGCATCCGGGGAAACTCCGTAAAAAAGGTTAATCAGCAGGATGTTGATCATAACGGGCAACAACAGTATCGATCCTGCCAGCCTTGTTTTAAGAAATAGTAAAAAGAAGCCACCTGCAATTTGCAGCAAGCCGATTAAAAATGTAAAATAGTATGAATAACTGAAGAAGCTCCACGCCAGGCCAGTGCCAGTTAAATTACCGGTGAGCGAATCGTTCCTGTAATAAATGTGCCTGAATTGGGTATTGTAAATCTTTGCCAATCCATATTGAAAAATGAGGTAAGCGGCGTAATAACACATCAGCAGGCGTAACCAGCCGTGTAGCGCTAACGAATTAAATCTTCCCCGTTTTTCTTCAATGTTCCACCACAACGACAGGAAAAATATGATAATGACGATCATTAGGTTCCACCCTGTAAAGAGTGTTACAAAGTAATGGCCCAGCGTACTAAAGATGGATAGGTTAAGTGGTAGATAGATGTAGGCAAGATCCCTTAGAAATACAAATGTGACAAAGCATTCAAAAAATTTATTGATCCATCTTGTGATAAAAACAAACGGTAGCTTTTGCATGATCAGGTAGGCCTTAATCATAGAAATTTTCTTCGGCCAAAAATAATTCATTATCGCTGATAACCATATATAAGGAAATTAAATATCCTTATAGTCCTCGTTTACGAGGAGCATGGACATGCATCGTTACCTGGCCTTAATTTAACTTCTAATGATCACCAGTGTTTTCTAATCCTTCGAAAGCTCCGGCAGTACCGGCTGAGCGCTCTTCATTCAGGCCTTCTTCCTTAGATGTTTTTGTACTATCTTTTTTAGCAGGCTTTTTAGATTGGCCGGTGTTCGTATTTACATCTTCTCCCAATGCGCCGGGCGAACTTGTAGATTGCGTCTTTTTAAATTCTTTTTCCCTTTTATCCTTTTTCATAAAACGTTTATTTTGCATACAGAGAATCACATGCCAAATATGAAGGCCCTGATATCAGTATAAAGAAAACAAATTGCACACGCAAGTAATCTCTAGGAACACAAGATTTATAACAATTACGCCGTATATGCGGCATGCTATATTTTAGAGGTGATCTAACCTTCCTCCATCGATGCGCAACATGGCCCCCTGGATAAAATTGGCCTCATCTGAGCTCAAGTAAGCAACTGCGTTAGCAATATCTTCCGGTTTACCAACATCATCTTTATTTATTTTTTCAATACCCGAGCGTACATTGGGATTGTTCCAAAGCATCGGTGTATCAATTGCGCCGGGTAATATCGCATTCACACGTATGCCTTTTGGCTTACCTTCTATGGCTGCCGAGCGTGTGAGGGATAAAACGGCTGCTTTTGCGGCGGCATATGGGGCCACCATGGGCTCGGTTTCTACTGCGTGAATACTGGAGATATTGATAATAACCCCACCAGGCTTCATTTGTTTAAAAGCATACTTTATAAAAAAGAATGCACCAAAAAGGTCAACACTAAAGATTTTCTGCCAATCTTCAAGCGTTTGCTCTTCCAATGATTTAAACAGCATCAGGCCTGCATTATTTACTATAATATCAACCTGGCCATACCGTTCAATGGTACCACTAACGGTGGCGGCTACCTGCGTTTCTGCTGTTACATCACAAACAGCTGCCCACACCTGCGTGGTATTATTTTCGTTTATTTCTTCGGCGGCTTTATTTAAAGCCTCTTCATTTAGATCGGCCAACACAACATTAGCCTGCAGGGAAGCGAATTTTTTAGCAATTGCGATACCAATGCCACCACTCGCACCGGTTATGATCACTGCTTTATTTTTAAAATTCATAACAAGGTTTTAGCTGAAGTTTTTTCCTGCCTTGGTGTAATTATCGGCAGTTGCAGGCAAAGGCTTTGCGTAGGAAGAACTGATTTCCACTCATGGATGATTTGCTTGTAAGCAGTGCCCACCGGCCGGATATTGCGATTGAGATCGTATAATCCCAAGGGATTTACGTTACCATTATTTTCCCTTAAGGCGGTATCCCAATCCACCTGGTCGGTTAGCGAATACCATGTAAAACCAACGATAGGTACGCCATCATTCCTTATTCTTAGAACATTGGCCCACTCTTTCCAAAGCCATTTTACGGATTCATCTCCGGCTACGCCCTGGTTTAAGTTGGTTTCTGTATGCATAACCGGTATGCCATAGCGATTGTAATACTGCATGGTAATAACATGATATCCGAATATTTCACCCGCAGGCAGAGTAGACCCGTTTTGCAAAACCCTGTGCTCATTGGTGATATAATAATCGTTACCCATAATGCAATGATGCTTTAAGTTATTGTTGAGAAAAAAGTGATACTCTTCACGGGTCATTTTATTATCCATTAAAAATTCGTACATCTCGGAATCTACCCTTCTCCCGTAGTTTAAATCAAGTGATAGAAACCGTTTAGCATTGTTTATTTCTGCCGGCTTTACAGACAAGGGATCGCTGGCATGATAATATTCTGAGGACTCGCTTTGTATAAATATAGCGTCCGGCCTCACTTTCAAAATTTCGTGCATTGCTAAAACATTTGCTTTCACAATATGTTTCAACGCCGTAACAAAGCTTTTATCGTCGTGTAGTTGTTCATTCCACCACCCATAAGAGGCAGAAAACAGGGCGCAAATGTACATTTCATTTACAGGCGTGTAAAGCTGAAGCCAGGGATACCTTGCTGCAAATGCTTTGGCGTAACCGGCAAACAGTAACGGAAAATCAGGATTTTGAAAATTACCCATCCAATCGGGCACACCAAAATGGCAAAGATCCACAATAGGTACAATATCGTTTTCATGCAAATTTTTGAAAGCTTCATCTGAAAAAGACCAGTCATAATGGTTAGCGCCTAAAAAGGTTTTATACAGCGGCGGCCCATATCGAAGGAATTTAATACCCATTTCCTTTACCAAATTAAAATCCTGCATCCAGTATTTATAATGCCCGCATTTTTCCAGCTCATCAACTCTTTCCCGGCCGTTATTGATAGTAGGTGCGCTATTTTCGATGCCCGTTGCAAAAAGAAAATTTGAAGTCATAGTAGGTAGTCTCTTAAAAATCAAGCCAAAAGATTAATGTGCAAATGCTGTTTAAAATGCAGAATGCGATGGTAAATTAATTTATAAAATTAAGGCCTGCATGGTCAAAGACTATCGTCGCGTTCCTTGAAAGGCCTGGAGCTGGATTGAAATCGACCGGGAGGTAGTTTTAATCGTTCAACCTGGCAACAATAAGGATTAACAAGGTTAGAAGATCGCCTTTATGATCTGTTTCCGGAAAATAATTTCCCATAGCAAAATAATATTCGTTGATATTATTTACGTATGCGTATGTCTAAAGAACGTAGTTGTGCGATTGGATCTCATTTACAGGATGTAATTCCCGGGCAGCTTCGAAAGCAAAACACAAATTGATAAGTTTCAAAGACGAGCCGTGCGCACCGTGCAATCACACTCCCACTGCGAATTTGTTTCTACAATAAAACTTTCATTTTTTTCATGCCGGCATTTGTTTCTTTCCTACGTTTATGTTAATAATATAGTGTTGCTTTAAAACGCGAATTGTCACTGTACACTGCGAGCTCGGCTCGTCATCATCAACCTTCATAAACCTAACACGGTTGGTAAAGGAACAGTTACATCTTTTCCAATGCGTTGTTAGTCTTCAAAGTATTTGCTTCCAGAAGGGCCGAATAGCGAATCAAGAATAATGTAGGATTAAAATTGATACACCTGGTAAATGACAAGAATATACATATACGTCGCTGAACTATTATTTGGCTCGCCCTAAAACCTTACAAAATATATAACTTTGAATCATAATTTCGATTGCAGAAAAACTTCACTTCAATTTTGAAATAATTCCTCATGCCGATAAAAGACCTTAGCGCCATTCATGAACAGGTAAGCAATATGTTTCCATGGCCTGGAACAAAAAACGAATGGGATCAATACAGGCTTACCGATGACCAGGTTAAATTCTTTAATGATAATGGTTACCTGGCAGGTATAAAAATGTTGAATAATGAGCAGATAGATTTTTTAAGAAAAGAGCTCACAGATTTAGTGGATTCCTCCCACCCTGGTAACTCTTTCTTTTATGAATATAATAGCAACGAATCTACGGATCCGCAAACCATCTTATTTCATGCGCTTGGTGGCTGGAGAATTACTCCCGGCTTTCATGATGTGTTATGGAATCCTGCATTTGTGATGGCAGCAAGCCAGTTGCTCGGGGGAAAACCGGTTCGTTTCTGGCACGACCAGTTGTTTTATAAACCTGCTAAAAAAGGAGGTGTTGTTGCATGGCACCAGGATTACTCTTACTGGACAAGAACAAAACCCATTGCCCACATTACCTGCTGGACAGCTTTGGATGATGCTACTATTGAAAATGGTTGCCTTCATTATATTGCAGGTAGCCAGCGATGGGGATTGTTACCTAAGCCGGTAATTGCAGGCGAGTTACACGGCATAAAGGATTTTTTAAAAGAAGATCAGAAAAAAATGTTTGAACATCCAAGTCCTGCGCCGGTAAAAGCCGGTGAAGCAATCTTCCATCATCCACTAACCCTACACGGTTCGGGAGAAAATAAAAGTGCGCAACCCCGGCGTGCATTTGTGATTAATGCCTTTGCCGATGGGGTCTTGTCTGATAGCAATGAGCCACTGCTTGCAGGCGTGCCTGCCGTACAAAAGGGTAGTAAAATGGAAGGGCAATTTTTTCCTTTATTGTTTGAAGGGGTGGAATAAGTTGAGTCTTTATAAGTGAGCGTGATAATTAATCAATTCGCCAAATCTTTTAGCTGTAACAATTAGCAACACTTTTCTTTTACGCAAAGGCGGTAAGAAAATTAATAAAGGCGCAATTGTATGCCAATCCATTGTTTTCCTGGCGTAAGCAAAAAAAGCAATGTACGCAATAATTGCAACGCGTATTAGCAATTTATCAGATGCATGATTCTTTGCAATAAACAATCCTTGGAGCTTGAAATAGATATATTGCACGGCATTTTTATTTACGGAAGAAATTAAAATATTAAGCTACATTTATCTAAATAATTTTTCAAACAATTTATTAAGATTGCATGACACCATTCCAAGCCACTTCACCTGTGAGCACAGAAAAACTGTTCCCTTAGAAAACAATTTTGCCAGCCAGCGCCTGTATTCATTTGATGCGCTTCGGGGCTTTGATATGTTTTGGATAATGGGGGCTGAAGAAATTTTTCATGGCCTTGCCAAGGCAACGGGTTCTCGATTTTGGGAGGCCATCAGTAATCAATTTACCCATCCGGATTGGAATGGATTTCATTTTTATGATCTTATATTTCCGCTTTTTCTTTTTATTGCTGGTGTTGCAACACCCTATTCTGTTGGCCGTGAATTACAAAACGGAAAGAGTAAAAAGCCAGGTATTGGTGCGGGTAGTAAGAAGAGGCTTGATCTTGGTATTGTTGGGAATTATTTATAACAACGGATTGCAGTTACGGCCACTTGTCAGAAATACGTTTCGGAAGTGTTTTAGGAAGAATTGGGCTTGCCTATATGTTTGCCAATATCATTTACATTTATTCAAATCAACGTGCGCAGATAATATGGTTCTGTTCCCTGCTGATCGGGTATTGGCTGTTATTGAAATTTACTTCGGCGCCGGGTTTTCCAAGGGGAGACCTGACAATGGAAGGTAATTTTGCTTCGTATCTTGACCGTAGTATTCTTCCCGGGAAGCTTTATCTAGGAATTCATGATCCTGAAGGATTGGTTTCTACCATTCCTGCAATCGGTACAGGTTTGCTGGGTATCCTCGCCGGTACTTATCTTAAAAATTCAAACGTGAACGGACAAACAAAAGCTGTCGGCTGGCTATTGCGGGCATTGTATTTATAGGCATTGGCCTGGGTATGGAACCTTGATTTTCCAATTAATAAAAATCTTTGGACCAGTTCTTTTGTGTTGAATGTAGGAGGCATCAGCTTATTGCTGCTGGCATTGTTTTATTATATTATAGATGTATTAGGATATATAAGGTGGTCTTTCTTTTTCAGGGTCATTGGCATGAACTCTATTTTAATTTATATGTCCGGGAGGTTTATTAACTGGGAGTATACCACCAATGGATTTTTCCAATGGTTAGGACAGTTAATCGGTGATCCTTTCGATGCGGTTGCCCTGGCAATTTGTTATGTGATGGTTAAATGGGCCTTTCTATATTTCATGTATCGGAAAAAAGTGTTTTTGAGAGTGTAGATGTTGTGATAATTGAGGCCAAAAATTTCTGTTCCGAATCAATAAAAGCCGTTGCCTCAGATTCGCGACCTGATTATATGGGTTTCGTAGTGGCTTACTGTCTCTTCAAATTCCAACAAAGTATCAGCGTCCTGGGGATAATATTTTGCTTTCTCATAATCATTTCCGGCAAAGCGTTTAATAGCTTCGATATCTGTCCATTCGGTAACAGTATAGAAATGGCAACAATCCGGTTCTTTATACTGCCATACTTTTACTGATAGATTCCCTTCTGTCTGCAAGTATTCTTTTGTGCCATCGTGTAATAGAAAATTAAGATAATTGTCTGCGTTTTCAAGATTTGTTCTGCCGTGCCATACCCTTGTAATCATAATTATAATTTATAGTTTATTTTCTCACGTGGTGTTAATTTTATGTATTTCAGATACTATTCTTACAAGCTTCGCCATGATAAATTTTAATTTATCACACTAATTTCATACTAAAATTTGGCACAATCAATATATTGAAAAAAAGCAAAAGCATGAAGATATACCAGCATCAACTGCAACTAAAAGAAAGAAAAAGAGGGTTTCACCTGGTAACGTCACGAAATTATAAATAGCCTGCCACAGATCAGCGAAATAACGGCCGGAATATGTCACGTTTTTATACAACATACTTCAGCTTCGCTGGTGTTAAATGAAGATGCAGCCCCTGCAGTAAGAAAAGATTTTGAAATGTATTTTAATAAAGCTGTTCCTGAAAATGATCCCGGTTATACGCACGATGACGGGGGCCGGATGATATGCCGGCACATTTAAAAGCAGCATTGCTGGGTAGTTCTGTAATGATCCCCGTTACTAACGGCAAATTAGCATTGGGTACGTGGCAGGGTATTTATTTATGCGAACACCGCAATTACGCACACAGGAGAAATCTCGTAATTACAATTTGGGGCGAATAAATTTATTCTGCTTTAACAGAGGCTTGTTTTTTATATTTTCCCATCAGGCTGCCTTTAGCAAGCAGATGTGGTTCCATAGCCAGTTGTAATGTTTTTTTATCTGATCCTGCCGGTAAGTCTAAACTGCTATCCAAAGCAAATACATGAAAATAATAACGATGAGAACCTGAAGGCGGGCATGGCCCATGATAACCGGTTTTCCCGGCGCCATTCTTTCCGCTTATTCCCGGAATCCTGTTTTCCTCAATAATTCTTTCCGGGGGAATATTCCACACAAGCCAGTGATCAAAAGTTCCTTTGGGAGCATCCGGGTCTTCTACAATTATTGCGAGGGCTTGAGTGCCGTCGGGTATGTTCTCAATAAAGAGCGGGGGATTAATTTCTTCTCCGTCACAGGTATATTTAGATGGAATATTACCTTCATTTTCAAATGCTGAGCTTGAAACATTCAAGGTATCTGGCTTATGAGTTAGCCATAACTAGAAATTTATTTTCGGGAATAAAAGTATCATTGAACCTACTCAACTTATATGCCAGTATAAATGGCATATAAGTTTCAAAAGTTGAGATCCTTAGCTTTCAACTTTTAATCTTCAACTTTCAATCTTATTTATTTAACCATCCCATGCCTGCATCCAGTTTTTGCACTGTTCCATCCATTTATCTTTTGTAGTGGGATTGTCCATTCCAAATCCGTGGCCGCCACTCTTATATATGTGCATTTCCGCGGGGATATTATATTTATGCAATCCCTCATAAAATACTATGCTGTTCATCACAGGCACCACATCGTCATCCGTCGCATGAATAAGAAATGTGGGTGGAGTTTTTGCCGTAATCTGCAAGTTCGTTAGAAAAAGAATCCAGTAATTTTTTTTCCGGTTTTTTGCCTATTAACTGATCCCTGGAACCTATGTGGCCGATGCTGTCCTGGAAACTGATAACGGGATAAATCAGCATGGCAAAATCCGGGCGAAGATTTATTTGACTTTTATTGTCGATATAGTTTTGTTCAAAATGCGTTGCCGCAGTGGAGGCCAGGTGGCCACCAGCAGAAAATCCCATGATGCCCACTTTGTTTGGATCAACATTCCACTCTTTGGCACGCATGCGCACCAATTGAATAGCACGTTGCGCATCCTGGAGCGGAGCAATTTTTTTATCGCTCATCGCAGAATCATTTGGAATGCGATATTTTAAAACAAAAGCCGCAATGCCCCATTCATTGAATTTCCTGGCTACTGCGTATCCTTCCTTTACAATAGAATTTACCCAGTAGCCACCACCGGGGCAAATAACCACGGCAGTTCCATTAGCTGTTTCCTTGCCAGGCAAAAAGATAGTTAAGGTAGGTTGCGAAATGAGGCTAACGATCGTATCGCCATTATTCTCTGGCTGCCATTGTTCTTTTGTAGGATAAGGTTTGCTGTTGGGAATATTACCGTCATACAAAGGAATTGTTTGCTGCGCCTGTATGGATTTCATAAAAAATCGCTGTAAGTAAACAAATTGTAAATATCTTTTTCATGTGTTGAATGTAAGCATTTTATAAAAAATTCGGATTAAGAATTTTTGTACACTTTTAATTGAGAATGTCTTCATATAATTTATAAATATTGGCTATGTAAGCGCTTTGACATATGAGATACCCTTAGCATAGATCGTTGGACTAAGTGGCCAGCACCTAAACGGAAAGTTACCGGCTCATTGAACATGTTTAGAATGTTTTCCTGATGATGTTGATAGATTTGAATTAAACTTGACGAGATATATTTCTACGAATTAAATATTTAGTCAGAACTGCTGAAGATACTTTGAATATTATGTCTATGCTAAGGTGTCTGGCCACTTAGTTATTTTTTTGATTTGGGTGATTATTCCTGGTGGCCTGACACCCGGAGCGCCTTCACAGTTGTGATAATTTGGCCCGGAGATGTCTTGCCCATGTGAACTGTTTTGTAAGATTATTTTTTAGTGGCTAGGCAGCTATGAAAGTATCAAACCTAAAAAAGAAAAAAATAAGAATGAGAGGATACATTCAAAAAGAAAAATCGCTTCTTAATAGAAATTAATACCGCAGCATAACGCCAAAGCATAAACGCTACGAGCCGGTTACTAGCTTACTTAAAGATTCTTGCCCATCAACTTTGATTGAAACTATAACCTTATTTTTTCCGGAAGATACTTTGCCAGCAACTTTTCATAGTAAGGCCTCAGTTCTGCTACCACCGGAGGCTTTGGGCTTTTAGAATAAAGATCATAAGGATTGAATTTATTTACCCATGCAAACATTTCCAGGTCATGATCATCCATTAAATGCTCGTAAGCGTGTTCGCGGTGCTGAGCATAAAAAGAGTGATAGCGTATCATATACAATGCAGGCTCGGGTAAATAATTTTTAACAATCTGGTACAGATATTCATCATGCCCCCATGACATATGCACGTTGCGCAATCCGCAGTTGGGCTTATAAATACCATATTTTGTATTATAGCGGCCATCCCTAATATCCGGATTGGCATCAAAATATTCGGGATACACAATTTTATCGGAGAACCGGCAGCCAACAGGAAAAGTATCTCCCACTACGGCCCATTGCGGCTCGCCAAAAAGACAAAGCACTTTACCCATATCGTGAATAAAACCTGTTAATACAAACCAATCAGGATGGCCATCTGCCCTGATAGCTTCACCTGTTTGCAGCAGGTGTTGCAGCTGGTCAAGATCGGTGTCGGGGTCACTGTCATCTACCAGGGTATTTAAAAATTCCATTGCTTCCCAGGGCCTCATTTCCTTACGATTGAATTGTAAAAATTCTTTTTGTTTTTCCCTTACAAATTCATAAGTCTGGTAAGTATGGTTCAGGCGATAAAATTCGCGGACTGTGGCATCTTTTTCAGAGTTTTCATAATTGCGAAACTCTTCTTTGGCTTTTGCTTTTTCTCCTGCACGGGATAACGCAGCAGCACATCATCTTCCCATTGCTCAATACTTTGCAAAGGATTTATTTCACTGGTGGATAAAGTATTTGTTGTTGTCATATCAAACGTTTTAGAGGTATAAAGATACTTTTTAAAAATTATTTATTAAAATCTTATGCTTCAAAGGTTGCGGACTAACCCAAGACGTGGGCTGCAAAGTCCTACAAAGAACTTAGGATAAAAACTAATAGGCAATTTTACAAAACACGGTATATAATGCAACAAGTATTCCAATAATAATAGTTGAACCCACAAGAAATGAAGGAAATATGCGGAACATGGTCACATCAATAATGAGCGCTTTTGGATTTTCCTTACTATCCGGGTTGGCAAGCTTATCACAATCATTAACAACAATAAGATGCACAAAAACAAGGGTCATGCGATCCATAAAAGGAAAATCAGGGAATGCGCCATTTGTCCACAGCGGAAGAAATTTAAGCACTGCAGAAAGTGGAATGGTAAGAATGGCGGAAGTAAGTGCGGCTGCCGATGTGGTTCTTTTCCAGAAAAAACCCAAGCAGGAAAATTGACAATACTCCGGGCGATATAAAGCCAACATATTCCTGTATAAACTGGTAAGCCTGGTCAAGATTTCTTAAAGCCGGCGCCACGAGGCTTGCAAGAACCATGGCAACTATTACAGTTATACGGCCGGTTCGTCACCAGTTTTTTTTCTGAGGCGGTTTTGTTGAAAAATTTTTTATAAATATCCAGTGAAAAAATAGTTGAGATACTATTGGCCTTGCCTGCAAGAGAAGATACTATAGCAGCGGTTAAGTGCAGCAAATGCAAGCCCTTTTAAGCCATCAGGCAACAGGTTCATAAGGGTTGGGATAAGAATGGTCGGGTTTGATGACACCATTTACATCCACCATTTCAGTGTGAAACATTCCATTCTGGTACATCACATACATGGTTATGCCCGGAATAACAACGATTAACGGGATTAGCAGTTTTAAAAATGCGGCAAAAAGAAGGCCTTTCCGGGCAGTAGGTAAATCGGCTCCCAGCGCCCGTTGCGTGATGTATTGATTGCAGCCGAAATAATTCAGGTTATTGATCCACATGCCTCCTATCAGTACCGACAATCCGGGTAAGTCTTTATAATAAGGATTTGATTTATCGAAGATCATATGAAAATGTGAAGGTGCTTTTTGCCTGATCACGCTTAATCCCTTTAAAAGATTTCCGCCATAACCAAAGTGTTCTGATACGAGCGTAAGAGCAAGATAGCAGGTTACCAGGCCGCCCATAATGAGCACCAGTACCTGTATCACATCGGTATATCCTATCACCTTCATTCCGCCCAATGTTACAATAACAGCAAAAATCCCAAGGCCGGTCATGCACCATTCGAAGCTGATGCCTGATATCGAATTAATGGCCAGCGCGCCAAGGTAAATGATAGAAGTAAGGTTTACAAACACATACACCAACAACCAAAAAATTGCCATTAAAGTTGCTACCGTATCATTATACCGCCGCGATAAAAATTGCGGCATGGTAAAAATTTTATTCTTCAAATAAATGGGTATAAAAAAAATTGCAACAATAATAAGGGTGGGTGCAGCCATCCACTCATAAGAAGATATGGCAAGGCCCAATGCAAATCCTGAACCTGACATGCCGATAAAATGTTCGGCCGAAATATTGGATGCAATAAGCGAAGCACCGATCGCCCACCACGTAAGCGACCCTTCTGCAAGAAAAAAATCACCGGAATCCATTTCCCTTGATTTTCTTCGATGATATACCCAATATCCATAACCGGATACTACAATAAAATAGACAAAAAATACCAGGTAATCAGGAAGCCGGAGATGGTTCATGCAGCAATGTTAGATGGAACAATAATGAAAAATAAACAATTTAAAAGATATTTGTGCGATCTGTAATAGTGATTTTGTAAATAAATTTAATAGTACACATCATTGCATATTTTATGTGGAGCAGTTGTATTTATTGTCTTATTAATGGTAGTAACTGTTGTAACGCCGGTAAACATGAATCTGCTGCATTTATAGTTATGCTTATGGTTAATAAAATAAAAATTTATAAGACTGAAATTCTGTCGGCCAACTGGTATGTTCTTAAAAAAATAACTTATGAATATTTGCAAGCCGATGGACCTGGCAAACGCAAACCAGGGAGGCGTATGACCGGGGAAACGGTGCTACTATTCTATTGTATAGCACGGAGCAGAAAACAGTAATTCTTACGCGGCAATTTCGATTACCAACGTTTATAAATGGCAACCCGGACGGAATGTTGATTGAGGCATGCGCCGGCTTATTGGATAAAGATAATCCTGAGGATTGTATCAGGCGTGAAACGGAGGAAGAAACAGGCTACAAGATCAGGGACGTGCGCAAAATATTTGAAGCCTATATGTCTCCAGGTTCAGTGACAGAGATCTTATATTTTTTCATTGCCGAATATTCTGCATCCATGAAAGTTAATGAAGGTGGCGGAATAGCACATGAGCAGGAAAATATTCGAAGTGTTGGAAATCCCTTTTCAACAGGCAATGAAAATGATTGACAGTGGCGAAATAAAAGATGCTAAAACAATTATGTTGTTGCAATATGTGAAGCTTCATAATATTATGGCGTAAAAAAAAGGGCGGCCTCATAACCGCCCTTTGCTCTTTTAAAAATGTTTATTGAAGTTGTATCATCTTATTAGTTTGTTTAAATTGCTTGTCTTTTGACGTTGCAATTATTCTGTAATACAAAGAACCCCTGCTTATATGGCCTGCATTAAAATCTACGGTATAAGAGCCTGCTTTTTTATCTTCATCAACTAGTGTAGCAACAAGTTTTCCCATTACATCGTAAACTTTTACCGACACCTTGCTGTCAAACGGAAGTTCATACTTAATAGTAGTCGTTCTTGTAAAAGGATTAGGATAATTAGAAAGTTTGTACCCTCCTGACATTAACTGTTCTTTACTGAATATTTCCGGATTTTCCGAGAAATCCAATGCGGCGGGTGAAGTAGCCGCGGAAAAACATGGCCCTAATGTCCAACCTTCAAATAATTTTCTCAAAACATCTTTTCTGTTTATACAATCCTGATTCCCGTTATGGCACATAACCGTTTCATTACGGCCACATGCTTCATTGCTACACGGCCCTAACGTCCAACCTTCAAAAAGCCTTATCAATACTTCTATTATTCTTACACATTCCTCTCTTCCATTATGGCACATCAGCACTCTTTTATCTTCAAATCTCCAGGGCTTAAAATGATCATCGCAATCATAATTATTTCGTACGTAGCCTGCAGGAGGCCTGGTTGCACATACACTGATTGAATTGTTTGGATCGCCTAAGCCATCTCCGTCTGCATCGCGATAATAGGTAGCCGGGCCATGAATTAGTGCATTATTATCATCACAATCTTTATGATTCGTCACATAGCCCGGTGGTTGGCTACATGCCTGTATGGAACTGCTTGCATCGCCATAACCATCACCATCCCGGTCCCTATAATAGGTAGTTGCAATACATGACCGTAACTCAATAAACGCTGAACCGATATAAGGGCTGGCGCCATTGGTAAAATCAAAATTTTTCAGCTTCGTATAGGTGGAGGTTACAGGATCAAGGGAAAAAATAATACCTGCCGTACTGCCTAGTGCATCTATGGTTGTTCCTCCTATAGACGCCGTGCCATAAAGCTTTCCATCGCTTGCCTGCATAAGGTTACCATAAGGCAAACCGCCATTGGTACCATCAAAATCGTGCAGCTTCGTATAAGAAAGTGCGACGGGATCAAATGAAAATACAACACCAACTTCGCCGCTACCACCGGCAGCTGCAGTACCATACAATTTGCCATTACTTGCCTGTACGAGGCTCCCGTCAGGACGGCCGCCATTAATGCCATCGAAGTTATATAGGCTTGTGTAAGACAAAGAGGCTGGATCGAAGGAAAAAATAGCACCACCGACCGCACTACCTCCTGTCCCATTTGTCATCCCATAAAGTTTTCCGTCATTTGCCTGTATAAGGCTGCCTTTAGGATAAGAACCTTCCGGAAGATCGTAAACCTTTGTATAAGTAGAAGTCAAAGGATTAAAGGAAAAAATAACACCTCCAAAGTTGACTCCGTTATCCTGGGTCATGCCATATAGCTTTCCATCGCTCGCCTGCATAAGGCTGCCAAACGGGCGCATGCCATTAACACCATCAAAATCATATAGCTTCGTATAAGATAAAGTTACGGGGTCGAAGGAAAAGATAACACCAACGCCCAAAGAAAAACCCGGACTGGTACCAGCTCCTCCATAAGCCGTCATGCCATATAACTTTCCATCGCTTGCCTGTATAAGGCTGCCATAAGGGCTTGCGCCATTCGTATAATCAAAGTCATATAACTTTGTGTAGGTAGAGGAGGACGGATCAAATGAAAAAATAACTCCGGCAAAGTTTTTTCCTCCATAAACTGTCGTACCATACAGTTTTCCATCACTTGCCTGGACTACGCTTGCTGACACATTACTACCCGTTTCTGTAACACTAAAATCTTTCAGCATAGCATAGGCATTAGTGACAGGATTAAATGAAAAAATAACACCGACATCACCCTGATTACCGAGATCGCGGAGTCCTCCGGCGTCCGTCATTCCATACAATTTTCCATCGCTCGCCTGCATGATGCTGCCAAATGGTTCACCACCCGTAGGAAAATTAAAATCTTTTCGCTTTGTATAAGTGGACGTGGAAAGATCATATGAGAAAATAACACCCACCCCACTGCTTCCTCCAGCGGAAGTTACCCCAAAAAGTTTTCCATCGGATGCCTGGATAAGATGGCCATCAGGATTGCCGCCATCCATGCCGTTGTCAAAATCCTTCAGTTTTAGATAAGTTAAAGAGATCGGATCGAAGGAAAAGATAACTCCCGCCCCAGGGAAAACAGCGCTGCCGGTTCCTCCGTTAGTGGTCATACCATAAAGTTTTCCATCGGTTGCCTGCATAAGGCTGCCAAAGGGATTGCGGCCATTAGTGATCATCAAAATCCTTCAGCTTCAAATAAGATGAAGAGATCGGGTCAAAGGAAAAGATGACACCGGCATCGTTGCTTCCCCCATTACCTGTCATCCCATATAATTTTCCATCAGTTGCCTGTATCAGGCTTTCAGACGGATTACCACCATTGGAATTATCAAAATCATGCAATTTTGTAAAAGTGGAAGCCAAAGGATCAAAAGAAAAAATGGTTCCCACCCCGCCACTTCCTCCACTTTGTGTCATTCCATACAATTTGCCATCGGTTGCCTGTACCAGGCTGCCAACCGGATTACTACCATTGCTATTAACAAAGTTATACAGTGGTGCATACGATAAAGATACCGGATCAAAGGAGAAAAGAACACCCCCAAAATTACTTCCACCTGAATTTGTGAGGCCATAAAGCTTGCCATCGTTTGCCTGCATAAGGCTGCCACGGGGATCTCTGCCATCACCTCCATGGAAATCGTATAGCTTTGTATAAGTTAAAGTGGAAGGATCATAAGAAAAGATAATGCCATCCCCCCGGCTTCCTCCACCAGGTGTCATGCCATATAGCCTGCCATCTCGTGCCTGTATCAGATCTGCCCTGGGATAAGAGGCGAAGCTTTCAAAAGATGCAGAAGCAGTTAAATTATTGGTGGCGGGTAGAAATTTGATAATAGCTCCACCTCCATCGGTCCCTCCGCTGTATGTAGTACCATATAAAATCTGGGCCTGTATAGATAATACATATCCTAAACAGAAAATAGAAAGTAAAGTTTTTTTCATTGCAATTTATTTTTGGGGTTAATTAATAGCTTTAATTTTTATCTCACTATGCAACATATGGAAGTATCGACTTTGCCAGGTTTCCGGTGTTAGTTATCTCTAACGAGTCCTTTTATAAGATCTTTTATCCTTGCGAAGAAAAGGCCGAACATTTTTGAACCTGTGTTTCATTTTATTGAAAATAGACTGTTTATAGCAAGTTTAAAGTATTCAACCAAAAAGTTAGGATGGGTATATTGAATTATTTGCGTGATAATTTACAATAATATAAATACCAACTCATTAGAAAATAAGTGTGCTTAATCAAACGCCTTTTACAGAGGCGTAATAGTATTTATAAGGCCGGCTAATATGTTCTGGCGGTAAAGTTCTTAGATACTGAGGGTTACTCTAATTTAAAACAAGATTTTGATAATTGCAATTTTTCCCCGGTTATAAAAAAAAATTTCTTAGGCAAATCCTGAATGAATGCCAGATGAATAAATCTGTTCTGTGAAACGAGGACTTAATTATTATTACACTGGAAAATGGTAATGACTGTGGCTGTTACACCGAAAGGCAAAATGTTTAACGATGTGCTATAATCAATGATCATTCAACGGCTAATCCTCTGCCTGGAATTCTTTCCAGTTCAGGTATTCCGGGGCTACCCGTTGTTCTACCATAGTAATGCAATCTGTAACGGGGCATATTAACTGGCAAAGATTGCAGCCCACACATTCATTTTCTTTTATTGCATAAGTGTTGTATGGATTGCCATAAGTAAGGCTGATGGATTGATGCGCAGCATCTTCACAGGCAATGTAACAAAGCCCGCAATGAATGCATTTATCCTGGTTGATATTGGCAACATGATGATAGTTAATATCCAGGTCTTCCCAATGCGTAAGCGCGGGTATAGATTTACCGATAAAATCATAAATCGTATTAAATCCTTTTTCATCCATATAATTATTGAGCCCTTCGCAGAGGTCTTCAATTATCCTGAAACCATGCTTCATAACGGCAGTGCATACCTGCACATTGGAAGCGCCGAGAAGCAGGAACTCCGCGGCATCTTTCCAGGTACTGATGCCACCGATGCCTGAGACAGGAACTTTGTTGGTAAGAGCATTTTGACTAATGGTTGCCAGCATCTTTAATGCAATGGGTTTTACTGCAGGGCCGCAATAACCACCGAAAACACTTTTGCCCGCTACATAAGGATTGGGAACAAATGTATCGAGGTCAATTCCCGTAACCGATTGAATCGTATTGATGAGCGAAAGCGCATTGGTGCCGGCTTCTACCACCGCTTTGCCTGCGGGAACAACTGAGTGAACATTGGGTGTAAGCTTGGTAATAACAGGTATGTGAGCAGCTTCCATCACCCACTCAACTACCATCTTTGCAATTTCAGGATCCTGGCCAACAGCAGCGCCCATGCCTCTTTCCGTCATTCCATGCGGGCAACCGAAATTAAGTTCAAGGCCGTGTGCTCCCGTGTCTTCCACTTTTTTTATGAGTTCATGCCAGCTTTCGTTTATTATTATCCGCCATCAAAGAAACCACCATTGCCCGGTCAGGAAATTCTGTAATAACTTCTTTTATTTCTTTTAAATTAATCTCAAGCGGGCGATCGCTGATAAGCTCAATATTATTAAAGCCCATCATCCTTGTGCCATTGAAATTTACCGCTGAATATCTTGATGAAACATTTTTTACCTGTGAACCTAATGTCTTCCATACTACTCCACCCCATCCTGCTTCTAAAGCACGCAGCACATTTATCTTTTTATCAGTTGGCGGTGCGCTGGCCAGCCAATAAGGATTAGGAGATTTTATGCCAAGGAAGTTTGCTGAAATATCTGCCATGATATGTTTTTTTATAATCAAGGAAAAAACTTATAAATTTCTTTACGGTTTAAAACTCTTAAGAAGTTGCAATCTTGCATCATTTTTTTAAATAAACCAACCCTATAATCACCAAAACGAACTTTGTAATGATGTTTATAGCCGGTCATCCTTTTCATATGTTATCGGCATTATTCTAATTGATGGTAAGAACAGGTAAGTCTTCAAATACAAATTTTTCTATCATGACGTCTTCGTTTAATCAGGCACTACATTTTGCTAAATCTTTTTAAAGAAAGTCTTTGTATAATGTCTATTTGCACTATTACTTTTTTACAAGCATTTTTGTAAAATGCTTTAGCTTCCTCAACATTTAATTTTTCATTTCATTACTTGATTCTTTCATATATTGAGCCAGAGGCATAATCTTCCAAAACTTCCTCTATCCGCTTAGAAAGTTATTAATATCTAATTGTATTGCAATTCGTTTTCTGCTGTTTGTTTACAATATATTTTTCATTTAAGTCTATACATTCTTTTTAGTCTTGACGTAAAGCGAATTTATCGCTTATATCTGAAGGTTCAAATATTGAAGTATCTCCGCCGCACCATCTTTCCCGGCCTGTACCGCATCCACTACTTCTTTACCACCATTTACTGCGTCTCCGCCGGCAAATACACCCTAACATTTGTTACTGATTTATCTTTCACCAAAATTTTTCCTTTACTATTCTCTAAACCATTTTCAATTACTAATTCTACAAATGGACTTTGACCGGTAGCTTTTATTACCATGTCACATTCGATCGTAATGGTTTCGCCGGTTCTTACTGGCGCAGGCTTTCCGGAGAAATCCGGGGCGCCAAGTTTCATTACATCACATACCAGGGCTTTTACTTTTCCGTTCTCACCTTCAATAGCAACAGGCGCTGCCAGCCATTGCATTTTGCAGCCATCCAGCATAGCAATATCGAGTTCAACCTGCGTACAGTTTTTTTCTGCTTCACTGCGTCTATACACCATCGTTACTTCTTTTGCCCCAAGTCGTTTTGCCTGGGTTGCCGCATCAATAGCCGTCATCCCCATACCGATGACCGCAACTTTATCACCCACCGGAACATTAGGATAACTTTTCGCCCTTATATCATAAATAAACCTGATTGCGTCTTCAACACCTTCCAGGTTTTCACCCGGGATATTTAACCGGTTAGCTAAACCAACACCAATTCCCAGGTAAACTGCATCATAATTTTTCTGCAGGTCAGCAAGGGTAATATCTTTTCCTAATTCGTGATCGTACTTAATATCAATACCACCAAGCGAAGTAATAAAATCAACTTCTTCTTCACAAAACGCGGGAGTAACTTTATACGCCGCAATGCCATAGGTCATCAGCCCTCCGCCTTTGTGCTCTTTTTCAAAAACAGTTACGTCTATGCCTTCCCGTGAGAGTACATGAGCGCATGAAAGCCCTGCCGGGCCTGCTCCTACAATGGCTACTTTTTTTGTTACACCTGCCGGAAATTACAGGTTTTCGATCAAATAGCTTCCATTTATTTTCAATTGCCGGTTCCGTCGACCAGCGTTGCAGTTTTGCAATTTCGATAGGCTTTTCATGCAATAAATTATAAACACAGGAGCCTTCACATAATTTTTCAACCGGGCAAACCCTTGAACAGCCGCCGCCGAAAATATTAGATACAAAAATTGTATGGGCAGAGCCTTTGATATTATCGGTTGTGATTTGCTTAATAAATTTTGGGACATCAATCCCTGTCGGGCAACTTTTGGTACAGGGAGCATCATAACAAAAGATGCAACGGTTGGCTTCCACCAATGCCGCTTCTTTATTTTCAAACGGTGGATGAATATCGCTGAAGTTTTCTTCGTACTGTTTTTCAGTTAGCCTGTTAGTTGAGATTGCCATTTTTTAATGTGATAATGTGCTAATTAGCCAATTAGCCAATGTTTTTTGAACGATATCTTCAACAGGATAATTAAAGAAATGTAACCGGCTACTTGAAGTGCCGAATTTAATTGGCATATTAGCACATTGGCTAATTAGCTAATTATAAGTTCTACCAGCTTTCCATAAGTCTCCGGCCTTCGGTCTCTGAAAAATTGCCAGGTGTTTCTTACTTCTTCAATCATATCAAGGTCAAATTCAGCAACAAGCAATTCATCTTTATCTTCGGATGCCTGTGCAAAAATTTGACCGCGCGGATCAACAAAATAAGATGAGCCATAAAACCTTCCAAGGTTCCAGGGCTTCTCTTCTCCTACCCTGTTAATACACCCCATAAAATATCCATTAGCCGCTGCATGTGCGGGTTGTTCAAGCTTCCATAGATATTGTGACAAGCCTGCAACAGTTGCGGAAGGATTGTAAACAATTTCAGCTCCATTCAAACCCAAAATTCTTGCCCCATCGGGAAAGTGGCGATCATAACAAATGTATACGCCGATCTTTGCATACCTTGTCTGAAATACAGGATAGCCAAGGTTTCCAGGCTTAAAGAAAAACTTTTCCCAAAAACCGGTTGTATGCGGGATGTGATTTTTTCTATACTTACCCAGGTAGGTTCCGTCTGCATCAATTACTGCCGCAGTATTATACAAAACTCCTGCCTGTTCTTTTTCATACACCGGCACTATCATAACCATATTATATTTTTTTGCATATCCTGCCATCAGTTCTGTTGTCGGGCCCGGAACGGATTCTGCAGATGCATACCATGTCTTATCCTGGCCCGGGCAGAAGTAAGGTGTATTAAAAATTTCCTGCAAGCAAAGTATCTGCACACCTTGTTTGCCCGCATCTTCAATAAACGGAAGATGCTTTTGAAGCATCGCTTCTTTAATTTCTTCAATGGTTCCTTCGCCTTCTGTTTTTGGCAGAGACATTTGTATGAGTCCGGATTTAATATTTCGTGGCATACTCTATTGTTTGTATTTGTTTGTTAATCGTTTCGTAAATACGTTTTTTGTTCTGATCTATATCCAGCCTTTATACTTTCTTTCTCTTTATAAATTTACCAAATCCTTTCTGCACTTTGCATTCATTGTGTTCAATAGCGATTTCCCTCTCAGCAAAACAGTTTTTACTTTACCTGTCAACCTCCCATCCTTCATAGCCTGAATAATCAACATTCATATGATGCGTTTTTGCAGAAAGTTTATGTTTTTTACCCGGGTCAAAAATTACAATGTCTGCATCGCTGCCGATTGCAATAGTTCCTTTGCGTGGAAACATCCCAAAAATTTTTGCAGGATTGGTACAAGCTACTTCTACATATTTATTCAAAGTAATTTTTCCTTTATTCACTCCTTCACTGAATAATAATTCCATCCTGTTTTCAATTGCAGGATGGCCATTAGGAATTTTAGAAAAATCTTTTTCGCCCATTTTCTTTTGCTCCCACATAAACGGGCAATGATCTGTTGCAACAACATTTACCAGGCCCTGGTTGATCCCTGCCCATAATGTTTCCTGGTCTTTCTTTTCTCTTAACGGCGGGCTCATTACCCATTTTGCTCCTTCAAAATCTTTTTCATACAAAGATGCATCAAGCAATAAATATTGAATGCATGTTTCCACAAAAACATGTTGATTTCTTTTTGTTGCATTGCGAACTGCATTCAATGCACCTTCACAGGTAAGATGAACAATATAACCCGGGCAGCCGGTATAATTTGCCATATCAACAAAACGTTCTGAAGCTTCTGCCTCTGTAACTTCCGGCTGTGATAAATAATGATAGAGCGGGGACAGCTTTCCTTCTTCTCTGTGTTTCTGAACAAGGTAATCAATCATGTCGCCATTGGTTGCATGAACATTGATAAGGCCGCCATGTTGTTTCACTTCTTCCATCAAGCCAATCATCTGCCTGTCATCGATCATCAACGCACCTTTATACGCCATAAAAGTTTTGAAGGAAGTGATGCCTTCATTTTCAATCATGTGCGTTATTTCCTTTTTTGTATTGTCATTAAAATCAGTAACAGCCATGTGAAAGCTATAATCGCCTACAGCAATTATTATCAGATCTTGACTCTCCATTCATCCAATGCCGACTGCAATGAATTGCCTTGCTTTTGCAATACAAAATCGATCACCGTGGTTGTTCCGCCAAACAGTGCGGCCCTTGTTCCTGTTTCATAAGTATCGCTGGAAAATGTTCCCATAAAAGGCATATCCAGATGCACATGCGGATCAATACCTCCCGGGAAAACCAACATGCCTGAAGCATCAATTTCTTTAGTCGGCTTTTACATGCTCAAATCTTTCCCGATGGTATGTATTGTTTCTCCTTCAATGAATATATCAGCAACATAATCTGCATCAGCAGTAATAATCCTTCCATTTTTAATCAGCAATGACATAAGGTACTTTATTATGAATGATTGAATAATATTTCTTTCTGTTACTGATTTTCATCATTAATAATATAAGTTAATACCTGAAACAAAAAAACCTACAAACCAGGCATAATTATAAAGATGTGAAACCCATGTGGAACTGCATCTTGTGAAATCAACTTTTATTGTTACCAGAAAGCCGGGAACATTTGGCAATATTCCCAGCAATAATGCAATGATTGCTCTTGTATTAAAACCGTTATTAAAATTATATTGGCCGGTATGTTGGTATAATTCAGTTAGTATTAAGTTGTTGCTTTCTTATAAAATAATAATCAGCAATCATAATTCCGCCGACAGGGCCCAGCAAACTTGAATAGCCGACAAGCCAGGTAAAAATATAACCGGATGGATCTGCAATCAGCTTCCAGGGAAAAATCAAAATGCCAATGATGCCTGTTATAAATCCACCGGTTCTGAAATTAATTTTTTTAGGAGCAAGGTTTGCAAAATCATTTGCAGGGCTTACAATATTTGCTGCAATATTTGTTGCCAATGTAGAAATTGCAACGGCTATCATGGCAATACTTACCAATAATTTACTATCAAATTTTCCTGCAAGAACTAAAGGATCCCAGATGGTTTCTCCATAAATAATTACAGTTGCTGATGTAACAACAACACCAATAAAAGAAAATAATGTCATAGATGTTGGCAAGCCGATTGCCTGCCCGTTTATTTGTGCTTTCTGGCTTTTTGCATAGCGTGTAAAGTCAGGAATATTTAATGATAAGTGTTGCCCAAAAACCAACCATTCCTGTTAATGCAGGAAAAAAGAAATCCCGGAAATCTGCATTGGTAGCAAATTTAGAAGGTTGATTTAATATCGGCCCCAGGCCATTGCCTGCATTGATTGCCCAGAATAATAAAGCCAGTGCGGCAACGGGAAGAAAGAATGCTTTAAAAACCAATAGTTTTTTTATGCTTTCCACACCGAGATAAACAACATACATATTCAGTAGCCAAAATAAAAAAAAGCAAATGGCCGGCCCTGTTTGTAAACCAAATGATGCCGGAAAAATTTGCGGCAACGTTGCCAGTGAAGGAATCCATAACTTCATCATCTGATATATAGCAAATCCGCCAATCCATGTTTGAATACCAAACCATCCGCAGGCAACAATTGCCCTCAGCATTGCAGGAATATTTGCACCTCTTACACCAAAACTTGCTCTTGCAAAAACAGGAAATGGAATTCCATATTTAGCTCCTGCATGCCCGTTTAAAATCATTGGAATTAAAACAATGGTATTGCCCAAAAAGATGGTAAGTATTGCCTGCCACCAGTTCATTCCGCCGCCAATTAATGAACTTGCCAGCATATAAGTAGGAATGCATAAGCTCATGCTGATCCACAGTGCCGCATAGTTCCATGTGTTCCAGGTACGTTTATGTAAGGGAACCGGCGCAAGGTCTTCGCTGTAAAGAGAGGATGATTGTATGTCGGCTGACATTTTCGCTGCATGTTTGGTATTATTTGAATGAATAATAAATAACATCATATTCAAAATCACATATTCATCAGCAATTGCATATCGCTTCTCAAATTATTGCAAGCCCTTCGTCAACCTGTTCTTTCGTGATACACAACGGTGGTGCAATAAAAATATAATTCCATCTTACAAAAGTGTACATGCCCAACTCTTTAATTTTTGCAGCGACTTTATTCATAACAGCCATTTCATCGGGCTTTGCATTGAATGGCGCCATGGGTTCTTTAGTTATCCTGTTTTTTACCAATTCAATACAACCTAACAACCCTGTATTTCTCCAGTCGCCAATGCTGGGATGTTTTATTTTCATTTCTTCAATTTCTGCATCAATATATTTTCCCATTGCAGCTGCATTTTCTATAAGATTATCATCTTCATAAATTTTCAAAACTTCCAAGGCTGCTGCACAACAAACAGGATGAGCAGAATAAGTAAGCCCTAACGGCAAGCACTGTATCATCATACTTTGCTGCAATTTTATCAGACACCATCAAACAACCAAATGGCAAATAACCGCAGGTTAATCCCTTTGCCATGGCAATCATATCCGGAACAATATCATGATTTTGAAAACCAAACCATTTACCTGTTCGTCCAAAGCCACTCATCACTTCATCCATAATTAAAAGAATTCCATGCTTGTTGCACAATTCTCTTACTGCTTTCAAATAACCTCGGGATATTGCAAACAGCCTGATGAACCTGATTCGCCTTCCAGTAAAATTGCAGCAATATTTCCTGGTCCTTCATAAGCAATAATTCTTTCCAAATTGGCAACAGATTCTTTCAATAAATTTTCTTCGCCATATTCCCAGCGATATAAATAAGGCAGATCAAAATGAACAAAATTGGGCGCCTGCTGTGCATCTACAGGAAGTTTGCGTGGATCGCCACTTGCCGTCATAGCGCCATAGGAAGAGCCATGATAAGATTGATAACGGCTTAAAATTTTATGCCGGCCGGTATAAAGCCTTGCCAGCTTGATTGCATTTTCAATGGAAGTTGCGCCACATAAAGTAAAGAATGCTTTATTCAAATCACCCGGGCATATTTCTGCTAATTTTTTACCGAGCTCTCCTCTTACTTTTGTAACACAGGACGGCGTAACATAACTTACCTGCTGCATTTGCTTCATAACGGCCTCGGTTACACGCTGATCGCCATGGCCAATATTTACATTCATCAACCCTGAAGAAAAATCAATATATCGTTTACCATCATAATCATATAAATAAACACCTTCGCCATATTTTACAGCAATAGGATTGATGCCTTTTTGCTTGCTCCAGGAAAATAAAGTGTAGTCCTGGTTATTTTGAATAATTTCTGCCGCTTCTGATTTAGTTGGCAAAATTTTTTCAAGTATGTTCATAGTATATTTTATTTTTATCAATTTCAAGGCAATAACAATTTAACATCTCAACAATTCAACAATTCGTTAATGACTCAGCTAATAACTATATATTCCGCAGTCAACTCATCCAGTTCACTCCCGCTTCCGCATTCCATTTAATAGTTGACTTTTTTAAGTTTTGTCCAGAACTCAATAGAACTTTTCCCGGTAATATCACCAACGCCAAATTTACTTTCATTCCATCCGCCAAAATGAAATGGTTCTCTTGGCACAGGCACACCAACATTTACCCCAATCATTCCTGCACTTGCCCTGTCGATGATATAACGTGCCATGCCGCCGTTTTGTGTAAATACACTTGCCGCATTTCCATAAGGATTTGCATTCTCGATCGCCAGTGCTTCATCAACCGTATTCGTGCGCATGATGCTGATAACCGGGCCAAAAATTTCTTCTGTAGCAACAGACATTTCCGGCGTTACATAATCAATTACTGTTGGGCCAACATAAGTTCCATTTTCTTTTCCTTCACTTTTGTATTTCTTCCATCAACTAAAATTTTTGCGCCCTGCTGTTCTGCTTCGGTAATATATTTTTCAATTCTTTCTTGAGATTCTTTACTGATGACAGCCCCAAGGTTTTTTCCGGGAATAATTTTCCTTGCTTCATCACAAATTTTATCAATGATATCATCAACATTTCCAACACCAATCATGGCAGATGCAGCCATACAACGCTGGCCTGCGCAACCACTCATAGAAGCGGCAACATTTTGTGCAGTCATTCCGGGAATGGCATCCGGCAAAACCATCAAATGATTTTTTGCGCCGCCTAAAGCAAGGCATCTTTTATAATTACCTGTTGCTCTTTGATAAACAATTTTTGCAACTTTTGTAGAGCCTACAAATGAAACCGCTTCAATATCCGGGATGATCGCAAATTGCTTCTACAATTTCTACATCGCCATGAACAACATTAAAAACACCATCAGGCAAACCTGCTTCTTTTAATAATTCTGCCAATCTTCCAACACTTAAAGGAACTTTTTCAGATGGCTTCATGATCATACAATTTCCCAGAGCGATGGCATTGGGTATTGTCCAGTTGGGAACCATGCTGGGAAAATTAAAAGGAACGATAGAAGCAACAACTCCCAAAGGCACATGTTCAGTTCTGCATTCAACGCCTCTGCTTACTTCAAGAATTTCCCGGTAACCAGTTGTGGTAAAGAAGTGGCAAATTCAGTAAGCTCAATACATTTTTCTATTTCAGCAATTGATTCGGCAATTGTTTTTCCATTTTCTTCTGAACACAATTCTGCCAGTTCCTGCAGATGTTTTTCCAGTAAATATTTATACCTGAAAAAAACCTGCACTCTTTCTTTTATAGGAGTTTTGCTCCAGCGACTGGAAAGCTTTTTTACCTGCATACACGGCATCATCAAGGTCTTTCGATGATGACAAAGGAACTTCGGAAAGCTTAGTTTCCATCAAGAGGAGAAATAACGTCAAGATATTTTTGGGAGGCGGCATTTTGAAATGCGCCATCAATAAAATTTCTTAAGGCTCATACTTCATAATACGATTATTAAATTTGTGTTGAAATCATCTGGTAAAATAATAAAAAAACACCTTAATTTCTGAATTCATGTTAATCTAGTGTAAATTTATCTTTTACTAAAATGCCTTCTTACTTCGTTGAAGCCTTATGATTATGTTAAACCGGAACTTACTTGTTATATTATTTTTCTTTGCAAAATTTCATTCTTACCATGGATGTACTATCAATAAAAACAAAGTCAGTTTGCCATGCAAAGAATATGATCTCAACAATCCCTACAGAATAAAACTGGGTGATCCGCTTGCTGAAATTTCAGGCATCAGTTTTTATCCAAAAGATAGCAGTGTATTTGCAATATCTGATGAAAACGGTAACCTGTATAAAATTTATTTGAACAAAAGAATCAAGACGGTAAGCTGGAAATTTGATAAAACACATGATTTTGAAGATGTCGTTCTTCACGACAGCTCTTTTTATGTTTTGGAAAGTAATGGCAATATTCAAACCTTGCAATTTTCCCGAAAGGGGATACAATTTTCAAAAGAAGAAGTATTTTTCCTGCGGATGCTGATACAAAGAATGAATTTGAATCAATTTATTATGATGAGAATTCCAAAGGATTGGTAATGATCTGTAAGGAATGTGAAGCAGATAAAAAGAAATCAGTTTCAGCGTGGAACTTCGATCCTGCATCCGGTACCTATACTCCTTCTGCATTTTCCATTGATGTACCGCCCTGTCGCAAAAAAAATAGGTGAAAAAGAACTGAAACTTAAACCATCTGCTGCGGCTATTAATCCGCTTACAAATGATGTATGGATTCTTTCTGCAGTAAATCAATTGCTGATTGTTACAGACAGGAAAGGCAATATAAAATCAGTATATACTTTAAATCCTACAATTTTCAAACAGCCTGAAGGAATCGCATTTACGCCCTGGGGTGATCTGCTTATTTCCAATGAGGCGACCGATAAATATGAGACATCCACTTTACTGATTTTCAAACCCCAAAAAAGAGGTTAATGCAAAAATGCTGCGTGGTTATTTTCTTTTTATTTATCAGTAATATTTGTATGGCACAATCGGATTCTATTCAGGCGCGTATTGTACTTATAGGAGATGCAGGTGAGCTTAATTTTGGCAGGGAGCCTGTTGTAGATGCTGCCCGGGATTTAATTCCCATGAAGGAAAACACCTTCGTTTTATATGTTGGTGATAATTTATACAATTATGGGTTACCGGATGAAATAATGCCAGGTTATCAAACGCTGAAATCCATATTGGATTCCCAAATAAATATTGCAAAAGGAACCAAGGCAAAAGTGATTTTTATTCCCGGAAATCATGATTGGTCAAATGCGGCTGCTAATGGCGCTGAGATCGTTAAAACGACAGGAAACGTATATAAATATCCGCAGGGCTACCAAATGTACATTTTTATCCTGTCTGATGGTTGCCCGGGGCCTGTTGAATATGACATAAATAAAGATATTGTAATGATACTTTACGATAGCCAATGGTTTATAAGAAAAGACGGCCAAAAGCCAGGCATTGAATCTGACTGCTCGTCTAAAACCGAGGATGAATTTTATGCAGAGCTGGACGATATGCTTAACAGGAATTCAAAAAAACTTGTAATTCTTGCCGGCCACCATACATTAAAAAGTTATGGAATACATGGGGGCTATTTCCGCTCAAAGCAATATTTTTTTCCGCTTACTGATATAAATCCAAAATTGATGATTCCGCTTCCTGTTATTCGGCATTATTTATCCAATTGCAAGAGGTGTTTTTGGAACACCGGAAGATTTGCGCTATCCCGCTTATGCAAACATGATTACAAAGGTGCAGAGAATTGCAAAGAAACATCAGAATGTAATTTTTGTTGGCGGCCATGAACATACACTCCAGCTTATTAAAGACAGTAGCTATTATTATATAGTAAGTGGTGCCGGTTCAAAAAGCACCCGGGTCAGTAAAGGAAAAAAAGCACTTTTTGAAGCGCAATCATTTGGTTTTGCCAGCCTGGAAATATCAAAAAATAAAAATGTTCATGTCGATTTTTATACCGTAAGCAAAGATTCCGTAAAACATAGTTATTCCAATAATCTTTTTAATTTTTCCAACCTGCAGAAGGAAACGTTTGACTCCTCGACAATTCCTGAAGCGGTGCCTATACTAATTTACAATGATAGCGTTACAGTTGCCATAAATACACGTTATCAGAAAATATCGGGTCTCCACAAGATTTTCTCGGGCAACAATTATCGTAAAGAATGGGGCACCGCCTGTTCATTTAAAAGTTTTTAGAATTGACAAAGAAAAAGGGGGCTTTACTATTAAAAGCATTGGTGGCGGAAAGCAAACCAAATCATTAAGGCTTGAAGATAAAGATAAGCAGGAATGGGTGCTGCGAACGGTAGACAAAGACCCCGCAGGCTCTGTTCCTGAACTTCTAAAATCTAATATTGCGAAAGACATCATGCAGGATATGGTATCTGCGGAGCATCCATATGGTGCATTGGTGGTGCCGTTGCTTGCAGATGCAGCCGCAAGTTGTACATACCGAGCCCAACTATTATTTCGTACCAGATGATCCCGCATTTGGTATTTACAGGAAAACATTTGCAAATAAAGTCTGCTTACTTGAATTGCATGGGCCTACCTCCGATGAAAATGAAACAAAAAGTACTGCCAAAGTGGTTGAAAAATTACTTGAAGACAGTAAAAATCATGTGGATCAGCAAGCTATATTAAGGGCCCGCCTGCTCGATATGATGATTGGCGACTGGGATCGGCATTTTGATCAATGGAGGTTTGGAATACTCGATACGGGAGTGGGTAAATTATACTACCCGATCCCAAGAGACAGGGATAATGCATTTTTTTATTCAGATGGCCTTTTTGTAAAAAGCCTGAGCTATTGCGGCGTTGCCCTACCTGCAGGGGTTTAGAAAACATTTTCCAAATATAAAATGGTTTAACTGGGAAGAAAGAAATTTTGACAGGTTATTTATGAATAACCTTGACGGAGATACCTGGAAACGGATCATTACAAAATTCCGTGCAGATGAAACCGATAGTGTTATTGACCAGGCAGTGGCGCAACTTCCTCCGGAAATATACCATCTTGATGAAAAGAGAATGTCTGCCAAATTAAAAAGCCGGAGAGACCTGCTGTCTAAAGCAGGAATGCGCTACTATCGTTTTCTTTCCAAAGAAGTAAACGTTATAGGCAGCAATAAAGATGAATATTTTAAAGTCTTTAATACCAATAATAATCTTGAAGTAAAAGTTTATAAACGAAAGCGAACTACCGATTCTTCAACGGTTATGTTTGACCGTATATTCGATTCAAAAACCACAAAGTTCATTAACCTGTACGGGCTCAATGGCAACGATATTTTTGAAGTAGATTCAAGTGCCGCATCTAAAATAAAACTAAGGATAATTGGCGGGCAGGGGCAACGATACTTTTAATATTAACGGGAATGTGCGTAATACAATTTATGACTATAAATATGACACCAATTATGTCAAACATTCCTCCAGAACTAAAAATCAAATTTCAACAGACCGTAACGTTAACCGTTATGATATCACTGGTTTTAATTACAATAAATACAGGTTGCCTATAAGTGTCGCATTTAATGATGAAGATAAATTGTTTGCAGGGCTTGGATATTCTTTAACAACTTTTAGTTTCAGAAAAGACCCTTATTCGACTTACCAAAGAATTATTGGCACTTTACAGTTTCAATACCCGCAAATACCAGGTAAACTATAATGGAGAATTTAATGAGATAATCGGCAAATATGATATTGTAGGAAATGCAGATTTGTTCAATTCGGTTCTGAATAATTATTTTGGTTTAGGAAATGAAACAAAAAAAGATCAAAACAAAAGCTATGATTTTTACCACGTGCGCTATAATTATTTCTCCGGTGACCTCTTATTACGTAAGCGTTTTCATAATTTAGTAGAACTGAATTTTGGCACGTCCTGGTATCATTACTGGAACCACTATAGCGATAACGCAGGGAAAATACTTGCTGCAGCCTGCATTAGCGGGGCTCGACTCAGCGAGTATCTATTCATCAAAATCGTACCTGGGTGGTAAAATATCCATTGTTATACATAATATAAACAGCGACCTGCTTCCAACACGCGGAGTTTTTTGGAATACTGAATTAACATCGTTATTCGGAGCAAATAAAAACAGCGGGCAAATTACAAAGCTTACATCGGACATGACACTGTATTCAAGTTTTACTGATCCAACGAGATTTGTTACAGTGCTGCGTTTTGGATATGGGCATATCTTTAATAAAGATTATGAATACTTCCAGGCTCTTGACCTGGGAGCCGATAATTATTTAAGAGGTTTCAGGAAAAACAGGTTTTCCGGCAGGTCGGTCTTCATACCAGTCAACAGAAGTGCGCTTCAAATTATTTGAATCAAAATCATATATTGTACCCGGAGCAGTAGGATTATTAGCATTTAATGACGTCGGCAGGGTGTGGGTAGAAGGTGAAAATTCTCACAAGTGGCATGATTCATACGGCGGAGGGTTTTATTATTCACCCTACAATTTTGCCATTGTCTCTGCTACCATTGCATTTTCTAATGAAGGAAATCTTTTTAATTTTTCTATCGGCTACAAAATTTAATATAACATTTCTAAATATGGATCATAACAATAAATTATATTAAAAAAATTGAAGAATATGTAACCGGGCTTTTTGAGCAGATGCATGATCCTGAGCTTGTATTTCACAATTTTGAACATACACAAAATGTTGTGAAGCGCACCAAGGAAATTGCCGGGCATTACAACGTTTCAGAACATGAAATGCTTATTCTTTTTACCGCAGCCTGGTTTCATGATATAGGGCATTTGTTTACAGAGCCATCCAAACATGAAGAGATGAGTTGTGAAATAATGAGAAAATTTATGACAGGCAAAGTAGAGGATGAAAAAATTATTGACGAAGTTGAGGCATGCATTATGGCAACAAAATTTCCAAGAAATCCTAAAAACCTGCTTCAGCAAATAATTTGTGATGCAGATACCTATCACCTTGGAACCAAAGAATTTAAGAATACCAATAAAAAAGCATTGGAAGAACATTCGCTTACGATCAGGCGAAAATGATTTTGCAAAGTTTAATGAGGAAACTATCAGGATGTTGGAGACGCACCAGTTTTATACCGACTATGCCAAAGAATTATTAAATGAAGAGAAAAAAAAAAATATGAAAAAATTACAGAAGAAAGTTGCCGTAAAGGAGCAGGATAATCCAGCTGAAGTGGGCACCTTATCAGGGCTTGAAAAAGATAAAAGCGGGTTAATGAGCAAGGGCATACAAACCATGTTGCGCCTTACTTCAGAAAATCATTTGAAGCTTAGCGACATGGCCGACCATAAAGCCAATATCCTTATTTCAGTAAATGCAATTATTATTTCTGTGATACTGGGTGTACTGCTGCGCAAATTGGATGAAGAGCCTTACTTAACCATTCCCACTATAATTTTTCTGTTAGTTGCCGTTACCACCATAGTAATATCCATATTGGCAACAAGGCCAAAAATAAGCGGTGGTACATTTACACCGGAAGATATTGCGCAGAAAAAAACAAACCTGTTATTTTTTGGAAATTTTCATAAAGCAACCTATGAACAATACAATGCTGCCATGAGGGAAATGATGCTGGATACTGATTACCTCTATGGCTCACTTATAAAAGATATTTATTACCTCGCCGTTGTGCTCGGCAGAAAATACAGGCTGATACGGCTGGCATATAATATTTTTATGATAGGCATAATAGTATCTGTGCTTGCCTTTGCTTTTGCTGCATTTATATATCATAATGAATCTCTTGGTTCGGCAGCTAACGGTTCCGGCTCACCTTTATAAATTACCTACGCCACATGATTATTTATAACAGGGACCTTAGCTGGCTGGGTTTTAACTTAAGAGTTTTGCAGGAGGCTGCCGACCCTAAAGTGCCTTTGTATGAACGATTAAAATTTCTTTCAATTTTTTCCTCAAACCTCGATGAATTTTTCAGGGTACGTTATCCCGGCATCATTGCGCTTTCAATTCTTAATAAAAAAACGCGAAAAGCGATACAGGGAACTGATGAAAATATTGAGGAAAAAGTGCAGGATGAAATTAACCGGCAGCTTAATTTTTTTGGCTCGGTTTTGCACAATGAGATTTTGCCATTATTAAAAGAAATGGAATTATCTTTTATTATAATAGCCCGATCCGCAGTGAGCATCTTCCGGAAATAAGAGAAATTTTTCTTTCAAATGTTCTTTCATTTATTCAGCCAATATACCTGGATGGAAAAGCCGAAAAAGGTTTTATTCCCGAAAATAACCGGCTTTATTTTGTAATAACCTTACAGGAAAACAATGACGGAATTTTAAAACAGGCGATCGTAAATATTCCTTCTGAAAAAACAAAAAGATTTTTTTCGCTAACGCCTGTTGACGGATTTGATTATGTGATTTTCCTGGATGATATCGTTCGTGAAAATCTTGTCTATCTTTTTCCCGGGCTTGCAAATCATGGGCGTGTACAGCATAAAAGTAAACCGCGATGCGGAACTACATCTTTCCGATGAATTCAGCGGCGATCTGCTGCAAAAAATTGAAGGCCAGCTTAAAAAAAGAGATTTTGGCGCGCCTTCCAGGTTTCTTTACCAGCAGGGAATGCCTGCTCAACCTGCAAATGTTTCTGGCTGCGGCTTTTAATCTTACTCGATGATATGTTTCCCGGCGGAAGGTATCACAATCTTAAAGATCTTTCAGCCTTTCCCGACTATAACAAGCTGCCGCATTATGAAAAAATAAAACCGCTTTCTTCATCAAATGTAATGAACAGCGGCGATATTTTCAATATACTTCTTAAAGAAGATATATTGCTTCACATTCCTTACCAGTCTTACAACCCGGTACTTTCTTTTTTTAACCAGGCTGCAGTTGATGCTAGATGTCACCGATATTTATATAACCTTATACCGGGTTGCAGAAGAATCGCATATTATCAATGCACTCATCAGCGCAGCAAAAAATGGAAAAAATGTAATTGCTTTTATTGAGCTGAAAGCAAGGTTTGATGAAGCCAACAACATTAAGTGGAGCAGGATAATGAAAAATGCAGGTATAAAAATAATTTATAGCGATCCCGAAATAAAAGTGCATTCAAAAATTGCACTGGTAAGAAAACAGAAAGGGCGACGACAAACAATCATTCGCTATTTTAAGCACAGGAAATTTTAATGAAATAACAGCACAATTTTATACAGATCATGTGTTGATGACAACAGACAACGAGATTATAAAAGAACTGCTGCAATTGTTTAAATTTTTACAATTAAAAGAATGTTACGGAACAGGATAAAAATCTTCAATTTGAAGCGCTGCTTGTTTCGCAGTTTAATATGAATGATGAATTACAAAAACTTATTGAGAAAGAAATTGCCAAAGCCAGCGCGGGGAAGAAGCGCTGATAAGAATAAAAGTAAATAACCTTGAGGAGCCGGGCTTTATCAATCTTTTATACGAGCCGGGAAAGCAGGTGTAAAGATTAAATTTATAGTACGAAGTATTTGTTGTTTGGTTCCGGGGATACCCGGTGAAAGTGAAAATATAACTGTGAAAAGAATTGTGGACCGATACCTGGAACATTCAAGAATCTTGATTTTTGGAGCGACTGAGAGGCGGAAGTAATTACGGTTCTGCAGATCTTATGACAAGGAATTTATATCACCGTATAGAAGTATATGTTCGTATTAAAAATGAAATTTGCAGAAAGGAACTTATAAAATATTTTACGATACAATGGCAAGACAATGATAAAGCTGTTATGCTATTGCCCGGTTTCGAGCAGAAGAAAATATGCGCTGACAGCTCCGAAACAATTAATGCGCAACAATCAATTTACAACTATTTAGAAACCCGGCAATGATTTCAATAAAAAGATTTTTTCACTTTTCAAATGTAAACAAGATCCGGTTTAGAACGGTAATTTATATCGCCTTCTTCTGGACCGCAATTGATTTTGTAATTGTGCTGTTGCGCGAGGACCAGCAGCCGCATGCTAAAACACTTTGGTTTCGGGAAGTGCTTATTTTTTCGGTAAGTATCATAATGGGATATCTTTTTGTTTTCAGGCTTAAAGCGAATGATGCAGGCGTTTCCCTTTATGGGTCAATTTTTTCACGAAAAGTATCATTCTCCTTGGATCTGCTTTCCTGATTACATTTATTTTACAAATCTGCCAACTCAGTTTTTATTCAAAAATTAGGTGCTGTTGCAGGCTTACCAGGAAATACAATCTTATGCACTTCATAAAAACTGGCTGTTGCAAAAAATAATTTACTGGCTGATTATTTTTTTTATAACCCAGCTAATACTTATCATAAATGAAAAATATTCTCCCGGAGTTTTCATGGATATTTTAGTGGGAAAATATGTATATCCTAAAATAGAAACGCGCATTGTAATGTTTATTGACCTGAAAGATTCGACGCCTATCGCGGAAAAGCTGGGACATTCCCTATATTTTGAATTTATAAGAGATTTCATTTACCGGGTTTCACAGGCAGTAATAGAATTTGATGGAATTATATATCAATATGTTGGCGATGAAGTGGTTTGCTCCTGGAATTTTGCGCCAAACAATACCCGCAAATGCCTGGATACGGTGATACAAACCAGGAAAAATATCCAGAGAAAAAGCGTCTATTTCAGAAATAAATATGGGATGGTGCCCGAATTCAGGGTGGGCATTCATCTTGGAGAAGTGACGGTTGGCGAAATCGGAGTTATAAAAAAAGACCTCGCGATGAGCGGGGACACTATGAATACCACTGCACGCATACGAAGCGCCTGCAATGAGCTAAACCATCATTTTATTGTTTCAAAGACATTTGTGGAAAATATTAACCTCGAAACGTGGCAAACAGAGAGCCTGGGAATAATAGACCTTAAAGGTAAAGGAACCGGCATAGAGCTTTTTACCCTAAAAATCTGATTGTCTGAAATTTGTAAAAGAATGCAATTTCCGCGCTGGGGAGATTTATCAAAGACGCCTGAATATTCATTCCTTCATATTATTGGTTTAAATTTTGCTAATCACACATTTAAAATATTATTGACCCGGTACATATGGAATCACAAAAAGAAATTACGCCCCGCAAAAAGAGGTCGTTATTAGCCAAAACTGGAAGAGTCCTGCTGTGGATAATTGCTTCCCTTATTTTTTTAATCATTCTTAGTTTTAATACTTATACAAACACCGCCGGTACAAAATTTTGCCCGCAAAAAGATAGTGACTTATCTGGAAAATAAGCTAAAAACAAAAGTCGCTATTGGCAAACTTGATATTAAATTTCCAACTGCACTATCGCTGCAAAATGTTTATATCGAGGCACAGGACAAAGACACCTTATTATATGGAGGCGAGCTAAAGGTAGATATCAGTATGCTCAAGCTTTTAAAAAGTGACATTGAAATACAGGAAATCGCGCTTAATGATATAACGGCGAAAGTAAAAAGGCTACCGCCGGATTCAACGTTTCAATTTTCAGTTTATTCTGGATGCTTTTATGAGTGCCCCCTCTAAACCTTCATCCAATAAAGATACTGCTGCCCTAAAAATGAATATCGAAAGGATATTGGTAAACAATACACGGGTTGTTTATAAAGATGCGTTTACTGGCAACGATATGGATCTTACCATTGGCAAGCTGGATACAAAAATTACCACATTCGATCCATCGCATTTATTATTCGATATGCCTTCTATTACTCTTAAAGGGTTGAAGGGCCATTTTTACCAGGTAGAGCCACTTCAGCAATCCGTTGAAAAAACTGTTGCCGAGGCGTCGGCACAACCGGAGAGTGTTTTACAATTTCTTAATAAAGAAATGAATTTCAGTGATATTAATGTCCAGTACAAAAGTGAACCGTCTAATATGAATTCTTCGTTCGTTATCGGGAATGTTACACTTCATCCCAAAACAATTGATCTTAAAAATAGTATCATTACCTTTAACGATGCAAGCCTTGGTAATTCAGACATAGCTATTGAAACTGCTTCCCTGGCTGCTACCAAAAAACCACCGGATACCGTGCTTACCGTTGCCGCCACGCCTTCTTTTAAAATTATTACAGGTACATATAGCCATCAATAACAGCAACCTGAAATATGATGACCGCTCTCTTCCGCATGTTCCAAAGGGAATGGATTTTTCGCATTTATATTTAAAGGACTTGTCGTTCAAAGCTACTCATCTTGAGTACAGTGTTGATACAACGCTTGCATCAGTTCAATCTGCAGCATTTAAAGATCAAAGTGGTTTTATTCTAAAAAATCTTACGGCAGATTTTGCAATGAACCCAACGGGCGTTTCATTACAGAATTTGCTTGTTGAAACTCCCGGATCTGAAATAAAAAAATCTGCGGTTATTACTTATCCTTCACTGGCGGCATTGCAAAAAAATCCGGGCGTGATGGGGCTTGATATTGATTTGCAAAACAGTAAAATAAATATAAAAGACCTGCAGGCTTTTTTACCAGCACTTAAGTGCCCAAACTACTACCCTTTCGCCAAATTCAACTTTATATGTTGATGCGAGAATTACCGGGAAGGTAAATGATCTCAATTTTCAAAAATTAATTTTAAGAGGTTTAAGCGCTACAGATATAAATGTGAATGGTGTTATAAAAGGCTTGCCCGATCCAAAAAAATTATATGCTGATCTTACCATAAACAAGTTTCAGCTCTTCAAAAAAGGACATCCTTTCATTGTTGCCCAAAAATTCATTGCCGGCAAATATCACATTGCCTGAAAACCTTTCTGCCAGCGGGCGTGTAAAAGGAGGTATGAATAACCTGTACACGGATGTTGCTATCAATACAAGCCTGGGCGCTGCTAAAATAACCGGTACTCTGGTAAATATAACCGACTCCAACAAAGCGAAATATGATCTTGCTGTTAAATGCCAGGAACTTGCAATTAGGAACTTTAATGCAAAACCCTCAACTGGGCTCACTCACCGGTGATATAAAAGTAAAAGGAACTGGTTTCAAACCTGAAACAGCCAATGCAACATTTAGTGGCAATATTTCAAATGTTACCCTCAATAATTATAATTACAGGAATATAAAAGCTGATGGAAGCATAGCCAATAAAATTTATAAGATAAATGCTTCAGTACATGATCCCAATCTTGATGCGGTGCTTGCAGCCAATGGAGAATTTGCAGGGAAATATCCTGGCCTTCACATTAATGCAACGATTGATAGCATAAAAACATTGCCGCTACATCTTACGCCACAACCGGTAGTTTATCATGGGCAGATCGATGGTGATTTTACAAACATTGATCCTGATAATCTTGCAGGAAATTTATTGGTAACACATTCTATATTGGTAAATAACGGCCAGAGAATCACAGTTGATTCACTTGGAATAATATGCGGATAACGAAGGCTGGAAGTCATAGCCTTGCTTTAAAAAGTGATTTTCTTTCTGCTACAATAAAAGGCCAATATACACTTACTCAAATGGCTGATGTATTTCAGCAATCGATCGATCCTTACTTTGCCCTTACCGCAACTAAAAATGTTGCAAAGGTAAATCCCTATAATTTTTATATTACAGGCGGAGTAGCTGATAATGCAACATTGAGAGCATTCATACCCGGCCTTATAAGATTCAAACCTGTAAATTTATCAGCACACTTTGCAAGTGACAGCGGATGGAATGCTTTCATTGACGCCCCCTCAGTTATAGATAGTTCTTTTATAATTGACGGATTAGTTTTAAATGTAGCAACAAAAGATAGTGCACTTGGTCTATAATACATCCTTTCGTCAAATTAAAAGCGGCAGCAGCATCGCCGTCTATGCTACCACGTTAGAGGGAACGTTAAAAAATAATAACCTTGATTTTACACTTAATATTAAAGATGCAAAGTCAGTTAATAAATATACTGTAAGCGGATTGTTCAGCCAGCCTTCAGCAAATAATTATAGTTTTAGCCTAAAGCCCGGCAACCTCTTCTCGAATACAAGAAATGGAATGTAGACGGTAATAACAGCATTCAATATTTTAATAAGGACCTTATCAGCAAATAATTTTGTGTTAAGCCAGGGAAGCCAGCAGCTTAGCATTAACAGTGTAGGCACCGGCACCAATAAGCCATTAAGGATTGATTTTAAAAATTTCATATTGCAACTCTTACAGGCTTTGTTCAAACTGATTCTTTACTGGTGAATGGCCTTCTTAATGGAAATGCAGTTGTAAAAAATATACAAACGCAGCCAACGTTTACAACCGATCTAACCGTAAGTGACCTGAGTGTTTATAAAGATACACTTGGCAATCTTACTGCGAAAGTAAATAACAATGTTGCCAACCAGTACAATGCAGATGTGAGTTTAGGCCGGGCAACGAAGTAAATGTCGCCGGAAATTATTTTGTAAAGCCGGCAAACAACAGCAGCTATGATTTTACAGTAGATATTGTAGCACTTCAGATGAAAGCACTGGAAGGCTTTACAAAAGGCGGAATTCGATGCGAGAGGAAATATTTATGGCAAAATTGCATTAAACGGCACGATGTCGGAACCAAACATTGATGGAAAAATTAATTTTAATAACGTTGCATTTAATGCAACTCCTTTAAACAATGTTTTCAGGATAGATAAGGAATCAATCGCTGTTATTAATAATAAAGGAATCGAGTTTAACAAATTTACAATCCGGGATACAACTAATAATGCCATTACCATTGCCGGCGCTGTTAATACAACAGACTTTTTAAATTATAGTTTCAACGTAAAAATAAATGCAGATAATTTCCAGGCAATCAATTCCACCAAAAAAAATAATAAGCTTTTTTATGGAAAATGGTTTTTTCCACAGCCCTTACAATTACAGGCGACCAGACACACCCTGTTGTTGATGGAAATTTAACGATTAATGATAAAACAGATTTTACCATAGTGCTTCCGCAAAGTGATCCGGGAGTAGTAGCAGCGTGATGGCATTGTGAGATTTGTTGATTACAGCGCGACACCGCAGGACTCAGTATTTATAGCGCCTTATGATTCCTTAAAAAAATCCCCGCTTATTGGTTATGATGTTTCCGTAAACATTAATGTAAGCAAAGATGCGTTTTTAACGTAATAGTTGATGAAGGCAATGGAGATTTTTTAAAGATAAAAGGAGAAGCCCAGATAACTGCCGGAATTGATGCAAGTGGAAAAATAACTATGGTAGGCTCTTATGAAATTGCAGAAGGTGCTTATGCGCTTTCCTTTAATTTTATAAAGAGAAATTTTATCATTCAAAAAGGAAGCAGGGTTGTTTGGACAGGTGAGCCAACAACTGCACAAATAGATGTGACTGCAATATATATTGCCAATACTGCCCCATTGGATTTGGTACAAGGGCAGGTTAGGGAAACACGGGCATTTATAAACAAAAACTTCCTTTTGAAGTGCACCTTATAATTAAGGGAGAATTATTACAACCACAAATTGCTTTCGATATGGTATTGCCTGAAGAGAAAAGCTATAATGTATCCACTGATGTTATAGATAATGTGCAGACACAGGCTCACACAACTCCGCCAGGAGCCCGGAGAACTGAACAAACAGGTATTTGCCTTGCTTTTACTTAACCGCTTTGTAGGTGAAAATCCGTTTGACACAGCAGTGGCGGAAGTGGCGGAGGTGCCGCTGGCCTTGCAAAAGAAAGCGTGAGCAAACTACTCACTGATCAACTGAACAAACTTGGCTGGCGGGCTAATTGCAGGAGTCGATCTTAATTTTGATGTAGCCACTACGCAGGATTATACAACCGGTAGCGAGCAGGATCGAACTGATTTCAATATAGGCCTTTCCAAAAGGCTTTTAAATGATCGTTTAACCGTCACCGTTGGCACTGATATCCAATTAGAGGGGCCATCGCCCGCCAACGGGCAAAATAATTCATCGCCTGATGTTACCGTGGATTACAGGCTTAGTAAAGATGGAAGATATATGCTGCGGGCATATCGTAGAAATGAGTACGATATTGAAGGGTATATAATTGAAACAGGTTTAAGCTTTATTCTTTCTGTTGATTACAATACATTTAAACAGATATTTCAAAGAAACAAGGCGCCAAAAAACCGGAAGAAAAAATCACCTGCTAAAACTACCACGGGCAACCAGGCAATTGCTGAAGACAAACAACCCCTTACAACACCGGCAAAAGAAAATAAATGAGGAACAGACATAATCGAACTGGTTACTATTTTATTACCCTTGCAGCATTGCTGGTTGTTTCATGCAACCTGACTAAAAATGTGCCTAAAGGTGATGCATTATATACAGGTGCTTCCATTAAAGTAGACGATAGTACACTTTCAAAAAAGGAAAAAAATAAAGTGGTTGATTTCAGCGAACATCTTCCGCGCCCCAAACCTAACAGTAAATTTTTAGGCATTCCTTTTAAACTTATTTTATACAATCTTTCAGGCGACCCAAAGAAAAAAGGTTTTATCAGAAAATTTCTAAGAAACCTCGGGGAGCCGCCTGTTTTACTAAGTAGTGTTAACCTGGACTATAACGTAAAAGTTATCACAAATTCCCTGCAGAATGTAGGATACTTTCGTACCGTTGCTTCCGGTGATACAACCGTTAAAAATAAAAAAGCACATGCCACTTATACTCTTGAGCCCGGGCGTGTATATACTATTAACGAAGTAAATTTTGTTACGGATAGTTCTGCTGTCGGAAGGGCAATCCGGCACACAAAACCAGAAACCCTGCTTCATCCGAAAGATCCCTTTAACCTTGATGTTGTTAAAGGTGAACGGTTACGCATAGACGCAATTTTAAAAGAGCAGGGCTATTATTATTTCAGCCCCGATTTCCTGATTGTAAACGCCGATACTACAAAGAAGGGAGATCACCAGGTAAATATGTATGTCATGGTAAAGGAGAATACTTCGGACCTTTCTAAAAAGCCTTATATAATAGATGATGTATTTATTTATCCCAATTACCGGCTGAATTCAGCTAAAACTGATACTGCCGCTGAGGCTGCAAATTCTTACGCAGGGTTCAATATTGTTGATCCGCAAAAAAGATTTAAGCCGGGTTTATTTCCGCGCATTTTACGATTTGATTCAGGAGATGTATATAACCGTAAAGACCATAACCTTACTCTTAGCCGGCTCATTAATCTTGATGTTTTTAAATTTGTAAAAAACAGGTTTGAACTTTCGTCAGATAGCCAGGCCGATACGGGCAGGCTAAATACTTATTATTACTTTACGCCGTTGCGAAGAAAATCTTTAAGAGCTGAAATTAGCGGCAATACGAGGTCTGATAATAATACCGGCTCAAATATTACATTTTCCTGGCTGAACAGAAATTTTTTGAAGGGAGCGGAACATCTTACCATTCATGCCAATGTGGGCACAGAGATACAATACAGCGCTGCAATAAAGGGCAATAGCAATACCTATAGGGCCGGGGGCGGCATTACATTTACTACGCCAAAGTTTGTCGTTCCGTTTTTCAGATTTAATACAACAAGCGCCTATGTTCCCAGGTCGAAAATTGAGCTGGACTACGACCTGCTTAACCGGAGTAAATTATACACCCTAAATTCTTTTAAAGGCGAACTTGGATACATATGGAAACCCAGCCAGATTATAGAACATGAGTTTAACCTTTTTTCAATTAACTATGTAGTGCCATTAAATGTTACCCCGCTATACCGCAGTGGCATCAATAACGACCCCGTATTGCAGCATGTAATAGATACCCAGTTTATAATAGGTACCAATTATATGATAACTGTTGATCATTTGGCTAATGATCCCAAAGGCACGGGATTCTATATTAATGGCCTGTTAGATGTTTCCGGAAATGCGGCAGGATTGGTAACACCGGTGAATTCAATTAAGGGCAAAAAAACAATCCTGGGAGTACCATTTGATCAGTATTTTAAAGCTCAGGGCGATGTACGCTATTATTATGCCTTCAGCTAAAAAGGCAAGACTTGCAAACCGCGTTATTCTTGGGCTGGGATATCCTTATGGCAACTCAAGGCAATTACCTTTTGTAAAACAATTTTTTATTGGCGGCAATAATAGCCTGAGGGGTTTTCGCAGCCGTTCGCTGGGCCCGGGAACCTATAGGGATCCTAATGCCAACAGTACCGCTTTTTTCCCGGATGAGTCAGGTGATATAAAGCTGGAATTAAATACTGAATTAAGGCTTAAGGTTAACAACATTATCGAAGGGGCCCTTTTTGTTGACGCGGGAAATATCTGGCTCTACAATAAGGACACGACAACCGTAAGCGGCATGCCTGGTGTACTTTTGAGGCCGGGGGCGCAGTTTACAAAAGATTTTATGAAAGAGCTTGCGGTGGATGCCGGCATAGGGCTGCGTCTTGACCTTACTATACTTTTATTACGTCTCGACATTGCCGCACCACTGCGCGAGCCCTGGCTGCCATCCGGCCAAAGATGGGTGCCCGGTAATTTTAATTTAAAGAATGCAGTTTTTAATTTAGCTATTGGATATCCTTTTTAGAAATTTAGCTACTGAGTATAAGTATGAAGTCTGAATTATTATTCGGTTTTGGGATCTCAATCATTATATTGATAAGCTGTAACACCGGCAATAAAGATAAAAATGCAAATCCGGATGTGGTAATTGAAGACACTGTTTTTGAAGCTCCCCCGGTGAATGGAGACTCAGGCCTCCATGTAAAAAACGAATCTATGTTATGGCATGTAGATGATGCCGAAGGGCTTAAATTAAGGAAACCTAAGGTTTCAGGGATTGATACGATGTCGGTAAAAAATGTGATTCAATTGATAAATGCCAATTACGATTCAATTCATGTGGATTATATAAAGACTTCTCACGATACAATCTATGTGCACATTCCGCATAGTGAAATGCTTACAGAAAGAATAGGAAGTTCCGGCGCCGAAATGTATATGGCTTCTACCACCTGGTCGTTAACCGAGTTGAAAGGTATCCGGTATGTCAATTATGATTTTGAAGAAGGCGATCACGCATCACCAGGTATATATAAAAGAGATGATTTTAAGAATTTTCAATAAGAAGGCAGGCAGGTATAACTGCTTAATCAATGCCTGTAGCAAAAATAACTGGCTAATTATAAACCGGCTAAGACTCATTGTCCTGGTTTAGCTTCGAAACTCCTACAAAATAAAGGATCATCACAATTAAACAAATGCTCGTTAGTATTAAGGAGCCATACAATGCAGCACTGGCAAGAAAAACAATGCCCGAAATCACACAACAAATAGCAATAAATGCAAGAAGAATCGCGATAAAATATTTGGAACTCATAGATATTGACGTTTAAGCTTAAAATACAACAAAGCAATCGCTATTAATAAGCTAAAAATATGCCAACTTGTTACTTAGGTAATTAAATATTTTAAAATCAAAAATTTACAAATTTCAATTTATTGCCGCTATCAGCAATGACGTCGGAATTGGTTTGTTCTCTTTCACTTCGATGTGCTACATTTAAGAAAGAAATTTAACTTTTTAAATGATGATTGTACACCGGGTATTTTTCGGATTCCTCCTTCTTATGCCGCTGGTTTCGCTTTCGCAAATCACTGCAGATTCTGTGTATGTCATTCAACCGGAAAGAGTTTTCGACGGAGAACAAATGCATACTGGCTGGAAGGTCGTAGTACGAAGTAATAAAATAGAATTTGCCGGAGTTCTTAGATAAGATACCGGAAAAATCTAAAATAATCTCATGCGCCGGATGCACGTTGCTGCCGGGATTAATTGAGGGACACAGTCATCTTTTTCTTCATCCATATAATGAAACGCCGTGGAATGACCAGGTACTGAAAGAATCAAGGGCGGAACGGGTTGCACGTGCATCAGTTCATGCTGAAAAAACGTTGCTTGCCGGCTTTACAACAATTAGGGATCTTGGAACAGAAGGAGCAGGATATGATGATGCCGGCCTTAAACAGGCTATTGAAAAGGGGGTCATCCCGGGCCCCAGAATGTTAATTGCCACAAGGGCTATTGTTGCTACGGGAAGCTATGGCCCCAAAGAATTAAACTCCGATATTGATGCTCCAAAGGGAGCCGCTGAAGCAGACGGTATGGATGCCCTGGTAAAGGAGGTTCGAACGCAAATTGGCAAAGGAGCTGATATAATAAAGGTGTATGCAGATTACCGGTGGGGCATTAACAAAGAATCTATGCCAACCTTTACAATCGATGAGTTAAAAAAGGTGGTAGAGGTTGCCGGAAGCAGTGGAAGAATTGTCGCGGTGCATGCGACCACCGCAGAAGGAATGCGCAGGGCGATTCTTGCAGGAGTAAATACAATTGAACACGGAGACAATGGCACAGAAGAGCTCTTTAACTTAATGAAACAAAAAAATATAGCGCTGTGCCCTACCCTCGCCGCCGGTGACGCGATAGCACAATATAGTGGCTGGCACAAAGGAATTGACCCGGAACCGGAAAGAATAAAACAAAAGCGCATCAGTTTCAGCGAAGCATTAAAGGCGGGTGTAACTATTTGCATGGGCGGCGATGTTGGGGTTTTCCAGCATGGCGACAATGCCCGTGAAATGATTATGATGGCCGAATATGGAATGAAACCGGTAGATGTACTACGATCCGCAACGTCAGTAAATGCAGACGTGTTCAGGATCAGCGGTTCTGTGGGAAGAATAAAAGCCGGGCTTTATGCCGATATTCTTATGGTACAGGGCGATCCTTCAAAAGATATTCATAACATAAGAAATGTAAAACTGGTGATGAAAAACGGCGTAATATACAATCAGTAAATAAAGTATTTTGAGGTGGCTATCATTTGCATCTCTAAGGAATTCCTACAGTTTTTTTCATTCCGTTTAAAATTGTTCTCCAAAGCAGGTTAAAAAAAGATTTTTGCATATTGCGGTCAAAATGCGCATTTACTTCCCGCAGCTTACCATTCGCCGGGTTATCATTTTTGATGATCGTATTTGCGATAAAGCTGGTTAACTTTTTCTTCTTAACACTATTTAATTTCTTATCGTTTTTGAGTACATCAATTTTAAGGCCGCTGTATTTCATCACCAGTTTTCCCCCTGCGCTCAAATTATCTCCCGTAATATTAAAATCGAGCGAATTAATAACACCGGAATTTAATTTTAATAATGCCATAGGCACAGAAACTACATTCAACAAATGTGAATCGAAAGATGGTATATGGCCGGTGGCAGCAAACCGCCCTGCCGTATCGTTCAAAAAAAACGTAAAGCTTCCCTTTACCGGAATTACAGTTAACGCTTTTGATTCAAATGAAATTTTCATAGCGTTATTTTGTTTCATTACTTCAGGAATATTGGTCACGTTATCAACGGTAATGGTGCTTTCGGAAAACTTTGCATCGCCTGTGCTATCACTTAATGTCTCTTTTTCCCTGTATTCAACAAAGGCGTTTTGCAACAAGACGTGTGATATATTTATCGGGAAGTCAATTTTATTAAGCAGTTGAGCAGGGTAATTTCCTACTTTGTTTTTTCCGCTCATCGGCTTCTGAAGGTCTACGTAGTCTTTTGCTGAAACATTTTTTATTACAAGAGAGGACGCTATTATTTTGTTGTCAAAAACGTTTTTCAAGTTGATATTTTTCAAAGCGATTCCCCTTAAAACTACATCGTACCTGTCTTTTTGAAAATGGGCTTTTTCGGCAAATGCATTTTCTGGCAGAAATGGCTTTATGATAAATGAATTTATTGTTAACTGCTTTTGTAAAGAATTTATTGCAGCGTTTTGCAAAGTATATTTATACATACCATCTTTTGAATTGACAGAAATTTTATCGCAGCTTATTTCCGCTTCTTTAGTATGGTCCAGGGGATCCGTTTGCATTTGTATGATTTCGCCTGCTTTAATTTCATTTATTTTAAGAGCGATATTTCCTATAGTATAGTCACTTTTTTGCGGCGGTATAAACTTAATCTTTGGAAAACTCAGGTGTTTCATATCAATACTGTAAACATGCCGGAAGCCAGAGCTGTCACGTTGTTTCGCTGTAATTTTATTTTTAACTTTCAATTTAAGCGGTGAGCTGGAAAAATATAATTTTAGTGCAGGTGATCGTATCCACTATGATGTCTTTATTATTTACCATTTCATTTGTGTTAAGCCCATGAATGTCCAGGTTGGTTGCATACAATAATTTGCTGCTATCGCCATTTCCGGTTTCAAAGCTGTTTAAAGCTATACTGGCGAAAGAAAGTAATTTGTCTTTTCCTGAAAACACCATTCCGTTTACACGAAGGTTCGGCCGGGTATTATCGTAGGTTACAAATGAAGCAACCTTTAATGCGGCTTGTTTGCAAAATAAAGTACGGCTCGTATCGAGGCTATGCAAACTGTCAATCAGCACATCATTGAGTTGATATTGCCGTTCGACAGGTCAAAATCTTTTTCTTTTGTAAAAAATCCAACGCCTTTTATATTAATATTATTTATAAAAACATTTCCAACCTCGATACGTTTAAGGTTCCCAAGAATCTCATCATAAAGCGCCTGCGTTTCTGCCTCGATCCTGGTATGCTTTTGCACAGGCTTTACGAAATAAATTGTTACCATCGGCCTGATCTATCATTACAGAGTCTCCTATCATTTTCTTTCCCAAAAAAGCTTTATCAGTTTTTACCCCGCTTATATTCAGAGAAGCTATTTTTATATCTAATAAAACATAAGGCAGGTCCTTCAGTTTTTTATTTTTAATGAACGTAGTATCGGGCTCGATATGTATATTTTTCAGATAAGCTTCGCCCGTTAATTCATTAAAATGAAGTGAATCATATTTTACAGTATAGAGGCTATCCGTTTTTTTTGCAACGGTATTGGTAATTGTGTTGTTTACGATTCTGTATTTATTTTTTTCCCAAATAAAAAGAATAACGCCTGTAACGATAATAATTCCTGATACTATTAATAACAATTTCCTGGATATTGAGTGTTAAAAAATCCGGTAGGCGCATATCAAGCTTATAATTTAAGAATCATTTCGTTGGAAGAACTCAAATTTAAAGTTTTAGTTTTGACACTAATTGATTTATTATGGATATAGATTTTAATAAAAATGAAGATGCTATGAAAATGGCATTGAGCAATCTGAAAAGGTTATTTAATAAGATTGAGGAAGGCGGTGGCAAAAAGGCAATTCAAAAACAAAAAGAAAGAAATAAATTAACTGCAAGGGAACGCATTCATTACCTTTTGGATAAAGGCAGGCCTTTTATTGAAATTGGCGCATTTGCCGGCTATGGCATGTATGAAGAATATGGAGGTTGCCCCGCGGGCGGTACTGTTTCAGGTATTGGCTATGTAAGTGGCAGGCAATGCGTAATTATTGCAAATGACCAAACAGTAAAGGCTGGCGCCTGGTTTCCCATCACCGGGAAAAAAAATCTGCGCATGCAGGAAATTGCAATGGAAAATAATTTGCCCGTTATTTACCTGGTGGATAGTGCAGGTGTGTTTCTGCCAATGCAGGATGAAATTTTTCCGGATAAAGAGCATTTTGGCCGGATTTTCAGAAACAATGCAAAAATGAGCGCTATGGGCATTACTCAAATCGCAGCTGTAATGGGGCCATGTGTTGCAGGAGGCGCTTACCTTCCCATTATGAGCGATGAAACTTTAATGGTTGAAGATAATGGCTTTATTTTTTTAGCAGGCCCCTACCTTGTAAAAGCCGCGATAGGAGAAATTACAGATAATGAAACCTTGGGCGGCGCATCAACACATACAGAGATCAGTGGTATTGCCGATTATAAATTTGCAACAGAAGAAGAATGCCTGGACCAGGTAAAAAAAATTATGAGTAAGCTTGGCGATTTTCCAAAGGCAGGTTTTAACAGGATCGATCCATTGCCACCTGCAAAAAATCCATCTGGAAATATATGGAATTTTCCCTGAAGGCAATACAAAGCCTTATGACATGATTGAAATTATTGAAAGAATTGTTGATGCTTCGGCTCCGCTCACGCCAGGTTCCTCCGCTCAGGGTGTTAAAAGTTCTTTTGATCAGTTTAAAGAAGAATATGGAAAAACGATATTATGCGGGTATGCCCGAATTGATGGATGGGCGGTAGGTATTGTTGCCAACCAGCGATTGAATATAAAAAATAAAAAAGGCGAATTGCAAATTGGTGGTGTAATATATAACGACAGCGCTGATAAGGCTGCAAGGTTTATAATGAATTGCAATCAAAAGAAAATCCCACTTGTTTTTTTGCAGGATGTAACAGGCTTCATGGTAGGCAGCAGAAGTGAACACAGCGGCATTATAAAAGATGGTGCCAAAATGGTAAATGCCGTTGCCAATTCAGTTGTGCCTAAAATAACCATAATATTGGGAAACTCTTATGGCGCCGGCAATTATGCCATGTGTGGAAAAGCTTATGATCCGAGATTTATTTATGCATGGCCATCTGCAAAAATTGCTGTAATGGGTGGAGAACAGGCAGCTAAAACATTATTGCAAATTGAAGTGGCTTCTCTTAAATCGAAAGGAAAAGAGATCACTCCTGAAAATGAACAAAATCTTTTATCGGAAATGACAGACAAATATACACGGCAAACGACCCCTTACTATGCAGCATCACGATTATGGGTAGACGCAATTATTGACCCGCTGGATACAAGATCACTAATTTCTGAAAATCTCTCCGCAGCAAATAACAGCATAGAAACCGGCGTTTTCAAAACAGGTGTTTTCCAGGTATAACTCATATTAATTTCTCTCTTTATAAGAGATATTATTGCATGATCGCATGGTTATAGAACAATTGCCATTTCTTAAAAGATGCAGCAAATGGTTTCTGTTTATTTAAAAAAATATAATTTTAGCAGGAACAATCAGTAGCCGGAAAGTTATAGCGATTAACAATCTTAAAACGATCCGTATTGCCCACTTCTTATGAAATTGCTTTAAAGCTATGCCATAAATGACGCATTCACCTGCAGAAATTCAAATTTACACTGATGGCGCCTCGCGCGGTAATCCTGGCAGAGGTGGTTATGGAGTTGTATTAATCTGGGGCAAGATAGAGAAAGAACTATCCGGGGGATACAGGCTCACTACTAACAACCGGATGGAACTAATGGCTGTGATTGCGGCATTAAAAGCCCTGAAAAAAAGTAACCTTAACCTGGTTATCTATTCGGATAGTAATTATGTTGTGAAAGCTGTTATGGAAGGATGGCTTACCAGGTGGATAGCAAAGAACTTCAAAGGAAATATCAAAAACCGTGATTTATGGGAAAGCTACAGCTCACTTTCAAAAAATCATCACATCCGGTTTAAATGGGTAAAAGGGCATGCTGCGAATAAGTACAATAACCGTTGTGATTTACTTGCTACAGAGGCTGCAGATGGAAATCACCTGATGATAGACGAAGGATATGAGGCAGGCCTGGAAGCGGGATAATAGTTATTTGACAGTAAATGAAATATAATGCAACACAATTTTGTCATATACTAAACTAATCCTCTTATTCCATCACCGGCAGGCTGTAACGATGTCTTTGACAACAGGAAGTAGCTTCCAAATAATACTGCAGAAAATACCAGCGTTGCCACAACGCTCCACTGATAAAAGGGCAATCCATCTTCAAGGCATAAAAGAAGGCCATTCAAAGTCTTCGGCCTTTGCAATCCTGCATATGGAGAATTGCTAAACCATATCAAAAAATTCGACAATAAAAAATAAGCGGTAGGCGCAGCTAAGGAAGCCATGGCAATTTTTACGATATTGAATTTTTTGATAAAAAAGCCAAAAAAGGTCATCAGCCCAAAAAGAATGTAATTCGTAAGCTGCCCTTCATAAAATCCCTGGATATTTCCCACACCGTTCCTATACAAAACTTCGTACAACGCATCTGAAATAAACATGGATAAAAGCGGCAGAATAAAAGCAAATTTTTTATCTTTTATGATGGCCCCGCCGAAAATGGCCATTGCCCATTGTGGCGCAAAACCCCAGGGCCTTCCGGGCATAATCCTATAAAGTGCAGCAACTATTATTAATAAAATAAATCCGATGGCAATATTCCTTGTTATTTTCATAGCTGTTCTTTCACGCAAAAGTAAGTAATATATTTTTTTAAGGAACATGCTTTTTTGGTATAAAGCGGCTTTGCCAAAGAATGAAAATCCAGGATGAGCCGGAACCGAAAAGACAATGGAAAGTTAGATCTGCATGTTCTCCGAAAAATCCACAAAGGGTGTAATTATTATAGAGCAGCGAATGAAGACAAGCTGGACCCGGCAGGGATGATATAAATAAATAATTAGTTATTAAACCATGCTCCCATCAAAATTTTTCCTTTAAATCACTTTAGGATCATTTACAAAATGTGACGACTTGATCTTCACATTCTGGGCCAAATTAAAGACGCTTATTTCTGGCCTTCTTTTAATAGAAAAATTACCCGGACAATTAATTTAAAAATTTCATGGCGATAATAACTTTAAAATTGTTTTATACTGTCACCCCTTCGGGGTTGTCGATTTTAATTTCCCGGGCTCTATAATAATATCAGCCCTTCAGGCTTAATATTGCGCTACCTGTTCTTATACTCAACTTCATCTTGCCGCAATTTTGAAAAGAAATAAAAGAAAGAGAATCACCGGGCTCTATAATAATATCAGCCCTTCAGGCTTAATATTGCGCTACCTGTTCTTATACTCAACTTCATTTTGCCGCAATTTGAAAAGAAATAAAAGAAAGAGAATCACCGGGCTCTAGAATAATTAGCCCTTCAGGCTTAATATTGCGCTACCTGTTCTCAATTTCATTTGCCCAATTTTGAAAAGAAATAAAAGAAAGAATACCGGGCTCTATAATAATATCAGCCCTTCAGGCTTAATATTGCGCTACCTGTTCTTATACTCAACTTATTTTGCCGCAATTTGAAAAGAAATAAAAGAAAGAGAATCACCGGGCTCTATAATAATATCAGCCCTTCAGGCTTAATATTGCGCTACCTGTTCTTATACTCAACTTCATCTTGCCGCAATTTTGAAAAGAAATAAAAGAAAGAGAATCACCGGGCTCTATAATAATATCAGCCCTTCAGGCTTAATATTGCGCTACCTGTTCTTATACTCAACTTCATCTTGCCGCAATTTGAAAAGAAATAAAAGAAAGAGAATCACCGGGCTCTATAATAATATCAGCCCTTCAGGCTTAATATTGCGCTACCTGTTCTTATACTCAACTTCATCTTGCCGCAATTTGAAAAGAAATAAAAGAAAGAGAATCACCGGGCTCTATAATAATATCAGCCCTTCAGGCTTAATATTGCGCTACCTGTTCTTATACTCAACTTCATCTTGCCGCAATTTTGAAAAGAAATAAAAGAAAGAGAATCACCGGGCTCTATAATAATATCAGCCCTTCAGGCTTAATATTGCGCTACCTGTTCTTATACTCAACTTCATCTTGCCGCAATTTTGAAAAACGACGAAATAATCAAAGAAAGAGAATCACACGAGTAATTTAAGCCGAAAAAAGTCTGACAGAATTCTATGAACTTTTTTAGCTTCAAAATATTACTGAGCCTTTTGAGATTCATAAATAGTGTTAACCAAATATTATTCCGCACTGGTATTTAATTCCTAAATTGTACATAATGGCGCACCACAATACAACAGGAAAGCTCGGCGAAAAAATGGCGGCAGAATATTTATCGAAGAAAGGATTCACTATCCTGCATCAAAACTGGCGTCACAGTCATTGGGAAATAGATATTATCGCTTCTTTTAATCAAACGCTGCATTTTATAGAAGTAAAGACCCGGAGAAGCAAAAAATTCGGATATCCCGAAGAGGATGTTACAAAAAGAAAACTTACGAACCTGATAAATGCTTCAGAAGAATTTATGTATTTATATCCTGTATGGAAATTAATCAGGTTTGATATCCTTTCTATAAATTTATCCGGCAATGAGACTGCAGAATTTTTCTTTATTGAAGATGTGTCTATTTAAACGTATGATGCCATCGTTTCAATTTTAAAGGCCGGCGGCCGGCATACCGGCTTTTTTTGTGAATAGGTTTTGCGAAGCTATCAGTAAAAGATCTGCCAAAACTATTGCTGTTACTGCTTCCAGAATAACCGGCACCCTTAAGGCAATACAAAGATCGTGTCTGCCTTTTACTGAAAAAGGCTCAACGTTTCCCGTTTCGATATTCAATGTTTGCTGTTCTTTGGGGGTAGAAGAGGTAGGTTTTACCGCAATCCTGAACACAATATCATTTCCGTTAGTTATTCCGCCAACAATACCTCCGGCATTATTGGTTGCGGTTTTTCCATCTGCGTCTACGAGTGCATCGTTATGAGCGCTGCCAAACATTTTTGCAGCGGCAAAGCCTGCCCCGAATTCAATTCCTTTTACTGCAGGGATCGAAAAAACTGCATGGCTTATAAGAGATTCCGCTGAATCAAAAAAAGGTTCACCAAGGCCGACCGGTAAATTATTAACCGTGCATTCTATAATACCGCCAATGGAATCTTTTTCATCAATTGCTTTTTGCAAACCTTTTTCAATATCCTGCTCACCTCCTATTTCAAGAATATGTTGCCTTTATAAAAACTTTTTTTCCGGGAGAAATGAATGTTACTTAATGATTCAATTATTTTTTTGGCAACTACTCCTGCGGCTACAATCGCTACTGTGAGCCTTCCGCTAAAATGGCCGCCACCGCGATAATCCTCAAAGCCTCTAAATTTCTTATGCGCCACAAAATCTGCATGGCCCGGCCTTGGCACAGCCCTTTGTTTTTCATAATCACCGCTCCTCGTATTGCTATTTGTAAACAAAATAGTGACAGGTGCGCCCGTAGATTTTTCGTTAAAAACGCCGCTTATCAATTGCGGAATATCATCTTCTTTACGTGGCGTTGTGCCCTTTGCGCCTGGCTTTCGCCTTTCAAGGTCTTCTGTAAAATCATCCGCGGCTATAGGTATTCCCGGCGGGCAGCCATCAATGTTCACTCCCACAAAATTGCCATGCGATTCGCCAAAAATATGTACCCTGAATAATCTTCCAAATGAATTCATCGTTTTTACATTAAGTGTAGGTAACAGGTAACAGGTATCAGGTATCAGCTATCAGCCATCAGCAATCAGCTCATTCAAAGCTCATAGCTGCGGCTCATAGCTCATAGCTCACAGCTCAAGCTTCTAATATCCATATTCTCTCAATTGCATTTCATTATCTCTCCATTTTGGCCGCACCTTTACAAAAAGTTCCAGGAAAACTTTACTTCCAATAAATTCTTCAATGTCTTTTCTTGCCAGCGTCCCTAATTGTTTTATCATTTTTCCGCCTTCGCCTAGAACAATTCCTTTTTGAGTTTCTCTTTGTAAAATAATATCCGCAGAAATTTTTGTAAGAGTTGTTTTTTCTTTATATTCCTGAACAAGCACCGTAGCATGATAAGGAATTTCATCCTGGTATAAATAAAAGATTTTTTCCCTTATCATTTCACCTACAAAAAATTTCATCGGAAGGTCGCTCAGGTTATCATCCTGGTAAAACGGCTCGCCTTCAGGTAGCAAGCGAAAGTATTACATCCAGCAATTCCGTCATCCCTGTTTTTTTAAGCGCCGAAACAACAACAACCTGTTTGCAATAACTTTTTTCAGAAAAAAAATTTTTGGCCTTTTCAATCATTTCCTTACCGGCAACATCAATTTTATTAAGCACTACCAATGCCGGGACTTTTAGCGAAAGCGAAGCAAATATTTCATCAGCTTCAGCAAGATCATCTTTTATATCAACAATCAATAAAGCAACATCCGCATCTTCAAGGCTGCCTTTTACTGCCTGCATCATTTTTTCATGCAGCTTATATTTCGGTTCAATTATTCCCGGGGTATCAGAAAAAATTACCTGGTAATTATCACCCGGTTAAAATCCCTTTAATACGGTGCCGGGTAGTTTGCACTTTTGGAGAAACAATGGCAAGCTTCTCTCCCATCAATGCATTAAGCAGCGTGCTTTTACCTGCGTTTGGCTTTCCAAAAATATTTACAAATCCCGACTTCATAATGTGCCGCTAAATTAATTCATTGAAAATAAAATCCCCAAATCAATTCGATTTGAGGACTATTTATGATAATCAGTGTTAAACGATCTAGAAGTAATATCTTTTTAGGGTTCAGTTAAATAAGAAATCAAAAGTTATAACTGTGTAATTTTGAACCAATATAGGTGAAGAATAAGCACTTGTAACGGCAATATATTCAATATGGCCTCTGCTTGTGGGCCAGCTATTTTCAGTAGCGCGGCTTATGCTTATTGAAATATAGGATGACGCCGGGAACCGCTTCAAATCTGAGGCAGGAATAACAAAACTGCCATTGTCGCCAACGGTATATTGCAAACCCGGAACAAAGGTGGGATTACGAGGATTATTAGTTACGGATAAGCCGGAATAATAACTTAGCTGAATCAGCACTTTCCCAAACATATTTTGTGAGTCGGCGTTCCAGGATAGAATTATAAGATTTATTGTTTGATATTGTTGAAATACTTTTATAGTAGCTATATAAGAAGAGCGGCTTGGGTATGTATAATTTTCTTTTTATGGAATCTACGTCCTTACTACCGGTAACCTGCACTTCAATAAAATTCCCCATAAATGATTTTGCCTTTGGCAAGATGTATTTTGATCATAGGTAAACTGGTAAAGATTATCCGGGCCACTGGTAATTTTTTGTGAGTTGTTAATAATAATATTTCCGGCGTTGACTATGGTGCCGCTTACATCATCCGTAAACTTTCCAAAAACATTTATTCCAAAAGATGTCGAGGTATCGATTGCATCGGCATTTTGAAGAACCTGGAAAAAAACATATTTCGCAGGCAAAAATTGATTATCATTTTTTATCAGAGATACAACGCCTACGGTAGGGTCATAATTTTTCGCGGGCGTTACTTGTATATCTTTCTTACAGGAAATAATCCATAACACATTAAAAGCATAAAACGCTATGATGGTAAATTTTTTAAAATATGCCATAGTTATTTCCAGTTCATTGCGACAAATGTTATAAGTAACGTGGTTCGTTTGTAATTGCCTGCCCAAACAGTGACACAATTTTTATAAATAACGATGCATAACACCCGGATAAATTCCTGATTTATATAAATTTTTAAGAGAAATAAAAGGCAGGCTCGTTATTTAATCAGGATATTTTTAAAGTTATCGTACTACAGGCTTATAGAAGAGAAGTCTGTAAAATACACCTCACAGGTTTTTAAAACCTGTGAGGTTTAAATATGAATTTTGGTTAATGAATCATACCATCATAGAGAAGATCCGGGAGCACGCTCAAAAAATTATGGAGAATATTTATTTTTGGTTATTCCAGGCATCGAAGAAATCAAATTCTTGTTTTGCCGGAAGGTCAATTACCTGTACCTGGTCACCAAACTGCATTACCCTGGTTCCGGTTACCGCAAAGACTGGCCATTCCGGCAATCCGTGGCCGTTTGGGTTTCCTGTTGTTGCGAAGTTTACCCAATAACTACTCATCTTATCACTAAGTTCCTTATCCCAGGAGGTAAAGGGCCTGTCCCATTTATTTAATGTACCTAAAGCATAACCAAATTCGGCAGAATGAAAGGCGCCATAAACGGGTTCGCCGGGAGGCACCCGGCTAAAGTAATAAAAATATACTTTGCTCTTTCCGGTGGTTGTTTGAAGTTTTGCCCATGTATAATTCTGCCAACCAAATACCTGGTCTCTTGATAATATTTTTTGAGAATGAGCAGCCTCTTCATCTGTGCCTGCAGGAAAAACCTTGAGGAATTCATTCGACCTGCTGCCGTACTTTTTCAAAGCCTCTGCTTTAAAAGCGGCCGCACTTTGCGGTGTACCAAAAAGTAAACCTTCATCTGCATTGAAGCCGGTTAATAAAGGCACATCGTTTTGTTTTCCCCTGGCAAAAATATTAACAACCTGGTCCGGTAGTACATAACCGTCAACAACCGGTGCAGCCATTTGGGTTCCTTTTAGTAAGGCTGCTGCAGGCAATGCCCGTAGTTCTTCAATCGATTTTACTTTCTGTTCCTGCATGATGCGCATACCTTCCTGTTCTGCCGTAAGCAGCGTGGGGCCTTGATTTCGGTTGAACATTCCGCCACTTTCGGCAATAGCTTTATTAAACAGCCCCATGGCGACCGGGGAAGCGACTAATGCATTTACGCTAAAAGAACCGGCAGACTGCCCTGCGATGGTTACATTGTTCTCATCGCCGCCAAATGCGGCAATGTTATCTTTTACCCATTGCAATGCCGCGATCTGATCAAGCAATCCATAATTTCCTGAAACATGATGCGGTGATTCTTGCGACAAAGCCGGATGTGCCAAAAAGCCAAAAACACCCAGGCGGTAATTGATCGTCACAAACACAACACCTTTTTTTGCCATGAATTCACCATCGTACAAAGGCACCGAACCGGAACCACCTGTGAAAGCGCCACCATGTATCCAAACAATGACCGGCCTTTTCTCTGTTGGTTGTTTGGCGGCAGTCCAAACATTCAAATAGAGGCAATCTTCACTTAAAGGTTCTATGGGAGCCATAAATTCCTTCGTCCACATCATAAAAGGCAGCGGTTTATTTTGCATGGCACTTGCGCTAAAGTGATCGCACTTTTTAATGCCTTTCCAGGACTGTAGTGGTTGTGGTTCTTTCCATCTCAAAGCGCCAATTGGCGGCGCAGCAAAAGGAATTCCTTTGAAAATAGAGATATCGCCGTCAGAATTTGTCGTTCCTGAAATAAGGCCGGCTTTTGTTTTTACAATGGAGAAGTTTGTTGCCGGTCGTTGTTTAAGCGCGGTAAAACTTATACTGATGATGCTAAAAAACAGGAGAAATAAAGATGGTTTTATTATAATTTTCATATGCGATCATTGAATGAAATATAAATGCTCCTAAGATAAAATTAGTAAAGCACAAATAAGAAGGAAAGAAAATCAATAGCAAAATAAGCAAATGATGAATAATCAATATTCGATAATCAACAATCAAATAATCAATATTCAATATTCAACACTCAATATTCAAGGAAAAAGCCCCAAATTAATGAGGCACCACCGTCTGCCTCAGTGGCAAATACAAGCTCTTTGAAACATAAATGTTCGTAAGATAAAGTTAGTGAAGCCCAAATAAGAAGGGAAAAAACAAATGAGCAAAATAAGCAAATGGTTAATAACCAATAGTCAATGTTCAACAATCAATATTCAATATTCAATATTCAACACTCAATATTCAAGTAAAAAGCCCCAAATTAATGAGGCACCACCGTCTGCCTCAGTGGCAAATACAAGCTCTTTGAAACATAAATGTTCGTAAGATAAAGTTAGTGAAGCCCAAATAAGAAGGGAAAAAACAAATGAGCAAAATAAGCAAATGGTTAATAACCAATAGTCAATGTTCAACAATCAATATTCAATATTCAATATTCAACACTCAATATTCAAGTAAAAAGCCCCAAATTAATGAGGCACCACCGTCTGCCTCAGTGGCAAATACAAGCTCTTTGAAACATAAATGTTCGTAAGATAAAGTTAGTGAAGCCCAAATAAGAAGGGAAAAAACAAATGAGCAAAATAAGCAAATGGTTAATAACCAATAGTCAATGTTCAACAATCAATATTCAATATTCAATATTCAACACTCAATATTCAAGTAAAAAGCCCCAAATTAATGAGGCTTGACTAAGGCTTTGTTGCGAAGGGAGGGTTCGAACCTCCGACCTTCGGGTTATGAGCCCGACGAGCTACCGCTGCTCTACTTCGCGATTTAGAGGTGCGAAGGTAAGACGTTACATATTTTAAACCAAATTTTAATACATTTAGCAATGCTAAAATTTTTTATGCTGAATTCAAGACAATTTATGGTGTTACCGGTTATTTTTTTATTGGCCTGCTGCTCTAAAAAAATTAAAGAAACCAAAGATTCAATATACTCACGTCACCTGCAAAAGCACATTGAACTGACCATATTAAGTACGCCCGTTCCGAAAGAAAAGAATTCTTTTAACCTGTTACTGGTAAATGATGGCCAGGATATAGAATTACTTCGGTTAAAAAAGATTATTGACAGCCTGTATAGCAAAGATTTGCTGCAACCATTGTTAGTGGTTGCAATCACTCCGCCAAACAGGATGGACGACTATGGAGTTGCAGGTTATCCCGATTATAAAAACAATGGGATGTCCGCGGATAAATATGCAGCCTTTATTGATGATGAATTGTATCCCTTTATAAAAAAAAAGACGGGTGTAAGAAAATTTAATTCAGTAGCTATTGCAGGATGTTCACTTGGCGGACTTTCAGCATTGGATATCGCATGGGACCATGCCGATAAAATCGATAAAGTAGGTATCTTTTCAGGTTCATTCTGGTACCGCGATAAAGATGCTGCTGACCCCGGTTACTCGGATGACAAAAACCGGGTGATGATTAATAAGATAAGGTCATCCAGGAAAAGGCCGCATTTAAAATATTGGTTTTATGCAGGTGGCAATGAAGAAACATCAGACCGGGATCACGATGGAATCATTGATGTCGTTGATGACACGCGGGACGTTATTGAATTGATTAAGAAGAAAAATGTAAGCCCTCCGCAAGACATCTTTTATAAGGAAGTTAAAAATGGCAACCACGATTATAACTCATGGAGCAGCGTGCTTCCTGAATTCTTAATTTGGGCGGATGGAAAGTATTGATACCAGATGGAAGGCCGAAGAGCCTTTATTATTAAGGTTGAGGCCACTTGCGTGTCACTTGTCTTTATGATATCCACGGCAAAAACTTTAATCTTCAAAAAAATCTGATACACAAAATTGGGTTAATGATACCGAGGCAAATAATTTAATGAGGTATATACACACGACTTTAACAAAAAGTCCCCGCAATTACGGGGACCAATATAAAATTCAGAAGGTGCATTATTAATACCGGAATATAGCGGCAAGCGCACTTTGTGCTAATATTTTATCTTCATCTAAAAGAAAAACTTCACCTCCATTTAACAATGTTTGAACTACCGCATTGTCAACAAGGTCCTGGGCGCCTTCAGCGTGCTGATCAGTGAAATTTAATTCGTTAGTCATATCATCAAACGTTCCCCAGATATGTTCATTTCTTTTCACAAACAAATGTGATACCCGGCCATAATAAGTTGCAGGAATGATCTCATTTATTGCGGAGGAAGTAAGCTGGGTAGCAGACTGGTTTCCAAAATTGTCTAATGCCTTATTCTGCCTTTGCTGAAAGTAGGGTTGCATTTTTTCAGCGGCCAATTTATACAAAGTCTGTAGATCGTCACGCTCATGATTGCCTGTTAAATAATCTTCCCATATATACTTATAATCACATACCGATTTGTATATAGGTATCAGGTACTCAACACCGGCAAGCAGTAACGGTGCATTTTCACCATGCAATACCTGTTTCCATATTACATCATCGGCTGTCTCGAGATAGTTGGCGATATACGCTTTATCATCATTATTATTTCCACCGCCTAAACCATGAAAGTTAGCGCCGCCGGTTCCTCCACGCCCGCCTGTTCGAAATGTGGTAGCGACATCTGTATCACCTAATTCTTCCGCAAGCCCCTGTGGCAAACCTTCTACAGGGATATACTCCATTCCAAAAGCATCGCCTTTAAAAAGCTTGATCTTTTTTTTACTGATAACCAGTAAGTAGAAATATTCTTTGCTTACCATTATTGGAATCAAAGGTGTTACATAAAAAGTATCTTCCACCACAATATCCGGTACGGCAGTCTTCGGCATTTTTATGTATTTAAAATAACCATCGGCAATAAATACAGCGAGGCCTGGCGACAACTGTTGCCAAAACTCATCATTCCTTAGCAACTCGAAACCAGGCTCCAGCATTTTTTCAATTACTGTTGCCTCGACGTTTCTTTCTTTAAGTATACCTGCAGTTTTCTGTAAAGCATTTTTAAAACTTATCAAATCATAATGTTCATTGACTTCCACCCCTGCATTGTGCGTTCCTAAAAAGATTGAAATGCAGCAGCTTGCCTGGTAAGTTGCCAGCTCCCGGAATAATTCTTTTGTCAAAATGCCCGGTAATTCTTCTGCAACAGTTGGTGTGCGGTCTTCAGCAAGTGTGTCATTGACCGTTTTGTCGCTTTCGGAATTATTAAGCTTTGCCTTAAAAGTATCTTCACCCTTTGATGTGTTACGATTAGGATGACGAAGATGAATATTTGGAGACAACTCATCGGCTCCTTCAGTGTACTTTTCCGTAAGCTCATTGTATTGCTTCATGTGTTCCGGAGGTGTAGCTTGTATGCCCAATCCTTCCTCTTTATTTATTCCTGACGGTTTCCCTTTTCCGGGATGAAATTTTCCTGTTTTATCTTTTCCCATAAAATTTTTTTGATAAGAGAAAGGCAATTTATATACCAGCTGTAACTCCGATACTTCTAAAGCTTTGCGCAACCCGAAAAAGATGATTATTAGTAGAATGTGGAATGAATTACACAGACATATTTAGCAAGCCAGGCACTACGGTGTAGACCAGAAATTCGTCATCACCAATCAGAATCAGAACCCGGAAAAGAAAACAAAAGGCTATAGCGCACAATCAACGGAAATTACAAAACATTCGGCTTGCGCAACTTTTCTGATAGCATTCAGGAGATAACTTGAAATATCTTTTAAATAATTTGATAAACGAAGTAAGGTCATGATAACCTACGGAAAAACAGACATCCGTAACAGACATGTGAGACGTTTCCAATTTCTTTTTTGCCTGGAGAAGCCTTCGTTGAATGATATATTGATGAGGAGTTATAAGAAAATAATTTTTAAACTGGCGCAAAAAATAGGCTGTATTCAAATGGGCGATACCGGCCAGTTTTTTCAGTGTTATTTCAGTCGTATAGCATGAATCCATATAATCCTTTGCATAATGAAGGCGGCGGTATAATTCTGTTCTTGTTGATGGCTTTGCTGCTTTTACTCTTCTGCATTTCAGCCTGCACCTGCAGCTTGCTTAATAACAACTTTTCTATCAGTTTATAATAAGCTTCTTTCATGAGTAACTGGTCGGGGTAAGACTGTAACGATCAGTGTATAATTTTAAAATAAGAGGGCTAACCAGCGTATCGTGGCCATATAATTTTTCCGTGAACTCGATTTTTTGGTGTCGGTCATATCCAAAATTTTCCAGCATGCCGCCAGGTGTTCCTATAAGGCCGTTGGTTGCGTGCAATTCAAATTCATGAGAGAAATTTATGGTAAATGACCTGACAGGGGAATCAGAAAAAATATAGCTTGAATAGCCACTGCCTTCGTTTAGCACCAGGTAATTGCTGTCATTTACCGCATAGAAGCGTTTGCCCGGCTGGTAATATTCACTTCCGCCAAAAGCACATTTCACAGAAAGGCAGCCCCAGTGTTCCGGGTAAGAAATACAGCGCGATGTAGCATGAATAATCACATTGCTTTCCCTGAACCTTTTATTATATTGATTGATGTCGAAGCCGGGCATATTAAAATCCGGAAATGTTTTCATCAGGTATATGTCGTCATCCATTAACTGGTAATTTAAGACGAAATAAAAAATTGCTTATCATTACGAACTGTTCGTTGGCATAAAAAATAAGGCTACAATTAATGTAACCTTATTATTGTATCCTTATCCCAATATAAAAAACTAGTTAATAATCATCCTCCGGAAACCTGGTTCTTTCTACCCCATTAATTTCATACATAGTTCCGGGATCATTTGAAAATTCTATTCGCATATGAATACTGTCTGCAATATTGCCGGATTTAGAATGACCAAGTTTTGGAAAAATTTTCCCTTCGGTTATATGTACTGTTTTTGGAAAAGCGCTGGTGTCAGACGGGTCATAATATATCATTAGCGGCAAGGGCATCTGAAGTAAACGTCAGGGCAGAATAATTGGCCACAGCTTTCACTTTAAAACTAAATGGTAAAAGCCGGATACAGCCATATGTTATTATAATCATCAACCCATATCGTATTATCATTTGCAGCCGTATTATAAGTAGCTATTTTAATATGGCCAATTCCATAATAGTCGGGTATCCCAACTGAATCTAAAGTTATCCACCATTCATTGGCAACTTTTACTGCAGAAGTAGCCCCCGCATCCTTAACTTTTTGACAAGAGCTTAAGAGCAAAAACAAGTGGGCTTAATATTAAAATTAATTTTTTCATTTTTTATTATTGATATTATTAATTTTATTGTTTCACAAAAGTTCTTACACCTGTTCCGTAGGATGGATTAATTATAACCCAGGAATAAGCTGGCCGGAGTTGTATTATTATAAACTTCATTAGTCGAACTATAAGAGGTGCCATCATTTGCTACCTGGTCGGGTATATGAATCGTAAAACCTGAAGGATTGAATGCATACGACAATCAGATTCGGGCCTGCGGGTGACCCGCCAGGATTCTGTACCTGGTATACACTCCGGGCGCTAATTTTGTCCAGGTTGACGGTAACGCCGGTTGCGGCGCGTAAGTATATACCTGATAAATCATTTGCTGCTGCTCCGGCGTCGGTTGTATAAACGATAACAGTTCTGTGAGGCGGTAGAACTATAACCATCAGCATTGGTAGCGCTATAGTTGAGGAAATATACTCCGTCAACCTTAGTATCTACAGTTCCTGTTGTCAGTTACGGGTACTTCCGATGATCCGGCGGTAGCTTTAACGCCCGGATCAGTAAAAGAACTGCCATTCGCAACTGCAATAATTTTATCGCCCAGTTAAGAGTAATGTGGGGTAATAAGTAATTCTTGAAATGCCAACATTTTTATCATTATTGATAATCGGATCTTTATCACAGGAAGAAATAATGGCAAGAAAACTATTAATAAAAATGAATACTTTTTTTCATTACTAATTATTTTAGTTTTAAAATTATAATCCCCACCAAACCGGCGTAGTAATAGGTACCTGGGCAGGTGTATTTGGATTGGTAGATATTTCAGCATCAGGAAAAACAAGCCTCTTTGGATACTGCCCCGGTGGTAATACTGAATTTTTGGAAATCACAAATTCGCCGGGTACATAAGAAGGATCTGTAGAATATACCGGGCTGCTTTTAGGAAGGCCTGTTCTGTTTCTTTCAAACCATCCTTCTATAAAATGTACTCCATAAGGAAAAGATGCCCATTTTTGAACAATAATTGCTTCGATGTTTTGCATCAGGTTGTACCTGCAAGGATATTCATAATGGCCCGCCGGCAGCGATAAATGAACTGCCATCTTCACCCACAGCAGAAAATGCAGCTAAAACTCCATTATCATATAAGTCTTTAGCACCATCTCCGGCAAAATAACGTTCCCTGTGCTTCCGCCTGCAAAAAATAAGATTCTGCTGCCGAAAGAAATACAACAGGATCTGTTGGGCTTTCCTTAAATACGGATAGCAGCTAAAGCTGCTGGCTGAAGTATTTACAAAATCTCCCTGGTCAAGGCCGTAACTGCATTGCACCCCGGTTCAGGCAAGAAATAATCATTAATCCTTGGATCGTTATTGGCCTGTAAAAAACTTACAAAAGTTTTACTTGCTACCAGATTAGTTCCAATATTTAACTGGCCTAACATTTTGTTCATACAAGGGATTTGATCAGCTGGGATTATCGCTAAAGCCAGTAACTTTGGCATCTTCCTGCAAGAAATGTTGCGTCTCTTGCATACAAGGCTTCAATACCTGCTTGTGCTTCTGCAGGCTTTGCATTGATCATCCTGAGATACAATTTTAATTCGAGTGTATTGGCAAATTGCTTTCCATTTTTCAATATCACCACCAAAAACAAGATCAACATTTCCTTCATTGGTTGCCCTTAAATCAATCACTGTTCTGGCGCTAAAGTCTTTACCTAAAGCTGTATCAATACCTGCCAGCAAGGATTTATAAATTGAATATCCATCATCAAATTTTGGAGTAAGATTTCCCGTACCTTGTAAAGCTTCAGAATAAGGTATTTTATCATACAAATCTACCAATAAAGCTGTTGCATAAGCTTTCATCACATTGCCCATCAGGTAAAAATTCCAGTCTTCCGATGCCCTTGACTTTATCAATAACAAATTGAAGATTTTTTAATCCATAAGTATATAATGTTGTGTATTGCGCGTTAAGTCAGTTGTTTTTAAATCATACTGATCTATATTTTTATATTGGCTGGAAGAGCTGCCTGGGTAACATATTCGCCCAAAATTCCTCCCAATATGGCAAGATCTCCGCCTTCAACTGCCGCCACACCCATTACTGCCACAGGAAAAACAATTTTTGGAGTGCCAACTTCCAACGAAGGATTATTGGGATCATGATTGATATCAAATGTTTTTTTACAGCCTAAACCCTAGTAAAGACATGCATATAACAAGCTGCAAGAATATAGTTTTTTTATTTTTAAATAAATTCATTTTTATAATAATTAAGTTTTAAAAATTAGCTTTTAATGCAACTCCAAATTGTTTGGAAACCGGAGCCGTTTCAAACTCACCCAATTGGCTGGTAAGATCATTACCAAAATTTGATGCTTCAGGATCAATATACTGATTGGATTGTGGAGTCCATAGTAACAAATTCCTTGCATAAATAGTCAAGCGATAAATTGTGAAATCTTAATTTTAGACGACATCTTTTCACCAAATAAATATGAAATGGAAACATCTCTTAATTTTAAGAAAGACCTGTCAAGAATATCCTTACCATAAGCAAGGCCGGGTTATTGCCTTCAGGAAAAAAATCCTGAAAATTATTTTCAGTAATGGCAGTGGTATTTTCCACGTAAACAGGTTTACCACTGGCATCTACTGCCATTTTGAACTACGGAATTTGGATAGATAAAAGGCCTGCGGTCATTATAAGTAGTAGGTATTGCGTTACCTGTAAATAGCAAGCTGATCTGCTGTTTTGCTATAAAATACTCCACCCTTCCTGTAATCCAGTGAGAAATTTATTTGCCATTCTTTAAATTTTAAAGTATTGGAAAATCCCATGGTATAATCATTTTCAGCATTTCCATAATATACCCTGTTGATAGATAGGAACCGGCTTACCGGTTGTAGGGCTTACAATTATTTTTCCATCAGGCGTTTTTTGAGGGCCAAAAGCATAAATACCGGTGGCTGATTTTCCCGGAACAGCATCCAATTCCACACCACCGATAATCTGGAAAATACTGACTTTTGTAAGGCCGTTTGTTAAATGCTCAACTTTGTTTACATTCTTCGTGAAATTATAATTGAAAGACCAGGTTACATTTCTGGTTACAACCGGTTTTACATCAAAGGAAAGTTCAATTCCTTTATTACTTATGAGGCCTATATTTTCAGCTAAGAAAGTATAACCTGACCCGGGGGAAATAGGTACATTTAATATTTGGCCATCGGCTTTCTTATCATAACGTGCTACATCCAGGCCTATCCTGTTGTTTAAAAACCTGATTTCCATTCCTAGTTCTGCTTCAGTTGTAATTACCGGTTTAAGATTAGCATTCGCAATAGTATTTTGAATCCCGAATGAGCTTACACCGTTAAATGGAAAAGTTATAGTACCAAAAGGTAATGGAACTGAGCCTAAAGCTCCGCCCATAAGCACCGGGTATATATTATACAGGTGGAGCGCTGGTGCCGGTTTTGCCATAGCCGGCCCTGAATTTCAAATAAGAGATCGGTGAGCTTTTTAAGTTAAAAGTATTGGAAGCCACCCATGAAAGGTTACCGCCCGGATAAAAGAAATGATCATGATTAATGGGTAAAGTAGAAGACCAGTCATTACGGGCATTGCCGGTAACATACAGCTGGTTTTTAAATCCTAATGTTGCCTGGCCATATACCCCAAGTAATCTTTGATGAGTAATTGCGTCGCCGGTAGTTGGTTGCTTGGTTGAATTGGAAAGATTGTAAAAGCCCGGAATTAATAAATTAGTAATAGCCCCGAAAGTACTTTTGTATCTGCCTGGTTATAATTTACCCCGGCAAGCGCATCAAGGTTAAAAGTATTACTGATGTCTTTATTATATTTTAAAATAAAATCGCCATTAATACTACCCACATAACTATTGGCTTCGATAACAGAACCTACATCGACTGCCCTGCTAGACCTTCGGTATTTCCACCCGCATTCCAACTTCCGGGATCAGGGGCATTAGCGGCATTATATGCAAATCCGCGGGCATTTTCCACATCGCCACCTACGCGAAGCTGTGCTGACAAGTGCGGAGGTAAACTGGTAATTCATATCTAAGTTTCCAAAAAATCTGTCAGACGTTTGGCTATTGCTATTATTATGCAAGCCGTAATATGGATTTTCCGCATAAGGCGTAAAATAACTGTTTACATCAAAAAATTTATTGGTGTAATCCCTGAAATCATGTATGGGTAGATCTACAGGTATTTGTAAAATATCCTGGAAAATGGTAGAGCCTGAGGTACTTCCCTGCCCGGTAGCCGGTTGGTTTACTTTTCTGTTTACATAATTAAAAGAAGTGTTTACGGTAAATTTATTGAACTTATTATTAGTTCTTAATGATAAGCGTATTACGTCCGAGGTAATCAGATTTTGTAGGAATTACGCCATCACTTTCAACATTGCCATAAGAAAAATAAAAAGTAGATTTATCACTTCCACCCGAAAGCGCTACGGTATTATTTAATTCAAGGCCTGTTGTATAGAAGTTGCGGATATTATCTTTTATAGCTGAAAAAGGTTTTATTAACTGGGAGTTATCCACAATGGAGCCCCAGGGCCTGTCTACTCCATCAAGCCTGGGCCCCCAGCTTCCGTTTTCACCGAGAACAAAAGTTGCCATTCCAGCCCTGGCCATATTTATTTTGCAAAGTTGGCAGCTTGCCCACTTTACTAAAGTTAGCAGAGCCGGCATAATCTATATTAATTTTACCGACTTTGCCTCTTTTAGTGGTAATCATAATGGCGCCGTTTCCTGCTGCAGAGCCATATAGTGATGAAGCTGCCGTACCTTTGAGTACAGTAATACTTTCAATATCATTTGGATTGATATCATTGGCGCCATTGCCAAAATCATTTTGGGCTGATAAGCCAATAGTTCCAACAATAGCGGCGCCTGTAAAACATTGATCCTGAAGCAGGCCTCGCATCTGCCAAGGGAACCCCGTCTATAACATACAACGGCTGGTTGCCTCCTTCCGTGAATACTCCATAACCTCTCATAATTATTTTAGTAGATGAGCCCGGGCCCACCGGTATTTGATATTTCTGCGCCTGGTATTTTCCCTGCCAGTCCGTCAAAAGCATTTACATTGGCCGTTCGGTTAATGGCTTCACTGTTAAACGTCGTAGTTGCGTAACCTACTTTCGCCTTTTTGCTCGTTTGTCCCAAAGCAGTAACCACAACTTCTTCCATCACATTTGATGCAGGTTTTAAAACTACTGATACACTACTTTGATTGCCAACTCTTATTTCATTTCTTCCAAAATTGGTAGCAGTGATAACCAGCACATCACTTGGGCCTGGCACTAATTGAAAATTCACCCGCTGCATTAGCCGGTATGCCTCTTGGAGTGCCTTTTATAATAACAGATGCTCCTACAACGGGATCACCTTTTTCATCAACCACTTTGCCGGTTACTACCCGGCTTTGTGCAAATGTCATTGCCCCGCCAAGAATCAGCATTGCCAGCAATGTTAGAAATCTTTTCATGGATTTTTTTTTAAGTTTGATTAAAAGAAGCATTCAAAAGGCAACAATATCTGTTAATATGTGTCAAAATTTTAGCGGTTAATTACTGAAGCATGAAATTTTAGCGATAAAGCATGGAAAAGTATTTCTGAAAAAACCGTAAACTTCTAACTTGTTAAAAGAATAAATACTTCAGTAAGAAAAAGCAGGAGTTCAGAAATTTAAACAGCGTTTAATTGTGCGACAGATAAGCTGGAAAACGAAATTATTAAGGCATTTTAAGACAAATAAAAACCGCCCGGATGCAAGGCGGCTTTATGAATGGCCAGGTTTGCTTACTTATCCCAAAAAATCCGGGGAGCATATAAAGTTGAGGCCGGGGTATTGGCTGAGTTATACGAATATTCGCTTTGCGGATACACCAACCGGCGCGGGACTTCTCCAGGGCCTGTCGGCGAAAGGGCAGGGCTTCCGGTTCTGCGCCATAGAACCCATGCTTCGGGATTAAGATATAATGCTATAAATTCCTGCATCGCCACCTTGGCGATAGCCTCATTTACGCTCGAAGTTGGCAAAGTACCCTGGGCAGCAATATAAGTCTCTATGGCACTTTCACTCACGCCTAATTTTCGCATGTTTGCCTGGAGGGCCTGCTGATAAAAATTTTGCGCCATATTATAATCTCCTGTGGTCCTTAAAGTGGCTTCTGCCTTAATAAACAATAACTCATCGTAAGTGATAAACTCGACGGGTGAATTTACGGACCCGTAATATGCATTCAACCCGCCAAAGTGAGACCCGTCTGCAGATTGCCCGTGCCCATCATTTGCTTTGTCTATAAATATGTCATAACGCGGATCACTTAGTGCCTGCAATTGTAATGCAAGCGTACTTTTAGAAAAAGTTTCGTCGCCCGGCCTGTCCCTGTTAAACTGGTACCAGGGATTAGCAGCAGTTTCCGCAAGTCCAAATTTATATTGGGCACTTTCAGAATTATCAGCAAAAGATAAGGCAACTTCTGCCAGCGCCTGGCTTGCCATCGCGGCATTATCTTTACTTTGATGGATATATAATCTTGCCTTGATAGCATGCCCGAATTTTATCCATTTAAGCGCATTTCCCCCGTATATGCCATCATCTGCCCCGGGGGTAAATACACCTCTATGAGAGTCAGATAACCGGCTAATGCCAGCATCCACGAGGTTTGCAATGGTATCATATAATGCCTTATCATCATCAAAAGCGGGATGTAAATTATTGTCTCCTTCTACTGCCTGTGAGTAGGGAATTTTGCCCCAGCAATCAACAGTTATCTGTAGCGTATATGCCATAAGGATCCTGGAAATTCCTGCATACACATTATATTGTTTTTGGTCTGATAAATTTTTTAAAGTGTCAATATTAATTATCGTGGAAGTATACAAATCGGGCCATAAATTATCAAATACGCCAGGGTTCAATCCATAAGCATAATAACTCTGCGATTGGCTGTTTGCACCAAATACCTGCTGTGTAATCAATGACGTAAATCTTGAAAGGTCGCCGCCTTGTGTGTAGCCTAAAGCAGCTTCGGACGTAGATAAAATTAAATTTGGCGCTACTTCTTTTGGAACATTAGGGTTGATATTTACATCTGTAAAAAAGGATTTTTTACAAGCAGCAAATAAAATCAGCAGCGCTGTCAATGTTATAAAAGATATCTTATTTGATTTCATTGTTTATTATTTTATGTCTTACGATTAAAAACCAACATTCAAGCGGATGCCATAACTTTTTGTTCCCGGATTATTGAAGTAATCCAAACCCTGCGCGTTGGAAGGCCCTGCCAGGCTTGTTTCCGGATCTACGCCATCATATTTTGTCCATAGTTTTGGATTATTTGCAAATAAAGTCACCGATAAACCAGCAAGGCGTGTCTTACTTAAAACCGATTTTGACAGCTCATAGGTTAAACTAATTTGACGGATTCTTGTAAAAGATCCATCTTCGACATCGGTTTCCTGGCCTGCCTGGAAGCTATTGCCAATATTTTGCCAGTAGTACTGATTGTAGGTGGTTTGAATACTATTGGAAGCTCCGGGCCCCGGTAACTCTGTTACGCCGTCTGCCGCATAATGCACCACTTCCCCTGTTGAGTTCAGGTGGCCTAATAAACCCTGGAATGTTACCGGGGTTCCCCTATTGGAAGTTTCGCCAGCGGTGCCTTTATTGGCCAAGGCCCCCCTTGTGCCATTGTAAATATCACCCCCATGGCGCACATCTATTTGAAACCCAAAAATAAAACCTGCATAAGTTAAGTTGCTCACTACAGAACCGATCCATTTTGGATTTGTGTTTCCAACTACCATCAAAGGCCCGGTTCCAAATGCCACTGGCTGTCCATAGCCGGGATCAGTTTTATCATCAGTGATCAGCACGGGGCTTTTTAAATCATTTAAATTAACATGAGGAGTTGTGTTGCCATAAATTACTCCAAATGGCTGGCCGGCCACTGCATCAATTTCTGCTTCTCCCCCTCCAAACCCGGCCACAAAAAACCGGTCAAAGCCGGGGGCTAACGATACCACTTTATTTTTATTAGTTGACCAGTTAAAATTCACGTCCCACCGTAATCCCGTTGAAGTTCTTACCGGCGTAGTATTTAAGGTTAATTCTATCCCTTTATTAGTAATTGTTGCCGCATTCAATAACTTACCTGCATAGCCGGTCGAATAAGGCAGTGACACCGGGAAAATCACATCCTTTGATTTACTATAGTAGGCGGTTGCATTTAAAGATATCCTGTCATTCAAAAATCCAAGGTCTGCGCCACCTTCATAAGAGAAGGTATTTTCTGGCTTCAAATCCGGATTTCCAAGAGTTGTATTTACATTGCTGAGCTGGTATCCTCCCAAATTGCCGGGGAATGGAAAAGTGATCCCGGTCGTGAATCCGTCTTTGATTGCAGTAGATTTAAACGGAGAAGTTAATGAATATACCGGCGCATCTTTACCTACCTGGGCAAATGATGCTCTCAATTTTCCAAACGAAAGAATTTTATTATTTTGTAAGCTTTTCATCTCTGTAAATACCCAACCCAAATTTGCTGAAGGATAAAAGAAAGTGTTATTTGCTGCCGGTAAAGTAGATGATTCCTCATCGCGGCCTGTCAGGCTTAAATACAACATTCTTTTATAATTCAACTCTATATCTGCATAATAGGCCATAGTGCGTTTTACCTGTTTGGTTTCACTTGATAAATAGGAACCCACATTCGAGATGTCATAAAAGTTAGAAGTAAGAAAGCTATTGCCCTGTACAAAACGGTTGCTCTGTGTAAGTGTAAAATAATTATGCCCTAATAATATGGAAGCCTGACAGATCTTTTGTGAGGGATTTTTTCATGCTTACAGTAAGATCGGAGTTGAATTGCCGGTTGAAATAATCAATCAGATAAATAACTCCTGCGGGAAATTGGTTGGAGCCAATATCATAAGCATTTTTATCAGCCTGTGAATAAATATCTCCGCCCAAACGATAATTTATCGTCATCCAATCTGATAAATCGTAGGTAACCTGGCCATAGCCAAACACACGGTCCAGGTCTGACCTGAAAGGGTTTTTATTTACCGTCCAATAGGGATTATCATAGCCTCCCCCGCCCCGGTAACTTCTTTGGCTTCCATCTATAAGAAATGAGTAAGAACTGGGATCATTCGCAGGGTCTGAGACGCCATTGGAATTATCAAACGTAGGCGGTGTGCGGGTTAAACCAAGCATGATACTGGATAAACTGGAGCCTTGCTGTACTTTATCATTTGCAGAATTGGTATAGGTAATACCACCGGATGCGCTTAGTTTATTAGTAAGTTTGGATTGCCCGCTAATACTAAAAGTTGATTTTACATATTTACTTTTAGGGATAATTCCTGTTTGATATAAATTTCCCAAAGACATCCGGTAAGCGCCGCGATCATTACCACCGGATACGGCAATATTATTGTTGTAAGTGACACCGGTCTTAAAGAAACTATACCTGTCATAGGGAACTACAGGAGTTTTTGCGGATGGATCTGATTTGCCAACTATATGGCCGTGTTTATCAAAAGGATAATTGGTGTTTCCGTCCCAAAATAAAGTATCTATGGCAGCGCCCCACGAAATGGAACCACCGTCTTCAGGCCCGGAGTATTGGCCGTCGCTGCCTTGTGAAAATCTATCCTGAAGCGAAGGTAAATTACTTACTTTATCAAATGTAACAGACGAGTTTAGTGTAACACTCGCACCATGTTTTCCCGGTATCGCAGAGCCTTTTTTTGTGGTGACCACGATAGCGCCGCTTGCGGCCTGTATGCCATAAAGAGCGGTCGCAGCAGGCCCTTTCAACAACGTAACGGATTCGATATCGTTGGGATTGATGTCGATGCCCCTGTTAGACGGTTGCGCACCCCCGGTAAGATCGCCATTGGCGCCGGATGCTTTAAACCCTAAATTGGTAGGATCGAAATTATTAATACTGTTATCTACCGGCACACCATCTATAACCATCAGCGGCTGATTATTTCCTGTTATAGAAGTTATACCTCTAAGCCGGACATACGTACCGGCGCCAGGGTCTCCCCCACTATTGATCACTGTTATTCCTGAAGCTTTACCACTTAATTCGCTAAGCGGGTTACCGGAACCTGACTTATTTAACTGATCACTTCCTATACTTTGGGTTGCATATCCTAAAGATCTTTTTTCTCTTTTTATACCTAACGCGGTTACTACAACTTCATTAAGGCTTTTTACCTGTTGCTCCAGGTTTATGTTTATTACTTGTCCGGGAGATGCCTTTGCCGATGTTGTTATAAAGCCAACCCCTGAAAATTCCAGTGTAACTTCTTTATCGGATTCGAGACTAAATGTCCCGTCGCTGCTGGTACTGGTGCCTTTATCAGACCCTCTTACCTTTACAGAAATTTTAGGCAGGGCCGTGCCATCTTTAGCATCAACAACTTTTCCCGTAATACTGCGGTTTTGGGCAAATGCGAATGTTCCACAGAGCATCAGCATTACAGACAATAATTGAACTCGTTTCATTGAATTTATTGATTTAAAGTTGGGTAGGGAAATAGGCTACATCTGAGGCAAAAAAATTTCGTGATATGTTTCATACACTAACAGTATTGTTACTGAAGCATGAATATTTTATTGTAAAGCATTAAAAATATTTCCCGGAAATTTTTCGATAAAATGAAAGTAGCACGTAATATTTTAAGCAGGCCTTCCCACCGATATAAGCAGGTCAATAGTGAAACTGCAAAGATCTGAATGTTGAACATGAAAATCGGCAAGCTATACAAAGATTCCGTACTGCCCCTAACCGTTGCCGTTATAGCGATGCGCGCCTCCCGCTCCGGAAGTTATAACGTCGTCGGCCCGCTTATCAGTTTTGCTGTCTAGAACTTTTATAACTGAGCAAAGGACTTAAGAATATGATAAATGATTACCAGGAGATGCCATATTCAATAACAGCCTTCATTTCTCCGAGATTGTAATTGACTTCGTTGGTAGGGATATTTAATTGGAGCAAGCCGGTGCCTTCAGGGCCGCCGAAATTTTTTATCCATTCGGTAATCGAACCAAATTCATCTCTTGCCAGGGGAGTTATCGCATTGCCCGGACTAATTACAGAAAAATTACTGACCGTAGTGAAAGGCGTAAAGAGCCCTTCTTTGCTGCCTTCTATTGTAGGACGCGATTCATAAATTCCCCGAATGAAATTCTTTTCAATGTATTTTAATCCGAATATCGCACCTGGTATGCTATCGTCATACTGAACGATGTTACCTGAGCTGTCGCGGGTGTAAGCAATTGGATTCAATCCAAACAGGGCAATTTTTCCTTTGGCTTCAAGATATTGTAATACCAATGGTTTCCCTGACTTTTTCTCGGCGATAATGCCTGGGAACCTGTTGTCTGCAAAAACAATCACAGCTGCTACCGGGTTGATCAACTGTTCCTTCATTTCCCGCGCGAGTTGCGCCGAGTCGAGTAACTGGTAGCCGCACGCCACGAAATAATCCCTGATATATTGATCAATGCCGTTTTGAAAATAACTATAATCGTTCTTGTTATTTTTTCCTTCCCAGTAAACAAATTTCTTCGGAGTATTCATTGTAGAATCAGTGGTGGTTCTTCCCTGTAGAGCATACAGCATTCCGTCTTCCGCGGCACAATAAATAATACCATTGCACACAACGGGTGTTGAAAAGGAACGGCATCCAATTGGGAACGCCCATTTTTCAATACCAGTGTTACTATTAACAGCGTGTAAAGTGCCACTAAAATTAACGTCATTAAAATAAAGCATATTACCTGCAATTGCGATAGAGGAAAAAATTGCGCTTTGTGCTTTGAAACGCCATTTTTCGATACCAGTATTTATATCAAGAGCCTGGAGAAGGAGGTCACTGCCACAACCAACAAATACTTCGTTATCCTTCACCGCTGTTGAAAGGATCCAGGGCCCTTTATGATCATTTCTCCATTTCTCTTTTCCCGTATTCAGGTCAACAGCATAAATAATTCCATCCCTGCCTCCCATTACAACAATATCACCTGAGATCGATGGAGAACAATAGATAGATTTACGATCATTACTCCTACTTTCAAAAGTATTTGAAGCGCCATCTGTGGCAAACTTCCATTTAAGATTTCCCGTGTTGCGGTCAACGTCTATCAGCAGTCCGGCATTAGTTCCAAACACGACATGATTTTGAAAGACAGCCGGTGTTGTGCGAATTCTTGCACCTGCGTTATATTTCCAGATTAATTTTCCGGTCTTTGTATCAAGTGCATATAAATACCCATCACCACTTCCTGTAAAAAGAGCATTGTCAATAATAACCGGCGATGAAAGATAATTGTCCCAATAATTTTCGTTACCTAAATCTTTACCCATTTTTAATTTCCATATTACTTTTCCGCTTTTGGTTTGAAGCGCATACAAATAACCATCCCTGCCTGAAAAATAAACGGTACTGCCTGCGACTGCCGGAGATGAATAAACCGGGCCGCCCGTTTTGAATTTCCATCGTTCCGCTCCTGATCTGCTGTCAAGCGCATAAAAGTAATTATCACCGCAGCCAAAATAAACTGTTCCCTTAAATACTGCGGGCGTACTCCGGATCGGGCCGCCGGTTTTAAAGCGAAACTTTACTCCCTGTAATTTATATACCGGGTTTTGGTTACTTTCTCCCGTTAACCCCGCGTTATTCCTAAACATGGCAATAGCAGGATCATTTCCTTTTTGTTGCGCAGTAATAATATGAGGTGAGAAACAAGCAACACACAAAAATAAAATACAATCAAAAATTACAGGCTTCATTATCAATGCAGGTTAATTATAGAATGATACATACAATTGGGCACGAATGTAAATGCGAACGTGAGAGATTTATTCTTTGACTAACTATCTTCGTTTATTACGGGCAGCTACCTCTAATTGAAATACAATTCTCGCCCAAGTGTACAAACTTGTTACAGAAGAATTACCAGGGCATGAATTTTTGTGAATAAAGCATTGATTAATTATTCTAAGAACAAGTTTGGTAATATTTTAATGATTGCCAGGTCGCTCCGCTAGTGAGCAATTTCATTGCCTGTGGAATACTGCTTGTGTATACATTCAAGCAATAGTGATATTTAAGTTTGTTTTGTATAGCCTGGTTCAATTAATGATAAATTTGCCAGGAAAGTATGATATTGTGTATTTGAAACTATGGCTCTATTCACAGTGTCCTGTTCGGCCCACACCAAAATATTTATTTTTTTCAATAGGGGTTTTTTTAGTTCCCGTGTCTCTATATAAGAAGAACCGGCGAAAGAAACTTTTAAACAGCGATAACCGTATCAAAAAAAATCAGCAAGAACCTTTTGCAACAGCGGAAGTATTTAAGGAATGTTTTCATGAGTATTATGAAAGGCTGCACAGGTATGCTTTCACTATAATAAGAGACAATGAAGAAGCAGAAGATATAGTTCAAATGGCATTTATAAAATTGTGGCAGAAAAGAGATGCGGTTAACATTGATCAATCAGGCCGGTTTTATTTATACAAATCGGTTTATCACGCTTGTCTGAATACTATCAGGAATAAAATGGTGAAGCAAAAATATACCAGCAAATTTCCAATTCCAATTGAGGGTGTTATAAGTGCCATTACCGAAGAAAGGGAAATAGATGGCCGTGTTATCCAAGCTATTGAAACATTACCGCCTAAGTGTAAAGAAATTTTTATGAAAAGCCGGTATGAAGGAAAACGTTATGCTGAAATTGCAATCGAATTGGGAATATCGGTAAAAACGGTTGAGGCGCAAATGGGCAAGGCGTTAAAAATTTTAAGAAACCTTCTCGCTGACCTTATAAAATAATATGGACCAACCAGTAATTGATTTTTCCTTAATTGCAAAATATCTCTCGGGGGAGGCAACTCCCGTGGAAGCTATGGCCGTTGCACAATGGACTGAAAAAGCTGAAAACCAAAAACAGTTTGATGAAATAAGCAGTTTATGGAACCTGGTGAACAAACACAATATTTATAAAAATCCAGGCCATGCTGATGCCTGGATACAGTTACAAAGATCGCTTCCTGAAAAAAACCGTTTTAGTAAAACAAAAGCATTGCAACGGATTTATGCCGCTGCCGCCCTTGTTGCAGGATTAATTATAGGCGGCATGATCTATTATCGTGTAACAAATAATCATGCAATCACCGCTTATCAAAAGCTTACTATAGTGTCGGCTTCCAAAGGCCTTGTAAAGGATACGCTTTCGGACGGATCAATAATAACCTTAACCAGGAACTCCAGTATACAATACCCGCAAAATTTTAATAAAACCAGGTATTTAAGATTGAGTGGCGAAGCATATTTCAACGTTGCGCCGGATAAAAAAAATCCTTTTATAATCAATGAAGGCGAGCTTAATATTAAAGTGGTCGGTACACTATTTAATGTAAGCAACAAAGAAAACCCTTCATTAATTGAAGTGCAGGTGCAATCAGGAATCGTTAAGATGTTCACCAGTAAAAAAGAAATTACGGTTTCCCGGGGGCAAACTGGAATTTACGTCAGGCATAATAATGCATTAACCCTTGCGAATTCCGTTGATGCTAATAGTATGGGTTATGCAACAGGCAGCTTTTCTTTTGCAGATGTTTCGTTAAAAGAGATTACTGCGTATCTCGAAAAAGCCTTTGGCGTTATCATACTTTTTAAAAACAATGCTCTTTCGAATTGCCGGATGACTGCGAGGTTCGAAAATAAGTCTCTTGATTATATTATGCACGTTATTTCAATGACTTTAAATATTCAGTACATGTTTCAAAAAAACACAATTCAAATCTATGGCGAAGCTTGTAATTAAGCATATACTGTATTACTATTTTAGCCTCTCCTGCCTTGTGGCTTGCACACTTAATTCAGCCGGGCAGCACAATTACACAAAACTTAACAGGATAATTAATATCAGTAATATGAGGATGCGCCTTGATTCTTTATTAAATGTTTTTTCAAAACAAACCCAAATAGATTTTTCATTCAATTCAAACCAAATCAATCCCGGGAAAATTATTTTCATAAGAAATAAAAAGCAAACGTTGAAGGAGTGGCTGTCATTTTTACAACAGGATATGGGTATTCACTACACCTTACTCGGTGATCACATCATCCTCGTAAATGTGCACCCTGTTTCGGTAAAACGGCGATCATCATCACCCAAAAGATATTCGGTAAAGACTTTCAACAAACCACGCATTACGCGGTCTTTGGATAACAAAATTGGCACAAAGAGTTCCTCACTCCTTTTAGAAAACGGCCACATTCAACGTGAATTACATGCACAGAAGCCGGATCCAAATGACACAACAGGGGCAGCTCTTTTTTTATCAAAGAATTATTTGCCCGGTGATTCTTTGGGGGCTGCAAAAACCCGTCGAACAACTGATGAAGCGCCTGGCGCTATTATGAATAATCATAAAATGTCAGGGGATACATCGGAAGTTTCAACGGCCTCAGCGAGAAAGCAAAAAGATATAATTTCTGAAGGCAATTTATTATTAGAAAAACAAAGGTTACAGTCAACGGGAAATGGTTCATTGCTTTTTATGAAAACCGGTATATCATCATCCGACGTTTTCTATTTTAGCCCGGCATTGGAAATCAGATACCGTTTTTTATACGGGCATCTTTCATGGAACACAAATTTTAGTGTGTCAGGATTCAGATATGGACTGGGAATTTCTGCCCGCATTAGAGAAGGCCTGCGCCTGAATATGCTGCTCACGTTTGGAACGCTTTCCAAATACTTTGTCGTAGATACGTTTCAAAGAGTACTGTCAAAAAATAAGCTGACATCCTTCGATTTTCTATTTGAGAAAAAGCTGGCTGATAAATGGAGCCTGCAGTTGGGGCCTGTTATTAACTATTTAAGCATTCATTATTATAAGGACAACCAGCCGTATGCATTTGGCAACCCTGTTAAGAGCTCTGAGAAGCAATATTATATTATTAAACCTGCTTATTTCCTCGTAAATAGTTATACATCCGGAAGTGTCGCTAATTTGAAAGTATGGGTAGGATTGCAGGTTGGGTTACGGTATAATATTTCTTTGTAAAGTGCAAATATATACTATGAGAACACCCAAATATTTATTGCAAACAAACCTCTTTCAATACCTGTTAATTTATGGGAAAAATAAGATGCGGCAGTTCCTATACGAATTGTACAGAATTTATAAAAAGCATCTCAAAGACAAATTTCATATCTATGACCTCCAAACAATTGATGTGATACATACATTACCTAATGACGCAGTATGCATAGATATTGGTGTAAATGAAGGCCAAATCTTGAACTTTTTATACAAACAATGCCCCAAAGGCAAGATATTAGCTATTGAGCCTATTCCTGACCTGATAAATTATTTGCAGTTAAAATATAACTGGAAAAGAGTGATGGTGCAGCAGGTGGCTCTCTCCGATGAGAATAGCGAAGCCATATTTTATTATTTTCCGAAAAGGCATTCTCTAAGTGGGCTTAAATTAAGAAATATTATTGAAGTATCCGGATTAACACCTCAACAAATAATTGTTCCGGTGCGAAAGCTGGATGATATTTTTAAGGAAGCAAAATTAGATTTTATTAAGATAGACGTGGAAGGAGCTGAATACAATGTTTTAAGCGGCGCCCGCAACATTTTAAAAAAATTTAAGCCGATTATTATTTTTGAAGCGGGGTTGGGGGGATTAGAATATTATAATCATACTCCAAATGAATTATTTGAATTGCTGCATTTTTTATCTTATAAAGTGTCGACATTGCAGAATTACTTAAGTGCCAAACAACATTTTAGCAGGGAAGAATTTGTTAATAATTTTTTAAAGGGTTACGATTACCAATACATAGCGTACGCCTGATTAAATTCCGCTTTTTCAATTAGTGCAAAACTAATTTAGGCATATTCAGTTGACCTCATCATCTAAAATCTTAAAGGGACTTCGCATTTTTTTTTAAGCGTCATGCATCCATTTTCTAAAGGCGGGCGCTGTTTCCTGGCTTATAATTATAGAATGATTTATTTCAGGAATAGTAATATCAATCAGTAGTTTTACTTTCTCATGCGCCTTAAAACTTTTTACATAATTAATATTGATGATATACTGGCGGTTAACCCTGAAAAAAATGGTATTATCCAGTTCTTCTTCCAGTTCACTTAAAGTTTTATCAGAAACATATTTTTTTGACCAGCGATCCATTACATACACTAATTTATTTTGCGTATAAATCAAAGCAATGTCTTCAAGCCTTACCGCAATATTTTCCATTCCTCTTTTAACAAGCAGCCTGGTTTTTTTTCTCCCGTTAATAAATCGTTCTAAGATTGGCTATAGGTGCATTTGCGCGGTTATGGGAAAAATGTGTTTGCAATTTATTATATTTTAGTAATGCTTTATCGAGGTCTGTTTTAGTAACCGGTTTCATCAGGTAATCAATTCCATTATTTTCAAAAGCCATCATCATGTAATCATCATAACCGGTTATGAAAATTACAGGTATCTGAACACCTGTCTGGATGAAAATATCAAAGGACAAGCCATCGGATAACTGCACATCACTAAAAATAATATCTGTGTCGGCGTGGGTTGTAATGTACTCAATACTTTCTTTTACAGAGCCGAGCCTCGCTATTACATTTACCTCCGTTGAGGCTTCAGAAAGGGTTTTTACCAGTACTTCCATTGCTGGTTTTTCATCTTCAATAATAATAGCGTTAAGCATGGTTAGAGGGTTGATTTTATTAAAGGTAATTTTACGATAAATTCATTTTCAGTTGTTTCGATAAGAATATCTTTATTGCAAATAAGCCTGTACCGGGAGCTGAGATTTCGCAATCCAATGCCGGTAGAATTTACAAGGTAAGGTTTTGGCCTCTTATTATTTTTTATCTGCAGATATTCGCCGTTCAGTATTACCTGTATATTCAAAGGATCTGCATCTGTAAATTCATTATGCTTAATTGCATTTTCCACGAGTATCTGCAAAGCGTAAGGTAATATCATTATGGATCCTTCATGATGATTATTAATTTCCGTTGATAAATGAAGCTTATTATCATGGCGTACCTGGAGAACAAAAAAATAATTTTCAATAAATTCCAGCTCGCCCTGCAGCGTTATCAATTCCCGGTCTTTATTAATTAAAAAATATTTATAAACGGTTGCCAGCTTGCTGTTAAATGTATGGGCAGTTTGCGGATCATTCAGAATGAGATAGGAAAGGGTATTCAGGCAATTAAAAATAAAATGCGGCTCCAGTTCATTTTTCAGGACAGTCATTTCGGCTTTAGATCTTTCCCAATCAAGCTGATCCACAATTTTTGTATAAAGATTGCGCTGGTTACTGAGAAATAATATTTCATAAACTAAGGTAAACAGCAGCACAGCAAGTGCGGAAAAAGCAATACATTTAAATATCGGTGGCCAGCTAAAATTTTCTTTTGAAATTTTATACCATGCAATAGAAAAAATCCCTGAAATAGCGGCTCCGAATAACCCACCAATCAAAGACACGGAAAACACTTTAATAATTGGATTCCGGAAAGATTTTAAAAATAAACCGGATCTTGCGATGAATCCAGCTCGCGCCCGCCCAAATGCAAAATGAAAGCAAAATATAATACAGGTTTATAGCTATCAGTTCCGGTATAGAGTAACTTGCTATAATTAATAATCCCTGAGAAAAAAGGAATCAGTATTCCAAGTAATGGAATAGATAAAAGTCGCAAATATTTATCTTTTATCATAGCAGCCCTGGTTAAGATTTATTTGCATGGAACGGTATTATTTCACAATAATATTCCGAATTCATTCAAATGTATTTTCATAAGATGTTATGAAATAGCTAATTTGTTTTCATGGCGAATTTCAATTATAAGTGGTCAGAGAGTCGGTATTAAAAGGCTCATTGAAGAGAACTTATACTATGATATAAAAAGAAAGGAATACGCTGCTTTATTAAAAAAAATAAATTACAAAACCCTATCTTTTAAAAATATTTCATACATCTTGTCGCATTTTTACATAACATAGAAAACGGCGCAGTTAAAAATAATTTGCTAAATGCGGCTTCTTTTATATCAGTTAAACCAGTGTCGTATCCTGTTTCAGGTAAGGGAATTTATGCTGTAGAAGTTTTGAAAAAGTGTTTTCGTGCTATCAATGATTTTTAGAAATGTGAGCGGGCCGGTATAACAACCGTAAATGCGGATTCTATTACCATGGTTAATTTCACCGATCAAAGAAAACAATGGCTGTTATCAGATTCTTCGATGATTACAAGTGAAAAGAATGAGTTGCCACAGATTACCATGGATATCCACTTGACTGAAAATCACTACCAGGTATGATGGAATTATTTCCTTTGGGAAATGGAGCTTGCGCCACTGGTAACTACTTCTTTTTTATCCGGATTACCTTCATAATGCAAAGTGCTGGCGCCGCTTGCAGAGCCTGAAATTGAATTATTTACTGTAATGGATACATCGGAAGCGCCCGAAAGTTTTGCTACACAATTTTGGATTACAAAATCATAATTTTTTACATCACTGGCACCACTGGCAGTAAGATTTAAATTTTGTGCAGTGCCACTTATTTTAACCGTTGACGCTCCGCTTAAATTTAAAGTCAGGTCCTCTATTTTTACGGGGCCTTTAATATCACACGCACCGGAAAGCTTTATCAACATACATTTGCATTCAATGTACCGGTTATAATAAGGTCGCATGCACCGGAAGCCTCCAGGCTTTCAAGCGTTTTAAAAGAAATATATGCACGCAATTTTTTATCGCCGGAACTCAGGCGAAAATGATCATTGTTATAAGAGATAACCAATATTCCGTTTTTTACTTCTGTTGTAATATTGTCACGATACTTGTCTTCGATCGCGCTAACCGCCAAAGAATAGCTATCGCCTTGGGATAAATACAATCGATACCCCCCGAAACTTTGATGCCAGAAAAAGCCGTCACACTTCTTACTTCAGCGTTTTTATCATTAATAACAGTTTGCTGGGCAAAAACCGGTGGCATGCACATGATGTAAAAGGAAAATAAAAAGAGATTTCATCGTAAAATTTATTTTGTAACGCATAGAAGAAATAAAAGTTACAATTTTTGGAAATTAAATCTGTGTAAGCTTACCTTTATGTTACAAATCATTTTGTTACCGGGGTGCGCCGCCAACAATGGCGGAATTGCTGAGATAATACCCGCAGAACCTGATCAGGATAATGCCTGCGAAGGGAGGTTGAACAACTTTTCCACTACCTCTTTTCATGCTTGTATCCTTGTCATTTAAAAGATACTAACATGAAAAAAGTAATTTTTACCACAGCTTTTTTGAATACTTGTTTTTTTGTTTCGGCGCAGGACAGCATCCATCAAAAACTTAGCGACACGCTGATGCTGGATAATATTGAAATTACTTCGATAAGGGCGGCCGACTTAGCGCCGTTTACTAAAACCAATATCAGCAAAAAAGAAATTGAAAAAGTTAACCTTGGGCAGGACCTTCCCTTTATTTTAAACCAGGTGCCGTCTGTAGTTGTAAATTCTGATGCAGGTAATGGAATTGGATATACAGGAATCAGCATTCGCGGTTCCGATGCCTCAAGAGTGAATGTAACCCTTAATGGAATACCGTATAATGATGCAGAAAGCCAGGGAACTTTTTTTGTGGATTTACCCGATATTGCATCATCAGTGAATTCTGTCCAGGTGCAGCGTGGCGTGGGCACTTCTTCCAATGGTGCCGGCGCTTTTGGGGCAACGATTAATCTTTCTACCAATGAAGTAAATAAAGAAAAATATACAGAATTAAACAATACCTATGGCTCTTTTAATTCCTGGAAAAATACTATTAAATTCGGCACAGGTTTACTGGGAAATCATTTTACCACAGATATACGCTTGTCAAAAATAAGCAGTGATGGCTATGTGGACAGGGCAAAATCAAACCTGCAATCTTTTTTTGTAAGCACTGCTTATATCAATAAAAACAGTTCCTTACGGTTGAATATTTTAAGCGGGAAAGAAAAAACTTACCAGGCATGGTATGGCGTGCCGGAAAGTTACCTTGATAGTAACCGCAGTTATAACCCTGCGGGCACTGAAAAGCCCGGTTCACCTTACAGTAATGAAACAGATAATTATACTCAAACACATTACCAGCTTTTTTATGACCACAAAATAAATTCCAGCTTTAGTTTAAATGCTGCAGTATTTCTTACAAGGGGAAAAGGATATTATGAGGAATACAGGGCACAGCAACCTTTCGCCGATTATGGCTTGCCTGATTATATTAACGGAACAGATACACTTACCTCGACTGATCTTATACGCCGGTTATGGCTTGATAATTATTTTTATGGCGGAATTTTTTCATTCCAGCATACAAAAAAATAAAACACATTTTACTTTTGGCGGCGGCTGGAATAAATACGACGGCAAACATTATGATATAGTTACATGGGCACAGGCTGGCTTTCCAAAAGATTATACGTATTCAAATTTGCCGGCCAATAAACAGGACCTTAATTTATATGCGAAGTTATTGCAAACATTGGGTTCCGGCTTTTCTGTTTTTGCAGATGTGCAGGGACAGGTTTGTAAATTATGATATCAACGGGTTTGAATCAAATCCCCTGAATACATATCGATAAAAATTATACTTTTTTTAATCCGAAAGCAGGTATTTCATTCAATAAAAATAATTACCAGGTATATCTTTCTTATTCAATTGGAGCAAAGGAACCGAACCGCGATGATTTTGAAGCAGGTGTAAATGAAATTCCAAAACCTGAAATATTATATGATTTGGAATTAGGCGCAGAAAAGAAAAATGCCGCCTTTACTTATGGCGTTACATTTTATTATATGAACTATCGCAATCAACTCGTATCAACAGGAAAAATAAATGATGTGGGTGCTTATACCCGCACCAATGCCCCGCAAAGCTACAGGATGGGCCTTGAGTTACAGGCGAACGTCAAAATTGGCCCAATGGATAAATGCGGGCGGAAATATTTCTTTCAGCAAAAACAAAATAAAAAACTTTACAGAGTATGTGGATGATTATGATAATGGCGGGCAGAAAGTTTATCAATATCAGAATACTGATATTTCTTTTTCCCCGGATGTTGTTGCCTCCGGAGCTTTAAATATAATACCTCTGTTAAACGGTGAAATAAGCTTACAATCGAAATATGTAGGGCAGGCAATTTCTCGATAACACTTCTCATCAAAGCCGGAGCATTAGTCCGTATTATGTTCAGAATTTAAAATTATCTTATGGCCTTGGTAAGAGGTATATATTTAAGGATGTGGATTTAATTTTCCAGGTAAATAATCTTTTCAACAGAAAATATGAATCGAACGGTTACACATATAATTATATTTCCGGTGGTGAACTCACCGTTGAAAATTATTATTTCCCAATGGCAGGAACTAATTTTTTAGCGGCGATAAATTTTAAGTTTGAAGAGGTTTAGGTTTAGTTTAGTTTAGAGTTTAGAAGGTCGTACGTTCCCCTAAGGGCTAATGGTTCTTTTTCACAGGTTACCTTCATTATTCACGGTTCAGCAATTATATTTTTTTCACCTACAGATGTCTTATAAATTACATTTGAAATTTTCTCATGTGCTTTTTAGTTTTAGCACATTCCGAGCGGGCATTCTTGTCCGCTTTTATTTTTTATATACCCGGTGTAGTATATTTCTTTGTGATGCAAGAAGCAATCTAAGGAAGACATGCGATGGTAGGGAGATTGCCTCGAAAATATGCTGAGTAATCTCAGTTCAAATCACCTTCTTACTGAAATTTCTCCTGCCATGCAAGCATGCCACCTACGAGATTTTTAGTATTGGTAAACCCAGCTTGGTCAAGCGTTCTTGCTGCTATTCCGCTACGGTTTCCACTACGGCAATAAAGAATCACTTCTTCATTAAGCAGATTCTCAATATCTTCAATTTGCATAGATTGAATTTTTCCAAGTGGAAATAAAATTCCGCCAATATTAAACTCAGCATTTTCATAAGGTTCTCTTACATCAATAAGATGAAGCGTTTCACCTGCATCCAGCCTCTGCTTTACTTCTTCAGGGGTAATGTTTGTCATATATTTTAATTTGCACAATGTTGGAACTAAATAATGGAAAAAATTGATTACGCGAATTTAAGGCACTAATTACACGAATTAAAGTAAAAATTATCGCAACACTTTACAGGATGTTATTGTTTGCGGGCCATTTGCATGGTGGCCGGTAATACCAGGTGGTATGGAGTGAGCAAAATGCCCCATGACTTATTAACTTAAATGACAATGATTTATGATTGTTCACTTCAAACTGTCTGGTTGGTTTTAATTTTTAAGCTATCGGGAACTGGAGGAGTAGCGGAAATCCATAAATCCATTGTTTGGCCGGGTTGTATAAAATTTGGTTTATCTTCTTCATCCTTCACTTCAGGGTTTTGCTTATACACAAAGGATTTTAGAGTATCAGTGATAGTATCCGGTGGCAAGCACATGCGGCAAGGGTAATTCCTTTAGATTCAAGCTCTGCTTTGGCATCTGCCAATGTAAGGCCTGTAAGATCCGGAACCGGTATTTGTACTTGTGCAAGGCCTCCGCCAATAACAAGATTAATGGCAGTGCCCCAACGGAGCTTAGTTCCGGGCGATATTTTGTTTCCATTAAAATTTTGCTCAAGTACAGAACCCTTCATAAAATCGGGGCGGTAAGTGGTGTCACCCAATTGCAAATGGCTTTTACCTAACCGGTCAAGAGCAAACCTCAAACTTAATCCCTCGAGCTTAGGCATGTCAACCATAGGCAGCACTGTCGGATTGATGTTTAGAAATACGGTTCTGTTCACTTTTACTGTTGCTCCTGCATCGGGCAGTTGTTTCTTACTGTATTTAATGGAACGCTATCATTATAAACAGAATCGGTTATAATAACATCAAAGCCCTGATCTTCCAGGTATTTCATGGCCTCCTCCACCTTTTTGCCCCTTACGGCAGGTATTTTAAGATAGCTGCCATGATTGGTAAACCAGCTAAGTGATTGCAGGAATAAGAAAACAATGAGAAAAACCAATACAATTGCTGCAAGGAGGTTAACCCAAAAAGGTTGTTTTGAGAAAAATTTAAACACAATAAAATATAGGTTAAAAGATTTGAGCGCGGTGCAATATAATAAGTTTTAATTATGTAAACATTCTTCCAATAATGCAGTATAAAATTCCATCATGCTCCAACCCATGCACTTTACCTGTTGTGGTACAATGCTGGCCTCACTTTGCCCGGGCACAGTATTAATTTCCAGCATGAAAGGTTGCTTCTTCTTTTTCATTGTAAATAAAATCAATGCGTACGACCCCTTTGCAATTAAAAATGCGGTATGCTTTAATTGCAGTCTCCTTTATTTTTTGAGCAATGGAGTCGTCAATTCTGGCAGGAGTTATTTCCTCGCTTGCTCCAAGATATTTTGCTTCATAATCAAAAAAATCTCTTTTTGAAACCACATTGGTTATGGGCAAGGCGATAATTTCTCCCTTTGACTGGAATACGCCGATTGTAAATTCTTTGCCCTCTATAAATTCTTCGACCAATACCTGGTCATCTTCTTTAAAAGCCTTTTCTATGGCTTTTCCCAGTTCCTCAGAGGGTGCCATGACCTTGGACATTCCAATACTTGAACCACCGTTATTTGGTTTTACAAATACCGGAAATTTCAAATTCTTAACCTGTTCGTCCGGGCTTTGAAAATCTTTTTTAAATAATAATACTGACCTCGAAACTTTTATACCGCCCGCCGCCGCAATGGCAACTGTATACCTTTTATTGAAAGTAATTGCCGACGTCGCGCAATCACAGGAAGTATAAGGGAGGTGTAACATGTCAAAATATCCCTGTAGTTTCCCATCTTCGCCCGGTGTTCCGTGTATTCCTATGAAGACTGCGTCAAAGGTAATTGTCTCATCAGCAATCAAAAGTGAAAAATCATTTCTGTTGACCTCTATTTTATCGCCATGAGGTAATTCATAGAACCATCCATCAATTCTTATATCAATTTTAAAAACTTCAAATCTTTCCTTATCAATATTTTTTTCAATTACGATAGCAGATTGATAGGATATTTTAGCTTCTCCGGAAAATCCACCGGTTACAAAAGCGATCTTAGGTCTCATTCTATTTGTAGTATTTTATGTTTATTCCCGATAAGGGTCATTTGTTTATTGATCAATAAGTTATTAAAGCCTTAACGCCTGGCCTATTGACTTATTGACTTTGGCGCCGGCTGCCCGATACCCGGATTACCGGAGTCAAGTACAAACTTCCATTTACCATCCTTTTGTTTTTTCCAGATGCTTACATAAGTTCCTCGTAAAATAGTGTCTTTCATAGTTAGCCTGTAAATGCCGTAAGTATATCCCATATTCCCGGAACGCAGCGATTTCTGCGCCGGTGGGTTCCCACGTTAAATTATAAGATGAATCATTTACCTGGCTTAAAAAATCTATGGCATCAGCGCCTATAATTGGCGGGTGGTTTGGCCTTAATAGTATTCCTTCATTATCGATATATTCTATAAAAGCTTTTTTCATGCCGGTTTTATCGCTCATCATAGAAAATGCTTTATCAGCTTTAATGATTTCATCCGGCGAAGTATCTTTACAAGATCTGTTTTTGTTTACAGGAAATAAAAACCAAAGGAGACAAAATTATAATCGCTGCAATAAGAATTGTTTTTTTCAACAGCATTCAGCTTTTAATTTAGAAAAAAGGCGAAAGTATTTCTCAATACCCTCGCCATAAGCAGGAAATATCACCTGCTTAGTAGGCACTATGTCCTTGAAATATTAAATATGCAGTTTTTCTTTTTTTGCAAGAAGCTGATCCACCGTTTCCTGGTACATTTCATCAGGCACGCAACAATCAACAGGGCAAACCGCGGCACATTGCGGTTCTTCATGAAAGCCCTGGCATTCGGTGCATTTATTGGGAACAATATAATAAATATCAGTGGCTATTGGGGAGTTCCGTTTGTCGGCATCTAAAACGGATCCGTCTAATAAAGTAATTTCACCTTTTACCGTTGTTCCGTCCGCTATCGCCCATTCTACGCCTCCTTCATAAATTGCATTGTTCGGGCACTCTGGTTCACATGCCCCGCAGTTAATACATTCATCAGTAATTTTTATAGCCATTTTTTTAAAATTTATATCAGTTAGAACCTGCAAATAATACCCGATTTTTGCTCTTTTAATTTCTTACAAATATATAACAGATAATTATTCACCAATGGATTTAATGGAAAGAATTGATTTATTGCAAAATCTTGGAAATTACCTGGCTGGCGATGATAAAGAATTACAAGCTGTTAAAGCAAAAAGCCTTTGAAAAAAATAAATGGTTCACAGAAGAATTTGTAAATCTTTCCCTGGAAAATATTTCCACCGAATTTCTTAACCATGATAAACTGGAAAATTGGGCAAACCATTATCACCTTATGATAATATAGAAAAGAAGGTATAGGAATTGTTATGGCAGGCAATATACCACTGGTAGGCTTCCATGATTTTCTGTGCGCTTTTATTTCGGGACATAAACAAATGATCAAGCTTTCGGAAAAAGATACGATGTCTGATGGAACATATTATTGCAGAAACTAACTGAATGGGATGCTGACGTCGCTAAGGATTATAAAGGTTGCCGGCTTTCTTAAAAACTGTGATGCTTATATTGCAACAGGCAGTAATAATTCTTCACGATATTTTAAATATTATTTTGGTAAATATCCTTCCATAATCAGGGGAAATAAAACTTCAGTAGCAGTTTTAACCGGTAATGAAACAGATGAAGAACTAAGCTTACTTGCCGATGATGTTCATACTTATTTTGGATTGGGTTGCAGAAACGTCACCAAACTTTTTGTCCCGGCCGGTTATGATTTTATACCGCTGCTTAACGTCTTTTAGAAAATATGAATATTTTACAGATCATACTAAATACAAAAATAATTATGATTATAACCTTACCCTTTTGATTATGAATAATAAATTTTACATGACAAATGACACCATTATCTTATATGAAAACGAAAATATTTTTTCCCCCGTGAGCCAGCTTAATTATAATTTTTACCATGATCAAAACGTTATAATAAACGATTTGAAAAAAAATGAAAATATTCAATGCATCATTGGCAATAATGAGCTGCCATTTGGTGAAGCACAACAGCCGGGATTATTTGACTATGCAGATGGAGAAGATGTTATGGAATTTTTGCTGCGTATTTAAGGCTGCAAATTTTTCAGGATGGTTATAAAATTTGTCATGCATATTTGCCAAAATTTCCTGCATTAAATTGATATAAATTTACATCTACGAAAGCCCTTACTAATTGTTTGTTAAAGGTAAATCAGCGGTAATGACTGTATTTACACAGTTGAGTTAATTTTAGATATAATAATATTCTGAGGCATATCTTTTGATGCGTTTAATAACCAATGAATTCCATAAAAATTAAAATATCGTAATAAATGAAAACAAAGAACATTTTATTTACAGTGCTTATAAGCGCTCTTACAACCATGGGGGTTATTTTTGGATATAATAAATACCAGCACAACAATAACAATCCTAATTTTCAATCAACAAATATTCCGTCCAATTATAAGTATGCCGGCTTTTTTGACGGCAACGGCAATCCAACCCCCGGCCCTGCAGATTTTACGCAGGCCGCAGAAGCGGCAATTCCTACGGTAGTTCATATTAAAACAAAAACAAATCCACACCAGGTTAGCAATAATCTTCCTAACCAAAAAAATCCTTTTTCTGATTTATTTGGAGACGACAACGATTTGTTTAACCAGTTTTTTGGAAATGGAAGGCAGCAACAACGCATGTATCCCGCAAATGGGTTCAGGCTCTGGTGTAATAATAAGTGATGATGGGTATATCGTTACCAACAATCACGTAGTTGCAGGTGCCGATGAAGTAACTGTTACTTTAAGTGACAGGAAAACTTATACAGCAAAAGTTATTGGTTCTGATCCATCTTACGATCTCGCGGTAGTAAAAGTTGATGCTAAAAATTTACCATTCATGTTGTATGGCAATTCTAATGATGTAAAAATAGGCCAATGGGTATTGGCGCTCGGTTATCCTTTAAATCTTGATGCAACAGTTACTGCAGGTATCATCAGTGCAAAATCAAGATCATTGGGATTAAACCATGACAAAACCGGTAATCGTTCTATGGCAGTCGAATCATTTTTGCAAACAGATGCTGCGGTTAATATGGGCAACAGCGGTGGTGCTTTAATCAACACAAGCGGGCAATTAATAGGAATTAATTCTGCCATCGCGTCTCCTACCGGTTATTACAATGGTTACTCTTATGCAATACCGGTTAACATCGTAAAAAAGGTAATCAATGACCTTGTAAAATACGGCAGTGTCCAAAGAGGATTTTTGGGAGCTATGTTTATTGATGCTTCATCGCTTACCGACCAGGATAAGAAAAAAGAAAATATTCCGTTAAGCTGTGGAAGGAATTTATATTACTGACGTAACCAAAGATGGCGCAGCTATCCAGGCCGGTATAAAAAAAGGTGATGTTATTAAAAAGATAAATACTGTATCGATTAATTCAGGTTCAGAATTACAGGAGGAATTGAGTAATTATAAGCCAGGCGATAAAGTGAATGTAACCTACGACAGGAATGGATCTGAAAATACGGTACAGGTTACTTTAAAAAACAATGCTGGTAATTATGCTATTGTAAAAGCCAGATAGGATGATCGATAAGCTGGGTGCCGAACTTGTAACACTCGATCCGAAAAAAGCGAAAGAATATGGAATAGCCGGTGGCGTGGTGGTAAGGAAAATAAATGAAGGTGCTATTAATGACCAAACGAGAATGAGAGATGGCTTTATTATTACAAAAGCAAATAAGAAAGAAGTGAAAAGTGTTGATGATCTTCCAATATAATAGGTACAGATAAACAAGTGACTATTGAAGGAATTTATCCTGGTTATAATGAACCATTCGAATATCCTTTGGTTTTGGATGATTCGGCAGAATAAGAAATTAAATTAAAAATTTCAACCACGGTTTTAGCCGTGGTTTTTTTTTGTATTTGTTGTCGATGAATTCAAAGACAGGGGTAAGTTTTTACAAAAGGTCAGGGTTTCTTCGTTAGGTACCTGGCCACTTTGAGTGGCCTGATACCATAGCTAATTTCAAAGATGTGACCAAGGCGCCAGGCTACTGCGGTGGCCACGGCACCTATTGGAGTGTTGAGTAAATTATATATACAAGTGAGTATTGAAAAAGATAGGCGTTCTCTTGATAGGTATCTGGCCACTTTGAGTGGCCTGATACCGTAGCTAATTTCAAGATGTGACTACGGTGCCACGCCACTGCAGTGTGCTGGTACCTATTAGAGTGTAGGTTGAATAAAAAATTAATTAGTACCTATAAAAACGGATAGAGATCTATTCCCAGGCATTAGCCCCATTAATCCTTTATCGGCTGTAATTATACCAAATCCGAAAGCATGGGTAATTTTTCGAAAACCAGATAACCCCACTTGCTTAACCAGGTATGTTTTTCGCGATCGAAATTAACATCATTGCCTCCAAATACATTTCTGAAAATACCCTGTACTTCATTCACCTGGAAATTTATTTCTTCGGCCGAAAAATTTAAGATGACCAATACCTCAGCATCTTTATTTTTTCTTAGAAAAGAAAAAACCCGGTGATCATCCGGATGAGAAATAATTTTTGTAAGCACCTCGGGATCTCCTGCGCGCAAAGATCTGTTAGAGCATTTTAAAATAAGGAGTGTTTTATAAAAATTATGCAGGTTAAATTCCCCATCCCATTCAATCGGATCTTTCTCAAAAAATTTCAGTCGTTTTTTATTCGGCATTTCCTGCCCGCTATAGATCATCGGAATTCCATTCCAGGTGCAGCTGAATACTGCCAGAAGCTGTGCAGCATCTCCATATTTTTCTACCTCGGTTCCATTCCAGCTATTTTCATCATGATTGCTTGTAAAATAAGTTCTGAAACGCATCAGACGGAAATTCAGTAACTGATTTATATAAGACGGTGAGCAAGGCCTGGAGGTTCATTTTGTCATGATAGAATTCTTCGGTTGCATGCATCCATCTCCAGGTATAGGTCGCATCAAAAACCGCATGATATTCCGGATTTTCGCATTCGCCCAGCCAGAAAAGATTGTCCTTAAATTTCGAAAGTTTCTTTTTTGCGTCTACCCAAAAATCAAGGGGAACAAGGTGCGCCATATCGCAACGGTATCCATCAATATCGCATTCCTTCAACCAGAATTTCATGGCGCTGATCATGCTTTCCCGCAGATCGGCATTATCATAATTAAGTTGCGCAACATCCGTCCACCCATGCGGATGAAGCAATTGATCGCCTTCAATATAACAATAAAATTCAGGATGCTCCGTAACCCATGGATGATCATTTCCCGAATGATTGGCAACCCAGTCAATAATAACTTTAAAACCCAACTCATGAGCTTTCTCCACCAGGCTTTTAAAATCACTTATGCTACCAAATTCCGGGTTTGTTTCTTTATAATTTTTTACGGCATAATAACTGCCGAGAACGCCTAATCTTCCGGTTTCACTTATTGGCGTAACTGGCATAAACCACAATATTTTCACTCCCATATCTTTCAGCCGTGGCAAGTGTTTTGAGAACGCATCAAAAGTTCCTTCTTTGGTATATTGCCTCAGGTTTACTTCATAAATATTTGCCGAATAGCTCCATTTTGGATGAGCTAAGCTTTTATTTTTGTGCGACATAGAATTAGATGAAATTAAAAATTGAAATTAAGCTTTATTAATGTTTCATTGGCTTGTAACGATGCTTTCGTGTTGTAACTTTGCCGGCATATAACAGATGAAAAAATTTAATGTTCCCTTAAGCTACCGTAGCGATTTAATCAGCGCGATTAAAAATAAGCGCAGGCAAAATGATAAGCTTAAAAAAGATTTTACACCCAGCTTCCTGGATTTTGGTGAGATACATATTTACCTGGCGCGTCATTTCGGCTTTTGTTATGGTGTTGAAAATGCAATAGAAATTTCATTTAAAACGATAGAAGAAAATCCCGGGAAAAAAATTTATTTGCTTAGTGAGATGATCCATAATCCACTGGTAAATGATGATCTTATAAAAAGAGGCGTCAGGTTTTTAATGGATACCAAAGGGAATATACTTGTTCCTTTTAGCAAGTCTTTCTAAAAGTGATATCGTTATTGTGCCGGCTTTTGGCACCACATTGCAAATTGAAGAACAATTGAGTAACCAGGGCATTGAAATAAAAAAATACAATACTACCTGCCCTTTTGTTGAAAAAGTATGGAACCGCGCCCAGGCCATTGCAAAAAACAAATATTCGATTGTTGTACATGGCAAACCCCACCACGAAGAAACGCGTGCGACATTTAGCCACAGCGCAGCAAATACTCCTACACTGGTAGTAACTGATATGATCGAAACCATTGAACTGGCAAAATATATATCGGGTGAAAAGCCACCGCAAAGCTTTTATGAAGAATTTGCCGGCCGATTCTCCGACAGGGTTTAATGTTGAGAAAGACCTTGCAAAGAATAGGTGTAGTCAATCAAACAACGATGCTGGCAAGTGATACACAGGCCATAGCTGATTACCTGAAAAATGTAATGATAAAAAAATATGATCTTAATGAAGAAAATGTTGCAGAAAGATTTGCCGATACACGCGATACGCTTTGCTATGCGACTTATGAAAATCAAAGCGCCGTTTACGGGCTGCTTGAAACTGATGCCGACCTTGCAATAGTAGTCGGCGGTTATAATAGTTCCAATACCTCGCATCTTGTTGAACTTTGCGAAGAAAAGTTCTCCACTTATTTTATCCGGTCAGAGGAAGATATTATTTCGTCAAAAGAAATATCTCATTTTAATCTTCATAAAAATGAAGTGGTTACTACTATTCCTTTTTTGCCTGAAAAAAAACCCGTCAGCATATTGATTACCAGCGGAGCCAGTTGCCCCGATGCTCTCGTTGAAGGTGTAATTAACAAACTGGTCTCTTTTTATAAAGTGTCAAAAACTACTGAGGAAATTCTGGACGGAGTTTGCCTGAAATGAGTTTTGCTGACTGAATTATTGATATAACAGAGACATCATTTTTCAACCTCGGACACCTTTAAGATTTTTCTTTAAAAGCTTCAGTGCAAAATCAAGCTGTTCTTTTTCTGTAAGATTTGTATTATCCAGTTCGATTGCATCAGCTGCTTTTCGCAGGGGGCTTACTTCACGATGAGAATCGATATAGTCTCTCATTTCAATGTTAGCTTTTATTTCGTCTAAAGTGATATTTGGATTTTTTTCAAACATCTCCTTAAACCTGCGCTCTACCCGTACGGCCCCATCGGCGATCATAAAAATTTTAACTTCGGCTTCGGGAAACACAGTTGTTCCGATGTCTCTGCCATCCATTACAATGCCTTTGTTTTTGCCCATTTCCTGCTGCACGGCAACCGCAAAAGTTCTTACATCTTTTAATGCTGCGACTTCACTTACTTTTTCTGCTATAACCAGGTCGCGAATAATATATTCGACATTTTCTCCGTTTAAATAAATTTCAGATTGACTTGAATACTCATTTACAATAAATTCAAGCGTTATATTATTCAAGGCCTTTTTGATTTGCTTCGGTTCAGTAATATCAATATTGTTTCTTAAAAAATATAACGTAATCGCCCGGTATATGGCACCGCTGTCAATATATAGATAGCCCAGTTTTTTTGCAAGTTGCTTTGCCAGTGTGCTTTTTCCACAGGCTGACCATCCGTCTATCGTGATAATAATTTTATCTGTCATTTTACAAAAATGGTACAAATAAAAAGAAGTGCAAAATCTGTATTACGTGTTTTTTTGCCACGAATTACAAATGTGCACGAATGAAGCATATGTATATAATAGGGTGTACTCTACTGCTGTATCTTTTCGTGAAAATTCGTGCAATTCGTGGCTTAACTAATCCCCGGTAACAAAAAATGCCACCGGTTAAGGTGGCATCTATATTTTCAAAACGGTGCGGGAAAATTATTTTACCTTTTGATTATAAATTATTATGCTTTAGAAGGCTCTTCTTTAATTACTCCGCCTTTTATTTCAAAAGTAATTTTTGAATTTTCTTTATCAAGGTCAGCTATTAATACATCTCCATTTTTAATATTCAAATTTAATATTTCTTCTGCCAGCGGATCTTCAAGATATTTTTGAATGGCCCTGTGAAGAGGCCTTGCGCCAAATTGGGAATCATATCCTTTTTCTGAAATAAATTTCTTAGCCTCTTCTGTAAGTTCCAATATAAGCCCAAGATTATGAAGACGCCTTGTTACACCTTTCATCAGAATATCAATGATAGAGAAAATATTTTCTTCAGTAAGCTGGTTAAATATCACTACATCATCAATCCTGTTTAGAAACTCAGGGCTAAAAGTACGTTTCAACGCTTTTTCTATTACCGCTTTATTATTTTCTTCTGAATTTTTTGCCCTTGAAGCAGTGTGTAAATCCAACGCCATCGCCAAAATCTTTCAATTGCCTTGCCCCGATATTGGAAGTCATAATGATCATCGTATTCTTGAAATCAATCCTTCTTCCAAGGCCATCTGTTAACTGTCCATCATCCAATACCTGCAAGAGAATATTATAAATATCGGGATGCGCTTTTTCAATTTCATCAAGAAGAATAACTGAGTAAGGTTTGCGCCTTACCTTTTCTGTCAGTTGTCCGCCTTCTTCATAACCGACATACCCCGGAGGCGCTCCTATTAATCTTGACACCGTAAATTTTTCCATATACTCACTCATATCAATACGAATGAGCGCATCATCACTATCAAACATATACCTGGCAAGTGCCCTGGCCAACTCAGTTTTCCCAACTCCTGTCGGCCCAAGGAAAATAAAAGTTCCAATTGGCTTCCTGGGATCCTTCAATCCTACCCTGTTTCTTTGAATTGCTTTTACTACTTTTGAAATGGCTTCATCCTGGCCTACAACAGCACCGGAAAGGTCTTCAGCCATTCTGCGAAGTTTTTCTGTTTCTGCCTGCACCATTCTTTTTACCGGGATGCCTGTCATCATACTTACTACTTCGGCAATCGCTTCTTCATCGATAGGGTATCTTTTGTGCTTGCTTTCTTCTTCCCAGTCGATCTTTGCTTTTTCAAGTTCTTCCTGCAATCTTTTTTCGGTATCGCGTAAAGAGGCTGCTTCTTCAAAGCGCTGGCTTTTTACCACCTTATTTTTTTCGTGTTTAATATCATCGATCTTTTTTCTCGAGTGCGATAACTTCTTCCGGTACATTTATATTTTTCAGGTGCACCCGTGCGCCTACTTCATCCAGCACATCAATGGCTTTATCAGGCAAGCAGCCTGTCGGTCATATAACGGTCGCTTAACTTCACACAGGCATCAATGGCGTCATCACTATAGGTTACATTATGATAATCTTCGTACTTACTTTTAATATTGGTAAGAATTTCTATGGTTTCTTCCACGCTTGGCTGCTCTACCATCACTTTTTGAAAGCGGCGGTCCAGTGCGCCATCTTTTTCTATATACATCCTGTATTCATCCAGGGTACTGGCTCCTATGCATTGCAATTCGCCCCTGGCAAGAGCTGGTTTAAATATATTTGATGCATCGAGTGACCCGCTGGCCCCACCTGCGCCAACAATAGTATGTATCTCATCGATAAATAAAATAACATCGCGGTTCTTTTCAAGCTCATTCATAATGGCTTTCATTCTTTCTTCAAACTGGCCGCGATATTTTGTACCGGCAACCAGCGCAGCAAGATCGAGAGAAACCACTCTTTTATCAAACAAAACCCTGCTTACTTTTCTTTGAATGATACGTAAAGCGAGGCCTTCAACAATGGCTGTTTTACCCACACCGGGCTCACCAATCAAAATCGGGTTATTCTTTTTACGGCGGCTTAAGATTTGAGAAACTCTTTCGATTTCTGTTTCCCTGCCTACAATCGGGTCAAGCGTACCCATTTCTGCAAGGCGGGTAATATCCCTTCCAAAATTATCGAGAACCGGTGTTTTTGATTTTGCCTGGGCCGGGGCGCCTTTTGAAGAACGTTGTTGGGAATATGATTTTCTTTCTTCATCAAATTCTTCTCCTTCATCATCCTGGAATTCTGCTTTAGGATCTGTTTTTACATAGCCAAGCTCATTTTTAAACATATCATAATCCACATCAAACTGATTAAGAATCTGGGTGGCAATATTTTCTTTATTTTTTAATATTGAAAGCATGAGATGCTCACTTTCAACGAGCGGGCTTTTATTAGCTTTTGCTTCTAAAACTGTTATCCTGATTACTTTTTCTGCCTGTTTGGTTAAAGGCAGGGAATTAATGTTGGCAATATTTTTACCGGTTTTATCTTTTACGGCAAGTTCTATTTCTTTACGTAATTCATAAAGATCGACATTAAGCGATTTTAAAATTTTTATAGCAGTATTTTCACCATCTCTTATAAGTCCCAAAACGAGATGTTCGGTTCCTATAAAATCGTTTCCGAGGCGCAAAGCTTCCTCCCTGCTATATGAAATAATTTCTTTTACCTGTGCTGAAAAATTGTTGTCCATTTAATACAATTTAATATATACAATAATAACGAATAAATTCTATTCTTAGTTCTTAAAAACAATTCACATGGTGTTGAAAACGATAAAATAAAGGTTAAAATGAAAAGAAATACACGGAAAGATCAGGTAGAGAGATTCCCGGTAATGCTATTTAAATTCGGGAACATTTAAATTAATCGTTATCCGTTATTTATTTACTTGTTTATCTATTACGTTTTTCTAAACAGAAAATTGTACAGATATAAAACATTTGTTCACAGATGCCGAACATTTATCATTTCAACACTTTTTCTTTTTAATATCTTTGAGCATCACTAATTGTATTCAAAACTAATTAATTCAATGAAAGTCAAAATTGATACCAAAGAAAAATTTCATGTAATAACTATCGAAGAGGCCGTTTTATCTGCTAATATGACAGGAGAACCTTACTGAAATACTCCTTTCTTTTCTTAAAAAAATTCCGAAAAACGTGGTGATCAATTTTGACAAAGTTGAAAAAATTGATTCTGCTGCTGCTGATACGCTCGCTACTATACAACAAACATTTTATGATGCAAATTGTTCATTGGTGATTTGCAACCTGGGCCCTGCAATTGAAACGTACCTTGACGAAAAAGAGTTGCTTGAATTAATGAATGTTACTCCAACCGAGAGTGAGGCGTGGGATATTGTTCAAATGGAAGAAATTGAAAGAGAAGTTAGCTAATGTGATAATTAGCTGAGCCAATGAGCCAATGTAACCTGCTTTTTTGATCAAGTTTTATGAGGTTATATTTGTAACGTTTAAATAAAATTACTTGCTCTCTGTAACAATTTTAGGAAATAATTCTGCGGTACCTACACATAACCGGCATCCTACCGCCCAGGTAATTCAAACGCTGGATCACACTTTTTTAATTGACTGTGGCGAGGGTACCCAAATGCAGATGAATTTGTATAAGATACAGGCGCGGAAAAATCAATCATATTTTTATTTCACACCTTCACGGAGATCATTACTTCGGGCTTATTGGCCTTCTTACAAGCCTTGGGCTCAATCACAGGATAGCCGATCTTCATATTTATTCCCCCCGGCTCTTACAGCAAATTATTGACTTGCAATTAAGTGTCAGCAATGCCAGCCTTCCTTACCAACTCTATTTTCATGAGCTCGAAAATGAAGAGATCATCTTTGAAGATAAAAAAATCTCAATAGAATGTTTCAAGGTGAAACACCGGATTGAATGTTGGGGGTTTTTATTCAGGGAGAAAAAAAATCTAAGGAAGATCGACATAAAAAAGGTTAGGAATTACAATATTCCTTCTTCATTTTATGAAAGCCTGCATGAAGGAAAAGATTTTATAACCGATGCGAATGAAGTAATAAAAAATGAAACTCTTACGACTGCCTACTACACCGCCAAAATCTTATGCCTATTGTGCGGATACACAGTATTTTGAATCTATTACTGAGAAAATAAAGGGGGTTGATCTACTGTACCATGAGTCAACATACCTTCATGTACTTGAAGAAAAAGCAGCAAGCAGGTTTCATTCAACAGCAAAACAAGCAGCTTTGATTGCAAAAAAAGCCGGAGTAAAAAAATTATTGCTTGGCCATTTCTCTTCAATGTATGAGGACCTTGATGAATTTAAGGTTGAAGCATGTGATGTTTTTGAAAATACAGAGGTGGCGGAAGAAGGTACTTGTTACATAGCCTGACAGCTTAACGACCAATGCAAAAAAGTAATTCACATTGGATAAGCTAAATAATTATTTTTTTATCAAAACATTCGATGCATTTCCAAGGATAGTCCATTCATAAAAAGCGGGGAAATATTTACGCCATGCAGCCTCATTGTGTTGCGCATCATCATCAATTATTTCGTATACCTGCGATGCGGTATGGGAGCGAATTTCTTTTTCAATTTTTTTCATATTCAACACCATTGAATCACCTTCCAGGCCACCGGCATAAAAAAATAACCGGGAATTTATATTGCTTTTTTTCGACCTGATAAGCCGATCAATACGCGGCGCTGCCCAAAAAGAAGGTGAAAAGATTCCTGCCCCGCCGAAGATGGCCGGGTATTTTAAAACTGCATACAACGAAATAAGCCCTCCCATTGAACTGCCGGAAATATAAGTATCCCTTTTACCGGGCAATGTCCGATAATTCCTGTCAATAAAAGGCTTTAGAGTCTTTACTAAAAAATCTGCATATTTATCCCCTTCTCCGGCGCCATATTTCCTGGAAGAATATGGATTGTATTCGTTCATTCTTTTGGAAAGCCCATTATCGATTCCCACGACAATCACTTCCTTTTTCCCCTCGAGACGAAATTGAATCCAGGTATTCATCTATCCCCCATTCTCCTGCGTATGAAGTAGCATTATCGAATAGGTTTTGGCCATCATGCATATATAAAACAGGGTAATGGCCCCGCGTGGCCTCATATTCCGGCGGCAGGTAAATCCAGATCCTCCTTTTACGGTTAAGCTGCGGAATAAAAAAGGCAGTATCTATTATTTTCACATTAGGAGAAGCAGTATGGACTTTTTCCGGCAGCTGTCCTTTTGTCAAAATCATCATTCCCTTCCATAATTTTATGGCAATTGTAGTATTGCCGGAAACTTTTACACCGCGGTTAGCAATTTCTTTGCCATCAGATGTGGCAACTTATTCCCAGTTATCTTTTGTAATTTATATTCAGATATACGGCTGGTCACAAAAGAGTAATGTTATGTGTAATTGGAGTAACCGGAAATTTTTTATGTTGCGCATCACACACGCCAAGGCTGCCTGCAATAAATAAGCGATCACATTGGGGGTTACAATGGCTGCCTTTACAAGGTGACTTTATGTTTGAGCAAGTAAGTGTGGGGCAGAAAATAAAGGCACAATAGCAAACAGGTTTGAATTTAAATTTATAAAGCAAAACGCTTATGATAATTCAGCAATGAATTCTCTTACTTTTTGATGAAGTGGCGTACTTAGCGGAACTAACGGCAGCCTTAGCACATTTTCTATGATGCCCATTTCAGCAAGAAATGCCTTTACGCCGGCCGGATTATTTTCTGCAAATAAAAGATCCAACCCGTACAATAATTTATACTGAAGTTTCCTGGCATTTTCAAGATCAAAGGCCAGCAACGAACGCACCATCCTTGAAAAATCTTTAGGGAAACAATTTGCTGCCACACTTATGACGCCATCCATTCCACATGCGATCAACGGAAAAGCCAGGTGGTCATCTCCACTAACTACCAGAAATTCTTCCGGCTTGTTTTTTAAAATATTGACATGCATTGAATCATGATGCCACTGGCCTCTTTGATACCAGCAATATTTTCGCATTCCTTTGCAAGGCGAAGCGTTGTTTCAGCGGTGATGTTGCTGCCGGTTCTGCCGGGCACATTATATAGGATTACAGGTTTTGGGCAAGCTTCGGAAAAAAGCTTGTAATGCTGAAAAATGCCTTCCTGCGATGGCTTGTTGTAGTTGGGGCTCGAACTTAATACGGCGGTTGCCTTTTCTAACGGAAATAACTGTAAACTCTCCAACAAGCGGGTGGTATCGTTGCCGCCTATGCCAACCACCACGGGCACACGCTCATTGACTTTATCAAATGTACAGTTGACAATATCTATCATCTCAGCTTTAGTTAGTGTAGGTGTTTCACCGGTAGTTCCAAGTGTAACGAGATATTCTACACCATTTTCAATAAGGTTATCAATAAGCTTTTCAAGGGCGTTATAATCTACCTCCTGGTTTTTTTTGAAAGGCGTTACCAGTGCCACGCCGGTACCTTGCAAAGTGTTTTTTAAAGACATCAGTGATCTAGTTGAAATTTTGACGGTTAGATGTTTGAGAGTTTAGGAGATGTTTAGAGTTGAGGGTAAGACGTCGTAGATTTGAATTTGAGTATTTAGGTTTAGAAGTTTAGAGATTGAGAATTTTGAAGTTTTTTAGAAAATGTAAAAACAATTTAACAATTCAACAATTTAGCCATTCAAATTTCACTCTTCCCAAAATCCCATTTGCCGGAATTTTTCAATGCGTTGCGTAACCCTTTCTTCTGCCCCGATTTTTTTCAAATCCGCGATTACAGGTTTTATATAGGCTTTAAGATTGGCCGCAGCTTCGTCATAGTTCCAATGTGCACCGCCCAACGGTTCGGGAATTATTCCATCTACAAGGCCAAATTTCAACATATCATCAGGAGTCAGGCGCAATTGTTCCGCGGCAGTTTCTTTAAATTCCCAGTTATGCCACAAAATGCTACTGCAGCTTTCCGGCGATATCACCGAGTACCAGGTATTTTCCATCATGAGTACTTTGTCTCCCACGCCAATGCCCAGTGCGCCTCCACTGGCGCCTTCACCGATAATTACGCATATTACCGGAACTTTCAAACGCAGCATTTCATATATATTCCTTGCAATTGCTTCACCCTGTCCGCGTTCTTCTGCTTCAAGGCCTGGAAATGCCCCGGGGGTATCAATGAGCGTTATAATTGGCTTTTCAAATTTTTCAGCAAGCCTCATCAGGCGCAATGCTTTGCGGTAGCCTTCAGGATTTGCCATTCCAAAATTGCGCATCTGGCGCATTTTGGTATTGGTGCCTTTTTGCTGGCCTATTACCATCACGGTTTCCCCATCAAGCTGGGCAAATCCGCCGATCATAGCTTTATCATCTTTTACATTGCGGTCGCCATGCAGCTCAACAAAATTGGTAAACATTTTCATGATATATTCCAGTGTATACGGCCTGTCCGGGATGGCGGCTCAATTGAACTTTTTGCCAGGGAGTAAGGTGTTCAGTGATTTCTTTTCTTTTTACCAGGATACTTTCTTCCAGCTTTTTAATGATGGAATCATATTCAACCTTTGTATTCTTTGATGCGAGTCTTTTATTTTCTTCAATTTGTTCGTACAATTCTTTTATCGGCTGTTCGAAATCAAGGAACTGCCTTGTAAGCTTTATTGACATAGATATTAAAATTAATGCGCAAGAACCATTTGCATTTTACAGCAATAAAGTTACGTTGTGAAAATTAAAAAGATTTAAAAGATACGGGAAAGAAACAAGAGATTTCAGAAGATGATAAAATAAAAAAGAAATTTTGGTGAATAGTTCGGTTGAAATTTTATTATCTTGCGCTCCCGAATTGTGAAATTGAAGGTGGTAGATGGTATGTTTATTACTTTGGGAAAGTTCTTCAAAAATTTTGGATCGGTAGTTCAGTTGGTTAGAATGCCGCCCTGTCACGGCGGAGGTCGCGGGTTCGAGTCCCGTCCGGTCCGCTTGTTTTCTTCTATAACCCGCTCTAGTAGCGGGTTTTTATTTTTCTGTCGCGCAAAGTGTCGCGCAACTTTTGGATTTTACTGACAATTTTACCTGGTTTTACTTCTCTTTTACTATGCTGATTTAAAGTTACTGAATCCTAATTAAATGATGAATTTTGAACTTTTTTTGCCTAGATTTTCAGCGCCTTACTGAATCTATGGGGTGGCTGAGTGTTATGTGAAACATCGATCTGGATATTTCACCCGCCTCACAGGTACTTTAAAAGAATATAATAACAAACCGGAAATTATTCTATCAAAGCCTGCAGGTATAGTCCTTCTATAAATTTCCTTAGTTACAAACTAAGGCGATTCCTAATTATTTCAACGTTGCACAAAATGGTGGAATAGGAGTATTTTCTTATTTAGACATTCTAACACAGATGGGGCTAGCTTCCGCGGCAACCGAAGGGTATGCCGAATACGAAACCGGAATACGAACAATGATTTATTCATTTTATCCACCACTCATCCGTCAAATTTAATTCTTGTCTACTCCTGGTAATGGCTGTGTACCACCATCTGAAAAGCTCAGGCTTTTTCATTCCGTACATCTTCTGATCAAGAAATAGATACACATAATCCCACTCGCCACCCTGCGCCTTGTGGCATGTTACCGCGTAGCCATATTTTGCCCTTAGACAGTTGAGATATGGATCTTTCATCATTGCGTCCTTATAAATGTCGGAGTTAGGTTTAATATTTCTCTTTCTCATTCTACGACTAAAATCTACCATCAATGCCTTTTGTTGCTCTTTATTGAAGTTGATTTCGTTGCCATACAAAACATCTAATGATAGTAGTATTTCATAGTGTTTCCTCGGAAACCAACGCTTTTAGTCTAATACTTAAAAAACGAAGATTTGCCTGATATCTTTCTTCGCCAATACTTGTGACTAGAACAAAATCTCCATTCGTCAATGGTATCGAGTAATTATTTTGAACTACAAACAAAACGTCATACTACCTGAAGGGGCAAATCTAAATCTCCATATAAATCCCTTCTTACCGCTCGGTTTATATGCTGTACCATTTTATTGGTTCTGGCTATAGCAACAGTGCCATTTACACCGACCTCTCTATACTTGGTTAGATATTCGATAAAAAGTTCCTTATCAGAAGGATACAATTTTACATTATTCATATTTCTTGCAGGCAATCTTGGAAAGGTTTCCCATTCCAATTGAGATACCATTTGCCTGACTATATCTGCTAGAATCAGGATGTCATTATCCGGTTGATTTCTCTCAATCTTATTTAATGTGACTTTGATAGCAGTCCTCCCCTGAAGAGCGAGCCAATCCATATCCAGAGTTGGGCTGAATGCCTGACCTATGGGAGGCAGTTGGCAAGGATCTCCGACAAAAATCACCTTATTGTGACCTACGGCATTAAAAAAGTCATTCATTAAAACTCCGGTTCCAAAAGAAACAATAAAGTCATCCTTGTTAGGAATACTTGACAACATTGAAGCTTCATCAATAATGTAAATTCTTTTATCATGATCTGGCGATCTTAAAAAAAATTGTAATGTCATTTGTCCAAATCGACCAATTGGCGCGTCTTCAGGTATCTCTTCATCATCCCCTTCTACTTTATTAAAGTGATATAACTCACTGTGAACTGTTCTAGCGGCGAAACCCGTTTTGCCTCGAAGCACGGTTGCGGCCCGACCTGTTGAAGCGAGAAATGTAAAATGCTTTTTGTTATGATTTAACCATTTTCCCAAATATTGCATTAAAAAGGTTTTCCCGGTCCCCGCATATCCTTGTAAAACGAAAGTATCACCGGCAGAAGCAAAAAATTTTTTAATGACTTTGAAAGCATTTTTTTGATCTTCATTTAGGCTAAGTCTTGTTGACATTACATGATAATATTTTGGCTCAAGAGGATAATTTAACTTTACACCATTTTTTTAAAAGAAATCCTAGCTCTTTTTAATTTATCTTCTTTAATGTTCTTATAGGTATTTAGCATTTTTTCTACTTTTTCAATGCTTCCCTTAACTTGTTTTTTTACAGTCGTTGAGTTGTCCATTATTCTCATAGCATTGATTCCATAACGTATGAAATTTCTGTTGCCAAGATGCGTAAATTTGTTATAGAGTTTTTTCCGATGAATTTTTTGGCCATTGGAAAACTCAGGATCATATGCATCTTGTATTGCTTGCGATGCTTTGGAGCACAGTCTCCTGTGGTAGCGTGACATGCTAGAAGAACGGATATATACGTTAAGTCCATCAAATTCGAATCCTAAATATTGCAGATGCTTCTTAACACCTTTTTGATTTACTGATGATATAACATTATTTTGCTTTTTAAAATTAATTCTTTCCGTCTTTTTTGCATTTACAACAACTTCACATCTTTTAATACTATCGAGTAATTAAACTATGGAAAAAATCAGCATCCTTGGCTGAACAAATAATTAATAAATCGTCAGAATAACGCCTATACACAGCCCCTTTCTTTTTGGCAAAAGAATTTATTAATTGATCAAAGGCAATCAAATAGATATTAGAAAGGCATGCACTTAAGGGTGATCCTTGAGGTATGCCACACATTTCCCCGATTCTTTCACTATTTTCAAGAGAATTAATAAAGGGGTTTGTTTCTATGACTTGCCCATTCTCCACCATTTCTCTAAATTGTTCAGGCTTACAAATCCTATCATGATGAATGTATTTATCCATAGAACGGGGAAATCTCATATCTAAATATTCTTTTTGGATAAAAGAATATTTAGTTAGAGTTTGGTATATTTTAAAATGATCTTTTGGTAATTTATCTTGTGCCAAAACTTTACACCACTGTTTTTTTAAAATGATGTGATCTATATTATCAAAGTAGGAACTTAGATCAAATGCAAGTGCAGAGCATTCTCCCTTTATTTCTAACTGGTTACTTATAAAACCAAAAACTTGGTGAGCAAAGTGGATATTACACTGTCTATTTTTTTGCAGATAGGCGAGCACACAATCTTCTATTTTCCAGGCGGCTAATTGACTCTGATACTTTTCAGTGAGCAAAAAGGAATACCAGCTATAAATTAAAGCATCAAAATGGCTGGCATAAGCGATAGGCCTGATTTTCTTGTCCAGGAGAGGTTTTTTTTTCCCGGTCTTACTATCTACTACATGCGTAATTCGTGGAGATTCAATATCAGATTTAATAAAGGGATAAAAAGAATGCTTAGGAATATTTGTAATTGCATTCTCAAAGTAATGTCTTAATGATTCGATTTTTTTTCGATTATGATTTCCTTCATGGTCGAGAAGCTTAATAAACCGATCAAAGTGAAGGTACTTCCCTTTATTATTTTTCTGATATTTTATTTGTTTTTGAATCCATTCATTAAACAATACTTCGATAAGTTTTGGCTCCATATAAATGTCTATAAATGCAAAGCCAGGAGCAGTGTGTTATTCGCTAACCTCTCTACTCCTGGTCGTACAATGTTTTCCGGTCCCACTTCTTTCTCACTAGTCAATTTCTCAAAGCAGCACTAGGCGGCTAAATTCATTAAATTTGCATTATATGTTATACACAATCATGCTCATCTCCTTACTAGCTCTACAGCTTATCTGGTTTCCCAGGAAGCGTGAGCCCAAGGTAATTCGTGCAATATTGCAAGAATTATCCTTGGAAGTTTGGCGTTTTGCACTAAATGTTGCTCCGCGGATCAGGATAATTTCTCATCCTATCGTTGTGTAGCAAATATAATTTTTTTTGATAATAATCACAAACAAAAAAACTTGACCAATATAGTCGCATAGTAAGCCTGTTCAGGGTTCGGCGGCAATTAAAAGTTCTTCATTTATTTTATATCCTTTTCCGGCATCTTCAAACGCTTCTCTTAATATGCTTTGCAATAATTGCTGTGAGTATTGGCGGCTTTGGTGTATTTGCGTTTCTATATGGCTTAGCAGATGCTGTAGACGCTCGACTTTGGTCACAATTCGATGTTGCTCGGCGGTTGCCGGAAGTGGAATTATAATACTTTCCCATTTTCCTTTATTTATAATAGGGGTTGCAGATCCAGTGGCTTTGGCTAAAATCTGTTTTTGAAAATATGGGCTTGTTAATACTATATAAACATACTTGCTTAAAATAATTTTATAGCATGTTATAGTATTTATTTGTTGATTACAACTAACATCTCGATCAATCATCTGAGTCTTTCCAATTGACCCACCAATGCAAACCATCAGGATAGAACCCTTCGATATCAGTCTGCCTTTTTCTATTCCGGCTTTAGACAAACCAAAGTTTTGATAATTAACCTTTCCATCGCTTAAATCCGCCGGCCCGAGAAATGGTATATAGTCTCCGAAATATTTTTTATTATCAGTTGGTGGTGTTGCTCCTGTTTGAGTTATGCCACATTCTCCTAACCTATGCCAAACCCATCCTTTCCGTAATTCAAAAGGAATCTCATCCTCTTTTATTGGTGGTAGCTCTTTTTCTTTCTTTAACTCGCCCCCCTTTATTAGTTTTTCTTCTTCAATTTTTATGCGTTCTAATAATACTATCGGCGGCTCATCTGTAAATTCATGCTTGGTTAGTTTGCCTTGTACAGCCTCCTGCAATATGGTTTGGCGGAGAAGTTGGAGATAAGTTTGTTGTTGGCTAAGTTCTTTATCAAGCAAAAGGTATCGTGTATTAATGATATTTAGCCTGCTGACTAATATTGTTTGCGCAGCGATTGAAGGAAGCGGGATTTCAAAGTTCAAAACGTCATGAGGCCGAATAGCTGCATAATTAGTGCTCCCTTTTGAATTAATTTGATCCTGTATTATATTTGTTTTTATGAGCCAAGCTAAATAATTTTTAAGCATCTTATCTTCATCAATTTCAAATAAAAAGTAATGGCTACTCACTATTGCCCCGGCTAATTCTTTTCCAACAAATCCGTAACCACCGACTTTCGCATCTATTTCTGCAACAAGAAAATCACCATCTTTACATATCTGTTGCTTCTTTGTGTTAATTGCAGCGCCTTTTATTACATCTCTTAAAACAACACCTTTTCTATTTACCTGAACACGGCAGCGTTTGTATTCAATAGAATTATCTATTGTTATAAATTGTTTGCGAAGACGTATTACTTTCCCTAATTTTTCAATCATCACACAATGCTTCTTTTAATTGTTTTAACAATTGATTGCTTTTTATAAATGACTGACCTAGCAAATCAATTATCTCACCGCTTGTGTATTGATGTTCTTCTTCTGTTGCATGTGGATTTTTAATATCAAAATTATAATTGCGTTTTTTTATTTCATCGACACTTACTTTCCATGCATATTCATTTTCTTCTCTGTTTATTCCACCAGCTTTCTTCAAGGTCAAACTCTTTAATGTTAATTGGCTTGGTTTTATTATAGTTCTTTACACCATCAGGATAAGGATGTTCGAAATACCAAACCTCTTTAGTGGGTTTTCCTTTTGTAAAAAACAACAGGTTGGTTTTAATGCCTGTGTATGGCGCAAATACACCATTGGGCAAACGAACAATCGTATGCAGGTTGCATTTTTCCAGCAGGTTTTCTTTTATACGTGTGGCTACGCCTTCGCCAAATAAAAAACCATCGGGCAATACAAGTCCGCAACGTCCTTCATCTTTTAATAGATGAATGATCAGCGCCATAAAAAGATTAGCGGTTTCTCTTGTCCGGTATTGTAAACGGAAAATTTTTTTCTACACCATCTTCTTCCATGCCGCCAAACGGAGGGTTTGTAACAATAACATTCACACGGTCTTTCTCTGTCCATTCAGCCCAACTTTGATTAAGAAAGTTATCATGTTCAACAGTGGGTACTTCTATACCATGCAAAATCATATTGGTTGTGGCCAGCATGTGCGGCAATGGCTTTTTCTCTACTCCACGTATACTGTTTTGCAGATTCTCCCTCTGTCCAAGGTTTTTACTTTCTGGTGTTTTCAATATAGTCAATAGCATTTGCTAAATATCCTGCCGTGCCACATGCAGGGTCCAAACTGTTTCACCCAACTTTGGGGTCAATCATTTCAACAATAAACTGTGTTACCGGCCGGGGTGTATAAAACTCACCTGCATTACCTGCACTTTGCAGGTCACGGAGTATCTGTTCATAAATATCATTGAAGGCATGTCGGTCTGCCTTGTGTGTTAAGATGAATGTCTTTATTAATCTTATTGATTACCTGCCGAAGCAGCGTACCGCTTTTCATGTAGTTGTAAGCAGTCTTCAAACACATCCCTTACCATTCTGGCAGCATCTTTGTTATTGCGCAGCTTCATGTTCTTTAACGTAGGGAACAAGGTATTGTTTACAAAGTCCAATAGTTCATCACCTGTCATTCCTTCTTCATCGGCAGCCCAATTGCGCCAGCGCAGGTCTTTGCGTATGGGAGATTTATAATCTTCATTGGTGATTTCCCAATCTTTTTCTTTTTCATCAAATATTTTCAGGAACAGCATCCAGCCAAGTTGAGAGATGCGTTGTGCATCGCCATCTACACCGGCATCTTTGCGCATGATGTCCTGGATGGATTTTATTGTAGTAGGTTAAGTTTGCTCATTTTCACCTGATATTATTTAAGGCGAACAGATAGTCTTTTAATTTTTCAATTAACGCTTGATCTGAAATATAAAAATCAATATCATTTCCAATAATCAGTTTAGTATTTTCTGCATTAGTTTTTAGATTTTCAATTTTAAAAGTTTTAAACAAATCAAGTTTTTTTAACGTTTCATAATCTATTTTATTTTGTTCGACGCAAAGATGAATATCACTTACCACAGTTCGAACAAATTGGAACATTCAAACTTATAAGAGACCCCGCTATGATTATAATGAAATACAACATCATAGTTGTCATATACCGACTTTTCATAGTTACTTCCTAAAGATATTGCGTCTAGAATTTTATAAGCACGAGTACTTATGTAACTATTCAATTTACTTTCAAGCTGCATGATCTGTTGAATCTTGTCTTGGTTATTATTTAAAAATTCTATTTCTTCTTTTTCCATACTTGAAGTGAAAATGTACATGTTTTTGATGGTTTGAACAAATTGAGTGAAGAAAACAAAATACTGATTAGAAGGTTCAGGTTTATAGTTTAAGAGATTACCGTCAATATTGTTGATCAAGTCTTTATAAGTGAGATTTATAAATTCTCCGCTAAGATTTCCAATTTCGGATTTTAATGATAAAACAATTTTTAAAATTTTCCGGCCATTGAACTGCTTACTTAGATATTGAGAATATTCTTCTAAATCATTATTTAAAAAGTGCCTTATTTTATTTTCTATCCCAATTACCCATTTACTATTATATATAATGAGATCGAGTTTTCCAGTTTCAGTTACCTGCTCTCTTTTGACAATTATATTTTCGAAATCAGTAAAAGGTTGCTCAAATTTGTTTATGGACTGGAGTAGTGACTTCAGCAACAAGTCGTCCAGACCATGAAGCTTTGTTTTCGGATTTAAGTAGAATTTTAAAATATTGCTACATACGTTTTCGTAATGCGGGTAGCCAGCTATCTCCATAAAAGTTAAATTAGGCGGAAGGATATCTGGCAGTTTGTCGAATACGGGTTGAAACTTGTTCTGTAACTCCATTGATTCTCGATTTATCCTGTTAAGTAGAGATTTGCTTCTAATTCTTTAATTGCTTGAATATACTTTTCCTTGGTCCCAAACATGCTCATTATCTCCGGTGGCGTTCCGAATGTTGTTAGTGGATCAATAGATAGCACTTCGGCACTTTCAATGGTTGTAATGCCTTCATCAGCATATTTATCCAGTAAAGCTTCAATACTTTTTTTGCCTGTTCACCATATTTGGTAAAGTAGTTGCGCTTCTTTACATTATTAGCTCTTTCCTTTCTCGTCAGTGGTGGCTGGTCATAAGCAACATGGCAAATAAGATCAAATAAATCAAGTTCTTTATCTACTGCCTCTTTAATGCATCAACCAAAACACCTTGTTCCTAGTTCTTTTATAATAGCTGCTTTTTTATCTGCATCATTCCATTTATTTAAAAAATCATTCAAAGAAGCAAAATGATTTTTGATAATTTCTCTGTGTATGATCTTTTAAGACTAACGGTAATCGGCCTGCCATCATTATCAAAATACATTTCCCTTGAAACCAGTACAGAAACATCTACGCCATTTACATAAATCTTTTGTCTTCTTTCTCTGTACAAAGTATTACAGTCGTTTTGCGGATAACGAACAGAAGGTTTTTAAATGATTATTTCTTCCCCAGTTACATTATCAATTATGGGTCAGTAATATTCTTCTTCTTCGTTTCAACAGTTGAAAGGTCATCATCTTCGCCTGCTTCTTTCACTCGAATGGGTGGCCCATCAAAATCAGGATCAGCAAACAAATCTGTTACATTTCTAAAATCAAGAATGGTAAAATAGAGCTTTGCCAAAATCTTCCCGTATCCTTGTACCTCGCCCAATGATTTGTTTGAATTCTGTCATGCTTTGAATATTGCTATCCAGCACAATCACTTTGCAGGTTTGCGCATCCACACCCGTTGTCATTAATTTTGAGGTGGTGGCAATAACAGGGTATTTTTCTTCAGGATTAATAAAATTGTCTAATTCTCGTTTTCCTTCTTCATTATCGCCTGTTATCTGCATAACATATTTATAATTCTCTGCTACCAGATCTGCATTATGTTTTGCCAATGCAGAACGCATTCTTTCAGCATGATCAATATCTACACAAAAAACAATAGTTTTAGAAAAACGACCGGCTCCTTTTAAAAATTCGGTTACTTTTTTTGCAACTATATCGGTTCTTTCATCAATTACAATATTGCGGTCAAAATCTTTACGATTATAAATCCTGTCTTCAACATCGATTACCTTCTTTATCTAGTTTTCCTTTTGGCGGTCGCCAGCCTTCAAGGTCAATATTTAAACCAATCCTTACTACACGGTAAGGTGCAAGAAAACCATCATCAATACCTTGTTTTAATGAATAGGTATAAATAGGATCGCCAAAATATTCAATGTTGGAAATTTCATTTGTTTCTTTTGGCGTAGCTGTTAAACCAATATGTGTAGCATTTTTAAAGTAGGCTAAGAATTTCCCGCCATGCACTATCTTCAGCTGCACTTCCGCGATGGCACTCATCAATAACTACCAAATCAAAAAAATCTGGAGAAAATTGTTTGTAAATATTGGCTTCTTCATCATTGCCAGATAATACCCTGGTAAAGGCCAAGATAAATTTCATAACTTTTATCAATCTGCCTGTTTTTTACCCAGGTCATTTTATCGCCAAAATGCCTGAAGTCATTATTCTTTGTTTGGGAAATCAGCACATTTCTATCGGCCAAGAAAAGAATTCTTTTTTTAACCCTTGCTTTCCATAAACGATAAACAATTTGAAATGCTGTATATGTTTTGCCGGTACCGGTTGCCATTACCAGCAACATCCTGTTTTGTCCTTTTGCAATGGCTTCAATTGTTCTGTTAATGGCAATTTCCTGGTAATATCTTGGCTTGCGTCCGGAACCATCAGAAAAATATTCCTGCGAAATAATTTTTTCCTGCTCAGGTGTTATAATGCCTTTAAAGCTTTTAAATCTGTTCCATAAAGCTTCAGGCGAAGGAAATTGTTCTAATGCAAGTTCGGTTTCAATGATTCTATCAGTGGCTGTTCTGTCATGAAAAAGAAAGCCATCTCCATTACTGCTAAATACACATGGAATATCAAGAATTCTGTGCATAATCCAAGGGCTTGCTGAATGCCGGCATTTACTGAATGGTTATTATCTTTTGCTTCAATAATGGCAACAGGATTTGAATTATAATAAAGAATATAATCTGCTCTTTTTCTTTTACCTCTTGCAGTTAATTTCCCCGTACATAAATTTTGCCATCAGTGAAAGAAACTTCTTCAAGATTTGCGTATCAATATCCCATCCGGCTGTTTGTAAGTGCAGGTGTAATATATTTTGTACAAATATCTCTTTCAGATAAGGTTTTTTTGTCAAGCATGGGGCGGATAAATATACGATACAAATTATTACATAACATTCCCAACGAGTCATTACTAATATCTAAAAGCGAAATAGTATGGCTACCATAGTGCATGACTTGGTCCGTTATATGCATAAAAAATTTAATATTTTATATAAGTTCGGCAATTGAAGATAAAATCTTCTTCCAGGGATAGCAACCACTTTTTCAATATTCTTCACTTTTTGTGAACTTTTACTATCATTTTACAAGCATAAATGAAAGTCAGGCTAATTAAGAGAAAATCAATTGAAGATTTTGCCTTGCAAAATGCAAGGAGCAGAAGTTCTTTCGGGTTTTGGTTAACGTTTCTCAAACACGCGGATTGGGCAAAGCCTGGAGATATTATTGCAACCTTTGGCTCGGCCGATTTGTTGGGCAATGGAAGTAACAGGGTGGTTTTCAATATAGCCGGAAATAAATACGGATGATATGTAAGTATCACTTTGGAATAACAAAAGTTCATTTATACATTAAGTGGATAGGCACACATGCTGAATACACTAAACTTTGTGGCAACAATGAACAGTATACAATAAATAAATTTTAAAATGAATTATAATGGAAACTTTACAATATAAAATTATTAAGACAGATACACAGTACAATAAGTATTGTGATATCCTGGAAGCCTTAGTTGAAAGCGGCAAAAAGACCAAGGCCGTGCAGGATGAAATTGAGTTGCTTAATTTATTAATTGAAAAGTATGACCAGGATCATAATACTTTCGCTGATGCAGATCCCATCGAATTGCTGAAGAGGCTAATGAAAGAACATAAAATGAAAGCAGTCGATTTGGCTAAACTCCTCCAGGTAAGTGAAGGATTGATTTCTGATATGCTCAATTACAAAAAAGGCTTGTCCAAGGATACTATTCGCATTCTTTCTGAAAGGTTTAAACTCAACCAGGAAGCTTTTAACAGGCCATATGAACTTCATTTGCCTGTAACCCTGAAATTCGTCATTCAAGGATTCAAAAAGCCAAGAAGAAACTGGCAAGTGCTTAAATTTCAGTTTCGATTCATGAATTTAGCTGTGGCATTTCTAGAAGATCCTTTACTTTCCATTACTTAATTTTCCTCTAATAACGAAAGTCAAGGATCATTTTAATTGATGTCTTTTCCGGTGTAGCTAAATAGGATTTATTGCTGCAAAAGATATCAATTAAAATGATCAGGCCTGCCGCAGGCAATGATATACCTGCCATTTTTATGCCGCTTGACAAACCCACATTTCATCCCTTATAGACATTCTCATTATGCCATTGAATAAAGTCGGTCTTTGGCCGGTTTGTATTTTCTGCCGGTAAATACAATAAACTTTTTCCATGAAACTGGTAATACTCTTTACCATTTTCAAATTCTTCTTTTATTCGCTTGCTTACTTCCGTTTTATGATCGCTTGTAATGGTGAGATAACCTGTATCAAAAAGCTTGTGCACATCAGAACGCAATAATAAACCGTTAGAAATAATGTGAGGGCCGGCAACAGCAAAAGGTTTTATATGAGCAGCTTCCAAAACAGGCAAAGTTCTTTCACCGGTTACAGAACATCTTCGTGTATACGCGTCCGTTACCAAAACCCTGAATGCACCCTGGCCCAATCTTACTTTAGTTAATATACTTTTACCATACATGGGCTGAGGTTCCTGTATCAATTGGCTTTCGTACCAACAGCGGGTGCGGGCTGCAGATAGCGTTCCAGTAAATTTTCAATTTTAGTCCAAAGCTCCTTCCCTATCGGACTTTCCATTTCATAAGATTTACCCTGCTGAATACTCTTACTCCAATCTGGCGGAACTTCAACCCAATCTTCTTTTTTAAAAAAAACCGGGTTATTAAGTATAATGCAACCGATCTGTGGATTAACCATTTTCTTATCAGCCCGGTATTGAAATATTAAATTTTGAAATTGGCTGAAAGTATCACAACCGTTCCTATTACCAAATACTTCCCATGCGAAACTCATCGGTAATAAACTATAGCTTGAAAAAAATCCCACACCACCAATTGCATTTAAAGGAGATTTTAATTTAAAAAGAAATGGAGCACCTTTTTGTAAGGCCTTGAAATTTAATTTCCCTCCAGGCCTCCAGAAATTAATATCCTCAGGATTTATACTGCTCAGGTAATTGTACCATTTGTTATCAGTAAGACCGAGATAAAATTTCATTGAAGTAGTTGTTCTTTAAAAATAAAGAATATTTGCAACTATTGGAATTGAGGGTAGTGACGTATTTTGAAAATTAATCATCAGATTTAGAGATTAGGAGAGTATTAAACTTTCCGCAGGTATCACAATAAACATAACGGTCAACTTTATTCCATGCTTTTATTGGTTCATCTTTTACTTTCAATATACCGATTTTACATTCTGGACAACTAACAATTGCATGTGTATTTGCACACAACATTTTTGCTGCCTCAATCCATGATTTTGATATTTCAGTCATTAACTTTCTTTTTGTAAGTACCTCTTTTCTTTGGTGTTTCATAATCACATAGCAAAGCTATATCATTTATAGTCATTGGTTTTTTTATCAAACCTACTTGTATTGCCGGGTGTGACAGAAAGTGCTTTTATGTCCCGCATTAATCAAGGCTAAAACAGGCGAATTGTCTTTAAGGGGAGTGTTGGAAGATTAATTTTCAAATTTTAAATATGACGGCAACTATATAGATAATGGGCGAAAGAATTAAGATCCATATTTTACTAAGGCTTGCGTAAATAAAATTACACCTGTGCCAGTTTTGTTGCTAACGGCTGTAGTAGAGCTAACGCCTCCCAACGGTTGCCATCCGTTTTGTAATTGATTTTTAATTTCAGCTTCTAACTCAGCAGTGCCTTTTGTGCTGACTACTTTGTAATCTATTATATTTCTCATTTTAATTATTTTTATTCCACCTTGCAGCAGCCTTTTTTAGCTATTTCAGTACGTCTTTTTGAAGTCAAAGCCTTTGCCCTTGATTTGCCACCCTTTAAGCCACCTTCCTTCCCATTGCTGAAGCAGCTAACTTTAATAAGATCTGTTTCTTCTTTCGGTGCTTCGATTTCACCCGTAGCAATTTTAGCTATCATTACAGCCCTTTGATTTGTATCTTTCGGTAACTTTGATTTTGCGCTAAATACAAAGGTAATAAACCCTTTGCTTATTCTATCAAGCATCAAATTTTCAAAATGCGTCACTACCGAATTGAGTCTGGGACCTGCCTGGATAGGTTACGGCTATATACTACGTTGAAGCTCCTCGTTATTTGAACAGGGCTTTCATTTTCTCTTAGCCGCCCTTTCTAAATCTTTTGCCTCCTCTTTTAGCTTCTGCGCTCTTTCCAAGCGCTCAAAATTTTCCCGATTCTTCTCCTCAGTTTCAAGAACAATTTTCCGCATATCAGGCCGGGCATCGTATAAACTATCATCCGATCAAGGTAATGTTGTAAACTTCTTATCGAGGTATCCAGGCGAAGCTGCCGGTATTTTGTATCATTAGCAATATAACCGTCGAGTTTGCTTGAAGTCATGTACCAGCCGGAAGCACACCAGGGAAAGGGCGATAAAAAGCCGACAGAGATCAGGATTATTTTAGGAATATGGTGATGGTGTACTATTTCTTTTTTCACCGGCGCTTTAAGAAGGCTGGTATTTAAGTCCAGCCTGGCTATAAAATCCTGAACTTTTTCTATGGGAAAACGATTGCTTTGAACATCATGCCGTAATCCTTCAAGGGTACTTATCACCATTTGTATTTGTTCCATGTTATCCGGTATATTGTTTACTTTCTCATCGAGAGCGGCAATTTGTTTATCCTGACTTTCCACTTTTTTTAAGACGACTTCCCTAAATGCCGCACTGGTATTATTTTCATCTTCATTCATGATTTTTAAATTTTAATTGTAAAAAATATTTTTTAGGTTCTTTATAACGATTGTCCTTTCTTTTTGCGTCGCTTTTTTTTCTGTGTTAATTTATAAGGAATTGCATCGCTCGAATGTTCCGGCTTTAATAATATCTCCATAGTTTTTTCCAGGCCTTTCGTTAGGTTTTGTGCCAAATCTTTTTTGCTTTCCCCGGCAATATTCAGGTGTAGATTTTGCTGGGTATCAAATTTTTGAGATGTAAAAGTCTTCTGCACATCCGGATTTTGTAGTATTTTTTCCTGAGAGCTTAATGCCTGTTTGCGTTGCAGTTCCAATGTCTTTTCTAGTCCCGTTAAAGAGAATTTCCGGTCAACCTCGCTGCCTTTAAAGCAAATATTATCCTTTTTAAAACTTATTCCCTGCTTTTCTAAAGTTTGTCCCTTGTATTTATATTGTATCTCAATTCCCAACTTTCAATAGCCGCTTTTCCAGATCTTCCATCGTCAGGCAATGGGGTAAGTTTTCGGAAACGGCAATATAGATTTGATATTTAATGGCCTCCGGTTGACTAAGGGCTTCAAGATTGGTGAGCTTTAAGTTCTTTTCTACAGCTGGGATTAATTTGTATTCCTGGGTAAGGCGCTGGGCCACTTTCTTACCCCGTAAACCAATCCAGCTATCACTGATTGCTTTGCCATTATTGTTCACCATGTTGGCAACAATATGCAGGTGTAGGTGTGCCCTGTCGGTATGTTTACAAATAGCAAACTGGGTATCTGTAACTTTTAATTCTGCCAGGTACTTCTTTGCTATCTCTGCCATCAGTTCATCCGATGGCTTTTCTCCCGGGTAAAAACTTAAGATCGAGTGGAAACAAGCCTGGTGTTTGGAGGGACGTAGTTGCTGTTGCGTTTCAAAATCAGCCGCCATTAATTTATAATCATGTTCCCGGACGCCTTCGGTTACCAGGATCATTGCCCCCGGTTTGTTGCAGATATACCTGCAGGTATGGTAAAAGGAATTGGCCGGAATATATTTGCTGATCATGGTTTAAATTTTTTAAGCAGGGTATCAAATTCGTTCCGGTAGTTTTCAAAATATTGCATCGCTTCAAATAGTCCCTCCCGGTGACAGACCTTTGCCACCTGGTTCATGTTGTTGGACATGCCTACCAGCTTCCTGAGAATCTGTAATTCTTCCTCTGAAAGCCGGGAAGTTATTTTGGATTGAATAGCGGTTTGCCTGATATAAGCCGAAGCACTTACTCCTGCTTCTTTGGCTTTTTCTTTGATAATAAAATACTCGTGGTTGCTAAACCTGACACAGGCACGGATTTCTTTTTTGATAGCCTTATGCGGCCTGCCGGCCTTCTTTTGTTTCTTTTTCACTGTTTCCATCTATCCTCATTTTTTTAAGTGTCTTTTGCATTTCCTTTTGAGACCAACGGGATTAAAAGGCGAGCGTGTTGGGCCAACCGGATTTTTGTTCGACAACAACACCGCTCGCCTTAAAAAAATTCGAAACGTTCTAACTGCGCCATTGCCGTATCTCGTAACTGATTCAATGCTTTCATTCTAATCTTCATCAATGAACTAATGATGCACTAAACGTTAATTATGATCACTATAATAACCATAAGACTACAGCTCAAATGAAGTGGCTATACATCGATTATATTACTTCCCTTCATTATATCAACACCTGAACTATCTCAATAAATCGGAAAATATTTTCTTCTGAAAGAAAAAAATCAAGGAAATTATCACCGGAAAATCTGATAGCGGACCATCATTCAAAAGGTAAAATTGTACTTGCCCTTGAAATAAAAGTTCCCGTTACTTGAGCGCATCACTATTAAAAATCTTCGGGCTGCTGGTCCCATGCTTGCGGATATTATCCTTCAAATCCATCCAGAGGCGAATATTATAATCCGCCATTTCCATCATTTCTTCTGCTGTTAATTGGTAAGGATTTAAAACTGCAGGGGAGGTTTTCTCCTTTGATTGATCTTGCGTACAGGAAAAGATATTGGGCGCATAACCTTCACCGATCTCCAAAGATTTTCCGATAGCAATGCTATTGCCGAATAATTTAACCTGCTTCCCGCTGCTTAATAGCAGGGTTCTTCTTTTAAATTCTGCCATGATTAATTTTTTTAATTGTTTAATTAAGTGAGATTAATTTTCACCCTGGGAAATAAAACTGCCGGGAAATAAAGGCTAAAGCTTCTTGCATGCCGGCCTTTAAGTGTCTTAATTTCCGAACGGGTGAAAAGAAAAAATTCTATTCACCGTTGTTCTTCCACCGGTGAAATAAGTTGCTGGATATCCTGCCACAGGAAGTAAACCCTTGACCTGATTTTGAAGGGTTTTAGCTTTCCATGTTTCACCCAATCATAAATGGTAGGCTTTGTAACATGGAACAAAGCGCAAACTTCTGCGATCTTATAGAGGGGTTTGTAGGTCAATCCCGGCGTTTCAAAGGAAGGTGGAACCGGCTTTTGTGTTTCCATATTATTGACCTCTTCCCTGATGATTTGCCGGATAGATTGCAGGAACTGTTCCGGTTCATAGGGGAATAACATTGGGGTAACGACGTTACCATTGCTCATAATTTCTTTCATCACTTGTTGTTTTAGGGTTGCAACATACCCTGAAAAGCAAGCGAAGAGAAGTTAAGTACACTTAAAAGTTGTGGGAGACATATAAAAAATAAAAGGATTACGCTCTTTGTAATTTTAATTCGAGCTGCTCCAATAATTTGTTCTGCAGGAGGATATCCAAGCTCGTCAAAAAATGCCTTGGCACTCGTAATACCTTTTTCCATTTCTGCCTTTTCTTTTGGAGATAGGCTGGAAAGTTTATACAGCCGGGAAAGATTTTGCTTTAGTTTATCCTTATCTGCACCATATAAATTATTCAATAATTCTGCGGAACGGTCATTACAGGCGGGGAAAGAAATTTTCAGTGCTTTGGTAAATATGTAAAAGATTATAGTTAGAGTTGGGATAGAATATTGGGTGCGTTTACATTTTTTTATTTCAGCGGAAGCCTGCGTTTCCTTTTCATGTTGCGCTATAACGGTATCCAGTTTTGGTAAAAAATCGGAATAATAAACAGGCCAGTAACTAAAGGCTGTTAGAATTATAAAAATGATGCACCCGGCTAAGAAAAACAGACACTACCAACGATCCCATGAGCCATTGGTCGATTCCCACTAAATATTAATACAGATAATGTGCCATGCCTATTATAGCCGCAAAGTGAGATAAAACCTGGCGAAACCAGAAATTGGCAATTACTTTTCTACGGGTGGCTTCCAGACTCCAATGTGGAAATTGTTTTTGAAAATTGTTGTGGATGCTGGCAAATTGCCTGCTTATAAATTCGCTTTGTACCGGGAGGTCAAATATTATAAAAGCGTTCACGCGTCTCACTATTTCTTTCATCACTTATTTTTTTATAAAATTAAAAAAAATACGGAAATTACCGAGCTGAAAAAAAATCTATCTTTCGTTTACATGGCCTTTTCGGGAGGTAATAAATTAGAGGTTCTTTTTCTTTATAAAATCATAACGTCGCTTTGCCGATGGATTTCATCTATAGTTGCTTAAAATGCAAATTTTTACATCAATTATTATTCTAATATTTAATTAGGGCAAAGTTTGGGCTCTATCCAACTATCTAACCGTACGATAAGACAATCGTTTCCTGGCGATAAAGAATTCTTTACCTATGACGGCGAATGGATGGAGAAAAAGATAATTCTTGGCTGGGTATTATTTAGCACATTGAGGCGCGTAAAGCCAGGCACGAAAGCCCTTTTGCAAAGAGATAAAAATGTCACTCAATCTAACGACGTCGGCTGACTGAATTCTCCAAGTCGGCTGCCGATTTTTTTAAAATAACACTTGTCAACCATTTCACAACCGTTATAATTGGCTACTTTTAGTTTATGTGCATAGTGGTAATAAAAAAAAGTAAAAATCCTGCTTTACGCGTTCTTTATCGGAATGAACAGAGAGAGAGAAATATAATAAAACATGGGACAAAATCAATAACCACTGGACAGCAACTTCCAGACGTGCTTGGATATAAGGACAACACCTCCGGTGGGACATGGTTTGCTTATAATGAAAGTTTGATTGCGATTCTAATTAACAAGGAAAGTAACGGATACGAACAATTAGAAACCCGTTCAAATATCGTTTTGAAAGCTTTGCAAGATGCAAACAATTTGAAGTGAGGCAGTTAAAAATTTATCCAGCAATAGACTATCAGCAAAGTGAAACCATTCAATTTAGTTTTATTAAGCAGGGAAGAAGTTGTTTGGCTTACAAATTTCAATAGCGACCGAATAAGTAATCAATTACTATCTACAACTGTCAACGAAGACTTAATAATGATAAACAGAAGTTTCCCCAACGATTTTGCCGAAAGAAGAATAGCATTAAATTTTGACAGATTTAAAACTGCAAACGAACCAGAACCACTTAAGAAACAACTGGAATGATTGGGAACAAATCTTAACGAAAGAATGCTTTACTGAAACCCCATCACAAGAAAATACACTTTGGCTTAACTCAAAAAATGGGGAACACTTACATCAGATATTATTGTTCTTCCAACAGATAAAAGTCAACCTATTACAGTCCACCACGTAAAAGAAAGAAATTAACTGAATGAGTTTTTTAGATTACATACAAGCTCAAAGCGACAATGAAAATTTCGCTGTTATGGAGAAAGAGAAAGGACTGGACTTATAAAGAGTTTTCCAGCCACGCTCTTTTTGTATGTAATTATCTGACTGAAAATAAGGTAAGTAAAATTATGGTTTGCCTGCCACAAGGTTTTTATGCTTATTCAATATTGTGGGGAGCGTATGTAGCCGGGGTTGCCTTTTGTCCTGTAACCGATTCTGTTCCGTTGGAAAGGAAAAAGGTATTATTCATCGCTATTTAAACCAGACCTTATCATTGGAAACCAAAAAGAAAATTTTTTAGACGGCACTTTTCAATCGTGTCTGACTTTTTTAATTCTCCCAATCTAACAATTCAAATTTCGCTCCAGAGAAAATAGGTAAAGAAAGCCCTTGCTTATGTAATATTTACGTCTGGTTCAACAGGTTTACCGAAGGGTGTGATGGTATCAAGAAAAGCATTGGAAAATTTTTTGAATTGGAGCACAAATGAATATGATGTAAAGCTTGGTGACAGGTGGGGTCAGTTTTCTAACTTAGGATTTGATTTAAGCATCTGTGATATTTTCACTGCAATATTGCGGGGGGCGGCTCTTGTTCCCATATCGGGCACAGCGGATAAATTACTCCCTGGGAAAAATTATTAAAAATAAAAATATTAATTTTTGGCACTCTGTTCCCAGTGTGATAGACTTGCTCAATAAGGCGGGACATCTGAAAGAGAGAAGTGTCCGCTATGCGGATTATGACTTTTTGTGGAGAAAGGTTATTTCCTGCACAATTGGAATTGTTGTTTAAAGCCAATCCTCAATTAACTATTTACAATACCTATGGACCAACAGAAAGTACCATTTTTTGCTCATTCTCTGAAACTTACAGCAAAGAATTATAAGCAGTACTGCCATAACACCGTGAGTATCGGAAAACCTTTACCCGGCTATGAAATAGTGTTAAGCGATGAGAATGAAAATTTTGGAGAGATAATAATAATCGGCGATTATATCGCCAATGGCTACTTAACAACAGAGGACAATTTGATCCCACAAACAATTCTTTCAGAGTGATTGATAACAAAGGAAAAGGCAACCTGCCTATTTTACTGGAGACTACGGCGAAATGGTGAATGGAAATTTATATTTTGTATGCAGAAAAGATTCTCAAATAAAAGTGATGGGATACAGGATTGACTTAAGTGAGATTGACTATCACTTGCGTGAATATGGATGTAAGGCAAACATCACCACATACTATCAGAACAAGATAATCTCATTTCTGATTTATGAACCGTATTCGGAAGCAGAAGTAAAAAGTTATTTGACAAAAAACCTTCCCAATTATTATTTACCAAACCTTATGATACACAAACAGTCTTTCCCTTATAATTCAAACGGAAAAATTGATATAAACGGACTGCTTAAAGAAGTAGATTTATAAATTTTAAAAGTGAAAGACGGCTTATGGACAAATTAGATGAAGAACTCATCAAACTAATAGCATTGGCATTAGAAACCGATGAAGAAAGTATTACACCCGAAACAGGATTAGGCAAGCATTATAATTGGGACAGTTTGGGACACGTAGCTATTATGGTTGAACTTGAAAAAAAATACGACATAGAAATAAATGATGAAAACATTGAGCAGCTACTAAACTTTTCAGACATAAAAGAATATATAAGCAAACATGCAAAATAGTAGCCTTGTTTCGGTAATAATGCCAGCTTATAATCCTGAAAAGGAGTTATTGCGTAAAGCAATAGAAAGCGTGTTTGCACAAACATATAAGCAAATAGAACTCATAATTGGAGATGATGGTTCAGAAACAGCAATAAAAACTATATCGATGATTTGGTTTTTGACATGAACAACCCGAACATAGTATAAATGTAAAAGTTGTAAGAAGCAGTATAAACAAAGGAATATCACATGCACGTAATCAGGCAATAGCACATGCAAGTGGACAATGGCTTGTATGGTTAGATGCTGATGATACCTTACAGAATGATTGCATTGAAAAGTTGATGGAACAGTCAACAAAATATAATTTGGTAATAGGAGAATGTGAACGTATTATGAAGGAGATACCGTAAGCAGAAGAAAACCAAAAGCATATTTTGAAGAAGCAAAAAGATATTTCAGAACGGAGAGAGACCCCTTTTTGTTAAACATCATATCATTGCAGCCTCAATTGCTGTTAAAAGAAGATTTTGAAGAAATTGGTTGCTTCAATGAAAATTATCAGTATGCGGAGCTGACTGAACTATTTCTAGGTATATAATTAAAAAAGGCTTAGAAAAAATAAATTTTATAGAAGATGCGGTGTATAATTATAATAGGAATAGACAAAATAACCTTTCAAAAAACAGAGACCTTTTATTTAAGCAACGAGAACAAATTTTATCTCTTTATCTGAGAAGATAGGTATAACTGGAAAAACAATTGTTTACGTCGAAAGAAATAAATTTGCAGGAGCACAGGAATATTCTTTACAAGATACTACAACATCAACTGAATTTATGAAAAAAGGGAAGGGATGTATAATATCAGAAAAAACAGTTTTTGAAGGAAGTGTAAATATTGGCCACTATGTATTAATAGGCGCTCATGACGATACAGCAGATAGTATGGGTATCTACATAGGTGCAAATGTGAATATAGGAAGTTTTGCAAGCATAGAAGAAAACACTATAATAGGCAAAAACGTTGTTATTGATGAAAAATGTTCAGTTTATAAGAACGTTACTATTGGAGATAATTCTAAAATTTTATACGGTGCAAAAATATTTTCGAATTCAATAATAGGAAAGGATTGCATTGTCGGAAGCGATATTCCAGAGCGTATGATTTTAAAGGACAGGGTTACTTTCATGGGAACTGTAGCTCATAGTTATTACAATCCTCTGCTAGACTGGGATACAACAGATGAAGAATCTCCTGTTGTAGGTACAGGATCCATTATAGGCGTTAAATCAATTATAATAGGAGGAGTAAAGATTGGCAATAATTGTTATCTGTCGGCAGGTGAAATATTACGCCACGATTTGCCTGACAATACGGTTTTCTTAAAAGGAATAATTTATCCAATATCAAAATTCAAAGGATTAATTAAAACTCGGCTAAGTGAAAAATAAGCATACGATAAAAATTGACTTTTATTTAGATGAGGTTAATAATCACACTAAACAATCAGTTCAAGCTGTTATTGACCAGGTATTATTAGACGCCCATGCAAATAAAAGATTTAAAGTAAGGTGCGGTTTTAATGTAATGGCGAACAAAATGGATTTTCAAAAATTCAGCCATATTACTTTCTTCGAAATATCTAAGGGGAACCCTTGCTTTTTATTTAACTCGGGATATTTGCATGCGCGTAATGCTTCTATAAAACTTTTAAATGAATTAGGCAAAGAAATAGACTTGCCTGAAAGCGTTGTTGAAAATATAGTTTTTTTTAAGAGCTTGAAAGAGTATATAAATGATCCGCAGTTTAGGGAATTAGTTAAAGAGGTCCTAAATAATGAAATCGAAACCTTCTATAATTATAAAAACTATTTAACCAAACTTTGGTTTAAGCCTGTTCAAAATACAATTTATGTGGTTGGAGGGCCGGATAATAATAAAGGAGAGAAGGAATTAGGCTTAACTACTAGTGAAAAACTTAATGATGCAATTTATAATTATGGCGACAAAGACACTTTTATAGACTGCTGCATTTTCCTTTCCAAACATTCAAACAATCTAACCTTAAAAAGACGAATATCGACGGATATTGACATTGATAGAAGGGAAAACTTAGTAATAATTGGTGGACCTGGAAGCGAAAATGATGAAGGAAATTCTTACTGTAAATTTATGATGGCAGAACAACAGTCACTTGTTACTTACGGATATCGTGACAACGAGGAAGATGGTTATTACTTTTTAAAATGTAATGGGAAAGAATACAAGGCGGATACGGATAAAGAACATGACGATGTAATAAGGGACTATGGTTATTTCGCCTGCTTCAATAATCCAATTAATGATAGTACAAGAGTAGTATTAATTAATGGAATTCATACGATGGGAGTTTTAGGAGCTTTTAAAGCATTTTCTGATGATGTAAAAGCTGAAGCAAATTTTAAAACTTTATTGGACAAAGTAATTGAGAATAAACAGTATGAAAGATTACTTACAGACGAAATGCTTGAATTCGAATGCTTTTTTGAGGTAACTATCAATGAAAAGAAGCAACCGGAAGTGCCTGCAATAAAGCCTGAAAATATTTTTTTCTTTAATGAGCAAAATAAAACAAAAAGAAATCTAACGCCTAAAAGATCTCTTAGTAAAGATCAGATCTATGGGCAAACTCTAAAGGACGAAATAATTGATTTGATTACTATAGCTTCCAATGATACCTATGATAATGACAGAAAAAAGGAACATAGTAAATTAATTGAAAAAGTTATGGAGCTTGAAAGCTCTGCAATAACATTATTGAAGCGCATCAAAGAAATTTGTTTATTAAATCATCAAATTCCAGAATCTAAAATTCAAAGAATAAAAGATTTGTTGCAGTGATTAGGAAAAAACACTTTCATATACTTGAAGCTATTTCTGTATTACTTTTTTCAATATTAGCTAATTTTATTTTTGGCTTAAAAATTGACTTTAAACAACATATAAATTGTATTTTCGTTTCTCAGCTAGCCGTTTTATCTATTTCCACCTTTATTTTTTATTTTATGGTGGATAAGCTTAAGAATACTATTCCGAAGCTGAAAAGGATTACAACAACGAAAGGGAACCCAGGGAAAAAGCAATTAATCCGATAAACAAGCGATACGAATTAAAGTATTCTAAAATAAAAAATAACATCAATTTAATGATAGTATTATCTATAGTGCTGGCTTTGTTGTTCTTTTTAATTGAACCTGTTGTTGGTTTGTTCTAAGTAATCCCCAACGTAAGTATCACTAAGAGTCGTCTATCTATTTGTTAAAACTGTAAGATTCCCAGACCTTATTATGCTATAATAGACTTTGCCGACCTTCCCATGCTTCTCTTAATTTAATTGCAGCCACTCTCTCGTCCATTTTTAAATATCTCAAGAATGCTTTCTCTGTTTTATGCCCGCTTATTTTCATAATTAAGTGAACATTTGTTCCTGCAAGATATTCGTTGGTACAAAAAGAACGTCGACAAGTATGGGAACATATAAAATCATATTTGGGCTTCCTTGTTACTACTTTCTGTTTTTTCTTATAACGTATTACCTCAACCGGCCTAATGATTTCTGCAAGCTTACCAATCTCTTTAATTTGTTGATTAAAATCATTAAGCCTATTTATAGGCGAAGTATATTGATACTTTTCAAGAATTTTTTCCACCTCGCCAAATATGGGTATTTCAACCGGTTTCTTTGTCTTTTGTTGTTCAATTCTTAAATTACCATGTACAACTTTGTAAGCTTCCCTGTTTTTAGGACAGTTCGAATTTAGACACAAAGTCATAAATTTAAACTGTCAAAATATGAAAAAGAAAAACTTTTCCGAGACACAAATTGTGTCAGTATTGAAACAATATGAAGGTGGCAGGGATGCCCTGGATGTGTGCCGCGAATATGGCATAAGCAAAGCAACATTGTATAACTGGCGTAAGAAATACAGTGGGATGGAAGGATCCCATGTAAAAGAGCTTAAGGCATTGCAGGATGAAAACCGTCGGCTGAAGCAGATGTATGCAGAATTAATGCTTGACCATCAACTTGCTAAAACGATCATCGAAAAAAAGTTGTAACGCTCTGTCACAAAAAGGAGCTGGCTGAATGGAGCATAAATGAAGAGACAGTCAGTGTTGGCAGAGCGTGCAGAGTGGTATCGCTGCAGCGATCGGTTTTTTATTACAAGAGCCATAAGGATGATAAGGAAGTAATAGCAAAACTGCAATCACTGGCAGAAATATATCCGACAAGAGGTTTTGATGACTATTATGGAAAAATCCGCAATGAAGGCCTGGTGTGGAACCGAAAACGGGTACTAAGAGTATACCGGGCAGTAAAGCTTGGGTTGAGGAGAAAGCACAAAAGACGTCTTCCGGCAAGAATTAAAGAACCTCTACAACAACCTGATAAACCCAATAAAAGTTACAGCATGGATTTTATGAGCGATGCGCTGACAAGTGGAAGGAAGCTAAGAGTATTAAAAATAATGGATGACTGTACAAGAGAATCGCTTGCGGCTTATGCAGATTACTCCATCCCTTCAGAGAAGCTAGTGGAAGTATTAGAACAAATCATTGCAGATCGGGACAAACCAGAACAGGTCCGGGTAGATAACGGCCCAGAATTTAGGAGCAAAGTATTTACTGAGTGGTGCAATAAAAATGGAATAGCTATAAAATATATTCAACCAGGTAAACCCATGCAGAACGGCTATATAGAGCGATTGAATAGAACTTTCAGAGAAGATGTATTGGATGCTTATCAGTTTGAAACACTCGAAGAATTAAGAATATTAAGTGATGAATGGCAACATTCATACAATCATTACCATCCGCATAAATCATTGAAAAGAAAAACGCCCTCAAGCATTTACAATGCCTATCGGCACCCTCATAGTGAACAAATGATTGAACAGGAGCAACAACAACAAAACCCAGCGATAGAACATACAATCATTCATTCACTATGAGGCAAAAATTATTAAACTGTCTATTTTAGCTATGTCCTAAAAGGGGTAAGGCTTCAACTTGCTGGGGATGTATTTTAGAAAGATCTGAAAATCGTAACCCTATCATACAACCTAACACCAACCAGTCTCTTGCGGGAATTAAATAAGGATAAGCACATAAATCCAAATGATATATTTTAGCCATTTCCGATTTCTCCAAATAGATCAAATCAACATCTTCTGTTACAGTTTTATAATAAGATAGATCTATTGGCTTTATGTAACCTAATCTCGCCCGTTCTCTTAGAAAAGCTTTTAGGTTTTTGATTTGCTTGCCTACCGTGTTAGTATATAAGCCAATCTTCTTTATTTGGCTTTTCTGCATAGTAGAAAAGATAATTTACAAATTCATCATAAAAAATATAATCAAAGCTGTTGAAGTTAATCTGTTGGCGGTTATGTGTCGCAAAGCCTTTAAATGCTTGATTAAAGAATTATAATCTTTAATGGTATCACGGGCAACATCTTTCTTTTTATTTTGTATATAATCTTTTATGTGGTCGTAAATATTCCATGAACATCGCTTTAATACTTTTGTTATTTTTTCTTCTTTAGCAGGATCGTATGTTAGTGAGAAATTTTTAAGTATGTATTTAATGGTTGGGTCTTCTCCTGCTTTTAAAGCATCAGTGTATGTCTTCTTTAGACGCAAGACTAAGGTGGAAAGTTCCATGTTGATTTCTCTCGCTATTCCTTTCAAAATTTGCCGGCAGGTTGTTCCTGATTTTTTTATAGCGCGTATCCCATGAAGTTAAAGGGATACGAATATTCGTTTGAATCATGGTGCGGTTATCATGATCGTACAAATATTGCAAATAGACTGGTGTCATACCATCGCCCTTTGCAATTCTTTTTTACCGCTAAACTTACTGTAGGCATATGCTAAATATTTGGTTACGGAATTTTCCGATTTTGTCGCGCATATCTGCGCGCTGCTACCAACATCTGCATTGGCAATAGCAGGGGGCGACGTGCAAGCCATCAGCTGTAGTTCGCTCATCAGCAATAGTTCCCGCCTAACGTTAGTAATCTGGCTTTTGGTGCATAACTTCGTCTATAGTTCTTCAATCAGCCCTGGCACCCAGCAGACGTTCAAGTGCCCTGCCATCGCCAATGCTTCACGTAAGCGACAATTTTAACGGCAAACCAAACAATGGAAAAAGTTATTTCATTTTTGACAATCTCAATTTTTCTGACAAGTTGCGCGGTAAAACTAACCGATGAAAAAAAGACTAATCTTAAAAATGAATTGGAGGAAATGGTTAAAGTAGACCAAATTGCAACCAAGGCTCATCCAAATGGAAATTATTCAAGCTATACACAGGAACAGTGGTATAGGTTTAGAGACAGTGTTCACACCAATACAAAAATAAAAGTTGAAGAAATGTTCAATAAATATGGGTTTTTGGGATATACTAAAGTTGGTAAAGAGGGTTCAAACCATTTTTGGTTATTAGTCCAGCATAGTGACAAATACCCGGAGTTTCAAGTGAGAGTACTTAAAGCAATGAATAAAGAAGTCAAAAAAGGAAATACGAGCCCAAGCGACTATGCTTACTTATACGACAGGATTAAAGTGAAGGCAGGAGAGAAACAGAAGTTCGGCACACAACTTTCTTATGACTCGGCAGGGCACCCCTTTCCTGCAATTGGACTTATAGATTCTGCAAACGTTGACAATTTTAGGAAAGCATATGGTTTAGAACCATTAAGAGACTATTACGACTTTATTATCAATAGTAGAAATCACTAAAATCAAGTGAAGAACGACGCTAAAAATGTGCAACAGGCTTCTATGGACAAAAAACGGATTGAGGACAGAAGCCCGAACCGCTAACATTCTTTATGCCTTATGCCAGCGGGGCGGACCTGCTAACAATGCGCAGTAACGAGTATTTCAGAATAGTTCCAACTTCCGGAATTCTATTCAGCTTTTGTTCATAACTTCAACCCATAAGTTATTAATCAACCACAGTTCGAGCCGACGGAACATGAATATCCCGCCAGCATAAAGCCGTACCGTTAGCGGTAATGGTACGACACTCCACGCAACCTTAACACCAAGGTAAAAATTGACAATTCCTTTTTGACTACAACTATCTGACGTTTGGCTACACCTATTTTTAGAATTGTGCTGAATTTTGCACCAACTAAAAACAATAGCAAAAATGAAACTAATAGCAATAGAAGAACATTTTCTGACAAGTGAAGTTAAAAATGCGTGGGAAAAAGCTGCCGATGATGATGACCCAATAAACAAACTTCACTTTGGTGAAATTGAAAATCGTTTGGAAGATATTGGAAATTCACGGCTTCAGCTTATGGACGAAACAGGTATTGACGTGCAGGTGCTTTCGCTCACAAGTCCAAGCCTTCACAACTTGGGAAGTGAAAGCATTAATCTTGCTATTCAAACCAACGATTATGTATCGGAAATTGTAAAGAAAACACCCGACAGGTTTCAGGGATTTGCAGCTTTGCCAATGTTCTCACCGAAAGAAGCCACAAAAGAATTGAAACGTTGCGTAAAAAATCTTGGACTGAAAGGTGCCATGTTATGTGGGCGAACCCGAGAGAAAAATTTAGACCATAAAGATTTTTGGGAATTGTTTGAATGTGCTGAAAGGCTTGGTGTTCCGTTATTCATTCATCCGCAAATTCCGCAAAAAGCAGTTAGAGATATTTATTATTCAGGTTTTGACGAACTAACCGACCTTGCATTTTCAACTTTCGGATTGGGTTGGCATTATGAAGCAGGAATACAATTTGTGCGTTTAGTGCTTGCAAAAGTTTTTGATCGTTTTCCCAACCTGCAAATCATTCTCGGGCACTGGGGCGAAGTGATTTTATTCTATACTGAAAGACTGGCTTCGCTCAACCGAGTAACTAAACTCAATAAACCGTTTATTGATTACGTCCGCCAAAACCTATATGTAACAGCAAGCGGAATGTTCAGCCATTCTTATCTGCATCGTTCCGTTGAAATCATCGGAACAGACCGCATACTTTTTTCTGCCGACTATCCTTATCAATATCGACAAGGAAGAGAGGCCCGAAACTTTTTAGAAGCAACAGAATTAAGCAAGGAAGACAAAGAAAAATTTGCTTTTGCAAATTGGGAAAAATTAATTAGCACAAATTAATTGGAAAGCAATGCTATTACAAAGAGTTTTGGATAAATTCAAATGCAAACCAAAAGAAGTTTGTTGCAAAAACGATTAAACAGTACGAGTTTTTTGGTTATTCTGTGAATGAAGCATTATGGCTTTCAAGAAAAGAAGAAGCAACAATCAACAACATTATTCAAAACATACATCAGGAATATCATTCCAATATTGATAAGTTCAGCAAGCAAATTATTATTTCACAAATTGAAAGTTTGCTAGTTATTCAGACCGTTTTTACAATCGTCAATTCATCACAAGAGAAAAATCCAATCATCAAGTTTTGGAACGCCTGGAAAAAATATTGACCGACTACTTTAATATTGATGATTTAGTTTCAAAAGGTTTGCCGACAGTTCAATATATTGCGGATAAATTAAACGTTTCGCCAAAATATTTAAGCAGCTTACTGAAAGTATTGACAGGACAAAGCACACAACAACACATCCACGACAAGTTGATTGAAAAAGCAAAAGAAAAGTTATCTACGACAAATTTATCAGTCAGCGAAATTGCCTACGAACTTGGCTTTGAACATTCGCAGTCCTTTAGTAAGTTGTTCAAGACAAAGACAGCGCTTTCGCCGTTGAAATTTAGAGAATCATTTAATTGAAAAAAAACAGTTGGACGGACAAACCACTACGCTTACAGCAGTTAGCGGCAATCATACCATGCGCTCTGCCATAAAATTATTTCATTTTCTCATTTTGACTACAAATACACTCAATCAGGCTACAAAAACCAAATAGCAGCCATTGACCTTTGCGTAACAAAATTAAAATAGAAAATATGGAACAACAAAATGAAAAGTCAGGCGCTAAGGTTTGGTTTATAACCGGCGCATCACGTGGATTTGGAAGAGTTTGGGCGGAGGCTGCATTAAAACGTGGAGACAAGGTTGCGGCTACCGCAAGAAAGCTATCAAGCATTGCAGAACTGAATGAAAAATACGGTGCAAATGTTTTGACGCTCGAACTGGACGTTACAAATAATGAACAGGTAAAGACAGCTGTAACGCAGGCACACAATCATTTCGGCAGACTTGATATCGTGCTTAACAATGCCGGGTATTCCCTGGTCGGCACCATAGAAGAGTCTGCTGCTGAAGATGTGAAGGCAATGTATGATACCAATATTTTTGGTGCACTGGCTGTTATACAGGCAGCGCTGCCATTGTTGCGTAAGCAGGGTGGCGGACATATCGTTGGTACATCCAGCAACCTTGGTCATGTTGTGCTGCCTGTCATCGGTTATTATTGCTCTTCCAAATGGGCATTCGAAGCAATACATGAAAGCCTTGCTTTGGAAGTAAAAGCTTTTAGCATTAAAGTAACCATTATCGAGCCCGGCGCTTATGCCACAGAGTTTGGCAGCCAGGAGTCTTTGAAGTTTGCTGCAGGCATGGACATCTACACTGATTTTAAAAAACAGTTTGCAGATAGACTGAAAGATATGGAAAGAGGTGATCCTGAAGCCACTCCCGAAGCATTATTTAAAGTGGTTGATGCCGAAAATCCACCTTTGCGTTTCTTCCTGGGCAGTCATAATTTGCCATGGGTAAAAAAAGCTTACGAAGAGCGTTTGGCGGAGTGGGAAAAATGGAAGGATGTTTCCAACGCAGCACAGGGAAGCCCCCAGCCAGCGTATCTTTGAAAAAAAACTGGCTTAACTTCGTAAGCTGCAACAGCTTTATAAAGACAATAGTAACCGGTAAGCAGAAACTTGCCGGTTACTATTTGTATTAAATTATCAACATGAAAAAAGAAGAAAATAAGCCCTATAATTTTCATTCGCTATCAGAAGCGGCCAGGGCCTTCGGTCTGCCCGAGCCACAGCATCCGCTGGTTTGCCTGCTTGGTGCAGAAAGTACGCAGGTTATTGAAAACAATGTTCCGCAATCGCATATACTTAATTTTTATAAAATATCCTACAAGCCAAGGCTTAGTGGCAGGATAAAGTACGGGCAGCATTATTATGATTTTGATGAAGGCGGTTTGCTGTTTGCCGCTCCCGGCCAAATAATAGGCAGTAACGAAGAGCATGGCGGCGTGTGCTCGTTCTACACATTGCTGATACACCCCGATTTTTTCCTTACTTATCCTTTGGCAAAAAAGATAAAACAATATGGTTTTTTTTCTTATTCTGCCAATGAGGCGCTGCATTTATCTGAAAAGGAAAAGGAAACTATTATTTCCATTTTTAAGAACATCGAGGAGGAACTCAACAGCAGGATAGATGATTTTAGTCACGATGTAATTATCTCTCAAATTGAGTTGTTATTGAACTACGCAAACCGTTTTTACAAGCGCCAGTTCATAACCCGTAAAACGCTAAGTAATGACCTGTTGCAAAAGCTGGAAGAAATATTGGATGATTATTTCAACAACGAACGTTCAGTAAGCCAGGGAATACTAACCGTACATTATCTATCTGAGCAGTTGAATATTTCCCCCAGTTATTTAAGTGATATGTTGCGCTCACTCACCGGCCAAAGTGCACTGCAACACATACACCATAAGCTAATAGAAAAAGCGAAAGAAAAACTCTCCACGACCAGCCTCTCTGTAAGCGAAGTTGCCTACGAGCTGGGCTTTGAGCATTCTCAATCTTTTAGTAAGTTATTTAAAACAAAAACCAGTCAATCGCCGTTGGAATTTAGGCAGTCATTTAATTGAAGAACAAAACAGGCGGACGAACAAAACCCCTACCGCTGACACATGCATTCATGCAAGCCGGGCAGACATGCTAACAATTACATGTAGCGCATGTTTCAGCAATAGTTCTCGGCTGTAAGCACATTGAAGAGCTGTTGCAATGCTTGTACCGCCTGCGGGGATAAGGTTACTTTGCTGTGCTCATTTTTTTTCATGATATATTTATTTAATGAAAAGGTAGTATCTGTAATTTTAATGACGATCGATGCAGTCTTCACCGTAGGTGTTGGTTCAACATGAGGCTTGCTGCTACAAGTATTCCTTTTAACTTCTGATAACTTGTATCGGCTTTATTCTATTGTTGAAATCACTACCTGTGCCGGTGCCAACCCGCTTGCTGTTGCTTTTAAGGTGATGCTTCCACTCTTACCCTTTGGCCTGACAATCACCAAACATTTTCCCCGGAAAGTTTTGTGTTGAGGCTGTTGCATGCTTGCCATATCGGAAGGATTTGCGTTACCGGTTGCAGCAATTTCTCCATTGCCGTTAATGATAAAATGCAAAGGCAATTCAGCATCCGGAACCACACGGCCGTTTGCATCAATCACTTCTGCCGTAATATAAGCCAGGTCATTACGTGATGCCTTAATATGCATGCGGTCCGCAACAAGACGTATGCGTGCCGGCTTGCCTGCCGTTTGCAGTATTATAGAATCAACCGCTTTACCATTTTTAAGACCGATCGCTTTCAATTCGCCGGGCTCATAAATGATGTTGAATGTAGCGGTAAATTTTGTTTCCGGCGATACATTTTGCTCACCAATAGGTTTACCATTCAGCATAAGCCGCACTGCATCGTATCGTGTATATACATGCACCTGTAACGTTTTGCCTTCAGCCCCTGGAAAAGTGTAAGAGGGCAATTCATCAGGCCATCCCCAAAAACTTACTGCTTCTGTATGGCCTTCGGGTATGGGTGTATGTACCAGCATCTCCAGCTTGCTGCGGTTCCATATTACATCACGATAGTATGACTGAGGTTTTTTGCCTCCTATAAGATCAATATCGCCGCACCATGAATTGAACCATGGAAATGTTTGCAATTGAAAACCGGGAGTGCTGTCGAGCCCTGTATGGCCAATACCTGTTTCGCCAAGATAATCCATAGCTGTCCACAAAAAATCACCGATCACATAAGGATGTTGTTCTACCAGTTGCCCGTTTTCAAATGCTTCTTTTGCAACACTCTCTAAGCCCATCATGGTTCTTTGCGGATATTTTTTATGATCGCTTTCATATTGTTTCCATTCATAATTATAACCTCCCACATCGAGCAAAGCAAAGGCAGTGGCAGTTGTGTCCCATTTGTAACTGGGATGGTCCCAAAATTCACAAATGGCTTCCGTTACAGGGCGTGTGCTGTCTAAAAGTTTTACTTCATCACGTAATTGTTTTGCAATGACAAGGCCTTGCGCATCTGCTCTTTCATTTATTTCATTGCCGATGCTCCAAAAAATAACAGAAGGATGATTGCGGTCGCGAAGCACCATGGCATCAATATCTTTCTTCCAGCAAGTGTCGAAGTAGAGATGATAATCATCGCCATTTTTCGCACGTTCCCACTGGTCAAATGCTTCATCAATAACGATAAGGCCAAGCTGGTCACACGCATCAAGAAATTGCTGAGAGGGAGGATTATGGCTTGTGCGTACTGCATTATAACCAAACTGTTTTAAGAGCTCTATTTTTCTTTCCTCGGCACGGTCGATAGTTGCCGAGCCCAGCGGGCCATTATCATGATGTACACAGCCGCCGCGTAATTCAATGGGTTTGCCGTTAAGAAGAAAGCCTTTTTCCGCAGTGATGCTTATAGAACGAACGCCAAAACCTGTAACAACATGGTCAATGATTTTTCCGCCTTGCAGAATATCTGTTACCGCATGATAGAGATAAGGTGATGTAGGAGACCACAGGTGCGGATTCGTTAATGTTATTTTAGTGGTTTGTCCATCTGCAGAAACAGGTAAATTATTTTCTGCGGTTGCAACCACATTATTTTTTGCATCAACAATTTTTGTACGAAGCCTTCGTAATTGTATGTTTTGTTCATCATGAATAACAGAGGTTCGTATGGCTATGGTTGCAGCATTTTGAGAAACTACTGGTGTAGTAATATACACACCCCATTGTTCAACATGAACAGCATTGGTTATGGTTACCCACACATGGCGATAAATACCCGAGCCACTATACCAGCGGGAATTCTTGCCCTGGTTGCGAACACGAACTGCCAGAACATTTTCGCCATTTTGTTTAAAGTAAGGAGTAAGGTTATAATAAAACGGTGTATAACCGTAAGGATGGTTGCCGAGGTGATGGCCATTGATCCATACATCGCTGTTCATGTAAACGCCATCGAAATAAACCGTAACCTCTTTATCTGCGATGTTGTTCAATGTAAAATGTTTTCGATACCAGCCAATGCCACCAATGGTATAACCTGTTGCTGTTGCTCCTATGCTCTTTTTTGTGAACGGGCCAATCACTGAGTCCGATTGATCTTGCAGGTCTTCGATACTCCAATCATGTGGCAGATCAAGTACACGCCATTTTGAATCGTCAAACGCAACGCCTGATGCATCAATAGTGCTATCTTTCAAAAAGCGCCAGTCCGCATCAAATAGTCTGCTGCGATTGTCTGCGCCATTTTGTGCTTTGCAAAGCACAAAACATGAAAGGCAACAAAAAAGAAATAATATTTTTTCCATGAGTAATTATGTTAGGCGTTAATGTAACAAATTCGGTTCACTTTTTGTAAAAATCCAATTATTAAAAGGAACATTCCGTGGTGAAGCAATAGTTCGGTTTTTTTACTTGTGCATAAATGCTAACAGAAAAAAGTAAGAAACAACTGATTTAGTAATCTTCCCAAACAAAAATCAATTTCGATATCGGCGTGACGGAACACGAAATGCCCTACCATCGCAATTACTGGAACGTTGGTAGCAATGCAAAATGGCAACACCCGACGACATAAAACTTGACAACTTCAAAAGGCAAGGTATTGAGCGTTGGGGTTAAAAGGCTATTGCTACTGCAAGCCGTTTGACAAACCGATTATGTTTGATAAATCAATACTATTGAGATAGGAATCAAACTTGGTGTAATTACTGAATGAAGTAAACCTGGATATTACATTTTACCTCTGTTATACTTTACTTCAACGACCACAAATTTTGCTTCTTTATTTTAACCGGTTAATTGTGTGAATGTCGCTTTCAATTAAAGTTTGCAATTTTTTCATTGCTGCACTAAATTGAGCCAGGCTCGAAGCTATTAGTTTTTTATCAATACCACTATTAAGTAACGCTGGATCAATGAAATTTAATTTAATAGCCGGCTGAGGACTTGGTTCTCCTTTAAACATATTTCTAATTAACTCCAAAGACAAATTGCTTACGGTATCAAGCAATAAATCAGGTACAGGATCAGGGCCAACTTTTGGAAACTTTATTACTCTCTTCAATTCTTGTATACCTTTTGCGAGAATTTGCATTTGCGCAATTTTGCTGCAAGCTGTTGGATTGCCGTTTAGACAATCTTGATAAATTGACATGTATATTAAATTTTTCGCCTACTCTTTGATCAGATTTTCGGCTTTCTCCGAGTTTTCAAAAGAAATTCTACAGGATCTAAATGAACAGAAGCTATATCATAGATATTGCACTTGTAATATTACAGCGCGACCATGCTCATACCGTTTTCGTCATATCGGTTGCCTGTTACAGTGCCCAATGGAACGATGGCTTCCAGCTTTTCTAATTCTTCGGGAGTTAAGACAATGTTTGTTGCTGCAATATTCTGTTCTACATACTTTCTTCTCTTCGTACCCGGGATAGGCACGAAACCCTTTGAAATTACCCAGGCTAAAGCTAATTGGATGATAGTAATGCCTTTTTCTGCTGCGAGCTTTTTTATTTCGTTTACCAATTCAATATTTTTATAAAACTGTTCACCCTGGAATTTAGGGATGCCTCTTCTAAAATCATTTGCGGGAAAATCATCGGGGCTTTGAATATCTCCTGAGAGAAAGCCGCGGCCGAGCGGCGAATAAGCTACAAAGCCAATTCCAAGTTCGTGAAGCGTGTTCAAAATTCCATCTTCTTCAACGCTCCTTTCAAACAAAGAATATTCTGTTTGTACCGCAGTTAATGGATGAATTGCATGTGCTTTTTTAATTGTCTCTGAGGATACTTCTGACAATCCGATATATGCCACTTTTCCTTCTTTTACCAATTCGGCCATGGCGCCAACCGTTTCTTCTATTGGTGTGTTTGGATCCAGGCGATGCAGGTAATATAGATCAATATAATCTGTTCCTAAATTTTTTAAAGAACGTTCCGCAGCTTTCTTAACGTAACCTGGTTTGCCATTTATTTGCCAGGTCAGTTGTTCATTGTCGTCAATTTCAAAACCGAACTTGGTGGCAACGATATATTTGTCCCGGTTGCCTTTAATAGCTTTTGCCACAAGCCTTTCGTTTTCAACAGGGCCATACAAATCTGCCGTGTCTAAAAAGTTACCGCCTAATTCCAGAGAGCGATGGATGGTGGCGATGGCTTCTGCTTCATCAGACTGGCCATAAATATCCATGCCTGCAATCTTTGTCATTCCCATACAACCAAGCCCAATGGCCGGAACTACAAGGCTTTGTTTACCTAAATTTATTTTTTTTATACTATTCATTATTTTATTGTTTTGTTGGTGAATAATAAAAGCAAAGATCGCTTGTCCCAAGCATAAAAAATATCCCGGATTACGGATTATTGCATCTACAGGCAATGAATATTGCTTTCTACGAACACTTAACTATTTTGTCGCAAACAACCCTGATTAAAGTCATGATTACCCCTATAAATAATAATTTAAAAAAAGAATTTTACATCATTAAATAGAAATAAAAGTTGCAATAGGAAAAATTAGCACGAGATATAAATTAATACGCCAACAGAAATAAAACACTTTTAAAAACTTAAATTTTTGGCAATGAATTCTAATATAAATGATGAAAATCTAATTCGTGAAATAATTGAAAACTGGGCAAAAGCAGTTCGTGAAAAAAACATGGAAGGCATTCTTGCTAATCATTCAAACGATTTTGTGATATATGATGTGCCTGAACCATTTCAGTCCGTTGGTTTAGAGGCCTATCGTAAAACATGGGACACGTTTTTTTTATGGGCGCAGGATTTTGGTGTATTTGATATTAAAGGCCTGCATATTATTTCAGGCGAAGATGTTGCTTTTTGTTATGCAGGCATGCAATGCGCAGGCGCCTATAAAAATGGTGAAGCGGAATTTTTAGATTTTCGTTTAACAGTTGGGCTTAAAAAAATTAATAATAACTGGACGATATTACATGAACATCATTCAATACCAGCGACATAAAAAATTCACAAGCGGTATTAGATACTTTACTTGTTGAAATTGTTCTGGTGGCTGTGTAAGAACGCCTGAGCAATTTACCTCCATCCACCACCTAAAGCTATATAAAGACCGGATACTGCACTAAGCGCTGATCTTTTTAGAGAAGCAAGCTCCAGTTCACTTTGCAATACATTACTTTGCGCGGTGATTACTTCCAGGTAATTGGCCATGCCGTTTTTAAATAGTAGGTTTGCATTGCGGTAGCCTGCTGTAGGGTTTTTACCCGGTTCGCCGCAATATCCTGCTGCTTTTAACTTTTCAATTTTGACCAGCGCATCTGATACTTCGCCAACAGCATTCAATACCGATTGCCGGAACTGGATCACTGTTTTTTCGCGTTCAATTTTTGCAACTTCGTAATTTGTTTTTAAATCTTTATGATCTAACAATGGCTGCACAATACTGCCCGCCAACTATGCCAAATAACGATGCCGGGATATTGAACCAGTTGCTTGCCTTAAAAGAATTGACACCACCTTCTGCAGTAATCCTTAATGCAGGGTACATTTCGGCTTTGTTAATGCCTACATTTGCATTGGCAATGGTTAAGCGCAAGTTCGCTGCTTCTTACATCGGGCCTGCGGCTTACTAATGCTGAAGGAACACCTGCTGATAAGGTTTCAGGAAAAGACATATCATTCAAGGTTGCATTTCTGATCAATTTTGCCGGGCAATTCGCCGGTTAAAATGCGCAGGGCATTTTCCTGTATGGCGATGTTTTGTTCAAATTGCGGTATCAGCTCTGCGGCGGCCATGTTGTTGTGCCTGTGCCTGCTGCAACGGCCAGAGATGTTACCTGCCCGGCATCATATTGTAGATTGATAATCCGCAGCGTACTATCGTTCAGCGTTACATTTTCTTTGGCAATGGCCAATTGCTCATCCAGCATCAGCAAGTTATAATAACCTTGCGATACACTGGCCACAATATTGGTTTGTATCAGCATTTTTCGCCTCGGCTGTTTGCAGGTAAGCGGCCAAGCGCGCTTTTGTTTTGGTTGCGGATCTTACCCCAGATATCAGCTTCCCATGAGAGCGATAAGTTTGCCGAATAATCTTCAATATGTTTAGTGCCGATATTATATTGAGCTAAGCTTAAGTCCGTTAAACTATTATCAGAAGGGCGGCTGTAGTGCTGGCAGTTACATTCAAATCCACTTCCGGCACATAGTTCCATTTTACTTGTTTAAACAATAATTGCGATGCTTCGATATTTTTAACGGCTATCTGCATATCATAGTTTTTTACGATGGCGCTGTCGATCAGTTTTTGCAGGGTAGCATCGGTAAAAAAGCTTTTCCAGTGAATATCGGCAATACTGCTGGTATCGGCTGTTGCGGCTGCATTCCTGAAAGTATCAGGCAATGCGGGCTTGGGTGTTTCAACATCTTTTGAAACTTTACAGGCGCTTAGCAATACATACTATAAAAGCAACCGGTTTATATATTTTTTCATTGTTATTATAATTAAGTTTTAGTTATACCAGTTTCATTCTTCGTAACCGGGTACGTTGTTACCATTCATATTTTACCAATTGCATGAGTTCATTTTCATTATCAGCACTGCTACACGGCATGCCTGTTATTTTTTCCTGTAAGGCTGGAATATGACAAACAGCACAGGTATGATAAACAACCCAAGCAATACACCTGAAACCATACCGCCTGCTGCGCCAATACTGATAGAGTGGTTACCTTGTGCAGATGGGCCGGTTGCAATACTCATCGGGAACAAACCGAACACGAAGGCCAGCGATGTCATGATGATCGGGCGTAACCTTAACCTGGCAGCTTCAATAGCTGACTGCTACCAATGGCATGCCCTGCCTTCGCCGCTGCACGGCAAACTCAACGATCAGGATGGCATTTTTAGCCAGCAAACCAATGAGCATGATCAAGGCTACCTGTACATAGATGTTGTTTTCGATACCGGTTAAACCCAATACCACAAACACACCTAAAATACCTGTAGGGATAGAAAGTATTACCGCCAATGGCAAGATATAACTTTCATATTGTGCTGATAACAGGAAATAAACAAACACCAAACACAGCATAAATATGATAGCTGATTGTCCGCCTGAAGAAATCTCCTCACGTGTTTGGCCGGAGAACTCATAAGCAAAACCGGATGGCAATTGCTCTTTAGCTGTTTCCTTATAGCCTTGATCGCATCACCTGAACTATAGCCCGGTTTAGGGATAGCATTTACCTCGATAGAGTTAAACAGGTTATAACGTGAAGCGGTTTCTGAACCATAAACACGGGTTAGTTTAACCAGTGTATTAATCGGCACCATTTCGCCTGCTTTGTTTTTAACAAACACACGGTCAATAGATGCTGGGTCTGTTCTGTCGGCAATATCAGCCTGAACCACCACACGGTAGTATTTACCAAAGCGGTTAAAGTCTGATGCTTGTGCGCTACCAAAATAAGCCTGCATGGTTTGCAAGATGTCTTTCACATTTACACCTAATTGATTGGCCTTTATCATCATCAACTTCTAATTGTAATTGCGGATAATCTGCTTTAAAAGAGGTAAAGGCATAAGCAATTGCCGGTTTCTTCATCAGCTTGCCAATAAAGTTATTGGCTACACCGCTAAATTTATCCAGCTTGCCACCGGTTTTATCCTGCAATACCACATCCAAGGCTTCTACGTTACTAAATCCCGGAACAGTTGGAAAACTGAATACAAAGAAAGTACCGCCTGGTATGCCGGCTAATTTGCCCCGTATTATATTTTGTATATCATCGATATTCTTTAACTGCACCCCTGTCTTTATTAGGTTTTAACAACACGAAAACTACTGACCGGCTGAAGGGCTGTTGGATTGCGTTAAAAAGTTAAAGCCAGATATGCGCCGTAACAAATCTTGCTGATGGCAAAGCTTTCAACTGCATCTTCGGCCTGTTTAAATATTTTAGTGGTACCGTCTAATGAAGTTCCTGATGGTGTGGAAACAGCGATGGCCACAAAGCCCTGATCTTCGGTAGGGATAAAGCCTGATTTTGTTGTGTTTACCAGGTAAACCGTAGCAAGCAATTACTAATGCAAGCCCGCCCATACTGATCCATTTATTACGGATAAGGAATTTTAAGCCGCCAACATACCTGTTGGTCATGTAATTAAAGCTGCTGTTAAAGCCTGCATAAAATTTTCTTTAAAACTTTTTTTAGGTGCTTCATCGCCATCTGCAGTATGTTTATTCTTTAAAAACAAAGCAGCCAAAGCAGGGCTTAAAGTTAAAGCGTTAACAGCTGATATAACAATGGCGATAGCCATGGTAAATGCAAACTGCCTGTAAAATATACCTGTTGAGCCTGTCATAAAACCAACCGGTAAAAACACCGCCGCCATTACCAGCGTAATGGAAATAATGGCGCCGGTAATTTCATGCATGGCTTCGGTAGTGGCTGCTTTTGGGGCTAAGATGTTTATGCTCCATTTTGGCATGCACCGCCTCCACCACCACAATGGCATCATCCACCACAATACCTATGGCCAGTACCAGTGCAAACAAGGTTAAAAGGTTAATGGAGAACCCAAACAAGTTCATGAAAAAGAACGTACCTATAATAGCCACCGGAACCGCTATGGCCGGGATCAAGGTTGACCGGAAATCCTGCAGGAATATAAACACCACAATAAATACCAGTATAAAGGCTTCTATCAAAGTATGTTCAACCTGGTCGATAGATTCATCAAGAGCGGTTTTGGTACTGTAAAACTGATTGTATTTAATGCCTGCAGGGAAATCTTTTGAGGATTTTTCCATCAGCTTATCAATGGCTATCTGTATCTCGTTGGCGTTTGAGCCGGCCAATTGTATAACACCAATAGCAATACCATCATGCCCGTTTAAGCGGGTTACACTGGTATAGGAATAAGCACCCAATTCAACACGTGCCACATCTTTTAAATGCAATACAGAACCATCTGCATTGGCACGGATAGCAATATTTTCATATTCTTCAGGTTTGGTAAGTTTACCTTTATATTTAATTACATATTCAAATGCTTCATTGCTGCGTTCGCCAAATTTACCAGGCGCAGCTTCCAGGTTTTTATCCTGTATAGCGGCCATAACTTCGGCAGGGGTAATTTTATAAGCTGCCATTTGGCCGGGATTTAGCCAAACACGCATGGAGTAATCCTTAACACCACCAAATATGCTGGCAGACCTACACCCGGGATACGTTTAATTTCGGGAATGATATTGATCTGCGCATAGTTGGCCACAAAGGTCTGATCGTATTTTTTAGCATCTTCGGTATACATACCCATAGCGCCAATAAAGCTGTTTTGTTGTTTGGTAGTGGTGATACCTTGCTGTACAACTTCGGCAGGTAACTGGCTGGTAGCCTGTGCTACACGGTTTTGAACATTAACCGCAGCCTGATCGGGATTGGTACCTTGTTTAAAGTAAACGGTAATAGCCAATGTACCATCATTACTGGCAGTAGAGCTCATGTAGCTCATATTTTCCACACCGTTAATGGATTCTTCCAGCGATGGCGCTACTGAACGCAAAACGGTTTCGGCATTGGCGCCGGGATAAACAGCGGCTACCAATACCGCCGGCGGGGCAATATCCGGAAATTGCTGTAAGGGCAGTTTGGTTAAGCCAAGTACACCCAATATCACCAATAAGATGGAGATAACTGTTGACAGTACCGGCCTTTCTATAAATTTTTGAAACATGACTTTGTTTTTAAATGTGTATAAGAGTCAAGAATCAAGTCGCAGATGATAGCTGATTCACAGTGCACCTTGACTTCTTGATCTAATCGTGGTTCTTGATTCTAACATTTAGTTTTTTACATTGCGGCAGCTTTTCTGCTGCCTTTTGAGGTTGTATCACCATACCTTCCTGTAATTGGTCAATGCCACTTAATACAATCTGGTCGCCGGCTTTTACGCCATCTTTAACCAGGTAATTTGTGCCGCTTTTACCAACAATGGTGATAGGCTTGTTTTTTACCTTATTGCTATCGGCTACGGCAAATACAAATACCTTATCCTGCATTTCAATAGTGGCCGATTCGGGTACTATCAAAGCATCTTTATGCTGCAGGCTCAAGCGTATTTTGCCGGTATTGCCTGAGCGTAATAAGCCCTGTGGATTGGCAAAGCTTGCCCTTAAGGTGATAGCGCCGGTGTTTTTATCAAACTGGCCGTCTATCATATCAATTTTACCTTGTTTGCCATAATGCAGTGTTATCAGCTAGTAATAATGATACTGCTGGCAATTGTTTCAATTTATCTTTTAGGGTTTCGCCCGGGATATTGTTCTTTAAAGTTTACAAAATCCTTTTCGCTTAAGGAGAAATAAACATGTACATCATGCACATCCGATAATTGGGTTAAGCGCGTCAACATCTGCAGGGGCAACCAGGCTTCCTTGTTTTTTTAATTAACCGGCCAATATAACCGCTTACAGGAGCTTTAATCAAGGTATAACCTAAATTGATCTGTGCGGTTGATACATTTGCTTTTGCCTGTTCAATATTTGCTTTGGCAACATCGTAAGCTGCTTTAGCTGTTTTTAACTGGTAATCTGAAACTACTTTGTTTTGAACCAGCGGGGTTAATTTATCAATTTCCAATCTGCGCATTGGCTGCTGCGCCTTCGGCAGCGTGCTGACTGGCAATGGCATTATTTAAAGCTGCACGGTATGGCTGATCATTAATTTTAAATAATGGCTGGCCTGCGTTTACAAAGGCGCCTTCGTCAACAAATACTTTATCAAGTGCGCCGCTTACCTGCGGGCGAATTTCTACATTAACAGTGCCTTCTATTGATGCAGGATATTCCTGGTAAGTGGTATCGGTACCTGTAACTATCGTGGCTACCGGTAATGATGGCGGCGGAGGCGGTGCAGTAGCTGCGGGGCTGGAGGTACAACTATAATAAGTAATGCCGATTAACACTGCAATAATGAAAGTAACAATGTTGAATCCTTTTCTCTTGTTGTATATCCCTTTGAATGATTGAGTTTGCATTTTGTTCATTTATTGATTTAAAAGAAGCAAAGCTCCGTCACGAAGACGCCGATAAAAAGGGCTGAAAGAGGCAATTTTATGTCAAAACTTCTTTTTAAGCCGGAAAGGGCAAGAGGAATTTTAGTAAGGCGGTATCGCTTTTTTTGCTATTCTTTAATTGGTAAGGTGCAGCTTTAAATTCTTATGTATTTAGCGTTAAAAACAGTCCAAATAAGCCTTTAAAGCATATTTAAGCGTGTTAAAAACATATAAATGCTTATCTTATTGGTGTAAATTTGTATCTCAATCTATTCATCATGCCAGACTTTTTTAAAGACAAAGTGATTTTAATTTCAGGTGAAGTAAGTAACCTGAGCATGGGTATCATTCACGCTTTTTTAAAAGAGAAGGCAGTTGTTATTTTTCCTGCGAAAAGCCTGCGCCAGATCGAAACCATAAAATCGTTTCGGGATATTAACCAATACAAAAAATTTATTTCCCTTTTAATAGATGTGCAGGACTTTGATAAGGTGACGGAAACCTGCGAAACTATAACAGAGAAATTCAGCAAAATTGATATTTCTATAGAAATCCCTGAGTTCTCAAATTCTAAAAAAGATCTTACCGAAGCCAGTATGGATGAATGGAATAATATGATGGAAACGGACATGCTTCCATTTTTCATGGGTGCGCGTATTGTGCTTAACCTGATGAAGGGAAATCCCAACGGTATGTTTGTTCATGTATCTGACAGCAGGTTCTTTGAAAACATTACTTCATGCGCATTAGCAAGAGTTGCTTTTTCTACCAGGATGGAAATGTCGAAAATATTTGCTGAAGAGGCACACCGCAACGGTATCAGGTACTATCATCTTTGGGCGCAGGATTTGTTTTTATGTAGTGAAACTTCAAAATCTGAAAGCAGCTCTCCGCCTAAAAGTGCTGAAATGATAAGCAAAGAGATCATGGATCTTTATCAAAAAGAGACTTATAATACAGACATGGCGTTTCAATCATTTCCAAAGCAGTTGTTGCATCAGCAAATCTAAATTCTGCAATTGATACAGGGCCTTAATCGGTTTTAAATATTGTTTTTTTAAGTTCAAAATGGTTTTATTTCGATATATGCCGGAGGATAAGATCCCCTTTTTTTATATATGCAAACTCCGCTTTCATTTATAGATACTTACGGCATTGAAGAAGTTCATGCCGAGGCAATCACCAACCAAAAAGTGCAGGTTAAGGAATTTTTTGTCTACACAAAAGAAGAAATGCCTGTGCAGGAAAAGATGCTCCGCCCTTCCCGCTCTACGCACTTTGCAATATATCTTAACCTGGGCGAAGCCATAGAATTAAAGTATAACCTTATCAACTACGTCATACAAAAGAACTCTTTATTCATCATTCATCCCGGCATCGTTCATGTGCAAAAAGAGGGGGAACATTTACCTACCGTTAGTATGGGGTTCTCACATGATTTCCTCGTGGGAGCGATGATCCATAAAAAACATCCGGAAGCGCTTAGCTTCTTAATTCAGCAAAGCGATCCCTTATTTCTTCTGACAGATAAAGAAGCGGAAACGTTTCTTACACTTTTACTTTACTTAAAAGATTTAGTAGATAATAACGGGCATCCGTTTAAAGAAGATATGATACATCATGGCTTCAATCTTTTTTTACTTGATCTTGCTGCCATCGCTAAAAAATACAGGGGTGATGAGGAACACGGAATGACCCGTAAGGAAGACATCTTATTTAATTTTTTAAAACAGTTGGCTGCGCACTTCAAAGAAGAAAGAAGCGTGCAGTTTTATGCGGACGCCCTTTTCATGACGCCAAAACACCTGACCAAAACCGTGAAAGAAATTACAACTAAAACATGTGGGGAGTTTATTGATGAGATGGTGATTGCAGAAGCGAAAATATTGCTTGGAGATCTTTCCTATTCTGTAGGGCAGGTAGCTGATGCTTTACATTTCAGTGACCAGTTCTTCTTTTCTAAATTTTTTAAAAGAAGAACTGGCCTGAGCCCAAAAGAGTATAAAAGTTCACTATAAGGTTTTATTTTTATCTTTAGGAAAATTAAGTTTACTCATTTACGCTTACTGATTCTAATTCAAAGATCTTTTGTTGCACATTTTCCGGCAACTCTTCAGGGTTAACCAGAATTATTTTTTCTTTTACTGAGTAAAGTTCGTTTAGCTTGTCTGGCCTCACATCGAGATACATAAAATTTGCATCTCCGAAGTTTTCGACTAATTTCTTACTTTCGAAATAATAACCGTTGTCACCTGTTCCATTTATATTTTTAATGTAATACCAGTTCGATGGATCATCATCCGGCATTTTGGATGTAAAAATATGGATACCAATTTTTCTGCTTTTTTCATTGAGCTTTATTTGGTGCCGGCCGCAGGCCGATAAGATTGCAAGCAGCAATATCACGTTCAGTAATTTCATATTAATTCTTTAGTCGTTTAGTGATTTTTTAGTTTTAAAACATTTTGAGCCTGAATAATGCTGGGCCCCTTGACGACGAACTCGCCTTAGGACAGTCAGTTTAGATTTTTAATGGAAATTATATTCTAATCCCACTTCAATGCCCGCCGTCATATTGTATGTATCACTACGGGCACTTGTATATCCAACGTAGGCCTTGTCTTCAGCATTGGTAAAATCATAATCAAAGCGTGCAGTCGTAACTACAGACATATTTTGATCGAGCTTAATTTGCACGCCCGCCAAAGCAGCCCCGCCAAAAGTTGATGATTCGTAACGGTCTTTGGTATCACTTAGAATTGTTTTACCGTCCTTATCTTCCAATTTTGAAGAGGTAATGAAGCTTACCTGTGGGCCGACTTTTCCTACAAATGAAACAATCTTCGACGGGTTAGAATTGTAAGTAAAATAGACTGGTACTTTTACATATTCGTTCGTTTGATTGTATTCAGTGCCGCTGAATTTATAACGCTGTCCTTGCAGAGAATACAACAAGTCAACGCCAAGGCCAAGCTTATCTTTAAAATTATAAGCGCCGCCTATTCCAAAATCGGTATTGAAAGTTGCTTTTGCCTGGTAATTGTTATTGTTGTTGTCGTCTTTATTTTCGAGAAAAACAAACTGCGGGGTTGTTTTTACGCTTGCTGAAAAGCCTTTTTGTGCAAGCGCTTTGCCAGGAGATGCAGCGCCTGCAAATGCAAACAGGCAGATAACTAACTTTTTCATAATTTAATTTTTTGATGAAAATATTTTTGCCTTGATTACTGTAGAGTTTCTCCTCTGCTGTATTGTTTATCGATCCGGTTTATTTATTAGTAAAAGGTTTTATTAAAATCGTGGCACAAAGTTCTATCAAAGTAATAGCCGGGAAAATGTTTGAAAGTAGTAATGATATGTCCGCAAGGCGCAAAATGGTCTGCTGTTAATATCAATGTCACATTCAGAACAAACAGTTTCTATGAAAGTTATTGAACGATGACTGGTATCGGCGTGCGCTATGCATGGCAGGCGGCTATAAGAAACAAGATTTCTATTGATTCTAAAAGGCTTTTGATTTGGTCCCTCGTGATTATTTATAGTTCTATTTGATAACAGAAAACCCATGGCTTCTATTAAATGAAGCCACCAAAATCAACTTTTCAGGAATTAAGGCTGTACATCACCCCGACATGGTTGCTCACGTCACTTGGAAACGCAGAGCCAATCCAGGGAGATCCAGCGCATGCTGCGCTGATGAAGCAGATGTTTAGCATTTTCCCTGGTGTCCACGTCGATAATGATCCGTACCCGGTTCAGCGGCGATTGGATAACCGTTGTGTGCCGCGCCACAGGAACCTTCACGGGAAGATGGCCATGCCGGACGGCAAAGTAATTCCTCCTACGGGAAAAGCATTTGACGTAGACTTCGCCAGAACTGCCAGGTGGGAAGGCGACTTGCTCATCGAAGAATATGTTTTCCTGGGATTCTGCTCTGCAAGCACAGCAAATTGGGCTGATGTGGTGAGGAGCGAGCTGAAACTTCCTGCGTCAATTAAATCAAAGCTATCAAAACTATTACGGAAAATTTAAAACAATCAAAGTGAGCGTTTATCTGGTGAGCCGTTGGTGGCAGTTTTCTAGCGTAGCGGTACATTTTTTGTGATATGTGCATATCAATTAAAAGAATAAAAAAATGCGAAAATTAAAACTGCAAATGCACTTGTCCTTAGACAATTATGTAAACATGGAGAAGGGTGGTAAAAACTTCAAATGGGACAATGAAGTGATAAACTTTTGTACGGACAATCTTGAAAGTGTGGACACTCTTCTATTAGGACGAAATACGGCACAAGAACTAATACCTTTCTGGGATAATGTAGCCACCAATCCAAGTCATCCTGATTTTGCTCTTGGAAAAAAAATTTCTGAACTTCCAAAAATTGTCTTGTCAGGCACTTTGACCGGTCATCCGTGGAAAAATACCACCATAATTAGTGGCGATATGAACAGTGAAGTAACAAAACTAAAAAAATTAAATGGCAAGGATATTTTGGTCTATGGCGGAGCATCATTTGCTACTTCCTTAATAGAAAATAATCTGGTTGATGAATTTTATTTCCTCTTGAACCCTTTTCGTTTAGGAGAAGGGTTGACAATATTTAAACCAAACAATGCCGTTCTGACATTTACGCTTATCAAATCTATGTCTTTTCCTTGTGGAACAGTAATGGTTTCCTATAAGCCCAACTACTGATGAAAAGAAAGATTTTCAACACTACACGCCTTTTTTCAATCCAAAATTTATGAAGAGAATTATTGTTCAAAATTTATAGTGCATTACGACAGAGCTACAGCGCTAATTCAAAGGATAAACTGCCACCAACGATGCATCCTATGTACCTAAGTTTCGGCTGGGAAGTTAATATGACAGATGTATTTATAAATTTCTTTTGAAAGAGAAAGATTTAAATAATATTGAGCCTTTTTCCTTGGCAGCATTGGCCGTTGGATAACAACAGCTAAGGTAAGGTCATCAATTGTCCTCGTCAATACTTAATTCACCTCGTTTCTGCCATAACTCTTTGATTCTTTGCCCTGCTTGTCCAGGCGCAATTTTAATATACTTATAAAAATCTTTTAAGCTTTTATGTCCAGAAATCTTCATAATTAATTCAACTGGTGTGCCGGCTAAAATGAATTAGTGCAAAATGATCTCCTGCAGGTATGGAAGCAATTAATTGATATTTGGGCTTAGTCTCACTGATCGTTTTATTTCCTTTTATGTAAGAGTGCTTAATTGGTTGTACAATTTTAGCGAGCCTGCCCATCCGGTTAACTCTTGGCTTAGCCACGGAACTATCCTTGGCAGCCTTTTCCAACAGCGATAAGTCGAATTTTGTTTTGAAGGTGGTTTTAAAATTGTACTGGATCTATCATATCTTTTGTAACGGCAAAGCTGATGATGTCTTCTGCGAGGCGAATCTGTCTTTGAAGTTCTTTATTTAAGTCTTCTGCTTTGTTGTGAGCTGCAGGCAGTTTTACTATTTGCTGCAGAAATATATTAACCATCGGTAAGGCTGTAATTGTTCAATGTTTTTACCGGCGCTGACTGAAGACTAGTGTTATGTTAATTATAAAGCTGCGCTTTGAACGTGAATTGTCACAGGTACAGGTTTTTAATCTCTTCTTTACATTGGTCAAAACAAGTAGTGATCATTGCCTGTTATTTAATTTATTTTAGTTTTAAATATTCTTTTGGGAGCGTACCAATTTGATTAACTAAGGTTGTGTCTTTTGTGTTTTTTTACTCATGAAACCATACGTAATAGAATAATATACCGGCGATATTTAAACTTTCAAACAGCTCTACCCGGCTACCAATGGCTGGGTTATATCATTTTCAGGATTGATCTACAATAATGTAAAACAATATCAGCATCAGATTAAGGGCGAACTGCTTTATTAATGTCGATGATACCCAACCCCTCTGCCACTTTGGGATCTATAGTTCCACTAAGATTGCCATCCGTTACCGTCCAGCTTTCGGATACCAGCGTATCGCTTTGATCAGTGTCAGGATTATAGTCATAATAATTTATTGTGGCTACATCTTTATTGAGAGAGATAATGGCATATCCGTTATATCCTAATGGTGTTTGTTGCGAATTTTGCGCCTTTGTTCTTTCCCTTAAATCGTAGAGGGCAAGATAATCGAAGCCGGGATTGATCTTTCCCTTCTTATCGGTTTTTACCGGTTCCTTCCTGTGGACCTGGTTATCATTTTTATCTTTCTTTTTTTCATTAAGTTCAACAGGCATCCCGGCATGGCCTAAGCATCTTCCAAAAGCTTTAACAACGTTATCACCCTTGCTGCATCCATACATTGAAAAATAATGTTCATGCCCCCAAAGCCAAAGTATTCGCCTCCCGCTTCCTATAAGCTCGGGCCTGGCTAAAGTGGTTGCAGGTACCGGGTAAGCATAATTTTTAAATATTCCCCATGGCTGATGGTGCGTCAGCAATATGATCCCACGCTTATCATCGGGGTTATTAAAGACTTCTTTTTCCAGCCATTTCAACTGGTTATCTTTTATATCCAAATTAATATTTCCGGACAAAAGATCACCGGAGGGATGGAAAAAAGATGCAATACGGGATACCAATGAATAGTGTGAATCCGTTGCCGTGTCGAGTGCAATTATTCTCCAATGCTCATTCTCGAGGCAAAAATAACTATAGTCCTGTTTTATCCTGTTTGCTATGTTTCCATCATTCCACACTCCCATCCATTTTTGCAACAGCGTGTTATAATAGTGTACCGCTTCTGAATACATCTCATGATTTCCTAACAATGCAAGACTTCCCAATCTGCCGTAGCACCATATTTTGTTATCAGGATTATAACACTGATCAATTTCATGACTACTGCCGGTGAAATAGGTATCACCTAAATGGATGGTGTAGTCAGGATTTTTCCCTGCAACATTTTTAGCTAAGTTCACTGACTCCCGGGTGTAAGTACCCCAATCACCAAGTAAGGCAATGTTAATTTCGCCAAGTTCGGCTTCACCTGGCATTTGATAAATGCCGCTTTGCGGTTCACCTGTGTAATTAGGGGGAGGATCATTTCGAAAGACATTTTCTAAAGTTTGACGCACGACATTTATTGCGATCCTTCTATCATGAATTTTTAGATATTTCTCGTCACTATAAGTCTCGCCTTCCCCCGGCTTATCGTTTTCTTCTTCAAGCTTCGACATTTGAAGGTTGGCTACAGGATCATTTGAATGATCAATAAGCTTATTAAAATCCCGAAATTCACTTGCCATAAGAATTATTTTGATTAATGAAAATTAAACGCCTCATGCTTTATGACGACGCGGATGTTTCCGGTTAATATAATTACAGTTTTTATTGTCAACCTTTATAAACTTTCAATGGTGCATTATCCGGCATGTGAATACTAAATAAAAAGTTTACAACTTTAATAGAGTTAAATTAATTTGCATTAATAAGAAACGCTGCAAAATTATTTTATAATAATTCCGCATCTTAAAAGCCCGGTTATTTCTTGAATTAAATAGTGAATCTAAGTTTTATATTATTAAAATCAAATAGGTGGCGTTCTATACAATCAGAAAAATATTTTGCACCTATCTCAAGACTGAGATTCATTTATTGAGTTTCTATTTGATTTAATCGGGGCGTTAATGATAATTTATATATATATTTATATTTCCTCCTGAAAATCACTCTGCTCTAGAACCAATACTTTTTATTAAAGGATTAAACAATTACGGAATGAAATTTCACAAGAAAGTTTCAGATTAGAAGTCAATTATATGTCATATCAATTTTCTTGTTAAACGTTCAAATTACTATTATGCAAAAACAATTACTTTTATTAATAACATTTACTTTTTTTGCCGGGGTTTTTTTATGTGAAGGACAAGCGCATAGAGAGGCGGCAAAAAGCGGAACTCTTTCCACGAGCACGAGTTCCGGGGGAGGAGCAGCAGGAGACCCAGAGACTTGTCATGCTTTTATTTCAGTGCCATCGCGTTTGCTTTGCACCGATTCCAGTATTACTTTATCTTCAGATGCAAATGGAGTAAACCCTCAGTGGTTCCTGGATAGCCTGACCAACCCAATTATAGGGGAAACAGGTAATTCTTTGATTGTAACGAAGCCAGGTATATATTACTTTGGAGTGGCAGGACCGGGAGGGCAATTCTGTTATGACGGAGTTGTTATTACGCCTGTAGTTGCCCTGGATACTATCCCACAGATAAGCACTTTTTGCCAGCCCGGATCGGCAACATTATTTGCTCCTTCACTTAGTACCTCAAATTACCAATGGTATAAGGATAGTGTTTTAGTTCCGGGAGCAATTTCAAACACTTACACCGAGGCAAATACAGGTAATTATTTTGTAAAGTTTACTACTACAAATAAGTGTGCTTTAAGCTCAGAAACTATTAATACCAACGTTGTTTCAACTCTTCCGCAATCAAATATTACAGACAAAAAGAGTGCTGATGGTCTCGGAGATTCTTTAACACTAAATATCACTTCGGATGACCTGTATCCTGCTAATATCACCTGGTATGATCCGGGAAATAATGTTATAAAAAGTATCGATAATAAGGGTATTATTGTCGCAGGAGGTAATAATTTGGGAAGTGCATTAAATCAATTATCTACGCCCTACGGAATTTTTCTTGACTCAGTGAAAAATATATATGTGGCTGATAATGGCAATTCCCGTATTATGAAATGGGCGCTCGGAAGTACCACAGGTGAAGACATTCTTGATATCCTGCCTATTGATGGGCCCAACGGCTCCGACCCTACCCCTGCCAGTGTTAATGATGTTTTGGTTGATAGGTCTTCTTTATATGTATCTACATCCACAATTTTAACCGGTTTTCGATTTTATAATGTAGGAGGTATTTTTAATTATTTTTCTCCCCCATCTCCTGACACGTTGAGGTTATATACCGCAAATTCGTGGGGTTTAGCTTTTGACAGTAAAAAAAATATTTATTCTTCTTTTGATCCGGAGCCGTTTAATACAAGTGTTGTCGATCCTTCAGGCAAGATTGTCATTTCTGATGGCGGAGTGCGTAAAGTCACTTCTAAAGATCAGGTTTCTTTTACCGATCAACCTGTTTCTAACCCCGCCAGTATTAATTATCCGAATGGTATATGCGTAGACGCCGGCAACAATATTTACGTTGCTGATAACCTTTCAGATACACGCAATAACAATTATGGCAGGATTGTAAAATGGGCTCCCGGAGCCACAATTGGGGAATTAGTAGCCGGAGGAAAAGGGTTTGGCAATGCTCCTGATCAGATTGCGTTTGCTGCCGGAGTTACATTAGATGCAGCAGGAAACATTTATGTATCTGACGCTGTCAATAACCGTGTTCAATTATGGAAACCTGGCAGTGATCACGGTATTAATATCGCTAATGGTTTCAGGCCCTGGGGAATAAAGGTAGATGATAGCAGCAATGTATATGTTGCAGACCAAACGAATAACCAGGTACTTAAATTTCCTTCGCTATTTCATAATAGCATTAAAGCAGGCGGCCCGGGCGTTTATAAAGCAGTAGTAACGTACCCGGGTGGTTGCACCACGTCTGCTGATTTTACGGTTGGCTCTTCACCAATTACAATCCTAAACTTTGCAGGCAAGCTGAAAAATAAAAATGTACTGTTAACCTGGCAAACAACTTCACAATTTAATAATGCCAGTTTTACTATCCAGCGAAGCCTTAACGGTACTAACTTTACCTCCATCGGTACAGTAAACGCCTCGGGCAACAGTTCTTTGAATAGTTATTCGTTTACCGATAATAATGTAACTGATCTTAATGTTAGTAAGATATACTATCAGATTAATGAAATAGGTACAGATGGAGCATCAGTTCAAAGTAATGTTATTTCAATAGTTGTAAATAAAATACCATGGAGTTTTACCGTAAGTCCAAATCCGGTTACCAGTTCGCTGAAAGTCCATTTGATAAATGCATTTGGCAAGACAAATGTTGCTCTTATTGATTTGTTCGGAAGAAAGCTGGCTTCCCAGGACATAATTGCTAAAGGTTACGATGACATTCTCTTCAATACCACTGACTTAAGACGAGGGTTATATTTTATAAGGGTAATCAACAGTGGTCAGACGAAATATCTTCTGTTTATAAAAGGATAAATCGTTTTTGTTTTGCATAATGTCACTGGTAAATTGGAAAGAGGACCCATATTATCTACTACGGAACAAGGAAAGAAGTAACAACCGGAACAAGTTGTTCAGGCGTCGCATTTGCAAGAGCAGGCAAGGTAGTTGCCACAATAACTTTCCCTGTTGCCTTATCTAAATGCCCTTAGCCATTTGTCTTCTGTTCCACCGATAAAGATGACGCCACCGGCAGCAACGGTTTAATCACGTTAAATATAAATACGAGCCCTTTGCTAATTTCAAATAGCTTTTTTTGGAGGTTGTGAATTATGTTTTCTTTTTTCTAAAACTGACAGACTATCGTTAACAAACTATCCTTAAAACATTTTCATTTTTTGGTTTTTCAGTATTCTTGCTTGTTTTGCGATGCGACATAGATTGTTCTGAATCTGTGCTGATGATTACAAGTAACCAATTTCATAGGTTGTAGTAGCCAATACTGAACAAACAAGATTTTAAAATGAAGCTAACAGTTTATCTTACATTATTTTATTATTGGCAACTTAATAACAAACCTTGATACAATACATATCCGGGTTCAGCATCCTTTCGTGCAGAAATCTGTACGCCAACTTCATAAAGCACCTTTATCAAACAAAGAAAATAACTTAAATTCATAAAGCGTTATATTCAGTTGTATTGAATTGCTAAATCCCCGGTTTCGAAATTATTATTTGGAGTTTACTTTATAATCTTGCAAAATTCCTGTTATACAAATATTTTTACCATCCTTCGTTCATCCAATTGAATGTTTAAAATTCCCTTATCTTTTGCAAATCTTACCATGGTTTCATGCAGCAGGAAGAGATAAATAATAAGACCTTTCGTAAAATCATTCATATTGATATGGATGCATTTTATGCATCCGTGGAGCAAAGAGATAATCCTGACTATCGGGGAAAACCAATTGCTGTAGGAGGTTCGCCGGAAGGAAGAGGAGTAGTAGCCACTTGCAGCTATGAGGCAAGAAAGTTTGGCGTCCGCTCTGCGATGTCTTCCAAAAAAGCATTGCAACTTTGTCCTCAAATAATATTCGTTTATCCAAGGTTTGATGTCTACAAAATGGTCTCTGACCAGGTTAGAGAAATCTTTCACCGGTATACTGATCTGATCGAACCGCTTTCACTCGATGAAGCATATTTAGATGTAACGGAAGACAAGCAAGGTATTGGCTCAGCTATTGATGTTGCAAATGCTATTAAAAAAGCAATCAGCGAAGAGCTCTGCCTTACTGCTTCAGCAGGCGTGTCCACTAATAAGTTTGTTGCAAAAATTGCTTCTGATATGAAAAAACCGGATGGGCTAACATTTATTGGGCCATCTAAAATAGAATCCTTTATTGAAGCATTGCCTATTGAAAAATTTTATGGGGTAGGAAAGGTGACAGCCGAAAAGATGAAAAGTATGAATATTCATAGAGGCGCAGATTTAAAAAAGTTAAGCGAGGAGGAACTCCTAAAACATTTTGGCAAGGTTGGAAAGTTTTACTACGGGATTGTCAGAGGTATTGATAACAGGCCTGTAGAACCGAACCAGGAAACTAAATCAATTGGTGCCGAAGATACATTTCCGGTGGACCTGACGGCCATTGAGCGATATGAATAAAGAATTGGATAAAATAGCAGCAACTGTTCACAAGCGGTTAACCAGCCATGCATTAAAAGGAAGAACCATCACGCTTAAAATAAAATACAGTGATTTTAAAATAATTACCCGAAGCAAATCCTTTAACGAACCAATCAATGATCTTTCCATCATTTCAAAGACGGCAAAGGAATTATTGTTGGCCACCAATCCCGAAGAAAGCAAAATACGGTTACTGGGTATCACAGTTTCCAACTTTGAAGATAGAATCCCGGCGAAGCCTTCGACATCCGCACAAATCCCTCTTTTTTGACGTTTTTAACTAATGTAATGATCCTGTAAAGCCTGTAATCACTATTTAATACTCTTGCGAATTTGTTGTATTAGTGAGTAAACAGACTTTGAGATTTGAGAATTATCCTCTTGAACATTCCTGAGCGATCTCAAATTTTGCAGGTAATTTGATAACTCTTCATCTTTGCCCTTTTTTATAACCAAATCATATAATTGGTTCATTCTGTTAAAAAATGAAGCAGGTAAATTTATTTTAAATGATTTTTTATTTAAAATTACTTGTATTTTATCACCGAGTTTGCTACCGTCGTCAAGATGTAGTAAAGATTGAAGCAAATAAATAGACAGTTTATAGTAGTTTACTTTTTTTGAAAATATGACATCAAATAGGAATGCGTTCATATATATTTCAAAATAATTGTTTTCCCTAATAGATTTTGAAGTAACATCATTTGTAATAAGCATTATATTATTTTCCTGGCCCCGCAAATTCTTTATTATTAGTTTATAATGTTCAATGTTTAGATATTCATCATCTTTCTTAATTTTTAAATTCTTTAAAATAGCTTCATTAGTGTAAGCATGTTTTTCCGGTTTCTCTTCTTCAAATTGTGATAAATTTTCTGCGAGAATTAAAATTTCTTTTTTTGACTGAATATCTCCTTTTGCATTTTTTCTCAGGGATAAGCCAATAATAGGGGTTTTGGCATTTTGTAACAAGCCATCAGGCTTATTTTTACTGATAAAATCTTTAGGAATATTAAAGAGTAATCCCCCTGCAAATTTTGACCATTCAATATTATCTGACATTTTGTAAAGAATATTTAGATAAATGTATTTATCACTACTATTTACAGATACAAATTCTTTTACAATGCCTTTATAAGAAACATCCATATAGTCTATATGGAATTCTCCATTCTCAAATATTTTCAGCTTTGCCTTATCAAACATTCCTTCAGCGTAATCTCTTGATATAACATAAAAAAAACCGGCTAATTTTTTTAAAAACTCTTTATTACCTTCAACAAAATCGGGCAGGCAATCTTCAGCAATATCTAACAGTTTTCTATTATTTCTAAAAAAGGTAAGTGAGGCATCGGATACTTCATTTACGCCAACGAAATTTTTCTTTGGATAAAATACGGGTTTTACTTTTTTAAAATAAGTTTCCTCTTCTTTAACTTTTAAGATCTTTTCAATCCTCACTAAAGAACCAAACGGTTTCGCTCTTTCTGACCAGCCTGCAATTACTCCTTCCATAATATTTTTATCTTCATTTATGTCTAAAAACATATTTATTCTATAGCTTTTGGCTGCGGTTAACGGATAAATTTTAATTTTAATAAACTTTACATTGTCAATTATAGGATAAGTTATAAAACCTTGATATCCCGCTACGTTATTCGCGTTTGTTTTAAACAGTATTTTACCGCTTGCTTCAATTTTCAAATAATTTTGTTTTATACCGCCTTTGTCTTTTGCAATTGAATGTGAAGGCTTGGTATTTCTCAGATAAGACACCTTCCAAATTCCTTTAAGCTTGTTGAGTTCCGTAATATCTTTTGCATTGGGTAATTCATTTATATTGTATGTGTCGCTCTTAATATTGTTTGTTTTTTCATAAAGAAAATTGTAAATATCATCATCAATTATATTCAGGTTAATTATTTCATTGAGCTTCTTGTTTATATCTGCATATTTTTTTAAAACGGCAATACCGGAATATAAATGCCCTTCCTTATTATGAGTTGTATAATTGCAGAAAAATACTTTTTGATTTTGAATGTCTGAAAATGGAATACTTATAGTTATCTGTGTTATCTGGTACTCATAATAAACATACAATGAGAAAGCGTTATTGGTAGTCTGGGCTGTTTTTGGAATTATGACAACTTTGTAATCTAATTTGCATTCAGTAAATTTTCCCTCCACATTATCGTAATAAACAATTTTGCAATCCACCCATTCATTTTTCGATTCGTTTAACTGAAAACTTACCTGGGCTATATGTACATTATTACCTTTCCAATAGTAGAGAATATACGTTTCTTTTAAGATAAAATAAAGAAACTCCTGCTTATAAACTTTAAGAAAAGTGTTCCAACTTGTTTTGCGTACAATTTCCTGAATACACTGTTTAACTTCAGTCTCTTTTTCAATTAGCAAGACAAGCGCAGCAAGCTTATAAATGGTACTTTCGTCAGCTATGACATGATCTCTAAAAATATCTACAAGTACTTCAGAAGTGACCAGTTTTATTTTTTGTAAATTCTCGTCTTTTCCAGCTAATGGTGCACTTATCTTTCTATCGTATGTTTCTTTTACTGTACTAAGTGAGTTCCTTGTGATGATGCCGTTTTTCTTACCGAGTAAAGATTTTTTTAAAACAGATTGTAATTTAAAAAAAAGGAAATCTATCTCTGCTTCTTTAAACATATTGTAGTTATTTAATTTTCGGAATCTCTATTTTATCTCCATTTCGTCCCCATTATCTACAGCAGTTGCTATTTAACTTTAGACAATAAGATTAGGAAATAAATTTTGATAACCAGTCTTAAAATATTTGCTCCAAATGTATTTCAAATTTAAAAAAGCTAAAATAAATATGTATGGTTCCACTCGGTTATAAAATTAAATTAGAAAATCATCATATAGGTTTTAGAAGAGAAATAAATATTAAGTCAAAACCGTTCGCAAACGTTATATATGATAAAAGCGAATCGCATATGCTCACTATCGCTTCTACAGGTTCCGGAAAAGGCAGGGGCAATATCATTCCTGCAAGCCTTTCGCACAGGGGCAGTCTTATAGTACTGGATTTGAAAGGTGAGGCCGCCAGGGTAACTGCCGAAGCAAGAGAAGAATTTAGCGATGTATATATTATAGACCCTTTTAAGAAAGTTACCGGCTCGCCTGCGAGGTTCAACCCTTTTGATATACTGCCCGATGCAGATTGTGCAGAGCAAAATGGTATTATGATAGCTAAAGCATTTCAGCCTGAAGGTGGTACAACAGGGGACGAACAATATTGGGATAATACCTCGCATCAACTCTTAAGTGCTGCATGCATACATGCACTTACAACCGATAAAAGTTTTTCTAAAATGAGAAGTGTATTGTGCTCGGATGATGTGACTTATAAACTAGCTGTAATGCTGGATAATAAAGAAGTAAAAAATAAGCTTGCGATCGAACTAATCAGCAGCTTTTTACAGGTTACTGAAGTTACCCGTTCATGCATTCTATCCTGCGTACAGCAGCATTTATCTATTTTAGGTGACCCACCTGTTCTTGAAAGCCTCGACGGCCCTACTTCTTTCGATGTAAATCAATTACTCAATGGCAAACCTGTTACTATATATTTTGTAATACCTCCCAATAAGTTAGCTGCATATTCCACCTTGCTGAGATTATGGTTTACTACTTTGTTGCATTTGTTTACAGAGCGTGAAAAAAGGCCTGAAATTGCCACTTTATTCCTTATAGATGAGTGTGCCAACCTCGGTAAGATAGACGGGCTTGTAACCGCAGTTACCTTGCTTCGGTCATATGGTCTGAAGCTATGGATGTTTTTTCAATCTTTGGGGCAAATGAAAGGAATATATAAAACGGAATGGAGCACCATACTCGACAATTGCGACTCCATCCAGGCTTATGGTTTCAAGCATTATCCTACCGCAAAGGAAATGTCGGAGATCATAGGCAGCATGACGCCGGCCCAGCTACTGAGCATGCCGAAGGAACATGCAGTGCTCATGCGCGCGGGCCACCCTGTTGAGGTGATGAAGAGATTAGATTACCTCAAGGACAAGCTCTTTAAGAACACGGGTTTTAAAAAGAACCCTTTTTATGAATTTGAGAGGGTGTAAATGTTCTAAAAATGATTTCCATACGAGCAAAAGGGGCATGTTTGGAGGATGGATCAGATTACTCGCAATTTACAATGCAATAAATTTAACTGTTCAATGAATACTTTACTAACGCATAAATCTTTCGCCATATTACTTTTATTAAGTAGTCCACTTATCTCATTTTCGCAAGACAATAATCCCATTATCAGATTGATTGAAAAATATAAAAAAAATCAACCTTTAGTTTTAGACCAAAGTATAGCTTATGCTTCCGTAGCTACTCCAAAAAATTTTTATCCAACAAAACTTCACTCCTTTACAGATTTAAATAGACCATTGTCAAATGGAGACTATTCTGTAAATGTTGTTTTCTATTGTACTCAATGGTGTTTACATGGGCCCGGTAAAGGAGTTCCCTATAAATTGGGAAGAGCAAGTGGCAAAATGTCTAAACCAATAAGTGCTTTACTTTATCAGGGAACTTTAAAAAAGATTAACAGGAAACAGCTAAATACAACTGCATGGAAAATTCAAGATGGAATAAAGTATGAAGACATGAATACAGGTGATCAGCTTTTAATAGATCAATTAATAGGGCAATACAAAAACCAGCTTGTCGAACGCCCCCTGGATAAATTCATAAAAGATTATAATAAAATACCTTTTAAAAATGTCTTATTAAACGAAGTGTTTAGAAAAGTGCCTATTACACTTCAAAAAATAGCTCAGACATTTCTTTCTTTAATGGCTGCACAGCAATATCTTAATGATAAAGCCTTATCACCAGATCAATTATCGGATAAGCTTTATGAAAAAACATCGTCCGTTATGAAGGAAAATGTTGGTCTAAACGATACCACATCAAGATGGGTTTCTTTAAATAAAAACATCATCGCACGATTTACTGTCCAAACGGGTAATTTACAAGACAATTTGTTAGAATTTAAAATAATGAATGATGCCAAAAGCACTCAAAATATAACGTTGCATGATATTATAGAAGGAACAGGTGAAGAAGAGGGGGAATCATTAATGGGCTATCCCATTGGAGAAGGTTCTCAGATTCCTATCATAGAACCTGACCTTGATAGTACAAATGTTGAACTTATTTCTGCGACCACTCTCGACGCAAACAGCGTATGTGTGAGTTATTTAATTAATGACACAACAGCTCCGCCTATTCATTTTGATATTTATAGGTCGGATAATGCGGATTTAAAAGAAGCCAACAACATTACTAATATTGGCGCCTCAGATGTAAGTAATTCCAGGGATTTAATAGTAGGGCTTCATAACAATATTGCATTACGATCAAATATTTCATTAATCTCAGATACCCGAATGCCATACATTATAGTCATATCTACTTGTAACAATAAAAGTGATACGGTATTCTTTAAAAAATGGATGTTAGGTGCGATTTCCCATGGATTTGACAGATATGCAATATATAATTGGTTCAGCTTTACCGGTTGGTTCAATAGAAATTTTAACTGTCTGAACTTTACTTTACCTCAATGGGAAACAAATATGGCGTCTGACCTTAGGAGTATCGATCATTATGACTATGTCATATCTTTCAATTGGATGGCATATTGTGCAGTAGATGAACCTGGAATTGCCGTTGCTCAAGGTAAATTACTTTCTGAACAAATAATTACTTATATAGAACAAATAAGATCAGAACATCTTGGGGATGTAGTTGATATACACTTTATCGGACATAGCAGAGGCTCGGTAATAGTTTCAGAGGCCGCATTAGCTGTGTCAGTATATGATTTTAATACCTCTTCATATAATTCTGCTTCCAATCCTGCTTTTGGTGGCGGATTCTGTCAAATTACTTTCTTAGATCCACATCCGGCAAATAATAACTACTCCAGCCCATATGGAAGTTGGGCTGATGAAAAATTTAGTTTAAATAAATGTTATATTGATGAAGAAACAAAAGAGTGTTTTGAAAAAGTCAAGCCTGTGATCTTATTATTTGAGAAAAGTCCTGATCCTACCACTCAAGCTAATATTCAAACTTTGATATCAAGCTGCTATAAAAACCAGAATACAGATATGTGCAGTAACATTGTCGAATTTACTTGCTGGGCAAACCCAGGCTATGCTGCCAAACAAGCAAAAAGATTAACTGATGACTTTCAAGGAAAGGCTAACGACCCTATACCAATAGTTCCTGCTGGAATTAAAAAAGTAGATGTTTGGTATCAGCATACCAAAGCAGACAACCTGTGTACTCAACCAAATCAGGAATTTATTCAAAATCTTTGGGGCAATGTCGCGCCGAACAATATAAGGTACGTTGGATATTCACATATTCCAACTACATTAACTAATCTAACAAATACAGAAATTTTAGGAATAGGGGAAATCGGTCATAATGAAGTGCCCTTAGTGTATGATAAATTAGTTGTTAGTACAGGTACTTTAAATAGAACACAATGAATACTTTAATCTTCAAAAGCAGGATCGAGCTGCGATTTATTTACGCATAACGATTCAAGGCGCCCGTGAGAAGGGGGCGGCACCAAAAGTGACGCGAGGTGTACAGTGGGAGTAGAAATAATTTTATTTCCAGGCACCCTGAATAATGCGATTACGCTGTATGGATGGGCCAATATCAGCGAGGCTAGAGCTGTTCGGTAAGCTTGCTATTATCTTTTCACGTTGTAGTTTCTTAATAAAAATTCTTTCCTGCTTCTTGATACATCTATGTTTGAGCCATCGCTCATAATTAAATATCCGCCATCTTCCTTTATATACTTTTCTATTTCATTGAGATTTACAAGATAGGAATGATGCACTCTTAAAAAAGAATAATCTTCCAACAATTTCTTCGATCTCTTTTAAAGTACGTGTTGACAGAGAATATGCAGAATTATTGAAAAGTAAAATCCGAAGAAAGACAAAAATCAATGGGCTTAAAAATCCCAACGGTTATGATGCAGCTTCGGGATGCACTGAATACTGCAATTTGTCACGATTGGGTAATATCAAAAATCCTGCTTCAATATTATTACATAATATATATATAAATCTGTAAGTTTATCTACCCATTCGATATCATAGAAAACTAAAACAATTGCTTCATCTCCGGTTAAACTTCCACACAGAAAAAAGTTTAAATTTTTTAACCAAAAAAATAAAAGGAGGGACATTATGAAAACGAAAATTGTATTCTTCTACACATTAATTGCAGGAAGTATTATCATTCTGCAGGGATGCAAAAAAATTGAATCGCCACCAGTATGCGGTGGCAGCCACAGCACAACTGTTACCACACAAAAAGTTTTTGCTACAGGATTAAATGACCCGCGGGGGCTGCACTTTGGCCCGGACGGGAATTTATACGTAGCAGAGGCCGGAATTGGAGGAACAAATTCATCAAATGCATGCATGCAGGTTATCCCGCCCGTAGGCCCTTACCTCGGCAGTGATACCGGCAGCCGCATTTCAAGGATTGACTGGAATGGCAACCGTACTACTTATGTAGATCATCTTCCCTCAAGCATAACAGCACCAGGCGGAGGAAGCGGTATTCAGGGCGTTGCAGACGTTGCCTTTATTGGCAATACAATGTATGGTATCCTGGCTGGTGCAGGTTGTTCACATGCCGTTCCTGATATACCTAATGGTGTTATAAAAATTAATGCCAACAGGTCCTGGTCGGTTATAGCTAATCTTGGTCAATACCAAATGAATCACCCCGTTAAAAATCCAAATCCCGCCGACTTTGAGCCAGATGGAACATGGTGGAGCATGATCAATGTAAAGAACAATTTCTATGCAATAGAGCCTAATCATGGTGAGCTTGACAAGATCACACCGGAAGGCCATATCAGCCGTGTCGTTGATATTTCGGCTGCTGAAGGCCATATTGTTCCTACTGCACTGGTAAGTCATGATGGAAATTTTTATGTAGGTAACCTGAGCGTTTTCCCTATAGTGCAGGGAAGTGCCAGCGTTTATAAAATTACCCCGGACGGCAAAGTCAGCACCTTTGCTACAGGTTTTGAAACCATCCTTGGATTAACTTTTGATGCTGATAACAGGTTATACGTGCTGGAATGCACGGCAGGCCAGAGTTCCCTTACGCCCGGCTTTGGTGACGTAGTAAGAGTAGATCCTTCCGGCGCAAGAACTGTTATAACATCCGGGCTTCATTTACCTACGGCGATGACTTTCGGCCCTGATGGTAAATTGTATGTATCTGATTGGGGTATAGGCCCTCCGGGCTTAGGACAAATTATCCAGGTAAGCTTTAAGTGCGAATATGTAGCGGGCGATAAAGACGCTGCTCTAAACTGAAGTAAGTGATCCGGGTGGCATAAATTATTTTAATTAATATGGCAGGCTTTTAAACCTGCCATATATTTTAAATTGCAGGCTGATATCATTCCCTGCCGACTGTCCTTGCCGCCAGATTCAACAATAACATGTAATATATGCCGCACGCTTATTATATACCATCAGGAAATAACCCAATTAATGGTTAATATTGATCCAGCAAATAAAGAATACAACTGTTCTCCTAAAAATATGGTGACACAATCAGACGGAAATCAACTCAGCTCTTAGTAGTTTTAAAAACATCTAAGTATTATTATAAAATATTAGCCCGTAATAATAAACAAATCAATACTACGCCAGATTTTTAAACAAGAAATGGTGATGACAGGAAGAGGCTAAAGTTTATAAGTTGTAACTCGCAACTACTTTTTAAATTGCACTTTTTTATTTATTCTCAAGCTTATACTTATGATAACAGAATCCATTACTCAATTACAAACAAGCTTGCGCGGAGAAATTATTCAGCCGCAGGATACCGGTTATGATGAAGCGCGAAAGGTACACAATGGCATGATTGATAAACGACCCGCTTTTATTGCTAAATGTGCCGACGTGGCAGATGTAATCGCCTGCGTAAACTTTGGCAGGGAAAACAGTATGTGTGTCTCAATTCGCGGTGGCGGTCATAATGCAGGAGGGCTGGGCATTTGCGATGATGCACTTGTTATCGACTTGTCTTTGATGAAAGGCATACACATAGATATCGAAGAAAAGACGGTGCTTGTGCAGGGTGGTTGTTTGCTGAAAGAAATAGACCATGCAACGCATGCAGTAGGAATGGCGGTACCAATGGGTGTAAATGGAACAACGGGCATTAGTGGGTTAACTTTGGGAGGAGGACTCGGATATTTGACCCGGCAATTCGGGCTTACCATTGATAATCTTCTGGAAGCTCATGTAGTATTGGCGGATGGCACTTATGTTAAAGCGTCTTCAAAAGTAAATAAAGACCTTTTTTGGGCACTGCGTGGTGGTGGAGGCAATTTTGGTGTGGTGGTTTCTTTTCTGTTTAAACTACACCCTGTTCACACAGTGTATGCAGGCCCCATGCTTTGGAATATTGATGACACCGTAGAAGTAATGAAATGGTATCGTAACTATATAGTTAATGAAGCGCCTGATGACCTGAATGGTTTTTTTGCTACACTTATTATCCCACCAGGTCCGCCTTTTCCGGAAAATCTGCAATTAAAAATAATGTGTGGCGTAGTATGGTGCTATACGGGGGATATAGAAAAAGCTGAAAAAGTATTTCAATCTATACGCAGTTTTAAAACACCTGTATTAGATTGGGTAGGGCCTATGCCTTTGCCCGTATTACAAACCATGTTTGATCCCATCCTTCCACCCGGTTTGTTTTGGTATTGGAAAGCAGATTTCGTAAACGAATTAAGTGATGAAGCAATTGAATTGCATTATAAACATTCTGCCCAGGTTCCGACATGGCGATCAGTTATGCATTTATATCCCATAAACGGTAAAGCGGCAAAAATAGGTAAAAAGGAAACTGCCTGGAACTACCGGGACGCCAAATGGGCTAAGGTAATTGCAGGCATTTCTGATAACGCTGCAGACAAAGATTTAATCACTAAATGGACAAGAGAGTATTGGGAAGACCTTCACCCTTACTCTGCAGGCGGCGCCTATGTAAATTTTATGATGGATGAAGGGGAAGAGCGTATAAAAGCTACCTATGGCGATAATTTCGAAAAATTAGTTGAAGTAAAAACGAAGTATGATCCCGAAAACTTTTTTAGAGTGAATCAAAATATTAAACCTGCCAGGAAAGAAAATTGATAACCGAAATAAGGACGCCTCCTGCATTCCGAAGAAATAATTCATTCTGCGGAATTTTTATTTATTTCAATACATCGGAATTTATACAATTACATGCCTCAATCCCGTCAATTAGCAGCTATCATGTTTACTGACATTGTTGGATATACTGCATTGATGGGAAAAGATGAACAAAAAGCATTTGAAATTCTTCGTAAAAACCGTGAGCTGCAAAAACCGCTTATCAAACAATACGGTGGCAAATGGATTAAAGAAATAGGTGATGGAGTGCTTGCAAGTTTTTCAACTGTTACAGATGCTGTGCAATGTGCAAGCGAAATTCAAAAAACATGTACTGATATTAATGATTTCAAATTACGTATCGGCATTCATCTCGGAGAGGTTGTGTTTGAGGACCATGATGTGTTTGGCGATGGCGTAAATATCGCTTCAAGAATACAGGCACTCGCGCCAATTGGGGGCATTTGGATTTCTGAAGCAGTCTACAATAACATCGCCAATAAAAATGGTATCAATACAAAATTCATTCGTGCAGAAATATTGAAAAATGTAAAAGAGCCGGTTCGTATTCATGAAATAATCAGTGGTAATGAAAAGGAGCAACAAATAAGTTCTGTCACTATAAAAGGTACGATAAAACCAGTTTCTGAAAAAAGTATAGCCGTATTACCTTTTGTAAATATGAGCAATGACCCCGAACAGGAATATTTTAGCGATGGGATGGCGGAGGAAATTATCAATTCTCTTGTGCACATTCAAGATCTAAAAGTGGCAGGGCGCATGTCTTCGTTTCAATTTAAAGGCATCAAGGGAGACTTGCGTGAAGTTGGAAAAAAGTTAGGCGTTAACACAGTTCTGGAAGGCAGCATAAGAAAGCAGGGCAACCGTATTCGCATCACTGCGCAATTAATTAATGTGGAAGATGGCTTTCATCTTTGGAGCGAGAAGTATGACCGTGATATGGATGATATTTTTGCCATTCAGGATGAAATTGCTTTGACCATAACAGAGAAGTTAAAAATAACATTATTGGAGAAAGACCGCGAGTTCATTACTAAAATTCCAACTCAAAATACAGAAGCTTATGACTTGTATTTAAAAGGAAGATTTCATATTAACCGACGCGGCAGCTCAATTTTAACTGGTTTGCAATTTTTTAAACAGGCTATTGAAGCCGATCCGGATTATGCATTAGCTTATACAGGTTATGCAAATGCCAATTTCCTTAGTGCAGTGTACAGTTATTTTCCGGGAAAGCAAATAATGCAAAAAACAAAACAAGCAATAGAAACTGCCATCAAACTTGATAACTCCCAGAGTGAATCTTACTTCGTATTAGCACAATATTATGGAGAGCTTGAATTTAACTGGAAAGAGGCAGAAAAATATTATCTGAAATCAATTGAACTTAATCCAAATTTTTCCCAGGCACACGCATTATATGGAATGATTAATCTAGGATTTTGGCAGGGAAAATTTGAAGAAGCGGAAAAACAGGGACGATTAGCCATTAAGGTGGACCCATTAATGGCTATTAATCATGCTGATCTGGCGTGGACACTTTATAATGCAGGCAGGTTTGAAGAAGCACTCATTCTTGCAAAAACAGGAATTGAGCTGGATAATAATTCTTTCTTATCACACCGTTTAGCAGGACTTTCTCATATAGAATTAAAACATGATGAAGATGCAATTAATACGTTTAAACATTTAATGATTAGCTCAAACTACAATCAACATGCTGTTAATGGTCTTATATGGGCATACTGCAATAATAAACAATTTGAAGAAGCCAGACTATTGTTCAATGAATTGAAGCAGCGTTCAAACACGGAATACATTGCAGGTACGTATGCAGGTTTATCTGCAGCCATGTTAGACAGCATAGATACTGCTTTTGATTATCTTGAAAGCGCATTTAGTGATCATGATCCTATGTTAAACATGCTAAAATATTCACCTTACGTTCCGGCTTTACTTAGAAATGATCCGCGTTTTCAAAACTTATTAGACAGAATTGGTTTTCCAAGATAATACTTACAAATTCTTGCTATGCCTCAATCCGTCAATTGACTGCTATTGTGTTTTCTTACAGTGTCAGGCTTTATGCATGAAGGTGCGATGGACCTAGCATCTAATTTAATGCATCTTATTATCACTTCACCGCCCTGCTGCCCAACGAAGTCTGCAAACAAAGTACACAATGATACAACTTGCAGAAATCTATAAGCTCAACAACAAGCTGGCGGATTCTGTTTTTCAATTGCTTTAAAAAATTCCATGTGCCAAAGCAATCTTCTGCACCAAATAATCCGGCTGCTTCAAGCATTGCAGGTTTTACATCATATAAACCAACAAGTGCACTGTGAATTTTCCAAAATAAATCAAGATCAGGATGCTGCATTTAATGTATCCCACCATTTTATGGTACGTGCATCTGCATTTCTGTAAGATGTTTTATGGCTCACATCACATAAAAATCCTGGTTATTATTTGTAGATGAAATATAACGTTGTAAAAAATTTCATAGTTGATGAAAGTGAATATGGAGTGGAGGGTCTGCTTTTTCGTTTCCGGAGAACTCAGGAATAGTCAGAAAATCTACTGGTATTTTTTTTAATTTTTTATATTTCAACCGGTGCTTTGCGTTTCAAGGATTGTCATTAATTTTATTTTTGGATTGCGAAATTCTATAAAAGCTCACCTGGCTAATATTTGTTAGGAAAACATTTGGTGATGGGTTCGCCGCGTTGGCAAAATCAGGTCTATAGTTTAGCTATCGGTTGCCTCATTGGACATTGATTCAGATTCCGCCAGTGCAGACATTAAAGTGAGCTTCATTTTACAATTACATCTTTTGCGCATCTAAACCCTAAGTTATTACCTGCACTGTTTGTTTCTCCTTTACCGCGACTGCCTGCTTTATAACGAATGCAATAATCATCACTGCATAAAAAAGAACCGCCACGCTGGACATGTTTTTCTACATCCGGTTCATCCGGGTCATAACTATATTTTGGTCCTTTGGGATTTACAGCAGGGCTGTTTTTATAAAAATCAAAACGGTATAAATCACTGCACCATTCCCAAACATTACCTTCCAAATCATAAATGCCATAAGCATTTCCAGGGAATGACTTTACGGGAGCAACGCCAGCATAACCATCACCAACCGTATTGCGATAAGGAAAATTACCCTGGAAAATATTTGCAGCCCATTTACCACGTGGCTTTAACTCATTACCCCAATAGTAATCTTTAAATTGCTTTCCGGCGCGTGCTGCATATTCCCACTCCGCTTCTGTGGGCAATCTTTTACCGGCCCATTTTGCATACGCAACTGCATCTGTGTAACACACCTGGACAACTGGCTCATTATCTTTTCCATTAATTTTACTGTTTGGTCCATTAGGATGTTTCCAGTCAGCCCCGGGAACATAGCTCCACCATTGCATCGGGTCATCTAAAGAAACGGGATGAGAAGGCGGTATGAACACTGCAGAGCCGGGAATTAATTTAGCAGCAGCCACGCCAGGATAATCCGCAGGGTTTAATTTTTTTTCAGCAACTGTCACATAGCGTGACGCATTTACAAATCTTGCAAACTCAACATTAGTAACTTCATGTACATCCATATAAAAACTTTTTACAGTAACTGCATGAACAGGTATTGCATCATAAAACTCATTTGAACCCATTCGAAATGTGCCGCCTTTTACCAAAACCATTTCAGTTGCTGCAATTGGATTCTCGGAAACTGTTGTTTTAAAGCCTGCCTGTATCAAGACTCTGCGCGATGAGGGCGCCTTACAGGCTATGCATTTTTTTTTGCTTTTTGTAGATCCCAATAAATAACCCCGTTCAGCAGGTATTTTACTGCTGTAACTATAATAAATAAATGAAACAGTTATCAGCGCAACTATGGTTATTACTATTAACAGGTATTTCAACATCTTTAATTTTTATTGCTGCTCATAGTTTAATTCAATTTTCATGAAACTCATCATGCTTAAAGCTGTCTGTTAAATAACACCAGCGCTTCCTTATCATCATATTGCAAAATGAGTTTCTTCAGCCTGCCTTTCAGCTCAGAAACTATCTCTTTATATGTAGAGTCATTATAAATGTTGTGCAGTTCTTCAGGATCTTTTATCAAATCAAAAAGCTCCCAGCTTTCCACTCCTTTATAAAAGCGAATCAATACATAATCCCTGGTTCTGATACCAAAATGAGGAGATACATGATGCGGCTCAGGGTACTCATAATAGTGATAATACACATCCTTTCTCCAGTTGGCTGGCTGTTGCCCTTTAAGCAGTGGCAAAAAAGACCGTCCCTGTATTTCACCCGCGCTTTTCACACCGGCAATATCAAGCATGGTGGGCGCCCAGTCGATGTTAGAAATAAAACCATTCACACGCGTTCCTGGTTTTATTACTTTAGGATAGCGTACCAGGAAAGCTGTTTTCAATGATTGCTCATACATGAACCTTTTGTCAAACCAACCGTGTTCTCCTAAATAAAACCCCTGGTCGGAAGTATAGATGACTACTGTGTTTTTGCTTAAGCCCGTGCTATCTAAATAATTCAAAATTTTACCTACATTCCTGTCAAGCGATCTTGCTGTAGCGTAATAATCTTTTAAATACCGCTCAAATTTCCATCTCACCAAATCTTTCCCGCTTAATTTCTTGTCTTCAAATTCTTTGGTGATTTTTTCGTAATACTGCTTGTATGCTTTGATGTCAACTGAATCAGGCTTTCCTTTAAAAATGAAATTTCCATCGCTTGTTTCGAAATCTTCACCCACTTTTAAATCTGCCTTCAGGCGCATTGTTTTATCAATTGTCATATCCTGCTGTTTGGCTGCCAGGCGAGTATCATAAGTATCAAAAAAGTCATCCGGTAAAGGAAAATTAATATTGTCATAAGCGCCAAGATCCTGCAAGTCAGGATACCAGCTTCTGTGAGTGGCTTTCTCCCCCACTATTGCAAAAAAGGGTTTGCTTGTATCTCTTTGTTGTAACCAGGTAAAGAAAAAATCTGTGATGAGGTCGGTTACATAACCTTTATACGCAACAGTGTCATTGTTATTGTTTACAAAAGCCGGATTAAAGTAGGTACCCTGGCCGCCCTGACCCGCAAGCACATTTAAATAATCAAAACCATTAGGCAAAGCATTTAAATGCAGCTTACCAATCCATGCAGTTTGATAACCACTTTTTTGTAGCAGTTGTGGAAACACTAATTGCGAAGTATTAAAACGCGTTCCTCCATTATCATAAAATCCATTTTTGTGGCTGTACTTACCTGTTAACAAAGTAGCACGGCTCGGGCCGCAAATGGAATTGGCTACAAAATTATTTAGCAGCAAAGCGCCTTCATTTGCAACCCTGTCAATATTGGGTGTTTGTACCACCTTATTGCCGTAAGCACTCGTAGCCTGGTAAGCATGGTCGTCCGAAAGAATAAAAATAATGTTAGGCTTCTTGTTTTGCGCATTTACAATGCCGGGATACATTAAACAAGCAAGGCAAAATGTTTTGAAGATTTTCATCTTACAATATTTAACACAACTTACCTGTTTTTTTTATCCATTCAAAACCTTTATACCGTTCGAGCCTTTTCACAAATTCATAAGCTAACTCTGGAATATAACTAATACCCATCTAACGTCTGGTATTTGCGGATTTTGATGGATATTTATCAGCAGAAAAAAATCTGATAAATAAATTGCATTCATCTTTTTAAGATTGTATCGGAAATAGGATGCATAAATAGTATACGGGAATAACATAGCAACCAAAACATTAAAAAACTGACATGCTAAATGGTTTAAAAAAAATCATGCATCTTATCGACCCTAAAAATTCTCCGCCAATTAAAGGCAGGATACTTTCTGTTGATGCACTTCGTGGATTTGATATGCTTTGGATAACCGGCGGGGCAACGATCTTCATTTCTTTGAATGATGCTGTTCACAGTTCCTTTACAGAAACTATGGCCGCACAAATGGAACATGTGCCATGGCAAGGGTTCCATTTTCTTGATATTATAATGCCGCTTTTCCTGTTTGTTACAGGTGTTTCCATGCCTTTATCTTTTAAAAAAAGATTACAGAAGCCACAAGGCACAACCCTGTTAAGACATATTTTTAAAAGGGTGGTGATATTATGGATATTAGGAATGATTGCACAAGGCAACCTGCTTACCTATGATGGTAGCCAGATTGCTTTTTTTTCCAATACTTTACAGGCGATTGCTATAGGGTATTTAATATCCTCTTTATTTATTTTAAACCTTAACGTATTCGCCCAGTTGCTTTGCACACTTGCTTTATTGGTAATTTATTTTCTGGCCCTTTACTATATACCTGTTCCCGGTGCCGGGCACGCTATTTTAGAGCCTCAACAAAACCTTCCACTGTATATTGATAAGCTTTTACTGGGCAGTCACCAGGATGGCACAAATTATTCATGGATATTAACCAGCCTTGGTTTTGCAGCAACGGTTATGACGGGTGTTTTTGCGTCGTACATACTTCAGAGTGGTATCTCTCAGTTGGGTAAATTAAAAACATTGTTTATTACAGGGTTGGCATTAGTTGCAGCAGGCTTACTGTTAAACCCGGTACAACTCATCATTAAACATGTATGGACCACTTCATTTACTTTATTTTCCAGCGGGCTTTGTTTTTTGTTGCTGGCATTATTTTACCTGGTCGTTGATTACTGGAAATACCAGCGCTGGGCCATGTTTTTTATTGTTGTTGGCAGCAACTCTATCCTTGCCTATATGATAGGAGACCTGCATTGTTTTAGCGAGATTGCCGAAGTTTTTCTGTTGGGAACAAAACGATTTTTGGGCGCATGGTACCCCTTTGTTTTATCAATAGGTTCGTATGCGGTTTTCTGGTTGTTGTTTTATTTCCTTTACAAGAAGAAGATATTTATTAAAGTATAAGTACACTTTCTCTAACCGTTTCAGCTTTCAAAGCCATATCTTAAAAATATATAAAATGCAACGGCCAAAACTCACCTCATACTTCCAAAACAATATTTTTAGTAAGCTGCCTTCTTGCATATTCCATAACACCAGGGATGTGAAATTCGGAGAAGCTTACACTTTGCCGTTACAATGAAGATTATTATTTAATAACCGGCCGGATTTATTTAGTTTATGGTTGCAGGTGTTTAGTTGGATAAAATGGTTGTTTACTAACTTTAAATTTAAGCACCTGGTTTCATTTCAAGAGTTATTAAGTTATCTATATAGTCAATATATGAAAAGACTTAATCTCACACTGGAGTAATGCATTGAAATATTGTTATAACTAAAACTTCATCATATGTCTAATTCTATCCGTTGGGTGGTAAGAGGTGTCCAGGGCCGTGTCCGGGCTAACTTTAGCTGGCCCGGTGTTATCACTAATACATCAGTAGTTCATATAACTGCAGGAGAGGTAAAGTTTGGAGGTACTATACGCGAACCCTCGCCGCCTTTTCAGGATTTTTATTACGTACTTGGTGATGCCGATGTTTGGATTTCCAATATTTCACCACATCATAATACTTTTCGAAATGACGATCCCGGAGGGTGTACGATTTATTTTACACGTCGACTGGGACAGCCGGCTGGATGTAGCTATTACTATCACAGTTGAAAACAACCTGCCGGTAGAAATACAAGGCTATTAATAAGTAATAACAGGATTTACGAAAAGCAGTTATATGTGTTCTTTCTTAGCCAATTGAAAATAAGCAGCAAAATTGATGAGCAGTTTATAGTACACAACCATCTGCCTGCCTATCATTCTGATTTTATTTATTTCGTGTATATAATTAGTTATAAAAACAGGATGGAAGTTATATTATTATTATTGTCCAGGGTAATCATGCCATTGAAGTACTACCCGTAAAATAAAGTAGTGATGGAAACGCCCCGCTGCACTTTTATCAAATTACAACACTTACTAAGAAGCAATTTCCGTTTACTATTCGCTTATTGCAAAAGGCATTCACAATGGTATATTTATATTGATTAAATATTTCACCTGGCTAATCACATATCATATACAAATAATGAAGATAGCAGGACGGTTCTATTTTGAACAAGTAAGTAATGGAATAATATTGTCTTATAAAAATAAAAGCACTCTAATATTAGGGAAGAATATAGTGTGCTGCAGGTTACACCAGCACATTCGGTTACAATAAAACCTGAACCGTTTTTGCGATGGTGTTAAAAAAATTCACGTAAAATATTTAAATGCAAGTCATGAAACGTCTTTCACTACTGCTTATTGCTGCATTCATATTCATGAATAAACCGCGGGCGCAAAAATTAACCAATGATACTTTGACTGTTCCGAAATCTTATTCCTATTACATGCAAAAGCGTAATTTGAATAACACAATAGGTTGGGTATGCCTGGGCTCAGGCTTAACCCTTGGTGCTGTCGGATTATTAATTGACATAGGCAGTGCTTTTAACCATGGGAGTGGCTCAAAAGGAGATGCTGTTGCGGTTGCAGGGGAAATTATCGCGATCGCCAGCATTCCTTTTTTTATAAGTGCTCACCATAATAAAAAGAAAGCATCATTATATGTTAACAGGGAAACTTTTAGGATGAATGATGCTGGGCTGCATCAAAAAAATTTTACAAGCGTGTCGCTGGCTATAAGTTTTTAAATGAATAAATGGAAGATTTTTTAATTATCCAATTTTAATAAAACTATTTACTTGCCTCATAAAAATAAAGTAAGTGAAAGCTCGTCATTCTGTACAGGTTTCGCATCACGCCAGCTTTAATTTTTGTTATAGCCTAATCTCATAAGCTTTGTGGAAAAGCTTTTTGCCGCTATATTATCTTATTAATAGTTCGTTAATTTAAGATCGCCGATTATTATGGCGGCTGCGACTCTTTGAAAGGCCTACCGAAAATCCGGCAGTTTTAAAGTAGAATAATCTGTTTAATTTTAAACTGAATCTGAAAAAATAAGAACCTGAAAGACGATTATGAAGAAAATAGGATTTTTATCATTTGGACATTGGTCTAACCATCCTGCTTATAAAACCCGTACAGCAAGTGACACATTGCTTCAGTCTATTGATCTGGCTGTTGCTGCCGAAGAAATTGGTTTAGACGGCGCCTATTTCCGGGTACATCATTTTGCAGCTCAGTTGGCATCTCCATTTCCTTTGCTTTCGGCTATCGGTGCCAAAACAAGCAAGATAGAGATTGGAACCGGTGTAATTGATATGCGTTATGAAAATCCACTGTATATGGTGGAAGATGCCGGAGCTGCTGATCTAATTTCGGAGGGGCGGTTGCAATTGGGAATCAGCAGAGGTTCGCCGGAACAGGTAATCGATGGATGGCGCTATTTTGGATATGAACCGGCCGAAGGAGAAACCGATGCAGATATGGGACGCCGTAAAGCGTTGGAATTCCTGGATAAGCTAAAAGGTGTCGGATTTGCGCAGCCTAATCCTTATCCAATGTTTCCGAATCCACCAGGCTTGTTGCGTTTGGAACCACACTCAGAAGGATTGCGGGAACGTATTTGGTGGGGAGCCGCTTCTAATGCTACAGCTGTTTGGGCGGCCGAAAACGGAATGTATCCTTCAAAGTTCTACCTTGAAATTTGATGAAAGCGGTAAACCTTTTCATGTACAGCAGGCAGAGCAGATCAGGTTGTACAAAGAAGCATGGAAAAAAGCGGGACACAAGCGCGAACCGAGGGTGTCGGTGAGCCGGTCTATTTTTGCATTGGTAACCGATCAGGACCAATATTACTTCGGGCAGGAAGCCAACCGGGTAGATAAAATCGGAATGATTGAACAGGGCAAACGCGCCATTTTCGGAAGAAGCTATGCTGCAGAACCTGATCAGCTCATAAAAGAATTGGCGGAGGACGAAGCTATCCAGGAAGCGGATACGCTTCTTTTGACGATACCCAATACATTAGGAGTTGATTACAATGTACATGTGCTGTCTTCTATTTTAAAGCATGTTGCACCCGGATTGGGTTGGCGTTAAATTTTTATATCGATCATTTCTACCATCTAAAAACTAGCAGCGATAGACCGGAATTCTGTAAGTCCTGAGTTACAAACTCAGGACAGCGCTACGGTGCTTAAGTACCAAATGCCTGATGATGCCCTCTTCCTAGGATAAGAAGTAGAGTATCTTCAATTCGAAGTAGGTTCAGGCATCGGGGTTTCATTCCCAGGTATTAATAATTGTTAAGTTACGATAGAAGGGAATGAAAACCCCGCTGAGAAACACTGTAAAAGCTTTTGTGTGTTTTGTCATAATGATATATTAGAAAAATAAGGTAAAAAATCCTTTGTACATAAGATCATATTAAACGTACGCAACGGTTTTGTTTCTCCTTATAAACGGGTTGCAAAAAGAAATATAAATGAGTGTATTGCTGTTTTGAAGACTTTAAAATCAGCAATACACAGTTATTTCTGACCGGCTGCACTTTTAAAGTCCGTGAGGGTCTTTCCATCATAACTATAACGGTCAGATCCAATCCAAATACTTCCATCATCAGCCCCTAACATCCCAAAAGGCAGATTTCTACGCCCTTCATATTTTGTCTTTATTACTGTTACATGTGGCTTTTTATCAGACAATGACTGTTCATCATAACGGAAAATGGGGCCACCTATACTAGTCAGGACGTTTCCCTTTTTATCTTTGATTATAACACCAGCACCCATCTGATCAATTTGGGTAAAGGCACTGCCGTCATAGCGCCAAAGACCATCGGCACCGAACCAGATATTGTCTTTTTTGTCTTTGATTATAGCCCATACGTTCCTGAAAGTTTTGCCGTCTTTATCGGTAAGAGTGGTAAATGTTTTTCCATCATAAATGGTGATATCACCCCGTGTGCCAAACCAAATTTTCCCCGTTTTGTCTTGAACGATAGCATGAACATCATTATTGGTCAGTCCATCCCAGGTTGTAAAATTTCGAAACGATTTCCCATCATAACGGCTTACTCCACCTCCAGTGCCAAGCCAAATAATGCCAGCTTTATCTTCATAAATAGGCATAACCGAATTATTTGCAAGCCCATCCCGGGTTGTAAAATTTTGAAAGGATTTCCCATCGTAATAATAAGCACCTGAGCCATAGGTACCGAACCAAAAATTTCCTTTTCTATCTTCTAAAATAGAAAAAATAGGCACTGAGATCAGTTTACCTGTGATATTAGTAAACGATTTTCCATCGTATCGATAAACACCATCATCTGCTGCAAACCAAATGTTCCCATTTCTATCTTGCTTGATATCCCAAACGTTAGTAGTGATTGAGTCTTTGATTTCGGACTTGATAGCTATCGGGTTAATATTTTCTTTTGGTACGTTCGTTTGGTTTTGTCCACAGGAAGTGAGAAAAACAGACAGTAAGAACAAAGCATATAGGTGTATGTATTTCATAATTTATTTTATTGAACCTAGTAGAATTAATTTAGCGATTTTACTTTGATATTTATCAGCCTGACGAATCTTTCGCCTGGGTTCGTCCACGCCTTGGTTCGTGTCTCCACGAACCAATAAACATAGTCCATAGTCTTCGAAAGTTTCGGTGCGTGAAGACACGCACCGAGGCGTGGGAATTTTGCCTGTAGTGTATTTCATAATTTATTTACTCAGCAACCGCCTTTGCGAGGGACACGTTTATAAATTATTTTACTATCTCGTTCTACATAGTCGCCCGATACTATTGGATATGAATACTTGGGCGCGTGCGATACGCTATGGCTTTTTATAATTATTTTGTCGTTAACTTTCAGGCTATGCAATTGCTCAAGTTGAGACTTTTCCGGCTCAAATTTTACAATATAATCGTCACCATTAATCCTGGCCATCACTCCGAAACCTAATCTTGAGCCTGGCGGAAGAGAAAGAGAGGTTACAACAGCCTCCATATTGGTAAAATCCTTAATGTGCTTCCTTATTTTAGCTTCAGCGGCATACACTTTTTTACCTGCGGGAGACGCTTCCCATTTTTTGTACTTTATACCATCAGGGGTAGCCTCCCATTTTTTCCTTTCGGCTTTCCTTTCAGCAGCAGAGAGTGGCTTTGGGGTTGATTTTTTAGAAGTTTCATTTTTGATTTCGCGATTGGCAAATACTAGTCCGCTTACCACAACCAGCGGTAAGATCAGCGCATAAATAACTTTTTTCATATTTTTTGTAGGTTTAATTAACATAGATCAATCTCCTGATAAATCAGATCCGTTTAAGGCATTTCTTTTATTTTTCATATCCTGTCAAAATTGATTCAGCGAAACTACTTTGATATTTTTCGGCTTGAGGGATTTGGATTGTAAATAAAAATGTAAACTTTGTAAATAAAATCGTTGACATTATGTTTGATAGCCGAAATCTCCTCTCCGGGAAACGCAAGTACCTGTTCGGATTGATACTACTCTTGTTTATCTCTGTAATCTGCGTGGCTTTCAGTATGGAGGGCAATGATGACTTTGATATCGCCAGGAGGGAAGTTTTGCTCCGCAGGATCGGACATGAACTACTATTACAGTCGGGCGACAGTACATCAAGGGTACTTCCGGTAAAAAAGATCGCCGAAAATGAATACCAGATCAGTTTTGAGAATGATCTTACTTTTCAACCCGACTCCCTGGTGAATACTACTCAGCGTTTGTTGGCCAAAGACCCGCTCGCACGTGATTATGTTGTTAACGTACTGAACTGTGCCAATGCCAGTGTAGCTTATGGATATGCTATATCAAAAAATAAGAAAGATGATATTGTAGCCTGTATAGGAAGAAAGCAACCCAGAGCATGTTACATGATCAACATTAAATTTAAACCAACGGGAATAATTACAGCAAAGAATGGATATCTTCTGGGCAGCCTGCCATTTTTAGCATTTGTTGGATTTATTTTTTTGAGATCTGTTAAGCCGCGGAAGAGCCTTACCTGACAGTCAGGATACTGGTATGTTCACTTTGGGCTCAATGTTGTTCGATGCGGAGAATCGTAAGCTCATGATAAATGGAAAGACCATAGACCTGACCGGAACTGAAACCCGTGTACTGCGCATTTTCGCGTTGTCTCCTAACGAGACTATAGAGCGAAGCCGGCTGCAAAAAGAGATATGGGAAGATGAAGGTGTTATAGTAGGCCGCAGTCTGGATATGTTCATATCAAAACTTAGAAAAAAACTGGAATTTGATCCGAATATCAAAATTGTTGTTATACGCGGCAAAGGATATAAGCTTGAAATTAGCTCTTAAGAAAATCTTCCCGCTCCGAACTGATGTTATTAGAATTTAATTTGGCATTTGTAAAACGCTATAGTGAGTTACTAATGTGGATCATTAAAAGAATTATCCTTCATTCCTCGTAAAGTGTTACTTAATTTAACAATCCTGTGGTCCAAAATTTCTTTCTCCGGAGAGAATTTATTGGGCCTCACTTTCGCATCTCCTTGATTCTGTTCATTGATTTTTCAAGCAAATCCCTGGCTATCTCAGGATCGATTCCAACCTTTTCTGCCAGGGCGCTGATATCGGGTTCCTTTCCTGCATTGATATAGGGCAATGCCAACGACATAAATTTGTTGAGCTTTTCCATCATTACCTCACTTTCAGGCGATGTCTTCGCTTTAAATACCTCGCTGTAGGGGTTGATCTCCACGTTTCTTTTCAGCAATTTTTTTATAATAATTAGCATCGGCAGATGCAAACGGATATCGGGATCTACGGGAAGGTTAAATCCCCCGGCATTGAGCTTTTTTGCCATCTCGGTATAACCCCAATCTGTAAGAGCGGATAAAAGGATTACCTCGCGCGCTTCATCATAGTAAAGCTCCGAAAAATGCGGAGGCTCACTCAGTACCTCATCGCTTACTTTAAATACTCCCTCTGCATATTCTATTTTGAATTTTTTCTTCAATGCCTGCGTATCGAAAGCGGGAGAATCGGTCTCACTTACCACATGCACTACTTCGAATCCCCGGCTTTGAACAAGTGGATAAAGGGATCCGTTCACCAGCATCATATAAGGTACGGGATTGGTCTCCACATCTTTTATCAAATCGGATTCGGATTCTATTGAACCATTCAATTCAGTAGCGAAAAAGAAAATATCATCGGCGTCAAAACTTTGAAAGCCGGTTATGGGGCCATAGGTCTGCCAGCAATCGCCATTGAAGCCAATAAGATTGAACCAAAGTATAACCGAACGCTCGGACAAAACCTTGGTTACGGACGTGGAATACAAAAGAAAGGTATCTTCCGTGAAAATATCTTGCATTTCATAAAAATCAATGGCCGGGCTCGCCTCGATTTTACTGAAGCTAAACCGCCAGGGATACGCCGCCACTTGCCGCAGGTAATTTTGCTGTTTAGCGCTAAGGGCTTTAATTGCCGAATGATTCAGGTATTTGGTTATTAGGCCCTGATGTCTAAAAATCCGATGCGCCATGTATTGCGCCTTTACCAGCCCCGCCCAATTGGGAGACATCTCTTTTACCGCGTGCCTGAAACGGGAAAGCTTTTTGTCAAATTCCTGATCCACCTTATCGTGTTGGGCAGCATAGTGTAATATAAATTCATCTATTACAGATGATGAAAGTTTACTTTCGATCTTGCATAGCTCCTGCAGCTGATTATAATCTGGCATGTTAAACGCTTTATACTGATTTGCACAAAAGTAAGCCAGCAACAAATCTGATACCCTGCTTAAACAATTTTTGGTTTCTACAATTATACTCTGGCGCAGCGCAGCCGGAAGCTGGCGCTAAAAAAAAGAAGCAAAAAATAATTCTATTTTATTTATTAATCATTCTGGTTACGGCCTGGGCCGGAGGGCTTTCACTGATTAACTTAAGCGCTTCATTGATATAAATTTCCCCGGTCAATTCTCCAAGGCTTGTTTTGCTTATATAATCATATATTTTAAAGCTGTCAAAATCTACTTTTGTAAGCATATAACCAAATGCATCATTTGTAAGCCCAAACAGAAAAGGGCTTTTAGTATTCATATGACGTTTGACATAATACCCTATATTAGGTAACGCTTCCCCCGGAATACTGAGCACCTGCGCAGTGCCAATATTGAGAAGATTTAACTGGGTGGAAACAGATCCGGTATCTGTCGTTGGGAATTTTAGCGGGGAATTCTTTAAAATATACCGCATAACAGGCGATTCAACAGGAAATTTCAGGGTGCGTGCTGTGCAGTAAATAGCGGGGTCTTGCTGTTCCGGTGCGGCGGCGATAATACGCAAGGCTTCGTCTGCAAGTAACTCACCAATCCTGGAACATTCTTCCCATGTATTTTCTTCCTTACCCTTTTCACGGCGGGTATCTGCAGTAACCATGCCGCCCTGGGCGCTATTCATAAAAAGAGCCACGCCTCCAATTTTAGATTCAATTCTGTTATATAAAGGGCCGCATAGATCCGGGCTTTCAATTCCGCGGTCAGGGCCTATGACTTCAGGGTGCACGGCGTAATTAACTAAAGTCGCAATCGCTTTGCCTTTATGCTGCCCGGTATTTGCAATAGCCTGCATAACGCCGCAGCGGGGATCGTATAACTGCTCTGCATAATAATTGTACGCAATCTTACCCTTTGCTTCTCCAACAGCGATTTTTAATGATGCGGGCTCCAGTTTTTGCTCCGCTTCATTTACAGCATTTGCAATCTGCCGGGTACACCAGTCAAGATATTTTAGGTCTGCATAAGATTTTCCATTTTCATCCGGAAAAGCATATGCATCCGGAGCGCTATGAGTATGTGTGGCGCCAATAAGGATATTTTCCGGCGCGATGCCTTTGATCAAAGCTCTCGACCTGTTGCCCAATACAGACGGCCATCCAAGATTATCCACACTTACAATGGCAATGCGGGTATCTCCTTTTTCAAAAACCAGGGCTCTTGCATATAATTCACCCTTTTTTACTGAGGCAGGATTGGGCCTTCCTATACCCCCGGATACGGGTAACAAAGGGTTAGGTGTAATAATTCTGAAAGCTGCTCCTGCCCTAAATACCGGTGAATCCAATGCATTTCGATTAGGTGCTCTAACCACCTCCGGTAAGATAGCGCTGCTGCCTTTTGGATCAACAGATCTTTCTGCAGAAATTATATCTTTTGCCGGCACCAAAAAAACAGGAGGGATATTCAACGAAAAAAAGCAAATAACAAGTTTAAATAAAAACATAATAATAAATTTAATTTTGAATACCTATAAGAAACTGAAGGCTAGGAAAACATGCATAATTTTTCCCACGCTATGGTTTGAGCGTTATGTCTGTCTTTGCTGGATTGTAGAAGCTTTGCAGTTTTCCATACAAGAAATCACCGAACGCTTAAAATGTTACCAGGCATAAAAATACATTTTAGAAAATTCAAAAAGCAGCTTTTTAATCCCTGCCTTTTATTATGAAAATATTGTTTTAAACATTTGTTTGTTATGCATTGGAATCGCGGTTCTTTACATGTACCGGGAGATGATCGTGCCGTTTCTTAAAATATAAAATCAATAATTTATGAATGATACTTCGACTAAAGTTCCTTCCACTGATGTCCCGCGGAGAAACTGCCGCTCATTATGATCAATTTTTCGGTCCCTTATTCTTTGAACCATATGCCATAGAAGTTGCAAAACGAATTGACCCCGCCCCGGTTTCTATTGCACTGGAAATTGCTGCCGGAACAGGCCGTGTTACCCGCCATATCCGGGAACGTATTCCAGCCTCGGCAAAACTAATCGCTTCAGATATTAGCGAGGATATGTTGGCCGTAGCAAAAAAGAAATTAAGCCATCTTGATATTGACTGGCAAAATATAGATGCCCAGCAACTTCCTTTTAGCGACAATAGTATCGACCTGGTTGTTTGTTGCTTCGGGTATATGTTTGTTCCTGATAAGCCGAAAGCATTTGCAGAGGCATACCGGGTTCTAAAACCGGGCGGCATGTTTTTATTTACAACCTGGGATAAGTTGGAGAATAACGCTGCATCCTATTCTTCCAGATCTATAGCAAAGAAATATCTGGAAGAGCCGTTGCCTGAGTCATATAATCTTGCGACCTCGATGAGTGATGAAGCTGTCATAACACCATTATTACAGGATGCCGGGTTTTCAAAAATATCAATTGAAAAAGTAGAACTTTTTTCCGTCAGTCCAACCGCAAAAGAAGCTGCATACGGTCTTGTAGAGGGGGGACCTATTTATGAGGAGATCAAAAAGCGTAATCCTGCCTGGATAGACGAGATAAAAATTAAGGTGGAAAAAGAACTTGCTGAAAAATTCGGAGCTGCTCCCATGATCGCTCCAATGAGTGCTGTAATCAGCCAGGCGTGGAAATAGTAAAAGCATGGCACAACTTGTTAACAAGAAAATTGGAACATGTTTCTTTGCTGGTATTAAATTTAAAGCTTGCCTGCGTGGTCGGTGTCACCGACCATCGCTACCTTATATTACTTGTATCAATTGATAGTTTCGCTGCACGATTCGGTATAGGTTAGTTTGCCTTCCTGTAAAAATCAGTTTTTTCAGGTTTCAACGGTTCATTCCCCAAAATTATATCGGCCGCCTTTTCTGCGATCATCATAATTGGCGCATACAGGTTGCCATTCGTTATATACGGCAATACACTTCCATCGACTATCCTCAAACCCTCAAGGCCATGCACCCGCATGGTTAGCGGATCTACAACAGACATGTTATCTGTACCCATGCGACAGGTGCAGGACGGATGCAAGGCAGTTTCTGAATCACTGCGAACCCAATCCAGTATTTGTTCATCGGTATCAACACCCGATCCGGGTGAAAGTTCGCCACCGTTGAATTCATCCATCGCCGGCTGATTGAGGATTTTCCGGGCACAGCGGATCGCCTCCACCCACTCCCTGCGATCCTGATCGGTAGAAAGATAATTAAACCGGATGGCTGGTTTTTCCTTTGGGTCCGACGACTTGATCAGGACAGATCCACGGGCATCAGAATTCATTGGGCCAACATGCACCTGGTATCCATGGCCCCCTGATGGCGATGTACCATCATATCGTATCGCTACGGGCAGAAAATGAAACTGGAGGTTAGGGTAAGCAACTGTTTCATTACTTCTAATAAATCCTCCTCCCTCAAAGTGATTGGTTGCCGCAGGCCCTTTCTTAAATAGCATCCACTCCAGGCCCACCCAGGGTTTGTTATACCATTTCAATGCCGGCCATACGCTTACTGGTTTTTTGCAACTATATTGGATGTATACCTCCAAATGATCTTGTAAATTCTGCCCGACACCAGGCAGGTCTTGTAATACCTCAACTCCTGCCGATTTCAAAATTTCAGGATTTCCTATTCCTGACAACTGGAGAACCTGGGGAGAGTTAATGGCGCCGCCACAGCAAATAATTTCACCTGCTGTAACCCTTTGCAAACTATTTCCTTTCGAAAATTCTACACCGGTTGCGCGCTTCCCCGAGAAAAGAATTTTGGTTACGAGAGCACCACAGGTTACTTCCAGATTTTTTCGTTTTCCCAAAACAGGATGCAAATATGCGTCTGAGGCAGACCAACGCTGCCCATTTTTGATGTTGCGGTCAAACTTTCCAAAACCTTCCTGTTGGAACCCATTTACATCTTCTGTCAGCGGATAGCCAGCTTGCCTGGCCGCATTAAAAAACGCAGTAAACAAAGGGTTGATAGCAGGACCGGTCTCAAGATACAACGGACCTTCACCGCCACGCAAGGAGTTTGCTCCGGCAGTTCTGTTTTCAGACTTTTTAAAATAAGGAAGGCAATGCGAATAATCCCAGGTTTCCATTCCCGGATCTTTTGCCCACTTTTCATAATCTAACGGATTACCGCGAATGAAAATCATTCCGTTAATCGAACTGGAACCACCTAATATTTTTCCACGGGCATGATACACCTGCCGGTTATTCATGAATGGCTCCGGCTCCGATTTGTATTGCCAATCATAAAATTTACTGCCAATCGGGTAGGTAAGCGCAGCCGGCATATGAATAAAAATATCCCACCAGGCATCTCTTCTTCCCGCTTCAAGCACCAATACTTTATGGTCCGGATTTTCACTCAGCCGGTTTGCCAGTACACAGCCGGCAGACCCGCCCCCAATAATGATTGTGTCAAAAATTTTATCCATACTCTTAATAAGGAGATTCGACATTTCCCAATTCTACATAAACACTTTTTAGCTGGGTATACTGTTGAATAGCAGCAAGACTATTCTCCCGGCCCTGGCCGGATTGCTTATATCCACCAAAAGGAAGTTCAACAGGAGTTATATTATAATTATTAATCCAGCAGGTACCTGCTTGTAATTGATGAATTACCCGGTGGCCGCGTTTTATGTCATTCGTAAACACACCTGCCGAAAGTCCATAAGGCGTATTATTAGCCCTTTCAATCACCTCTTCTTCTGAGTCAAAGCAGAGTATAGAGAGCACCGGGCCAAAAATCTCTTCTTTGCAAATTTCCATTGAATCATTGCAATCCGTAAAAATTGCCGGAGCCAGAAAATTGCCGGAAGTAATATCCCGTCCTTTAAAATCTTTTTCAGGTCTGAAGCCCCCGGTCAATAATGTTGCACCTGAAGATTTTCCTGAATCTATAAACCGGGTTACTTTTTCCAGGTGCGCCTTACTAATTAATGCGCCCATCTGGGTATCGGGATCTGCCGGGTCTCCCAACCTGATTTTTTCAGTCCGGTCCTTTAGCTTCATTAAAAAGGAATCAAAAATTTTGACGATGCACAAATACGCGTGTACCATTTGAACAAACTTCACCTTGCGTATAAAAATTTGCGAGCATGGCCGCTGACACGGCATTATCTATGTCGGCATCTTCGAAAATAATTAAGGGAGATTTTCCACCCAGTTCAAGTGTGACCTTTTTCAGTTGAGATGCAGCACCGGCAAAGATTTTTTTACCTGTTGAAACTGAACCTGTCAATGAAATTTTTGCTATACGCGGATGATCTACTAACCTGCCTCCGACCCTGCCATCGCCCTGAACTACATTAAACAAACCAGGCGGGGCCCCGGCTTCCATAAATGCCTTAGCCAGTTCAAGTGCAGTTGCCGGGGTGAGTTCAGATGGTTTAAAAATCATTGAGTTGCCGCAAGCCAACGCCGGAGCGGCCTTCCATGCAGCAATCTGGATCGGGTAATTCCATGCGCCAATTCCTGCACAAATGCCTAAAGGCTCAGGACGCGTATATCCAAAGGCGTTTTTCAAATCAAAAAACTCCCCATGTATACCTGCAGCCATTCCTCCAAAATATTCCAATGCATCTGCAGCCGAAGTAATGTCTACAGCCAGCGATTCCGAAATTGGCTTTCCAACATCCTGCGTTTCTAATAAAGCAATTTTCTCCAATCTGGATCTTAATATATGGGCTGCTTTTACTAAAACCCGGCCACGTTCTGCCCCGGTTTTGGTTTTCCAAATATGGAAGGCTTTTTCTGATGAATTTACAGCTGCTTCAATATCCTGATCGTTTGCCTGGCAAACCTCTCCCAATGGATTATTATTAGCTGGGTTATAGTTTATCCAGGATTCCCTGTTTGAACTGGTAGTTAATGCGCCGTCTATAAACTGAGTGTACACCATATTCTTTTAAAAAATTCTTTGTCTTTTAATTGACTTATAATAATAAATGACTACGCCCAGGCAAATCAAGCCAGCTGTAAAAATCCACGCTGAATACTGGTGATACCATTCCACGCCATAGGTTGCGGTCCGGGGCCAGGACACATTAATAACCATAAAAGTGCTCCAGATCAGGGCTAAAATATTAACCGGTAATCCCCATTTGCCCAAATTAAATTTGGCCTCCGTATCTCCTCCATGCCGGGCAAATTTAATCCTGTTTTTCAGTTGAAGAGCAACCACTATCCAGTAGGCCAGGTTAGCCCAAAGTATGGCGATAGAGGTTACCAGCTCAAATACTTTTGGAAATTGAAGATTCATCGCCAAAATAATTATTGCTCCCAATCCACAAAGCAGGGTAGCTAAAACAGGAGTTTGGGTTTTTGAGGAAACTTCCGATAGGGATTTACTAAAGGGCAGGCATCCATCACGCCCCATGGCGAACATTAATCTTACCGACCCGGAGTGAACTGCAAGCGTGCACACAATGATGGCAAAAATAACATTACAAAGAAAAAGCCTGCCCGGTAGTTTCACCCAGGACTGATTTCACCAACATGGGTAACCCTCCGCTTATATTTCCCAAATCTGGCACGCCCAAATCCGGAGCTGCCATCAACGCAAAAAGTAATACCAATAACCCGGCGAATCCGGCGGCAAGAAGCGCTTGCAAAATCGCACGGGGAGCTTTTTTCCTCGGATCATGAGTTTCTTCAGCCAGTGTTCCGGCAGTATCGAATCCATAAAGAACATAAGAGGCGGTCAGGGCAGTCGCTGCCAATAAAATCGTCAGATCAGGAAAAGTTTTGAACCCTGATCCGGTATTTTTAATGTGAACGACAGCTTCGACCGGAGATCTTACTTTATGTAAAAACAGAAGAACGATCAGCAATATAATCCCAACCAGTTCGGTAAATACACCAATATTATTGATCAGTGCCAGTAGCTTAATTCCCCTGGCATTGACCATGGTACTTATAATAACCAGGATTGAACCCAGCAAAATGGCATTAATAGCAACCGATTTTGGGTCATTCGAGGTTCCAACTACCTGGAAAGAACTTGAAATTTGAGGCAGGCTTACCTGTAGTGCCATAGCAACGGCAGCAATAGTGACAATAAGACAAGCGAGGTAAATCCATCCTGTCATCCATCCAAGGAAAGGGTTTCCGGTAAACTTTGCCCATTGATAAACCCCGCCAGACAACGGAAACCTGGAAGCCAGTTCTGCAAAACAGAGTGCCACCAGCAATTGACCCGCCAATACAAATGGCCAGGTCCAGAAAAATGCAGGCCCGGCAACCCCGTAACCCAAATAAAACATCTGAAAAAGACCGGTAAGAATAGAAATGTAAGAAAAGCCTGCAGCAAAACTTGAGAAGCTTCCCAGGGAACGCTTTAATTCCTGGCGATAACCAAAACTGGCAAGATCGCTATTATCAGTAACCGGAGAATCCTTCATATTTGAATCGCAGTTATTGGTCTTATAATTAATAATCTATATGTTGCTCATGTCTTTTAGGCTATGTTGATAGGTACTGAATCTAACATGAACAGGGTACGGCTGGGCTACATTTTTCCAGGACCATCCTGAATTTTCCGGTCTTAGCTCCAACGGAATATTAACCAGCAATACTTATCTTTATTTATTAATTTAGTTGTTGTATCTGACTCCAAATTACAAAAAATATCACCATGACCTTAGCTGAAATTGATACAAACTTCACTTTACCTGCGCGCTACTATACAAGTAACGAAATTTTCCAGGAGGAGCTTGAGCGGATTTTTTATAGCCGGTGGATATATGTGGCATGTGAGGCGGATTCCGAAAACCGGGCGACTATGTTGCTTTAAAAATTGGAAAGCGGTCTTTTTTTCTGACGCGGACACGGAAAGCGGAGAGGTGCGGGGATTTTACAATGTATGCCGGCACCGCGGCCATGAACTGGTGCAGGGAGAAAAAGGCAACCGCCGGCGGCTCATCTGTCCCTACCACAACTGGACTTACGACCTTGACGGAAAGCTGCTGCATGCCCGCGGTATGGCTCCCGACTTTCCCAAGGAAGATTTCGGACTGAATCCAATAGAGGTCGCCGTGATCGGTGGCCTTATTTATGTTTGCCTTACCACGCCCGCACCCGATGATATCGAAGAAGTGCGCACCAGGCTTACTCCATATCTCGC
>CAWDCB010000005.1:0-614552 GCA_963800635.1 uncultured Chitinophagaceae bacterium
CCATATGCAATATGAGGAAGAACTACCTACACTTAATTTGTTTGACAATGTTTTTGAGACTTTTAAAAAGTTAATTGGGACAAAATCAAGAACTTGGAAGTATGAAGATGAATATCGCCTAACAAGAATTTATTATTCGAGAACCAAAAGTTATTTTGAGGAAAGAAACTATCGTTGAAATATTGTTAGGGTGTAAGATGGAACAGGCTGAAAAGTTTAAAATTTTGGATTTAGTTGCTCAGCAATATCCTCATGCAAGGGTATATGACATAAAGGTTTCGAAAACAAAATTTGAAATTCAAGTAATGCAAATTAGATAAACTATTATGTCAAAATACGGGGTATATATAATCGAGTTTCTTAGAGTTAATGACTATCCAGACGGTGACAATTTAAACGAAATTTTAAAATTGTCATTAATCAAGACTGAGTACAAATGGGTAGACAGTAAGGAAGAGTTTGCAGATGCCCTAATACAATTTAATAAAAGTCAACTTAGATATCTGCACATTTCTTGTCATGCCGATGAAACAGGCTTAGAACTTAATGGTGATGAAATAACAAATACAGAGTTTCAACAAATGACAAGTAAATATTTGAAAAATAAAAGGCTTTTTCTTTCAGCATGCAAAGGAGCAAATAGACAATTGGCATCCCTGATTATTTCACGAAATAAAGCATATTCCCTTGTTGGCATCCCGACAAACCTCGACTTTGATAAATCAGCATTGTTTTGGCCATCTTTCTATCATTTGATAAACGAAGTTGAATCAAAAAAGATGAGGCGTTTACAAATAATAGACATCATTAAAAAACTTGTCGAGTTATTTAATATTCCAGTAACCTATTACAGCAGGATAAATAACAGTAAGATTTATATTAAGAGACTTAAAATCAGGCGTGGAAAGACTGACAATCGAAGGGTGAAAGTGATTGTATAACTACGCCTAACATTGCTTCAACGTTAGCGGTTAACATAGAGCGCCACTCCGATAAATACAACACTTAACGGTATAATTCGGAGATATTTAGATTTTAGAATTGGCAAATGTGCCAATTCTAAAATCTATTTTTATCTTTGCTTCATAACTTTAAAAGTGGCGGCAACACCATAATACGGCAACAAAAATTATGATACAAGCAAGATTTGTAGATGACTCTACTATTGAGGTCATTGCACAAGACGGGGAAAAATTCACTTGGAACACCTACTTTCCAACTCCTAAACAAAATCAACAATACTTGGCAGGAAGATTTGCATATTATTTTCAAAAATATTCCGAAGATAAAATAAATATGAATTTGGGGTATTGGATTTGGATAAAAATGAATTATGACGAAGGTCTTGGGATTTATGGAGGAAAAGGCGACCGGGAAGAGGAAAGAATTTTTATTCATCAAGAAAGAGTAAGAATTGGAGTAAGAATACGAGAATTGCGAAAAGAAAAAAATATTGAAGCGAAAATGCTTGCTCAAATCGCTAATATAGACGCAGCTAACCTTAGCCGCATTGAACAAGGACGTTATTCTGTTGGTTTAGATGTACTTGCAAGAATAGCTCTTGCGCTTGGTGCTAAAGTTGAATTGGCTGATTTCGTTGAACCTAAAAAATCTTAACAATGGTCAACGTAAATCACTTTGAAAAAGAATGCGAATGCATTTATAAAGAAGAAAGATACTGTGTTCGTGACAACGGAGCAGTATTACGTTATACTCTTAACGGAAAACGGCTGCGACCAACCGACAACAATTGGACTTTTGGCAAACTAAACAGTAAGACAGGCTATTTAGAAATTGCTTCCGTTCGTATTCATAGAATAGTTGCCACCGCATTTCACGGAGGGCCGCCAACAAAAGAACATGTTGTTGACCATATTGACACAAACAAAATAACCGACCAAAAAATCTACGTTGGGTAACAAGATTAGAAAATATATTGCTTAACCCAATTACCGCAAGACGTATTGAGCTTGTTTGTGGAAGCGTTGAAGCATTTCTTGCCGACCCTTCAAAATTTCGGGACAAATTTCAAGACCCAAACTATGAGTGGATGTGTGCCGTTTCAGCAGAAGAGGCACAAGTAAGTTTAGAACGAATGCAGTCTTGGGCAAAAAGTGACAAACCATTACAAGGAGGTTCATTAGGAGACTGGATATTTAATCGAGAAATCGTTCAAACCCCACCTGCTATACAACCCAATTACATTATGTCCAAAACTCCTAATGCAGCACAACGCATTATTACCATTAATGATAAGCCAAACGAATATCCAAGCACTCCACAAGCGTTTAAAGGCAATCCATTGGCAGCATATCATGAGAGTTTGAACGAGGGGGCAACTTTCTTCCGAAACCATAATGGAGAATATAGAGTTGTGAAAAGCGGATTTTCTAAAGACAGTCACACTCTATATGTAATGACAAAGTCTGCTTATGTATGGACAGAGCGAGAGGATGGAGAATATATCCCTGTACCCATAGATGAACTTCCGGAAAAAATTTCTAATGAAGATCTGCCTCATTCACTTACGGAAATAACTTATGAGGATAGTTTGTTTGTGCATGGAAAGATGGAATTAGGTTTTCACCCGATGGAAGAGTTGAAAGAATTATTTGCGAACTATACAGAAGGTCTATAATGGATAAGTGGAGATGTGCTTGAACTGATTCGACTGAACATATATGCAAGGTTCAACTTTTGTCTTCGATTTAACTTTACAGCTAAAAATCCCGCTTTCAGCAATATCCGAACCCGTTATCGGCAATCAATGGACCAGCCATGTTAAGGGCTAATTGCCTGCTGGCCGCACTTGTTGTTCAAAATATCATCCAAAATCCCCACAATATTTTTGTAAATTTGATCCATGAGTAATTCAGAGTTAGCTATACGTAATAAATTATACGATTTCATTCGGGTTGCCGACAATAAGAAATTACATGCTATTTATAATTTGCTTCAAAATGACATTGACAACACACTAGAATGGTGGAAAGACAAAGCATTTATTGCAGAACTTGACCGCCGTTACCAATCTCTTGAAAATGGAACAGATAAGGGCTATACTCTTGATGAGTTGGAAACTTCAATAAACAAGCTCCGCAAAAAAAGCCGCATATGAACAATCCTTATTCTATTCATCCTCCGCTTAGCAATATTCAGGCTGAACTATTGAAACTTTTTAGCACTGATATTCCTGATAAACACCTGGCCGAACTCAAAAAAATGATGGCTCTGTTTCTGTTGGATAAGGCCCGGGACAAGGCGGATAGCGTATGGGATGAAAAAGGTTACACTGATGAAAAACTACAGCAAATCCTGGATAAGGAATAATGCCTCCACTTAAAATAGTGCTTGACACGAACGCATTGCTTCGATCTATCTCCCGGAGGTCTGCCTTATACCATAATTCTGGACAAACTTTATGAAAACGCTTTGAAATTTATATTACTAACGATATTCTGCTTGGAGTATGAAGAAAAAATAAGTGATATCTTTTCGAGTGAAACCGCTGAACTATCATTGGCGCCTTTTCATTACTTCCAAACGTAAAAAAGGTAGATATTCATTTTAACCTGAACCTTATTGCAGCTGATCCGGACGACAACAAATTTTCTGATTGCGCTTTTGCCGGTAACGTTCATTACCTGGTTACAGACGACAAACATTTTGCAATTTTAAAATCAATATCCTTTCCGTCTATAAATGTTATTACATTAGACCAGTTTAAGGAATTGCTCATAGGAAATTAAATTCCATTTTTGATTCCGGATGATAGGGGTAGGAATCATTCTAAATTTTTAGAAGTGAAGTAGCCAATAGTTCAATTTTTTTATAAAATACTGTCAATCCCAGTGTCAATCATACCATCTAACTAATTGATTATCATATATGTATAGTAGTCCCGACAGGAATCGAACCTGTATCAAAAGTTTAGGAAACTTCTATTCTATCCATTGAACTACGGGACCATTCTAAATTTCAGGACGGCAAAATTAATGGTTTCATTTTACAATTATCCGTTACATTACAAGAGTAAAATTTTATAAACCGCGTACAATCTGCTATTACCACTGACGCATTGACCTCAATGACCAATGACTTATTGACTAATCACAGCGTTGCCATATCAATTACAAATCTATAACGCACATCACCTTTAAGCATTCTTTCATAAGCTTCATTGATATCTTTAATATTGATCACTTCCACATCACTTACAATATTATGTTCAGCGCAATAATCCAGCATTTCCTGTGTTTCGGGAATACCACCGATCAATGAACCTGCAAGGCTTCTTCTTTTCATAATAAGATTGAAGACGGGAATTTGTGCAGGTCGATGGAGGCGCGCCCACGCAAACCATTTTGCCATTTGTTTTCAGCATATTGAGGTACAAATTATAATCATGCTCGGCAGAAACTGTATCCAGATATAAAATCAAAATAATCTTTTACTGACTTTTAGCCTGTTCTGTGTCCTGATGTTAAAACAAATTTGTGAGCGCCTAGCTTTTTTGCATCTTTTTCCTTTGAAGCGGAATGACTGAGCATCGTAACTTCAGCTCCAAAAGAAACCGCCAGCTTTACACCCATGTGCCCTAATCCGCCAAGGCCAACAACACCAACTTTATCACCTTTGCCAACATTCCAATGTCGCAAAGGAGAATATGTAGTAATGCCTGCACAAAGCAATGGAGCGATGCCTTCCAGCGGAAGTTTATCAGAAATACTCAGAACAAAATCCTGGTGAACCACTATTTGCTTGCTGTATCCTCCGTAAGTATTGCCACTGCCATCTTTTTCCTGTCCATTATAGGTACCCACCATTCCATTAAGGCAATATTGTTCAAGCCCCTGTTTACAGTTCTCACAAATACGGCAACTGTCCACCAGGCACCCAACACCTGCCAGGTCACCTGCTTTAAATCTTTTCACATCGTCTCCAACTGCAGTTACACGGCCAACAATTTCGTGGCCGGGAACACATGGATAAACAGTTCCACCCCATTCATTACGCACGGTATGTAAATCACTATGGCAAACACCACAATATAAAATTTCTATCTGTACATCATTTGGTTTTGGATTTCTTCTTTCAATGCTCCAGGGCTCAACAGGTGAAGTTGCGCTCTGGGCTGCGTATGCTTTTATTGCTGACATATTTAATTTTTTTAGTGAGCAAATTTAGTTGTAAAAGTTATAAACTGCTTCGTTAAATAAAAAGTAATAAGATTTCCTTATTTGAGGCAGAAATTTTATATTACTGGCCGGAAGACATTTTTCTCTTTGTTCTGCAATTAAAAAACATTTTAAGCCCCGACTGCAATTTTGATATCTGTAAAATAATTTCAACCACCTGTTATGAAAAAATTTTTTCTTTTTTTTAGCATCCTGGTTTCTTTTTTACCGCGGTCATTTTCTCAAACAAGTGAAGTTAAAGACGTGGCAATAAAGCTGGTGATTGATAGCGTAAGTAAAGCGAAAGATCTGGTAATAAAGCAGCTCACTGACAGTATAGTGGCTGCCCGCAAGGACAGTACAAAATGGGCTAAACTGGAAAGTATAGCTTATTATCCTTTAATTAACGCAGGTAAGTTTTCGGGTGTATTGCCGGTTGAGGGCGTCGATGAAATACCCAGTGCTAAAAGAGACTATAAACTCCTGTTTGAATTTACGCTTTATGAAAAAGATTCAACCCATGAAAAAATAAATCCCGGCCTTACAGAAATTGCAAGAATACTCAACTTACACGTAGCTTCCGGTATACCCATATCTCATATTCACCCGGTAATAGTCGTACATGGCCCATCACTTTATTCCATTCAAAATAATGAAGTGTGCCAGGGGAAGTTTAAAAAAGATAATCCCAACAGCAAGGTGATACAGGAATTAATGAAAGACGGCGCCAGGTTTATTGCCTGCGGGCAAGCAATGAATTTCTTTGATGTTAAAAAGGAAGAGTTATATCCAGGCGTGAAAGTTTCATTAACTGCACAAACTGTTTTATCTAATTACATAGGCCAGGGCTATGTGTTGTATGGAATACATGAAGATAAATAGCCGCTAAAGATTTTTTGTGCTGTTGATTCTTAATTATTACCACGGAATGATCTTTCGGTACAGGCATTGCTTTAAACAATTTCAATTCATTTTTGTAAACTAAATAAAAGCATGCCTATACTTTTTGAACCTATAAAAATCCGTGGCATTGAATTAAAAAACAGGCTGGTGGTGTCGCCTATGTGCGAATATTCAAGTATCGATGGCTTTGCCAATGATTGGCACCTTGTGCATCTGGGCACCCGTGCTGTCGGGGGTGCCGCACTTATATTTACGGAGGCCACCGCTGTCTCACCCGAAGGAAGAATAACACCTGACGATCTTGGAATCTGGAAAGATGAGCACATCGCATTTCTAAAACGAATTACTTCATTTATTGAGGCACATGGCGGTGTACCAGGTATACAATTGGCGCATGCCGGGCGCAAGGCAAGCCATTTCAGCCCGTGGAAAGGCGGCAGGGCTTTAAAAAAAGAGGAAGGCGCCTGGGAAACATTAGCACCAAGCCCTGTTGCTTTTAGAGAGGATGAGCCATTACCCCGGGAAATGAGCATCGATGATATTAACCAGTTGGTAAAAGATTTCAGCGCTGCTGCAGAGAGGGCATTACAGGCGGGTTTTAAAGTATTTGAAATACATGCGGCACATGGTTATTTGATAAATGAATTTTTATCTCCGCTCAGCAATTACCGTAATGATGACTATGGAGGGTCGTTTGAAAACCGCAGTAGAATATTATTGGAAATAGTTGAAGGTTTGAGAGAAATAATCAAAGAAGAATTGCCCTTATTTGTTCGTATTTCCACCACAGATTGGGTGGACGGCGGATGGACTATAGATGATTCTGTAAAGCTTGCCAAGATCTTAAAAACTAAAGATGTTGATTTGATTGATTGCTCTTCGGGTGGAAATTCACCTGCTCAAAAAATTCCTGTTGAGCCCTTATACCAGGTTCATTTTGCAGAAAAAATAAAAAAAGAGGTGGGTATATTCACTGGTGCTGTCGGCCTTATTACAACAGCAAGTGAAGCTGAACAAATTTTGTCTGATCACAAGGCCGACCTTATTATCATGGCGAGGCAGTTGTTACGTGATCCTTATTTCCCGTTACATGCGGCAAAAGAGCTGGGCGCAGATGTGGCATGGCCGGTACAATATGAAAGGGCTAAGAAATAGACAAACCCTGGCATGCCTGAAATGGACCGGGCGTACCATCTGTCATAAAAAACTCCGGTGACCGCCGGAGTTAACCTTATCAATTTTTAGACTTTACTTTTTTACGTTTACTGTAACAGCGGTAGCCAGTTTACTTCCATAGGAACGATGAATGCCATCAGCAAACTGTAATGCAAGCCTGTGCTTGCCGGGAGTTAATTTCAATGTTGCTTCTTTCTGTGCATTTCCATAATGCAGGTGCGTACTATCTTTGAGCACAACCACGCCGGATGCAGTAGAATCTCCAGCATCAATTAATATATGAAAATGGCCTGATGCAGGCCTTATTTTTCCTGCAGAATCCACTGCAATTTTTGTTGCAGCCATTTCGACTTTTACCGGCGACGATACCGTTTGCCCATCCTTCAGATTTTTGAACGACACTTTTGCACCTGCGGGAATTGCGGGTAAAGAATCCCCGGTTGCCATGCTCATTGCCGAATGAGAAGTATCTGCCGGCGTGCTGACAGAATCAGTATGCATACTGGTCGAATCTGTTACCGGAGTTGTTTCATTTGAGCCAGAATTACAGGACACCAAGCCCATTAATAATATTGCAGGAATAGTAAGAATTTTTTTCATCATGTTATTTTTTGAAGGTTAAATAAGCTGCATAAAGATCAGGTAATATACGAAGCCTTATGTCACAGAAAAATAAAATCGTGGTAACGGGCTATAAAGATAAAGTATCATTATCAATTCGAAAAATAATTAAACCTGCTATATTTATTTTCAGTGCGACACGCCTATCAGTTATCGCAATAAAAAAAGCCTTTCATTAATTCGTAGAATTAACGAAAGGCTTATAAGTTGTAAAATTTAAAAATCTATTTCTAATCAGAACTGTTTACCTGTTATTTTTTTTATCTTTTTCATTACCGATAATATAGCCCCCCGCTGCCCCAATAACACCGCCTATAGCCGCTCCGGTTCCTTTATGTTTACTGATAATTGCACCCCCGGCAGCTCCCGCAACACCACCTATCACAGCTCCTTTTGCCCTGCTGCTCCATCCTTTCTTTTTAGCCGCAGTAGCGGTGTAGTGGTAGTGGTGGTAGTGGTAGTCCCATCAGCGGTTGAAGCACTGTTCTTAGTGCTACTGGAAGTCGCGGTTCTTGTTTTTTCGGAACTGTTGGTCTTAGAAATTACGATGGGTCTGGCGGCTTTTTGCGCCGCTGCTGTATCAGAAGATGCATTGGCTGTATTTATGCCAGCAGAATCTGCGAGCATTACTTTATTGGTCTGTAAATCGGAATCTGAACCACTTTTGCAAGCCGCAAAAACGGCACAAATCGTGATAAGCAGTAACATTTTTTTCATAGTCTTGTTTTTGTATTACTATTTTTAGCCGGTCCCAGTTTTAGGGCATGGCAGAGAATAATGCCGCATAGGGCATTACATTTTCGAACTGATAGGTTATGTAAACGCAAATGCAGCGTTTATAGTATGAGGGCAATGGTACCAACATTCACGTGCAAATAATAAATATGTTAATTAAGCTACGATTTGAACGTGAATTGTCGTTCTGCAGGTTGAAATATTTATTTGAGCGCCGCTAACTTAAATTCTATAATAAGTCGCATAAAAAATGCCCGAAAAAAACGGGCATTTGTTTACAAATTATAAAAGCACTACCGGGCAGTATCTTTTTTATCCTTTTTCTTACCAATTATATAGCCCGCCCCGGCTCCTAAAATTCCACCTATAATTGCACCTTTGCCCTTCTTTTTACTGAGGATAGCACCACCTACAGCGCCTGCCCCGCCTCCTATAATGGCACCTTTTGTACTACTTTTCATGCCTTTTTTTTCCGGCGTTACTGCCGGTGCAGTAGTAGTTGAGCTCGTTGTGGTAGTAGTGGTGGTTGCCGGAGCTTCGGTTGTTGACTGCGGAACAGTATTAGTTGTAACCCTTGTTGTTTTTGTTTTTGTTTCCTTTGCTTTAGATGCCTCCCTACTTGCTCCCGTTTTGGCAGGCAAAGGCGCCACAACGGGTGCAGGTGCAGTTTGAGGAGTATCTGTATTTACGCTGTTTTTATATTGTGCTGACGTATCAGCCACTACTTCTTTCTTTGTGTCTATCCCAGACTTTGAGTCGTTATTACACGCCGCAAACATTGATGTCACAGCGCATATAAAAAATAATTTTTTCATATTTGTTTTTTTAATGATTACTTCCTGCGCAATTTATATATTTTAAGGGTAAATTACAATAGCATGACGTAGTGCCTGTAAAAAAACAGCCAATGATGATAACTTAAGCCTATAGTTAAAGAACATAATACTTCGCTTGCCTGCGTTACAAATTTCAACATTTAAGTTCTGCGAAAGAAATTAGCGAAAAGCCGGCGGCAAAATTCAATGATACATTCTATTGAATCAAAATATATAAATCGTTAGGCCGGGTAATCATTGGTTGATAATATCCGCAAGTTCTTTATCCCACTTGCCGGTTTTTCCATACTCAATCACGCGGCCAAGTTCTTTACCGTTTTTCATAACAATAATGGTTGGCACATTAATAATACCCATAGCCTGTGCAATGCTACCGGTTGTTGTTTTATTTCTGTCAACTCCAAAAAGTATTATCCTGCTTTCCGGAAACGAAGATGCTTCCTGGATTTTAAAAAATTTTGGCAAAACAAAATGTGTGTCTTCGCACCAGGTGCCTCCGAAAATAATAAAGTATATTTTATCTGAATTGTTTTTAAATGCAGCCACCGCCGCAGTATCCGGATGCGGATATATCCGTTGGCTTTCTGAATACCATTTAAATGTAGTGTCGCCGGTTAAATCTTCTTTATGAATAATCCCCTTAAAAATTTTCGAATTTTCATGAACGGAATCAGGAAGCACAAGATATTGTGTTTGCGCAGCGCAACTAAAAGTGGCCGCAAAAAGTATTAAACTCCCAAAAAAAAGTTTTTCATAGGCAGGTTTTCTATAAGTTGTTTTTCAGCTCCAGTAAAAATAATTTGATCCTTTGCAAAGCTTCTATCATTTCATGTTTTTCACCTGCTGCTTTGTTGTTTTTTAAAAATTCTTTTGCTCCGTCGATAGTATATTTTCTTTCCCGTAATAAATGATAAATCATCTTAAGATTTTTAACATCTTCCGGCCTGAAAAAGCGGTCGCCTTTTTTATTCTTTTTTGGTTTTAAGATAGAGAATTCATTTTCCCAATACCTGATGAGAGAAGTATTTTCTTTAAACATGGTCGCTACATCACCAATTGAATAATACTGTTTTTGAAAAAGGATTTCATCGCCGGGAATTTCAATCAAGCTCTGCATTTGTTCCCATTTCCTTAAGGCTTTTCCTGCCTCTTTTTTGCTTGGGGATTTCGGAATTTTCCCGAGCCGATTTTTTATCTCCGCCTTTTCTGCTGAGAAGAGCCATCAAATTCAAATGTTATTTGTGATGTTGCCATTAATTAATCAAGGCTTTTTGCGCTTCCTGTTGATGCTATTTTCAAAATTCTGTCAAACTGTTCGGGTGTAAGATCGTTATAAAAAAAATAAACCGGGTCAACTTCCTGGCCATTTATATGTACTTCATAATGACAATGCGGGCCTGTGCTTTTTCCGGTGCTTCCCACCCATCCTATTACCTGGCCGCGTTTTACCTTTTGCCCGGCTCTTACTTTTACCTTACCATGTGCCCATATAAAGTTTCATAGCCATAACCATGATTTATGATTACATGATTGCCATATCCATCTCCTGTAAAGCCCGCCAGTATTATCTGTTCCATTACCCGTTGCATAGACAGGCGTACCCTGTGATGCAGTAAAGTCAAGGCCCTTATGCATTTTTGGTGTTCCGTAAACAGGGTCAATCCTCATGCCAAAACCTGAGGCGATCCTGTCAAGGTCCCGGTTGCTTACTGGTTGTATTGCAGGGATACAGGCGAGTTTCGCACCCTGGTTTTTTATCAGATTTTCAATTGCATTATAGCTGGTAAACTGGTAAGAAATTCTTGCTTGTATATTATTAAGCGTTTTGGCAAGTTCGTTTCCAAGCTCTTCATCATTAATTGCGGCTACTTTTTCCAATTCATTTTTTTGTTCGGTCAGTTTTGCCCGTGCGCTGTCGGGCAGAGGGTTTGCTTCAAAAATAGAACGGTAAACCTGGTTATCTCTTTTTTCGAGGGAGGCCATTTGCTGTTGCAGCATTTTTGCCTGCGATACAAGCACATCATAATTTTGCTTCATTTTTTCATAGCGCGCTTCTGCGATTTTTGCCTGCGGCGAAGGAATAAAACGGAATGCAAGAAACAACAATATAAGTGCGGTAACAAAAGCAGTTGCCATAAAACCAAAGAAACGCAAAAGCTTTACACGCAGTGGCGTTACAAGCTTCTCGTACCGTAAAGTATTGGTATTAAAGTAATATTTAATTTTTTTCATTACGTAAAGCAGGGTGAAAACATTTATATAACCGGTTTTAAAATCTGTTGCTGCTTGTAAATGCACCCAAACAAATATCTTTGACGTCTTTAATTTGTTATAAAAACAAAGATAACTTCATAACCCACAAATCAAATCTTAAAATTCATAAACGGCATGATGACCAGCGCTGAGGTACGACAACATTTTCTCGATTTTTTTAAATCAAAGGGCCATACAATTGTGCCTTCTGCGCCCATTGTTATAAAAAATGATCCTACACTGCTGTTTACCAATGCAGGAATGAACCAATTCAAAGATTATTTTCTTGGAAATAAAAAACCTCCTTATACAAGGGTTGCCGATACACAAAAATGCTTACGTGTAAGTGGTAAGCATAACGATCTTGAAGAAGTAGGTGTTGATACTTATCATCATACCATGTTTGAAATGCTGGGCAACTGGAGCTTTGGAAATGCCGAAGGAAATCCATGCCTTATTTTAAAGAAGAAGCAATTGCCTGGAGCTGGGAATTGCTAACAGAAGTTTATAAAATTGAAAAAGACAGGTTATATGTAACCGTTTTTGAAGGCGATGAAAAAGAAAATTTACCAAAAGATGAAGAAGCTATTGATTTCTGGAAAAAATGGATTTCGGAAGACCGGATAATCATAGGAAATAAAAAAGATAATTTTTGGGAGATGGGAGATACAGGTCCATGCGGGCCATGTACAGAAATACATGTGGATACCAGAACGGATGAAGAAAGAAAAAAAGTTGATGGCAAAAACTTTGTAAATAATGATCATCCGCAGGTGATAGAAATCTGGAACAATGTATTCATTCAATACAACCGGAAAAAAGATGGCAGCCTTGAACCGTTGCCTGCAAAGCATGTGGATACAGGAATGGGCTTTGAAAGACTGGTAAGGGTTTTACAAAATAAACAAAGCAATTATGATACAGATGTTTTCACGCGGAACTATTACTGAAGTTGAAAAATTATCTGAAAAAAAATATACCAATACTGATAGCAAACAGGATGTTGCTTTTCGTGTAATTGCAGATCATATCCGTGCTATTGCATTTCCAATTGCAGATGGACAATTGCCTTCAAATACAGGTGCAGGTTATGTTATAAGAAGAATTTTAAGAAGAGCAGTGAGATATTATTATTCTTATCTCGATGTAAAACAACCATTGCTTTATAAATTAGTTCCATTGATTGCAAAACAATTTGAAAATGTATTTCCGGAATTGGATAAGCAAAAAGAATTTATTAAGAAAAGTTGTAAGTGAAGAAGAACAAAATTTTTTAAGAACTTTGGAAAGAGGTTTAAACGATTTGACAATTATCAATCGAATACGATGGAATGTATCATAGAATATAACGATTCAAAGAATCTGATTTATCATAGACTTATCGATATTCGAACAAGAATTCTAAGAATAATAATTGCAGGCGAATTAGCTTTTGAATTATATGATACTTATGGATTTCCCATTGATCTTAACAAGATTAATGGCAAGAGAAAATGGATTGGACTGTAGATAAAGGTTTCGAACAGAAATGCAGCAACAAAAAAACCGCAGCCGTGCAGCAAGTATTATTGATACTGAAGATTGGATAATCTTAAACGAAAATGGCTCTTCAAAATTTGTTGGTTATAATTCTTTTGAAACAGAAAGCAAAGTTTTAAAATACCGTAAAACAAAATCACAGGGAAAAGAATTGTATCAAATTGTTTTAGACAAAACGCCTTTCTATGCTGAAAGTGGCGGCCAGGTTGGCGATACAGGGATATTAATTTTTGATGAAGAAAAAATTCCGGTTAGTAAATACTAAAAAAGAAAATGATCTTATCATTCATTTTACAGAAAAGCTTCCAGCAAATATTGATGCAGAAGTTATTGCAAAAATTGATATTGACAAAAGAAAAAAAACAGCCGTTCATCACACCGCTACGCATCTTATGCATGCAGCGTTGCGCAATGTTTTAGGAACACATGTTGCACAAAAAGGAAGCCTTGGTAAATGATGAATATTTACGATTTGATTTTTCTCATTTTGCAAAAGTTACTGAAGAAGAAATACAAAAAGTGGAATCAATGGTAAATGAAAAAATTCGTGAAAATATTCCCGTTGTAATTAAAGAAATGACAAAAGAAGAAGCCCTCGCAACCGGCGCCATGGCTTTGTTTGGAGAAAAATATGGAGATACGGTTCGTGTGGTGACAATCGATCCAAATTATTCTATCGAACTTTGCGGCGGAACACACGTTGGCAATACGGGCGAACTGGGCATTTTTTAAAATAAAACACGAAACTGCAGTGGGTGCCGGTATTCGCCGTATTGAAGCAGTAAGTGGGAAGGCTGCTGAAGATTACATTGAATGAGCAATTCGATTTAATTACGTGCAATTCGTGAAAGTCTTAAAAATCCAAAAGATATTAGTAAAAGCAATTGAAAATTTATTGCAATGAAAACAGTGCATTAAAAAAGAATGTAGAAAGGCTTGAAGCAAAACAATTGTCTAGCTTTACAAAAAGAATTGCTTACAAAAGGTTCAAATAATAAATGGGGTTAATTTTATTGGAGAAATAGTTGAAGTATCCAATGCAGATGCATTAAAAAAAATTTGCTTCTCTTTAAAAAATGAACTGAATAATTATATGATTGTTTTAGCTGCTAATATTGAAGGCAAGCCAAATGTTGCCGTAATGCTTGATGAATCAATAGCTTCATCTAAAAGTCTCGATGCACCAAAAATTATAAAAGAATATATTACGCCATTAATTAAAGGTGGCGGTGGCGGCCAAAAAACATTGGCCACTGCTGCCGGACAGGATGCAGGAAGCTTAAGAAGGAATTGAAAAAGTAAAATCATTGCTATAATACATTTGCGCGTTGAAACTGATGCAACCTAAGAAGACGAGTGCTTCATATAATATTTAGATTTCCGCTACCAATCTGCACACTTCCTCCTCATGACCTGGCAGATTTTGTTAAACAAAATTAATTATTTGCGAAAGATTTCGTAGTTCGGTAAAAGTTATTACATTTGTTCTACTAAACATTTCGTATTTAAAATTTATTACAATGAAAAAGCATATTTTTTTTGCAGGCATTTTAATAACTGCCATATTATTATCAGTTAATTGCCGGGCTCAAAAACCGGAACAAAAGATAACGACAAAGGATAAAAAAACAGAGGAAATTATCATCCGCAAAAATGGCGATAAGAATACCAAAATGACCATCGAAATTGATGGTGATAATGTTACTGTAAACGGAAAACCATTGTCAGATTACCATGGAGATGATGTAAGTGTAATAAAAAGAGATTTTATGAGAGATCGCTCGCGCAATTTTCTTGATGTCGCCTGAGAATGATGAAAGATATGGATGTTGAACTTTGATAACGATATGAATGATGCAAAACCGAGGACATTTTTGGGTGTTATAACTCAAAAAGCAACTGATGGTGTTAAAATTACCAGTGTAATAAAAGGCAGCGCCGCAGAAAAAGCAGGCTTGCAAAAAGATGATATTATCAGCAGGGTAAATGATAAAAAAATTACTTCCCCGGAAGATTTGATGGAAGTTGTAAAATCTTATAAACCCGATGATAATGTAAAAATTGATTACCTGAGAGATAACAAAAAGAAAGATGTAAAAGTAAAGCTGGGTGAAACAAAGGATAAGAAACAGGACATTCTTTTATAATGGTAATGGTATGAATGGAGATGCATTTAATTTCAAAATGCCGCCAATGCCACCAATGCCTGATCATCCAAACATGTTTTATAAATATAATTACAACTACTCATATAATAATCATCCTAAGCTGGGTGTAAAAATTGAAGATACTGAGAATGGCAATGGAGCGAAAATTTTTAGTGTTGAAGAAGGTTCTGCTGCTGATAAAGCAGGGTTAAAAAAAGATGATATCATAACAGAAATAAATGGTGAAAAAGTAAATAATGTTGATGAAATAAGAGACCAGCTTAATGACACAGATAATAAAGAAAGTGTAAAACTCAAAGCAAAGCGGAATAATGCAGAAATGAATTTTGAAGTAAAAATTCCAAAAGAACTTAACAACGCCGATTTATAATTCCCAATATAGCAACTCCGGATCTTTTCTCACGTGGTTTTAGTTTTGAAAAAGCTGCCTTCCCGGTGGCTTTTTTGTTTTGTTTATGTTTTCTTCATTACAATTGGAAATCTCTTTTCATACCTTCGCGCCATGTCGTCTTTAGAAAAATATGAAGCAGTGATTGGGCTTGAAGTTCATACCCAGTTGCTTACCAAAAGCAAATTATTTTGTGGCGACAGCACAACATTTGGAAACGCGCCTAATACAAACATCAGCCCGGTTTCCCTGGCACATCCCGGCACCTTGCCGGTAATGAATAAAAAAGCAATTGATTATGCGATCAGGCTGGGCCTTGCCTTCAATTGCGATATCGTACGCAATAATTATTTTGCAAGAAAAAATTATTTCTATCCTGATCTTCCCAAAGGTTACCAGGTTTCGCAACATACAACGCCCATATGCAAAAATGGATATGTAACAATTACTGTTGCAGGAGCACAAAGAAATATTGTATTAAACCGAATTCATCTAGAAGAAGATGCCGGTAAAAGCATTCATGATGCGGATGAAAATTATACCTGTATTGATCTTAACCGGGCCGGCGTGCCTTTACTTGAAATTGTATCAGAACCGGATATGCATACGCCGGAAGAAGCCTTTGCTTATGTAACAGAAATACGAAAAATTGTGCGCTACCTGCAAATATGCGATGGAAATATGGAAGAAGGCAGTATGCGTTGCGATGCAAATATTTCTATAAGGTTGCAGGGCGAAAAAACAGCTGGGTACAAAAGTGGAAGTAAAAAATCTCAATTCAATCAGGAATGTAAAAAAAGCGATTGACTTTGAAATAAACCGTTTGATTAATTTATCAGAAAGTGGGGAAGAAATTATTCAGCAAACGAGGAGCTTTGATGCATCAACCGGTACTACTTTTTCTTTAAGAACCAAAGAAGAAGCAAATGATTACCGCTATTTCCCTGAGCCAGACCTTACGCCGTTTTTTATAACTGAAGAAAAAATTAAGTGAAATAAGGGAATCTTTGCCTGATTTACCTGCAGCACTGGAAAAAAAATTTACAGATGAGTATTCTTTACCCCGTGCAGATGCAAAAGTTTTATGTGATGACAGGGAAACTGCGTTTTTTTTGAAAATATTACCGACCATACCAGTAATTATAAAGCGCTGCCAATTGGGTTCTTGGGCCCGGTAAAATCTTATCTGAATGAAAGCAACACAACTATTGAAAATCTTTTTATTAGCCCCAGAAACATTTGCAAAACTGATAGAAATGGTTGAAAAAGGAAGTGTAAGCTTTGGGATTGCTGCTTCAAAGATTTTTCCTGTTCTTGTGAAGTTCCCGGATAAAGATCCCATGGAAATTGCTGAAGAATTAAATGTTTTGCAGGAAAAAAATGATGATTCGCTCAACACATGGATTGATGAGGTGTTATCAAAAATGCCGGAGAAAGTTTCGGAATACAAAAAAGGTAAAAAAAATTTGATCGGCTTATTTTCAGGTGAAGTAAAAAAAATAAGCAAAGGAAAAGCAGATATGCAGGCCGTTAATAAAATACTCAATCAAAAATTAAATCAATAATTCAATACTATGAACAAAATATTTTTTTTTATAAGCGTATTATTTTTATTGTCGTGTAACAGCCCCGAAAAGAAAGGGTCAGTTTACAGTAAAAGGTGAATTAAAAAATGCCCCCGACCAGAAAGTTTTCCTTGAACAGATATCTTTTAACCAGCAGCCTCCACAGGTATTTGATACAGCAGAAATTAAAAAAGGAAAATTTGAAGTAAAAGCTATTGCCCCTGAAGAAGGCCTTTACAGGCTGCGTTTTGAAAAAAATGCAGGGTATATTTTTATCAACGACAAGCCTGAAATACAATTTAGCGCCAATGCCAATGATTCAACACTCCAATCAACCCGTTTTAATACGCCTGCCAATGTTTCACTTACAAAATTTATCATTCTTCTCGATTCATTGCATACTACACTTATTAATGAGGATCGCAACCTGAAAGATATTCAGCAACAAAATAATGACAGTCTTACTATAATTGCAAAAATGAGTTTACTGCAACAGATAGCTGGTATAAGAATTTTCTTGCCCGATATATAGATACTACCACAAGCCCGGTGATAGCGTTATTTGCATTAAGTTATTCGGAAGAAGTGCCGATGGATACCGTAAAAAACCTGGTGGCATGCATTAACTAAAAAGTTTCCAAAAAATAATTCTGTTGCCGATGTTGCCAAACAATTTGAGCATTATGATTGCTGTTCAAAATCAACCGCAGGCTCAGCAAACCCAAAGCCAGGCCGGCCAGGTTACAGAAGGACAGATGGCTCCTGATTTTACTTTACCCGATATTGATGGAAAGCCGTTTACTTTAAGTTCATTGCGGGGAAAATATGTATTATTGGATTTTTGGGCAAGCTGGTGCGGCCCATGCAGGGAAGAAAATCCAAACGTAGTGGCCACTTATAACCAGTTTAAAAATAAAAATTTTACAGTTTTAGGCGTCTCCCTTGATAAAGAAAAAAAATCATGGCTTTCGGCAATAAAAGAGGATGGGCTGCTATGGAAACAGGTAAGCGATTTGAAATTCTGGAACAGTGCTGCCGCTGCATTATATAATGTAGATGCTATTCCTTATAATGTACTAATCGATCCAAAAGGTAAAGTGGTTGGCACTTCCCTGCGTGGGATTGATTTGCGTAATAAGCTTAGTGAAGTGTTGAAATAAAAATGTGAAAATTCGAAAATGTGAAAATCATTTGCTCCATTGAGCCATTTTCACATTGAACCATTTTCACATTGAACCACTATATAATATTTACGGCTTTGCTAAATGAAGTGCATACAAAAGGGAGGGCGATCCAAAAATACTCCCTGTCAAATATCAGCATGAAAATAATGAAGAGGGCCGATAGGAAAAAAAAGATCCAGTATTTGCCGCCAGATTGGGTTTCATTCATTATAAAAAGATTTTAAGCAAATATAAATGTTACAATTATAATATTCAATATTTGAAAATAAAACAGTGACTGAATAACCTTGCACCTTCCGCTGCTATTGTTGGGAAAATGCCTTTCTTATAAATTTTCGGTTAAATTTTTAATAGATAATCAATAAGTTATAAAGGCGTTCTTAAAAAATTTCCGGAAAATTGTATTAAAATTAAAGCTGTTTCGCCTTACCTTTGCCTCCTTAAAAAAATGCCGGGATAGCGGCAGGTCAATAACCAGGTTCTATTGTTTAAATGAACCATATAAAAAATAAAAATGAGCAAATTACATTTCACCACTAAACATGCGAACGAGGCTACCGTGCAACGTAACTGGTACGTTGTTGACGGCACTAATCAAACCGTTGGTCGTATGTGCGCTAAAATAGCGTCCGTTCTTCGTGGTAAGAACAAACCTTATTATACGCCTCATGTTGATTGTGGGGATTTTGTTGTAGTTACCAATTGCGATAAAGTGAAGTTTACCGGCAAAAAGCTGGAAGATAAAATTTACATCAATTACAGTGGTTATCCCGGTGGTAAAAAGGAAGAAACTGCCGGAGACCTTTTAAAGCGCCGGCCGGATGCTGTAATTGAAAGAGCGGTAAAAGGCATGTTACCTAAAAATCGCCTTGGACGTAAAATGTATAAAAAATTATATGTATATGCTGGTTCAGAACATCCGCATACTGCACAAAAACCACAATCCTTAACTTTCTAAATTGCCCTTGCCGCGGTAATTCTGCGAATTACTTGAACGAAAAGGCAATAAAAACAAAAAAATGGAAAAACAAAAAAATGCAGTAGGCCGTAGAAAAGAAGCTGTAACAAGAGTTTTTCTTTCCAAAGGAGATGGCAACATCACCATAAACGGGAAAGATTATAAGACTTATTTCCCGCTTAGTTTATTTGCAAAACCAGGTTGAAGCGCCTTTTAAAACGATCCAGGCGCAGGATAAATTTGACGTGGTTGTAAATGCAACCGGTGGTGGTGTAAAAGGACAGGCAGAAGCAGTAAAGCTGGGAATTGCCCGGGCACTTTTGAGGTAAATCCTGAATACCGCCCTACATTAAAAGAAGCAGGATTGCTCACCCGTGATCCCCGTTCAGTTGAACGTAAAAAACCAGGTAAGAAAAAAGCAAGAAAGAGCTTCCAGTTCAGTAAGAGATAGTAAAGTCGCAAGATGTTAGTAGCAAGTCGCAGGACGGGCAGCTCTCTTTTCTTGATACTTGCTACTTACTACCTGATACTTGATACATTTAAAAACAACCATAACAAAATAATACAATGGAAAGTAATACTTCTTTGCAACAGCAGCTTTTAGAGGCAGGGGTTCATTTCGGCCACTTAAAAAAGAAGTGGAATCCAAAAATGTTGCCTTATATTTTCGCCGAGAAAAAGGGCATTCACATTATTGACCTCAATAAAACGGTTGAAGGTATGCAGGAAGCCGCAGCAGCATTAAAATCTATTGCTAAAAGCGGTAAAAAGATCATGTTTGTTGCAACGAAAAAGCAGGCAAAGGAAATCGTAACAGAGGCAGCCCGGAGAATTAATATGCCATTTGTAACAGAACGCTGGCTCGGCGGCATGCTTACCAATTTTAATACTGTTCGTAAAAGTGTAAAGAAAATGCAAAGCATTGAAAAAATGCTTAACGATGGCACATTGGATAGTATTACAAAAAAAGAACGCCTTACACTTACCCGTGACCGGGACAAAATGGAAAAAGTGTTGGGAGGTATTGCCCAGATCAGCCGGGTTCCGGCGGCCTTATTTCTTGTAGATATCGGGCACGAGCACATTGCGCTCTCTGAAGCGAAGAGGCTCAATATTACGACTTTTGGCATGGTGGATACTAATTGCGATCCCAATAAAGTGGAATTTTCTATTCCTGCCAATGATGATGCTACCAAATCAATTGCTATCGTAACCAATTATATTGTCGCAGCCATAGCCGAAGGGCTTGCCGAAAGACAGGCAGAGAAAGCCGAGGAAACTGAGGAAGGGGATGACGGCGGTACGGATGCAATAAAGTATGATATGGGTACTGAGGAAGATAAAGAGCGCCGCAGGGGTGGCGGTGGACCTGCGGGTGGCAAAGGACGCGGCCCGGCAGGCCCTCAAAAGCGCCGTGTTGCAGGCCCTGGAGCTGGCGGTAACAGGCCGGGTGGGCCAGGAGGGCGCCGGTAAAATTTGACTTTTATTTCTTATTGAAATTATTTCCACACACATCCGCTTTGAATTTAATTGAATGATTCAATACACGTTTAATATAAAAAGATGACAACAACTATAACAGCAGCAGATATTAATAAATTACGCCAGCAAACGGGCGCCGGTATGATGGATTGCCGCAAAGCTTTAACGGAATCTAACGGAGATTTTGAAGCTGCTATCGATTATCTAAGGAAGAAAGGACAAAAAGTAGCCGCGCTTCGCGGAGATCGCGAAGCAAAAGAAGGCGTCGTAATTGCACAGACATCGGCCGACCACAAAACGGGCTACATTATCAATGTGAGTTGTGAAACGGATTTTGTAAGTAAAAATGCCGAATATATCGCTTTTGCTCAATCTATAATGGATGCTGCGATAGCTAATAATGTAAAAAATATTGAAGAACTCAACAACGTCAAAATTGGAAATGACCTGTTGGCCGATAAATTAAATGAGCAGGTTGCTAAAATCGGGGAAAGAATCAGTGTATCCAGGTTTGAAAGAGTAGACGCGCCCTTTGTGGCCGCCTATATTCATGGCTCATATAAAATGGGAGTATTGGTGGGCTTAAATAAAGAAGCGGAAGAGGCGGGCAAAGATGTTGCGATGCAAATTGCTGCCATGAATCCTATAGCCATTGATGCAGATTCAGTGCCTGCGGCAACGATCGCCCGTGAAAAAGATATTGCGATTGAACAGGTAAAAGCTGAAGGAAAGCCGGCAGAAATGGCTGAAAAAATTGCAATTGGTAAAATAAATAAATTTTTCAAAGAAAGCACGTTGCTTGCACAGCCCTTTGTAAAAGACAACAATAAATCTGTGGCGGACTACCTGAAAAGCTCAGACGCAGACCTGAAAATTATCGAATTTAAAAGAGTAGCCTTAGGGTAAAGGAATAGCAAGTAAAAAATAAGAAGTAAGAAAGGCGGAGCAATTTATTTGCATCGCCTTTTTATTTTCAGGCTGTCTTTCTTCAAGTCAAAACTTCCATCTTTTAATTTTTAATTTTTAATTCTTACTTCCCGTTTCCCACCATTTTATGAAAGTTATCAACTAAAAGCAACCGCCGCAGCTTTCCTCTTATAAAACCTTATCTTCGCCCCGCAAGAAAATTTAAATCTACTTTCTTTCTCATGCTTCCTAAGTTTAAACGAATCCTTCTCAAACTTTCCGGGGAATCTTTAATGGGTGACAATAATTTTGGCCTTGACTCACAGGTAATCTCACAATATGCACAGGACATTAAATTGATAACAGAATTGGGTGTTCAGGTTGCTATCGTAATTGGCGGAGGAAATATTTACCGGGGCATGAACGAAGCGGAAACAGGCATTGAGCGTGCCCAGGGAGATTATATGGGGATGCTTGCTACTGTTATTAATGGTATGGCGCTGCAGAGCGGCCTCGAAAGAGTAGGCGTTTATACAAGGCTCCAAAGCGCAATTAAAATGGAACAAATTGCAGAGCCTTATATCCGCCGCAGGGCCATCAGGCATTTAGAAAAAGGCAGAGTTGTCATTTTCGGAGCTGGCACCGGCAATCCCTATTTCACCACTGATACTGCCGGTTCTTTACGCGCTATAGAAATAAAAGCAGATATCATATTAAAGGGTACAAGAGTCGATGGGATCTATTCTGCAGATCCCGAAAAAGATAAATCAGCAAGGAAGTTTGAAAGTATTTCTTTTGTGGAATGCATCACAAAGAATTTAAAAGTTATGGATATGACTGCATTTACGCTTTGCATGGAAAATCAGCTTCCTATTATTGTTTTTGATATGAATACACCAGGCACATTACTACGCGTTGTCACCGGTGAAAAAGTAGGAACCTTGGTTTCCGGATAAATATTGCCTATATTACAGATACTTTTTAATCCGCTTTCTTATTTTCCGGAAATAAGAACCTGTCCTGCGAAATTCTTCAGGATATAATCCACGAAAATTTAGAGCTAAGTTGTATTTCGTTATTCTTAAAATGGTTCATTATGTTAGTTTGGTGGATATTATCTCTTGTCATTCTTATTGTATGTATCATATTCGCATACAGGATGATCGTTAGCACGTATGAATTTCTGCCAGCCGAAAGAAGATACTTTTTAAGATTTTATAAAAATCCTCTTTTACAAAAGGTAAACCGGGTAACCGGCCATGTTCCCATGAAGTTGAAAAAAAAGGCGCAGCCAGTTGAAAAAGACGCCGCTTTTTACGAATTGCAATTTTCGAAATTCCAGGACCGGTTAAAGGCTCTTGAAGAGCTGAACATCTTAAAATTTACGTCCGATGGAACTACCGGAAGAACAAAACAAGCAGATGAAGAAGATTGGAAAGAAATGTATTATGAAGAAAATTCAATAAAGGAAAAACTGGAAAACGACCTGGATTACACCCGGCAGATGCTTGAAGAAACCGAAAATAAACTAACAGAATCATTGCAAAAAATTACGCAATGGGTGATAATTCAAAGCGAATACGAAACACAACAAAATGATCTTGATTCTTTGCAGGAACACATCGGCCTTTTGAAATTGCAGCTTGAAGCCTCCTCCGAAAGAAATAATGAATTAGAGCAGTTATTACTTAATGAGATGGCCATCACGGGAAAAATGTTCATTGTTACAGAAAAAACACCTGGAATTGCAAAGCGAGACTGACAATTTGAAAACGAGGGTTGCAGAGCTTAATAACCAAGAGAACAATCTGCAAACAAGGGTTGTTCATATCAGTGAACTGGAAAGTAAGCTTGCTCTGTGCACAGAAGAAAAAGCAAGGTTGAAAGTTAACCTGCAGGAACTATTATAGATACGGCTGCCTCTTACCAAAAACACCTGTAAATAGCTAACTTACCCCAGGCTGTTTTGAGCTTATAGTTTATAAAAAAAGCTACTATCATTTGCTTTCTCAAAAACATTTTTTTACCTTTCGACGATCCATTTTCCTTTCTTCTAAATTTATCATACACTTTAATTTATTCACGCTTCACTAAAAATTTACATTTATGAATTTTCAAACAATGAGCAAACAAAGAAAATTTGTTTTAATCGCTGCTGCCGTAGGTATTATTTCTATGTTTTTACCATGGATTTCAGTTTCAATGTTTGGCTATACTCAAAGTCAAAATGGTATGCATGATATTGGAATTTTGGCCTTTTTGTGTTTTATCGTGAGTGGTGCGATTGCCTATTTGGGAGATCAAACAAAAAACCTGGACAAGAACACGTGGGGGATTGTTTTAGTCGCCGGTGCTCTTGCCTTAATAAGTGTTATATGGTTTTATTTTAAAATCAGCGATTCAATTATGGGCGGTTCATTGGTGGGTTTTGGGCTCTATATTTCCGCAATAGCGGCACTTGGAGTTATCGGATCTGCATATCTTTTCAGATCGCCAACCGATACTATCAAAGACAGCTTTAACAGCATGAAGAAAAATTTTGAAACTAAAATAAACACACCAGGACATACCACAACAACTACAACTACGACCATTGAAAACGACAAAATCAACAATCCGGATAACACCACTTTGCCGCCGCTATAGGGTCACTTTCAAGAAAAAGCATTAGTGTCATGTCAAGTATGAAATGACGCAAAATGATAACACGAATTTTATGCACGTCTTACACGAATTATAGAAAGAGAGAAATTCGTGTAATTCGTGTTTTATAATTCGTGTAATAAATAAGCGACATAATACACTTGACATATCACTAGAAAAAAGATGCTTTTTATTTACAAGTTTTTGGTTCAATCTTAATTCACAAAATATAAATTCTCCCTTCACTAACTTTGCAAATTGATTCGAAGTAACTTAATATTTAATTACATATAATGCCTGCTGCCCGATTTGGAAAGTATCAGAAAAGATTATCGCCTGCAATCTCTTTTTGAAAACAACGTTGAAGCAGATCCCATAAAACAATTTGAAACGTGGTGGCAACAGGCATTACAAAGCGATATAGAAGAGCCCAACGCTATGACCCTTGCTACCAGTACTCTTGCAGGCAAGCCTTCAGCGCGTATTGTTCTCTTAAAAGCTATAAAGAAAAACGGATTTGTTTTTTACTCAAATTATAATAGCCGTAAAGGAAAGCAAATAAATGATAATCCCTTTGTATCCCTTGTTTTTTTCTGGAAAGAACTGGAACGGCAAGTGAGAATAGAGGGAGAAATACATAAAATCAGCGGGCAGGAAAGTGATGCATACTTTTCAAAGCGCCCATTGGAAAGCCGCATCGGCGCATGGAGTTCGCCTCAAAGCGAAGTAATCAATAGCCGCGAGGTACTTGACAAAAATGTTTCAGAATATCTAAACAAATTTGACCCCGACAATATACCGCGGCCACCTTACTGGGGCGGATATATTGTAAGCCCAACGTTGATTGAGTTTTGGCAAGGCCGTCCGGGGCAGGCTTCATGATCGTTTACAGTACACCCTCAGTGAACCCAACGGATGGAAAATTGAAAGGCTGGCTCCTTAATTAAGCTTCTTTTTTTGGAGCGCTTTTCGCAGCAATTTTTTTGGCTGCCTCTTCGGGCCTGGAAGGCCTGGATTTCCCAAAAGACCCTTTGAATATTTTTCCTTTTTTTGTTTTTTTATCTCCGCGTCCCATAAATACATTTATTTTTAATTGAAAGATTACACTTGCTTTTGTGATGCATAAAATATGCATAAAAAAAGCAAGATACATCAATGCATCTTGCTTGTAAAAATTTTGCGAAGAATCAGATTTTCGCTGATAATTCTTTACCCGCCTTAAATTTAGCTACCCGCTTAGCTTTAATTTTAATAACGGCTCCTGTTTGAGGATTGCGGCCATTACGGGCAGCCCTTTTGCTTACAGAAAAAGTACCAAAGCCAACAAGAGTAACTTTACCTCCACTCTTCAGAGTTTTAGTAACTGCTTCTACAAACGAATCTAAAGAAGCGTTAGCCTGTGTTTTAGTAACTTCTGCATCATCGGCCATTTTGGCGATTAGTTCAGCTTTGTTCATAATAATTTATTTGATTTTTTAACTGGAACAAATATAGAAGGTTTTTCATTGCAACAAAATTATTTACAATTTTTTTTTGCACCATTTCTTGCTAAAACCCGCAATTGGCAAAGGTTTTACAATACTTATCAGAAAATAAAACCATTTTTTTAAAACCCAATAATGCCGTAAAACCCTGTGCTGGCAACGGTTTCAGCTTCTGATGCCAAAAGCCTTTCCTGTAAAGGCTTTCAAAGGAAATTACTTTATAAAAGGAATAAAAAAATATGCACAATTATTGCACACACGATAGAAATATTAATGATATAAATTGATTACTGATCTAAATAAGCATGCTCAGGGCTTAAGTTCGAGATAAACAGGACAGTGATCACTATGCTTTACTTCCGGAAAAATTTTCACATCTTTAATCATATCTTTTAAATTACCTGATACACTTATGTAGTCAATTCGCCACCCCTTGTTTTCAAGCCTTGTACTTGGCCTAAGCACATTCCACCAGCTATACTGATGAGGTTCTTTATTTAAATGACGAAAGCTATCAATAAAATCATTTTCTAAAAATTTATCAAGCCATGCTCTTTCCTCCGGTAAAAAACCAGACGTTTTTTTATTTGAAACCGGGTTGTGAATATCTATTTCTTTATGGGCAATATTATAATCGCCACATACAATTATTTTTGTTCTTGTTCTTCTCAGATCATCCAGGTAGCCCAAAAATTCATTCAGCCACACATATTTATATGACTGGCGTGGCTCGCCGGTTGTGCCGGATGGAAAATAAGCATTTACTAAAGTAATGTCATTAAAGTCTGCACGAAGCACCCTTCCCTCAAAATCACTTTGTTCATTGCTATGCCCATACTCTACATTATCCGGCAACAACTTGCTTAAAATCGCAACGCCGCTATACCCTTTCTTTTGAGCAGAAAACCAATAAGAACGATACCCGGCAGATTCTATTAATTCTATATTAATATCATCCCTCGATGCCTTGATTTCCTGGAGACAAATAACATCTGCCGGATCAGTAGCAAGCCAGTCAATAAACCCTCTTTTAAGAGCCGCTCTTATTCCGTTTACATTGTATGAAATGATTCGCATTACCGATAACTTTATTTATATTGTAAAAATAATCATGTACAATGGAAAATGTAGAAGTTGTTTCCACCGATTTAATCGCCGATGAGATTCATCCTTATTTTCAATACAGCCATGCTACACAAGGCCAGCGGCTTTTAAACTTCGTTATAGACAATGTTCTTATGCGCCTTACATTAACCTATGCAACAGCCTTTGTGGTTGGCAAAATTTTAACGCTACTTTCGCCCGATCTGCTGCTTACTATCGTTAAGGACAACAACAAGATAGGTTTGTATATATTAGCCTACGTTATTATTTTATTGAATTACCTGGTATATTACACACTGTGTGAAAAATTAGTAGGGGGGCAAACAATTGGTAAGCTTTTTACCGGAACAAAAGCCATACGAAATGACGGGGAAGAACTAACGTTCAAAGATGCACTTTTGAGAAGCCTTTGCAGACTAATCCCTTTTGAAGCATTTAGCGGCTTCGGTGTTCCATGGCACGATAGCCTGACCAATACAATGGTGGTGAGAACGAGGTAATTGGTTGCCGGTCACTTAACAGCAATGGCATAGGTCCCCAAAAGTTTATCAGGCAACTTCTGGTCGTCAGGTATCATAATCCAACTGCGGCCGTAACCATCTTTCTACATCTTCCAGAGGCATATTTTTCCTTTTTGCATAATCTTCAACCTGGTCTTTCCCAATTTTCCCTACTCCAAAATATTTACTTTCGGGGTGGGCAAAGTACCAGCCGCACACTGAAGATGCGGGGTACATGGCAAGTGATTCTGTTAAGACAATACCTGCATTTTGTGTCGCGTCCAGTAGCTCAAACAATTTATATTTTTCCGTATGATCCGGGCATGCCGGATATCCTGGCGCAGGGCGTATGCCTAAATATTTTTCTTCAATTAATTCCCGGGTAGTTAAGTGTTCTTCGGTTGCATATCCCCAAAACTCCTTTCTTGTTTTTTCATGCAGCAATTCCGCAAAAGCTTCAGCCAATCTATCGGCGAGCGCCTGTAAAATAATTTTGTTATAATCATCATGATCTTCCTCAAACCTTTTAATGTGCTCTTCTATACCATGAATCGTTACGGCAAAAGCACCCATGTAATCAGTTGCGCCTTCGGTCTCGAGCGCCGCAGGGCCAGGTTTTATAAAATCCGTCAGCGACATGTTGAATTGGCCCGGCGCCTTTTTAACCTGCTGACGAAGAGATTCTAATTTTTTTATTTCGTTATTCCCGTCTTTAATTTCAATGGTGTCGGGTGCTGTTGCAACGGCTTCCCAAAACCCTACGATCCCGTTTGCAAACAACCACTTTTCATCTATAATCTTTTTCAGAAGCTTCTGAGCATCATTATAAAGTGCTGTTGCTTCCCTTCCTATTTTTTCGTCATGCAAAATCTGCGGGAATTTCCCATGCATTTCCCATGCTATGAAAAATGGCTGCCAATCGATATAACTGCTGATCTCGGTCAGAGAATAATTTTTCAAGACTTTCGTACCCGTAAATGAAGGTTTCACCGGTGTGAAGGTTTTCCAGTCAATCGCAAACTTATTTTTTTGTGCTTCTTCAAAAGTTAAAAGGTTCTTTGCAGACCGCTTGTTTCCAAAATCAGTTCTTAATTTGCCGTATTCATTTTTTATTCCTTCTAAAAAGGCTGGCTTTGTGTCTTTATTAAGCAAGTTACCGGCAACCGTTACACTTCGTGAAGCATCCAGCACATGAACAATCCCACTATCATATTCAGGTGCAATACGCACCGCAGTATGCATGCGCGAAGTAGTGGCTCCGCCTATCATTAATGGAATTGAAAAGCCACGCCGTTTCATCTCCTTTGCAACGTGTACCATTTCATCAAGTGAAGGCGTTATTAACCCACTGAGGCCTATGATCGAGACATTATTATCTTTGGCTGCCTGCAGGATCTTCTCCGCAGGGACCATAACGCCCATATCAATAACTTCATAGCCGTTACAACCAAGAACTACTCCCACTATATTTTTACCTATATCATGTACATCTCCTTTTACTGTTGCCATTAATATTTTTGCGGGGCCCGCGCCTTCCTCGTTTTTAGTACCTGCGGCCAGGTGAGAAAGTCTTCGTTCTTCTTTTTCTGCTTCAATAAAAGGAAAAAGCCAGGCCACACTTTTTTTCATTACCCGTGCACTTTTCACAACCTGTGGCAGGAACATTCTTCCACTCCCAAATAAATCTCCCACGATGTTCATCCCGTCCATGAGCGGGCCTTCTATTACATCAAGCGGCTTTGGATATTTTAGCCGTGCTTCTTCAGTATCGGCATCAATATAATCGGTAATCCCGTTTACTAACGCATGGCTTAAACGCTTTTCTACCACTTCGCCTCTCCAGGCATCATCCTGTACAATAGTTTTCCCTTTTGATTTCACCGTTTCTGCAAAAGCAAGCAGTCTGTCAGTGGCATCGGTATTCCTGTTTAAAATCACATCCTCGCAAAGCTGTTTTAATGATGGCTCTATTTCTTCATACACCTGCAACTGGCCTGCATTTACAATACCCATATCCATTCCCGCCTTTATCGCATGATATAAGAAAACCGAATGCATCGCATCTCTAACGGTATCGTTACCACGAAATGAAAAAGAAATATTGCTTACGCCACCGCTCACTTTTGTAAGAGGCATCAGTTTTTTAATTTCACTTGTGGCTTCAATAAAATCCACGCCATAATTATTATGCTCTTCTATGCCGGTAGCAATTGCAAAAATATTCGGGTCAAAAATAATATCTTCGGGATGATAGCCTGCCACAGTAGTAAGAAGATCATAAGCACGGTGGCAAATGTCAACTTTACGTTCTTTGGTATCGGCCTGGCCCTTTTCATCGAAAGCCATAACAATTACCGACGCACCAAAGCTTTTACAAATGAATGCCTGCTGCAGGAATTTTTCTTCTCCTTCTTTCATGGAGATAGAATTGACGATGCATTTTCCCTGCACACATTTTAATCCCGCCTCAATAATGTTGAATTTAGATGAATCAATCATCACTGGAATCTTCGCGATATCGGGTTCTGCCTGCAAGAGGTTTAAAAAAGTAGTCATTGCCTTTTCCCCATCCAGTAACGCATCATCCATATTTACATCGAGCACCTGGGCGCCGCTTTCTACCTGCTGGCGGGCAACGGATAAGGCTTCCTCATAATTGCCTCCCCTGATTAAACGGGCAAATTTTTTCGAGCCTGTGACATTCGTACGTTCGCCCACATTTACAAAATTGGTTTCGGGGCGAACGATTAATGGCTCTAAGCCAGAAAGGCGTAAATAAGGCTTTATGATTGTTTCCATAATTTATATTTGCCGCAAAGACAATTCATTCTTCTTTGTGCCTCTTTGTGACTTGGTGCCTTGGTGCCTTGGTGCTATGCTTTGCCACAAAGACATCAAGATAGAAAGTAGCACTAAGATCAAAGCGGAACATTATTCATCATCCTTTGTGAAACTTGTGATTTAGTGCCTGGCGGCTATTCTTTGCCACTTGTGCCTATACTAATTCACTTTCCAATACAGGCAATTTTCTTGCTTCATACTTCTTCACCTGTTCTGCTATCTCTTTTATATGATCGGGAGTAGTGCCACAGCACCCCCCTACGATATTTACGAACCCTTCACGTGCCCATTCTTCAATAATGTGAGCCGTTTCATGCGGTTGTTCATCATACTCACCAAATGCATTTGGCAGGCCGGCGTTGGGATATGCCGATGTATAACAGTTAGCAATTTCGCTAAGCTCTTCAATATGGGGGCGCATTTCCCTGGCGCCAAGGGCACAGTTCAACCCAATACTTAAGGGATTGGCATGCGACACCGAAATATAGAAAGCTTCCAGGGTTTGCCCACTTAAGGTGCGACCGCTTGCGTCGGTAATCGTACCACTTATCATGATCGGGAGCTCTTGTTTTTTAGTGTCCCTGAAATATTTCTTAATTGCATAAATCGCGGCTTTTGCATTAAGTGTATCAAAAATGGTTTCAACAAGAAGGAGATCAACTCCTCCATCAACCAATCCTCTTATTTGTTCATAATATGCATTGGCAACTTCATCAAAAGTTACTGCGCGGTAACCGGGATTATTTACATCCGGTGAAAGGCTCAACGTTTTATTTAAAGGGCCGATAGCGCCGGCTAAAAACTTCGATTCGGCAGGGCTTTGCGAGTTGGCAATAAATTTACTAATCGCATTTCGGGCGCAGGTTGCTGCCGCCACATTAAGCTCATAGGCAAGAGATTGCATATCGTAATCTGCCTGCGCAATAGCGGTGCTGCTGAAAGTATTGGTTTCAATAATGTCTGCACCTGCTTCGAGGTATTGCGTGTGAATGGCTTCAACTATTTCCGGCTGCGTGATACTTAACAAATCATTGTTCCCTTTTACATCTGTATGCCAGTCTGTGAATCTTTCACCACGGTAATCTTTTTCTTCCAGCTTATAACGTTGAATCATGGTGCCCATTGCACCGTCAATGATGAGTATGCGCTCGCTTAAAAGTTCCCGTATTGTTTTTTTCATATAAGTTTTATTTAATTATACATCGTGCAAGCCTCTATTCTACGCTTAGGATAATGCCTCATGCGATGGCTGTTATTGCAGGTGCCAAAAAATAATTGAAAAAGTAAACGAAATTTGAAATCCTGGAGAGCTTGTACAGAATATTTTTCGTTTATTAGTTCAGTTTTAAAGATGGCGCCAGCCAGCTAAAGCAATTTACCAGGCCGAACAATAAACAAATCCGCCTGGCTGCGCAGCAAAATTAAATTAACCAAATTAGAATACAAAATTCTTGTTAGCGAGGCAAATGCCGGTATTTAACCCTTGGGGGCAGGATTATAGAATTCTTACTTACAGCAATCCTTTTTTCTTATAAAAATTGCTTTGAACATTTTCCATAAAAAACCGCTGATGTTCTGAAGAATCGTCATTAACCCAAATTTTTTTATTGCATATAACAGCGTCATTTACGTTAGCAGTCTTTTTGCTGGCAGCCAGATAACTCTGTTTCAATTTCAATGGTGCTGTGATGAATATGATGATGTAATAATTCGTGCTTTAGTTTTTTAACTAATGTCATTTTTTCCTCAAAGCTTAACCCCTCATTTAACGATACATGCGCGGTAAGTGCATTTTCTGTTGTGCTTAATGCCCATACATGTATATGATGCGCTTCCATAATATTTTCCTGGCTGGTGATTATTTCTTTTATTTCCTGGATGTTAATATCCGGTGGAACTGCGTCAACCGAAAGGCGAAAACTCTCGGTAAGCAGCGACCAGGTGCTAAAGAGAATTACGATCATAATTATAAGGCCGATTGCAGGATCTACCCAATACCATCCCGTATAAATAATAAGAATCCCCCCGGCAACTACGCCTATTGAAACCAACGCATCGCTCATCATGTGCAGATAGGCGCTCTTGATATTAAGATCCGATTTGCGGTTTTTGAAAAATAGAAGCGCTGTGATAATATTTATAAAAATACCCGCAGCGGCAACCCATGCAATGATGTTTCCTTTTACTGCTGCCGGATTGAATAAACGACTTACTGATTCAACACCTAAAATACCTATCGCAATCAAGAGAAGAACCGCATTAAAAAGCGCTGCCAGCACGGTTGTTTTTTTTAACCCATAAGTAAAGTTTTCTGTAGATTTCTTTTTGGCCAGCCGGAAGGCTATTAAAGATAAAACAAGGCTCGCCACATCGCTCAGGTTATGCCCTGCGTCGGTAAGCAAAGACATGGAATTATTTACAATTCCCGCCACCACCTCAACAATTACAAATAAGGCGTTAAGGCCGATGCCAATGATAAAAGCCCGGTTATTATCCGAAGAATCTATCACCGGTGCGGGATGATGATGATGACTATGATGATGATGTTCCATTCAGTTCCAGGTTTTCATTCAAGTCTTAGTTTTTTATTGTTGCCACAGCCTGCTGTTAATGAACGATCTGTAATCGGCTTTCTGTTCAGTCTTTATAGTTCACGAAACACAAAGGTATCAAAGATGAGGCTGCCATAGTTACGGTATTGGTAAATGAATGAATTACCTTTCTCAAAATAACTTTTTATGAAAACCAGTTTATAAGGGATTACGGATAATTACATTTACAACTCACCAATTAAATTTACCACAAGGGCCGTCCACCCTGTTTGATGGCTGGCTCCCAGGCCGCGTGAAGTGTCACCATGAAAATATTCGTGAAATAAAACGAGCTCACGGTTTTCTTCTCTTTGATAGAACCAGTTATAAGGCCCATGTACCGGCCTTTCGTTGTGTTCATTTTTTTCAAAGATGTGGAGCAGGCGCTTCGTAACCTCTTTTGCTACTTCGGTTAGAGTAAGGAAACTGCCTGATCCTTTTGGACATTCAACTTTAAAATCATCCTCATAAAAAGATCCATATATTTTTATAGCATTTATGACCAGAAAATTTAAAGGCATCCATACAGGCCCCCGCCAGTTGGAATTACCACCAAACATGCCGGAAGTAGAATCACCGGGATCATACTGTATTGAATAGCTCGTTCCTTCATAGGTGAGTGTATAAGGATTTTGTTGATAGCATTTAGAGAGGGCGCGGATACCACCCTCCGAAAAAAATTCCGACTCATCCAAAAGCCTTTGGAGTATTGAAGCCAGCCTGTCCCTATGCACCAGGGAAAGTAAAATGCAATCTTCATTACTTTTATCCTGGCTCGGAAGAAATTTATTATTTATTTTTCGATAATTTTCAAACCATTGCATGCGTTTCGCAAAGTCAGAAAGTTTGTCGATATGCGATTTTTCAATAATCGTTACAGCATATATAGGGGTAAGGCCTACGGCAGATCTTATTTTTAACGGGAATGCCTGTGATTTATTTAACGATAAAACATCATAAAAAAATTTGTCCTCTTCACTCCACAAGCCCATTATGTTTAATGCTTCGGCAATAATAACAAAATGCTCATAAAATTTGGTGGCGGCATCTTCAAACGAATTATCATGCATGGCAATTTCAATAGCAATATCCATCATACCAAGTGCATACATCCCCATCCAGCTCGTACCATCGGCCTGCTCGAGATTTACATTACCGGGCAGCGGTATGCTACGGTTGAAAAGGCCGATATTATCAAGTCCCAGGAAACCACCTTCAAAAACACTATTGCCATCTGCGTCTTTACGATTGGTCCACCAGGTAAAATTGATAATCAGCTTTTGGAAAATCTTTTTTAGAAACTCTATATCTTGCTTTCCATATATTTTTTTTTCAGTTTTATACACCTGCAAAGCCGCGAATGCGTGAACGGGCGGATTTACATCGTTGAAATTCCATTCATAGGCAGGCAATTGCCCCTTTGGGTCCATATACCATTCACGCATCAGAAGCAGCAACTGGTGCTTGGCAAATAATGGGTCGATGATCGAAAAAGAAATACAATGGAAAGCCATGTCCCATGCGGCATACCAGGGATATTCCCATTTGTCGGGCATAGACATTACATCCTGGTTTTTTAGATATACCCAGTTATGATTTCGCCCGTTTTTCCGGGTTTCTGACGGGGATGTTATCTCATCACCCGTGTTAAGCCACCGTTCCACATCATAATGATAATATTGCTTATTCCATAGCAAGCCGGCAAATGCCTGGCGCTGGATACTCTTTTGGCCGGGCGTACAATTTACAGGGCTTATAGCTTCATAAAATTGATCGGCCTCCTTTTTTCTTTTCTCAAAAATTTCCTCAAACTTTTGAGGAAATGCATTCGGCGTTTTTTTATTGGTGAGCCTCAGGTAAATTTTTTCAGAATGTTTTCCTTTTATCTCATATTGATAAACAGGGGAGAACTTAGTACCCTGCTTTTTCGCCCGTAGCTTTTCAAGATTTTTTCCATTAATGATGGCTTCATGAAATGCATCCTTTACAAATTCCGTTTTATTTTCATGGTTATAAAGCTTTTCAAAATTGGTTTCATTCTCTGTGAATAAAACCTCATTGGCTTCCTGGAAATAAAAATAGTAATCACCTAAAACGGTGTGGCTTGCCTTTACCGACTGATCATTTAGCAAAACGATTGAGGGTTTGTATGCTTCGGCTTCATATTGCCATTTATTGTAAAAGAACAGTGTGGGCAACACCGTAATGGAAGCACTTTGAGAGCTTCTGTTTACTATCTCAATTTTGATAAAAATATCTTCACTGTTTCTCTTTGCATATTCTACATAAACATCAAAATATCTGTCATCGCTGAAAATTCCCGTGTCTAATATCTCATACTCGGGTTCATGCTTATCGCGGGTCTTGTTCTTGTTAACCAGTTCGTCATATGGATAGGCCTCCTGTGGATATTTATATAAATATTTCATATAATAATGTGTCGGAATATTATCGAGATAATAATATAATTCCTTCACATCCTCGCCATGGTTCCCTTCTGGATTGCTTAGCCCAAAAAGCCTTTCTTTTAATATCGGATCCTTTCCATTCCATAAGGCTACAGAAAAACACAAATTTTGAAAAATATCTGAAATACCTGCGAGACCATCTTCTCCCCACCTGTAAGCCCTGCTCCTGGCGTGATCATGAGGAAAATAGTTCCACGCATCGCCATCAGTACTGTAATCCTCACGTACGGTTCCCCATTGTCTTTCACTAAGGTAGGGGCCCCATTTTTCCAGGGGAACTTCTTTAGCGGAGTTTGCCCGCAATCTCCTGTGTTCTTCTGTTTTCATAAATTCATATAAATAGTCATCGAATCCATAACAAGCTGTAACTCATGTACAATTAATTCCAGTTAGATTATTTAAGATCAGCAAAGATAGCCGCTCCTTTATGTCTTATTATTTTCAATTCATAAAATGATTGAAAAATGTAAGTAATCACTTATTTACTTCCATATTGCTGACATTTAATGTCACCCATTCAATTTTTTACTGTTTTTTTCGTTATATGTAGCTGTTAAGAATACTTACCTCCTGAAAACTGCTTGTATGAAAAATTTGTTACTTATTGTGTTATACCTGCTCTTTTCACAAAATATTAAGGCCCAGGTGGCAATAGTAATGCCATCGGATGCTAATGATTTCTATATCAATGCAATGCCAGTGATCCGGCAACAGGCAAGGGACATAATATTACAAACAGCCACCACAATAAAATATCGAAAAGCAAATGCAGACAGCCTCTCACAACAGTTGCTGCGGAACAAGGCTTTGAAAGGTATGACCAATAACGACATTGCGGGACTTACTGTTTTAATAATGGTGCAGGCATCGAAAGACGCAGATACAGATTTAAAGCAAATGGTACTTGGCATGAGTCGCCGCAACGAACAAAAACAACAGCAATCAACCGTGCAAACCGTTTCTGAAAATAGCGTGGAGAATAAGAACAAGTCAATTGAAGAAATCCATGACCTGCAAAATGCAAAATTGCAAATAATCATGGAACGGAAAAGAGTTATGGCAGAAGAGATCAGTATCGTCATGAAAAAGATTTCAGGCACTCAACAAAGTATTATCAACAATTTAAAATAACCTTCTATAATTAATTCGATGCTGCCTGTATTATACGCCGGCTATTTATCAGCCGGCCCGGGAACAGCCTGCCAGCCGTTTGGTTTGCGTTCGAGGTATATGTAATCGCTCAACGCACTTTCATTATTTGTACTGGTTAGAGAGGCCGCAGCAATTACAACTTTACTTTGTTGGAAACTCATATCCGGCAGGCTAAATTTGTAATACTTATTTTCAGCAGAAATAATTTCCACAATGTTTTTTGGATCATTGTTGTCAATTTTTGATGTATCGGCAAAGTGATAAATTACATACCGGTTCACCTTCTTATTGATAGTATCCTGGTGCAGGTAGATAACCAGGTAATTGCCTGCGGTGTTTTTGCTGCTATCAAAAAAAATACGGGCCTAGATGGTTGTACAGAATCGATCCAGGCCATGGGCGCAACAATGGCCGGGTATTTATAATAGTTGTTTCGTAAACTATCATTCCATCCATTAGGATTAGCGTTAAAGGTGCGGCTGCTGAAAAAAACGCTTCCCTGTACCTGCGGGTATTCGCGCAATTTTTTTATTTGATTGGGAAGTTCATGAGTATTTTTCCATGCATAAAATTTGCGGTCCATTGATTTATATATTGCCTGGCCGATATACAAATGCCTTTCATAGGTATGTTTCGCCCACCAGTCAATAAGCACCTCGTAAGGTACCTGCCGGTGCCCGAATTCCCAATACAACTGGGGAGCCACATAATCAATCCACTTCATCTTCAGCCATAGTAAAATATCAGCATACAGGTCGTCATAATTTGTTTGCCCCGCCCTCGTGTTGCTACCTTCCGGATCCTTATCTATATTCCGCCACACGCCGAACGGGCTGATACCAAATTTGCACAAAGGATTTTCCTTTTTTATAGTTTTGGCTAACAGAAGAATAATAGAATCTACGTTGCTCCTGCGCCAGGTGTCTATATCCATTCCGCTTCCGTATTTCCTGAAAGATGCCGTATCGCCAAATTCTTTTCCGGCAATACGATAGGGGTAAAAGTAATCGTCAAAGTGTATTGCATCAACATTATAGCGACGCACAATATCCCTTACAACATTGTTTACAAACTGTTGCACCTCTTTATTGCCAGGGTCAAAATATTTTTTGCCACCGTAATAAAGAAACCATTCGGGGTGAATTTTTGTGATGTGAGTAGGTGCAATGGATGATTTTTCCATATTGAATTCTGCACGGTACGGGTTTATCCACGCATGAAATTCCATTCCGCGTTTATGCGTTTCCGTTATCATAAATTCAAGCGGGTCATAATAAGGTGAAGGCGGCTTTCCCTGTATGCCGGTAAGCCATTCACTCCACGGCTCATATTGAGAAGGATATAACGCATCTGCAGCAGGCCGTACCTGTACAATCACCGCATTCATACCATTCTTTTTATGCAGGTCAACGAGGCGAATAAATTCTGATTTCTGACTGTCTGTATTAAGATATTTCACGCTCGGAAAATCTATATTATCTACAGTGGCCACCCATACCCCCCGGAACTCATACTTGGGCTGCGAAACTGCCTTTGTGAGAAAAGAAAAAAAGATTACGATCAAAATACAATGATGATAGTTCCGCATGAGTTATTTTATATAAGCAGTAATTTACGGAAAATGGAAGTAGCCGTAGTTTGAAAAATAATCCAGGAATCAGGCCTTATTCCGGTCTCCCGGGTGCAACGGAATGATCGGTTCAGCATTAAATTCATTGCGATATATCGTGATTAAAAGAATAAAGTAGCTTATCAGTAATGGCCCGAAAACCAACCCCAGGAATCCAAACATGCTTAATCCAATGATAACGCCCAGGATGGTAATAAGCGGATGCACATTTCCAATTCTTCGCAATACGGTGATACGCGCCACATAGTCGATATTGGTGAGAATAATCAACGCATATATTGCAAGCCCCACACCCTGCCAAATGTGATTTACCGCAAGAAGATACACTGTGAGCGGAACCCATATGAGGCCGGTTCCAATAATAGGAATGAGCGACGCCACGCCGGTTAAAAATCCCCATATTGCAAAATCAGATACTCCAAAAATCCAGTAGCCTAATGTACCTACCAATCCCTGTATTATAGCCAGTAAGGGGATGCCAATTGCATTTGCCCTGATCATGATATTTGTTTCTGAACTTAAAATATTACGATTAGTTTCCTTTAAAGGAATAAAATTATGCAAATACTTTTCCATGGCAACACCATGAATAAGCATATAATATAAAATAAAAAACATTAAAAGAAGATTGGTTAAAAAGTTGGCAGTCCCTGTTAGAAGCATCGGAATATTATTGGCAAGTTTTTGCGTGGCATTTTTTAAACTGTCTTCATTATATAATTCAATACCCGTAGCCGCAACAACTCTTTGCGAAAGGCTTTTTACCGCAATCATTAGCTGAACAGGATTATTGAACAGTGCAACCAGCTTCGGTGTCACCAATATGGCAGCTATATAAACAGGAAGGCAAATAATAACAATAAATCCAACAATGTATAAAAGGGCAGTCCATCCCGGCCTCCATTTCTTTTTCTCAATAAGCACAGCATAAGTCTTCCTGCTAAGAATATATAAGGTAACGGCTCCCAATACTCCCGGCAGGAAAATATAAAAATGCGTAAGCATTAAAATTCCAATAAGTATTATTAATGCTAATAGTATTATTTGCCGTAAATGATTGTTAAAGCCAGTCATTGAATAAAAATAAATAAAAAAAAATTGGAGAATTTAAGAAAACAGAATAGGGCTTAATCCTTCCACACGGAAATTCCTTCACTGCAATTGGCACAGATGTCAATATTTTTGCGGCTGGTCATAAGCTCTTTTCGAAATTGTTTGTAATTGTCATTGCGCCATATTTCCCGGAAGGATTGCGTTTGCAGGTTGCCCAACTGGTGAGTGGCATCTTTATCGAAGCAACAGGGTACAACCAGGCCATCCCATGTGATAACATTCGCCTGCCACAGTTTCCAGCAATGATTAGAAAGTTTGTTCTTCGGCAGATGTTTACCTTCATTCGTTTTTTTATACCGGCTGAATTTTTCATTAAGGGGAATCAGTTGATTCGGGTCATTTTCATAATCGTAAACCTGGGCGGTTTTAAAACGGACCTCATCAACGCCAACTTCTGCGGCAAGTTCTTTTATTTTTTCCACCTGGTGCTCATTAGGCCTCACTACCAGGAACTGGAAGAAAATAAATGGTGTTTTACTTTTAAGTTGCTTTTTCCACTTTACAACATTCTTTGCTCCTTCGATTACTTTATTAATATTTCCTCCAATACGATACTGTTGGTACACTTCCTGCGTTGTTCCGTCAATGGAAATTATAAGCCTGTCAAGCCCGCTCTCAACCGTTTTTCGGGCAACCTCGTCCGTTAAATAGTGTGCATTCGTAGAGGTGGCAGTGTACAGCTTTTTCGCAGATGCGTATTTTACCATCTCCAAAAAATCCTTGTTAAGGAAAGGTTCTCCCTGGAAATAAAAAATAAGATAAAGTATATCTTTATAAATATCGTCAATCGTCTGCCGGAAAAAATCCTTTTTTAGCATGCCGGTTGGCCTTGTAAACGCGCGAAGGCCACTTGGGCACTCGGGGCACCGCAGGTTACAGGAGGTGGTAGGCTCAAATGAAAGTGAAATGGGAAGGCCCCATTGCACAGGTTTTCTGGAAACGCGGCTTACATAGAAGCTGGAGAGTACTTTCCCTGCATTCCATAGCCTGCGCAGTGTAAGTTTCCGCAAAAAATTTATGCTGTCATTATAATTTATACCAGGCATATACAGTACAAAGGTACAGCAACTAAAAGAAGGATGGAGCTATTAAAATGTAATTGCTGAGAGCGTTTCCTGTGTAATTACTGCATTTGGCAAATTAAACTGGAGCAGGGGCGGTTCATTAAAATTCAATTCGTTATTAAGAAATTTTTCATAGTTCATAAAAATCACGTTCAGCGCAATAAATTTCATTACAAATTTCCTCGTTTCTGAAGGAAGGTATTTTTTTACATCCCAATAGGTTGCATCATCTTTCCCGCATTTTCTAATGGAACTACGTACGCGGCCCGGCCCGCAATTGTATGCAGCTACGGACAGTAAAAGGTCATCATTAAAATAATCAAGCTGATCACGAAAGAATTTTGCCGCAGCAACCGTAGACTTTGCAAGATTCTTGCGTTCGTCATGTTTTCCACCGGTGCGAAGGCCATATTCCTTTGCCAGGATTCCCATGAATTGCCAATACCCAACCGCTCCTGCATGAGATACAGCGTTGGCATTAAACGCCGATTCTAATACAGGGATCATTTTTAATTCTAAAGGAACATCAAACTTATCTAATACTTCAAGAGTTTTCGGAAAAAAATCTTTGCCTTTTAAAAAAATCTGGATAATATTTTCTCGTTCCTTTTTGCTGAAAGACTTTATGTATTCCTTTGTTTGTTTTCTGTAATCCTCCAAACTAGCGGGATAAACTACTGAAAGTGGATTTATTTCTCCCGGTTCAGACAATGGAGAATGTATAGAAGAAAGGATACCTGGAAAACCAATAAGAGACTTTGCAGATGTACTAAAGGCAATTACAAATAAAATAATAAGTAACGCTAAAAAACTTTTTGATCTAATTACTTTCATCACTAAATAATTGTTTTAAGATGATCACGCTTGCTATTATTATTTTATATTAAATATTTTTACAAACATGACTGCCATTAGACAGATTTTGGTGATAATTTCCTGGCCCGTTTATAGGACAAAATAAAAAATATGTTTTTAAGGTTATCGGTGAGAAACTATGAATAGGCTGATTTGCCTATATTAATAAAAGAATTTTTTAATAATCAGGAATTGATAGTCTTAATCCTGATAAAATGATGAACTTTATTATTGCCACCTGTAATGGTGCAAAAGTAATGCCCAAAATGTTACCCTGCAAGCTTTTGGGTTAAAACACCGTTAAAGAAAATCATATGAAAGGAATTATTTTTTTTATAATTACCATCATATCAGGTGCTTATGCCCAGCAAACCCAGGATTACTTTAATGAGGTTAATAGCATTGCTTCTGCAGAAAGTAAGGCTTATGCAAGAGTTTCGGTTTTACAGAATGCTACCTCGGCATCTCATAACTTTGATGTAAAATATTACAGGTGTGAATGGCAGGTAGACCCCGCGGTTCGTTATATCACCGGAAAAGTCACCTCATACTTTATAATTACTTCCGCCGCGGACTCTATTTCCTTTGATCTGATGGATTCACTGGTCGTTGATAGTGTGATACAAAAGAGCAAATTTCTTTCTTTCAAACATTTTAACAATACCGTAAAAATAAACTTCACATCTACTGAGCCCGCCGGCATATTAGATTCTGTTACCATATATTACCAGGGTGTGCCTCCTGCTACGGGCTTTGGATCATTTGTAACAAGCATGCATGCGGGTGTGCCGGGCATGTGGACGTTGAGCGAACCTTATGGCAGCCGTGACTGGTGGCCCTGCAAAAACGGGCTGGATGATAAAACAGATTCAATCGATGTGACTATTACCAATCCACTTCAATATACTGCCGCTTCTAACGGTCTAAGGCTGCGTGAAGATATTGATGGCCCAAATAAAATAACACGCTGGAAACATCGCTATCCTATAGCGACTTACCTGGTTTGTATGGCGGTAACCAATTACACAGAATTTAATAATATGGTGCAGGTAGGCACTGTTAATCTTCCCATGCAAACCTTTTGTTATCCTGAAAGCCTGGCATCTTTCCAGGCAAATACTCCACTTGTTCTGGCAACGCTTCAATATTATAGTAATGTATTTGGCACCTATCCGTTTATAAAAGAAAAATATGGGCATGTACAATTTGGCTGGGGAGGCGGCCAGGAACACCAGACTTCGACATTCATAATATCTCCCGACGAAGGCCTTATGTCACACGAACTGGGCCACCAATGGTTTGGAGATAAAATTACCTGTGGAAGCTGGCAGGATATATGGCTTAATGAAGGCTTTGCCACCTACCTCGCAAGCATGGATTTTGAAAAAAAGTATCCACTAACGGTTACGGCTACACGAGAAAGTGAAATCATGAACATTACTTCCCAGCCGGCGGGATCGGTGTGGGTAGACGACACTACAAATGTTAACCGGATATTTGATGCGAGGCTTAGCTACCGTAAGGGTTCGCACCTCTTATATATGCTTCGCTGGAAGCTGGGCGACAGCATTTTTTTTAAAGGAATCAGGAAATACCTTAACGATAGCACATTAAGCTTTGGCTTTGCAAAAACCGGTGATCTTGAACGGAACCTTGAAGCAGTAAGCCACGTAAACCTTAAACAATTTTTTGATGACTGGTTTTACGGACAGGGTTATCCGTCATACGATGTAAAGTGGACACAGATAGGCAATGAGTATGTAAAAATAAATATGAGCCAGGCAACCTCGCATCCTTCAGTTAATTTTTTTGCGTTACCTGTGGCTTTAAAGTTCAAAAATTCTACGCAAGTGAAAACGATCGTCGTTGACAATACCTTCAACGGCGAAATATTCTTCAGAGATATTGGTTTTATTGCGGATACTGTAATCGTAGATCCTGATTATTGGCTTATTACAAAAAACAATACTTCTGAAAAAATAAGTGACTCTATCAATGGTGAAAATATTGTGCAGGTATTTCCGGTTCCGTTTATAAATCGTTTTAATGTATACCTGAGAAACTTTGCGCAACAAAACGGATCGTTAAAAATATTCAATGCGCGGGGCCAGGTATTATTTCGAAAAGATATAAACATCAACGGCTCTTCATTCACTGAAGTCGATGCCCAATCGTTCCCTCCCGGATTTTATATTCTGAAAGTAGAAGCGGGCAATAAAGTCGCCGTTGTAAAAAAGATTTTGAAACAATAATTGGGGAAGCATATTATTGCATTGCATATTCAAAACCCTGTGGCACGAAAAAAGAAACACCCTTCCTCAAAATACCTTTTTAAAATATTTTTTTGGCTTATTCTTACCTGTATAGCGACCTGGTACGCCGTAGATTATTTCAGCGTTCCTGCCAATATATTTTACCCCGGCTTTCAAATCACAATACCGCGGGGTTATAAGATACACGGCATTGACGTGAGCCGCTATCAGCGAACAGTAAACTGGAAAGAAGTAAAAGAAATGCAGGACGGAGATGTAAAGATTGGCTTCGTATTTATAAAGGCTACTGAAGGCATTGGTAGTGTAGATGATCAATTCAGGCGTAACTGGCTTAATGCTGAGGAGCAAAACATCTGCAAAGGCGCTTATCATTTTTTTATCGCCGGTAAAAGCGGGAAAAAGCAAGCCCGCAACTTTGTGCAAATTGTAAACTTAAAAAAAGGCGACCTGCCCCCCGTTCTCGATATTGAAGAGGCTTACGGAATAGCGCCTGCTGAAATAAAAAACGAGGTTTCGGAATGGTTAGCGGCCGTCGAAAAACAATATGAGATAAAACCTGTTATTTATACAAACATCGATTTTTATAAAAACTATCTTCAAAATTATTTCGATGATTATCCCATATGGATCGCCCATTATTTACAACCTGAAAAACCAAGAATCGAACGTGCCTGGAGTTTTTGGCAATACAATGAAAGAGGCAGGGTTAATGGAATTAAAACGCCGGTTGACTTCAACGTTTTTTCAGGCGACAGCCTCGATTTCGACAACTTTCTTATTAAATAATATAAGTACTGATTCTTACAATTAATTTTGAGGCATGAGCGAGATGGAACCGGATATTAAAAGCTTTTTATCCAAAATTTTGTCATCGTTTTCAATGAGCCTGTTATGGTTACTTATAAATTCAACAATTGGTATCGCCTTCAACTATGCTTTTTTTGAAAGTAAACCCTCGTTAGGGAATTACATTTTCTATTTATGGTTTTTAATAAGCCTGTTTTTTTTGATAGCTTATCTTCGAAAAAAATGGAAATTTTAAATTGCAAATAATATAGGCAGATGCAATTAAAGAGGCGAAGATTGCGGTTGCGTTACACCACCGCCTTAGCTACTATGATCCGCAATAATGACCCACTTACCATTTATTTTTTTAAATAACAAGGTGAAGTAGCCTTCGAGGTTTCCAATCGAGCGTTGCAAATGCCATTTGCCGACAATAAAATAATAGGTTGCAGACAAGGCTTTAAACTCTAAAAGATTAAATGTAAGTTTCCCCATGGAAGTGGTATCCGGGTACCGTCTTTTATAATTATCGAGAGTTTGCTGCCAGCCATAAGTGACAGATTTCCCAACGAAAACGAGGGAATCACTCACCCAATAGCTATTCATAAAACTTTCAATATCGCCTGCATTCCACGCTGCTTCCTGTGTACTTAAAACCTTACGGATGGCTAATTCATCAGGAGATTGAGCATAGACGGCTGAAAAAGAAAAAATGATAATTGTACCAATGAAAAGTTTTTTCATACTTATGCTTTATGGAACAAAGTAAAGATTAATTTATGGGCCCAAATTACTAATGTCAACGCAATCTTATATTGCATCGTTAATGATACCAGGTGACACTGATACCCATAATTCAGATTCACTTCATTGTTTCACTGTCGGCATAACACCAGTGTTCGCCAACCTATCGCTAATAATTCAGGAATGCGCTGTATCACCGGCCTTGGGTTGTATACTGTAACGGAAATTTAAAAAATGAGCATACAAAATCAGAAAAACAGCCGGAGCTAAAAAGCAAATTTCATACGTATAGAAAAACTGTTTAAGAATTAGAAAAACAAACCCTGAAGCGAATATGAGCAAAGGCTTTAAATTTTTATGGTGACGGCCATAACCATGCGTCAAGGCGGCGCATCCAACAGCAAATGCAATTCCGATCATTATCCACTCAAAAAAAGAATTATTGATAATATTTATACCAAATACAGGCAATGAAGTAATAACTAAAGGAAGAATGGCACAGTGAATGGCACATGCCACTGATGTTACCATGCCCATCACGTCCAGGTTGATTTTTTTTGTGAAATTGCTCATTTCAGCAAAAGTAGTAATTTTGCAACTATGATGCATTATTTTGCATATGTTTTTAAAATGAATACTAATTTTGTAGTACCGATGATGTTAATGAATAGGTAACTTATTTATATGAAAAAGAAACTTTTATGGTTTGCCGGTTTTTTTGTGATACTGATGACCGCTTTTTACTTTTTTCTTTTTGCGGGAACTGATTATTATAAAGCAAAGCTGCCGGTTCTGAATTATGTCCCTGACTTTTCATTTAGAGGGCAGAACGGAGAAGTGGTCACTCAGCATGCCATAGACGGAAAAGTGTACGTGGCAGAATATTTTTTTACAACCTGCAAAGGCATTTGCCCAAAGATGAATGAAAACATGAAAACGATTTTCGAACACTTTAAAAACGAAGGTGATTTTGCGGTTGTTTCTCATACATCTATGCCTGAAATTGATTCCGTTCCGTTGATGAAGGCATATGAAGAAAAAATGCTTGGAAAAAATACGGCGTTCGCTGCGCACTGGTATTTTGTTACCGGCACTAAAGATTCTCTATACAAAATGGCGCGCAGTTATCTCCTTGACAATGATAAAAACAATAATGTTAATATAAAAGATCATTTTATTCATACCCAGTTTTTCTCATTAATTGATAAGCAGCGAAGAGTAAGGGGTATTTATGATGGCCTTAAAACTGAAGAACTCGAGCGCCTTCAAAAAGATATTGAAAGCTTACTGAAAGAATCAACGGATAAGGAGAGCTTTAATCACTCTCCATTTAATAATAACCCGGCATAGCCATATTATGACAGGAAGCGTAACAGAAATATTGAAAAATAATCGTTTAAGCGTTACCGGTAGCCGGCAAAAAATCCTTGGCCTCTTTTTATCGAAAAACGGTGCGCTTTCCCATGCTGATATTGAAACAAAAGCCGGTGAGTTATTTGACCGGGTTACCGTGTACCGCACCTTACAAACATTTGTCGAAAGCGGTATTATACATCTCATTCCTACCACTGATAATTCAATTAAATATGCATTGTGTAAAAATGATTGCGCACCCGGCCATCATCACGATAATCATGTACATTTCATCTGCGATGAATGCAGTAAAACCGTTTGCCTCGAAGAGGTTACCATACCTCCGGTGAAGTTACCAAAAGGTTTTATTCCTCAGCGTTCAGAGATGGTAGTGACGGGGATCTGCCGGGAATGCCGGTAGCATGCACTGCCTGGGGCGAATGCACTCTTTGGAAAGGCCCTGGTAATTTTTACATACGGTTACCTCCGTTCAATTTCCCGGGTCATCCTTGTTAAACAGGTAACTACTTTTTAATAAAATTTACTATCGCATTTACCAATTCTCTATTTAGTGGCAAAGAGGCATCCGTATAAGTTCTGTTACTTTCATCTTTACAACCTGCTTCTGCATTTTTCAAAACATGGGTCATTAAGGGAATGGTATCAAGTGCGCTTTTTTTATTGGCTTTGTGCAAATTTATAGCATCCTCAACTTTAACCTGTACATCACAGGTACCCTGTAATATTAACACAGGGCAATTCAGTTTCTCAATTTCTGCTGCAGGCGAATACTTGAGCCAGGATATCATATATGGTTGAATGGAAGGCCTGAAGATTGATTGAAGATCAGGAGGAATGGTGCCAGCTTTTTTTCCATTTTTTAATTCGGAAAGAATGGCCGTTATTTCATTTTTCATTCCTGAAAATTTCGGATTGGCGGAAAGTTGGCCGGATAAAATTTCATCAATTGGCCTGCCTGCCCCACTTATGGAAATAAAGCCTTTTACAGGTACACGTTGTGATGCAACCATTCCGATTAATGATCCTTCACTATGGCCGATAAAATAAATATCTTCAAAGCCTAGTGAATCTTTCATATAATCAAAAATTCTTATAGCATCTTTTATATAGTCATCAAAAACAAGATCTCCTTCATTCATATTATTAATTACACTTTTCCCTATACCCCGTTTATCGTACCTGAATGTGGCAATATCATGCTTCTCTAATTCGCCTGCAATCATCTTATACGAATTGGCAGCAACACCCATTGGATTATTTCCATTGCGATCGGTAGGCCCTGAGCCTGCAATAACAATGGCAAGCTTTTGCAACTTGTTTTTTGACAACAACGTTCCGTATAGGGTAATTCCGTTGTTAAGGTGAACAGCAATTTCTTTTTCATTGCGGTTTAAAACAGGGGGCGCGTTTACCAATTTTTTAAAGTTTTTCGATAAGTTCAATGGCAATTGTCCGGGCCCCTGGTGCCAGGTACCGGCGATAGAATCGGTCCCAATAAATTTCCCCGTATAAAATCCTGAAATCGCTTTCAAACCAACAACGAGGCTATCATGGTTGACAGTAACCCCGCTATACGGAAGGTCTACAGCACTTTGGGAAGGGCTGTCCCATTTGCCATCCCATTTACCTGAACTGTCTTTATAGAAATGAAATAATATAGGAATTGCCTTGTCATTTATTTCAAGATTCCCCTGCCAGTCGCCTGTAATATTCTGAGAAAAAGAAGCAGGAGAAATAAAAACAAAAACGACAGTAAGTAAGAGGATACGCATAAACTTTTTGTAAAAATACCTTACAAAAAGCTTAGCATATAATAAAAGCGAGTGAGCAAATTATCGCATTTAAACTGATTCGTCCATGCGATTAATTCGCATAATTAGTTTAATGAGTAAAAAAAAATCATGTTATTTACTACCAAAAACCGTTTTCAAAAGATCAGTAACCCTTGCCGCCGGATCCTTTCTTATTCCGATTTCTTCCTGCGCCACATAATAAAATATACCATCAAGAGCTTTACCCGTCACATAACTGTTTATGTCGGTATCGACAGGTTTTGAAGTAAATTTATTGTAAGCACCAAACACGTCTTTCCAGTACTTAGTTGCATCCACCTTCTTGAGAGATGTTTCAATAACGGGGCGGAAAGCGCTTGTCAAATCACGGGAAGTTGTTTTTCTCAAATATCCCGTCGCAGCAGTATCACTTCCTCTTAAAATATTTAAAGCATCAGTTACGGTCATCTTTTTGATGGCATCGAGAAAAATGGGGGCCGCTGCTTTTGAGGCATCTTCGGCCGCGCGATTCATGCTCAGTTCTGCATCATCTACCATCTTGCCCATTCCAAGCATCCGCATTTTACTTTCTATTGTACGTACCTGTTCGGGCAACAATATTTTCACTGCTGCGTCTTTAAAAAAACCATCTGTTGCAGATAATTTATCTCCGCTTTTTTGCGCACCAATGGAAAGGGCTTCTTTCAATCCGGAAACAATCTGGCTGCTGGATAAGTTTGAAGACGCCGAATTCGACCCGGATTTTTTCCCAAATAGTGAGCTGGCTTTTTTAAACATTCCATTGAGGTTACCCGAAGAATCCTTTTGCGCATAAATAGAAAGGGATGCTACCAGAAAATAAAACGAAGTAATAACTTTTTTCATAGGTACTCTTTTAAACATAACTTCAAATGTAAATAGTAATGCTTAATAGATGAATGGCTAAATTGTTAAATTGTTGCATTGCGCTTTTGTATCTACCTGGAATGGCGTGCTTTTATCTCATTACACGAATTAGAAAGCACATTACACGAGTTAGATACAGTGTTTTCACTACTTCGTGTAACTTCTATACAAGCTTCGTAAAATCATATTTTGCAGACAATGGTTAAAAATGGTTGGCTAAATTGTTAAGCGTTGGGTTGTGGTAATCGTTTGTCATGTTACATTGAACTTAACACTGATCTATTGAACAGAATTGTTCTGAGGAAGCTTGCCTGGAGGTTTACATCTGAAATTTATAGCCAACCCCTTTTACGGTTGAGATGCAGTCGGCTCCGAGCTTTTGCCGGATTTTTCTAATATGGACGTCGATGGTACGGTCGCCGACTATTACGTCTGTGCCCCATACTTTATGAAGTATCTCATTTCTTAAAAAAACTTTAGAGGGTTTCGAAGTCAATAATGCCAGTAACTCGAACTCTTTCCTTGCCAGGACAATTTCTTCATTCCCTGAAGTAACGATGTATTTTTCCCGGTCTATGATTAGGTCACCGATTTGTAATACACTACCGGTTTCTTTAATGATTCTCCTGAATAGCGCGTTGACCCGGCTTGTTAAAACTTTCGGGCTTATCGGTTTTGTGATATAATCATCGCCGCCGGTTTCAAGCCCTTTAATTTCAGTGCTGTCATCATTGAGCGCCGTTAAAAATATGATAACTGTGTTTTCGAAAACCGGAAGAGCTCTTAAAATCCTGCAGACTTCAAACCCTGTTTTGCCAGGCATCATCACATCAAGGATTATTAAATCGGGGTTATGATTTTTAGCAAGCTCAATGGCTTCGTTCCCATTCTTCGCTGTGATAACTTCATACCCTTCTGCCTGTAAATTAAAACTTACAATCTCGAGGATATCCGGTTCGTCATCTGCAATTAATATGGTTCGGGGCTTCGTTTCTTGTGCCATGATGCGCAAACCTATACCAAATAACAATTCAGACGGGTTTGTTTACAATTTTTTAATATTGAAGTTTTAAAAAAATGAACGGAATCCCTTCTTTTTCAAGGTTACCATATTCCATGTCATCTGCTTCATAAAAAAAGGTTAATAGATTTTGCGGTTTGACTCTTTATTTAATCAAAATATCCTGCAGGCCGGTACAATGCAATAAATTTGCAAGCATTGGAAGTATTTTTGCTTATTTCATCCCTATAATTTATGAGGCCCATTTTTTACTTTTTTATTGTAACAGTTTTTTTTATTCCCCTTTTTACACTTGCCAACGGTGATACCACTAATACACCCCTAAGCAGGCAGGTGTTCCATGATAAAATAAAAGCCGAACAAAAAAGGGCCGATAAGGCTGACGGCCGGATGGATGGAGTGATTAAGGTTTCGGCAAATGATGAGATAAACCTGCAGGTAACTGATGCTATTTTCAGGAAGGTTAATGTGTTACGGAATGATATAGAAGATAATACACATTTGCCTACCAATAACGATAAAATAAGATACCTGCGCTTTTTAGAATACCTTGTCCGGGACTTTACTAATTCCTTGCGGTCGCGAAAGTTTTCTCCGGCACTTGCGCCATTGCTTGTCGATAACTTCAGAGAAATGATGACGGCTAATTTCAAGGGAGAAAGTATAGTTCCTGTCGTTGAAAAAGCGCCTTATGAAGTTGGCAAGATCAATGCGGAAATATTCGCAGAAAATCCGGGTTATAAAGAAAGCCAGAAAATCCTGTTTTTGAAATTTTGTAAACTCTCCCCCGATAAGATACTTGCAAACATTGCGCCCTATGTTGATGAGCCCTTTGCGGATTCCCTCGTAATAGAAGCTTTTAATAACAGTCCGAGCCAGTTGTATTCTTATGCACAGTCTGCTAACAGCCGCCAGGGTAAGCTGATAAGAAGCATCGATGATTCACGTATTAAAACCGTTGTAAAATTAAGTACCCAAAACCGGGCTCTTTTTTATTTTCCTTTTCTGGATGATCTCATCAGCGGAAAACAAACTATAGAAAATATTTCCAGGTATGCAGGAACTTCTGATAGAAGCTATGATAGCGTTGGGTACTTTAAGCTGCTGGTAAAAACCGAAATTAACTACTATGGAAGATTGATAAAAGCGGATACACCGGTCGCCATGCTGGGGCCGAATGGCCTTATGGATATGCTCCAAACTAAAGCAATACAACATTTTATTAATCCAATAAATAATCTTCATGAGAATCCGAACCCTGCCGTAAGGTTTAGGGCAATTGTGCCGTTAAATGCGCAGGATCTGTATTATGTGATGGTGTTTGGCGAGAATGACATTTATACTTCGAGCTATAAATACGCATTTGACCGTATGATGCAAAAAATGGGGACACTCCCTCACGGGGATTCACTATTGATGTCAGTGAATTTTGATCATTTTAAAAAGTTTATTAAAATGGCGGCCGGTTATAATAAACTGGACGTTTTTTTGAAAACAATGCCGCAAAAATCCGAAACGTTGATGCAGGCTTTCGTTTCAAACCTTGAAACAACCGGAACGCTTGAAGATGCGGTTGATGTTGCTGATTCTTATGGCAGCATCAGCAATCCCGCCCTGCAGAAATCGATGCTGGAGAATGTAGAAACAAACGAACAAAGATGCATACAGGATAACAATGAGCACGGGCGTAAAATATATGATCTCTTAAAAATGATTTTTCTTTCTGCCGACGATAGAAACGGCATTGATCTTTCCAAAGAAATAGGAATACCACCTGTTTACACCGTAAATTACAATTACCTCGCAGACGATTCAGGCCGCATCATAGAGCAGGTATTTTTTTATGGGGATAAAGATGGCAAGGAATCTTACAAAAGTTACCTCACGTCTTTCCCGCGCGGTGAGTGGCAGTTAACTCAAAAGAAGGAATGGATTGAAATTAAATCGACAAAGGGTAAACCTGTGTGGATATTTGCCAATCTCCCATTGGACAACGAAACGGATAAAGACGCAGATGCACAAAGGGACCTTATAGATTATCTTGATGCCAACGGATTGAAGCCCGGTATTGTTATACATCGCGGCCACAGCTATCACCTGCCTTATACAATTGAGCAGCTTCCGGAAAATGCGAAGATTATTATGCTGGGTTCCTGTGGAGGTTATAAAAATTTAAAGGCGATCCTGACTTATGCTCCCGAAGCACACATTATTTCCACAAAACAAACCGGTGCACGGAATGTGAACAAGCCTATTATTGATGCGCTTGACAATACATTACGCAATGGAAAAAATATTGACTGGCGGCAAATGTGGGCGGGCCTTGAAGCTTACTTTAATAAGTCTTCCAAAGATCTGAGGGAAACATTTGAAGACTATATTCCTCCTCAAAAAAATCTCGGCGCTTTATTTATAAAAGCATACAGCCGTGGAGGTGAAACGGTTGAATAAGTAATTGGTCAATAGTCAATAGTTCCGGCTCACTTTATTGCATGTCTCATTTGCCTGATTAAGTTTTAGTTTAAATTTGCGCAATGCCCGAACAAAAAAAGCGAAAGAAGCTTCTGGATTTTACCATATTGAAAAGGGTTTTTGCATTTACCCGCCCTTATAAAAAGAAGCTCTACATCTCCATATTTCTTTCAATACTGCTGGCGGTGATTTCACCATTGCGCCCTTTTCTCATTCAATACACAGTAAACGTTTTTATAAAAGACAGGAATACGTATTGGCTTATTCTTATCACAGTAATACAAATCGGGTTGCTGTTGTTTGAAACGGGCCTTCGCTTTTATTTTGGATTTCTTACTTCATGGCTGGGGCAAACGGTTGTAAGGGATATGCGGGTAACTGTTTATAAAAAAATTCTCAGCTACAATCTTTCTCAATTTGATAAAACACCAATAGGCACATTAACCACCCGTACCATAAATGATATCGAATCAGTAAATGATATTTTCTCTGATGGCCTTATTCCCATCATATCTGATTTACTGTCTATCATTTCTATCCTACTGTTTATGTTTTTTGTTGACTGGCGGTTAACATTAATAAGCCTTGCTCCATTTCCCGTACTCATCATTGCCACTTATTTGTTTAAGGAAAGTGTAAATAAATCATTTATCAAAGTAAGAAATGCAGTGGCGGCGCTTAACGCCTTTGTGCAGGAGCATATTACAGGAATGAGTGTGGTACAGGCTTTTGCTGTAGAAGATAAAGAATTTAGAAAATTTAAAGAGATCAATAAACAACACCGCAATGCCAACATTAAAGCAATATTGGCCTATTCTGTTTTCTTTCCGGTTGTAGAAATAATATTGGCATTTTCAACAGGACTGCTAGTTTGGTGGGGCGCAAATAATGCGTTTAACGCCGGCGTGATCATTTCATTTATCATGTATCTCAATTTATTGTTCAGGCCGCTGAGGGTAATCGCCGATAAATTTAATGTATTGCAAATGGGCACCGTTGCCAGTGAAAGAATATTTAAAGTGCTGGATAATGATGACGTTACTCCGGAAACCCATAAAGGCATCAACACAGGGCCAGTAAAAGGGCATGTTGAATTTAAAAATGTGTGGTTTGCCTACATTAGTGAGGAATATGTTTTAAAGAATATATCTTTTGAAATTGAACCAGGGCATACACTTGCGATCGTCGGGCACACAGGCAGCGGAAAAACTTCTATAATAAGCCTTCTCAACAGGCTCTATCATATCAATAAAGGTGAAATAAATATTGATGGTAACAACATCGAAGCTTATGATGTTCTTTTTTTGAGAAGCAGGATTGCAGTCGTTTTGCAGGACGTTTTTTTGTTCAGCGGATCAGTTTATGATAACGTTACTTTACGCAATACATCTATTGGAAAAGGCCAGGTAATTGAAGCGGCAAAAATGATCGGGGTACATGATTTTATTATGCGATTGCCAGGTGGTTATGATTATAATGTAATGGAAAGAGGCGCAACACTTTCTCTTGGCCAGCGCCAGTTATTGTCTTTTATAAGAGCGCTATTGTATAATCCGTCTATTTTAATTTTGGATGAGGCTACTTCATCCATTGACAGCGAAAGTGAAACATTGATTCAACATGCCATTGATAAATTAATTAAAGGGCGTACGTCCATTGTAATTGCGCATCGCTTATCTACCATTCGTAAAGCCAATAAAATTATTGTTCTCGATAAGGGAGAAATAAAAGAAACGGGAACGCACCAGGAATTAATGAGGAACCAGGGCCATTATTATAAGTTACATAAAATGCAGTTCGAGGAAAAAGAGGAAGTGACATAGAATTATTTAATTACCTGATCATCGTCTTTTTCTTTGACTATTTGATCGTCTTCTTCAAATCCACGCTCCGGGCGCATTTGAGGAAACAACAAGACATCCTGTATAGACGGCTGATTGGTAAGCAGCATACAAATCCTGTCTATTCCAAAACCGATACCGCTCGTAGGAGGCATACCATATTCCAATGCGCGCAGGAAATCATGGTCAATAAACATCGCCTCATGGTCACCGCGTTCCATTAGTTTTGCCTGCTCCTCAAACCGGGCTCTCTGCTCCAGCGGGTCGTTTAATTCACTGTATGCGTTTGCAATCTCTTTTCCATCAGCTATCAGCTCGAAACGCTCTACCAGGCCGGGCTTACTACGGTGCTTTTTTGTAAGCGGGCTCATCTCAACAGGATAGTCAATAATAAATGTTGGCTGAATAAAATGATGCTCACATTTCGCAGAAAATATCTCATCTATAAGCTTTCCTTTTCCCATAGATTTATCTGCGTGTATGCTTAACTGTTGGCAAACATCTCTTAACGCATCTTCATCTTTGCCCGACAGATCAAAGCCCGTATATTCTTTAATTGCATCATACATAGCCACTCTTGGGTAGGGAGCCTTAAAATCTATTTCGGTTTCGCCGGATAAAACTTTCGTATTGCCGTTTACAGCGATAGCGGCTTTTTCCAGTAACTGTTCGGTGGTTTCCATCATCCACAAATAATCTTTATAGGCAACATAAAATTCCAATATGGTGAACTCCGGGTTGTGGGTACGGTCCATTCCTTCATTCCGAAAATTGCGGCTGAACTCATAGACCCATTCAAAGCCGCCAACAATAAGCCTTTTCAAAAAAAGTTCATTTGCAATACGCAGGTAGAATGGAACGTCAAGTGCATTATGGTGGGTAATAAATGGCCTTGCGGCCGCGCCACCGGGTATATTCTGCAATACCGGTGTATCTACTTCAAGCGCGCCCCGTTCATTGAGAAAATCACGCATAGCATTGATCATCCTCGTGCGTTTAATAAATACTTCTTTCACATGTGGGTTTACAATAAGATCGGCATAGCGCTGGCGATACCTGAATTCCGGGTCAGTAACTTCATCAAAAGTTTCGCCATCTTTTTCTTTTACAACAGGTAATGGCCTCAGAGATTTTGAAAGAAGAGTAAACTTTGTGACATGTATTGAAATCTCACCTGTTTTTGTTGTGAAAACAAATCCCTTCACGCCAATAATATCGCCTATGTCCAACAATTTTTTCCATACGATATCGTAGAGCGTTTTATCGTCCCCGTTAGTTATGTCGTCTTTGCGTACATAAATTTGCATTTTGCCGGTGCTATCCTGCAATACAGCAAAAGAGGCTTTTCCCATATCGCGTATGCTAACGACTCTTCCTGCAAGACATACATCTGCAAAATCATTTTTATTTTCTTCTTCCCTGTAATTAGTTTTTATATAAGCTGCGTTTGTGTTAACCGGAAATAACGCTGCAGGATAAGCGTCGATACCCAATTTCAGGAGTTCTTTTAATTTTTCCCTTCGCACAATTTCCTGCTCAGATAAATTTTTGTTTGCCATAATTGTAAATAAACGCCTGCCATCATAAAGGCAACCGATGTTCAGTTTTTTTCAAAGGTAACTTTTGGAAGGGAGATATACAAAGCAACCCTAATACTATTGAAATGCAGGAGGGTACTTTGTGAAAAATTCCGTTGCTGCCGCAAACCCGTTATCATGAAGTACTTTTTTTTCCTTTGCGGAAATTCTTCTTACTCTCCCGGATATTTCGCCATAACTTATATAGATAGTTCTTCCTTTTTCATTACTAAGATCAGCAGTTTTTCGGTTAAGCTTTTCCATCATAAGGTTCATAACAGCGCTTGAATATTGCTTCATACTTTTGATATCATATGGTGCGATGTCAGTTTTTTGCTCATTAAATTCCTGGATCTGCGCAGATCGCTCGAGTTTAAGGCCGAGTGTTTTGCAATTATAAATTACGTGGTCACTTGTTAATGGATTGCCACCGTAAGTGCACGAATCAAACATATTTACCGGGTAATTGCAAAGCATTCCTCCGTCAACATATAAATCAAATTTTGATAAAGTATCTTTTAATGAAACTTCATTCCCGGCGCTGTCAATCGGTACCGGCTTAAAATAAAAGGGAATGCACCCGCTGATATGAACGGCCGTCTTTAATTTCATTTGCGGCCATTTCTCCCATGACAAAATTTCTAATTGTTGCATGCTGATGTTAGTCCCGGTGCAATAAAAATCTTTGAAGTCATTATTTTTTTGATGCATCTCATGCAATTGAAGAAATGTGGTATTAATGTCGCCTGTTTTATAGAAGATTAACTGGCCGAGCCACTTTTCAAACTTGTCTCCCCTATATACCCCATATTCTTTTTTTATTCTTTTAATTTTTCCAAAAATTTCCCTGCCATCATTGAACTCCTGGATTTTTAAAGTTCGTAAAATAGAATCGATTTCCGTTGAATTATAGCCCAGTGAAATCATTAACCCGGCAATTGCCCCGGCAGATGAACCCGCAACGCGTTCTATGTTTTTAAGGATATTCTTTTGCTCAAGCACCTCCAGGGCTCCTGCATAGGCAAGTCCTCTTACGCCACCCCCTTCCAGCGCCAAATTTTTATAGGGATAATTGATTTGACAAATTGTACATAAAGGCATGAAAAGAAAAAGAAGCCACAACGTTTTCATGTAGTGAAAATATAAAAAGCAACACATCGAAAGAAGTTAAAATTGGAAGGCACGCCTGTTACTCCCAGATATTTTTTACAAGGAGATCAATGTTGCAATCGTCAGTAAGTACGAAAGTAAAAGGCTTGTTTATCGAATGCGGAGTAAGAATATATCGTTTATCAGTTAGCATATAAATTTCAACAGATTCTTTTTCTTCATCAACAATCATATAATATTTAATCCCAAACTTTTCATACAAAGAAAATTTTGTATGCCTGTCTTTTAATGCTGTTGCCGGCGACAAAATTTCAACAACGAGGGAAGCTGGAAAATCCAGGAATTTTTTGAGAATTGGTTTGCAAACGATGGAGCAATCTGGTTGCAAAATAGTATCGTCTTCAAGTTTTAAATCAATAAAGTCATATACTTTACAATGTTTACATTTTGATTTTTTTATTGCAGCCCTTAATTCAGAAACTATATTTACCATCAGCCACTGATGCCTTGGCGTAGGCGCAGGACTCATTGCAAATGGAATGCCCTCAATAACTTCCCATCTTCCTTCCCAATTGCAATAATCTTCGTAAGTATAATGCGGAAGAAGTTTTACTGCGCTCATAGGTACAAAGATAATTATTTTTTCAGGTTAAAGCCAGTAGCACCTGCCATGCATCTCTTACTTTGCCCTGGTCAAGCAATTGAGCTGCATACCTGTGCAGTTCTGTCTCCATTTCCCGGGGATCTGTTGAATAGTACTGGAATATATTTTTTAATTTATCATCTTCATAAGTTGAATCGATAAACGGTATTTCGGGTACATTGGCTAGCATGCCAAGATGATTGCCTGTTAAAATTTCACTGCTTTTTATTGAACCCGGTAGCTGATCAATGCCTATGCCTAAAACCGTGGTTGGCTTCTCAACCTCAAATAAATTTGTTGCATTAATTCTTGCATACCAATTGCCTCCTAACCTTGCAACAAAATCAAGTTTACGCTGGTCTATCTTACCGTTTTCATCAAGAATATTTTCATTGATGTGCATCATTAATACTTCGGCAATGACTAGGTTTCCGGCGCCGCCTTTTGTTCCTAATGGTTTTACTTCAACTACTTTACATTCCATTTGCACAGGGCTTTCCTTCACCCGTGGTGGCCTTATGAGTACCGATGATTCTTTTGTAAAGCCTGCTTTTATAAATTCATCTTCGCCTTTTGGATACTCGCAACTGCTAAGGCTTGCCTGCTGCACCATATCGTACGTTACAATATTTACAGCGACTTCAGGAATTTCTGATATATTTTGTAAAGTATGTTTGGTTGTATTGTCTCTCACTCTTCGGGAAGGAGAGAAAACAAGCATGGCGGGATTGGTACTAAACAGGTTGAAAAAACTAAAAGGGCTAAGGTTTACATTCCCTTCTTTATCAACAGTGCTCGCAAAGCAAATGGGGCGCGGAGCAATTGCGTGGTGCAGGAAATTAGAAGCTTCTGAGGTTGTTATGTCTTTTAAAAGGTACGTTTTGTACATACGCAATTAAATATTTTTTCTTAATTCGAGAATTGAAAAGTCACTTTCATCTTTAACAATGGTATTCTTTAAATTCCCGAGACATTCTACTTCCATTTCCACCTCATCGCCTTCCTGTAGCCATTGCTCTTCATACTCCGGGTTGTTCAGTTTGCCCGTACCATTAAGCTCGAGAAAACAACCGGAGCCTACTGTGCCACTGCCTATAATATCACCGGGGTATAATTGCACGCCATAGCTGCAACGCTCAATAATTTCGGCAAATGTCCAGTCCATATCTCCAAGATTACCTTCGCTTACCACCACACCATTTACCAGGCACTTCATCGCCAGGTTGTAAGCATTTCCTGTATGGTTTTCTTTAGCAGGAATTCTATATTGTTCCAATTCATCCGGCGTAACCAATACCGGCCCCAACACTGTGCAAAAATCTTTTCCTTTTGCTGGCCCGAGATTCAACTTCATTTCTTCGATTTGTAATTCACGCGCACTTATATCGTTCATAATCATATAGCCGCCTATGTATTCATCTGCTTCAGCTGCTTTAATATTTTTCCCCGGTTTACAAATCACAATCGCGACTTCCAGTTCAAAATCCAGTTTGTTCAGATGATCCGGCATACATATAATTTCACCCGGGCCCTGGATACTATTATGATTTGTAAAATAAAAAACCGGAAACTGGTCAAATTCAGGTATCATCTCCAGGTTCCGGTTGCGCCTGGCCGACGAGACATGTTGCCGAAAGGCATAGGCATCCCGGCAGCTCGTAGGATGAGGAACCGGTGCAAGAATATCAACGTCTTCTATGCTGGTGCCCCTGTATTTTCTATCGCCTTCAGCCAATGCTTTGTTTAAAGAATGGGCAATGGGAAATATTTCTTCCCAGTAATTTAAAAACATCGTCATGGTTACGGGCATATCAGGATGCAGCCTGTCAGAATCGTATAATATACCATCGATCAAAAAAGCTAACTGGGCATGATCTTCTTTTAAATAGGAAACTAATTTCATCTGTATTTTTTATTGAGAATGCAAGGTAATTATTTTATAAAGGAGCTTAAATAACTACTATTGAAGTAGATACTTATATAAAGTATTAAACGATTTTAATTTATACGCATACAGTATTTTATCATTTGTTTTACCTTTACATTAAAGAAAATATTTAGATGAAATTCGATAAAATTCACAACAAGGGGCAGGCCCGGATTTTCGAGAATAAGTACCTTGAAAGATTTGTTACAAAGACGCATCCCCTGTTAATATGGGGTATTTACCTTCCAATAATAATTTACCTTCCCTGGTATGCATTATCAAATTACGGGTTTTCCGGTGTTGCTGCTACGGGGATCTTTTTGGGTGGCATATTATTCTGGACCTTTTTTGAATATATCATCCACAGGTTTGTTTTTCACTGGGTAAGTGAAAATCCACGCACCCGCAGAATCGCTTATATCATGCATGGAAATCACCATGAATTTCCGAGGGATCGCCAGCGATTGTTTATGCCTGCTGTGCCAAGTTCTATCATATCTTCAATAGTCTTTTTAATTATGCTTGGGTTGATGGGAAATGCTGCCTTACTTTTTTTTCCGGGGTTTATGCTGGGATACCTGCTGTATGCAAGTATGCACTATGCCATACATGCATGGCACCCGCCTTTTAAATGGATGAAGCCGATCTGGCGCAATCATCATTTGCACCATTATAAAAATGATGACAGGGGGTTTGGCGTGAGCACGCATATCTGGGACAAAGTTTTTGGAACTGAATTTGATTTGAATAAAGAAAAAGAAGATAAGGAAGAGGTGCAAAAGCTGATGTTTAAGCGCCACGACTTTCAAAAAACTTTGTGACAGGCTCCATCTTCTTTACTTAGCGGGAGCAAAAGAAGCTTTTCCGGATTCTTATCGTTAGTTCTGCTTTTGGTCATCAAACTAAGATACGAATCAATAATTTACCAACTTTCATCTGTATCCTCGTCGTTCCTGTTACGATATTGCTTTTTTGTCGCGATTTTTCGCAATTGCCTGTCGATAATAAGATCTGCAATAATTAAAGCAGCATCTGTATCCGGGCGCACTTTGAGTAGCCTGCTTATATTTTTTTCATCTACGTCTATGCGATAAAGAAGCTGAAGCAAAGCATTAAAATCGGTATTGATCAACTCATTAATTAACGAAATTAGTTTTAACCGTGTTTCTTTATTTGGCTCTTCATGGATGCTGTTAGTTGTTGCGACAATTTTATCAGGTATTGATAGTTGATTTTCCGCTTGCATGTAAAAATAATTTCGCAAAAGTAGTAATTGAGTTTTTCTCAATCCTATGGTTAATATTTTTCCAACACTCCTAATCCAAATAAGGCAAAATCATATTTCACCGGATCATTGATATCAAATTTCCTTAGCTCATCCGTTAATTCAACGGCCGCCTGCCAATCCACCTGTTTTCTCTTTAATAGATTGAAGTGTTTGGCAACTCTTGCTACATGTACGTCTATGGGGCAAATCAATTGTGAAGGAGAAATTTTTTTCCAAATCCCAAAATCAACTCCTTTTTTGTCGTTGCGTACCATCCACCTTAAATACATATTTAATCTTTTGCAGCTTGAATTTTTTGCAGGCAAAGCAATATGTTTTCTTGTTCTCTTTGGTACATCTTCCAGTGAAAAAAAATATCCATAAAATGAATTTAAAGCGTCCTCAATAATATTGCTTTTTTGTTGAATCATTGTTTTGTTGAAGAAGGCACTTTCCAATGAATTATATTTTAAATAATGAAATTTAAGGAAAGAAACGAAATACAAAAGATCGGTATCATTAAAAGTGCGGTGAGAAAATCTCTCTAATTTTTTAAGATCTTCACCTGTATGGTTTATGCAAAAATCATACGGCGCATTGTCCATTAATTGCAAAAGTGATTTGCATTTATTAATGATGGTTTTCCTGATGCCCCACGCAAAGATTGCCGCAAAAAAACCGGCAATTTCTATGTCTTGTTTTTTTGAGAATAGATGCGGAATACAAACGGGATCATCTTTTATAAAAGAAGGATTATTAAATTCAAGAACTTTTTTATCAAGAAACTTTTTTAGGCCGGTTGCTATATTCTTTTTTTCCATTCACGCGGATTTCTTGAATGATATTTCGACTTCTGCAGAAAAGTAAGTTTTATGGGAAGATTAAGCACGCATTTTTATTTTAGCCTTTATACCTATGCAGCTTTAACTCTTTCAGGATATAGAGTAAAACATTTTGATATTAAATTTTTTTTAAATCCTAGCGCATTCTTCTTAATCTTTTTTTTACAAATGCGTTGCTTCTTTTAGCATGTGCTACTCCAATTACAAATTGTATTTTTCAGAAACGGTATAAAAAACTTTATAAGGAAATCTTTTCATAAGAATTCTTTTAACTTCAGGTATAATTTCCTGAAACGCATTTGGATTTAAATTTATCCTACGTTGCAACTTCGTTGAAAAGTTTTTCTCTATCATATCCCATGATTTTTATTTTTATCAAATTACAAAATTATAACCGTACCAAAAAGCAAGTTTCTTATCCAATAGCCTTTTCCAAATCCGCTATCAGATCCTCAGCATCTTCAATACCTACGCTCAATCTTATTAACGAATCTACCAGCCCATTTTTTAATCTTTCTTCACGGGGAATACTTGCATGGGTCATGCTTGCCGGATGGCCAATGAGGCTTTCCACTCCACCAAGGCTCTCTGCGAGTGAAAAAAGTTTTGTAGAAGAAAGGACTTTGTTCGCGGCTTCCATGCTGTCATCTTTGAGTGTAAAACTCATCATAGCGCCGAAGCCACGCATCTGCTTTTTTGCAATTGCATAACCGGGATGGTCTTCAAAGCCGCACCATAAAACTTTGTCAACCTTTGCATTTTTCTTCAGCCAATGCGCAATTTTTTCTCCGTTCTCGCAATGGCGCTGCATTCTTACATGCAACGTTTTAAGGCCTCTCAAAACTAAAAAGCAATCCTGGGGGCCAGGTACCGCGCCGGTAGCGTTTTGTATGAATGAAAGTTTCTCATTTAATAATGGATCATTAAAAATCAAACAACCGTGCACCACATCGCTGTGGCCTCCTAAATATTTTGTAGCCGAATGTAACACGATGTCAGCCCCAAGATCGAGAGGATTTTGCAAATAAGGGGAGGCAAAAGTATTATCAACGCAAAGAAGGATATTTTTGTTCTTTATAAGAGCCGTCACCGCCATAATATCCGTAATATTCATCATTGGATTCGTAGGAGTTTCCGTCCAGATAAGCCTTGTATTTTGATTTATGTATTTTGCGATTTCATTGGCATCCTCCATGTCTATAAAATGGAATTTTAAGCCATATTTTTTAAACACTTTTGTAAACATCCTGTAAGTGCCGCCATACATATCGTTTGCCGCAATTACTTCGTCTCCGGGATTTAAAAGTTTTATAACTGCATCTGTGGCTGCCGAGCCACTGGCAAAGCAGAGCCCGTATTTTCCATTTTCTATCGCTGCCAGTGCATTTTGCAAGGCATCACGTGTGGGGTTTTGGGTTCGGGCATATTCATAGCCTTTATGATTGCCCGGGCTTTCCTGCACGTACGTCGATGTTTGATAAATCGGCGTCATAATAGCGCCTGTTGATGGATCCGGTTCTATTCCGGCATGAATTAATTTAGTTGCGAGTTTCAAAATGATTATAGGTTTAATCCGGTCATACGGAGATACAAATATAAATCGATTATCCTGCTAAAAGATTGCTAATATAACCGGACGCAAAGACCTTTAACTCAGGAAAAAAATCCAAATAACAGTTTTTAAGTTCGCGATAATACTTAGTAAAGATTTCAAATGCAACATCAGATTCACTCATATAAGCGGCTCTATATACAAGTCCCTGGAAGCTTTTTTGAATACCTTCTTTCGAGGCGTAATTATATAGCCAGTTTTGTGATTTCATGTAAGGAAACAATTTTTTGAAAGCCGGAGGGTACAAAACAGAATTTATTTCGAGCAATTGGTAAGTATGTTGTGAAAAAATTTCAAGATTTCCATATTGTTCAAATTGCTTGTCATCCCGCGCAAGAAAATGATCATATACTATATCTGTAAAAGCGCCGGAATATAAACGGTAGTGCGGCCTGAAAAAACTTTTTGCTAATGCTGTCACAGGATGCGAGTCGGTAAAAGTATCTATTAAGCGATGTAAATGAATTCCGTTTTGAATAGACAATGGAAAATCAAATTTTTTCTTGCCCTTTACAAAATCACTAATCATATTTCCCGCGAGAATACCGGGCTCGTTAAAAGAAAGAACAGCATGTGCCAGGTAATTCATACCCAAAAGTAAGATCATTAATCGCTAACAATCCGTTATAATAAAACACCGTTATTATTGGCATATAATTTTCATGCATTTAATATTCACAATTAAAATATTTTTTATGGATACCGAAAGAGTAACACAACCATCACAGGGTAGCAATGATACGGGATCGGAAACAAGTGACACCCATACAACAGGCGTTTCTTCAGGGACTGATACCCAGCTCCATCTCGCTGCAAAAAGTGGCAACAAGCATAAAAAAAATATTAATGATGACGAGGAGGTGATAAAAAATCCTGGTGTAGAAGACGATTTTTTAACATCCGATGAAACCGATGAATAGCAAAAGGTCAGTTGTTAATTTTTTGGGCAGGCAGAAGCCTGCCTTTTACTTTTTCAAACAGCTGTACACGGGAATTGTAGAATAATTTCCTCGAATTCGAATCAGAGAATTACAGGAAATACCGTTACTAAAGAAATACTATATATACATGTAGGGAACAAACGATACCGGCGAAACGATGTAAACGTATAAAAACTAAACTAAATGGATATTGCGGGGGAAGGAATTCTCAAAGTTTCTAAAAAGAAATTGCAAAGCATAGTAAAAGATGAAGAAAAAACTGCGAGAGCGGCTAACCTTGTCTATGTAACCGATAAAGAGCCCGGTATTGAAAGAGTAAAATCGGGTGAAAAATTTGAATATTACTACCAGGGAGAAAAAATAAAGGATGATGAAGAACTACTTAGGATAAAACATTTAGTGCTACCACCTGCATGGACAAAAGTATGGATTTGCAAAAAAGAAAATGGCCACCTGCAGGCTACGGGGTACGATGTAAAAAACAGGAAGCAGTACAAATATCACCCGCATTGGAATTCTTTGCGCAACCATACAAAGTATTACCGCCTGCTTGAGTTTGGGAAAGCGCTTCCTGGCATTCGCCTTCAACTTGAAAAAGACCTTGGCGATAAAGAATTAAGCCTGAGAAAAGTGTTGGCGGCGGTAGTAAGCTTGATGGAGCGCACCAATATAAGAGTAGGAAACAGTTTTTATGAAAAAACCTACGGTTCATTTGGACTCACCACGTTAAAAGACAAGCATGTAAAGTTTAATGGAAATGCGGTAAGTTTTGCTTTTATTGGTAAAAAGGGAGTTGCCCATAACATTACTTTAAAAAATAAAAAACTTGCTGCGATTATTAAAAAATGCAGAGATATTCCCGGCAAAGAGCTTTTCCAGTTTTATGATGAAAAAGGAGAGCATCGTTCCATTGACTCGGGGTTGGTAAATAACTATATAAGAGAAATAAGTAACGCCGATTTTACTGCTAAAGATTTTAGAACATGGGCAGGAACTATCCAGGCATTTCTCGCCTTGAAATCGATAGGATGCTGTGATACGCAAAAAGAAACAAAACGCAGGATTGTTCAGGCGCTTGACATGGTTTCAGAACAGTTAGGGAATACCCGTACGGTTTGTAAAAAGTATTACGTTCATCCACTCATTCTTTCGTTATATGAAAGCAAAAAGCTGGAAGACTATACTAAAGAATTGGATGAAATCGAAAAAAACGATAATAAAGGTGATCTTACCCCTGAAGAAAAAGTCGTGATGAAAATTTTGCAAAGTGACTAAAAGAAACTTTGCGTAAATTGAAAGCCTTATGTTCTCAATTGAAAAAAAAGACGAAAATGGTTTTGAAAAAGTAATATTAAAAGATGACCTTTTAGATACTTATGCCACGATACTACCTTCCTGTGGCGCCGTTCTTCACGATTTTGTTTCACATAAAAACGGGCAAAGTTTTAATGTCATTGAAAGTTACACTTCAGCAGAGGATTTTAAAAACAATGTTGAATCCAAAGGTTTTTTAGGATGTAAGTTGTCGCCTTTTGTTTGCCGGGTTAACGAGGGCAAGTATCACTTCGGCGAAAAAGAATATAAGATCGAAAAGTATTATCTTGGTAAAAATGCCATCCATGGCGAGCTGTATGATAAGCGATATTTGATTATTGGGGAAACGTCCAATGAGCTGCATGCATCGATAACAATGAAGTATGAATACCGCGCTGAAGATCCCGGCTACCCATTTAATTATGATTGTATTGTAACGTGGGAATTGCAAAGTGATAACAGGCTTTCAGTAACTACAGAATGTATCAATAAAGATGAAGGTTTGATTCCGATGCAGGATGGATGGCACCCTTATTTCAACTTATATGATACGGTTGATGAACTCCAATTGGAATTCCAATCTAAGGAAATGGTGGAGTTTAACAGCGAATTGATCCCTACGCAAAATCTCATTGCCTATACAGGGTTCAGTTCCTTAAAAAAAATCGACAATATATTTTTAGATAACTGCTTTACGCTAAATATGCATGCCAGCCAGCCAATGTGCGTTTTAAGAAATGCTGCAAAAAAAATTCAGCTGGAAATTCATCCGGAAAGATCTTATCCATACCTGCAGATTTATATACCACCGCATAGAAAAAACATCGCCATTGAAAATATCAGTGGTGCACCCGATGCATTCAATAATGCCATGGGATTGACAACGCTTGAACCAGGAACATCCGCGGTATTTAAAACAAGTTATAAGATTACGCATCTAAATTAATTCCATGTCTCTAGTATCCAGGGCGAATGAAGTTTTCAAAAAAAAATTTTTGCAGGAGCCGCATGTATATTTTTCTCCCGGAAGGATTAACCTTATCGGCGAACACATTGATTACAACGATGGTTTCGTAATGCCTGCAGCGATTGACAAGGGAATTGATTATGCCGTCGCCTTGAATGATACCGGTGATATCAATTTTTATTCCATTGATTTTGATGAAACATTATCTATAAAACTTACGGATATCGAAAGGATGGATGGATGGAAAAATTATGTGCTTGGCGTCGTTAATGAATTCCAGGTGTTAAAACTTCCACTGAAAGGGTTCAATTGTGTATTTGGCGGAAACATTCCCATCGGCGCGGGCATTTCTTCTTCTGCGGCGCTTGAAGGGGGCCTGGCTTATGCACTTAATGAACTTTGCAATTTTCATTTAAACAGAAAAGAGCTGGCCTTGCTTTGCCAGCGTGCAGAGCACAATTTTCCGCGGGTTATGTGTGGTATAATGGATCAATATGCTAATATGATGGGCAAAAAAAACCAGGTGATCCTTTTAGATTGTATGAATGTATCACATGAATATTTGCCGCTTCACGCTACAGGCTATAAAATAGTTTTGATCAACTCAAAAGTGCATCATTCATTGGCGTCCTCAGAATATAATCGCAGGCGAAAAGAATGTGAGGAAGGCTTGTTGATCCTGAAAGAAGAAATGAACATCCATTCCTTCAGGGACATACGCAAAGCTGAAAACCTGCTGGCATATAAAGATAAAATGGGCGAAGAAGTTTATATGCGCTGCCTGTATGTGGTGGAAGAAATTGCAAGAACAAAAAAAGCTGCGGAACTTTTAAAAGAAAACGATTTGGAAGGTTTTGGAAAACTCATGTTTCAAACGCATGAAGGCCTTAAAAACTTATACCGGGTAAGTTGCAAAGAGCTTGATTTCCTGGTTGATTGCGCTTCCACCAATACAAGCGTGGCTGGCGCAAGGCTTATGGGCGGGGGGTTTGGAGGCTGTACAATAAATATTGTAAAAGAAGATAGCGCACAAAAATTCTTATCAGAAACGTTATCCGCTTATAAACAAGAATTTAATATCGATGCCGAAGTCTATGAAGTAAATGTAGTCGATGGGACCCATGAGGAGTGACGGTTGAATAGTGAGTAGTGAGTGGCGAACTTAATCGGTAAAAATCGCGTAACCTGTGGCCAACTTATTTCTAATACCGATTCTTGAAATTTTTTGTAATTGGTGAGTACATTCTTGACTTTTATCTGTGGAAATCCGTGCAATCTGTGGCCAACTTTTCTAATACCGATTCGTGAAATTTTGTGTAATTCGTGGCCAACTGCTTGTAATTTTTCGTGGTAATCTTCTCAAACCTTTACATAAATTTTCTTCTTGTCCATCCACCACACAATCAACCAGTAAAAAGTAATCGTACAAAGCGCATAAAATAATGAACTGTTATTTAAATTAGAAGAAAACAGCGGCTTGCAAATATGTTCATAAAACCATCCGAAAGGAGAAATATAACCAGCTTTCCCGCCAGCATCCGTCGAAGGAATTCGTATAAGCCCGAGCAGGCGGGGCAAAAGTCCGCTTAATACAAAAATGAAAAGGGGATTTTTTCCAAATACATCAAAAAATTTACTCCACCAGCCCCGGTAATTTTTAAATTCAACCATATAAATCGTTACAGCAAGAATAATCATCGCAAGCCCGCTTGTATAAACCGTAAATGAGCTTGTCCATATCTTTTTATTAATGGGGAATACCATATCCCATGCATATCCTGTAAAAAGCAATACCGAACCGGCAACGAATAATCCATTCACCATTTCGGATGTTTTGCCCTTTTTTATGATGTAATCACCTGCTAAATATCCAAAAATCACCTGCGCGACTGAACCAGGTAAACTCATAAAACCTTCGGGATCAAATACTACAACATGGCCATTGCGCATTTCACCATGATACATATGTGCCTCACCCAGAATCGCTTTGTCGATGCCCGTACCAAACCATCCGCTTAAACTGAAAGGATCGCCAGGATTGCCGGCAACACATAACAACCAATAACCTAAAAGAATTACACTCGCGGCAACGAATGCACCGCGTATTTTTAAGAAATAAATAATTACAAATGCAGAAAAATAAGACATCGCGATTCGCTGGAAAACGCCAAGGATCCTTACACCCTGCGGATGTCCTTCATCATTAAGATAACTCCATGGTTTGAACACCAGGTGATCATTATCCCATTTTACAAACGGCATCCAGTTAAGCAACAAGCCTATCAAAAAAATAAGAAATGTGCGCTTAATAACTTTTTTCCAAAACACGCGAGGGCCTGCAGTCTCAAGCCGTGGCATTACAAAAGCCAATGCATTTCCTACGGCGAAAAGAAAAAAAGGAAAAACCAGGTCGGTAGGAGTTACACCGTGCCATACGGAATGATCCAACGGCGCATAGATGTGACTCCAATCGCCGGGATTATTCACCAAAATCATAAGACAAACGGCTGCTCCGCGAAACACATCGAGCGCGTAAAAACGCTGTTTCATATTTACTGTTTGAGTGAATTTAAGAAGTACCTCGGGAACTGAGCCGTACCTGACATAACATGTTAGCGAATGTACAGCTATCTTTAAGTAAGAAAAGGAATTTCTTACTTAAACTTTGGCCGCATTCCAAAGCTAACCGGCTTAAATTTTATTATTTTAATTGAATACATTTTACACGATAATTATTCAATTGCTGTCACACGTTTCCTTTTTGCTGAGAGCATTTCGCGGGGTACCGAATTACAAATTTCTTCTTTCAGGATATCGACCATTCTTTGCTTTACAAAATGCCGGTAAGTAACAATACTTATTTCCCGTGCGGGAACTTCCGGCTTAAAATGCCTGACAAATTTTTTATCTTTTACACTCAACTTCTGCAAAGCAAGCTCTGGAAGTATGGTGATGCCAGTATTGGCATCGACCATTTTTTTTAAAGTTTCAATACTTCCGGCTTCATACTCAAGATTACTTGTTTCCAATCCCTTTTTCCTTAATTCACACAAGTTTAAAACCTGTGTCCTAAGACAATGGCCTTCTTCCAGCAGCCACAAGTGATTGGTATCAATATCTCCGGGAATTAAAAATTTTTTTTTCATTAGCTTTTCATCCCTGGACGCATAAACAACAAATTGCTCATAGTATAAAGGTTGTTCTTTAAGCGCTTCATTACTTAGTGGCGTGGCAAGTATTCCTACGTCCAGGTGGTGATCTCTCAGCTTTTCAACGATTTGTTGTGTCGTAAGCTCTGTAATTTTAATTTTTAGCAGCGGGTATTTTTTTAGAAATGAATTCAAAAATAGCGGTAAAAGATATGGAGCAACGGTTGGTATAATTCCCAATTTCAGTTCACCCTTTATTTCGCCTTTTAATTCATTGATCACTTCCTTCATCCGGTCGGCTTCCCGCACGATTATCTTTGCCTGCGCTATTACCACTTCACCGGCTTCTGTAGGCACTACCGGCTGCCTGCTCCTGTCAAAAATCTTAATATTTAATTCATCCTCAAGTACCCTGATCATCATACTTAATGTGGGCTGCGTGACAAAACATGTTGCTGCTGCCCTGGCAAAGTGCCTCTGCGTATCAACTGCCAGCACATATTTTAAATGTTGAATATTCATTGATATAGAAATTGTCTATATAAAGATAGAATTTATCAATTTGGTTTATCATATTTAATTGACGAATTTCACTTTGGTACAATATTCAAACGAAGCTTGATTTTTTTTGGGTTTACTTATTACAATTGGTGAAGGCTATGTGCAGATTTATGACATCGTGTTATAAATGATCCCGTCTTTGATCCCGTCTTTTTATCAGGCTTCATTCCCGCTTTAATTTATATATCCAAAACCTGAAGCCGATAACAAATACCAAATCTAACTCAACAACATAGTATGCTGGAAATGCACCAACCAGCCCGGCAATAGAGATAACAAAATCTTTGCTCCGCTTACTGAATGGAACGGTCCAGTTTCTTACAGGACCCGGGTTTGAAATCAAGGACAATCGAAATCCATTAAAGGCGGTGAAAGAGGCGAAACTCTTTTGGAAGAAATCATTCTGCCTGGAAAAATTGAAATTTTGCAGTCAGCATCCGCTCATGATACCTCCGGGATTTTGTATCATGATGCCTGAATCAATGTATATAATCATGTGGGCAATCAGTTCAGAAACTTACCTTTTGTATTTTGCTGTGAATTTTCGATACTTCCTGCAGTGAAGCGGAGCCATACCACAAAAACATTTCCGGGTCAAGAAGCTTTGCTTTTATTGCCGGATCGGTCTCTAACAGCTTTTTAGCCTCTTCGAAATTTGAAACGTTTAACACAAACAAACCACGATATAGATCATTTTTGCCGAAGGGGCCTGCCAAAACAAGGCTTCCATTATTTGCAAGACGGGTAATATTATTCAGGTGGCCATGAAAAATAGAATCTTCAGTTTTTTTATCAACCGAAGTGTTGCTTCCCGGCTTAAGCAAAACGAATACATAATTTTTCATGCCGTATTCGTCTGCATGTAATCTTTTTGCCAATGCTGAATCATACTTTTCCTTGGCCCCTTGTGCATCTACCGATGTAAAAGAAGACATAAGAAACAACAGAATAATGGAAAATTGTTTCATAACTGCGGTTTTATTGTACAATATAAAGTATTAGATGAAATCATTATAACATAGCAATAAATCTTTTATTGCGGCCACAGTTTACAGATTAAGTGTATTGCTTACTCACCTGATTCTTTTGCAGCCAACCCGCAAATGAGCCTCTCAACGCAATAAAGATGTTCGATCTTTACCCGGTAAGTTATTATCGAATTGCCGTTCTCTTCTACCGGCAGAATTTATTTGGGTTTACGTATTCTGTACTGATAACATAACCTTAATCTAAATCGGAAGCTTCAAATCTAAATGGGCTTTTACAATTGTTAATTCGAATTATTTCCTACAACTTTGCATCCATTAGTAATTTTTCAATACACTCCCTAAAAACATGGGCCTTTTTAATTTTTTTACACAGGAAATAGCCATTGACCTTGGTACTGCAAATACGCTGATAATTCATAACGATGTAGTAGTAGTAAATGAACCTTCTATTGTTGCTTTAGATCGAAATAATCCAAAAAATATACTCGCCGTGGGCAAAAAAGCATTGATGATGCATGAAAAAACCCATGAAAGCATTCGTACCGTCCGCCCATTAAAAGATGGTGTTATAGCAGATTTCAATGCTGCAGAACTTATGATACGGGAAATGATCAAAAAGATTTATCCTAAAAAGCCGTGGTTCCCCCCAAGCTGGCGTATGATGATCTGTATCCCAAGCAGCATCACTGAAGTTGAAAAACGGGCTGTAAGGGATAGTGCTGAACAGGCAGGCGCCAAAGAAGTGTACCTTCTTCACGAACCTATGGCAGCCGCACTTGGTATCGGAATTGACGTAGAAGAGCCGGTAGGAAATATGATCATTGATATTGGGGGAGGCACTACCGGTATTAGTGTTATCGCTCTTGCCGGAATTGTGTGTGACCAGTCTATCCGCATTGCCGGTGATGAATTTACAGCCGACATTATGGAAGCTTTACGCCGCTACCACAGCCTTCTTATTGGTGAACGAACTGCAGAACAAATAAAAATCCAGATTGGTGCTGCAATGAAAGATATTGACAATCCGCCGGAAGATATGCCGGTTAACGGCAGGGACCTGGTAACAGGTATTCCCAAACAAATAATTGTAAGTTACCAGGAAATCGCTGAGGCCCTTGATAAATCAATATTTAAAATAGAAGAAGGAATTCTAAAAGCCCTGGAAACAACGCCACCTGAACTGGCTTCGGATATCTACCGCCGCGGAATGTATTTGACGGGCGGCGGAGCTTTACTCAGGGGCCTTGATAAAAGACTCGCAGCAAAAATCAAGCTGCCGGTTCACATAGCAGATGACCCTCTGAAAAGCGTTGTCAGGGGTACGGGGCTTGCATTGAAGCATTATGACCGCTACCCATTCGTTATGCGATAGTTTCTTCAAACTGCTGGCTATCGGCTCTATCACAGTTCATATTTACTCAATAAAAATGTATATTTCCAAATAAACTTTTAAACCTCCCGTACTAATGGGATGGATAAGTGTAGCATGCGTAATATTTTTATTTTTATCCGCATTTATTTCAACTTCCTTTTCTTTTTATTCCTAATGGGCATTTCTTTATTTATGCTCTTTAATTACAATCAGTATCAACATACCGTCTACTCTTCCGTTGCCGGAGAAATTACAGGGAGGATTAACAGTCAGTATAATAATGTTCAGTATTATTTTCAGCTCAAGAAAACAAATGATTCACTGGTAAAGGCAAACGAAACTTTATATAATAAACTGAAACAGGATTTTGAATTGCCGGACACCATTACAAAACTCGCAATTGATTCCATCAAAATAGATTCGCTCCAGCTCCAAAGAAAATATTTGTACCTCCCGGCGAAGGTAGTGGGCAATTCTGTAAGCCAGCCGAACAACTATCTTCAGCTTCACAGGGGCTCGCAACAGGGAATATCTGCCGATCTTGGAGTAACTGATATCAATAACTGCGTTGTAGGAACTGTCGTTGATGTAAGCAACAATTATTCGGTGGTAATGAGCTTGCTTCACCGGCAAAGCAACATTAGTGCGAAGCTTAAAAAAAGTGGAGAAACCGGCAGTATCGTTTGGGATGGTTTTCAAACCAATGTAGTGGTGCTTAAGGATATCTCCAAAGAGGTAAAGGTTACAAAAGGAGACACAATTATTACAAGTGGCTTCTCCGATAAATTCCCCTATGGGCTTTTAATCGGCACAGTGAAAGAAATTGAGAATGACAAAGCAAGCGGAGCCTATACTATAAGGGTAAAAACCGCCGCAAATTTTTATAACCTGCCATATGTATATGTAATTAATAACCTGCAAAAAGACGAGCCCCGGCAACTGTTAAAAAAAGTGCAAAAAATTAATGAGTAGCCTCGTAAAAAATATAATCCGGTTTTGCCTTCTCATTTTTGTGCAGGTTTTTGTACTCAACCAGGTACCGCCATTACATCATCTTGTTACACCCTATATTTATTATTTATTTATATTATGGCTACCTTTCAAAATGGGAAGGCGCACAGTAATGTTGCTGGCTTTAGCCCTCGGATTTTCGCTGGATTGCTTTACAAAAACTTATGGGCTGCATGCGGCGCCCTGTGTCCTTATTGCTTACCTGCGCCCGTTTTTAATTAATCTTCTTATTTCGCAGGAAGGAGCGGAAAGTAATTACAATGAGCCTTCTGTTAAAAGCATGGGGTTTGCTCCATATTTTACCTATGTCGCCATTTTAACCTTGCTCCACCATTCATTGCTTTTCTTTTTAGAAGCGTTACAAACGGGTGGTTATTTGTATTTTATTTTGAAAACCCTCTTGTCTGTGGCAATAAGCCTTTTATTAATTCTTATCACTGAATTATTATTTGTGAGAAAGCAAAGATTCAGAACAAATACAGTATAGACATATTATTTTTGCAGGGAATTAAGTCTATATTATCAACTTCTCAAAAATCATAATAAATCTGTGCCCGCTGCCTCTAACCTGCCCCGTAAGAATATTATTATGATGATGTTTGTGCTAATGAGCCTTCTTGTCATCATAAGGCTTTTTGATCTGCAGGTTTTTAATACCAAATACACTGTAATGGCTGACGAACAGGGAAAATTCCGAAAAGTAATTTATCCTGACAGGGGTACTTTGTACGACCGCACCGGGAAAGCAATTTTGCGCAATACAACCATCTACGACCTGATGGTAACGCCGGGTAAAATAAAAGCAATGAACCTCGATACGGCAGCGCTCTGTCGAATTCTTGAAATTGATACTTCGGAGTTTAAAAAAAGGATCATTAACGCTATCATAAAAAACAGGAGCTATCGCGTATCTGTTTTCGATCCTTTGCTTCCACGTGAAAAAATCGCAAGGCTCAACGAAAGCATGTATAAATTTGTGCCCGCATTCTACCTGCAGGAAAGGCCGGTGCGTGATTATCCTTTTAATGCCGGCGGTAATATTTTTGGTTATTTGTCCGAGGTGGATTCTTCCTTTTTAAAACATCATGAAGGCGAAGGCTATCAGATTGGGGATTATGCCGGGAGAACAGGATTGGAAAGAAGTTATGAAAGAGTTTTAATGGGGCAGCGGGGAATTGAGTTCTGGAAAAGGGACAACAAAAACAGACTGACAGACAGGTTGGAGAAAGGAAGGTACGATACAGCAGCAATACCGGGTCAGAACATGCACTTGTCCCTTGATATCAATTTGCAAATGCTCGGGGAGCATTTAATGCAAAATAAAATCGGCGCGATTGTAGCTCTTGACCCAAAAACAGGAGGTGTGCTTGCAATGATCAGCAGCCCCACCTATGACCCGGGCCTTTTAACGGGCGCGGAAAGAAAAAAACATTTTGCACAGCTTCTCCTGGATCCAAGACTACCGATGATTAACAGGACTGTCAATGCCTACTATTCACCGGGCTCTACATTTAAAACACTGCAGGCGTTGATCGGCCTCCAGGAAGGAGTTATATCAACCTCGACCAAATTTTTATGTACCGGTGCGTTTTACGGCTGCGGTAAACCAATGGGTTGTCTTGACCCTGGTAACTTTAATTTAAAAGGAGGAATAACACATTCGTGTAATACCTATTTTGCTAATGTAATGCAACGTACCATTAATAATCCTGCTTATGGTTCCGTTGACAGCAGCCTGAAAGTTTGGGATACTTACATGTATTCCTTCGGCCTGGGCCATAAATTGGGGATCGATGTGCCTACGGAAAAAAGCGGGTTGATTCCTACTCCAAAGACTTATAATAAAATCTATGGTGAAAAACATTGGAACTTTTGCACCTTCCGCTCCGTAAGTATCGGGCAGGGGGAAGTGAATGTTACCCCGGTGCAGGTGGCGAATGAGATGGCCTATCTTGCAAACGATGGATGGTATATCACACCTCACCTCATTGATTCAATAGAAGGAGGTGATTCCTATGGCTTGCTGGATTCTTTCAAAATAAAACACCACCCCCTTCCTATTCCCGATACGGTGTTTGATGCCGTGCATGATGGTATGCAGGGCGTTATGGAAACGGGTACCGGCGCCGCTGCTAAGGTACCCGGAATAGTAGTTTGCGGTAAAACGGGCACAGTTGAAAATTCTTATAAAGGCGTGAAGCAAAAATCACATGCATTTTTTGCAGCGTTCGCGCCACGCGAGAATCCTCGTATAGCCATTGCCGTTATATGTGAAAATGCGGGTTTCGGCGCCACCTCCGCTGCTCCTATTGCCAGCCTTATGATTGAACAGTATCTGAAAGATTCTATTCCTGAGCCTGATCGCAAAGCAAAAATAGAAACACTTTCAAAGTTAAATCTCATGCCTGCACGTATTTATGAAGCCATCCGTTACAGGGATTCATTAATACATGTAAAAGATACTTCGTACCTTATGGAGAAGGGATATATTAAAGGCTTAAAAGATACCATGGATATTGATGAAGAAGATGATACAGAGGCGTTAGACAGGTTAAAAAAAACAAAGCAGAAAGAGAATTTATTTACCGATACCCTACCATCCGGGAAAACGGATACTACCTTGAAGCAACGCCTGGAGGCAACATTGCCAGACAGGCAAAGAAAACCGAATACTGCAGATACTGTAAAATAAAAGGGCTCCTGTTTAAATGCGTGACCAGGCTATAATATCAAAAGGAATTGATTGGATAACCATATGGTTGTATATAATTTTTGTGTGCATTGGCATACTTTGTATTTTTTCTGTTGAATACCATACCAATGAAAATATACTGCAAAGTATTACCGGTTTGAAAAAGAATTATTCACGGCAATTACTGTTTCTTGGAATTTCAATAGTTATTGCAATTTTAATTTTACTCACCGACAGCAAATTTTTTACTGCCACGGCTAACATTAGTTATGTGTTGGGAATTGTTCTTATGATGGTAACGTTTGTAGTTGGTAAGGATATTAATGGCTCAAAATCATGGATACCTCTTGGCTTCTTTAATCTTCAACCTGTTGAGACCTGCAAGATATTTGCTGCATTAGCGCTGTCAAAATACTTATCCCGTACTGAAACCGATTTTGAAAAACCACGCTCTCAACTTATTGCTGCGGCGATTGTACTGACCCCGGCGGTTTTTTCAATTTTACAAAATGAAACTGGTCTTGCTTTGGTATACTTCGCGTTTCTGATCCCTATGTACCGGGAAGGGCTCCCACCGGTTTATCTTATTATTGGATTTTCATTCGCAGTACTTGTGGTCGCAACAATTTTGGTTGAAAAGAACACGCTGGCGATCATACTTACAATAATTGCAGCTGCAACGGTTTACTTCTTGCGTAGAAATGTTAAGCGGGATAAAACAATCCTTGCTGCCATCGTGGGAATTTGGATATTATGTGTAAGTATTCAAAGATTCGCCGTTCCTTATATGTTTCAACACGTTTTACATCCATACCAGGTAGAAAGGATTTTAAACACGTTTGGAGTAGATTATATTCCCAACGATACCGCCACCATAAAAAAGGTTGATGAACAAAAGGAAAGAGACGATAACCAGACAAAGAAAATAAAAAAAGAGAAAGAGAACTATAATGTAAAACAGTCAAAAATTGCTATCGGGTCAGGTGGATTTACAGGAAAAGGATTTTTGAAAGGGACACAAACACAGGGAGAGTTTGTTCCTGAACAACACACCGATTTTATTTTTACTACCGTAGGTGAGAATTTTGGATTCTTAGGCAGCAGCTTCGTTGTGATCTTATATATGCTATTCCTTTTGCGTATTGTTTACCTGGCAGAAAGGCAAAGAAGTACTTTTAGCCGCGTATACGCGTATAGTGTTGCTGCCATCTTATTTTTCCATGTTTCTATAAATATTTGTATGACAGTAGGGCTCGCGCCGGTAATAGGCATTACATTGCCATTAATGAGTTACGGAGGATCTTCATTGTTAACTTTTACTATGCTAATTTTCATATTAGTAAGGCTCGATGCAGACAGGCAGATAATATTGAGATAGAAAGTAAGTAGCGCATTGGTCATTAGTCATTAGTCAATGTGGTGAATCGGGAATGCCCAAAAAAGTGATCACCTGAAACTCATTACTTCTTTTACTTAATTTTTAAATATGGAAATTATACCACTTAGTGAAGGGTCTTTTACGGTTGATCAATCAAAAAAATTTATTCCCTTCCGGCTTGACCAGGATGATTTGCAGGAGAGAACAAAAGGAAGCCTGCTGGTAGAAATTCAGCCGTTTGTGATTATTACTTCAAAAGATATTTTGTTATTAGATACCGGGCTTGGGTTTGCAGATGACAACCACCGTTTACAAATCCATAAGAACCTCGCTTCGCATGATATCAGTTCCTCCCAAGTGACAAAGGTTCTTCTCTCCCACCTGCATAAAGATCATTCCGGCGGAATAGCGCTGCCGGGTAAAACGGAATTAAGTTTTGAAAATGCAACTTATTATGTCAACCGGCATGAATGGGATCTTGCTTTTGACAAAGGCCTTCCATCTTATTTAATTGAAGATTTTACGGCATTAAAAGAAAGTAGCCATTTACAATTCACTGAAGGCAACGGTTTAATTAGTGACTATATACAATATGAAATGACAAATGCCCATAGCCCCTTTCACCAGGTATTTTTAATTGAAGAAAATGGCGAAAAAATATTTTTTGGGGGCGATGTAGCACCACAGTTTCAACAAATGAAAAACAAGTTCAAAGCCAAGTATGATTATGACGGCGCTAAGGCCATGGAACTGCGCCAGAAATGGTGGCAATTGGGAGAAAAAGATAAATGGACCTTCCTGTTTTATCACGATATAAAACGCCCTTTTTATAAATTTTAACGGTGTGGCATAAAAAAAGGCCTGCCCTAAAAAGGGCCGGCCGTTGCTAACCTATGAAAAACACCTAGTTACAAAAATAGGAGAAATTTTAGTTTCTCCAATTATCATTTTAATTTAATATGTAAATAAAAAATAGTTACCGCCGCATCGGGTTTAATCGTTGCTGGTTGCGGTTTTGAAGGCGGCGAATTAGGATGGCGCGAAAGTCTGATTCCGCATTAAACAGCTTATTTACCTTTTGTGGGCTAATTACTTTTTCAAACGACGACATATATTTTTTCCGGATGTTCAGTAATTTTTCTTCGTTTTCTATTGCCGGCGCATTTTTATTAAGATTGCGGATTTCATTATCATACTGGTTGTAAATTGGCCAGAATTTTTCTGCCTCATCGGTTGTAAGCTGTAGTTTTTGGGTGATAAAAGCAATTTTTAAAGATTGAATTTTTTCAGCCCTTGTCTCATCTCCGGGGTCTTGTGCCTTAGTTGCCGAAAGGCAACCAACCATTACAAATAATAGGAGTATATACTTTTTCATCTTACGGCTTTAATTTATCGCTGGCTTCTGAATCTATTTTATCAAGATAGGTATTCAAGGTATTTTCATCATCCAAATAGTCAGCCTGGCTGGGCATTTCGCTCACATCAGTATTGTTGATGAGCAATTCATTGTCCATGATATTGCCACTCTTTTCGAGATATTTAATTATATCTTCATCACTCAATTTGGCAATTCCTGCATTTAAATCGTTTTCAGTTTTGTATTGAAATGAAGCCTTTACATAGGAAGGAAGCGCGGAAAATGCCTTATCGTTGTCCATGCGGTGAGTGCTGTTGTAAATCAGAAAAGAGCTTGCAGCTATGATGCCAGTTACCACTGCGGCTGCGGCATATCTTAACCACGAATTTTTCTTCATGGTAACGACCTTAGCTGGTTCCGGTTTCAGCTTTTTTATTACATCGCCGGCAAAAGATTCAAAATAACCCTCCGGAACGGAAAGGACATTTTCTTTTAAGCCAAATAAAATAGGGGAAAGTCGCTGTAATTCTTCTTCAGGACTTTCAGAATTTACAGCCTCAATATGTAGCTTTTCTACAATGTTTCCGCTTAAAGATTCAAAATAACCTGTTGGAACGGAGAAAACATTTCCTTTTAAAGCAAGTAACATGGGGGAAAGGCGCTGCAATTCTTCTTCGGCACTTTCGGAATTAGCAGCCTGAAGATGCAGCTTTTCGATAATGTTGCTGCTTAAAGATTCGAAATAGCCTTCCGGAACCGATAATACAGTACTTTTTAAATCAGACAATAAGGGAGAAATACTCTGCAATTCCGCTACTGGGTTGTCAGAATCTGCCGCCTTCACTTTCGCCAGAATAGAATCGCTTAAGGTATCGAAATACCCGGCAGGAACCTGTTGCAGGGTTCTTTTGTTGATGTTATCCACTGCAGAAGTATTGTTCAGTATAGCATAATCTGCAATCCGAAAATTTAAGCCATTAAAGTATCCTTCAGGAACCTGGAAAACATTAATTCGTTCCAGGCCTGCAAGCAGCGGGCTAATAGCTTTTAATTCATCAAATATTTCAGGTGAAAGATTCATTACGGTTCTAAGACTGTTTTATTGTCATAAAGTTTAACTATTTAGTATAAATTCCTCTATTTTTTTTGCTGCGTGATGATAACTTGCTTTCAATGCCCCCTCACTTGTATCAAGCACCCTGCTCATTTCTTCGTATGGCATCTCATCATAATACCTGAGGTTAAATACAAGCCTTTGCTTTTCAGGAAGTTGTTGTATCCCCAATTGGAGTTTCCACTCAAGCCTGTTTGCATCAAAATGAGTATCACTTTTCAATTTATTGCTCAGTCCGTTTTCCACATCGTTTAAAGAGACCGAATTTCTTTTTTTCTGCTGGCTCAAAAATGTGAGGGATTCATTAGTGGCGATCCGGTAAAGCCACGTATACAACTGGCTGTCTTCTCTAAAATTCTCCAGTCCCTTCCATACTTTAATAAACATATTTTGTAAAACATCGTTAGTGTCATCGTGGTCCACTATCATCCTTCTTATATGCCAATAAAGTTTCTCCTGGTACTTCTTTATAATAGCGGTAAATGCCCGCTCTCTTGTAGAAGGCTCTTTAAAGCTCAATAAAAGTTCCTGGTCATCTGTCTGGGAGGTCATATATAATTTTATCTCGTAGCAAAAATAGAGAAACCTGCCCGTAGGATAATAATTTAGCATTAAAAGTTTAATCTCCACATGCGATATTAACTTTTATTTTGTGGAAGTATCATTTTAATAAATTCAATAAAACCTGCTCTTAAAAATACCGCTTTTGGCAGCGAATTTAGCAATTTGATTTCTTCTGCGATCGTGGTTTCGTTGTCAAGAAATTTCAAAACTTTATCTGCACGGTTTTTTTTAAAAAGGATAGAAAAAATAGTTTTCCCAGGCAGCAAATTTTTAGAAAGTATGTGTAAGAGAGTGCTGTCATAAAATAAGAAGCGTTTTTTGCGCTTTTCATTTTTTGAAAGTTTACCTCTTGAGATTAGTTCTTCTACTATATCATGGGCCTGTTTTTGAATAAAACGGAAGGTATACCCTGTGGATGCCTTCGTTTGCCCGCCGGCTGTACCTATAAAATACATTCCGTTTTTAAAAAATGGAAAATTTGCATTTGTCATTGGGATAACACCAAACTCTTCTTCGGCAATTGTATAGTTTTTAAGCCCTAAAAATTCTTCAAGATAGTTTTTAAGAGCCGTGTTATATTCGGTATCGGTTAATAAGCTTTCGGTAAATAAGGTATACTCAACAAGAGACTTGCCGGAAGATAACGGCAACACATAGACGAAGGTAGTACCATGGCTTTGCGATATCCTGAAGTCCATGAGTGTTGCTTGTTGCGCGTCGAAAGACCCGGGTGAAGCTTCTACTATCCAACCCTTAAAATGTTGCAACAGGTGAAATTTGCCTTTTTCTTTTTCAGGTAGCCGGTAAAGAGAATTGAAGACTGTTGTTTCTTTATTAAAAAGCAGGGGTTCATTATTAATTTTTATTGTTGATAATTCATTGAATTTCTTCAAAAGAAATTTCTCCATAAATAATATCAATATTTTCGCAGTGCTGTATTATAGAAAAACATTTATCGTAAAAATCAATTCCCCTTATCATTTTATATTGATAGCCGCACATCTCTAAAGGGATCGAAACAGTATCGGTTTTAAACAAAAGGTTACTCCATTTTCTGTAAACGATGTCTTCAAAGAAACCCGCTTCCTTTTCCCAAAAACACCAGGTACGGTCATTTTTCGTTTTAGGCGCTCTTTCCGCAATCAGTATTTTCTTTTCATCAAATTTTTTTGACGCAACCATTCTCATAATAATGCTAAGCGACGCACAACCTGCACCCAGAAAAATATAATCGTAGTTTTTTGTCTGCATGCCTTTAAAGCAGTTATTGAAAATGACTCCGCCTGAAGATAATTGATTCGGAGAATCCTGGCAAAAACGAAAGGGAAGCAGGTTAATTCTTTTAAAAAATGGATGCTTATCCGCAAAATCAAAACTCTGCAGGTAACAGAACCGGCAGAAGTAGTTTTATTCCTGACTGCCCGTTTTTTATCGGATTTAACTTTGTCCCGGTATTTTTTTGCGACCATCAGCATTCCAAAGCTTTCACCCTCATATTTTTCCAAATGCTTATGATGCATTTTATGCGCCCACCTGATACTTCGCACATATATATTATTGCTGCGTGTGAAAAGTTTTATTCGCTGGTGGATTATAACATCATGTACCAGGAAATATGCAAAGCCGTACATTGCTATACCTGCGCCTATTGCAGCCAGCCAAAATTTATGATCAAATGTTCCGAAAAAATGCATAGAATACTCGGGATGGAAAATATAAGAAAGAAAGCGTCATTTTTTTCAAAAACACCCGGGCCTTTCTTATGATGGTCTTCGTGTAAGTACCATAAAAATCCATGCATTACATATTTATGGGTGAGCCAGGTAATACCTTCCATTGTAAAAAATACCCCCAGCATAATTAATATAAAAAACAAGAGCTGCATATTGAATACAAAAATAAGATTTTAGATATTATTTATTTTTAAGGCATTGCTCATTTTAAATTTCAATGTTGGGCGTTTTACATTCGGCGCATTTAGAAATTAAAAAAGTTATTCCTGTGAAACAGTTTTATTTGCGGGAAAGCAATTTTAAACCACTCAGTATATTTATTCGGATTAAGTTTGAAGTGAAGCTTCAATATCATTGATATTTTTAAAGCAATAATCATTCACTTCCTTTCTATCAATTTTAATTATACCGTCATATGTTCCGGTAAAAACATAATCATATTCATGTTCTGTTAAGCCATTGGCAAAAATTGCATGATAGGTAAAATTAAATACGGGGGAAAGCAATGTTGTAAATCCCATTTCCTCATACAACCTCCTGTTTGCAGCACTTAAAACAGCTTCACCCGGCAGTGGGTGACTGCAACAGGTATTGGTCCAACGGCCGCCATTATGATATTTTTCCGAGGCGCGCTGCTGCAAAAGTAATTCACCTTTACTATTGAAAATGAAAACACTGAAAGCGCGGTGTAACAATCCTTTCTGATGTGCTTCCATTTTTTCCATCGTCCCGATTGGTTCATCATGCTCATTTACTAAAATCACTTCGGTCAAAATATAAAATGCTTTAAACGTTATTAAATTAAATTAAGCTGTTTTTTTACCCCTGCCCTTACTACTATAATTGCCTTGGAATAATTTGGGATTCTTATGCGCTGGTCAAGAATTTTTGCGGCCTGTGTGCGTTTTATTTTTTTAAAAAGCGAAAGGTAATATTTGTATGCCACATAAACGCCAAACCTTGCTTTTAGCGGCAACTCCGTGATTCCTATATAAGCATGAGCAAAATCCCTCATTATTTCATCTTCAATATTTTTTTTCGTTGCTGCAGTAAAATTTCTGAAATCTACTTCGGGAAAATAAGTGCGTTCAAGTTGCTGATAATCTGATTTTACATCTCTCAAAAAATTTACCTTTTGAAAAGCGGCTCCCAGTGACTGGGCATAAGGCTTAAGGCTCTCATATTTTTCCAATCTTTTTCACAAAAAATTGTAAGGCACATTAACCCTACAACCTCGGCACTTCCATATATGTAGTCTTTATAACTGGCGGCATCATAAATAGTTTTGCAAAGATCATATTCCATACTTTTAAAAAAAGCGTCGATAAGCCCGGTATCAATTTTATATTCATTTACTGTAAGCTGGAAGCTATGCAAAATAGGATTCAGGCTTATTTTTCTTTCAATCGCTTTATAAGTTTCTTTTTTAAATTCACTTAGCAGTTCTTCTTTATTGTGTTCATGAAAAGTATCAACTATTTCATCTGCAAAACGTACAAACCCATATATGTTATAAATGGGCGTACGAAAATCTTTATGTAGCAATTTTATTGCACTATTGAAAGAAGTGCTGTATTTTTTTGTAGTAAGCTTACTGCACTCACGGCTTACATCGTGAAATAGCTGCATCATAAAGCTATATTTTGTAATAGTTGTTTATAAAATATACATTTTAAGCTCCAAAATGTTTTATTACTTCCCTTGATACTACTTCGCCGCTTATAAGAGAAGGAGGAACACCAGGGCCGGGAACGGTAAGCTGGCCTGCATAAAAAAGATTTTTCAATTTTTTACTTCTGCACGACGGCTTAAGCACTGCTGTTTGTAATAATGTATTGGCCAGCCCATAAGCATTTCCTTTAAACGCATTATATTCATTTACAAAATCAGAAGGGCCAAAAGATTTTTTATAAATAATATAATCAACTACCGGCTCACCCATATGTTTTTCAAATCTTTTAATAATCTTATTAAAATATTCTTCTCTTAAATTTCGTGTATCACCTGTAAACCTGCAGCAACTGGGATTAAAAAAAATAAATTTTCACATCCGGCCGGTGAAACATTTTCATCACTAACCGAAGTTGCACTTACATAAAACAAAGGCTCTGCCGGCCATTCTTTTGAAACATAAATTTCATTGCCATGTTTTTCAAAATCCACATCAAAAAACAAAGAATGATGGGTAATATTTTTTAATTTCTTTTTCAGTCCTACATAAATATAATAAACAACCGGGCGCTAAAATTCTTTTATCCCAATAGGCTTCGCTATAACTTCTTAAATGCGGAGGCAGCAATTGCGTTTCTACAAAATGATAATCTGCAGTGGCAATTACTACATCAGCATGATATTCTTTTGTAACTTTTTTTTCACTTTCGACGGTTTCACTTTTAATACCCGTAGCATAATTTTCCTTGCTATTGATAGCGGTAACATTTTCATTAAAATTAAATTTTACTCCCAATTCTTTAGCCAGATTATACATGGCATCAACAACACTATACATTCCATTTTCCGGGTACCAGGTACCACCTTTAATATCGGCAAAATTCATCAGGCTGTAAAGAGCAGGCGTATCTTTTGGTAATGCACCTAAAAATAAAACCGGGAATTCAAGTAACTGCCTGAGCTTTGGATTTTTAAAATGTTTATGAACATGTTTTTTAATTGAAGAAAACACTTCAAGCCTGAATATCCCTTTGATAAGATCCCAGTTAAAAAACTCAGTCCAGGATTGCCCCGGTTTTTGAACAAGGTTATTAATGCCAATTTTGTATTTAAATGCTGCCTGTTCAAGATATTGATCGAGTTGTTTGCCGCTTCCGGTTTCCGTGGTTTCAAACAACTTTTTTAACTTGCCATAGTCTGCAGGAATATCCATTTTACCATCTTTCCAAAAAACCCGGTACGATGGATCCAGCCGTTTTAATGAATAATAATCTGAACTTTTCTTACCAAAGCAATTAAAATATCTTTCAAATACATCCGGCATCCAATACCAGCTTGGCCCCATGTCAAAAGTAAATCCGTTTTTTACCAATTTCCTTGCCCGGCCACCGGGTATATCATGCTTTTCAACAACTGTTACATCCCATCCATACTTCGCTAAAAATGTAGCTGCAGATAAGCCTGAAAATCCGCTGCCGATAATAACTGCTTTTTTCAAATTTCTACATCTAACTTAAAAGGTAAGACTTCTTTGCTTTATTAAACAATTTACTGTGACAGCCACTAAAACCTGTTAATGCCTTTTTAAGAAGTTTTCTTGAAAAATGAATCCGGCTTTTAATAGTGCCGATGGGTTCATGCAATATTTTGGCAATCTCATGATATTTATAACCCTCGAAATATAATAGAAACGGTTCTTTAAAAATAGAGGGCAAATAATGAATTGCTGTTTGAATTTCTTTAAGCTGCAACCTGCTTTCAGCCAGGTTTGAAATTGCAGCCTGATTATAATCAAACAGGAAGTCATTGGATGTTGAATCAAAAACTACGTTTTGCTTAATTTTTTTGCGATAATTATTAATAAAAATATTCCGCATTATTGTATAAAGCCATGCTTTGATATTAGTTCCGGAATTATATTTATCCCTGTTGGCTATTGCCCTGTACATCGTTTCCTGAACAAGGTCTTTGGCGCTTTCATGATCTTTTGTAAGTGTTATTGCAAAAGGACTTAGAAAATCTGAATTGCCCAAAAGCAGTTGGTTAAATTCTACTGTTGACATAAATATTGTTTAATCTTTATGAGTAGCTAAATTAAACAAAAAAGATAAATGCAAAAAAATTTTTGTTTAATTTTTTTTAAATAAACCCTCAACAAAATAGATGCCAGAAGTTGACCAGGTAGTTCGTAATTATTAAAGGCTCATAATGAATTCTTTAACTTCTTTAAGTGATTTTTTAAACGTAATGCCTGCGGGAATTTTTTTCACATAAGAGTTGGTGAGCCGTCCTGAAATGATCATTGGGTAATCGCGAAATTCCTTATGCAATGTGGAAAGAAATTTATCTGCATTAAACCCTGGGCCCGCCGTGGTTACATGTGTGTACAGATAATCAGGTTTTTTTACCGAAACAACAGTTTTTAATTCGTCAAAGGGAATGTTGGCTCCGAGATATATTAACGGCATTCCTTTTTTCTTCAAAAGAAAAGCCACAAACAACAGGGAAATCTCATGGTATTCTCCTGCAGGTAAGAAAAGGCAAACTTTTGAGGAAGACGGTAATTTTTGTGGAAAGAGAATCAATGCCTACAATAATTTTTTGCCTTATAACATTACTTACCAAACGCTCCTGTGCAGGATTAATATGATTGGTAAGCCATAAAATGCCCACTTTATCAAGAAATGGAAACATAATTTGCAGGATGGTTTTTTCAATACCGGCAGTATCGATAGCATTTATTAATGATGTTTTCAAAAAGTTCTACATCAAATTCTATCATACAATCCAGAAGCTGGTTAACAATAATGCTTTCTTTTGCTTCTGCATCGGTAAGAGAAAGGACATTCTCAAACATTGCTTCGCGGCTCATTTTATCTATGTGCGAAATTTTATAGCCATATTTATTAAGGAGCGCAATATTCAGGATGATTTTTAGTTCGTCGCCGGAATAAAGGCGTATGTTAGTATCGGTGCTTTGAGGTTTTAAGAAATAATAGCGCTGCTCCCAAATGCGAATGGTGTGTGGTTTTATACCTGTTAAATTTGAAATATCTTTTATAGTAAAAGGCATGAGAATAAAAGCTATTACAATTTTCTAAACATTTTGTTTAAACCTCTTACATGATTATCCGGTTTAGAATCAGTTATACAACAACATTATGTCAACAAAGCGGTAATATTTTCTTTCGACCAGCTCCTATTGCCACCAATTTTACAAACAACAGGATTTTTGAACAGGTTTAATCCGAGGAATTGCTTATTTGAGACACTGTTCCGATTTTTTTTTCAAAAGCGTATCATACAAATCTTTCATATCTTTTATGAGGCGGTGGTAACTAAATCTATTTATCACGAATGATAACCCGTTTTCTCCCATATACTTTCTTAACTCATCATTTTCAACAATATGAAGCAGGTTATTAAAAAAACTCATATCATCGTAAACATTAGATAACAAGGCGGTCTTCCCTTCGATCACGACATCTTCAATACCTCCCGCCCTGGTAGATACGACTGCTTTATTAGCTGCCTGTGCTTCAATAAGGCTTACGGGTGTACCCTCGTTAAAAGAAGTAAGTGTTACAATATCCAAACCTGCATATACCACATCAATATCAGTACGCCATGAGGTAAAAGTTAGTAATGCCGGGCTTACATTGCCAGGTTGCGACCTAAATTTTATACCGAGCTTTTTTGCTTTAGCTTCCAGCCGCGGCCTTGTTTCACCATCACCAATTATAAAAGCTTTGATTTTTTTTTGACTGTGTTTATTAACGAATGCAATGGCTTCTATAAAAAGGTCATGATTTTTTATGGGCGCCAAACGGCCAACAATTCCTATGGCGATTTCATCTTCCTGAATTTGAAATTCTTCACGAAATTTCGCCCTTTTTCCGACTTGATCACTTTCAAATTCCGTAAAGTCCAATCCCAATAAGATAACATGGAACTTATTGGCCGGTGCAATTTTAAAATCAATTTCCAGTTCTTTTTTTTGCTGATTGCTAATTGCTATTAACCCATCTGTCCTTTTTGCCAAATAGCGTTCTATTTTGATATAGGTATTTGTAACAATCCTTCCGAAGTACGAATGAAATACATGTCCGTGATAGGTATGTATTATAACAGGAACCTTGCATGATTTTGCTGCCAGTCGCCCTAACGCACCGGCTTTGGCTGCATGTGTATGCACAATATCAGGCTTAAAATCTTTTATAATTCTTTTCAATTTTTTGTAGGCAACATAATCTCTAAGGAGGTTTATCGAACGTCTCATTTCGGGTAGATACACCGGGGTAATACCCATTTTATCGACAATATATGCAGCGTCTTTCTCATGCGGATCTCTTTGGCCACAAACGAAAAGCGACTCATATTCCGGGGCCATATACCTTGTTAAATACGCGACTTGTGTTAAAGGCCCACCTACAATCAACCTGTTTAAAACTTGAATCACCCTCGGCATTTATATATCAGTTTTTTCTGGAAATGTGAAAATAGTTAATTTACAATGATATTGATTCCAAACTTCAATTTCAAGGGAGCCTGTTGCATTACCTGTTGGTTTAAATCGTTTAACATCCGGAGTTTCTTTTTTGATTATTGAGAGGGCTATCCTGCAAAAACACCTCCTGATGTCAATTTAAGTTTTGGTATCTCACATAATTAAAAATTGCAATGACTTATACAGATTTTTTATTGTTTCCTGTATATGTAACATTCTTTTATTTTTATTTTCGATTCCGGCGCAGTAAGATTTCAGATCCGGTTCTTAAAAAATATTACCTGCCTTTTTTTTGGACTAAGATTGGCGCCACCCTGGTTTCAGCCTTATTTAATTATTACATTGTAAAAGCTGACTCATACGGACTATTCTATACCGAAGGGCATAATTTATTTCAGCTGATTTTAAAGGATATCTCGAACGTAAAATGGTTCTTTGTTGCAGGTAAAGATTTCGATACGGACCTGGTTGCAACCCCCTCCCTCGCAGGCTACTATAACGGTGAATCCAGTTATCTTTTAATAAAGCTTGTTGCATTGTTCTCTTTTTTTTCTTTTGGCAAATATTTGCTGATCAGCTTATTTTTTTCGTTCCTTTGTTTTTCAGGTGTTTGGAAATTATTTAGATTTTTCTATCATTTATATCCACACCTTCATAAGCAACTCAGTATTTCGATTTTATTTTTGCCTTCTTTTATTTTTTGGAGTTCGGGTATATTAAAAGAAACCGTAAGTATTGCTGCACTTGGATGGGTAACCTATAACCTATACTTTTTATTCCATGATAAGAAACATAAAGCAGGCCATGTTATCAGGTGCATCATTGCAGGTTACCTGCTTTTTACGGTTAAGCCATATATATTCTTATCTTATTTGCCTTTTTTGATATTATTTTTAGTAAGCCTGAAATTGCGATCATATAAAAGTGGATTAAAAAGAATTTTAGTGGGAGGTTTTCTATTTGTCATTGCTTTAGGGGCCATTGTTAGTATTGTAACCAGGGATGATTTAAATATCGGAGGGTTTGCGATAGACAATATCTTCGAACAAGTCAAAAATCAAAAACAAAACTTTGAAGGAATGTCCGATGTAGCAGATTCTTATTTTTCATCAGGCTCAACATTTGATGGCACATTTTCGTCGTTTTTGAGATCGGTACCAGGTGCAATCGCTGCTACATTTTACAGGCCGTTTATTTGGGAATCCAAAAAGCTCGCAACATTGATATCGTCATTAGAGAGCCTGGCAATTATGCTTTTCACAATATGGGTTTTTATTAAGACAGGGCCAAGAACTATATTAAAAGCAATCGTCAAAAATCCTGTCATATTATTTTGTATCTTATTTTCCCTGGTTTTCGCAATATTTGTAGGCATGACCACTTTAAATTTCGGCACCCTGGTACGCTACAAAATTCCATGCCTTCCTTTTTATTTAATTGCATTAATATTAATTCTTGATTATAGAAATGCTTTAGTTAAGGTAACAGCCGATACCAGTCGATAAAGTTTCGATCGTACCTTATAATATGGGCCTATAATTTTGAAAACTTCTTGCTGGCGCTCTGTAAGCAGATGCTTTTGTGTCATTTGATCCGGCAAATCATTCGGGTGTTAATGTAAAGTCAATGCTTTTGATGGATAAAAATGAAGGATTGGTCTTTATATCTCTATTTAATTATTCCTAATTTTGCAAACATTTTAAATTAACGGTTATAAAAAATTCGCACAAATGGCTAAGAGACCGGGAGATAATTCCGACGGCAAATAAATGATATGAAAGTTTTATTGTTGACCCCTGCCCCGTTAAATATTGCTCCCAGCCAAAGATTTCGATTCGAGCATTATTTGCCTTTATTAGAAAAGAATGGGATCGATTGTACGATACAACCTTTTTGGAGTTTACGGATTTGGAGCATCCTTTTTAATAACGGGCATTTCTCTTTAAAAACCATGGGCCTGGCCAGGGGATTTTTAAGAAGGCTTTTTATTGTAACAAACCTCTCTAAATATGATTATATTTTCATTCACAGGGAAGTCTGCCCCGATAGGGCCCCCCGTTTTTGAGTGGATCATTTCAAAAGTTTGGCGCAAAAAAATTATTTATGACTTTGATGATGCTATTTGGATAAGCTCATCATCCAGTGCCAATCCAAAAGCGTCACTGGTAAAATGTAGCTGGAAAGTAAAATATATTTGTAAGTACAGTACCATTGTTTCTGTAGGAAACCGGTATTTGGCCGAATTTGCAAACAGATATAACAACAGATGTTAGAATTATTCCCACAGTAGTAGACACAGAAAAAGTTCACCATGGTTTAAAAAACCAGGATGAAGCTCCGCTTACAATTGGATGGACGGGCACGTTTACTAATTTCCGTTATCTTGATAAAGTAAGTGGCGTTATAAAAGAACTAAAAAAAAAATATGACTTTAGATATTTAATAATTTCAAATAAAGATCCCCACCTTGAAAGTGTTGAATACTACCTATAAGGAATGGAGCCTTGAGACCGAAATAGCCGACTTGCTTACCATGCACATTGGCATTATGCCGCTTTACGATATGGAAATAAGCCTTGGGAAATGCGCATTCAAAGCTATACAATACATGAGCCTTGGCATACCCCCCGTGGTAAGCCCAATAGGCGCCAATTGCGAAGTAGTTAAAAATGGAGAAACAGGCTTTTGGGCAGAAACAGATGAGGAATGGTATAGTAGCCTCGAAAAATTAATTGTCGAAAAAGAATTAAGAATTAAGATGGGTACCGCCTCGAAAAAATTTATTATTGAAAATTATTCTGTAAAAGCAACTACCGGATTATTTTTAAACCTGTTTAACAGTTAAGAATATAAAGCCATTAACATAGCCAGAATACAATTATCTACGCAAACGATTTTTCAGCCTGTCACTTTTGAAGTAATAATGCTTTTTAATGCCTGTAAAAAAAGTTGATATAATTGTTGTAAACTGGAACTCCGGGTATTTGACGATGCTGGCCGTAGCTCCGTATCTTAATTATTCAAGTTCACGCATTTTTTGCAATGTGATTGTAGTTGATAATGCTTCTACTGATAATTCTCTTGCACTCTTCAAAAACAAGATAAATCAGGTAATTGCCAATACGGAAAACCTGGGATTTGGCAGGGCCTGTAACCAGGCATTTAAAAAAAGTAATGCAGATTATATTTTACTGCTTAACCCGGATACCCACTCGGAACCTGAGATACTTGAAGGGCTGGTGGAATTTCTCGAGCAAAAGCCGGATTATGCAGTCACCGGCCCGTCCCAGCTTGATGCAAATGGAAATTTGTTAAGAACCTGCGGGAGGTTTCCGTCTTTCAAAACAGCCCTTTACGAAATCCTTGGGTTATCAAAATTATTTCCCGAAATATTTATGCCTGCTCCTGTTATGATAGATTGGGATCATTTGCAGAGCAAAGATGTTGATCATGTGATGGGAAGTTATATGCTTCTCAGGAAATCAATTTTAGACAAAATTGGCTTTATGGACGATAATTATTTCGTGTATCTGGAGGATATTGACTTGAGCAAGCGCATTAATAATGCAGGCTTTAAAACATTTTACAATAATATATACACCATAGTACATGAAGGAGGCGCCACCGGCCCGAGCCTGAAAGCCTACAGGCTTTATTATTCCCTGTCATCCAGGGGTATCTACTGGAAGAAACATTTGGGGAAAATCAGTTTTTTTATCTTAGTAACACTTTCCATTACTATTGAGCCTTTCTTAAGAATGATTGATTCGTTGTTTAAACAAAAGAAACCTGAGTTAACAACAATAGTAAAAGCATATCTAATGTACATTCATAAATTAGCACGCTCATGAAATTTTAATTTTAACTAAACTGATGACAGCTTATAAAAAGCAATAGGCAAAGCAAATGCGTGGCATGAATGATCACCGATCATTTTTCATTTCGCATTATAATGCCTAAAACCAGAACAAGGGGAAATATCCAAAATACAAAATATTTGTGCTACAGGTCTTTGGTTAACAGATGTGGGTTGCTTGATAACCTATTGTCGGGCATGCGCGATTTTTTATCTTATATAACTTTGAATTTGTCGTAAAGAAATCTAAGGGCTTTATTACTATAAACCAATTTAAATGCCCTCATTTTTTTATCTCGCATTATATCTGAAAGTATGCCGGGATATTTTTTTGATACATAGCCTATAAATTTCTGATATTCGGTTTTATTGCTCTTGAAAAGAGATACCATTGAACTGAAAATAAATGGCCGTATTATATTGTAAAGCCAGGTTCTCAAATCATTTTCCTCAAGAAAATTTATTTTCTCCGCTTCAACAAATGGTATTTCAGCAAAATTCAGATTTAATAAAGATTTGTCGGCATCAGCATAAGCCCAGGATGCATTTTGATTGTGAAAAGTTTGTATATAGCTAACTTTATCAGAAAAATAAAAATCACCTCTTAGAGCAAGCAATAAGGCGGCCTGCAAATCAGCATATGTCGTATTAGAATCTCTAAAAACATTTAAATTTTCCAGGCTTTCTTTATAAAAAACTGATCCTCCAAAATTCATGATATGCGAATATTGAAATATGGAAAAGACAGTTTTGCCACTAACAACTTTATTTAAAAGCCCGTTGGAAACTTTAAAATCATACGCTGTGTTATGTTCCTCTTTATTAGCATTCAATTGATAGTTTTTGCTAATTGCTGAGAATACAACAACATTTTGATACTTTTTCATTATAGAAACTGCCTCCGAAATGAAAGATTTATTAACGAAATAATCATCGCTCGAGAGATAAGTTAAAAACAAACCCTTAGCCAATCCTGTAGCTTTTCTGAAATTTGGCAGCATTCCAATATTAGTTTCATTCTGCCAGTATCTAATTCTTTTATCCGAACAGTATTTTTTTATTAATGCGTCTGAATTATCTGTTGACTTATTATCAGAAATAATAATTTCAATGTTATTATAATCCTGCTCCATCGCAGAAAGAATTGCTTTCTCAATCCACTGCTCCCTATTAAAGGATGTAATAATTATGCTTACCAGGGGATCGTTTTCAATCATTCAATTATTTCTTAAAAGGCAGTGTTAAAAATTTCTTCAAACTTCCGGCAAAACCCATACTGCTTGCTACAGCCAGTAACCCAACGCCGGCAATTATTATAAATTGCTTAAAGCGATCTAATGCCGATAACGGAATAAGATATTTAGCAGCTATCACAACTAACAAACACGCAAACAAAGGCTTTAAGCTATCTTTCCAATACCAATACAAGGCTTCTCCCTTTAGTAGTTTGCTATGTATCAAATGCGGGGTTATAAAAAAATATAAGGTATTAATTATGGCCCACGAAGAGGCTCCGCCTACAGCGCCATATTTTAAAGCTAAAAAAATTGTGAGAGGTATCATTATCGCAAGAAAAAAAATATTTTGATACAAGCTTAGCTTCGTCCACCCGTAAGACAAGGTAAGGATGTACGGGATATTCATTAATCCGTTCATGCCGGTTCCATAAGCATAAATAGCGGTGCTCATCCAGGTATTTTCTGTCGTAACTGCATTTTTTGTCCAGATAAAAATTAATTCTTTACTGAATAAAACCAGTATGCACGTGGCCGGTAATACCAAAACACTTACCATTTGGCATGCCTGGTGGTATAAATTCTTCAGCTCCGAAGTTTTATTCAGACTAATAAGATTAGAAAATTTTGGGAAGTAGGATTGAGTCAAAGGAACTACGATCTGAATTATCATTAGCCCCAATGTGCATGAAACGGTATAATATCCAAATTGCTCCAACGATAATATCCTGCTGAGAATTATTTTGTCTATTTGCGTTAGTAATATGGCGGTAAGGCTTATGCCAATCATCCCTGCGGCAAAACGCCGGACGTTTCTTAGTTCCTGCTTGTCAAATACAGGCTTTGATTGCGCTTTGGGCAAATAATACCACAAGATATATTTCAGCGTAAACGCCTGCAGGATCGTTATTAATAGCGTCCATCCAAAAAAAGCCAGCAATGACTTCGACACAAAAATAAGCACCAATAACGCACCGGCACTTTTTAAAAATGCAAAAATAATACGTATGGTATTTAAAATTACCTGCCGCTGTAAGCCCAACAAGCCGCCGGTATAAAATCCGCAGGGAAACTGAAATACCAAAGAAATACTTAACAAAATAAAAGCGTATGCAATTGTTTGAACGCTTAATTCCTGGGGCTTTACCCAATATCTTGCCAGCAATGGCGACAGGCAAAGTGCGATTAAGCCGGCTATTAACGCAATCATCCAATATACGGTCCCCAGGGTTTTAACAAGATTGGATATTTGTTGTTCTCTGCCTGGCAATACACTCAGCCTTGCCAACTCTTTATTCAGAGTAGTACTGAAGCCACTATCGAGTAAAGAAAGCACTACCTGGAGGCTCGCAAAAATTCCGATAAGCCCGTAGCCTTCAGCTCCGATGTATTTAAGGTATAGCGGTACAAAAACAAGCCCGATCACAGCAGTCCAGCCATTACCTACAAAGTTGGCTGTAATATTTGCCTTCAAAGAAGTAGTGTGTAGTAACCTTTTTATCAATGCTATATTTAATTTGACGCTACCTTGAGGAATGTACCTGATCACAAGTGGTTTTAGATTAAGTAACTTCTATAGACTCTTACAGACACTTTCCAAACTTCAATTGGAAGTTCTTATTAAAGGGTTATAAGATTTATATGCAACTGGTCAGTCACTTCTTTTATTTCATCCAGATAGTTTATGTTCATTAAAATTACATTTTCAATATTATATTCCTTCAGTTCGGAAGGATTGATAATATAATGGCCCGTACCCCCAATATATTGATGATGCTTTCGTGGATTTATATCTATAACCAGTTTCACCTTCTCACAGTTTTTATCTATTAAATTTAAAAAGGTAGAGCCCTTTGCCCCGGCTCCCCAAACGGCAATCGAATTTTTGCTATCTACAAGATTGGAATATGCTTCGATCTTATCTTTAAACTTTACGTGATAAGGCACGATATTACTTTTTTCTATTTCGCTCCTTACATCGGCCAAATCTGCGATTACGTAAATATATTGCCCATTAAAAAAGTGGCCTCCTATAGATTTTTTAAAAAGCATTTGCAATGTATCTAAGGTAAAATAGTTGCAATGCTCGTAAAAAATATCTTCTGTGGAATTGTGCTTAACGATCCATTCAAAGGTAGGAACCTCGATAAATATCTTTCCTTTAAAATTATTTGCTGCTGCGATCGTTTGAACAAACTGGAATGGTGCGGATATATGTTCTAATGTATGTCTTAGTATTATAAAATCTGCCTGCACATTTGTGTATTTTTCCGAAAAAAGATCTTTTATTACCTTAGGTGAATCACCTTCGTAAGTTGGATCAAAGCCGATGATATCTACTCCTTTATTCGAAAGCATATCCAGAAAAAAAGCTTTGCCGCAGCCAATTTCCACAACTTTCCCATCAAGGCATTTATGTTGATACATTAATTCGATGATATTATTCAAGTGTTGCTTAAAGTATACTGAATTGCTTTGTTCATTTTGATAGTGCTGATCATAGTCAATGGTAAAGTCTGCAAAATTAGTATTGAACACAAAGCCATTATCGAGTGATTGCGCTAATAATACTTCAGCGCATGGTGCATTTCTTGCAGCTTCTTTAGACGCATACACTTTATTTTGTATTAATGGAAGAGGCTTTTGGTGATAGATAATTTTTATGTTGTCGCTTCCTGTGAGGGGGCATTTAATCATGGTGTTTATACTTTTAATTTGCATTTATTGCCTCTGGCGATACATCTTCATCAACATAGGTCTTAAATGATTTCCAACTCTGGCACCGCCACAACAAATTTTCCTCCCCATTCTCTTATATATGCCAGCTGTGCTGTTATTTCATCCTTCAGGTTCCAGGGCAGAATTACAATGTAATCCGGCATTACTGTTTTAATTTTATCTTCACTGAAAACCGGGATATGCACCCCGGGAAGAAATTTATTTTGCTTATGTGGCGAAGCATCTGCAACAAATTGTAAAAGGTCTTTTTTGGTACCTGAAAAATTGAGTAAGGTATTTCCCTTAGCGGCTGCGCCATAACCCGCTACTTTCTTTCCTTCCTGCTTCGCCTGAATCAAAAATTGGGTGAAATCGTTTTTTACTTTTTCCGCTTTCTCCTGGTAACTTTGATAAACAGCCAGCTTATTCAATCCGAATTTCATTTCCTTTTCAATCAATTTAGCTATGCTCTCAGACAGAGCTTTGGTATCGTCTTCTTTATGCTTCGCAAAAATTCTCAAAGAGCCGCCGTGCGTAGTTATTTCTTCAACATCAAAAATATCCAATCCATGATGTTCAAATATCTTGCTAATCGCTATCAGCGACAGGTAAGAGAAGTGTTCATGATAAATTGTATCAAACTGGTTTTTATCGATCAGTTGCAGCAAATGTGGAAACTCAAAAGTTATTATGCCGTTTTCTTTCAATAATATTTTTAACCCTTCTACAAAATCATTGATATAAGGTACATGGGCCAATACATTATTTCCCAACAACAGGTCGGCTTTAGTGCCATTTGCAACTAATGAATTTGCCAGCTGCACACCAAAGAAGTCAACTACTGATTCGATTCCCTTTTCCTTTGCTACTGCAGCGGTATTGGCAGTAGGTTCTATCCCCAGCACGGGTATGGCCTGCTCTTTAAAATATTGTAATAAGTAACCGTCATTGCTTGCTATTTCTATTACCTGCGATTGCTGGTTAAATCCAAACCTTTCAATCATCATATGGGTATAAGCCTTTGCATGTGCAAGCCAGCTCGTGGAGTAAGATGAAAAATAAGCATATTCTGAATTAAAAATTTCGTCGTGTTTCGCAAACTCATCAATCTGCACGAGGAAGCATTTTTCACAAACCATTATTTTTAACGGGTAAAAAATTTCAGGAAAATTTAGTTGCGCGCTGGTTAAAAATGAATTTGAAGGCGGGCTAAAACCAAGGTCAACAAATTCGTTGGTAAGTTCGTTACTGCAAAATCTGCAATTCATACTATTATTCCTTTAAAATTATTACCAATCAGTTCATACGACTTATCCTTTTCGCTTATTACCGAGGCAGGCAGTTTCCAGTTTATATTAAAAGCAGGATCGTCAAAACGCACGCCTACATCAGCGTTTGGTGTATAATATTGAGTGTGATGGTAAATAAGCGCCGAGTTATTTTCAAGTGTTTGAAACCCATGTGCAAAGCCTTCCGGTATTAAAATACTTAACATATTTTCTGCGGTTAACTCTGTTCCAAAATATCTGCAGGAAGGTAGGCGATTCTTTTCTCAGGTCAACGGCCACATCATATACGGAGCCCTGGATGCAGCGTATCAGCTTCGTTTCCATGTAAGGCGCATTTTGAAAATGCATTCCTCTTATGGTACCTTTGTGTTTGTTGAATGAATGATTGAACTGCACAAACTCCTTGTCAAATCCTATTTGCCTGAACTCATTTTTACAGAAGGTACGTGCAAACCATCCTCTTTCATCTTCCAGTTTTCTCAAACGGATGGTATACAGCCCTTCAAGGTATGCAGGGATGAATTCCATTAATTACTGTTGACATTGTTTAAAAAATCAGCAATGTTACTGCCGGTTAAAATCGTGTTATCCTGGTACCAGGCTTTATACCATTCTATTGTTTTTTGCACAGCTTCCGTTGTATTCCAAACAGGTTTCCAATGCAGCCTTTCTACCGCTTTGGAATTATCCAGCATCAATAATCCTGCCTCATGAAAATTATCAGGAGGCGTTCCGAATTCAATGTTAATATTGTTCCAGCTGCGTTTAGCTATGGCGGTTATGTCCTCAACATTTCTTGTTTCACTCATGTAGGGCGAAAAATTCCATGCTTCTGCAAATTCTCTTTCCCCATTCAATAATTTTGCGCCAAGCAATAAATAACCGTACAGGCAATCGAGCACATGCTGCCAGGGCCGCACTGATTTTGGATTTCTTATCTGTACTTTCTTATTTTTTGAAGAAGCTATTGCTATATCTGGGATCAACCGATCTGTGCTCCAGTCCCCGCCTCCTATTACGTTTCCTGACCTTGCAGATGCAATCAGAATATTATGCTTCAATTTGTAACCGGCGATATTTAAAAATGAATTACGATAAGATTTAATTAAAATTTCGCAGCACGCTTTTGACGAGCTGTACATATCATAACCACCCAATTCATCTGTTTCCGAATACGGCTTATCCCATTCTTTGTTTTCATATACTTTATCAGTAGTAATAAGAACTACCGCTTTTACATTTTCACATTTCCTTGCGGCCTCCAAAACATTTAAAGTGCCTATTACATTAGTGTTGTAGGTATTTACCGGGTCAATGTAAGATGGCCTCACTAATGCCTGGGCTGCGAAATGGAAAATGATATCGGGTGCTGCCTCACGGATGGCTGAATTGAGTTTATCGCTGTCGAGAATATTAGCAATGCTGGTCTTGTAATCAATATTTAAAAGGTTAAAATGGCTAGGCATAGTTTCAGGTGCCAGTGCATATCCTTCCACATCTACATTCAATTCTTTAAAAATTGCCATTAACCACGACCCTTTAAAGCCGGTGTTTCCTGTAATAAAAACTTTTTTACGTTGATAGATCTCCAGCATACCTGTTATTCAAATATTTTCATTTTACCAATACCATTTCACTCATACTCTCCGGATATCTTATTTCTCAATATTTTTTAAATATTCACCATACCCGCTTTTCTCAAATTTTTTAGCAAGAATGATCTAATTGTTCTTTTTCAATAAACTCCATGCGGTAAGCGATTTCTTCAAGGCACCCGATTTTAAAACCCTGGCGTTTTTCAATTACTCTTACAAATTCGGATGCATCATGAAGCGATTCAAAAGTACCGGTATCCAGCCATGCAAATCCGCGGTCGAGCACCGCAACTTTTAATTTTTTATCTAAAAGATATTTACGGTTTACATCGGTAATTTCATATTCGCCCCGCGAAGATGGGGCGATATTTTTGGCAATACCTACCACGGTATTATCATAAAAATATAAGCCCGGAACTGCATAATTTGATTTAGGCTTTAACGGTTTTTCTTCAATACTTATGGCATTGAAATCTTTGTCAAATTCAACAACGCCATATCTTTCAGGATCACTTACCGGGTAAGCAAAAATTATTGCTCCATCAGGGTTGGCAGATTTTTGCAGGAGTTGCGAAAAGCCGCTGCCATAAAAAATATTATCTCCCAATACCAATGCCACGGCATCTGTGCCTATAAATTTTTCGCCGATTACAAAAGCCTGCGCAAGGCCATTGGGATTTTCCTGCACTTCATATTGCAAATTGCATCCCCATTGGTTTCCATCACCCAATAAGCGCTTAAATTGTTGCTGATCTTCAGGAGTAGTAATGATAAGAATGTCTTTGATACCTGCCAGCATCAGTGTACTTAAAGGATAATAAATCATAGGCTTATCATACATCGGCATCAATTGCTTGCTGATGCCCATTGTTATTGGATACAATCTTGTTCCGGTGCCACCTGCGAGTATGATTCCTTTCATTGATAGTTTAGGGGTTTAGGGGTTTAGAGATTTAGGGGCTGGCAAAATGAGGGTTGATCGCTTTAAATTACTGAGTCCTCTTGTAATTGGTTCAATTTTTAACCTTGATTCCTGTAAATCCTCCTCGTAAATAAATAAAAGCGCCTGGCTTATTATTAATTGGTTTAAAAGTTCAATAGTGCTGGAGAATGCAATAGTATAAAAATGTGATTGTTCTTTTTTACTTATTCTGCTGCTTCCTTCTGCAATATTGCTTGCTATTGAAACGCTCGCTCTCCGCATTTGTGAGACCATCCCAAACTTTTCTTCCGATGGAAATTTACCTGTCAACTTATAAATATAAATACACAACTCTTTTGCGAGTTGCCAAACTTCTAATTTCTCAAATGAATATGTATACATTGATTAGTTTTTTAAACTGCATACTTCCGTCTACACTCTTAACTTCTAAACCCTCAACTCCTAAACCCTCAACTCTAAACCCTCAACTTCTAAACTCTCTAACTTCAAACCATCCCCTTCACCCGCCATACAGTTTTTCATAATAACTTCTGTAGGCTCCGCTTGTTACATCATTCAGCCATTCACTATTGTTAAGATACCAGTCAATTGTTTTTGATAAGCCTTCTTCAAACTGAAGGATGGCTGCCAGCCTAATTCATTTTTTAATTTGGTGGCATCAATTGCATAGCGCAGATCATGCCCCTGCCGGTCCTTTACAAAGGTTATCAGTTTTTCTGAAGTTCCTTTTTCCCGGCCGAGCTTTTCATCCATTTGCCTGCACAACTCTTTTATAATATCAATATTTTTCCATTCATTGTGCCCGCCAATATTATACGTTTCGCCGGGTGTTCCTTTGTGAAATATGAGTATCAATGGCACTTACATGGTCTTCAACATAAAGCCAGTCACGCACATTTAATCCTTCGCCGTAAACAGGTAGCGGCTTATTATTTATTATATTATTAATGCAAAGAGGGATAAGTTTTTCAGGAAAATGATACGGCCCGTAATTATTAGAACAGTTTGAAATAATAACCGGCAATTTATAAGTATGATGAAATGCCCTTACGAAATGATCGGATGAAGCTTTAGAAGCAGAATAAGGGCTGCGCGGATCATAGGCAGTTTCTTCTGTAAAAAAGCCTTTTTCGCCCAGGCTGCCATATACTTCATCGGTTGAAATATGATAAAATAATTTTCCCTCATAATTGTCTTTCCATGAATTCTTTGCTACCTGCAATAAAGAAGCCGTGCCTAATACATTCGTTTTTACAAATGCCAGCGGATCACTAATTGAACGGTCAACATGGCTTTCTGCGGCACAATGCAAAACTCCTGTGAAATTATATTTCTTAAAAAGATCTTCTACCAATTCAGCATCTTCAATATCTCCTTTTACAAAGTTGTAATTTGGCTTGTCTTCAATATCCCTGAGATTTTCGAGATTGCCTGCATAGGTAAGTTTGTCGAAATTTACGATGGTATACCGCGGATATTTAGTTAACAAATAACCTTGTAAGATGTGAGCCTATAAAGCCGGCACCGCCCGTAATAAGAATATTTTTATTCGTTGTTTCCATTTCTATTTTTTAAAATCAAAGTCTCTTATTTTGTGTACCAAATCGATAGATTTCCTGGTTTCAGATAATGGAAACCCATTTCCGGCAATTATATTCATATAAGATTTTGTATGTAATTCCGTAAAGCCTTCACTAAATTCAAAAGCATCGCCATCAATGGTTAACGTTCTAAAGGTTCGTTTGCCTGCTAATTTTACTTCTGCAGGTAGCGTATTTGCATCAATACTCAGCATCCAGTTTACAGTTGCTTTTTCTAATTCCAGGTTTCCCGACGCAGTATTTTTAGTATGTTGAGGAACATTATTTTCTTTTACATCACCAAAAATCCACATCAGCATATCAAAAAAATGTACGCCAATATTGGTGGCAATCCCTCCACTTTTTGTGATATCTCCTTTCCAGCTCGTGTGGTACCAATGGCCCCGCGAGGTAATATATTGCAGTTCTACCTGATGTTTCTTCCCGGGTCAGCCGGCATCAATTTTTTCTTTTAAAGCAATAATTGCAGGATGCAGCCTCAATTGCAAAATGGTAAATACATGGTTGCCTGTTTCTTTTTCAATTTCTTCCAGCGCATCAATATTCCATGGATTTAATACAACAGGTTTTTCACAAATAACATTAGCGCCTATGCGTAATCCAAAACGGATATGGGCATCATGCAAATAATTTGGGCTGCACACACTTACAAAATCAATTTTTACACCCTGGCGTTTTAGTTTTTCCAAATGCCTGTCAAAGCGTTCAAATTCTGTAAAAAAATCTGCGTCCGGAAAGTAACTGTCTAAAATACCCACGGAGTCGTTCTTATCGAGTGCTGCAATTAAATTATTGCCGGTATCTTTAATTGCTTTCATATGACGTGGAGCTATGTAACCGCCGGCACCAATTAATGCAAAATTTTTCATATGCTACCTGGTTCTTTTTAAATGATTGTTTTCTAATAGATACTCCTGGTTACTTTCCGGGCAAACAGCAACATTATTTTCATCGAAATTTAATTTTATCCCATACTCACTCATCCAGCCCACATGCCTTGCGGGATTTCCTACTACCAATGAATAAGGAGCCACTTCTTTAGTAACCACAGCGCCGGCCCCGATAAAGGCATATTCACCAATGTTATGCCCACATACTATTGTTGCATTTGCGCCTATGGAAGCGCCCTTTTTTACAAGGGTTTTTTTAAATTCTTCTTTACGGCTAACGGCACTTCTTGGGTTAATTACATTGGTAAAAACCATTGATGGCCCAAGGAAAACATCGTCTTCACAAACAACGCCTTCATAGATAGACACATTATTTTGCACCCTTACATTTTTTCCAAGGATAACTTTTGGAGATACAACCACATTTTGCCCGATATTGCAATTTTCGCCAATAATACAGCCTGGCATAATATGGCAAAAATGCCAGATTTTAACTCCGGAACCAATCTCACAGCCTTCATCTACAACGGCGGTAGGATGTATAAAATAATTTGTTTCCATTTTAAATGGGCGCAAAGTTAGCAAACTATTATCTTTTAAATACAGTAGCAATTAACGAAGCCGAAACTTGAATTGGTTTATTTACCCTATAATAAAATATTTATTAGCACAACCGAACCTGCATAAATACTAACAAATTCCATCAGGATGGCGATATTGATAATTGTTGCCTACATACCAGGTTAAAGATGCGTCTCGGGAACACCCGTGGCAAAGACGGTACGATACCGTTTTAAATGAAGAGCCTGCGGTTTATTGCCTGTGAAATTGTTGCCAGCCGGGGACGGTATCGCTTTCCTAATTTAGATTTTAATTAGCTCCCTTGCTCAACTACCTTTGCGACATGCATTATGCTTCAGTAGAAAATTTAAGTAAATCATTCGGAATAAGAAAACTTTTTAGCGCTATTAGCTTTCATGTGGAAGAAGGAGATAAGATTGCCTTTGTTGCCCGAAACGGAAGCGGAAAATCAACACTGCTAAAGATTATTGCAGGCCTGGATACAGCCGATGAAGGAACTGTATGGGTACATAAGGATGTGAAAGTGATCATGCTGCAACAGGATACTGTTTTTGATAATGATAAATCAATCTGGGATAATATTTTAAGCCTGGATAACCCGGTGGTGCGGATCGTGAAAGAATATGAAATGCTGCTGGAAGAGGAAGTGCATGATGAAGATCGCATAAGCGCGCTCGTTACTGAGCTAAGTGAGGCAAATGCATGGAGTTTTGAAAGCGACCTGAAGCAGATTTTGGGAAAGCTGAACCTGCATCATCTTAAGGAACCGGTAAAAAACCTAAGCGGCGGGCAACGAAAAAGAGTGGCGCTGGCACAGGCTTTAATTGAATCGCAATTGCACGAAGGCAAATGCCTTCTTATACTGGATGAGCCAACCAACCATCTTGATGTGGATATGATAGAATGGCTTGAAAATTTTTTAGCTACCAATAAAAGCACCTTACTGCTGGTAACCCATGACCGCTATTTTTTGGATGCGGTTTGCAATGAGATCATTGAAATGGAAGATGAAAAGCTGTATGTGTACAAGGGAGATTATGATTATTTCCTGGAACAAAAATCGTTGCGGCAGGAAGTGCAGCAAAGTGAATTGCAAAAGGATAAAAATATTTTCAGGAAAGAACTTGAATGGATGCGTAAGCAACCGAAAGCACGAACCACAAAATCAAAAAGCAGGCAGGATGCATTTGCCGAAATTGAAGAACGGGTAAGCCAGAGAAAAGAGATTGCCGAAGTATCACTGCAGGTAAAAATGACCAGGCTTGGCGGCAAAGTGCTGGAGATGAAAAAAGTATATAAAGCTTATGGCGATAAAGTGATCATGAAAGGATTTGATTATACATTTAAAAAAGGAGAACGCATTGGGATCGTTGGAAAAAACGGAACGGGCAAATCTACTTTTTTAAAAATAGCGCTTGACCTTGAACCGCCGGACAGTGGAAAAATAAATCATGGAGATACCGTGGTATTTGGAAATTTTGCGCAGGAAGGGCTTGCAATATAAAGAAGATAAAAGAGCAATTGAATATGTAAAAGATTTTGCGGAATTTTTTCCGTTGGCAGATGGCAGTAAAATAAGTGCAACCCAGTTCATGGAGAAATTTGGCTTTACCGCCCAGCAGCAATTTACACCTTTAAGTAAATTAAGTGGCGGCGAAAAAAGAAGGCTTCATTTGCTGAGCATTTTATTTCGAAATCCGAATTTTCTGGTACTGGATGAACCAACCAATGACCTGGATTTGCAAACATTACGCACGCTGGAAGAATTTTTAAAGGATTTTCCGGGTTGTATTTTGATTGTAAGCCACGACCGGTATTTTATGGACCGGTTGGTGGATCATCTTTTTGCATTTGAAGGAAATGGCGAAATAAAAGATTTCCCGGGAAATTATACTCAATACAGGTTATGGAAGCAACTCGAAGAGAACCAACCGCAAACCGCAAAAAAGAATGGGCAACCGGCAATAAGCAATGAAAAACAACAACAGCTACAACCAGCCTGCAGTAGTAAAAAAGCTTTCTTTCAAAGAAAAAAATGAATTTGAGGCTTTGGAAAAGGAAATTCCGGCATTAGAAAAAGAAAAGAAATTATTAGAGGTAAAAGTAAATAACGGAACAATGGATTTTGAAAAACTCCAGGAAGCCTGCGGAAAGAATTAATGAAATAATTGTGCTTCTTGATAAAAAAGAAATGCGCTGGCTTGAATTGAGTGAACGGAACGAGGTTAAATAAACATAAGAAAATTATGAGCGCGAAAAAAATTTAACCCTATGTAAGTTGCTGCAGCTTTCTTATTTATGATTTCTTATTTATCATTTATCATCTATCATTTCTTATTTTTTATTTCCTTTGTTCTTCATCCAATCAATTTAATTAAATGAAAAGACTCGTTTTGACACTCGTTATATTTTTTGCAACTGCTGTATTTTTGAATGTGCAGGCAGATATCCGGCTGCCTGCAATTATCGGGAAGCCATATGGTATTGCAGCAGAAAAGTGACGTAAGAATTTGGGGATGGAGTGATCCGGGAGAGAAAATAAAAATCACTTCGGGCTGGGATACGACAACCTATAATACGACAGGCTCGTCCGGTGGGAAATGGAGCGTTACAATAAAAACACCTTTAGCAGGAGGCCCTTATACACTTATAATAAGTGGCCATAACAAAATTACAATTGAGGATGTACTTGTGGGCGAGGTTTGGGACTGCAGTGGCCAAAGTAATATGGAAATGAATTACAACTGGGGCATAAAACAATATGCCGCTGATGCTGCCAATGCTACTAACAAAAATATTCGTTTTTTTCATATCCCAAGATTAACCGCCGAATATCCGCAGGAGGATACAAAGGCCCAATGGGTTGTTTGCAATCCCGAAGACATGAAGCAGTTCAGCCTTGCAGGATATTTCTTTGGCCAGAAACTGCAAAAGGTTTTATCTGTTCCTGTTGGCCTCATTGAAGCAAGCTGGGGGGGAACGCCTGCAGAAGCATGGACACCAAAGGACACTATAGAAAATAATAGTGTGTTGAAACGCGCCGCTGATAGTTTGAAACCTGATGACGGCTGGCCCATAAATGCAGCAGCAACATTTAATGCGATGATCTATCCCATCACCAACTTTACTATTGCGGGAGTTATCTGGTACCAGGGTGAGGCTAACGTGGGCACAGCATCTACTTACCAGCTTTTATTTTCTACTATGATCAATGCATGGCGCAAAGCGTGGCATAAAGAGTTTCCTTTTTACTTTGTACAAATAGCACCCTTTGCGGGATATGGAAACAATATTTCCGGCGCATTATTAAGAGAAGCTCAAACAAAGACATTGTCTGTTGCTAATACTGGTATGATTGTAATTCATGACCTCGTTACCGACATCAATGACATTCATCCAAAAGATAAAAAAGATGTGGGATACCGCTTGGCGAACCTTGCCCTGTCAGAAACCTACGGCAAAAAGGATCTTGTTTACAAAATGCCGATGTTTAGAAATATGAAACTTGAAAACGGCAAAATCGACATACATTTTACAAATGCAGATAATGGCCTGGTAAGCAAAGGCGATACCATTAAAGAATTTTATATAGCCGGTGCTGACAAAATATTTATGCCAGCCTCTGGTAACAATTAATGGCAATAGTGTACTGGTCTGGAATAATAACATTCAAGTTCCGGTTGCTGTGCGTTTTGGATTTACAAATTCGTCCATGCCCAATCTTTTCAATAAGGAAGGACTGCCTGTAAATATTTTTCGTACTGATAACTGGGATGATGTAAATACTGTAACTACCAAATAATCTATCTCTCCTTTTAAGATATCTAACCTGTTAAAAGCAACAACAACCCATAAAATGAATGATTACTCGATAAATTCGTAGCCAATATCTTTCCGGTAATGCATTCCTTCAAAATGTATCTGCGCTAAAGTTTCTTTCGACAGTTCAACTGCCTCTGCCATGGTATCCGCAAGAGTTGAAACGGCGAGTACCCTGCCACCGTTAGTTACGACTTGATTTCCTTCCTGTTTGGTGGCGCCATGAAAAACCATAACCCCTCCATCCACATCCAGATGTTTGATTGCCTGCGGATTTTCCAGATAAGCAAAATCTATCGGATATCCTTTTGTATAAGTAAGTGGATATCCTGCACTCACGGCAACAATAGTAGCGGCCGCTTTTTTGTCGATGATTATTTCTTCTGCACCTAACTTTTGTTTGCCGGTGGCAATAAGCAATTGAACCAGATCATTTTTTAAACGTAAGAGCACTACCTCTGTTTCAGGATCTCCCATCCTGCAATTGTATTCAATTACAAACGGTTCGTCTCCCACTTTTATTAACCCAAAAAAGATAAATCCTTTGTAATCTATATTTTCCTTTCTTAAACCGTCAATAGTAGGCACAATGATATTGCTGGTTACCTTCTCCATAAAATTCTCAGTAGCAAATGGCACAGGGCTTATAGCCCCCATGCCGCCTGTATTAAGCCCTGTATCACCCTCGCCGATTTTTTTATAATCCTTTGCTTCGGGGAACAACACGTAATCTTTACCATCCGTAAGTACAAAAACACTCAATTCAATACCATCCAGGAACTCTTCCACCACTACTTTTTTACCCGCATCGCCAAATTTAGATTTTTGAATAATGAGGTCATACTCCTTACTTGCTTCGATATGATTTTTGCAGATAATAACGCCTTTGCCGCCAGCAAGCCCATCCGCTTTGAGAACAACCGGCAGCTGATGATCTTTAATATATGCAAGGCCCTCTTCGTATGACCTCTTATCAAACTCCCTGTGAAAAGCAGTTGGAATGTTGTGCCTCCGCATAAACGCTTTTGCAAAAGCTTTACTTCCCTCGAGCCGCGCTCCTGACGCAGAAGGTCCTGTAACTATTATATGCGCTAACTGCGGATCATTTTCGAAAAAATCATAGATACCTTTTACAAGCGGCTCTTCAGGGCCTACAAAAACCAGCCCGATGGCTTTTACAATGCACACTTCTTTAATAGAGGAGAAATCAATTTCGCTGATAGGAATGTTTTCACCAAACTCCGCGGTGCCCGCATTACCCGGGGCTATGAACAATTGCGTGCACAATTCACTTTGGCTAATCTTCCGGCAAAAGGCATGCTCCCTTGCGCCGGAGCCGAGAATAAGTATGTTCACAAAACAGGAATTTAGTCGTAAACGAAAAGAAACCGCAAGTTATGAATTATGGTTTTTAAAATCTTTCACCTTAAATAGAATTATTATTCACCATAAAAATTGACACAACAAAATTGAATTCCCGTATTTGAAATTTATCTGTATTTTACAATTCTATAAAAAACGCTTCTTAACAATAAAAATGATACAATGCAAAACCAAGTAATTGCCGCAAACACTGGTGAAGTAAATGGCAAACATCCACGAGGGTTGTATGTATTATTTTTTACAGAAATGTGGGAACGTTTTGGTTATTATTTAATGGTAGGAATCTTTCTGTTGTACTTAACTGACACGGTGGGGCATGGCGGCCGCGGACTCGATAACCTGGCGGCGGTAAGTATCGTGGGTAGCTATGTTGCGCTTATTTATTTAACACCATTTATCGGCGGCTTAATTGCAGACAGGTATCTTGGTTATACAAAATCAATTTTTGCAGGTGGTTCTTTGCTGGCACTCGGTTATTTTCTAATCGCCCTTAACGGCAGCGATATTGTGATGTACACAGGGTTATTTTGCGCTATAATCGGTAATGGGTTCTTCAAACCAAACATCAGTACGCTGTTGGGTAATATTTATAACAGGCCCGATTTAAAACCAAGAAAAGATATTGCGTATAACATCTTCTACATGGGCATCAACATTGGCGCTTTCGTATGCAATTTTGTTGCAGCTTTTCTGCGGAATAATTATTCCTGGGGTTATGCTTTTGCTGCTGCGGGCTTCGGGATGGTGTTAGGGCTAATCTGGTTTGCATTTGGATTAAGGCATGTAAAACACGCCGATGTTATAAAACCGGTTCAGAAAGAAGATATGCCAATTTCAAAAATAAGCCTGTATGTTTTTTTGCCGGCATTGATAGCCGGAGCGATCGGCTGGATTATCCCGGGAAATATCATGGGTTCAGATTCTAACGATGCATTTATATTTGCCTGCGTGCCCATCATAATTTTCTATTTCAGTTTGTGGTATCGCGCCACGGGTTTTGAAAAAAAACGCATTAGCACCTTATACATATTATTTGGCGTTTCAATAATTTTCTGGAACATCTATAATCAAAACTCGACCGCCTTAACCATTTGGGCGCAAACCTATACAGACCGTGAAGCGCCAAAAGTAATCCAACCCGCATTGAAGCCTTTTGCTTTTCTTGAAACGGTTGGTACTGAGCCAAGAGAAATACCGGTTGTAGACAACCAGTTTCGCGCGCAGGCAGATGCGAAAGGAAAAGTGATGACAAAGCAAGGTACCAATCTCTATTTTCAGAATTTGCGAAAAGATAAATATCCACCACCGGGCCAGGATTTAAAATTACTATCGACAGAAATATACCAATCCATAAATCCATTTTGGATCATCGTATTAACGCCATTGGTGGTTAGCTTTTTCGGGTTTTTAAAGGCAAGAGGTAAAGAGCTTTCAACACCCAGTAAATTTGCATGGGGGACCTTAATTGCAGGCTTATCCTCATTGGTAATGGTATTTGCCTGCTTATCAACGGATATCTATCAAAACAAAGTTTCAAGCTGGTGGATATTTGCCAGCTATGGTGTTTTTACAATAAGTGAATTGTTCGTGAGCCCTGTTGGGCTATCGCTTACGTCGAAAGTTGCCCCGAGAAGACTAACGGCGCTAATGATGGGCGGTTGGTTTATTACTACATCTTTAGGAGGCAAAATATCGGGCATACTTGCGGGCTTTTGGGACAAGTTTGATAATAAAGCTGTTTTTTTTGCGATTAGTGTTATCGCTGCAGTACTCGCCAGCCTTTTACTTTTTCCATTGGCAAAACGTTTAAATAAAGTCGTTGTTGAAGCAACAGCTTCGGAAGAATAAATTTTGAAAGCAGTTTTCCTCGAAATTAAAAAACCGTATCACTTTTCCAAGGAGAATGAATCGTCAGCGCATTAAATCAACCCTATAATTATCCAAGATGGGTCTGCGCGGTATCAAAATTTTTAAAAAAAAAGCCTTTAAAAAAGCAGTCTTCCACAGGCTTCATTTTAATTAAGTCATACGTGCGAATTAATTTTATACGTATATTTTACGAAAAAATATTTTATGAAAACAAAACTCACTTTAAGTATTGATGAAGAAAAAGTGAAAAAAATAAAACTGTATGCTAAACAGAAAGAACTAACCTGTTGAACTACCTGGAAATAATTAACCCCGGAAAAAATTCGACATTAAAAGCATACGATTCTAATTTTACGGATGTTGAAGATGGCATTCAATATTTTACAGCATTAGAAAATGAAAACCTAGATTACTTTATTACACGAAACATAAAAGATTTTAAAAAAATGAGGCCCTTTTACCTGTTAGAACTCCTTCTCAATTTTTAAACTCCCTCAAATAAAATTCATATACTCATATTGCTTCCCCAATATTTCTTTATCATCTGGCACCAAGCCATTTATTCAATACAGTAGCATATACATTTTTGAAATCAACAGTATGTTTTAAATCGCCTTCATTCAAATCAGTAAGGTCGGGCATGGCATTTATTAATCCTTTTTGTTTTAATCCGCCACCAATAAAGAACATATTATTAGCGGTTCCATGATCGGTGCCGCCACTGGCATTTTGTGCAACCCTGCGCCCAAATTCACTAAAGGTCATCACCATCACATCCTGGAAACGATTATTGTCTTTCAGGTCTTTTACAAAAACGCTGATGGCATCATTCAATTCGGTAAACAATCTTTTCTGCTGGTTCTCCTGGTTTACGTGGGTATCAAAACTGCCAAGGCTGAGGTAATAAACTTTGGTATTAATATCGCTCATGATAAGGGAAGAAATGGTTTTTAAATTTTTGCCGGTTTCGGTTGCAGGATATATTTGTGAAGAAGGATGCAGCTTGCTTTGCTGAAAAATATAATCGGCGCTGCTAAGCGTTTCACTCAATGTCTTGTAAAATAATCAACGGTCTCTTCTCCTTTTTCATGTGCCGAATTTATTTCTTTGAAATATTTTTCATGGCTGGTGTTATACAATCGCTTTGGATCTTTTACAGCAAGCCCTTTATTATTTTCTCCTTTTAATGCAAGGCTTAATACATCATCAACTTCAAGTGCCTGTGTTGGCTTACCACAGCCACTGCATTGCGCATCAAGATAACGCCCAAGCCAGCCGGTATAAATATATTTATCACTGTCGCTTCCACTTTGCCATATATCCATGCTGCGAAAATGTGAGCGGTCAGGATTTGGATATCCTACACTATTCATAATGCCGAGGCTTCCTTCATCAAACAATTCTTTAAATGCCGGCAGCGCAGGATTAATACCCGCTTCGTCAGTAAGCAACAAGGCCTTATCTTTTTCAATTCCCAGCTTCGGCCTTGATTGATAATAGATATCATTCCTGACAGGTATTACTGTATTAAGCCCATCATTTCCGCCGCTAAATTGTAATACTACCAAAACTTTATTTCCGGGAGGCACCATTACTTTTCCGTCAAAAGCCTTTAAAAATTTTGGCAGCATCAAAGAAGCTGTTGCCAGTGATCCTACCTGTAAAAATTCTTTACGTTTGAATAACATAATCTTTAAATTTATTTTTAATCAACCTCACCCCAACCCCTCCCCGAGGGGGAGGGAACTAACTTATAAGGACACCTTCAACCTTGAACCTCACCTCAACCCCTCCCCAGGGAGGGAACTAACTTGCATCAACCTTGAACCTTGAACCTTGATACCTTGAACTTCAACCTTGTTCAACACAACTGGTATTCCGGTGTACTCATTAATTCAACCATTGTTGTTTTAATATAAACGTCCCTGCGCCTGCTTATCAATATATTTATCGAGGATAGCCGGAGAAATTTTACTTTTTGTCTGAAGCACCACATCGCTTATTTTTTGCATCAGGTTTTCTTTTGGTGTTTTATCAAACACTTTGGTAACTGCATCCCAATCAACAGTAACGGTTACCTGTTTTACTTTTGCTTTGGCATCAACACCTTCCATTCCCATCATGGTATCATCATCATCTTTGGGCTTTACTACAAAATCATCGGCATCTGTAAGAATTTGCGGCACTCTCATTCTTAACATCAGGGCACTGCTGTCGATCCAGTTTTTTCCACCGGGCCAGCCCGCAACATTTGGCGGATAAAATAATATTTGCCCAAGCGCTCTTTCAAATAACAACTGCATTTCCGGCTTTTGAAGTTCCATTGGAATCAATCTTCGGATACCGACGAGCAATTCTACAGGAGATTTTATACGGGTTCCAATATTTTTATCATTGTAAAACCAATCGCTGGTATAGATATCCTCCAGCAATTTTTTTATATCATAACCGCTTTGATAAAACCGGTTTGCCAGCCATTCAATTTTAGTGGGATCAGGCGTATCATTTACAAAATATTTATATACCTTTTGAGCTATGAATTTTGCGGTTTGTTTTTGTTCTAATAAAATATCGATGATATCATCTCCGTTGAAATTGCCGCTTTTGCCGAGGAAGGTTTTACTGCCGGTATCATGCACAAAAGGCCTGTCCACAAATTCTCCCTGTAGATTGAAACCCCAGCCGGTAAAGGCTCTTGCTCCTTCCTTTATATCATTCTCCGTATAATTGCCGCGGCCCATTGTAAAGAGTTCCATCACTTCCCTGGCGAAATTTTCATTAGGATGTTGCTTTTTATTTTGCTGGTTATTTAAGAAAGAGAGCATCGCAGGGCTTTTGCTTACTTCCCGAAGCAGGTCTCCGAAATTACCCAGGGCATTTTCGCGAACGATATTTAAAAGTTGTTGCTGGAAAAAAATATTTACAACGCGGCAGGCAAAATGCCCATGCCAGAAAAGGCTCATCTTTTCCCGCATTTGGGCTTCGCTGTTTATCATTTGATTAAGCCAGGTAAGATTCAAATTTTTGAGATCGTCAACCGATTGTTTTCGAAGCATCTTCCTTTGATCCTGGCTGAGCTTTTGCATCATGCCTATATCCTGTACACCTTTTACAAGGCCATCAAATAAATTACTGGCAACATTAAACTCGTCCGGCTTTTTTGCAGATGTTTTTACCAGGATCTGGCACAATTCTTTTTGGGAAACCTCCTGTAACTGATTGACATTTTCGGTCATCGGGCCAAATGCAGCCCTCCATAGCAGATGCTGGTTTTTCAATTGATTAGATATTGTCATTCGAAATATTCTTTAAAATGTTGCTGATAAACCGGGGAACGATGATCGACCGGTAAAGAAATAAGACTTTTAAATGCGAGGCAGGTTTAATACGTCAGCACTGTATCCGTACAACGTAACGGTATCCTGCACAGCAATTAAAACTGCAAAAGCTTTTAAACGCTAAATTATAGCATGATGACGACAAATTTGTAAGTCGCTCTTTTGATACTGAAAATGTTAAAACGGTAGAAAGAATCAATTGATTTTTTCAGAACCAAAATAAGTATGTAGTACCTGCTGGCAAATGTATTTCGTTTTCATCCTGCTTATTTTCCAGCAAAGCAGCAACAATTCTTGGCAATGCCAAGGAAGAGCCATTCAGTGTATGAACAAGTTGGTTTTTGCATCAGTATTGCTGTCCCGGAACCGTATTTTCATTCTGTTGCTCTGGAAAGTTTCAAAATTACTTACTGAGCTCACTTCCAGCCATTTTTGCTGTGCTGCACTGTATACTTCAAAATCGTAAGTAAGTGCGGAGGTAAAGCTCATATCGCCACCGCATAAACGCAGAATGCGATACGGCAATTCCAGGTTGTTCAAAAGTTTTTCTATATGAGTTACCATCTCTTCAATTACTTCATAGCTTTTTTCGAGGATGAACAATCTGAACAATTTCCACTTTGTCAAATTGGTGCACACGATTCAATCCACGCACATCTTTTCCATAACTTCCCGCTTCCCGCCTGAAACAGGGCGTATAGGCGGTCATTTTTATCGGCAAATCAGTTTCTTTTACAATTTCATCGCGGTAAATATTGGTGACCGGAACTTCCGCTGTAGGTATCAGGTAAAGGTTATCAGCGCCTGCAAAATACATTTGTCCTTCTTTATCCGGCAACTGGCCTGTACCAAAAGCGCTGGCTTCATTTACCATCAGGGGCGGCTGATATTCCATATATCCTGCAGCAATATTATAATCTAGAAAATATTGTATGAGAGCCCGCTGAAGTTTTGCTCCTTTATTTTTATAAAAAGGAAATCCGCTACCGGTTACTTTATTGCCCAATTCAAAATTAATAAGGTCATATTTTTTGGCAAGTTCCCAATGAGGTAATGCACCTTCATATAAAGCTTGGCTTGGTTCCACCTTCCCTTACACTTCATTTTCTTCCGGCGTTTTACCGGCGGAACAGAGCTATGAGGCAGGTTGGGAAGCATTAATAATTTTTCTTCCAATGATTTACCTTTCTGTTCCAAATCGGCTTTCTCCTTGCTCAAAGTAACTTTCAACAGCGTTACTTTATCTCTTATTTTATCAATCTCTTCCTTTTGACCATTTTTAATAAGCTTTTGAATTTGATTGGATGCTGCATTAATTTGCATTTGTGCGTCTTCAGTATTCTTCTTTAAACCCTTGACCTCTTCATCCAATGCAATTATTTCGTCTACCAGGTTTAATTGCCGGAAATTTTTCACGCCTAGTTTTTGTTTTACCAATTCAGGATTTTGCCGTATGAATGCAATCTGTAACATCTTCAGAAAAATTTTTGCAAAAATAGCCCTATTGTTTTATCCTAGTGGGGATTATATACCATAAATCTTTCGGGATTAGTGATGAGTGTGAAACCGCATTGTTCATAAAGTTTATGGGCATCTTTTGTGGCCAGCAATATCCTCCGCAAGTCCTGGAGGCCGGGATGCGACAGGATCGTTTCAATTAACCATTTCCCCAGGCCATTTCCGCGGTGGTTTTCATCAATGAAAACATCTGCCAGCCAGGCAAATGTAGCCTTGTCTGTAATAATTCTTGCATAGCCGACCTGCCGGCAACCGGGCGGAGTTTGTGTGTTGTTATAATATACCCCAAAACACAATGACCCTTTCATTGCTTTTTTTACAACCTGGACACGTACTCCAGGTGACCAATAGGATTGCGACAAAAAAGTGTGCACATAATTAATATCAATTTTACTTTTATCGGTGGAGATAGTATAGTTATCTTTTACAATCATATAACTCATTTCTGACATTTTTAAACAAAGATGATAAATACAATTAAATTTGCAGCCAATATGAATGTAAAAGATGATCTGCAACTACGCTGGTGGAAACTGGAAGAAAAGTTCATGAAAAAATTTGGCAAAAAGCCTGATGTGGAAGCGATACTTTTTTTAATCGGCATACAGGAGATTGGCAATTTCAAAAAAAAATTTTCAAAAGAACAAAAACAGGACCTGATGCATGTAGCGGTATGTTCGTTGCTTTCTCAAAGCGGGTATTATAAAATTGAGGGCCATGATGAAGAAGGCTGGCCTCATTTTATGCAACTAAAGGCATTGCCGCAATATAATATGATAGAGCAGGAAAATTTTTTGAAAGATCATATATTACTTTACTTTGATAGCTATAGGTGATGTTTTCCCTGAATTTTAAAGTTTGTAATGAAGCGATTATTTTATTTATTGACCCTGGCCTGCCTTGTTTCCTGTTCAGCCGCAAAAAAGGCTTCTGTAAATGAAAAACACCAATCAAAGGCAATGATTACAACCGATTATGGCAGCGATGGTTATAAAGCTTTATAATAACACGCCCATGCATCGTGATAACTTTGTTAAGGCTTGTGAAAAAACATTTTTTCGACAGCCTTTTATTTCACCGTGTCATTAAAGGTTTTATGATACAGGGAGGTGATCCGGAAAGTAAGCATGCCAGGCCGGGCCAACTTTTGGGCGAAGGATCTTTAAAATACACCATACCTGCAGAATTTGATACCGCCTTATTTCACAAAAAAGGAGCATTGGCCGCTGCAAGGGAATCTGATGCCGATAATCCAAAAAAAAGCAGCAACTCAACGCAATTTTATATTGTGGAGGGAAAAACATTTACCGATGCTGAAATGGACCAGATGGAAGAAAAACTCCATATAAAAATTCCGGAAAATCATCGTAAAGTATACCGTACTATTGGCGGTGCGCCGTTTCTTGACATGAACTATACCGTTTTTGGTGAGGTAATAAGCGGCCTGGATGTAATTGATAAGATTGCAGATGTTCCTAAAGACGAAAATGACAGGCCCTTGCAAGATATACGAATGAAAATAATAATGTTAAAATGATGATTATAAGAAAATATTAATTTGCAGCCTGATTTAGTTATAAATAACCAAACATTCACATGAACTTTCCTGAAAATCTCCGTTATACAAAAGATCACGAATGGGTATTATTGGATGGGGATATTGCCACTATCGGAATTACAGATTTTGCGCAACACGAGCTGGGCGATATTGTGTATGTTGAAATTGAAACCAAAGGAAAATCGCTTTCGGCTGAAGCCGTTTTTGGAACCGTGGAAGCCGTAAAAACAGTGAGTGATCTTTTTCTGCCGGTATCAGGCACGATTACAGAAATAAATCCCCTCCTGGAATCAGAGCCGGAAAAAGTAAATACCGATCCTTATGGCGATGGATGGATGATAAAAATGAAAGTGGATAACCCCGATGATGTGACCAGGCTGATGGATGCAGAAGCATATCAAAAGGTTGCAGTATAGATAATTCTGAATTCGAATGCAAAAAATTTCAATAAAAAAATTTCTGCCAGGCATTGCCTGGTTTTTTATTGTGCTGGTACTTACCTGCCTGCCCGGAAGAGATCTCCCGAAAGTAGGATGGCTCGATAAAATTTATTTTTTGACAAATGGGTGCATATGGGCTTATTTGGCGGGCTTCGTTTTTTATTTTGCCTGCCGTTTTACAAATCAGGTTTTTCAACACAAAGAAAGAATCAGTTATTTTATAAAAATTGCAATGGCAACAAGTATTTGGGGCTTGCCATTGAATTTATCCAGAAATTTTATATTGCCGGCCGCAGCTTTGACCTGCTTGATTGGGCTGCGGATACAGTCGGCGCACTGATTGCATTATGGTTTTGTACAAAAAATTTTATTAAAACTTCTCCGTAAACACCAAAAAGAGGCAACTCTTTTGCTACACCTTTGCACCCTAAATTTTAAATGAATATATTTGCTTATGGAAAATGTTGAGAACATGGAATACAATACAACCCGTAACCACCTCGAAATAAGGGAGTATGGGCGCCACATCCAAAAAATGGTGGAGTATGTTTTAACCCTTGAAGACAGGGAAAAACGGCAGAAAAATGCATATGCGCTTATTGAACTAATGGGATTTTTAAACCCGCACTTAAAAAACGTAGAAGATTTCCGGCATAAATTATGGGATCATCTTTTTTTAATCAGCGACTTCAAACTGGATGTAGATAGTCCCTATCCGATTCCCACCCGTGAAACCTTAAAAGCAAAGCCAGAGCAGCTTTCATATCCTAAAAGATATCCGAGGTACAATCACCTTGGTAAAAATATTGAGATAGTGATTGATAAAGCGCTTCAGGAAGAAGACAGCGAAAAACGCCAGGGATTTGCCAATGCTATTGCCTATTATATGAAGCTTACCTACAGCAACTGGCATAAGGAATTGGTGCATGATGATAATATTCAAACCGAACTTGCTTCTATTACCAAGGGACAACTGGAGTTCAATAATCGCCCTTTTGTAAAACATCGTACCGATATTAACCGCGAAGAATTTGTAAGCAGTGTTGGTAAATACCGGAAAAATTTCGGGCCGCGCAACAACAGGAACAACCAGGGCAGAGATAATAGGAATAATAACAATAGTAATAGCAATAATAACAGGAATAAATATCCTAAAAAAAGATACTAACCGGAATTATTAAAATAAAAAATAACTTGCGGCCCCGGCTTTCAAATATTGCCGGGGTTTTATTTTTGTTTTCTAAGCTAAAGAATTTCAAAATGGGCTCATTTGAAGTTACCGGGGGAAAAAAATTGTATGGTGAAATAACACCACAAGGCGCAAAAAATGAGGCGTTACAGGTAATTTCCGCGGTATTGCTTACAAAGGAAAAAATTACTATACATAACATCCCTGACATTACTGATGTAAACCTGCAGATAGAACTTGTTGAGGGATTTGGAGTAACCATTGAAAGAATTGACAGGCATACGTGCACCTTCCAGGCAGATAATATCAATGTTGATTACCTGTCTTCTCCTGTTTTCAGAAAAATGACCGGGCGTTTACGCGGCAGCGTTATGGTTGCAGGGCCAATGCTTGCCCGTTTAAAAAGGCTTATGTGCCAAAGCCCGGTGGTGATAAAATTGGCCGCAGGAGGCTGGACACTCATATTATTGGCTTTCAAAAACTGGGAGCGCGGTTTAATTATGATGCAGATGCATCATTTTTTTACCTGGACGCTTCAGAACTTAAAGGAACCTACCTGCTGCTTGAAGAACCCAGCGTTACCGGAACCGCCAATCTTATTATGGCTGCTGTAATGGCTGCCGGAACAACCACCATTTATAATGCAGCTTGTGAACCCTACATTCAACAACTTTGCAAAATGCTCAACAGAATGGGTGCAAAAATTTCCGGTATTGCGAGCAATTTGCTTTTGATTGAAGGCGTAAAAGAAATGTATGGCACCACACATACCATCCTTCCTGATATGATTGAAGTAGGTTCTTTTATAGGCCTTGCCGCTATGACCCAAAGTGATATCATCATAAAAAATGCGGGCATCGATCATCTGGGCATTATCCCGGAAAGATTTCAACAGCTTGGCATCAAAATGAATTTTACAGGTGATGATATCCATATTCCTGAACAGGATAAATACGAGGTGCAAACATTTTTGGACGGCTCGATACTTACTATATCTGACCATCCGTGGCCGGGATTTACACCTGACCTGATAAGCATTATCCTGGTAGTGGCTACACAGGCGAAGGGCAGTGTTCTCATTCACCAGAAGATGTTTGAAAGCCGCTTGTTTTTTGTTGACAAAATTATAGAAATGGGAGCGCACATCGTTTTGTGCGATCCGCACAGGGTAGTAGTAATAGGCCTGGAAAGAGAGCACCCGCTAAGAGGAATAGAAATGAGCAGCCCGGATATACGAGCCGGAGTTGCTTTGTTGATAGCAGCTTTAAGTGCAGAAGGCAAAAGTGTTATTCAAAACATAGAACAAATTGACAGGGGATATCAAAATATTGACCAAAGATTACAAAAATTAGGGGCGCAGATTGTGAGGCGATAAATAGTCAATGGTATAAGTCAATGTCATAATCAACCAATGACTAATGACCAATAACTCAATGACCAATGACATAAAATGATTACAAAAGAAAAACAATACAACAAACTCATCCTGATTACAGCGCCTTCAGGTTCCGGCAAAACTTCTATCGTTAATCATCTTCTTAAAAAGTATCCGCAACTGGTATTTTCAGTTTCTGCTACTACGAGGAAGCCGCGGGGTAATGAGAAAGATGGCATTGATTACTATTTTATTTCGGATGAAGAATTCAGAGAAAAAATTCACCATAAAGAATTTTTAGAATGGGAAATGGTATACGAGGGAAAATATTATGGCACATTAAAATCAGAGATTGAACGCATCTGGTCAGAAAAAAAGATACCGGTACTTGACATAGATGTACAGGGGGCCATACATGTTCAACAGCAATATCCCGTCAATACAATATCAGTTTTTATACAAGCCCCTTCTTTGGAAGAATTGAAGGCAAGGCTCCAAAGCCGGGGTTCCGAAACGGAAGAGTCACTGCAGGCGAGATTAAGTAAATCTTCATTTGAAATGACATTCAAAAAACATTTTGAAAATGTGATTATTAATAAAGATTTCGAAACTGCATGCCTGGAGGCCGAAAAGATAATTTCGGCATTCCTCGACAAGTAATAATTTAAAAGATGTTGATTTTCAATTTTATATTTTTGTAATATGGACTGGACTTCATTAATAGCCATTGTGGCTTCATTGTTCCTTATTGGTTTTTTTGCAGGTATTGAAATCGCTTTCATTTCTGTAAGTAAATTGTCAATCGAATTAAGAAAAAAACAGGGAAGCTACTCAGGTAAAACCTGGTCGGCCTTTATGGAAAAGCCTGCCCGCTTTATTGGCACAACCCTTATTGCGTTAAATGTTTTGCTGGTGATTTACGGGTTGCTCTGGAGTGATATACTGGATAGCTTTTGGAAATATTGGAGCATCGAAAATCCCTTTCTTAAGCTGGCGGTTGAAACCATCATATCAACTGTATTACTTTTATTTTTTGAATTTATTTTTAAAGCATTCTTTCGGGCAAAGGGAAATGCCATTACCGGAAGCAGCATCATTACTTTTATTGTAAAATTTTTTTATTCCCTTTTTGCATGGATCGCTTCATTTTTTGTCGATATCGCCGAGTGGATGCTTAAATATATTTTTAATGTAAAGCTTCAGAATAAAAATGAGGTGTTTACAAAAATTGACCTGGAGCATTTTATTCAGCAAAGTAAAATGCATGATAACGAGGACAATGAAGAAATGAACAATGAATTGTTTGAAAATGTTTTGTCACTATCTGATATAAAAATAAGAGAATGCCTTATTCCCCGAAAAGAGATTGAATCCATTGATATCAAATCTTCACTACAGGAAGTAAAAAACCGGTTCATAGAGACGAAGCTGAGCAAGCTTGTAGTATATGAAGGAAATATTGATAATATACAGGGATACATTCACCAGCTTGATATGTTCAGAAACCCTCAAAACCTTCAGTCGATACTGCTTCCTATACCGACGGTGCCCGAAAGTATGAGCGCTACTGACCTTATTGATAAGTTCAGCAAAGAAAGGAAAAGCATTGCCTGGGTAATTGATGAATTCGGAGGTACCGCGGGAATTGTAACCATGGAAGATTTACTGGAAGAAATTTTTGGCGATATCAATGACGAATATGATGTAAGTGAAGAATTTGTTGACAAACAAATCTGCAACCAACGAATACATTTTAAGCGGAAGGCTTGAACTTGATTACCTCGTTGATAAATATAAAATGGAGTTCAGGGAAAATGAAGAAACCGAAACGCTATCAGGATATATCATAAGCCAGCATGAATCAATTCCCCGTCAAAAAGACCGCATCATTATCGACGATTACCAGTTTGATATTTTAAGTGTGAGTGAAACACGTATTGAAACGGTAAAGTTAAAAGTGCTGAGATAAATATGCCGCTACTGCTACTTGATACCTGATACTTGATACCTGATACTTGATACTGCGGATACTAATGATACCCCTGATAAAAATGGTTATTGCGGTTAATACAAGATGTCTTGTAAAAGATGAATGGGATGCGTCCGCTAATTTCATTTATGAAACATTCAGCAGGATAACAAGGCTTCACCCCGAACATACCTTTATTTTTATTTATGACAGGCCAGCTGGCCCATTTATTTATTTTCCCCGAAAATGTAATACAGGTTTCCAGCGGGCCACCGGCAATGCATCCGGTACAATGGTACATTTGGTATAATATTAAAATACCTGCTATTCTTAAAAAATATAAGGCCGAGGTATTTGTAAGTCCCGATGGGTTATGTTCGCTCACTACCAAAGTACCCCAGTGCCTTTTGATGCCTGATCTTACTTTTTTACACGACGCTCATTTTATGCAAAAGGCCATCTTTTATTTTACAAAAAATTTAGCCCCGGTTTATAAAAAAATCCAAAGTTGTTATTACTGTTTCAGAATTTATCAAAGCAGCTATTATTAAACAATACAAAACCAATGCTGATAAAATAGAAGTGATTTATAGCGGTAGCAATGAAAATTTTATGCCGGTTGATACCGAGGAAAGAGAACATATGAAAGCAAAATATGCTGATGGTAATGAATATTTTATTTATACCGGTGAAATTGGCTCCGATAAAAATTTGCTGAATTTGCTTAAGGCCTTTTCCGCATTTAAAAAAAGACAAAAGAGTAATATGCAATTGTTGATTGCGGGCAAACCGGGATGGAAGCATGAAGAATTTCTTGAAAACCTTCGGCTCTTCAGGTTTAAAGAAGAAGTAAAACTTTTAGACCGCCTGCCACTTCAGGAACTCGTACAAGTAACTGCCTCAGCATATGCAATGGTATATCCGGCATTGTCCGATAAATTTGGCATGCAATACCTGCAGGCAATGAAAAGTGGTGTTCCTGTTATCACTTCAGCAGGCAAGCGCGATGTCTGAAATATGTGGTGATGCGGCATTATATGCTGATCCGGAAAATTTCAAAGAAATTGCCGTACAAATGATGCTGATTTTCAAAGATGAGAACTTAAGGAAAACATTAATTGAAAAGGCAAAATTACAGGCGGAAAAATTTACCTGGGATATAGCAGCAAGCCTGTTTTGGAATGCCATTGAAAAAACATGGCTCAATAATGTTTGTAAATTATAAATATCGGTTTTTATAAAACCGTCAATAGTATTAATTTGCATACTCTATGACCGAATCAACATATTAAAATTGATGTTCAGCTTGATGCTGATAAAGTTCCGCAACAAATAAGCTGGAGCGCTACAGGGCAGCACCGCAGAATCCCCGCAAAAAGCAAAAGCCATGTTTGTTGCTTTCTGGGATGGCAGTTGATAAATCTGCGATGCGGATTGATCTGTGGACAAAAGATATGATGATTGATGAAATGGCAGATTTTTATTACCAGGTATTCACTACTATGGGCGATACTTTTCAAAGAGCCACAAAACATGAAAACTTAGCAAAGACATAAAATCTTTTGCAAAAGATTTTCATAAAAAATTTGTTGACATAGAAATGGAGAAGAATAAAACCAGTTAGTCACTTAGCTGGTTAACTGGTTGGAACAGTTGCCTTTATCTTTACATTCTTTATAATAATCTAATTTTAAAAATCTACATGAGTTTAGAACAAAAAGTAATGACCGATTTAAAAGCTGCCATGCTTGCAAAAGATGAAAAGTCTTTACGCTCTTTACGTGCCATTAAGGCTGCTATTATTAATTTAAAAACTTCTGAAGGTTTTAGCGGTGAAATTAAAGAAGAGGATGAAATAAAGCTGTTGCAAAAATTAGTAAAGCAGCGTAAAGAATCGCTGGACATCTTTGAAAAACAAAGCCGCAACGACCTGGCTGAAAAAGAAAGAGAGGAAATTGAGGTTATCGAAAAATTTTTACCAAAGCAGTTAGGCGAAGCAGAATTGAGAGAAATGATTGCTGCTATTATAAAAGAAACCGGCGCCACTTCACAGGCCGATATGGGAAAAGTAATGGGAATGGCCAACAAGCAACTTGGGGAAAGGCAGATGGTAAAACCATTGCAGCTATTGTAAAAGAAATATTACCGGCAAAAAATTGAATCTGTTATAAATAATTCCCGGTAATGCAAAATCAAACACAACAATTATTTTATGATAATTGATATCGGATTTCTCGTGTAATGATTTTTGCCATATTTAAAGGATTACGCAAAGGTTTTATATTGGGTATTTTTTCATTGCTTGCATTTATTATTGGCCTTGCGGCTGCCCTTAAATTATCTGCCGTAGTGGCCGCTTATTTGCAAAAAGATGTGGTAACTGCTTCCGGTGGCTGCCTGTTCTTGCATTTCTGCTGGTTTTTATTGTGGTAATATTACTTGTGGGATTGGGAGCAAGGATTATAAAAAAAATGATAGATTTTGCAATGTGGGCTGGCTCGACAGGCTTGGCAGGCATGGTGCTTTATATTGTTATTTATACGATTATATTCAGCATTATTTTATTTTTTGCCGAAAAGCTGCTTATGCTGAAGCCAGAAGTAATTGCCAATTCCGTTGTATATAAATATGTAGCGCCCTGGGGGCCAAAAGTTATCAATAATCTTGGAAATATTATACCTTTCTTCAAAGATATGTTTATACAATTGGAGCGCTTTTTTGAAAGCATTCCAAAAAAATCTGTATAGCAAACATCGCTTTAAATATTATTTCGATATTTTTTTGCATAGAAACATTTATTTTAGCATTATATACCTGCATCTAAAAACACAAATACGCCGAAGCGCATCAATGGAATATCAAATTCAACAAGAAGGCAAGTTCAAGTTTATAGAAGTAGGAGAAGGTGAACCACTGGTTTTGCTGCATGGTTTGTTCGGTGCATTAAGTAATTTTGAGCATCTGATAGAGCATTTCCGGAAAACCAATAAGGTAATTGTTCCAATGCTTCCGTTATTTGAACTGGATCTGCTGCATACAACTGTAGGCGGTTTGCAAAAGTTTGTTTATAAATTTATTGAAGCCCGGGATTATAAAAATATTCATCTGCTGGGTAATTCACTGGGCGGCCATGTTGCGCTTGTTTATATTTTAAAGCACCCTGAAAGAATAAAATCTCTTATCCTTACCGGCAGTTCGGGCTTGTTTGAAAATGGCATGGGTGACAGTTATCCGAAACGTGGTGATAAAGAATATATCCGTAAAAAAACGCAGCTTACTTTTTATGATCCTGCAATGGCAACGGAGCAATTGGTGAACGAATGTTTTGAAATAACCAACAACAGGATTAAAGTGATCAAGATAATTTCCCTGGCAAAGTCTGCCATCCGCAATAACTTAGGTGAAGAAATAAGCCAGATTAAACAGCCAACCTGTTTGATATGGGGCAATAATGATACCATTACCCCGCCTTTCGTTGCCAAAGAATTTCATAAGCTGATCCCAAACAGCGAACTTCATTTTATTGACAAATGCGGCCATGCTCCCATGATGGAAGTTCCGGAAGAGTTTAACAGAATTCTGAGCGGCTTTATTTCAAAATTAAAGGTGCCGGCTGCAACACTTCATTAGTTTTTTCTGTCTTTATAGTGATACATACTTTAATTTTCTAACATTTTAATTGAAACACTCATCATGTTAGCGCAGGAACTTACTAATAATATTTTACCGCAATTACAATTGTCGGATACCGTATCCAAGGCGCTGCAACTGATGAGCGATTTTAAAATAACGCACCTGCCTGTAGTATCAGAAGAAAAATACCTGGGCTTAATAAGTGAAGATGATTTGCTTGATGAAGAAAATAAAAAGATACCTATTGAGTTTTTTCAAAATGATTTTATCCCGGCATCTGTAAATTTCAACAACCATTTTTTAAATGCCGTTTCTGTAAGCAATCATTACCAGACAAACGTAGTTCCGGTAGTAAATGAAGCCAATGAATTGATGGGTACCATCGCAGGGCAGGCACTACTCGGAGCCTTAGGAAATTTTTCAGGATCAAATGAAACAGGCGCCGTAATAGTACTTGAAATGGAACGCACCCGTTTTGCCATATCCGAAATAAGCCGCATTGTGGAAAGTGATGGTGCGGTTATTCTTCATTTGAATATCACCAGCAAGCCGGATTCACGCATATTACAGGTAACCATTCATTTGAATAAAAAAGAAATATCAACACTTATTGCCGCTTTTGAAAGATATGAATATACCGTTACTTATTATTCAGGTGAAGAACTGTTTGAAAATGAAATTGACAGCAATTACCGCCACCTGATGAATTACCTTGATATTTAATCACTGCTTACATTTGCGCGGCTATCCAAATGGTTCCAGTAAGCACTTTTAGCTTTAACATGTATTCCCGCCTTTTTACAAGGCATGAATAAAACATCTTTAAAAGAATGTGCACTCACAAATAAATTCTTGGTTACAAAAGGTGTACTTTTACCTGATTAACTGTCTTTTTTACATGAATAAAATAATACTCATCGTATATCATGTTATGCGTATAGCTATTTACAGCCGGGGCCTGGAGGCTAATCAGCGGGAAGGCCTGAAATTATTGCTTGCGGAACTCGCTCACTATAAAGTTGAGCCGGTTGTTTACCAGAATTTTTTCAACCAGTTTTATTCTTCAATTGATATTCCCAATAAATATTCAACTTTCAATTGCCCGGAAGACCTGGAAGATATTGATTGCCTTGTTAGCCTTGGTGGCGATGGCACTTTACTCGACGCCGTAACTTTTGTCGGCGATAAGGGAATTCCTGTTATGGGAATTAATTATGGCCGCCTTGGTTTCCTCGCAAGCATTGGCAAAGACGAATTACACATGGCCGTAAAAGCTTTGGTGCAGCGAACTTTTGTGCTTGACAAAAGAACACTTCTTCACTTGGATGCCAATATGCCCTTATTTAATGGTGTGGCCTATGCGCTCAATGAATTTACAATTCATAAAAAAGATACTTCGCCCATGATTAAAATTCATACTTATTTAAATGGTGAATTTTTAAATACTTACTGGTCTGACGGCTTGATCGTATCTACCCCTACGGGATCTACCGGCTATTCACTAAGCTGTAACGGGCCGGTTGTTTTTCCCGAATCTGCAAGTTTTGTAATAACTCCCGTATCGCCGCATAATTTGAATATACGCCCATTAATAGTGCCCGATAATACGATTTTGTCCTTTGAAGTTGAAGGCCGTACAGATGGTTTTTTATGCACGCTTGACAGCCGCCGTGAAATTGTTACAAAAGAAGTGTTGCTTGCAATACGCAAAGAAACTTTCAGCATAAACCTGGTACGCCTTAATGAAAGTAATTTTCTGCAAACGCTCCGGAATAAATTATCCTGGGGCCTTGATAAAAGAAATTAAGATAAAGTTTAACTTGCCGATGTAATTAAAAGAGCATTTCTTCGTTTTACTAACAGCATTATTTTTTATTTTGCACCCATTATGAAAAAGTTTTTTATCATCCTCATCCTGCCACTTGCTTTTTGTATCAATGCGCTGGCACAAAGTGAATCTGTATTGTTGGGAGAATATGGAGTTACCATCGGTGCTGCCCATTATTTTGGCGACCTTAACAACAGGGCTGCTGTTAACAGGCCAAAAATCGCTCTGGGTGCTTTTTTTAGAAAACAATTTGGCAATTATACTGCCGTTCGGATAGCAGCACATTTTGCACAATTAGGCTACAGCGATCAATACAGCCAAAATGATTACCAGCGCAGAAGGAACCTCAGTTTTAATACAAATATTTTTGAATTCGCCGTGAGAGGTGATTTTAATTTTTTCAAATTTATTCCATACAGATGTCAATCACAGCTTTACTCCCTATGCAACACTTGGCGTAGGCGTTTTTAGCTATGACCCTTATGCTTATTATAACGGAGATAAAATATACTTACGGCCTTTGAATACTGAAGGTGAAACATTTTACCAGAAAAGAAAAGCGTATGGCACTATGGCGATTTGCATTCCTATTGGCTTTGGAGTGAAATATGCCATAACTGAAAAAGTAAATATCTCTTTCGAAATTGCTCATCGTTTTACAACTACAGATTATATTGATGATGTAAGTAAAACATACGTGGGCATAGATAAATTTACTTCTCCCAACGGCACGCCTTCTATTGCGGCAATATTGCAGGACAGGTCGTTTGAAACCGGCACTCCTATTGGTGTGGAGGGCCGCCAGCGTGGCTTTAGCAAGCAAAAAGACCAATATGCTATTGCCGAATTGGGCATATCATTTAATATTATATCTTACCGCTGCCCTTCCACCCGGTAATAGTTTCCCTAAAAGATTATTGATTTCTGATCTTCAATTTCTGCAGACTTTTAATTGTCCTTACGATTTTGAATGATACTTTAATTACACCGGTCTATTTACCGCTATTAAGGAAAAATTTATACAGATAGTGTTCGCCGCGTTTATTGAAGTGTTCCGGTTTAAAGTATTTCCTTACTTTTACAGGCCAAGTCAGGCTGTTTATGCCTGACTTGCTATTTTAACAACAATGAGCCTTAAAGAAAAATTAAATGCGGAAAAGCTGCCAAGGCATATAGCTATAATTATGGATGGTAACGGGCGCTGGGCAAAGGAAAAAGGCGAAGACCGGCTCTATGGCCATTATAACGGTGTTGAAAGTGTAAGAAATATTGTGGAAGGTTGCGCAGAGCTGAATATCGAATATCTTACGCTGTATGCTTTTAGTACAGAAAACTGGGACAGGCCAAGAGATGAAGTAACCGGCTTAATGGAACTGCTGGTACAAACCATAAAACAGGAAGTAGCAACCCTAAATAAAAACAATATCCGGCTGCATGTAATTGGGAATATTGACATGTTGCCTCTGTCGGCACAAAAGGAATTGGAGGAAGCATGTGAAGCAACTAAAACAAATACAGGGCTTAACCTAATAATGGCGTTGAGTTATAGCAGCCGGTGGGAGATTGTAGATGCGGTAAAAAAAATTGCTGTCGAAGTAAAAAAGGGAAATCTTGAGCCGCAGGAAATTACCGGTAAAATTTTTGAACAATATTTATGCACCGCTGCTTTTCCTGATCCCGAGTTGATGATACGGACAAGCGGCGAATATCGCATTAGTAATTTTTTATTGTACCAGCTTGCATACAGTGAATTATATTTTACAGATACTCTCTGGCCCGACTTCAGAAAGGAAAATTTATATGAGGCGCATTCCTGGATTTTCAAAACCGTGAAAGGCGATTTGGAAAGATAAGCGGGCAGGCTTAAATCACAAACATACCCTCCTTATTATCAATCCTGGATTTAGCCAGTCTTTATGCGCTTTCATACAGGGGTGATTTAACAAATACTTTTAATTATTGCTTTTATCTTGCCGCCTTATATAAAACCGATTTGATGCACAAAATCTACAAGATTTTATTCTTAGTAGTTATAGCTGTTACTACCAAAACTAATTCTTCAGCACAGGTTCTTCCGGATTCAAGTGGTAGTTCGCGAAATATCCCCGATTCACAGCGGCTTTCAGATACAATTCACTCGATGCAAAAGCCCGCTCCGGGTGTGTTAAAAGACACCGTGCCGGCTTCAGTAAACGTAGAGCTCGAAAATATTTTCAATGCAAAATCACCAAAGGAGTATGTAATTGGTGATATCAAAGTGACAGGAACAAAGTCTTTTGATCCCAACCTTATTATTTCTATTTCCGGGCTTGCCGTGGGTGATAAAGTAATGGTGCCGGGCGGAGATAATTTCTCCAAGGCTATTTCCAATTTATGGAAACAAAGCCTTGTTTCAGATGTGCAGGTATATTTCACCAACCTCGTTGGCAATAAACTTTCCGTAGAGATAAATATTACTGACAGGCCCAGCCTTACCAACTTCAAATTCAGGGGCGCAAGTAAAGGCGAGGCCGACGATCTTACTCCAAAACTTGGCCTTGCAAAAGGAAAGCTTACAAGGGTTACGGAAAATCTGAAACAATCTGCGGTGGGCATTATTAAAAAATTTTACATTGACAAAGGATTTAGAAATGTGGATGTAAAAGTGAATGAAACAAAAGATCCGAATGCAGCTAACGCAGTCAACATTACTTTTGTTATTAACAAGAACGGAAAGGTTCGGATTGACGAGATTTACTTTGCCGGGAACGAATCGGTAAGTGACCTGAGGCTAAAAAAACAGATGAAGGGAACCAAAGAAAAAAGCAGGTTTACATTATTTCCGCCTGCAAGCAAAAATGTTTTCGATTCGGGCAGAAGCAATAAAATCACTTTCAACGAATATCTCCGAACGAGCGGGTATTTGATTCCCTCCAAAACAAAGGAATTACTGGATCCTTACATTCGTTTTAAATTGAGTTCCGCAAAATTCAATGAAAAAAAATATGTAGAAGATAAAGAGCATATCCTGGACTATTACAATTCATTAGGCTTCCGGGATGTGGTTATTGTAAATGATACCACTTACAACGACCATGGCAATATCGATGTCGCAATAAAAGTTAATGAGGGGCATCGTTATTATTTTGGAAATATTACATGGAAGGGAAATACTAAATATTCCGATTCACTATTGAGCCTCTTCCTGGGCATAAAAAAAGGGGATATTTACAATGCAGAAACCCTCAATAAAAAATTAGGAAAGCAACCATCTGCCGAAGGCGGCGACATCAGCAGCCTTTACCAGGACGATGGTTATTTATTTTTTAGAATAGACCCTGTTGAAACCGCGGTTTATAACGATACCATCGACCATGAAATACGAATTGTAGAAGGCCCGCAGGCAACGATCGGAAAGGTTGATATTACCGGTAATGATAAAACAAAAGATTACGTTATACGCCGTGAGCTACGAACAGTTCCAGGTGAAAAGTTCAGTCGTGCAGACATCATAAGAACACAGCGCGAATTATCTCAGCTTGGTTATTTTGACCCTGAAAAAATAACTCCCGGCATAGTACCGAATACGGAAGATGGCACTGTTGACATAACATGGGCCCTCCAGGAAAAATCATCGGACCAGTTAGAACTTTCTGCCGGCTTTGGCGGCGGTATTGGCCTGACCGGAACACTGGGTGTTACTTTTAATAATTTTTCTATCTACAATATTTTCAATAAAAAAGCCTGGAGCCCGCTTCCAAGTGGTGACGGGCAAAAATTAAGCTTACGCGCCCAAAGCAATGGCAAGCAATTCCGTTCTTATAACTTTTCTTTTACTGAACCGTGGCTGGGCGGAAAAAAACGCAATTCATTTACCATAAGTTATTACGATACAAAGTATGCTAATGCATATAATCCATCGGGCATTTATGACCGATCTTATGCCGATTCTTCCTATATTAAAACCACTGGCTTCAGTTTGGCATTAGGTAAGCAGTTGAAATGGCCGGATGATTATTTCTCCCTGGTATACCAATTGAATTACCAGCGTTATAAGCTTAAAAACTATAATATTTTTCCGGGTTTAATTAATGGTATCTCGAATAATATAAGTTTAAAAATAACGTTGGCACGCAATTCTGCAGGGCCAAATCCCATATTTCCAACAAGTGGCTCTAATTTTATTCTGAGTACAGAACTTACGCCACCTTATTCGATGTTCAGAACCGCAGCTTTTTATAAAAACCAGGCGCAGGCCGATCAATATAAGCTCGTGGAATTTCATAAGGAGCGGTTTACTGCGGAATGGTACGTTCCCATAGGGCAGGGACGCGGGCCTGATAAAAATAAACAGTTCATTTTAAAAGCTTCCGCTAAATATGGTTTCCTTGGCCGGTATTCTGATAAAACAATCACATCTCCCTTTGAACGCTTCCAGTTGGGTGACGCTGGCTTAAGTAATAATTACGGGTTGCTGGGTTACGACATTATCTCACATAGAGGATACCCGGTATATGATAACTCAGATCCAAAAATTAATCCCGATATTAGCACGGCAAGCAACTTTTTTACTATTTTTAATAAGTATACGCTTGAGCTCAGGTATCCGTTTAGCACGAGTGCCAGCAGCACTATTTATGGGGAAACTTTTTTTGAGGCTGCAAACGGGTGGTATAGTTTTAAAGATTATAATCCTTTTAAATTACGCAGATCAGTGGGTGTAGGCATGCGTTTCTTCCTTCCAATGTTTGGCCTTCTCGGGTTTGATTATGGCATTGGTTTAGACCGGTTAAATTCTACAACAGGAATAAAAGGGGCCGCTAAATTTACATTTATGCTGGGCCAGGAGCCTGAATAAAACAAGCACTAAATAAGTATCGATAATGAAAAAAATACTTGCAATATTATTATTATGCCTTCTCTTAAGCGGGGCGTTGTATGCACAACGGTATGCAGTTATTGATTCAAAATATATCCTGGAAAAACTTCCTGAATATAAAGCTGCACAACAAAAGCTGGATCAGTTTAGCCTGCAATGGCAACAGGAGATTGATAAAAAATCGGCAGCGCTGGATAAAATGTATAAGGATTATGATGCCGAGCAGGTAATGTTAAGCGACGATCTTAAGAAAAAAAGAGAAGACGAATTGTTCAATAATGATAAAGAGCTTAAGGATCTTCAAAGAAAAAGGTTTGGTTACGAAGGCGATATCTTTAAAAAAAGGCAGGAACTCATAAAACCCATACAGGATAGGGTTTACAACGCTGTTCAAAAATTAGCCGTTGCGAAATTATATGATTTTATTTTAGATAAAAGTGAAGGAATTACCGTTATATTTGCCGACCCAAAACTGGACAGGAGCGACGATGTATTAAAAGAGCTGGGTGTTAAATAATTGCGAAAGCGCTTCTGCGGTGCAGCTTAAAATATATTTTTAAATACTTTATTAAAAACAAATCTCAAAAACAAAAATGAAAAAGTTCATTACACTCGTTTTAATTTCAGCAGGATTATTTGGATTCGTTACTATTGCTAATGCTCAGAAGATTGGCTTTATCAGCGCTGATGAAGTGATACAATTGATGCCTGAAGCTGCCGCAGTTCAAACACAGCTTGATCAGTACCAGCAATCACTTTATACAAATGCAGAAGACCAGAGAGCTTCTTTGAATGAAGCCGTTCAAAAATTTTATAAAGATTCATCTACCATGAGCGCCAGCTTAAAAGAGGTGAAGAGAACAGATCTTCAGAAACAGGTACAGGATTTAAGCGGTATAGACCAGAAAATCCAAAACCAGTTTGAACAAAAAAGGCAGGAGCTTTCTTTACCAATACAAAAGAAATTACAGGCGGCCATTGAAGAAGTTGCCAAAGAAAATGGATATACTTATGTATTTCCCAGGGAAGCCTTGATATATATGCCTCCTACCAGCGATATTGGCCCACTGGTGAGAAAGAAGCTGGGTTTGAAAGAACCAGTACCCGGAGAGCCTAAAGCAACCGTACCTAAGACAAAATAAAACGATTAACAACATAGGCAAGCCATCCACAAACTGGATGGCTTGTTTTATTTTGCACTATGAGTACAACATCATCAATTGGCGTTTTCGACTCGGGCTACGGGGGTTTAACAGTTTTAAAAGAAATTGTAAAACAACTGCCTGCTTATGATTATATCTACCTCGGCGATAATGCGAGGGCGCCTTATGGAACGAGGTCCTTTGATACAGTGCATGAATATACATTGCAGTCTGTTAACTGGCTTTTACAAAAAGGCTGCCCCTTGATCATCCTTGCCTGCAATACTGCTTCTGCAAAGGCATTAAGAACTATTCAGCAAAAAGATCTCCCGAAATATGGCAACGAAAGCAGGGTCCTTGGGGTGATACGTCCAAGCGCGGAAATTATAGGCAATTATACCAAAACGCGGGAAATAGGCATACTTGGAACAAATGGTACGGTGGAATCGCAATCGTATCCCCTGGAAATTGAAAAATTTTTTCCAGACATACGGGTTTACCAGCAGGCCTGCCCTCTTTGGGTTCCCCTTATAGAAAACAATGAATATGATTCCCCGGGTGCAGATTATTTCATAAAAAAAGACGTCGAAGCCTTGTTAAGCAATTCTCTATAATATAGATGCGGTTTTACTTGCCTGCACTCATTATCCTTTACTTTCTCATAAAATTAAAAAATACCTGCCCGAAGGGGTAAAGCTGATTTCACAGGGGAAAATTATTGCTTCGGGCCTCGAAAATTATTTGCAGCGCCATCCCGAAATTGATGAAAAGTGTAGCAAAAATGGTCAAATACAGTTTTTTACAACAGACTCAGTCAGAGATTTTGATAAACATTCGGCAGTATTCTTCGGGAAAACAGTACATTCCATTCATGTAGATCTGTAGATTCTTGCGATATTCGTGTAATTCGGATAATTCGTGATAATTCGTGTCTCAAAATTTAAAATCTTTCCTTACTTTTGCAGCCCTTTCACAAACAGGCGGGATGGTGCCCGGCTGGTGTTTGTAAATAAATTTATAAAGGAAAAAATTAAAAATAATGCCAGGAAAAAAACGTACTTATCAACCTCACAAGCGCCGCCGCAAGAGTGTGCATGGATTCAGAGAACGCATGTCAACAGCCAATGGCCGCAAAGTGTTGGCAAGCCGAAGGAAAAAGGGGCGTCACAAACTAACCGTTTCTGACGAACATGGAAGTAAAAAATAATTGTTACTACAAATAGTATTGTATAGCCTCCATTGCGGGGCTATTTTTTATTTTAGCTAATACATAGCTGGATTTACACATAACAGAACACGAATGAGACATTTTTCAATTTTTAAATTAAAAATGTCTTAATTCAACACAGATTTACTTTTAAGCCCGATGAAAAGCTAAAGAGCAGGAAAACTGATTCAGCAGCTTTTTAAAGAAGGGAAATCATTTCAGCATTTTCCTTTCAGGGTAATTTATATTCAGCCTGAAAATAATCTCTCACATTTGCAATCCGCTTTTTCAGTAAGCAGTAAGAATTTTAAAAAAGCAGTTGATAGAAACCGGATTAAAAGATTAATGAGAGAAGCGTATCGTTTACAAAAATTTAATTTACAGGATCGAACTTGAAGAGAGCGGAAAATATCTTGCCCTATTTATAATTTACACACCCAAAGAATTGCCGGTATACGATATCATATCTCAAAAAATGGGTACAGCACTTCAACGGCTTGAAAAAATGATTAAGGAATTACCTGCTGAATGATACAAATAATTACTTATAAAAATAAATCAGGGTAAAGCTTTCCACCTGGTACCACAGCATATTTATCCAGGTTGGTTATTCCTTCATGTGCCAGCACTTCTTCATCAATAAAACAATTGCCTGTACATTCTGCCGATGATTTACTTAAAATATAAAAAGCAGCATCTGCAATGATTTCCGGCGAGCGGCTCATTTTCATAAGGCTTTCGCCGCCTGGCAAATTACGAACAGCTGCAGTTGCAATGGTAGTTTTTGGCCACAAAGAATTTGCGGCTATATTATATTTTTTTAATTCGCCCGAGAGGCCCAAGGCAATCATTGTCATATTGTATTTGCTCATCGTATAGGCGAGGTAGTTAGTAAACCATTTTTGATCCAGATTTATCGGAGGTGAGAGATTTAAAATATGGGCATTCGTCCCGTTTTTCAAATGCGGAATGCAGGCTTTACTTACAAAAAAAGTTCCTTTTACATTGATGTCGTGCATGAGCCCAAAGGCTTTTAATTCTGTTTGTTCAATTTTAGTTAGAGAAATTGCTGAAGCGTTATTTATCAATATGTCAATTCCCCCAAAAGTGGCTACAGCGTCTTTCAACCGCTTGCTGTACCTGGTCTTCAAATCGTATATCACATTGCACAGGAGCGCTTTACCGCCCGCTGCTTCTACTTCCTCGGCTGCCGTAAAAATAGTTCCACCGAGTTTGGGATTTTCTGTCAATTGACTTGGCTGCAATAACAATATTTGCACCTTCCTTTGCCATTTTCAGGGCAATAGCCTTTCCAATACCCCGGGATCCGCCGGTAATAAACACTGTTTTGTTTTGAAAACTCATAAGATGAATTAAGATGGATATTTTTTAAAAATAGAGTAAGGAACAGGAAATAAGAAATGCAAAATAAGAAATAAGAAATGCAAATAGCAACAAGTTCAAAGCGCAGAATGTCAAACATGAAAATTTGGAAGTCAGTCTGGTGAATCATAATTACCAACCGGTAAGGGGAACTGCTTTAATTCTTAATTCTTAATTCTACTTTTTATTTCTTATGCTCATAGCCCTGCGAATAATTATTTTACAACAGCTACATCTTTTACACTTCCCGTACGCCTTAATACTCCCCATCCCTGCAACTCGCCTTTTATAGCCTTATTGAATGATTTGATAAGAATATAATACATTAGCTGTCGGTATATTAAACGTTGCGGAAGCATCCATATGAGCTTAAAATGATTTTCTTTTTCAAAGGCAAAAGCCAGGGCTGCCCCTGCAATATCAATGCATGTAAAAATAATATAGTAAAAAATAATATGTGGAATGCTGGCAACAATTATCCCAAAGGATGCAGCAATAAGGCTAAGCACTAAAATAATATCAGCAAGGGGAGCAAGAAAAGGCAATATCATTTGATAAATTAAAATATTGGGCATGGCAATCATTCCAAAATTTTTATACCTGGGATTGAAAACAGTATTACGGTGTTTCCAGAAACATTGCATCACCCCAAAGCTCCACCTGAATCTTTGCTTTAAAAATTGCCTGAAAGTTTCAGGGGCTTCTGTATAAGAAATGGCAGATGTACAGTTCCTGATACTATAGCCCTGGATGTGAAGCCGCATAGTAAGGTCGCAATCTTCGGCAAGTGTATCGGTAGTAAAGCCGCCGGCTATTAAAACTGCATCCTTACGAAAAGCACCAATAGCGCCCGGAACTACGGTAATACAATTTAACAAATCAAAAGCCCGCCGGTCAAAATTTTGCGAAGTTACATATTCAATACTTTGCCAGCGTGTGATCATATTTACCTGGTTGCCTACTTTTACATTTCCTGCAACGGCCGCAACATTGTCATTATCAAATTTTTTCATCAACTCCGTTACCGCATCTGTTTTAAGTTGCGTATCTGCGTCTATGCATACAACAAAATCAGCGTTTGATTTTTGAATTCCAAAATTTAAAGCAGATGCTTTACCACCATTGGATTTTGTATAAACCCGCACTTTTGGATTGGCTATAAAATATTCACCTACTACTCGAATAAGTTTCATCTTTACTTCCATCATCAACAAAAATAATTTCAAGTTGCGGGTAATCCTGTGCCAGCAAACTGTTTACTGTGCGAATCGCATTTACCTCTTCATTATAAGCCGGAATAATTATGCTTACCAATGGCCATTTACTTTTATCTGGCAGGAAGTAGGCCAGCGGATTGTTCGGAGCTGTATTTCTGTTTCCTTGCTTTTTTGAATACTTGCTAATACAGCCATCAATACAATACGGGCGACCGATAATACAATACCGATAATAAAAAGCGAAAATAAAATATGGCCGCTCCAGTAACCGGCTTCGGCAAGGAAAAAATTAAATTTTCTTGTCCACCTGTCACGTGAAGATGCTACACTGGGCATTACTTCATCTTTGGTTTTACCCATAAGGTCGGCGACGGTAGTAAACACATATCCGCGTTGTTTAAAATATTCAATTATCCTCGGAAGGGCTTCAACGGTAGCCTGCCGTGTTTCCCCGCCCGCATCGTGCAATAAAATGATACTTGCATTACCTTCTTCTTCCAGCCTTACAACTCTTTGAAAAATACTATCAGCACTTACGCCGGGTGCCCAGTCATTTGGATCAATACTTTCATTGATGGTTAAATAATTTTCACTCCTGCTTCTTTCAATGGGGGCAAGCTCTTCATAAGTCTGCGGCTGGGAGTCAGCATTATAAGGCGCCCTGAACAAAATAGTAGAATGCCCGGTAATACTTTCAATGAGAAGGCGTGTAAGCTTCATTTCAAGCCCTGCCCTCTGCATACTCATATCCGCAATATTATTATGCGTGAAAGTGTGGTTGCCTATTTCAAATCCATCTTTAAATTCTCTTTGAAGAATGGGAATATTTTGTTCGGCATTAATGCCTACAATAAAAAAAGTAGCAGGAACTTTTTCCCGTTCGAGAATATCCAGGATTTGTGGAGTCCATTCGTTCGCTGGGCCCATCATCAAAAGTGAGAATCAGTTTATGCCCTTTTCCTACTGTAGTATCTTCTGCGAATTTTCTTATTACATATCCGGAAGGAAGCTGAACATAATTCTGTTCAGCAATTAATTGTTCAGTGCTGTCAATTTCAAGGTTAATTTTTCCCGCCTGGGGAGAATAAATAATATCAAGCACTTCTCCTTCACCTTCAAAGCCCACATTGTTTAGAATACCGGTATAGTGGTAAGAGAATCAAAATTAAACGGCTGCTGTTGTAACGATGTGTTACTTAGTTTGCGGTTGTAATATTTCCACATACGCTGGTCTTCACTTCCTAGTCTCCACAATGCCGTGCCGGCCGTAGGAAATTCATCACTGAACCTAAGAATATTAAATGTAGTGGCGGCATCAGTAAACCACACTTCATGCCGGGTTGTATCAACAGATCCGCTTGAATCAGCTTTTTCTGATGCATAACTAAAATGAAGATTATAGGAATCATTGTCATAAATGATGTTTGCATTCAAGACTCTTTGCTTTATTAATGGCATCATTATACGTATAACTTTGATCATATTTCCCGTTAGCCCAATCATATCCAAAGCCTCCAACACCGAGAATTATTTTTGCAGAAGGAATTCTTGCTGCTGTCCATGATACGGCATCTTCAATCCATTTTTGTGAGCTTATTGGCCCGGGCGCCGTTGAATTATTAGACTGGTCATAGGCCATTAAAATTACATAGTCATTATAGGCTGATAACTTCGCATAATCATAATCATTATTCTTAGGTTCCACATCCATGCTTACCAGCATATTTCTGGCATGAAGGGTTTCATATAACTTTTTTTGAAATAATATAAGCGGCTCATTGGTTGTTTCAATCAGTTCTTCAAAGTCCACATTAATTCCACTAAGCTGGTAATAGGAAAGCGTATCAGCTACTTGTCTTAATAAAGCGGTTTCGTAAAATAGAATCATTAAGTATTTTATGAAGAAGTTTACCATCAAACCCTTTGAGTGAATGTTCTAAAATTGGAAAGCATTGGCATTATCCGCAATTGTTTTTGCTTCATTAATGCAAGGCCGGCACTGTCAATTCTCGTCTGCAAGCGTGTACGTTATCGTATCAATAAAAAACCATTCAGGAAAAATCGTGTTGAGTTTATCAGCATTTCTTTTAAGATCAGGAAATGAAGTATTGGCGGTCCATGGAGTATAAAAAGCAGCCCTTATTACCGAAAGTGAATTCGCTTTTGAAGCAGACCTGTTTCTTACTTTTCTCAATGAATCTGCTCTTTCCTTTTTAAGTAAAAAATCTTTAAATCCTTTATATTTTGTGTTTTGAGTATTTTTTAAAGTAAGGGGATTTGAAGGATCCAGTGTCGTTTCATATTCTTTTGCCTTAGCCTCCATATTTGGTAAATTAGGCAAAGAACCACTATACAAGGCAATACCAAACACGACAAAAAAGAAAATCGCTATTATGGCCAACACCCGGGTTGTCCACTTTACACTTTTCCACCGGGTGGGTTTATTTGTTTGAAAAATTTGTGAGGTATTGTTATCCATAAAAGCTTATATGATATTTCATCAATAGCTTTTGTCCATAGAAAGTCATTGATATTTTATAAGCAAAGATAAACGTTACATAATTTACAAGTAGTGTTTAATCTAGTTATAGTTGCCTAACAAATATTTAAAATTATAAGAAAGGCCCCTGTAGAAACAGGGGCCGTTTACCAAAACTAACTGCTTATGAGAAAATTGACTTTTAAACTTATATGTGATTATATTTCAAATCACATGCCAAAATTAAGACGTTCTTTGTTAAGAAATTTATAAGAAAACTGGTTATAAATTAATTTTAATTTATGAATGACAAAAGTCTGACGATACATTATAATTATTACTGACTGCATTAATTTTTCTGAATTTTCTGCAAACTGAAGTGCATCAATAAATTCCTGTAAATCTCCATTAAGAACCTTATCTAAATTATAAACTGTTAATCCAATCCGATGATCGGTAACCCTTCCCTGCGGATAATTATAAGTTCTTATTTTGGCGGAACGGTCTCCGGTACTTACAAGGCTTTTGCGATGACGTGAAATTTCTTCTTCCTGTTTTCGCACTTCTTCTTCATACAATTTGGTACGCAGCATTTGCATGGCTTTTTCCCGGTTTCCCAAGCTGGCTTCTTTCTGTTTGGCAAACAATCACAAGGCCGGTAGGAATATGGGTAAGCATTACTTTTGTTTCAACTTTATTTACATTCTGGCCACCTGCACCCCCGCTTCTTGCAGTTTCCATTTTTACATCACTTTCTTTTACTTCCACATCCACTTCTTCAGCTTCAGGCATCACTGCAACAGTAGCCGCACTCGTATGCACGCGTCCGCTTCCTTCGGTATCAGGCACCCGCTGCACCCGATGTACACCACTTTCAAATTTCAAAGTTCCATAAACATCGTCTCCGGTTACTTCTATTTGTACTTCTTTATAACCGCCTACCGTTCCTTCACTTTCACTAAGTAAGACTGTTTTCCAACCCTTTCCCTCGCAATATTTCAAGTACATTCTCATAAGATCACCCGCAAATAATGAGGCTTCATCGCCGCCGGTGCCAGCCCTGATTTCAAGTATGCAATTTTTTTCATCCTGCGGATCTTTAGGAATAAGCAGGCTTCTTATTTGCTTTTCAAATTGTTCTTTTTTTTGCTGCAGGCCCGGAAATTCCTGCTTTGGCAAGTTCCCGCATTTCCTCATCATCACTGTTAATCATTTCCCTGTTAAAGTCAATATCATCAATCACTTTAGCATATTCATTTCTTACATTTACAATTTTTTCAATACTCGCGATATTCTTTGCTTAACTGCTTGTATTTCCTGTTATCATTTACAATTTCAGGGTTTGAAAGTGCTACGCCCAGTTCTTCAAATCTTGCCTTTATGCCTTCAAGTTTGTCTAACATTTTTATGCAAATTGTTTTAAATTAAGCTGATATTAAATTATTGATCATTTATTTAATATTAACCAGCTATATCTTTGAATTACGGGATGCAAAATTAACTATTAGTTTTTTTAGATGGAGTATCGAAAATTTCAGGCTGATTATTTATTTGATGGCTATCAAATGCATGATAATGCGCAGGTATTAATAACTGACATTAAAGGAAGAATTGTCAGACATTATTGTCAAAAAATGATGCAGGTGAAGACATAGAAATTCTACAAGGGATTCTTTCGCCCGGCTTTATCAATGCCCATTGCCATCTCGAGTTGTCTCATCTTAAAAATATAATTCCCCAAAACACCGGCCTTATAGATTTTGTAGTCAAGGTGGTTACTGAAAGGCATTACCCACAGGATGAAATGCTAATTGCTATCGAAAATGCGGAAGGCGCATATGTTGCGTGAAGGAATTGTGGCAGTTGGCGATATATGTAATAATTCTTTATCACTCTTACAAAAGGAAAAGAGAAATCATCCGGTATTATAATTTTATTGAAGTCAGCGGATGGAATCCGGAAATTGCACAAACAAGATTTGAAAAAAGCAAATTTTATTATAATGAATTTATTAAAAAAAATTTAACTGCCTCCATGGTGCCCCATGCTCCATATTCTGTGTCGGGGAATTTATGGGGAAAAATTACCCCCTTTTTTTCCGGGAAAGTGGTGACGATCCACAACCAGGAAACAAAATATGAAGACCAGTTTTTTTTAGAAGGTTCCCCCGAGTTTGAAAAAATGTATAAAATGATGAATATCGACAATTCATTTTATATGCCGCAAAAGCTAAGAAGCATAGAAACTTATTTTAAAAATTTATCTGCAGCATCTTCTGTGATATTGGTGCACAATACTTTTACTACACAGGAAGACGTGGACTATATAAACCGAAATAAGCCTTTGCACCCAGTTGGTTTCATTTTGCCTTTGTGCCAATGCAAATCTTTATATAGAAAACACACTGCCACCCGTAGAAATGCTTTTTACAAAATAAATGCAACGTCGTAGTTGGAACAGATAGCCTTGCCTCGAACCAGCAGCTCAGTATTCTTGAAGAATTAAAAACAATTGCAAAAAATTTTCCTGGCATTACAACTGAAACACTTCTGCAATGGGCCACAATAAATGGCGCGAAGGCTTTGCAAATGAACGATAGCTTGGGAAGTTTTGAAACAGGTAAAAAGCCGGGCGTAGTTTTAATTGAAAATGTTGCAGATAAAAGCTTTCACACAAAATTCGATAGCCAGAAAAATTTTATAGATATGATAGTGCGGTTATTATCCCAATAGTTCATGCAGCACCGGAAGCGTTTTCATTGCTCCAAATTCAGGAATATGAAAAGCATAGTAATTTTCCAATGCGGATAGAATTGTTCTCCGGATATTTTTATTAAGTTTTACTTCAACGAGGTCTACCGGATGAAGCGCTTTCAACAATTGCAGAAATATGGTAACTGGTGCCAGCTTCTACAAAATGATCATTCGCCAAAATTTGATAGTCAAAATTTCCTTCCCTGCAGTTAAAAAGATTTCTTTCAGCAGAGTAATTATTCTGTAAGCGAAATCCAAAAAAATAAGCGAGATGCAGGCAAAAGTAAAGTGGAAAGTTGGCAGTTATTTCAGCATCGGAAGCATCAAGCTGCAGGAAAGCATCTTCACAAAAATGAAAAAGATCTGCATTGCATTCCGGTTGTTTTAAGCATTTATGTAAAAGCTCGACCATATAAAGAGCGACCGTATTTTTGGTAACATCACTTAAAATAGTTCTATATAAATACGCCCAATTTACTTCTTTAATTCGTTGCAGATTTTTTAAGTCACTATGATAAACCTGCATTTCCAGCAGCGAGGAAGGTTGAAAGAAATGCGTTTTTGAAGTTTTCCCCGATGTCCGTACCCCGTTTACAATATAAGACTGAATGCCAAACATTTCTGTAAAGATGGCAGCAATTACAGAAGTCTCTCCATATTTAATAGTGCGAAGAACAATACCTTTCGTTGAATAAATCATTTATAGAAAAAGGAGTTTTATGCTCTTTTATATTTATCTAAATTAGTTTGTACAACCGGCCTTCATAAGATTCAAAAAATTGTTGTTTAGGATCCTGTTCGATGCAAATTTACAATATCGCCGTTTCAGTAAGCATTTGTTCCTGATGCGTGTAGGCGAACTTATCAGTAATTTGCGCCCGGCTATGCATACAATAAAAAAATCACTCGGTCAGCATTTTTTAAAAGATGAAAAAATTGTAGACAGAATTGTGGATGCCTTATTACAAAATAATTTTAAAAATTTATTGGAAGTCGGGCCGGGCACGGGGAGCAATTACCAAACATCTTATTGAAATACCAGGCATACATTTTAAAGCAGTAGAAGTTGATGAAGAAAAAGTAAATTTTATTCTTAAACAATTTCCTTCTTTACAGGAAGATCTTATCCACCAAAGCTTTCTTTCAATTGACCGCCCTTTTGAAGAACCATTTACCATAATCGGGAATTTTCCTTATAATATTTCAACGCAAATTTTGTTTAAAATACTGGAATGGAAAGAATATGTGCCTGTAGTAATAGGAATGTTTCAAAAAGAAGTTGCGGAGCGGGCGGCGGCAAAAGAAGGCAGCAAAATATATGGCGTGTTAAGCGTGCTGTTGCAATATTATTACAGAGTTGAATATCTTTTTTCAGTGGGAAATGAATGCTTTACCCCGCAGCCAAAAGTGCAAAGTGGAGTAATCAGGTTATCTGCACGTGAAAGCTTACCTGCCGGTAAAAAGCGAAAGGGCTTTTTGGGTTCTGGTAAAAACTGCATTTAACCAAAGGCGTAAGACACTCCGTAATGGTGTTAAAAGTTTAATTCCAAAAGAAATTCTCGCCGATGATTTTTTTAACCGCCGCGCCGAAACTTTAAGTGTTGAGGAATTTGCTGCGCTTACTTTTAAGATGATCTGATGAAAAATTATCTTTTTTCTTTTGTAATGTCCATAAGCCTTTATGCCTGTTATTCTCCGCGATATGTGTATAGCCCGCCGACTCAAAATATTCCATCGCTAAATAAACAAAATGACCTTGAGGTTGCTGCCTTTTATGCCGGATCTCTGAATGCTTTTACAGCAAAAGATAATTACAACCGCGGCCTTGATTTACAAACCGCATGGGCCATAAGTAACCATTTCGCAGTGATGCTTAACGAAAGCGTACGGTGGGAAAAAAATGGAGGTAATGACAGCTTCTTCCCGAGAGACAGCTCTTTTTTATCCTACAAAAGAAACTTTACGGAGATTGGCGCCGGATACTTTACTGCAACAGAAAAAAATTCTAAAATGCAATTCCAGGTTTTTGGGGGCGCGGCTTTTGGCTCTTCAAAGATCTTTGATGATTTTACTTCAAACAGTATTCAGGCGAATAAATATCACTACAGCCGGGTAACCAAATTTTTTATACAACCCGCATTAACTTATAGTTTTTTCAAAAACTCGTTTACTGCTCTTGCTTCAAGGTTTACTGAAGTCTTATTTACACACATCCGTACAAATTATACATCGGCCGAGCTGGATAATTACATACTGGACAGCATCGGCATTTCACCGGTTTTTTTCTGGGAGCCGGCAGTCAGTTACACAATAGGTTTTAAAAAATTTCCTCTTAAATTTCAGCTACAGGCCTCCCTAACTGTTTTACTCAATCACCGCTTCATTGAACACCGCGACACTAACCTGGGTATTGGAATAGCGTATAATTTCTTTAGACCTAAAAGAAATAAAACCGCAATGTCAAATAAATAGCGCCTACATATTTCCTTTTGTTTAGTTGTAATTTTACGAATGGTTCGAGATGTTTAAAGCGAACCAAAGTAGATTATGCCACCAACCATTACCCATACAGTAAGAATTGTAACTGCGGCCTCACTATTTGACGGGCATGATGCTGCTATCAATATCATGCGGCGAATTATGCAAAGCAAGGGCGCTGAAATTATTCATCTTGGCCACAACCGGAGTGTGCATGAAATAGTTGAATGCGCAATTGAAGAAGATGCCGCGGGTATTGCCGTTACGAGCTACCAGGGCGGCCACGTGGAGTTCTTTAAATATATGAAAGACCTGCTGGATGAAAATGGATGTGGGCATATAAAAATTTTCGGTGGTGGTGGTGGCACCATTCTTCCTTCAGAAATTGAAGAACTGCAGGCTTACGGTATTACAAGAATTTATTCGCCTGATGATGGAAGAACAATGGGCCTTGAAGGAATGATTGAAGATGTTGTAAATAAATGCAGGCCTCCCTCAACCCCCGCCGGTGAAGCGAGAACTACGGCCTCCAATGGAAACGGGAATAACGGAAAATTTGCCCTGGGAGAGTGGAGGGATATTAAAAAGATAGCACAATCTATTACGCTCGCTGAAAATGGTGAGCCGGTTGATAAAGTATTGCCGGACTTGTTCCCGTTTAAAGAGAGCTTAGCAAAATCGCCGCCGGTACTTGGTATTACAGGAACAGGCGGTGCAGGAAAATCATCCGTAACAGATGAGATGGTGCGGCGTTTCCTGAATCTTTATACAGAAAAAACGATTGCTGTTATTTCGGTTGACCCTTCCAGGAAAAAAACGGGCGGCGCTTTATTAGGCGACCGTATTCGTATGAACTCGATACATCATCCACGTGCTTACATGCGGTCGCTGGCCACAAGAGAAAGTGATAAAGCGCTTAGCACCCATGTACAGGAAGCGCTTGATATTTGTAAGGCTGCAGGTTATGATTTTATCATTTTGGAAAGTGCAGGTGTTGGCCAGGGTGATGCATCGATTCTTGATTATTGCGATGTGAGCATGTATGTAATGACCCCTGAATATGGGGCTGCATCACAATTGGAAAAAATAAATATGCTCGATTATGCAGATATCATTTGTCTGAATAAATTCGACAAAGCCGGCGCACAGGATGCCTTGCATGATGTAAAAAAGCAGTATAAGCGCAATCATAGCTTGTGGAATGCAAAAGATAGTGAGCTGCCTGTAATTGGTACGGTAGCTTCAGTATTTAATGATGCCGGCTGCAATGAATTGTTTAATAAAGTAATCGCTGCTATTGATCAGAAGAACGGGGAACTTTCTAAAGGAGGATGAAGCACCACGACGCAATGGAAGCATAGGGGAACCGGTAATTCCGGCAAAGCGCGTGCGGTATCTTGCTGAAATTGCCGATGAAATTTTAAGCTATAACCGGATTGCAGATGTGCAGGCTGAACTTGCCTCCCAATTATACCAGGTAATCGGCACAGCGAAAATAGTAAAGAGTAACGGTAACATTGAAAAAAATGATACGGCGCTGGCAGCAATAGAAGAAGCCGCAGTAAGCATCAACGAAAGATTGCTGCCACTTTCTAAAAAGTTGATAGACGAGTGGGAAAGCATAAAAAATTCTTATCAAAAAGAGTTTTTTGAATATGACGTAAGAGGAAAAATTATAAAACAGCCGTTGTATTTTGAATCACTTTCACATTCCAAAATTCCAAAAATTGCTGTTCCGCGCTTTAAAGATTGGGGCGATATTTTACGCTGGCAGTTCCAGGAAAATTTTCCCGGAAAATTTCCCTATACATCCGGCGTATTTCCTCTAAAGCGCGCAGAAGAAGATCCAACAAGAATGTTTGCCGGAGAAGGCGGCCCCGAAAGAACCAACAGGCGTTTTCATTACGTTAGCCTGGGGCAGCCTGCAAAACGCCTCAGTACTGCATTTGACAGTGTTACGCTCTATGGTGAGGACCCCGGTGAACGTCCTGATATTTTTGGGAAGGTCGGGAACAGCGGCGTAAGCATTGCCTCTGTTGATGATGCAAAAAAATTGTACAGTGGCTTCGATCTTTGTGATTCCAAAACATCGGTGAGCATGACGATCAATGGGCCCGCTCCGATGTTGCTTGCCTTTTTTTTAAATGCAGCGATTGACCAGCAATGCGAAAAATATATTGCAGAAAATAACTTACGGCAACGGGTAAACGAAATTATCGAATCGAAGTACGATATAAATGAGCTTCCAAAATATATTGGCATTAACGGTGAACCTGTTTACCCGGAAAAAGGAAGTATGACCGGCCATTTGCCGAAAGGCAATGACGGCCTTGGCCTCAGGTTGCTTGGCTTATCAGGAGCTGACATTCTTGACAGAGATATTTACGAGCAAATAAAAGCGAATGCGCTGGCAACAGTTCGCGGTACCGTTCAGGCTGATATCTTAAAAGAAGACCAGGCACAAAATACGTGCATTTTCTCAACAGAATTTGCTTTGAAACTAATGGGTGATGTTCAGGAATATTTTATTAAAAATAATGTACGGAATTTTTATTCGGTTTCTATAAGCGGCTATCATATTGCCGAAGCTGGTGCCAATCCTATTACTCAACTTGCATTTACCCTTTCCAACGGTTTTACTTATGTGGAATATTACCTGGGGCGCGGAATGAACATCGATGATTTTGCACCAAACCTTTCATTTTTTTTCAGCAACGGCATGGATGCAGAATATAGTGTAATAGGCAGGGTAGCGCGCCGCATCTGGGCTAAGGCAATGAAATATAAATACAAGGCTAACTCCCGCTCTCAAAAGCTAAAATACCATATACAAACCAGCGGGCGCAGCCTTCATGCACAGGAAATAGATTTTAATGATATACGAACAACGTTGCAGGCGCTCTATGCTATTTACGACAATTGCAACAGCCTTCACACCAACGCATATGATGAAGCGATAACAACACCTACCGAAGAAAGTGTTCGCCGTGCTATGGCAATTCAATTGATCATTAACCGTGAACTGGGAACTGCGAAAAATGAAAATCCGAACCAGGGCAGTTTTTTAATTGAAGAACTTACCGATCTGGTGGAGGAAGCCGTAATAGCCGAATTTAACCGTTTGTCAGAAAGGGGCGGGGTGCTGGGCGCCATGGAGCGAATGTACCAGCGAAATAAAATCCAGGAAGAAAGCCTGTATTATGAAACGTTGAAACATACCGGTGAATTTCCCATTGTTGGTGTAAATACCTTCCTGAATAAAGCAGGTTCGCCTACCATACTGCCGGCAGAAGTTATACGCAGTACGAAGGAAGAAAAAAATATCCAGATAAAAAATTTACAAGCCTTTCATGAACGGCACAAAAAAGAAAGTGCTACCATGCTCAGCCGGCTGCAGGAAGTCGCCATTAATAACGGGAACCTTTTTGAAGAATTAATGGAAACTGTTAAGTATTGTTCCCTGGGTCAAATAACGCACGCACTTTATGAAGTGGGTGGCCAATACAGGAGAAATATGTAGAAGCAAGTCAACATCTCTGAAGCCCTTACAAAAATGGACCCTTTCACCCGAGCTGATTGGTTGTAGCGCTATTAATGTATAACGTGGTAGAATGTCCTTCAGCCACATTCAACTTATTTGATTCCCAGTCCATATAAAATCCTAACTTTCCTCATAAAAATAAATCCATGGAATTTGGACGATTACCCGAAAGCGAAGTGGATAAGATTGATTTTAGTTTACCCACAGAACCTCTTTACAACAAAACCGTTTTACCAGGTAAAAAAGCTGCACAGCCCAAAGTATATGTTGGCTGTGCCAAGTGGGGAAGAAAGGAATGGGTTGGAAAAATTTATCCAAAGGGAACTTCCGAAAAAGATTTTCTGAATTTATATATTGATCACTTCAATTCTATCGAATTGAATGCGACAGGCTACAAAACGCCTTCTTTGCAACAGGTAAAAACCTGGGGAGCAAAGGCCGCAGGAAAAGATTTCATATTCTGCCCTAAGCTGGTGCGCTTTATCGTACCTAATGCAAACCTGGCAGCGCAACAGGAAAGTATCAGATCTTTTTTGGATTCAGTACAGGGATTTGGTGCAAATCTTGGCCCTCTTTTCTTGATGCTGCAGGAGAATTTTTCACCGGTTAAAGCGAAGTTATTAATTAACTTTCTATTTGACTTTCCTAAATCAAACCAATTGTTCCTTGAGTTGCGTCATCCTGATTGGTTTAGCGATACTAAAATTTTTAATGAATTAATTAAAGAGCTGTCATTGCAAAATATAGGGCTGATCATTACCGACACCGCCGGCCGGCGTGATGTAGCCCACATGCATCTCACCGTTCCAAAAACTTTCGTCCGCTTTGTCGGCAATAGCCTGCATCCTACCGATTATACACGCTGTGATGAATGGGTGGAACGTATAAAGCTCTGGCTAAGCAAGGGATTGGAAGAAATTTATTTTTTTATTCACATGCACGATGAAGCGAAATCACCCGAACTTTCGGTTTACCTTATTGAACAGTTAAATAAAAAATGCAACCTTAACCTGCACAATCCGGACTGGAGAAAAAATGTATTGTCTAATTAGCTTTCCGATACTTTCATTTAAAATTATAGAAAGAGGGTGAACCTTTTTTAATTATGCTTATCATCTTTACAACACGTGCAGCAAAAATTTTTTATATTTCAATCTTCTTTTTTATAGCCTTCTCATGCTCCTCAAATAAATATGCGGCCACTAATAAAATCTATAAGCACCAGGCAAAAGCGTTCGGGAAAATTATAAGTCAATCGCCCGTCAAAGACATTTATATCATTTCTCCGGGTTGGGTAGGTACTACAAATTTTGGAATGCGGAAGCCCAATTTTGTAATCATACACCACACCGCACAAAACAGTTGTGAACAAACCCTGCGGACCTTTACCCTGCCGCGTACAGCGGTAAGTGCGCATTATGTTATTTGTAAGGATGGAACCGTTCATCACATGTTAAACGACTACTTACGCGCCTGGCATGCAGGCGCCGGCGCCTGGGGCAATGATAAGGACATTAATTCTTCTTCTATTGGCATTGAACTCGATAATAATGGCTTTGATTCTTTCCCGGCCGTTCAGATAAACAGCTTGTTAACAATATTGGATACACTAAAGAAAAGGTATAATATTCCTGCGGCAAATTTTATCGGCCATGCGGATATTGCACCGACCCGTAAAGACGATCCTAATGTAAAATTTCCCTGGCAATTGCTGTCTCAAAATGGCTATGGTATCTGGTATGATGATACCTCAGGGATTACCGTGCCTGATAATTTCAACAGCATACAGGCATTGAGAATCATTGGTTACTCAGTTAAAGACAGTGCCGCAGCTATTGAGGCTTTTAAACGCCATTTCGAAATGCAGGACAGCAGCCGGATATTCACGGATAGTGATAAAAAAATATTGTACGACTTAATGATAAAAAATCAATAGCGTTAAAATTAACCTTCCGATGTTCATAAAAAGCCTGCTGTTAATATAAAAAGCCTGCTGTTAATATCAAACAGCAGGCTTTTATTATCCCTATGATGACGAAGCCCGAAATTAATTAAGCCGGCTCATGAATACCTTCACTCACTTCTTCCAGTAATTTTTTATTAAAAGCTTCAAGGTCTTTAGGGCTGCGGCTGGTAACAAGCCCGTTATCCACAACAACTTCTTTGTCTTTCCAGTCGGCCCCGGCATTTTTTAGATCTGTCTTTACAGAAGGATAGGAGGTTAGTTTCCTACCCCTTAACAAGCCGGTCTCTATTAATAATTGCGGGCCGTGACAAATCGCCGCCACCGGTTTTCCGGATTCCATAAAATCTTTTGCAAACTGAACACAATCTTCATTGAGCCTCATCAGGTCGGGATTTAAAACACCTCCCGGTATCATCAACGCATCATAATCCGCAACCTTCGCCTCAGAAAGATTTACATCAACAGGCAACTCCATTGACCAATGATCATGGTCCCAGGCTTTAACGCTTTCTTTTTGGGGAGATACGATATCCACTTCAATTCCCGCATTTTCCATTGCTTTTTTAGGGCTTGTTAGCTCAACTTCTTCAAATCCATTTTCAGTTAATATGGCTACCTTTTTTCCAGATATTTTTTTCATAGCTTAATTTTTATTGTTATAATATCTAATAAGAACTCTCCTGGTTTATCTGTATGTAGGCAAACAATAAACATGCCTTTTAGAATTAAAAGGTTTAAATTTTCGAATTTAAGTAATCATCTATTTTTAAATAAATGAATTTAAATTTGATACGCACAAAAACGTGGAAAGATTAAAATTGTTAAAAATTTTTTTTAAGTTCGCTCCTTTGAAAAGAGATTTCAGATTCATTATTACTTTCAACAAATTGTGGTTTTTTGGCGACAAACGTTTTTGATTGTACATTACCATATTAATTTTTTAGCCATTGATGGAACTGGTTCAAGTTTTAGATAAAAGTCTTGCGAAAAAATTCCTTGAAGTCCCCCTAACTATTTATAAAGATGATCCTAATTTTATTCGTCCCCTCGATAAGGACGTGAATGATGTATTCGATCAAAAGAAAAATAAAACATTTCGCTTTGGTGAATGTTCCAGGTGGCTTTTAAAAGACAACGATGTTTTTATTGGCCGCATTGCTGCTTTTGTAAATAAAAAATACAAAAACAAAGGTGATGAACAACCAACCGGTGGTATTGGTTTTTTTGAATGTATTAATAACCAGCAGGCCGCAGATATGTTGTTTGATGTGGCCAAAAGCTGGCTCATGCAACGTGGAATGGAAGCTATGGATGGCCCTATAAATTTTGGCGAGCGCGACCGCTGGTGGGGCCTGGTAACAGAAGGTTTTAAGCCACCTATTTATTTGATGAACTATAATCTTCCCTATTATCAAACGCTTTTTGAGAATTATGGTTTCAAAAAATTTTATAATCAAATATGCTGGCATCTTTTTGTGCAAACGCAGCTTAATGAAAAATTTATTGAACAGGATGAAAAATACAATGCAAACCCTGAGTTTAACGCTATTCATATACAGGAAGAATCAATTACGAAAATTTGCAACTGATTTTAGCACGGTTTATAATAAAGCCTGGGCAAGCCATGAAGGCAATAAACAACTGAGCAAAGAAGTGGCTTATAAAATGTTTAAGGCAATGAAACCTGTAATGGATGAAGATCTGATTTGGTTTGTTTATCATAATGATCAACCCATCGCTTTTTGGGTGAACTTACCTGAACTAAACCAGATTTTTAAATATCTTAATGGCAGGTTTGGCGTTTTTGAAAAGCTTAAATATTTATGGCTGAAAAAAAAGGGTGTTTGTAACAAATTTACCGGAATTGTTTTTGGAGTAATACCGGAGTACCAGGGCAAAGGCATTGATTATTATATGATTGTAGAGGGCGCCAAAGTAATTCAGAAAAAAAAACAATATAATGAACTGGAGCTTCAATGGCAGGGCGATTTTAACCCAAGAATTTTAAATATTTCGCGTCATATAGGAGCAAAACAAAGCAGGCTGCTTACCACATACCGCTATCTTTTCGACCGGGGAAAGGAATTTAAAAGACATCCTTTTTTAAATTGAAAAATGTGCTTCACTGTATAAAAAATTATCTGCGGGATTATAAAAGCACCCCGGATTATAAGGACTAAAATCGTAAATTTGTCTCTCTTAATTATGGATAAATTTATCGTTTCAGCCAGGAAATACCGGCCGCAAAATTTTAGTACAGTTGTAGGCCAGTCGCATATAACCACTACACTTAAAAATGCCATCAAAAATAACCAGCTTGCTCATGCATTTTTATTCTGCGGGCCACGTGGTGTGGGCAAAACCACCTGTGCAAGGATACTGGCAAAAACAATCAATTGCGAAAACAGAACTCCTGAAGGAGAAGCCTGCAATGTTTGCAATTCCTGTGTTTCATTCGACAATGGAACTTCCCTCAATATTCATGAACTGGATGCTGCCAGTAACAATTCTGTTGATGACATCCGCACACTCGTTGACCAGGTAAGATTTGCCCCGCAGGCCGGCGCCTATAAAGTATATATTGTTGATGAGGTACACATGTTAAGCGCTTCGGCTTTTAATGCCTTTTTAAAAACACTTGAAGAACCTCCGCCGTTTGCAATTTTTATTTTGGCAACCACAGAAAAGCATAAAATACTTCCTACCATTTTATCCCGCTGCCAGATTTTTGATTTTAAAAGAATTACCAACCAGGATACTGTTGAACACCTGCAGGAAATTTGTGAAAAAGAAAAGATACAAGCCGATAAAACCGCGTTGCATATAATCGCACAAAAAAGCGAAGGCTGCTTAAGAGATGCGTTAAGTATTCTCGATAAGATCGTAAGCTTTACCAATGGGCAGCTATACCTATGCTAATACCCTTGAACATTTAAATATCCTGGATGAAGATTATTATTTCCGCCTTATGGAAGCTATACAAAAGGAAAGTATCAGCGATACCATTTTGCTATATGATGAAATAAACCGGAAAGGCTTTGAAGGTGACCTGGTGTTAAATGGCTTTGCCGAATTTATCAGGAACCTGCTGGTAAGCAAAGATCCCAAAGTGGCGATGCTTCTTGAAGTATCAGAAGGTTTTAAGCAGCGGTATCTTGAGGTGGCCTTAAAAACAGATGTGGCCTGCTTTGTTAAGTGCATTAAATATATTGAATGAAGCAGAAATTAATTACAGGCAATCCCGAAATAAGCGATTGCATGTGGAACTTACTTTGATAAAGCTTTGCTACCTGCAACAGGCAATCGAGCTGGTAAATGATGGTGGACATCTGCATAAAAAAAAACAGCTTGAAAGTGTAAGGCCTGTCGCTTTCAAATCAATTTCTGCGGTGGCAGTAAAAGAAAAAAATATAGCCAGCCCCGCAGAAAGCTCTCTAACAAATGGCAAAAAGCCAACCGATTCACAAAATGGAGGTAACGGGCAATTACAGAAAAGATAAGGCCATACTTATTATTGAAGAAGGAATTTCCGGCCGGAATTAACCAAAGCTGCCGCAGACCATACGTTCGTGGCCAACGTAAGCCCGCAAACGAAAATAAAAAAACTGGGTTCGCTTGAAAAAATCAGGGAGCAGGTTGCTCTTGAAAATAAGCAAAATGGCAATAACATTAAAGAGCTTAGTGAAGAAGAATTATATGTAGCATGGGGGCTTTATATTGAAGAGCTTCGTAAAAATAATAACCACTCGGGTGTTTCAAATTTCAAATCTGCAAAGCTGAATATTATTGATAATAATTGCATTGAAATTATTACAGAGAACAATATTCAGCAAAAATTTATTGAAACAGAAAGAGCTGCATTGATAGAACACCTCCAGGCACATTTTAATAACCGTTTTTTAACTTACCGGGTAATTATCGTAGAAGAGGAAAACAATGATTCAGAACAGGAAAAACACTTAACTACCAAAGAGCAATATTTAAAAGTTATAGAAGCGTATCCTCTGGTAAAGCAATTGAAAGACAGGCTGGGATTGCAACTCGATTATTAAAGTGCCAGCCGCTTCGGATGGCATACACGTCTCTCAAAATCACTTAATTCAATGTATACAATTCTTGGGGCCGGTGGCATTATTGCCAATGAATTTTCAAAAGTACTTTCTCTCAATAACATTCCATATACTTTGGTAAGCCGCCATCCAAAACAGGTAAACGGGGCACTTACTCAAATCTGCAGACCTTACCAATACCAAACAAACGGATGAGGCAGTAAAAGGCTCATCCGTTGTGGTTTTATGTCCCGGCTTGCCATATGATATCAGGATATGGAATAAGCAATGGCCTGTTATAATGAACAACACTATTAACGCATGCAAGAAAAACAATGCCCGGCTTATTTTTTTTGATAATGTATATATGCTCGGTAAGGTTACAGGAGCTATGACGGAAACAACACCTTACAATCCCGTAAGTAAAAAAGGCGAGTTGCGCGCAAAGCTTGCCCTCCAGTTAATGGATGAAGTGAAAGCCGGAAATATTACAGCAATGATTGCACGGGCTGCTGATTTTTATGGCCCCAATTGCAGTACAAGCGTATTGAATTTATTGGTATTTGATAAAATGGCCAAAAAGAAAAAAGCTCAATGGATGGTTAATGATTCGGTAATGCATTCGTTTACTTTTACACCGGATTGCGGAAAAGCATTGTGGCTGCTTTCTCAAAGCGAGGATGCATGGAACCAGGTTTGGAATATGCCGACAGCAGCACCCGCACTTACCGGGAAAGAGATCATCCGCATGGCCGCACAAATTTTTCAATGCACCGGAAAAACATATGGTTATAGGTAAAGGGATGATTGGCCTTTTAGGAATTTTTATGAGAACTATGTATGAAATGAAAGAAATGCTTTACCAGTATGATTCGGATTATATTTTTGATTCTTCCAAATTTAATAATGCTTTTAAATTTCAGCCTACAGCCTATAACGAGGGATTAAAAATAACTGCCGCAGCTTACGCAGCAAAATAATAAAATAACATATCGTCATTCTTCTTCCGCCTTTCGTGCTTCTTCTTCATATTTATTGTGATAATATCCATTCCTCATACTTTCCCACAAATATTTTAAAATAAAAGTAAAATAGCCGTGCTTTTTGAAATTGCTCTAAATGGCATACTTCATGTTTTACCCATTTTTCATTTTGCAAAAACTGTTGCTTTGAAACATTATAAAGATGAATGGTGGTGCCGATAACTATGGCAACATTTTTTGATTTTAATTTTTTGGCAGCCAGTTTTGCAATCCACGATTGTTCTTTAATGCGAAGCTGCATAATACTTAAGAAAATTGATAAGCATTTAAAAATATATTAGCCCAAGTGCTTTCAAAATTTCTTCACTATGAATTTTTGATTTCGGCTTTTTAAATATTTTCCGGATGAACCCTTTCTCATCAATCAAAAAAGTAGTGCGGTGCAAGCCCATATATTTGCGGCCATATAAATTTTTTTCACCCCAAACTCCATATTTATCTACGATCTTTTTTTCAGGATCCGCAATAAGCGTAAAAGGCAGCCTATATTTTTCTTCAAATTTTTTGTGCTTCTTTACCTCATCGGGGCTAACACCCAAAATCACCAACCCTTCCTTCTCTAATAATTCGTAATTGTCGCGCAGGTTACAAGCTTCTATGGTGCAGGTAGGTGTATCATCTTCAGGATAAAAATAAAGCACAACTTTTTTTCCTCTAAAATCTTTTAGAGATACCGGCTTTCCCATTTTGGTCTTTCCCGTTAAAATCCGGAGCTTTCTGCTCCTTCTGTTAATTGAATCATTTGTTAATTTTTTATCGTGTAAAATGATAGGTTTTCTCTGTTATATTGCCTGCTTCATCGCTTACTGAAATTTTTAATACATGGATTCCCGCGGCTACACATTTCATCAAAATTATAAATAAAGGAATGGCCTTTATCATTGGTAAATCTTAGCCATTTGCCATCAAGCTCTGCTCTGAAACTTTTTATTGCATCATTATTATCTTTCGGAATAAAAATTATCCGCGCAGATTTTGAAAGATTTGCATTGTCTTTAAAGCCGCCGTAAATAACCGGCGGAATAGTCATCTGCAATCAATTCAAAATTTCCAAAGCTTCTGAAATTTCGCTGTGATACCAGTCACCATCTCCTGTTGCTTTTGCCACTTCTGTTTTGCCATCCCAGCTTCTTTTTATAAGCATTTTATCACGTAGTTCCGGCGGTACGCTTTATCTGCTTTTATCCTTACAATACAATAATCATGTATAGGTACCAGCCCGGATTCTATTGAATAAACACCGGAATACGAAAGAGAAGAAACCCCGGGCTTTTCTGAATGCACAAATGAAAAAGAATCGTACAAATCTTTCGGGCTCAAAATAAGCTGCAGGTTTTCGTTTTCAAAAATATTAACAAAACCCGGGATGAAATTCTTTTTGATTGTAATAAGAGCCGGTATCTTTTTGTAACCGTGTTTCTATATTCAATCCTTTTTTTATTTTGAAACCGAGCGTTGAAGCATTGCCATAAGCATCCTTTACAACAATTTTTACCTGGTGAACACTGTCATCCGTAAGTTCTATTACACCATCCCCGCTAAAATCTTTATATATTCCCTGCGGATAGCCTGGTAACCTTGAAAGATGCTCAATAAAGGGCCCTCCTGCAGCCCTGGTTTTATAATCAATATGTGCATTTACATACCTTGTTTCATCATAAGTTATGCTGTCAATCTGAAAACCTACAATCGCTTTCTCATCAAAATAAAGTATAGCCTCATATATCCCATTTGGATTTGAAGCACCCGTTACTTTATCATTAGCAGAAATTCCAAAGCTTACCTTATCTGTGTTTATAGTAATTACCGGCTGTGCTGTTGTATAATTCCCGTTTATCTTTTTAAGGCTGAATAATTTTGGCGACTGGCTGTAAGTGCTTATGCACCTATCGTACATGGCTAAACGAAGAATGGTTGGAGGAACATTATCTGCGATGGGAAATCCAAATAAAAGCGGGTTTAAAACTTTATCCGTCTTTGTATCTCTTATTTCAAAATGGCAATGCGGCCCCTCCGAGCCGCCGGTATTTCCGCTATAAGCAATGAACTGCCCTTGCTTTACCGGGAACATTCCCTGCGGAATGTCAAGAAAAATCTGCCACGATTCTAATTTGTATTGCTGTTCTTTAACATATTTCTCCAGAGCAGGATAAAAATTATTCAGGTGTCCATATAGTGTTGTCAATCCATTAGGATGATTAATATAAATTGCTCTTCCAAAGCCTGTAGCATCAATACGCACATGGGCGATATATCCATCTGCCGCCGCTTTTACCGGCCTGTTTTGCACCTGGTTGGTCCGGCAATCCAGGCCCATATGATAATGATTGGGGCGCAATTCCCCAAAATTTGCTGCCAGCCCGATTTTTGCATCGACCGGGTAAATAAAATATCCTTTGGGATAATTTTTTGGAGGAAATTCCTGCCCCTTGGCATAAAGAAATAAAAGCGGGAAAAGAAAAAACAGGAATGATTTATGTAATATATCTTTTTTAGGAAAAATCATTTTCATATAATTACAAATCTAACGACTAAAAAATTTAAAATTTTATCATGAATAAGTCAAATACAATAGCAGCAATTATTCTGGGGGCGGCGGCAGGTGTTGCACTTATAAGGTTTTTTAATATGCCTAAAGAAGAAAAAGATGCTTTTTTATCGCATTTAAAAAATACAACACATGACTTACTTGACAACGCGGAAGAAACTGTGGAAAAAGTTGAACAGTATATGGACGAGATTAAATCAAAGGGTGAGAATGAATGGATTGATAAATTATATGTTTTGAAAAGAATGTTCAAAGATCTGTATGGTTCTCAGCAACATTTCCTTCTTTGAATTAAAATTTATGTCAACCAATTAAAGCAGGCATATAGTATGCCTGCTTTTAATATTTAATGTAGCTAGACTTATGGGCTGAAATTTTTATTCCTTTACGTTTCAACATTTACATTTATTTTCGCGGCATTCACTTTATTTTATGCCAAGAGATACATCTATTACATCAGTTTTAATTATAGGTTCGGGCCCAATTATTATCGGCCAGGCGTGTGAATTTGATTATTCAGGAACACAGGCAGCCCGCAGCCTGCGCGAAGAGGGAATTAAGGTAATCCTGATAAACAGCAATCCCGCGACCATTATGACAGACCCGATGATGGCCGATAAAGTTTACCTGCTTCCACTTACTATTGAAAGTATAGAAATAATCCTCGAAGAAAATGATATTGATGCGGTTTTGCCTACTATGGGAGGGCAAACTGCTCTCAATCTTTGTAAAGAAGGTGATGAACTGGGTATTTGGCAAAAGCGCAATATAAAATTAATTGGGGTAGATATAAAAGCAATTGATAAAGCTGAAGACAGGGAAAAATTCAGGCAATGGATGATTGAAATGGGCATTCCTGTTGCACCCGCAAAAACCGCCAATTCATTTTTAGAAGGAAAAGAATTTGCACAGGAAATTGGCTTCCCATTGGTAATTCGCCCTTCTTTTACATTGGGTGGAACAGGAGGAAGCTTTGTACATACTAAAGATGAGCTGGATGAAGCCTTAAACCGCGGCCTTACAGCCTCTCCAATGCACGAAGTGCTGGTTGAAAAAGCACTTGTGGGCTGGAAAGAATTTGAGCTGGAATTGCTTAGGGATAATAATGATAATGTGGTGATCATTTGCACCGTAGAAAATTTTGATCCGATGGGCGTTCACACCGGTGATTCCATAACAGTTGCGCCCGCTATGACATTGAGTGATACCGCTTACCAGAATATGAGGAACACTGCTATTGCCATGATGCGAAATCTTGGAAATTTCGCCGGTGGCTGTAATGTGCAGTTTGCGTTAAATCCTCAAACTGAAACGATAATTGCTATTGAAATAAATCCGAGAGTTAGCAGGTCATCCGCCTTGGCCAGTAAGGCACGGGCTATCCAATTGCAAAAATTGCCGCCAAGCTTGCTATAGGATTTACTTTAGATGAATTAAAAAATCAAATTACGCAAACTACTTCAGCTTATTTTGAACCGGCATCTGGATTATGTTATCGTAAAAATTCCAAGATGGAATTTTGATAAATTTAAAGGAGCTGATGATACGCTTGGCCTTCAAATGAAATCAGTTGGAGAAGTAATGGCAATTGGAAGAAGCTTTGCAGAGGCAATACAGAAGGCCTGCCAGAGCCTGGAAAATGAAGCCGTTGGCCTGGGTTATTATGGAAAAAGCTTAATGTATGCTGAAGAAATTATCGAATACATTAAAATTCCAAAATGGGATCGCATTTTCAGAATAAAAGATGCCCTCATGATAGGAGTAAGTGTGCGCCGGATTTGTGAATCAACCGGCATTGACCGTTGGTTTATTTACCAGATTCAAAAAATATGTAATTGTGAAAAAGAGCTTTTAAAGGCTACGCTCGAAACAATGTCGCCTGAACTTTTAATGAAAGCCAAACAGCTTGGTTTTGGTGATGAGCAAATTTCAAGGATCATGAAAGATGGAAGTACTGATGAAGATATTTATGAAAAAAGAAAAGAGTTTGGCATTACAAGAGTGTATAAGATGGTAGATACGTGCAGCGCTGAGTTTGAGGCAAAGACACCTTATTTTTATAGTACCTTTGAGTAGAAAGTTTTTAAGCGTTAGTTAAATAAATTGGCATGTTAGTACTTGACGATGAATTAGTAAAAGCCGCAGAAATCTCAGACTCTGAATTAAAATTAGACATTTCAATTTTACTTTTTCAAAATAATAAAATCACTTCCCGAAAAGCTGCAAAGCTTGCAGGCATAACTTTTTTGGAATTTTGGAAAGAGCTTTCTAAGAGAAATATAGATTTAATTAGTGAAAGGACATACGTTGACGAGTCTGGAAATTTAACTTTATAATATTAATGATAATAATAAGCGATACATCACCTTTAGTATGTTTGCTTCATTTAAATCAAATTAACCTGCTTAAAGATTTATTCAAAAACGTCATCATCCCTCCCGCTGTTTTTAACGAATTAATTAATGCAAAAATTATTGGTGATAACTTTTTGCAAAAAAATACTTTTATTCAAACCAAAACGCCATGCGATAAAAAGAAAGTTGAAGAACTGATGCTTATTTTGGATCAAGGCGAATCTGAGGCAATTGCCTTAAGTTTAGAATTAAAAACAGAACTACTTTTAATTGATGAGGCACCGGGAAGAGAAATTGCAAGACAGTATGGTATTCCTATTAAAGGAATATTAGGGGTTTTGCTACAAGCAAAAGAAAAAAAATTAATTACTCAGGTAAAGCCCCTCATTAACAGACTTCAAACAGAAATAAATTTTAGAATAAATAATAATCTTCTTCAAAAAATACTTATTGAAGCCAATGAACTCTAACATATTGCACAACGAATCTATACCCTCTTCAAAAAAGAAAATAATTGTATTGGGCAGTGGCCCTAATAGAATTGGCCAGGGTATTGAATTTGACTATTGCTGCGTACATGGATTGCTTGCAATAAAGGAATGTGGCTATGAGGCCATAATGATCAACTGCAATCCGGAAACAGTTTCCACAGATTTTGATATTGCCGATAAATTATATTTTGAACCGGTTTTCTGGGAGCACATCTGGGAAATTATTGAATTGGAAAAACCTTATGGAGTCATCGTTCAATTGGGCGGGCAAACTGCCTTGAAGCTTGCAAAAAGATTGGACGAAAAAGGGATAAAAATTATTGGCACCTCATTCGACAATATGGATATTGCTGAAGACCGCGGCCGCTTTAGTGATATGCTTAAAGAACTGGGAATCCCTTATCCAAATTATGGCACTGCCTTATAATACCGACGATGCTATTGAAGTGGCGAAAAAAGTTGGATATCCTGTACTGGTAAGGCCAAGTTATGTGCTGGGCGGACAGCGCATGCGTATCGTTTTGAATGATGAAGAACTTGAAAAAGGGGTATTAAGTTTATTAAAACATTTGCCCAATAATAAAATTTTAATTGATCATTTTTTAGATCGCTGCCAGGAAGCAGAAATTGATGCCATCTTTGATGGGGAAGATTTTCATGTGATGGGTGTGATGGAACATATAGAGCCTGCCGGTATTCATAGCGGTGATAGCAATGCAGTTTTGCCTGCAATTCAATTTAACTCCCCTGGTGGTGCATACTATGGAAGAATATGCTGAAAAAATTGCCCGCGCATTACATATCAAAGGGCTTATCAATATCCAGTTTGCAATCAAAAATAGCGAAGTATTTGTAATCGAAGCCAACCCACGCGCATCACGTACCACGCCGTTTATTGCCAAGGCTTATGAGATCCCTTACCTCAATATTGCAACAAAGATCATGATGGGTGAAGCAATGCTGAAGGATTTTACCTTTGAAAAAAAATTAAAAGGTTTTGCTATTAAAGAACCCGTATTCTCTTTCAATAAATTCCCGGGAGTTAATAAAGAATTGGGGCCGGAAATGAAAAGCACCGGTGAGGCTATCCGCTTTATAAAAGACCTGCGTGATCCTTACTTCAGGCAATTATATAAAGAAAGAAGCATGCATTTGAGTAAATAAATTTCCTTCAACGTCACGTTTTAAAAACCTCACAGGTTTTTAAAACCTGTGAGGTTTACAATACTTACCAGTTACTCAATCTTATCCCAATACTATAAGGCATAAAATTGAGTCCTTTTTCAAAGATCGAATTCGGGCTGTAAGATCCATACAAATGTGCCGGCCCTAAGCCAAGTTCGGCTATATAAGAAAATTTCCATTTCTCAAGATCATAATCACCACGGTTCTTATGCTTTGCCACGTTCACTGCTTATTTGTTTATTGCGGCTGCTATACAGGTAACCTACACTTACGCCTGCGCTAAAGCTAAGGCCTTTATCAGAATAGTTTGGATTTGTCCTGCAAATTCAGCATAAATGGAATGGTAACATAGTCCGCAGCAAGCTTATCTTTTTAAAACTAATTGAGTCCCTGAATATAAAAGCATGATTAATATTTTGTGAAGGAGCATAGGGATTTGGGCCACTTTCATTCATACTGAGCGCTGATTTAAAGCGGTAATTATTTAGTTCCAGTCCCAGCCCATATTTAAGATTTACATAATGCTTAATGAGGTTAAGCCTTTGCATAAAAAACCAGATGTTTACATTGACTGATTTAACCGTTTTCAATTTAAAATCATTTTCTCCCAGAGCCGGAGTGCCAGGCCGGTTTACAAGATAATTTCCTGCTGTTGCAGACGCATAATTTGTTTTATCAACCCAGTTGGCAAAACCCAGGTCAATAATCCATGAAGCGGTGCTTATATTGGAACTTCCTTGTTTGCGCCTGTTTCCCATGGTAACGGTCACGTGTCTTTTCCTTGTCGTAGAATCTTCCTTTTTCAAAATGATCATGCCTCCAATGCGAATGGTATCATTTTTACTTTGCATTGCGAAGAATCTTCTGCGGTATTTTGCATTCCGATGAATCTGTTTGCGCAAACGAAGTGACGGCAAATAAAATTCCTATAAAACCTAAAATTGTCTTTTTCATTTTCTAAAATTTATGAGTACGTGATTTGTTTTTATTGGTCAGTTGGATACGACCTGCTTTTCATTTCCGGATAAAAGGCGGCTAATTGGATTATTTCTTTCAATAACGCGTTTTACTTTTTTTAAGAAACTGCTTACTTTGGTTTTTTTAAACTCTTCGGTAGTAATATCGTAAAATACATAGTTTTGACCATTATCGTTGGCATCTGAAATATAAGAAGTATTTTGTGCATATAGCGGTTGCTGCTATTTCATCGGTATTTGAATAGCATTTTGGGCTAATTCTTTTGATGGATCAATTTTATTATCTCCAATAATTTGTTCCTTAGGAATATTTTTAATTTTCGCTCCGCAACTGCAACTTCGTTATTTATTTTCTCTTGATCATTTATTTTTTCCGGAGCAGGGTTCGTTAATTATTTCTCGATCCGGTTTTTGTATTCTACGGAAGTTTTTACAAGTGCCCTGTTAGTATTTTTCTGTTGTAATAGCTTTTGAATTTTCTTTTTTACGAGGAATTTCTGTAGGTGATTGTTGAGATTTATTGCCTGTTTCGACTGTTAACAATCATTATTAACTGCTTTCTTTTCAGGAGCCATTTTTCTTTTCAATAGCAGGCGTACTTTGCTTTGACGATTTAGATTGGACAGCTACAGCAGGCTTTTTCATTATCCTTTTGTATATATAACTGCGTTATCCATAATCCCGATCCAATGAAAACTGCTGCTGCAAGCAGCTCTCCAAAATATACGGAATTACTTTTCCTGTTTTTTCTTTTTTATATAACTTTCGTTTATTGGAGAAAATAACAGAATTTTCAGGAGTAAGCCTTGCCAGACCAATTAAATCAAACTCATTTTTTAATTGTGTATGCAGGCATAAAAAATCCTCTGTTTCTTTTCTTTGCTTATCGGTTAATTCATTATCATGATACAAAACAAATACTTCTTCATAATTTTTTTCATTGATAAATGATGCCTCATTTCCTTTAAATAAAAATGATTTATCCGCCAGTTCAATGTTTACATCAGGCTTACAAATAGTATAATGTATCATCCTGAATTCTTCTTCAAGATCTTTATTATCTTTAAGGAACATTAATACCTGCGGCTTTTTCAGAATCCGTTAATTCATTATCAGCATACAGCAAAAAATATTCTTCGTAATTATTTCTATTGATGTCCATCTTAAATCACATTTTCAGGTTTTACCAAATAGTTTTTAAGCTGTATCCTTGCCCGGTGCAGGTAAACTTTTACCTGGCTTATCACTCAGGGAAGTAATTTTTGCAATTTCTTCATAAGTATATCCTTCATAATCTTTAAGCAAAACAAGGCTGCGTTGTGTTTCACTTAATTTATTTAATGCCTCGTTAAGGATTTTTTTAATATTATGATGCGGTTCTTTTGTTGTTCGTGTTTCCGCAGAAAAATCTTCCTGCAGCCTGATTCTTTTATTTTTTCTTATATGGTCAATCATCTGGTGATAGGCTACTGTAAACAAATATGATTTACTACGTTCATTTTCCACTATTTCCCGGTTAATCCATAATTTTTCAAATGCAGCTTTGCACAACATCTTTAGCATCTTCTTCATGACGCAAATTTTTTACAATAAACCGGTAAACATTATCAGCAAAAAGATGTACACATTCATTATATTCTTTCTCAGTCATACACTCAATTGGCAATTTAGAATTAATCCCGCAGGCTTGTTTTATTGTTATACGCATGCAGGCAGCAAAAAGTTACATTCAACCATCAATATATTCATTTTAATACGTGAAATTTAGTGATTTCATGTAGGTTTGCGTGAGATAAAATTAAAAGATATGAATGAAAATTTTATAAAAAGAATAGGCGAGGAACTGGAAGAAATCAAAACTGCGGGGCTTTATAAAAATGAAAGAATAATTACCAGTGACCAGGGAGCCGAAATTGAAGTTGAACGGAAAAAAAGTCTTGAATTTTTGCGCCAATAATTATCTGGGGCTTATCTGCCCATCCCAAAGTAATGGAAGCCGCAAAAAAATATATTGACGAAGCGGGGATATGGTTTGAGCAGTGTCCGCTTCATTTGCGGTACGCAGGATATTCATAAAGAACTCGAAAAAAAGATAGCCGATTTTCTAGGAACTGAAGATACTATTTTATATGCAGCATGTTTCGACGCTAACGGAGGCATTTTTGAACCTTTATTTGGCGAAGAAGATGCAATTATATCCGATGCATTGAATCATGCCAGTATCATTGATGGGGTGCGTTTATGCAAGGCGAAGCGTTACCGTTATGAACATAATAATATGGAAGATCTTGAAAATAAATTGAAAGAAAGCCAGGACTTGCGAAGCCGGATAATTGTGACTGACGGATCTTTTAGCATGGATGGAACTATTGCGCAGCTTGATATAATTTGTGACCTTGCTGATCAATATGATGCTATCGTAATGGTTGATGAAAGCCATTCAACAGGTTTTATAGGTAAAACCGGAAGGGGGACGCACGAATACCGGGGTGTAATGGGAAGAGTTGATATTATTACAGGAACATTGGGTAAAGCACTCGGTGGCGCCAGTGGCGGATTTACTACGGGTAAAAAAGAAATTATTGAAATGCTTCGCCAGCGAAGCCGTCCTTACTTATTCAGCAACACAGTGGCGCCGCGTATTGTGGGTGCATCTATTGCGGTTTTCGATATGCTGAGTGAAACAACGGGCCTTCGTGATAAACTGGAAAGCAATACAAAATATTTCAGAACAAAAATGACAGAAGCGGGTTTTGATATAAAGCCAGGTGATCATCCGATTGTGCCTATTATGCTCTATGATGCAGTATTGGCGCAACAATTTGCAGCCCGTTTACTGGAAGAAGGAATTTATGTAATTGGATTTTTCTTCCCCGTTGTTGCAAAGGGACAGGCACGTATAAGGGTGCAAATAAGTGCAGCGCATGAGCAGGAACATCTTGATAAAGCCATTGAAGCATTTACAAAGGTGGGAAAGGAATTGGGGGTGTTGAAATAATCAAATAATTCCATTTTTGTTTTAATAACTTTACAAGAAATCCAAACGATGGAATACGACACTATTAAATAGGATTACGCATAATTCATCTATATTAACTGGATAAACGTGTGATTCAGAGGAATGCAGACAATTTCTAGGGGAACAAATTTTGAAAAATGATGGCTATCAGGAATTCCCAACGACGGATATTATTAAGGAATTTCCAGCTGTTGGAAGAAGATGATATTAAGGCATGTCTTGTCATACGCCGCAGATAAAATTTCTCAAGAAGAGGAAATGGTATGATTGATTTACCCGATTTCAAAATAATAATTGATGTTGGCGTCGGTAAAATAATCGAGGAATGGATAGCTCAACAGGGATTTAAAATGGTAACTATTTCTTTGGAGAATTGGTGTTTAAAAACTATTCTTCACACAAAGGAATTTTGACTATTAAGATTAGAGGATGCCGTTGCAGAAGAAAAATTGTCAGCAATTCAAAACATTTTTTCAAATAGTTTGAATCAAATATAAAAATAACTTTTGTGTTTATCAAAACGGTAGACTTAGAATTCGAAAATCATACTCATGACTGAAAACGCTTCAACATTTAAAGCAAAAAGCACCGTTAAAAGTGCAGACCTTGAACACCGCCAAAAAATAAATTTCAATATCGGCAGGTATAATGCCATCGTTCCGCAGGGAAAACCAATTTGTAAATACAGATCTTGCAAGAGAAAGAGCAAAAAATATAAAATGGAAGGCGCTTGAAACACTCGACCAGCAACTGGAAGAATTTGAAATGAATTTTACCAAACGGGGCGGAAAAGTTATCTGGGCACGAAAATTCACAGGAAGCCTTGGATGAAATACTGGCTATCTGCAAAGAAAAAAACTGCAGAACGATCGTGAAAAGCAAGAGCATGGTAACAGAAGAAATTCATCTCAATAAATTTCTTGAAAAAAATAATATAGAAAGCGTCGAAACTGATTTGGGAGAATACATTCAGCAATTGGATGGTGAGCCTCCTTATCATATTGTAACACCCGCAATGCATAAAAGCAAAGAAGATGTTGCAAAGCTTTTTGCAGAAAAACTGGGAACGCCCTCAAACCTTTCTCCTGAAGAACTTACATTGGTTGCCAGGCAAAAATTAAGAGAAAAATATACAAGTGCACAAATAGGAATTACCGGGGCTAATTTTATTATCAGTGATATTGGCGCAATATCTGTAACAGAAAATGAAGGCAATGCCCGTTTAAGCACTGCCTGGCCAAAAACGCACATTGCTATTGTGGGAATTGAAAAAGTAGTTTCATCTCTTACAGACCTTGCCTTGCTGTGGCCGTTACTGGCAACATATGGCACAGGCCAGAAAGTTACCGTTTACAGCAGCATTATTTCCGGGCCAAGGCAACCCGGTGAAACTGACGGGCCTGAAGAAATGTATGTGATATTGCTGGATAATAACCGCTCTAATATTTTAGCAAATCCCAAACAACGGGAAAGCCTTTATTGCATAAGATGCGGCGCCTGCCTTAAATGCATGCCCCGTTTATAAAAATATTGGTGGCCATAGCTATGGCGCTACTTATAGCGGCCCGATCGGAAGTGTTATCACCCCGCATTTGCAGGGTATGGATGAATATAAACACCTAAGCTTTGCATCATCCTTATGCGGAAATTGTACAGAAGTTTGCGCGGTAAAAATTAACCTGCATGAACTATTGCTGCTGAACAGGAAAGAAAGTGTTGAAGAAGGATTGGCCACTTTTTCAGAAAAACTTGCCTGGAAAATATGGAAAAGAGCCTCGTTGAAAAGAGGCATTATGAACATGGGTAGCGGCGGATTAAAAAACAAAGTGGTTAATAAATTATTTAAAGACTGGAATAAGCACCGAAGCGACCTGAATTTCAGTAAAAAAACTTTCAATGAAATGTGGAAAGAGAGATTAAAACTGAAAGATTGAAATAATTTCTTACAAAGGTGATGCTTCATTAATGCCTGAAATGGCGAAGGCCCGTTAGCACCATCACGAGATTATTTTGTTTGCAATATTCAATGGAATCTTTATCTCTTATTGATCCTCCGGGTTGTATAAATGCTGTAACGCCGGCCTCATGAGCAATCTTCACACAATCATCAAAAGGGAAAAAAGCATCGCTTGCAACGACAGCATTTTTTAAATCAAAATTAAATTGCGATGCCTTTCCAATTGCCTGCTTCAAAGCATCTATGCTTGAAGTTTGCCCGCATCCCTTGCCAACAAATTGTTTATCTTTTACCACTGCAATAGCATTGCTTTTTAAATGCTTGCAAATAAGATTGGCAAATATCATATCTTCTTTTTCCTGCGCTGAAGAATCCCTTCCACCAACTTCTTTCCATTCTGCAAAATTTCCTTCATCATTATCCTGGATTAATAATCCGTTTAAAAGTGTTTTATATTGTTTCGATTCTTTGAAGAATTCTTTTAATTTCAAAATAATCCTGTTCTTTTTTGCCTGGAGAACGGCAATGCATCATCATCAAAAGCCGGAGCTATCAACACTTCAAAAAATAAATCTTTAAGCGCTTCTGCAGTTTTTTTATCTACTGGCGAATTTGAAATTAATACACCGCCAAAAGCGCTTTCAGGATCACCGGCAAGGGCCGCGGAAAAAGCTTCCAATATATTTTGCCTTTGAGCAATACCGCAAACATTGGTATGTTTTATAATTGCAAAGGTGCTGTTTAAAGAACTACTTTCTTTAAACTCACTCATTAATTGCAATGCAGCATCAACATCAACAAGATTGTTATAAGAAAGTTCTTTGCCATGCAATTGTTCAAAAACTTTTGAAAGATTTCCTGAAAAGGAAGCCTGCTGGTGAGGGTTTTCTCCATAACGCAATTCTTTTCTTTCAGCTACAAATGGATTTATAAAAGACGTTTTATTGAAATAATTTGAAATAGCCATATCATAGCCTGAACAAATATCAAATGCTTTGGCAGCAAATTTTTTTCTTTCTTCCAGGGATGTTTCCGCACTTCTTTCTGATAAAATATTTTCAAGATCAGCATAGTCTGTTTTTATCAGCTATTACTAAAACATTTCTGAAATTTTTAGCAGCGGCTCTTATCATTGAGGGGCCGCCCACATCTATCTTTTCTATGATGGCCTTTTCGTCATTTGTTGAGCGTACCGTTTCTTCAAAAGGATATAAATCAACAATCACCAAATCAATTTCGGGAATATTATATTGTTCCATTTCCTTTACATCACTTTCTATTTCCCTTCTTCCAAGTATACCGCCAAATATTGATGGATGCAGTGTTTTAACCCTTCCTCCGAGAATTGATGGAAAACCGGTGAGTGGATTCAACCGGTACACAAGCAACACCTTCCTCTTCAATGAATTTTTGCGTACCACCGGTACTGTATATCGTAATTTTTTGCGCTTCTAAAAGCCGGATAATATTATGCAGCCCATCTTTATAATAAACCGAGATGAGGGCAGATTGTATTTTTTTTTGCATTATATAGGAATAAAATCAGCGCTTTAAAGATCGGTAATAAATGCACCCTGTTCGGGAACAGAATGAAAACGCAAATGTAATTCTTCACAATCTTTTTTCCACTTATCAATTTTCCACAAAGGATTAGAGGCATCAAAAATATACATACCGCAGTTGAAGACGCCGGCGAGATTTGCTATAAAAAGTTTTGGATTTTTTGAAATTACGATGTAGTCTACATTTATTTTTTTAGCTAAAGATTTATAAACAATACCTGAGTCAATAAATAAAATTCTTTTTCCATAAAACTGGTAAAAATTATTCTTTTGATATAAAGGAAAATCAATCCTTTCATTTCTATTCAACATGAAAGAAATACGTCCGGGCTTTAAATTAAAATTTTGCAATAAGCCGGCAATGTTCAAATCACTATCTCCTTTAAAACTATATCCGTAGCCATTTATAAAATCAATTGCTTTATGGCCGGGAACATTGTAAACAATAATTTTCTTTTGATTTGAAAAGTTCCATTTTTTTACAGCAAGCATTCCTGAGAAAAGCAAAGCACTGCAAATTCCCAGTTTAAAAGCAGCCATGTTTTTCTTAATAAGCCAGTATAGAAAAGACATAGTTACCACATACAATAAAATTGTTTCTGCTATAGATATCGAAAAGCCATTCCATAGTGAAAAAGGAAGTGCATTTATAAAAAGAACTGTATGGTTTAATAACCATATAGACGCTGTAAGCACTTTGCCGACATACAATGCAACGGGATGAACCATTGAAACAAATACAAGAAAGATGCATCCATAAAGTGTAAACATGGCAAGGGGAATTGCAATAATGTTTGAGAACAAAAACAATAAAGGCACCTGGTGAAAATAATAAAGGCAGGCAGGCAATGTAAAAACCTGTGCCGATAATGATACAGACCCTATTTCCCATGCCTCTTTCAATATTTTATTGCTGAAAATAAAACCAGTTATAAACATACCGTTGTGAAATCACAATACCGGTGACAGCCAAATAGGATAGTTGAAAGCCCGCATCCCACAGGATAAAAGGATCATAGCAAAGTAAAACAAACGCCGACGAAGCCAGTGAATTGAAAACGGAAGCATTCTTATTAAATGTTTTTCCGGCTGCGATAAAGCTAAACATTACAACTGCACGCAATACGGAAGGCGACGCCCCGGTTAGCAGTGAAAAAAACCATAAGCATGACAATATAAGGATGAGACGGAAAATTTTCGATCTTTTTACAAACGGGATTTTATTCGTTAGCCATAGAAGTAAAACATAAATTAATCCAAGATGCAAACCTGCAATTACGATTAAATGTATGACACCTGCATTACTATACGCCTGAACAAGATCTTTATCAAGATCCACTTTATACCCGATAAGCATCGCTTTTGCAAGTGCGGCCTCATCATTTCCGGTAATATATTTATCCAAAACATTTATTATGAATTGCCGCGTTGTAAAAATTACCTGTTTATAGTAAGACACGTCGCGGTTCTTCAATAAAACCCAATCACTTTTTTTCAGATAACATTGATGAAATATTTGCCGGAAGGCACAATAACGTTGATAATTAAATGCGCCGGGGTTGCCGGAGTTTTTTATTTCATTGAGATCCTTGTGAATAATAATTTTATCGCCGTATTGAAGCTGGCCTTCTAAAGAATCTTTTGCAAAATAAAGCAGTAAATCTCCCTGGGCGCGGTAAACCGAATTTTTATTAATAATAGCGCTTACAGCCCCTATGGTTTTATATGACTTGCTTTTTTCAATTGGCGGCTCGCTGATAGTCGCAATAATAAAAGAGGCGCTGTCATAATATTTCCCATACCAGTCAGCGTGATGGCGAATATCTTTTTGCCAGGTAATAAAAAGCCCGGCATTTACCATAAAGAGCGTGAAGGCTATTCCCAGCAATGGCTGCAGCTTAAAACGATAAGCCAGGGGCAAAAATCTAAAAAATATACAAGCAAGAATCAAAACCGCAAATGCTATAACAATAGCCTGCATTTCAAATTGAAAATAGAACTGCAATATAATTCCTGCAATAAGTGGAAGAACAAGACGCAAGAACGGCGCTCTTTTCCAGATGTATACTTTATATGCCTTTGCCATGTAACATTGCAGTTAATCGCTAAATCCATACCCAATAAAATGTAGTTCTGAAGAGATGCTGGCGGCCGGTTTATCAAAGAAGAATTAGGTAGAAGTTCTGAAGATAGCTTTATTTGCTTATATGCAGCACTTTAAGATGAGGCCTGTTTTGTCATAGCCGGTGTATTATACTACATACCACTTGCTATCTTTATCCGTTGAGTACGAAAGCCCGTTGCTCATGGCATGAACCTCTTTGTTTGTTTTTTTATCAATATAATTTTTTTGCTCGTACACTCTTATCCCATTGTTTTCCCGCGTCAAATAGACTATTAATGCATTAAGTGTCGGCGGTACATCGTGCAACCATTGTTCTTCACTTTCTTTTACAAATGCCTGGCTCATTATTTTTTTATTGTCTTAAACAAAAAACTATGCCGGCAATCGCCGGGCTAAGTTTCTTGACAAAAATTACATTTATATCTCCAAACGTGTATCTTTCAGAAAACAAATTTACAGAAATGCGTAGCAAAATATTATTAGTGATTACTGCCATCTTTATTACCCTTAATTCTCTCCCGCAGGCATTCACCTCATCTGTAAGGCGTTTTATAACAGATAGCTCAAAAGTTATTGCGCTCGTTGATGTAAAAATTATTGATGGCACCGGCGCCCCGTCGAAAGCAAACCAGACTTTAATTATTGCAAACGGGCTTATTAAACAAGTAGGAAGTGTAAAAGATATTACGATACCTAAGGACGCTGCTATAATCAATTGCACCGGTAAAACAATTATTCCGGGGATGGTGATGCTACATGAACATTTATATTATACCATGTTGATGGGGAATTATTTTAATGTTGCAGAAATGCCGTTTTCATTTCCGCGCATGTACCTTGCCGGGGGCGCAACAACCATTAGAACTGCCGGAAGTATCGAGCCGCAAACAGATCTTAACATCAGGCAAATGATTTCAGAAGGAAAACTACCAGGCCCAGATATTGATGTAACCGCTCCTTATTTTGAAAGAAAAGGCTGGGATATTCCTTCTATTAATATTATTAAAGATTCGGCAGAAGCCGCTGCTTCAGTTAATTTTTGGGCCGACAAAGGATGTACGTCATTTAAAATGTATGTGCATGCCAGAAAGGAAGACCTTATTGCAGTTGTTCGGGAGGCACATAAAAGAAATCTGAAGGTAACGGGCCATCTCGGAACCATTACTTACCGGGAAGCCGCTGAATCGGGCATCGACGATCTTGAGCATGGATTCTTTGTAAGTTCTGATTTTGATAAGGAGAAGAAGGTAAATGAATACGATCCCGGCAAAGAAAACCGTGCACTCGAAAATCTTGATGTGAATAGTGCTGAAATGAAAAGCCTGATGCAGTATTTAATAAGTAAAAATGTTGCAATTACTTCAACACTTGCGGTTTTTGCGCCATACACAAACAGTGAAGTGGTTTTAGGCGGAGGAGATAGCGCGCTTTTGCCTGAAGTGAAACAAATGGTCGCAGGCAGGTGGCAAAGCTATCAAAATAACGATTCTGACGATGCCGTTTTATTTAAAAAAGAAATGATATGGGAAAAACAATTTTATGATGCAGGAGGCTTATTGGTTTGCGGTACAGATCCAACCGGATCGGGCAATACGCTGGCAGGGTATGGAAGCAGGAAGGAAATTGAATTATTGGTGGAAGCCGGGTTTACCACAGTACAGGCAATTAAAATTGCAACACTTAATGGTGCAAAATATTTAAACAGAGATAAAACTATCGGCTCCGTTGAGGCTGGTAAAAATGCTGATCTTGTTTTGATCGATGGTGATCCGGAAAATAACATCAGGGATATAAGGAAAACTCAAACCGTATTTAAAAATGGAATTGGGTTTGATTCCAAAAAATTATTTGATTCAGTAAAGGGTAAAGTAGGATTGAATTAGTTGTGGTACCATAACTCGCATGTTTTTATTTAATTCCACGACTAATTACATTCAATCTTTTCTAATTCATATAGTTTGTATACAAAATTCGTGTGACCGCATTTATCATTACTTAACTAACGTTATGCAATATTTTTTGAGAAATTATTCTAAGAAAAAGCTCCTGTGAAAACAGGAGCCGTTTACCAAACTAATTGCTTATTGAGAATTACTTAATAAGAATGTCGTTCGCTTCAGGATATTTTCAGTCATGGGCTTTAGATGACTTAGCGGGACAGAATGATTTGCACGATAATTTAATGAATATGTTTTCATCCCGGTTCTTTTAGCGAATGTAGTTTGAAGCTTAAAGTTCGGAAAAAATCACCTGAATTTTATTACAAATTCCTAAAACAAATTACATAATTCACATGTTCTCCAATCCAACACGCCTTTTATTTTTAAGCTTTTTAAAATGAGACGGTGTTAACCCTGTAACTTTTTTGAACTGGTTAGACAGATGGGCAACACTGCTGTAGTGAAGCTTTTCAGCAATTTCAGTAAGACTCATTTCATCATACACCAATAATTCTTTTACTTTTTCAATCTTGTGTGCAATGATGAAGTGTTCAATGGTAGTACCCACAACTTCAGAAAATAAATTAGCAAGATAAGTATAATCCTGGTCAAGCTTATCACTTATATAGGCAGAATAATTTGTTTTGGGAAGCTCATCTGCATAGTGAACCATTTCTACAATTACATTTTTGATTTTTTCAATAAGCATGCTTCGTTTATCATCCATCAGTTCGAGCCCCCATTTTTCTAAGCGCTGCCTTCAAGCGCATCACGTTTTTGATCAGAAATTTTCTCATAGAGAACAACTTCCCCAAGGTCAACAACTTTATATTCTAATCTGAAGCTTTTCAAGCTCAGACTTAACTAACATTTTGCAACGAATGCTTACCATATTCTTGATAAAGATTTTCATAGCATTCTCTTTGGTGAAAGCCAAATCAATAGTCCCTTGAAAGTGAAATTATTAAATTAAATCGCAGTGTTTATAAATTATATTTCATTAATATATAATATACAAGTTTTAAATATTAAACGAATCTTATATATTACTATATATTACCTTATGCAAAAAAGCGATTAATACTTTTAATTTGCCACATCTTTCAGAAGCTGTTACTTGATACTGTCGTTAACGTATAAATTATTCTGATACATTTAACCAGCAGGCTATAAGTTAAACCATGTCTTTTCCCGCATCAATGTAATAACAATTCTATATTCTTTCTTAACATTTTATATAAGTCGTATTAACATTCTATTAGTATACCTGACTAATAAAATTATATCTCATAACCAGAAACTTTTTTAAACACTTTAAAATTATAATCATGAAAAAAATTATTACACTTTTATTTTGCGTTGGTGCATTTACCGTTTCATTTGCTCAATACAATCACCAGCGAAATGATGACAGGAATTACCGTTCTGAAAATAACAGGGATGGCCAATATGCAAATTCATCCGGCGATAATCGAAACTATGACAGGGATAGAAACGACGGCTATTATAACAGAGAAAATATTTTTTCTGCAAGAGAAAGAGATTTCCAGATTGAAAAAATCAACCGTGATTTTATTTTCCGCGTAAAAGAAATACAAAATGATTGTTATCTCAGGCGCCGTGAAAAAAAAGCTGCCATCAGGAATGCTGAAATTGAAAGATCAAGACAAATAGCAATGGTAAATGACAGGTTTAACTGTAGCCACTGATCCACAAATAAAATCCGGTACCTTACCCCGCTTTGCGGGGTTTTTTTGTGAATTGGTTTCCACACAAGTTATTAAACGGGCATAATCTAGGGGCCTTAACTTATTATGTTATTATTACATAAGTATTAATAATCTATACTTTTCTCGCAATTTATCATTTCTTTATCCCATCTTTGCAAGCGCAACCTGATGCTCCAGCAATTTGGATCTAATTTTGAATGGTAAGCAGGTAACTATGAATTTTACAAAAATCCCGGCAAATATTTAATTGCAAAAAAAATTGATAATTTTTTCTTCAATCTGTATATCGCATTTCAATTTGTATTTCGTTTTTTTAAAGAAGTTTTCAAGCCTCCTTATGAATTTAAAGAAATTATAAGACAATGCTATGAAGTAGGCTATAAGTCACTGCCGCTTATTACACTTACCGGCTTTGTAACAGGCCTGGTTTTTACGAAGCAATCGCGGCCATCCCTTGCTGAATTTGGCGCCAGTTCCTGGTTGCCTTCCCTGGTTGCAATAGCTATTATACGGGCATTGGCGCCCTTGGTAACTGCATTAATTGCAGCAGGAAAAGTAGGATCGAACATCGGGGCCGAGTTAGGCTCGATGAAGGTAAGTGAGCAAATAGATGCCATGGAAGTTTCTGCGGTAAATCCCTTTAAATTTTTAGTAGTAAGCCGGGTGGTAGCCACAACCCTTATGCTGCCTATGTTAATGTGTTATACAGGAGCGGTGGCAATGCTGGGCGCATATCTTAATGTTCATCAAAATGAAGCCACCAGTTTTATTTCATTTTTTCAACAGGCATTTGATAAAATTTCTTTTCTGGATATTTTCTCTTCTTTTATAAAAAGTATTGTATATGGATTTACTATTGGCATTGTAGGATGTTACAAAGGATATAATGCTACCCAGGGAACTGAGGGTGTGGGTAAAGCAGCCAATGCATCGGTGGTTGTTTCCATGTTCCTGGTTTTTGTTGAAGAAATCCTTATTGTTCAAATTACAAACAGCATCAGGTGACCCCGTATGGAAAATGAATTAAACAGATATTGATAAAAAGGAACCAGTGATTTCAATACGGGATCTCTACAAATCATTTGGCGATAATCATGTGCTCCAGGGAGTAAACCTGGATGTATATAAAGGCGAAAATGTAGTAGTACTTGGCCGTTCGGGAACCGGCAAATCTGTGTTAATAAAAATTATATGCGGTTTGCTGAAACCGGATAGCGGTACCGTAACGGTTCTGGGGAAGGAAGTAGATCAATTGAATGACAAAGAACTTCGTGAACTTCGCCTGAAAGTTGGCTTTTCTTTTCAGAGCAGTGCCTTATATGACAGCATGAGCGTGAGGGAAAACCTTGCATTTCCGCTGGTAAGAAATGAAAGGAATATGACGCAGGATGAGGTAACCAGGGCAATAGAAGAGGTTCTTGAAAATGTGGGGTTGTCTCAAACAATTGATCAGATGCCATCAGAACTTTCCGGCGGCCAAAGAAAGCGGATCGGTATTGCGCGAACATTGATACTAAAGCCGGAGATAATGTTGTATGATGAGCCCACTGCGGGCCTTGATCCTATAACAAGTATTGAAATAAATAAACTCATTAACCTGGTCCGGGAAAAATTTAATACGACTTCTATCGTTATTACCCACGATCTCACTTGTGCAAAAACCACCGGTGACCGTATAGCGATGATGCTGGATGGAAAATTTTTAAAACAGGGCACTTTTGAAGAACTCTTTAAAACAGACGATGAAAGAATACAAAATTTTTATAATTATAATTTTATCAACCAGAAATGAAATCTACCAATAACAAAAGAGCCATAATAGTAGGCATATTTATATTTCTTGGCCTTGCAATTTTTATTATTACAGTGCTTACACTGGGCTCCCAGCATAAAACATTTGAAAAATCAATAACGTATAAAAGCAGTTTTTGAAGATGTAAATGGATTGCAAAAAGGCAATAATATCTGGTTCACCGGCGTAAAAATCGGAACCGTAAAAAAAATAGCAATCCTGGGAAATGCAAGGGTGGAAGTAATACTTTCCATCGAAGAACATTCGCACCAGTTTATTCGCAAAGATGCAAAAGCTAAAATAAGTACAGATGGATTAATCGGAAATAAAATTGTTGTAATCTATGGCGGTTCACAACAGGCTCCTGAAGTTGAAACAGGTGATGTTCTGGGCATCGAAAAGTTACCAAACACCGATGAAATGATGAGCACACTCTCAAAAAATAATGATAACATACTCGAAATAACAAACGGTTTTAAGGTGATCAGTAAAAGATTAGTTGACGGGCAGGGAAGCATAGGTAAATTAATGACAGATGAAACCCTTGTAAATAATTTAAATGCTGCTACCCTTACATTAAAAAGAGCTGCTTCGAACCTTGAAAAACTTTCGATAAACGTGGCGGCATACACAGCAAAGCTTAGTACACCAGGCTCCCTGGCCAATGACCTGGTAACTGATACGGTTATTTTCAATAAATTAAGATCGACGGTTCAGCAACTTCAGCAGGTAACTGAAACGTCACAAGGCGTTGTTGATAATCTTAAAGACTTCAACTGCCACTTTAAACGAAGGATTAAATAATAAAAATGCACCGGTTGGTATGTTCCTTCATGACGAGCAGGCAGCTGCAAATATGAAAGTCACGTTGCAAAATCTGCAATCCGGCACAAAAAAATTAGATGAAGACCTCGAAGCGCTTCAGCATAATTTTTTATTGCGCCACTTTTTTAAAAAGAAAGCAAAAATGAAAAATCAGATAGTGAAAAAGCGGACAGCCTGAGATGATAAGTCCAGGTGATTTTCTCACTTACTGGTTATTTTTCGGAGGCAAATCAAATGCTATCGCTTCATGCTCGAAGTGGCCTTTGTGCGATCCGTCGCAAAAAGGTTTATTATTAGATAATCCGCAACGGCAAATGGAAACTATTTCCCTGCCTCCAAGTCCATATACATTGCCGTTTTTATCTACAATTTCAAAGTCGCCTTCAATTCTGAGTGAGCCATTGCTGTTTGGAGTAATTCTTGTTTTAGCCATGTATATTATAATATAAATTAGTGCGCAAATTTAGTAAAATAAAAAGCCCGGTGATTCAAATAATTGCATTCAAATAAAAAGGAACTGCAAGGAATTAAATTATTATTCATAAACGTAAATTTAATTGTGTGAACAAACCTCTTAAATATACCCTCAGGGCGTTTGGCATATTAGTTGGGTCTTTTATTTCTTTTATATATTGGCCTGGTTATATACGTATCTTCCAATAAGAAATCAATTATAAAACAGGTAACACAGGATATTGGTAAAAAATTAAATGGGAATGTATCTATAGGTGATATCGAATTGAGCTTTTTTCAAATCATTTCCCAAAGTGTCTGTGCTTCTCCACAACATTTCTATTACTGATACAATGTTTGCCCGGCATCACCATCCTTTTTTTGAAGGCCAGGAAATCTATGCGGAGTTAAGTATCATGAAACTCATAAAAAAAGAACCGGCCGTCAATGGTCTTAAAATAGAAAAGGCCGCCATTTATTTATTTACAGATACAGCCGGTTATACCAATACTTATTTGGTTAAATCCAAAAAAAGATTCATCCACTTCCTCCAAATCCACGACTGCATCGAAAATCAGAATTGAAATCAGTGGTGCTTGAAGATGTAAGAATAACAATTGATGATAAGAGACAACAAAAATTTCATGATATTGTTGTCAGCGACTTGAATCTTAAAGTGGATGATGAGGATATTGGAACTTTTTTTTCAGCAAAAGCAAACATGCTGGTTCACAGCCTTGCATTCAATATACCCATGGGCAGTTTTATAAAGGAAAAAAAATTTGAAGGAAATTTCGATTTCAGGTATGATAAGAAACTAAAGCAACTGCAATTTGACAGTATAGACATAAAAATAGGGGACCATCCGTTTAATCTCACCGGCAGATTCGATCTTGAAGGCTCAAATCCGCAATTTACTTTGAAAGTGCATACCCGCAGCATATTGTATGCATTTGCAAAAACTTTACTAACGAATAAAGTAGCGACCGCTTTATCTATTGTGGACCTCGATGAAAAACTGGATGCAGATGCAGCTATCAGCGGGCCATTAAAGGGCGGCGATCCCCTGATATATGTAACATGGGTCGTAAAAAATTCCCACCTGAGCACACCCTTTCTTAATTTTGATGATGCGTCCTTCACCGGCTTTTACACTGATGAAGTTGTAGCCGGGCAACCGAGGCGGGATCCAAATTCTAAAGTTGTCATTAACAATTTTTCCGCGTCCTGGAATGGCCTTCCGGTTTCCTCCAGCATTATTCAGATCCTTAATTTATATGAACCCTTAATGACATGCGATCTTACTGCCAACTTTCCGCTTACAACGTTAAACGATGTTATAGGAAGCGACGCCTTACAAATGCAAGCCGGCGATGGTTCAATAAACCTGACCTATAAGGGGCCGGTAGTAAATAATACTAACAATAACTCTTTTATAAATGGTGTAATCTCATTTAAAAATGGGAACATATTGTATGAACCGAGAAATGTGGAATTGAAAAATGTAAACGGCCTGTTGATATTTAAAAATTCTGATGTGTTCGTTGAGAATCTGCAATGCATGGTATTGAATAATAAGATAATTATGAATGGACAGGCAAAAAATCTCATGACGCTTGTTAATACAGATCCCAATAAAGTTAATATTGACTGGAATATTTATTCACCGGCATTGAACTTAACTTCTTTTACTTACCTGTTACAGTCGGGAAAAAAGATCTCCTCAAATAAATCCTCTAAACAGCTTAAGAAGGTAGCCAGGGGCATTGATGAAGCCTTAGACCAGGGAAGAGTAAATGTAAATCTGAAAGCTGCAAAGCTTATCTATAAAAAGTTTGAGGCCACCAATGCAATCGCAGACGTTTCTTTGTTACAGGACAGGTACATAGTTAACAAATTAAGTATGGATCATGCAGGTGGCCGCGTTGACCTTAATGGCTCTCTGGTGGCATTAAAGGACAACTATCACCAGGCAAAAGTAGATGTAGTAATGGACAACGTAGATGTAAGTAAAGTTTTTGCGGCTTTCAGCAATTTCGGACAAGATGGAATAAAAGCACAAAATCTTGAAGGCAAGCTTAACGCAAAAGTAAATGCTACACTTGGGGTTGACAATGATGGTAAGGCTTACCCTAACACTTTAGAAAGCGTGGTAGATTTTTCGCTTAAAAATGGAGCGCTCAATAATTTTGAACCGGTAAAAAAAATACAATCTTTTATATTTAAAAACAGGGATTTTGAAAACATCCGTTTTGCTGAACTAAAGGACCGCCTCGAGATTTCAAACCAGGAAATCAAAATCAACCGCATGGAAATCGAATCGACTGTGCTATCGATGTTCGTAGAAGGAACTTATAGTATGAAGGGCAATACCGATATGAGCATACAAATCCCGTTAAGCAACCTGAAGAAACGAAGTGCAGATTATAATCCTGAAAATGCAGGCACTGATAAGAAAGTCGGGGCCAGCATATTTATCAGGGGCCGGCCAGGGCCTGATGGGAATATTCAGTTTAAGCCAGACCTGTTTAATAAATTTAAAAAGGCAAAGAATAAAAAAGACGCAGCGGATGGTAAGAATCCATAAAAGTTATTGCATAAATATTCCCATATAAAATAATCACATATATAGATGTACAACAGATCGATTAAAGAGAGTAGTAGTTATAATCCGTATTGCATTACCTGGTGCGGAACATTTAGATGATAAGTGTGGAGTTTTTATGGATACTTACCTGGAGATAATGGAAGGCCAACTATAATCTTATTAATATTTATTTTAACCCATTTAAAATTTATGAAAAAACTCACTATCATTACCTGTTATTGCCTCGTTTTTATAATTGTATGCTGCGAAAATTCCTGTGCCCAAAATCCTGTAAACTGGACAAGCAAAGAACTTACAGAGCCCGCCACTTTAGCCGCAACTATTAAAGCAAATAAAGAGGTACCGGTGATCTTTAGTGTGGGCCCTGGCGCAGTAATTCCTAATTCTATCGATATAGGAATGGTGAAAGATGAAAAGAACCTGGCAAAATTTAAAGAGCAAGTAAGGAAGCTGCCCAAATCGACGAACATTTTAATTTATTGCGGCTGCTGCCCGTTCGAACATTGCCCGAATGTACGGCCTGCAATTGCCATACTGAAAGATATGCAGTTCACTAACTATCACTTGCTTGACCTGCGTCAAAATATTAAAACTGACTGGATCGATAAAGGATACCCAACCACCAGGTAATTTTACTGGCCTGCTTCTTCCGATGGCCTGATGTCTTCATCAGATTCCTTTTCATAAATTAAGATCTTAACGGTCCAATAGGACATGTTGTAATTAAGGGCTACTTCAATTTTAAAACGTTTCAGATATTTTTCTTTTACATCCGGTTCAAGCATGCTGGAAGCAAAAGCACGGTCATTGTCAGGTGCATCATATGGCCCCGCTATTTTGCATTTTTTTCCGTCATTCATAATAAAGCCGGCTCCATTTAATTCGCGATACATCTGTTTGTATTTTAATACTGCCTTATCACGGTCATCTGTATTTAGCATTAGAGCCTGCCAGCTATAAACATTATGCAAACTTTTGATTTGAAGTATGGTACTCTCTACAGCCCCCTGCGGCAATATTTTGCTTTTATATTCAATAATGCTTTCTGTCTCCGATATCTTTTCTCCCTTTATGTTGAAGAAGTGATCATAATAATCGCCGGCTACTTTTATAACGTCTGGCCTTACCGTTGATGCTAAATGAAAAACCGGAAGTTTGTTTTGTGCACTAATCTGAAATGCAGAAAGGATCAGAATGAACGGGCATAAGTTTTTCATAAGGAATTTGGATTTTGAAATTGTTTTCAGCGCGATGATAACCCTAATTTTTGAATTTATATGCACACAGATAGTCCACAGGTGTTAATATCATCCTTATTATTCTGGTACCTAACAAAGAAAACCCTATTATCTATAACATACGCATCATGCAGGTTAGTGCGAAGTAAAGTGATTATGGCCTAATAAATTTCTGACAGGAACAGGAGTGAATTTTATCGGCGGAAATATTGCATTTGCCAATAATTTTTTTTATTTTGACTTCACATTAAAGCCTGATATGATGAAAAATATAATCTTCAGCCTCATAGCACTATGTGTTGTGGGCTGTAATACTTCAACCCAAAAAGAAGCACCTAATATGCCCGGGGCATACCTTATGACATCCCAGACCGTTAATAATGGTAAAACAGAGACTAAATTAGCGAGCCTCAAACAACTGAAAATTTATACTGATAGTTTTTTTATGTATGCGCAGGTAAACCCTGCTGATTCTGTTTCCGGCTTTGGAGTGGGTTCGTATAATACAGATTCGGGGATGGTAGTTGAAAACGTGATGTACAGCGCAAGAGATTCACTCTACAACACTACGCCTGCAAGTTATAAATTAGATATCACAAAAACCCCGGACGGGTATGAACAGTTTATTCCTGAAATTGTTATTGATTCGCAAAAATCGAAGCTTACTGAAGTGTACCAAACAGTCGGGACAACTGTAAAATCTCCATTAGATGGGGTATGGCACGAGATTAATTCTTATACCCTCAAGGGAAAAGATACCACTAAGAATACGCGCACACAATTTAAAGCTTTTTATGCCGGATACTTTATTTTTGGCGCTTCCAATAAAGATTCCACAGCTAAAAATCATACGGGTATTGGTTTCGGAACTTTTGAAATGACAGGAAATAGTAAAATGAAGGAAACAGATCTCAATTCTACCTATGCAATAATTGCAGGCCAGTCATTTGACATAGATATCGAGATGACCGGTACAGATAATTATAAACAAACGATCAACCAGCCAGATGGAAGTAAAAGTGTGGAATATTACGAGCGGGTTAAAAAATAGTTCCCTAAAGTTATAAGTTGTCAGAAACAGGCTTCATTTTGTAAGCAATAACCAGTACCACAAACGGCCTTCTCCTGTAACTTCAGTTTCTCCCTGGAAACCAAAACCCAGCTTTCTTAAAATATGTACCGAATTGTTTTCTTCGGGTAAAGTATGGGCCTTTACACCAGCAATGTTTTTTGCGAAGGCAAAACTGGTAAAAGCATGGGCAGCCTCACTGCCAATTTCCCGGTTTTGGAATTTAGGATGTACTTCATAGCCGATTTCCACATGGTTCTCAAAATCCGGCTTCCCCTTGAAACCACATGTACCGATAAGTTGATGGTGTTTTTTTAGTATCATAAAGTGGCTACCCCAGTTTCGATCTTCGCCTAATGCTTCGAAGAAGCTGATAAGTGCCGGAACGGCTTCGCGGGCATCCTGAAACTCCGTCCAGTTTTTCGGGCGTTTCAACATTCAATAATTTTCCGAGAGCAACGTTGTCATTCTGCAAAATCGCATGATAATGTTCGCGCGTGAAGGAATTTAAGTTCAGGCGTTCCGTCTCAATCATGATTTATGTTTTAACCCATGCATATATGCATATATTTTGTCTGCGGAGTTTTAATCTCACAGGTTTTAAAAACCTGTGTGGTATGCTTGCCTTACCAACGACAGCCACCCTTCAATTTGAAAGCTACACATATTCACACAGGATACTTCCCCGCAATTTTTAATTTTCTTAACCTCATTTCTTTTATTTTTAAGATTCAATGAAATTATGCCATGAAAAATTTCTTTTTTTTGCTGACTATCTTGTATTGCTTTCCCTGCCGTGCACAACGCTTTTATGAATACCAGGACACCCGTAAAAAAAATGAATCTTTTGCTAAATTGCCAAAGACGGAAATAAGGGCGGACCTGGCTACATTCACTTTATCAGGTATTGACGAAGCCGTTGGAAAAGAAGAACTAAAAAAAATTCCATTTACAACTTTTGGCCCCGATTATATGAATTTCGAAGGCGATAATATTACAGCTTCCGTAAAACTTTCCCCATTTGATGCTGCAAAACATAAATTGGATTTTGATGAAAAATATTTAATAAGGATTGATAAAAAACCCTATTATGGCAATTATGCCAACATCCCAAGAACAGCAATAAGCATGGTCGCCATAACCATTGGTGGCGATAGTGTTGCCATACCACGTGCCGCCTGGTCTGATCTCTATAATCTTAATTTAACCTATACAGAGCAGGGCACACCGAGATCACGTAATGGAATTTATAAGTCTAAAGATGGCCATAGAATTTATCTGTATCTTTTTTGTAAGGACGCAACCGGCAGTTACGAAGTAACCTGGATCATCCAGGACAAAAATTACCTGCGGCGGGTGCTTGATTATGGATTTATGTAAATGGCACGGTTATTAGTTATATTACAAAAAAATTTACAATGAACAAACTAGTAAGGGCTCTAATTGCCGGATGGGGAGCAAAAAAAATTGGCGGAGGATGCATAAGTACAATTATTGTTTTTATAATAATATACTATGCGCTGGGCACGTGCAATTCCCATCCTGTTCAAACTGTACCACAGAAACAATCCAGTGTGAAGGTGCCCGTGCGTTCAACTTCAATGAATTTGCCCGTTACAAACACCATTCTCACTGCGTGCGCATAATTATGATCAGCGCTTCAAGTGAACATAAATTATTTCGGAAGAGACATGCTGCTACGGCAGATTAAGCTGCACGGGGCTTAATTAATGACAACCTCCTTAATGCTGCCGTCAATACAGCAATGTTTCAGCCTGGTTCACCTGGTAAGATTTAATTATAGTCAATTAATTTTGCCTCGATTATAGCTTAACGGGTACTGGGGAGGCCGGATGAAAGCAGAACAAATAGAACCGGGACTTAGCTCCGTCATTAAATCTATTGATGTTATACGCTAATTCTTACCCATTATAAATTCACTCCGCCGGAAGCTTCAATTCTTTGCCCGCTGATCCATCCTGCATCTTCAGAACAGAGGAAGGCAACTATTCCACCAATATCTTCCGCCTGGCCAACCCTCCCTAAAGCCGTCTGTGAGGCCATGAGGGCCTTTCTCTCCGGATTGTTGCGGATGGCCGCGTTATTAAAATCCGTTTCAATGGGCCCTGGTGCAACCACATTTGCGGTGATACCTCTTGAACCTACCTCCTTTGCCAAATATTTTGTAAACACTTCTATCGCTCCTTTCATAGAAGCATAAACAGAATACCCGGGAACGCAAAAACGGGTAGTGCCGGTAGATATATTTATGATACGCCCACTATCATTTATAATAGGCAATGACTGCTGGGTGAGAAAATAAACACTTTTGAAATGAATGTTCATAAAATTGTCAAAATCGCCTTCTGTTACTTTTTCAAAAGGAATCGTAGCGCCGATACCTGCGTTATTTATGAGAAAATCAAACGTATTTTTATCCCATTTGCTTTTCAATAACGCGGCCACACCCTCTAAAAAAACAGGAAGGGATTTGAAGTCAGCTACATCCAGTTGCAGAGCCGCTGCCTGCGCCCCTTTACCTTCTATTTCAGCGATCACACCATTTGCTGCTTCACGGTTAGAATTATAGGTGATAATTACATTATGGCCCTGCCCGGCTAACCGGATAGCCATATCCTTTCCCAAACCACGACTGCCCCCGGTGATCAATGCAATTTTACTTGTCGGCATAAATAAATTTTTAAGTGAATTTGTAAACAAAAATAACAAAGGAAGGTTTAGTAAATTTAACGCGTCGTGTTCCTGTACATAAAAAGTCTCTGATGTCAACAACCTTAAACAAAATAGAAGTAATAAAAGGCGACATTACCAAAGTAATCGCTGATGCAATTGTGAATGCAGCCAACACCTCTCTGCTGGGCGGCGGCGGTGTCGATGGCGCCATTCATCGGGCCGGTGGCATTGCCATTTTAAACGAGTGTAAAGATATTGTGGCACGGCAAGGTGGTTGCAACACGGGAGAGGCTGTAATCACCACAGCCGGAAACCTGCCTGCGAAGTTTGTAATTCATACAGTTGGCCCTGTATGGCATGGTGGTAAAAAATACGAACAACAAATGCTGGAGAGTTGCTACCGGAATTCTTTACAGCAGGCAGAAAACAATGATTGTAAAAGCATTGCCTTTCCCGGTATCAGTACGGGTGTGTACCGGTTTCCCAAGGATGAAGCTGCAAAGATTGCGGTGAATACCGTCTATAAATTTATCTCGCGGACTGCTAAAATTGATAAAGTTATATTTGTTTGCTTTGATGATGAATATTTTGACAGCATTACCCGGCAAATAAAAAACATTTTATCAGAACCGGGTGGTAATCAATAGAGATTTTTTCTTGCCCTCACTAAAATAAACTGGTAGGACACTTTCTTAAACTGATGTTTTAGCAGTTTGTGCTCCCATATTTTATTTTTCTTTTTTTTGGGAATAGCGGAGGCAGAAACATTAGCTGCAAACAATTCCTTAAGTTCGAAAACCTGGCCTGCATGCATCCAATCGTCAAGGCCCGCAAACCAAACAGGAGTAATTTTTTTTATGGGCCGGGCTTTTAACTGTTTAACAGTAAAAGGGCCAAATTCCTTATCTCCATCTTTGATAAAATAATATCTCATAACAGGCGGTGCACTACGGTAATTGTTATAGAACGCAGATACTATAATATTATTTCTTTTTACCCTATAAAAATACGTTGCTTAATAGGATCGTAAATTTGGTTTTAATATTAAAAAAAGGATTATATATTAAACTGCTTCTTACTTAATTTTGTGCAATAAAAACGTTTTACAATGACCTTTAAATTAGCATCAATGAGTTTAGCCATAGGTTTAGCTGCAGCAACGTCCTGCAATAACCCAAACGGCAACAGCCAAAACAGTTCCGGCGATTCGGCAGTTGCACAAAAAGACTCGGTTGTACAAAAATTTGCTATAAAAGAAGAGCCGGTGACCTACACTACGGGAGGCAAAAATTTTAAGGGCTATGTTACTTATGACACCAATCAACAGGGCAAAAGGCCGGCAGTGCTGGTAGTGCATGAGTGGTGGGGATTAAATGATTATCCCCGCAACCGTGCCAGGCAACTGGCGCAGCTTGGGTATATTGCTATGGCCGTGGACATGTACGGTGATGGCAAAACCGGCGATGATCCCAAAACCGCACAGGCGCTGGCAACGCCTTTTTATAAAAATCCTACTCTTTCGAAGACACGGCTTGATGCGGCAATCGGTAAATTGAAAACATTTCCGGAAACCGACACTTCTAAAATGGCAGCAATCGGCTATTGCTATGGAGGATTCGTCGTTTTGAATGCTGCAAAACTTGGGGCAGACCTAAAAGGTGTAGTAAGCTTTCATGGAGATCTTTCAGGAGTACCGGTTAACAAAAATTTGTTGAAAGCAAAAATTTTGGTGTGCCATGGTGAAGCCGACCCTCTTACGAATCCTGAAGTTGCACCATTTAAAAAATCTATGGACTCTGCCGGTGTTGATTATACTTTCAAATCTTATCCAAATGCCATGCATGCTTTTACCAATCCGGCGTCTACTGAAAATGGAAAGAAGTTTAACATGCCTATTGCATACAATGCTGCGGCAGACACTGCTTCCTGGAATGATATGAAAGCATTTTTTGCGAAAATATTTTAGTCGCCCGGCATTTTAAAAGCCAGGTTTGAACCAAATTGGTTTCGATTCCGGTTTATCAAATACGCTTTTATTAAGTATTACAATAATCATATTCTTATTTACAAGCCGGTTCCACATTTTGTGTAAATGCACAAAGTGTTTGAATTTGGATTTACCCCACGGAAAGACTATATTTACACACAACCTAAAAAGAAAAAATTCTTTTTTCTTTATTTTTCCTTAATCCCTTGAAAACACATGGTTTTTTTCATTTTTTCTTTGCTTGATATCTGAAAAAAATTATATCTGTGTCTATACTTCGAATCCTCTGAATTATTGTAACAGTTTAATTTTAAAGTAATTTTCTTTTTACCGGTCGTTACCGGTAAAAAATATTTGAGCAAGCTATCTATAACGCAATATGTAGTAAAACGCTTTATTAAATGCATTTCTAATCGTGTACTGAAATCTGGCATCAAATTTTATAGTAAATAAACAAATCACAAGAATATCAAAACATTACCTCACTCTCAATACTAAAGCTTATATGGATTATTTTTACACTGCCTATACAAAAGTTATTCAGGACACAACTTTCTATTTTGTCAAAAAATACGTGACCTTTCCCGAATTTAAAGATGCGCCCGCTGTATTGGAAAGTTACGGCATGCATGAAGATTTTAATCGTGCGTGTGAGATCGCCAAAATCAATGACAAACAAATCAGGGAATATTTGTTGATTGATCTGCAAAAGAATCCAAACAGTGCTAAGGTAATTCACATGAACGTAGCGCAGGACATTAGTGCGGCACAATAATAAGGTAACGCGATTATTTATCTATAGCAGGCAGGTAAGGCCATACAAGTGTTTTTCCGTTTCGGAAGATGGACCATCCAGGTCGAAGGCGTTATGTTATTATGTCAATAATCATTCAGGCTGTTTTTTAAGAGTAAGCTTACCAGATTATTCACTCTGACTCTCTCAATAAACTCTACCTTATTTCTTCAACAGAACCTAAGCTTTTAAGCTCTCTGCCGGCCAAATCATATTTTTGCATTGACCATATAACGCAGAGCAATTGCTGCCAGGTTGAATGTGCTTCTACATAGGCAAAAGCCTTTGTTTATCGCCTAATCTTTTTTTATGTCAATTTAATAAATTACTATATTACGCGGCGTTCTGCACTTCAAAAAGTATGGCGATGATTAAAATAAATTAACCTTAAATAAATGAAACAAGCTCTTTTCATTCTTTCATCTGCTTTATTGCTCTGTCTTAGCGCTTTGACTCAAACCTATACGCCTACAACGGAGAACCTAAAAGCACGGGAAACATTTAGCAATGACCGGTTTGGCCTTTTCATTCATTGGGGACCCTTTAGCATCCCTGGCGACGGGGAATGGGTAATGAACAACAGGAACATTACCGTAAAAAATTACAAAAGGCTGGAGACCTTTTTTAACCCGGTCGATTTCAATGCAACCGAATGGGTGAGCATGGCTAAAAATGCGGGCATGAAATATATTACTTTAATTACGAGGCATCATGATGGATTCAGTATGTGGGATACAAAGTATTCAGATTATAATATTATGCATACGCCTTATAAAAAAGACATCGTAAAGTTAATAGCCGACGAATGCCATAAACAAGGCATCCAGCTGTTCTTATATTATTCATTACTGGATTGGGGTAGGGAAGATTACCCGCATGAAACTGGCAGAACCGGCCAGGGAACAGGGCGAACAGGCAAAGGAGATTATGCCAGCTATCTGCAGTTTATGAAAAATCAATTAACTGAATTATTAACCAACTATGGCAAAATCGCGGGTATCTGGTTTGATGGGCATTGGGACCAAACCCCACCCGAAGGCAACGCGGATCGCACATCAAGAATCAACTGGCACTATGATGAAATTTATGGGTTGATACACCATTTACAACCATGGTGCCTGATTGGAAATAATCACCACCTGGCTCCTTTTGCTGGGGAAGATTTTCAAATGTTTGAAAAAGACCTTCCCGGGCAAAACAATTCCGGTTTAAGCTTTCAGCCTGCATCGCAAAAGTTACCGCTTGAAACCTGCGAAACCATGAACAATTCGTGGGGTTTTAATATCACTGACACGAGTTATAAAAGCGTAAAACAATTAATTCACTACCTGGTGAATGCTGCCGGCAGAAATGCGAATTTTTTATTAAATGTAGGCCCGATGCCGAATGGAAAAATTCAGCAGGAATTTATTGATACACTACAACAGATAGGAAAGTGGCTACAAGCCTATGGGCAAACTATTTACAATACAAGAGGAAATATCGTTTCACCTCAAAATTGGGGTGTTATTACCGGTAAGGGAAAAACATTGTATGTGCATATTATGGAAATACCTTCGCAACGCAATTATATTTTTATCCCTGAATTGAAAGAAAAAATTATTTCCGCATCACTCTTACCCGGCGCCAATAAGATAAAGTATAAACAAATACCGGAAGGCTGTTTTATTTACCTGGATGGAATAAACGCTGACCCGTTAGATACCATTATACAATTAGAAACTCAATAAGCTCACAAAATCTTGTCAATGATCAATAGCATCTTCTTATACGCTTAATTCTACCTGGAATTCTAGTACTGAATCATCTTCGATAAATAGTTCCAGCTTATCGCCAGGCTCTACCCTGCTAATTCCCGCCGGGGTTCCCGTAAAAATAAGATCTCCGTTGCCCACGGGAAACGATTTGGAAATTTCGGAAATTATTTTATTAAAATTATAAATCATCAATCCTGAATTTCCGAGCTGCATGAGCTTCCTGTTTCTATACCAGCAGAAATTAATGTCTTTTTTATCTTTAAAACCTGAAGTTGGCATCCAATTGCCGACAACAGAAGAATGATCCCATGCCTTTATTTTTTCCCAGCTCAGGTTCGCTTCTTTTAATTCATCCTGGTTAAGAGCAGTGAAATTAATACCGGCTGATATGGAATCATAGTAGTCTTCGGCCAATTGCTCCGGTATATTGTTACCGTTTTTTGAAATGTGTAGTACCAGCTCGCACCCACCATATAATTCACTGGCAAACTCAGGATGAAAGAATGAGGTACCTGCTTGCAACAAGGCACTTCCAGGCTTTATAAAAATTGCCATTCTACTGTTGTTACCTGGCTGTTCCGGCTTATCCAAAAAATAATTTTGCTCTATGCAGAAAATATTCACAACAGTGGAGTCTATTATTTTACAACGGCTGAATAAACGGGTTTCTCAAAAGTATTTATTTCCTTTCTATTACAAAATTTTTTGCGTTAGTTTCTATCAACCACTTAAAAAAACAGCTCGTGAGATAGTTAGTTGTTAAGAATTTTTCGAAGCTGCAGCATTGTGGATTAATTTTTTACAACCCTGTACGATTCATTGATGCCATCGAGGCTAAAATAAATGGTATAAATACCTGCCGGCAAATTCCCCAAATGAATATGAGCGCTATTAACTCCTTGCTCCGCAGAAAGTTCTGTGTTCAAAACAACTTTTCCCTGCATATCAATCATTTTTGCAACCATGGTACCTGTCTTATCTGCATTAAACTGCAGCATCAAATGACCCATATCGCTAATGGGATTTGGAGATAAAGAAATAATCAGTTTAGGCGATGCCTTTTGGTTTTTGTAAATTTTAATGGGCGACAATTCTGTCCTCCCATCTTTATCGATCGTTGCAAGAGCGTAGTATACGTAATTTATTCCCGGTTCGATGGTTTCATCCGTAAATGAATAACTCTTTTTGGTTACAGAATTACCTGCGGCCGCCACCCTGGCAATTTCTTTAAAGTCTGTTCCATTAATACTTTTACGTATTGAAAAGTAATTAACGTTGGTTTCACTCTGAGTGGTCCATGACAAAAAAGGTAACTTACTTTGAGTGCTTATGTTGAATGCCGATAGCGTTACCGGCATAACCCCGGTGGCCAAAAAAGAACCCGACATTACAGCGGCTCCATGAATTTTACAAAAATAATTGTAAGTGCCTGGGGTAGTAACTGCATAATCAAACGTCTTATCTAACGAATTTATTAACGCATCCCAGGTAGCCGCTCCGGTGGGAACACCTGATGAACTGGTAGTGTGCCCCCCTGCCACCCATACAAAGTGTATCATGTCGCCCACCACAACGTTGAGAGTTTTTGGAACAAATTGAAAGTTCTCAACATTTACATTCCATATGGTTGCTTTGGACTGAAGGAAGATAAGGCAAAATACCATGGGTAGTAACTTTTTCATAATTACATTCTTTTTTTTAATAAATAGGGAGTCAAGACTCATAATCTCCAACAAGGAAAAGCAAATAATCCACGCTGCTTTAATTGGTGCGGGGGCATACGCCCACATCTGTATAACAAATTCTTTATACGGAACGGTGGCGCAAAAAAAAAGGTTGTCTTAAATAAAAAAAAACAGGCTCTTTAAAAAAGGAAAATTTGCATCCTGGTTACGGCAATCACTTCTATACAATAAAATTGTATGAAGGCCAGGGTGTATACGAGTTAAAAGCGTTACCGTACTTTATTTCTTTTGGAAAAAATATAGATGCCGGCGACTGTAGCTATACTTATCATAGCGACGATAGTGACGCGCTTTTTGTTTATGGCAATGTCGCTGGTAGAATTCCATCCACCATAAATACTGGTTCCATATTCTGCTGGTTCAAAAAGATTGCCATTAGTTGAAGGTGATGAATCAGCATGCTTAAAATAAGCAGACATTATATGTCCCGTAATGCTTCTCGTAAGTGCGGGAGACAGAAATTGAGCCAACCTCAAAGCGGGCGCAGCGCCACCTACCATGGCAGACACTTTAGGGCGCTGTACAAGTTTTACCATTTCTTTTGCCACACGCATCGGATCATAAACGGGCGGTGCAGGCTTAAGAGCGGAGCCCGTAAAGTTAGCTGCGTGCTGTATCCCTGGTGTATCTAAAAAGGCCGGGATTAAGTCGCATACATGTATGCCCGGGTATTTACTTAGCTCTCCACGCAGTGCTTCAGAAAAGCCGCGAATTCCAAATTTACTGGCTGAATAACCTGTGGCATAAGGAACCGGGAACCAGCCGCCAATGGAGATATTATTGATAAGAATCCCTTGCTTCTGCCGCTTAAAATAGGGTAATACTGCATGGGCGCCATGGAGATATCCTATCAGGTTTGTCTCAATAACGCGGGTATGAATTTCTACCGGCGTTTTTGCAAGTTCACCTGCAGCCAGTACGCCGGCATTGTTAATCCACACATCTATCTTCCCGTAATTTGCTATGGCTGTTGAAGCCAGGTTTTGAACGGAATTTGCATCGGTTACATCAGTTGGGACAACTGTAACTTTTGAATTGAATGATTCACATTCATCAGCTAAATTTTCTAAAGCTTCCTCATTTCGTGCTGCAAGTACCAGTATTGCTTTGTGTTTCGCAAATTGCAATGCTGCTGCGCGCCCTACGCCACTTGAAGCGCCGGTAATTACAACTACTTTGGAATCAAAAAGCTCCGATGGTTTCGTTCTCATGATAATGATATTGATATTATTTTGAATTACAATATCCAAGCCAGACAGAAGAAGAGGAAGGGTAAATTATCGATTCAATAAAAAAGCCGCCGGAATTGACGGCCTTTAATTAAAGGCGATTAATCTTTACCAACTCACACTGCCTTTCCTCATAAAAAAGTGTGCAAACTTTCTTAAAGTAGATTTGACCGGCAGCCTGCCGGGAAAAATTTTTAAAAACAAATTAAACATCAGGCGCATTCGTTCATACATTTCACCCCGCTTAAATAATTAGTTATAATTAATTCTTACATTTACTATTAATAAAAATGGTCAATGATCCAGGAAAATAATCCGGGTAAAAAAGAATCTTTGCATCATACCCGCAGAAGATTTTTAAAGCAATCATCTTCTTTAACTGCACTCGCTTTAGCATCGCCCGCTTTAATAAAAGCAGCGGAAAATAACCTGGATGAAAAAGCCGCCGAATATTTTGAACAACAATCTTTACAAGTTGAAGTGAACGGCATACAACATGAACTGTCTATAGAACCCCGTGTCACGTTGCTGGACCTCTTGCGGGAAAAATTACATCTTACCGGTACAAAAAAAGGCTGTGACTATGGGCAATGTGGCGCGTGCACGGTTCATGTGAATGGCGCCAGGGTTTTATCGTGCTTAAGCCTTGCCATAATGCAGAATGGAAAAAAAATAACTACCATTGAAGGTGTCGCAGATGGCGATACGCTTCATCCGATGCAGCAGGCATTTATTAAACATGATGGTTTTCAATGTGGATATTGCACGCCGGGACAGATCATGTCGGCTATTGCCTGTGTGCGTGAAGGGCATGCAAATTCTGAAGACAGTATTCGTGAATACATGAGTGGGAATATTTGCCGCTGCGGCGCATATCCCAATATAGTTGATGCAATTATGGAAGTACAACAAAAAGGAGGCACGTATATGATAAATTTTGATTATGTGCGCATTTCTTCACAAAAGGCAGCCATTGATGCATTGAATAAAGATGCGGCTTCACAATTTATTGCAGGCGGAACTAACCTGGTGGATCTTATGAAAAGAGGCGTTACTGCCCCTCAGAAATTGATCGACATCAATAACCATCCCATTAAAAGAAATTGAACAGGCAAATGGTTTTATTCGCATCGGTGCATTAGCCTTAAACAGCAGTGTGGCAGAACATGAACTCATCATTAAAAAGCTTCCATTGCTTTCGCAGGCATTAAAAGCCGGCGCTTCTCCTCAATTGCGCAATATGGCTACTATGGGTGGCAATATGATGCAACGCACCCGCTGCACTTATTTTTATGACACTACAATGCCTTGTAATAAAAGACAACCGGGTACCGGTTGTGGCGCATTAAAAGGATACAATCGTATGCATGCTATTTTTGGCGGCTCCGATAATTGCATTGCTGTTCACCCGAGTGATATGTGTGTGGCGTTGACAGCATTGGATGCGACAGTAATAATAAGCAATAACAAAGGAGAGCGCAGGATTCCTTTTGCAGATTTTCATCGGTTGCCGGGCAATACGCCTGAAAAAGATAATATCCTGCAAAGAGGAGAATTAATAACAGCCATTGAGATTCCTGATAATGAGGCTTTCGCAAAAAATGTTCATTACCTGAAGGTTCGTGACCGTGCTTCTTATGCATTTGCATTGGTTTCCGTGGCAGCAGCATTGGACATGCAAGGCAATACGATTCGAAATGCAAGGCTGGCAATGGGTGGTGTGGCGCACAAGCCCTGGCGGTTAACAGCATCTGAAAATTTCTTAAAAGGTAAGGCCGCTTCCATTGATAATTTCAAGGAAGCAGCTACGATTGCCATGAAGGATGCCAAAGGCTATGGCAATAATAATTTCAAATTAAGAATGGCTCCAAACGCAATTATAGAATCATTAAAGACCGTTACGGGTATATCATAACTTAATTTCTTTGGTAATAAACAGGTAACGCAACGGAAACTGCATGACAGGTATAAACGGAATTCTGAATTGAAATCATCCAACGATGCAATTAATTTTGGTCGTAATAAAGAAAGCTGAATGAAAGATCTTGACAGAGTTGACGGGAAGGCAAAAGTTACAGGAGCAGCGAAGTATGCTGCCGAATATGATTTTCCAAACCTTGCTTATGGTATCATCGCAGGAAGTACTATTGCGAATGGAACCATCATTGCAATGGATACAAAAAAGGCTGAGGCGGCGCCCGGCGTACTGGCAGTCATCACTCACCTGAATTTACCACAGCCACCCGGCTATCTACCTAAGGAAGATCAAAAACCGCTTTCTTCAAAAAAAGATTACAAAGTATTTGCAGATAATATTATTCGCTTCAACGGACAGCCCATAGCACTTGTAATTGCAGACACTATGGAGCGGGCTGTATATGCAGCGTCTCTCGTAAAAGCGCAATATAAAAAGGAAGAGCCGCATACTGATTTTACTAAAGAAATGAAAACAGGCAAGCCATTAGAAGGCGGGGACGACTTCAAAGACTATGTCCGCGGCGATAAAGATGCCTATAAAAAAGCGCCTGTTATGATTGAGGCTGAATATTCAATCCCCATCGAAGTGCACAACCCGATGGAGATGCATGCAGTTACGGTTGTTTGGGATGGCGATAACAAGGTGACCGTGTACGATAAGACACAGTCTTTGATGGACGCACAAAAAAATATAGTTGAACTTTTTAACCTGTCCGAAAAAAATGTGCACATTATTTCACATTACATAGGGGGCGCATTTGGATCCGCGTTTAATTTTTGGCCGCATACCGTTGCCGCCGTGATCGGTGCTAAAAAAATCGGCAAACCATTAAAGGTTACGCTAAGCAGGGACCAAATGTTTATGCTGGTAGGCTACAGGCCGCAGGCCATACAGAAGCTTGGCATAGGAGCCAGGGAAGACGGAACACTTGTGGGTATTACGCATGAAGCTGATGCGGTCACCGCCTCATATCAAACATTTACCGAAGGTATCGTAAACATATCCCGTACTTTATATGCCTGCCCAAACGTAAATACCCGCTATAAAGTTTATCCTTTAAACCTCAGTGTTCCCACGTGGATGCGTGGCCCGGGTGAAACAACCGGCACTTATGCGCTTGAATGTGCGATAGATGAAATGGCTTATGCTGTTAATATGGATCCGCTTCAATTTCGCCTCCTCAATTATTCTGAAACCGATCCTGAAAATAACCGCCCTCATTCCAGTAAATTTTTAAAGGAAGCTTATCAATTAGGTGCTGATGGCATAGGTTGGAAAGACAGGAATCCGAAGCCGCGATCGATGAAAGAAGGTAATTTTTTAGTAGGTTATGGCGTTGGCACGGGAGTATTTATTGCCTGGCGCGGAGGAGCATCTGTAGGAGCTAAGTTTAGCAGCGATGGAACTTTAATTCTCCAAAGCGCCGTTACCGATATGGGCCCGGGAACTGCCACCGCGATGACTCAACTGGCTTCTGATAAATTTGGAATTCCCGCAGATAAAATAAAATTTGTAATGGGTGATTCCAACCTGCCTCCGGGAATTTTCCAGGGCGGTTCCGGTACTACCTCCTCCCTCGGAACCACCGTAAATAATGCCGTTGTAACGCTCAAGCAAAAATTAGTGGAGCTTGTTAAACAGACCTCTATTTTTCATACGGAAAAGATTCATGATGTAGATTTAAAAGACCTTGTGTTTGAAAATGGTTATATGATGCTGGCCTCAGAACCAACGAGGAAAATAAGTTACACGGAAGTATTAAAGTTTGCAGGTTTGCCACAGCTGGAATTTGTAGAAAAATCAGAAGGGGGTGATGATAAAAAATACTCGAGCTTTTCTTATTCAGCCCATTTTGTGAAAGTGCTTGTGAATCCCGCGACCGGGGTTGTGACCATAAATAAGGTAGTATCTGCCATTGATGCCGGCACGATAGTAAGTGAAAAAACGGCGCGCAGCCAGATTATTGGCGGCGTAATCGGTGGCATTGGAATGGCGTTGATGGAAGAAGGCGTGATCGATCACCGCTATGGTAGATGGGTAAATAATAATTTTGCTGACTATCATGTGCCGGTAAATAAAGACATTCCCCATATTGAAGCGTTGTTTGTAAATAAACCCGATCCAATAGTTAATCCTATCGGCTCAAAAGGAATTGGTGAAGTATCAATGGTTGGCTTTCCTGCTGCTGTCGCCAATGCCGTCTACCATGCTACCGGGAAAAGGATCCGTGACTTACCAATTACGCCTGATAAATTGATATAAATAAGTGAGTGTACTTACACGATGCCACAATGAAGCCAACAAACTTTCCCAATTGACATTTTCGGTTTTTATCCTACGTATTTAAATGACCAACTTAAAAACCTAATGGTACAGTACAATTATACCTATACATAACGCTGAAATAAAGGCAGAGTTGGCAAAAAGCGCAGATAGCTGCCGCAATCCTTCAACATCTATAATCGCGACGTGAAGTTGCGAAACCAAGGCATAGTATCACATGCTTTAACTGTTATCTTGTACTTTTATAACTTATTGGCAGTGATTCCAGGCAGATTTTTATAAAATTCCAGCCTTCTCTGTATTCATAGGTCTTACCGTTATTGTTAGTGAAAGATCGATATAAGTTCTTTGCCGTGTCGGATATTAGCTGTGTCTGAATTTGCCAATTTAGTAATTCATCAATGGCGCTCATCCTTCACAAATAAATCACCCGTGTTGATGTTGCCAGCACTTGTTTTTATAGCTTCATTATTGATTCCAGTGCATCATCGTTTGGAACATTTAATAAAAGAAAAAATGATGAAAAGAACGAAGCAATACGATTAACAGCTGCAAAGAAAACCATTGAGAAACCAGAAAAGAAGCAATAAAATAAACAATCATATAAAATCAAACCATGAACCAACTGCCAAAATTTACTGCGCTTTCTGTTATTGCACTGTCTTTATTCTTTCATTCCTGCACATCAAATCAAAAAACAGAAACAACAACGGCAGATTCTGTAAAAGCCAACATAAAGATGTACACGCATGTATGGGATGAAATCATTAATCATGGCAAACTGGATATGTTCAACGATTCTAACTTCACCAAAGATGTTGTGATGCACACAAAGCCGGATATTGTTGGTATTGACAGTGCAAGGGCGTATTATTCGAATTATCTTACCGGTTTCTCTAATATCACGTTTACCATTAAAGATGTGTTTGGCCAGGAAAATAAATTAGCAAAGTATTGGAATTTTAAAGGCACTCATACCGGTGTGTTCTTTGGCATGCCCGCAACCGGTAAAGCAGTGAACATTGATGGCGTAACGCTGGTACGTATGCAGGACGGGAAAATCGCTGAAGAAAGAGATTTCTTAGATAATCTTGATTTGATGACGCAACTTGGCTTAATGCCTGCAGCCACCAAATAAAAGCTAATAAGTAACGTCATACATTTTTATGTTTAACCAGGTGAAATCATTAACAACCTCATTGATTTTTTTCTACCAGCCTGCGCTGGTGCAAAGCAATCAAATATGAATAACCGGCTTACGTTCATGTATAAACTGCTCAGTATCGAAAACCAGGATTCATTTGAAACATGGCACGAAGCAGACTCCATTTCGGCTAAAACCTGTTGTAACTTGTATTCTCTTACCGCGCCTTTAAAGATGTGGCAACAAAATTATTTTTTCAGGCTTTAGCTAAAACGAAAATGGAAAAAAATTAACAGGTATTTGATAATGATAATGGCAAAGAATTATTGAACTAAACGCAGGAAAACAAAAACGCTGCAATACTTTCAATCAGCAAAGAAGCGATACATGAACCAGCATTTTCAAATCATACTTAACTCCATCCAGCAATCAGAGCACTTATCTGCTGAAGAGAAAAACAGCATCATTAAATCATTGAAAGATGCCAATAAAGAATTGGAGATCACTTCTTTTAAACTCGACAATACAGAAAAAGTAAAACGCACAACCGCCATTTTATTGGAAGAGACCATTGAAGAACTGGAACAAAAACGGAAAGCGGTAGAAGCACAAAAACGGGAGCTGGAAATCGAGTCCTCTCTCGAAAGAGTAAGAACGGTTGCTATGGGCATGAAAGAAGCGGCTGACATGTTGGATGTATGCCGTATGATTTCAGCACAGCTTGAACTACTTGACGTACAGGAAATCCGTAACGTACAAACCGCCATCTTTTATAAAGAGAAAGGCACCTACATGAATTATGAATATTATGCTAAACATGATAAAAAAATTATCACTGAAACAAGCTATACAAACAGCGAAATGCATTCAGCTTTTGCAGCGCAAATGATGAAAGGTGCCGGAGAATTCTTTATAAGCCATATAAACGGAGACGAAGTAAAAGACTGGATCGCTTACCAAAAAACAACCAATGTTTTTATTGATGATTATTTATATACAGCATCATCACTTAATTATTATTGGTTTTCACTTGGCCCTGTTGCATTGGGCATATCGACTTATGAGCTATTAAAGGAAGAAGATAAAAATTTATTCAGGCGTTTTGTTAAAGTGTTTGAGCTGGCATACCGCAGATACCTCGATATTGAAAAAGCATGGCTGCAGGCAAGAGAAGCAAAGATTGAAGCGGCTTTAGAAAAAGTTCGTTCACGTTCTTTAGCGATGCATAAAAGTGATGAGATAAAAGATGTGGTAAGAACTGTGGTTGAAAAAATTACGGAACTAAATATTGAAATGAATGGCGGGGTATCGCTGGTTACCTTTTCGCCGGAATCAAAAGATTTATTGCATTGGCTCTGGATACCAGAACAGCTAGATAATGTTTTTAAAGCCTACCTCCCTTACTTCAATCACATCATATTTAAAGATTGTGATGACGCAAGAAACGAGGGGCTTGAATTAATTGGCAAAGTATATTCAGGTGAAGACAAACAAACTTATTTCAATCATCTTTTTCATCAAACAGATTTCAGCGTCGGACCACAAGAAGTAAAAGCATGGGTAATGCAACAACCTTACTTTGGTTTTTCTTTCGCCATTCAAAAACATTCGGGCATTTTTTTAAATGATTATACCGGCAAGTTTTTTTCAGAAGAAACGAATAATATTTTAGTACGCTTTTCAAAAGTATTTGAACAATCATACATACGCTTCCTCGATCTTCAAAAAGCAGAAGCACAGGCAATGGAAGCGAAGATAGAAGCAGCACTTGAAAAAGTGCGTTCCCGCTCTCTGGCAGTGCATCACAGTAATGAATTTAAAGAAGTAATCACAATTGTTTTTGAAAAATTACAAGAGCTGGGTATCGCAGCGAGTTCGGTTAGCATTAATATATTCATTGAAGGTTCAAAAGATGCTGAAGCGTACATCTGTGGACAAAGCGAAGGTAAGTTATCAATATCGCATATTCGACTTGTTTACTTTGATCATCCGATTTCAAATGACCGGTTTAATGCACAAAAAAGCGGCCTTGATTATTTCTCAAAAACCTACACTTACAAAGAAAAAAATAGTTTCTTTGAATACCTCTTTGAAATTTCAGACCTGAAATATCTGCCTGGCGATATCAAAAAAATGGTATTCGAAAATAAAAGTTATACAATGTCCCTGGCACTTGCCAAAAATTCGATGATTGTAATTAATGATTTTGCGGGAAATTTTTTGTCGGAAAAAGATATAGATATCGTAAAACGATTTGCAAAAGTATTTGAACAGGCTTACACAGGTTTCTCGATCTGCAAAAAGCAGAAGCGCAGGCAAGAGAATCTCAAATTCAATTAGCATTAGAAAGAGTACGTGCAAGAACGATGGCGATGCAAAAGAGTGATGAGTTAAAAGAGGCCGCTGCATTATTATTTCAACAGGTAAAATCATTAGGAGCACCAGCTTATAGCTGCGGATATAACATTTGGGAAAAAAATGAACAGAAATTCACTTCATGGATGAGTACGCAGGATGGAAGTATCATTAACGGTGTTCCAAATATCCCGCTAAATGAAGATGCTAATTTTATACGCTACGTTGAGTCCAAGCAAAATGACGAACCATTTTTCGTTCTGGAACTGCGTGGCGAAAGAATGCGACAGCATTATCAATATCTGAAAACAATTCCGGCTTTCAAAGGCTTTTTCGATTATGCCGTAAGTGTCGGTTTTGATTTGCCAGAAACACAAATACATCACGTGGCTAATTTTTTACAAGGCAATTTGCTGTTTATAACATTGGAACCTTGTCCTGAATTTCATGATGTGTTCAAAAGATTTGCTGCTGTATTTGAACAAACCTATACGCGTTTTCTCGATCTGCAAAAAGCAGAAGCACAGGCAAGAGAATCACAAGTAGAATTAGGCATTGGAAAGAGTTCGTGCACAGGCAATGGCAATGCAAAACTCGGCGGAACTAAGTGATCTGATCGAAACCGTATATGCCGAACTCACCCGCCTTGATTTAGCCCTTGACCGGTGCTTTATTATGATCTTCGACCGTAATGGGGGAGCTACCTGGTGGATGGCAGATCAGGCAGGTGCATTTACAAAAAAAGGATTATATGTACAATACCATGAACATCCTCCCCATTTGGCCTACCTGAAAGGATGGCACGAGCAACGGGAAAAGTGGCAATATATCCTCGAGGGAAAGGAGAAAAAGGATTGGGGCGAATTTATTTTCATTAAAACAGAGCTTACTAAACTACCTGAATTCATTATAGCAAACATGAAAGGTGTTGAGAAAGTCTATCTCTCCGCTTCCTTCAATAATTTTGGCTGCCTTACAACCGGTAGCCTCCAGCCTCTCAGCGACGCTTCATTTAATATTTTATTGCGTTTTGCAAAAGTTTTTGACTTAACCTATAAGCGATTCAACGACCTGAAAAATGCCGAAGCACAGGCAAGAGAAGCACAGATAGAAGCAGCATTGGAAAGAGTGAGAAGCCGGTCAATGGGCATGCAAAAAAGTGAAGAGCTTAAAGAAGTGATTCAAATTGTATATGAACAATTCGTTCACTTAAATATCCATATGGAACACACAGGGTTTGTTATGGATTATAAGGCAAGGGATAATTACGATATTTGGATAGCTGACAAGCTCGGAACTCCTTCTCATGTAACCATCCCTTATTTTGATTCCGTTTATTATAATCGTTTTAATGAAGCAAAAAAAAGAGGAGAGGATTTCTTTGCCACCAACCTGGATTTTGAAGAGAAAAACAAATTTTACCAAAAAATAATTGAGTATGTTCCCGAGTTGCCGGAGGAAACAAAAAAATATCTTTTTAGCGTTCCTGGTCTTGCAGGATCCACTGTATTGTTAGATAATGTTTGCTTGTACATTGAGAATTTTTCGGGTATTCCTTATACAGATGAAGAGAATAATACGCTTATGCGTTTTGGAAAAGTATTTGAACAAACCTATACACGTTTCTTAGACCTTCAAAAAGCAGAGGCACAGGCAAGAGAATCCCGGATTGAAGCAGCATTGGAAAGAGTGCGTGCCAAAACGATGGCCATGCACAATAGTGAGGATGTAGCCGATACCGTTGCCACCATGTTTGACCAATTGGTTAAATTAGGTATTGAAACTTTACGTTGCGGAATAGGTGTCATGCACGAACCCGTGCAGATGGAAGTATGGACGGCAAAACCCGGTGCAAAAGGCAAGGCCGATTTAGTGGTTGGACGTTTAGATATGACATTACATCCACTGTTAGAGGGTGGCTACAGGGGATGGAAAAGTAAAAAAGAGCATTTCGGATATGAACTCAAAGATGATGATTTGATAACTTATTTTACTGCTATAAATAATTATACTGATTATCCTGTAACATACGACCTTGCCTCGTTGCCCAACAGGATATTTCATAATGAATTTTATTTTCCGGAAGGAACACTCTATGTTTTTTCCTTACAGCAACTATCGCCAGACGCATTCCAGGTATTTAAACGCTTTGCAAGTGTGTTTGGGCAAACATACAGGCGCTATCTCGATTTAGTAAATGCGGAAGCACAAACAAGGCAGGCAAAGATTGAAGGCGCCATGGAAAAAGTGAGGGCAAGAGCAATGGCTATGCAAAACCCCGAAGAACTTATTGAAGTGGCAGAACTGCTGCGTAGAGAAATGGGGTTGCTTGGGATGGAAGAGTTGGAAACAAGTTCTATTTATATCCATAATGACATAACCGGGAAAACAGAATGCTGGTATGCGATAAAAGAAGTGCAGCATACTGAAAAAGAACTTGTCTCGGACCACATGACACTCGATCTCAACGAAACTTCAGTAGGCAAACAGATGCTTGCTTTTTATCAGTCAACTCAAAAACAAATTTCCATTTCGATGAATGGCGCCGCCAGAAGAGAATGGATAAACTATTGCGCTGACCATTCAAAAGTATTGGCAGGGTTCTATGGTGATAGTATTCCCGACCGCACCTATCATTTATATAAATTTTCGAACGGTTATATGGGCGCTGCATCACCTGGAGATATATCTGCGGAAAGCTGGAATCTGCTACAAAGAGCTACATCCGTTTTTTCATTAGCCTACACGCGGTTCAGTGATCTGCAATTAGCAGAAGCCGGCGCAAAAGAAGCAGTGAAGCAGGCAGCTCTTGATCGTGTTCGTGCAGAGATTGCATCAATGCGTACCATTTCTGACCTGGATAAGATCACTCCCTTGATATGGAAGGAACTCAATATACTTGGTGTTCCTTTTATCCGATGCGGTGTTTTTATCATGGATAATTCGCAGGCACTTATACATACTTTTCTTTCCACGCCAGATGGCAAAGCGATTGCTGCATTTCATTTGCCCTATGCCACACCGGGAAACATTGCACATGTATTAAGCCACTGGCAAAGCAAACAGAATTATATAGACCATTGGGATGAATCAGCTTTTACTGAATTTGCGGGCGTACTGGTAAATGAAGGCGGCGTTGTTTCAGCAGAGCAATACCTCAAAACAATTCCCCATGGTGGATTCTATTTACACTTCCTTCCTTTCTTACAAGGCATGTTGTATGTAGGCAATACAACCCGGCTGGGTAATGATGAAATAATTTTAATTCAATCCCTGGCTGAGGCTTTCTCGACCGCTTATTCGCGGTATGAAGATTTCAATAAGCTGGAAGCCGCAAAAAAGCAGGTAGACAATACTTTAAACGAATTGCAGGTTACACAACGGCAATTGATCCAAAGCGAAAAAATGGCCAGCCTCGGCGAACTTACTGCCGGCATTGCACATGAAATACAAAACCCATTGAACTTCGTCAACAATTTTTCTGAAGTAAGTAAAGAGCTGCTTGACGAGATGAAAACGGCTTTGCAAAACGGTGATAATGACGATGCAAAGGAAATTGCAGAAGACGTGATACAAAATCTTGAAAAAATAAATCATCACGGCAAGCGGGCCGATGCTATTGTAAAAGGTATGTTGCAGCATTCAAGAAAAAATGCAGGTCTAAAAGAGCCAACTGATATTAATGCATTATGTGATGAATATTTACGTTTAGCTTACCATGGCTTACGTGCAAGAGATAAAAATTTTAATGCAGATTTTCGAACATATGCTGACGAATCAATTGGAAAAATAAATGTTGTGCCGCAGGATATCGGCAGGGTGTTACTGAATGTATTGACGAATGCGTTTTATGCAGTAAATGAAAAAAGGATAACGGCTGATCAAAGGTACAAGCCAATGATCTCAGTTCAAACAACAAGAGTAGATAACGGTGTTGAGATTGTTATAAAAGATAACGGCAATGGCATTCCGGAAAAAATACTCGATAAAATTTTTCAGCCATTTTTTACGACCAAGCCAACCGGGCAGGGAACGGGGTTGGGCTTGAGCCTGGCTTATGATATTATGAAAGCGCATGGTGGTGATATACACATATCGACAAAAGAAGGAGAGGGCAGTGAATTTATAATACAATTACCCGTGTAATTAAAATTGGAGGAACTTCAGCAGGAAAGAGTAAATTGACTAATATGAATCAGCCAAAACCTCTGCCCGGCAAATATTGTTTTATTTTTTTTATTGCGCTATGCTTCTGTTTATGTCATTGTTTTTCACCTGTAAAAGCGCAAGCTGTATCAGAAAAAGGGCTTCCTTTTATTACTAACTATTCGATTAAAGATTACCAGGCTCATCCGCAAAACTGGGCCATAATTGAAGATAACCGGGGCATCATGTACTTCGGCAATTCCATTTGCCTGCTGGAGTATGATGGTGTAAAATGGAGGAAATTAAATTTTGGAAACAATACTTTAATCAGATCGCTTGCTAAAGACAAAAATGGCCGAAAAAAGAAGCGGCATATTCAAACCGGATGGCATTATATTTTAAATAATCTTTTATTCATCAACGAAAATCTATAAAGGAAATCACGATTCCACAATCTTATGAATTTGATATTTCTCTCCATTTGCATAGGTTCCCCATTTTTAAAGAAGACCCGCCAACCCAGGGAACTATTAAAGTGGTATTTCTTTCTTACATAGATAAACTATTGCGGGAACATAGAATTCGCACAGCAGCCAATTATCAAACTTCATTTTATGCTATTTCAAGATTCAAAGGAAACGTGCGGTTGGTGATATCACTGTTACTTGCCTAAAAGAATATGAACATTGGATGCTGCAACAAGATTACTCAAAAACTACTGTTGGCATTTACATTCGTTGCTTACGGAGCATATTCATGTAACAACTATGAATTTTTCTACTTTCAGGATTGTAACTGTTTTAAGTAACTTTTGTTAACCATAAATAGACTCATACACCTCTTTGGGTGATTTAAAAACTTTAAACGATTCCCATATTCCTTTGACCCAACTCATAGAATGATAAGGAAATTGATGCTTGTCACAATATACTTTAACTAATTTGCTTACTTTGGGATAGTTGTATTGTGGCAAATTTGGAAACAGATGATGTTCTATTTGAAATTCTAATCCACCCAATATGTACCTTCCAACTATTCCTGTTTTGTAGTTTATAGTAGAATATATCTGCCGCTTTATGTAATCCTCATTTACATTTTCAATAGATAAAAACTTTGCTTCTTTAGGAAAATGTGCCGGAGCCAATGCGGCGAACATTCCTAAGCTAATACAAAAATTTCTGATAGAGTAAAGTAGCAAAATGCTTAGGATATTAAAGAAGAATAGTGGAATTATTATCCAACAAACGTAATGAAGGAGTATAGAAAAATAATCAATCAGCTGTTTCCGTGTGAATCCTTCTTTCCTTGATTTTTTAATCAAATATACCCAACCAGCTTTTTGCACATTAAAAAGATTAAAAAGTAAAGCAAATGGAAATACAATCCATTGGATTTTGTAGAAAAATCTTCCTATTGCCGGGGCGTATTTAATTTCGTTTGTGTTAAGTGCAAAAAATGGCATTACGTCTATATCTGCATCTACTCCTACTATATTTGGGTAATGGTGATGGATTGTCAAATGCTTGTATTTCCAATATTGCGTAGAGGCTCCGAACATTACTCCATAACCCAGGTACACTAAAAAGTTGTTGGTTATTTTGTCGTTGCTAATACGGTTGTGCGATGCGGTGTGAGTAGTAGTTGTGATTCCAATAGCCGATAAGGTAGCAATGTACATAAAAAGACCGGACAGTAAAAGGTTATCGAAAAAAACACATAACCAGATAAAAAGAAGGTGAAGAATGATGTGTGAAAAATATACAATTAAGCTTCTTCCTGCATTATTTTTATGAAGCCCTAATGTCTTGACCTCCTTTTTGAGCAAGGCAAAATCGACTTTATAAGAAGCACGTACTATACTCTTTTCCATGGGATGTCTTTTAAATGAGAATGATTAATTAAAACCTGGTACACTGCAGAATCCGAATACCTTGCGGCCGATACACAACAGGCTAAATAATATTCCCACATTCGCTGGAAACTTTCGGGATAGTTCGTTCTATTGATTTTTTCTTTATTCGCTTTAAAGTTGTTCAACCAATGCCGCGCGGTAGGACGATAATGTCTAATTATATTTTCAACATCTATAATTGCCATTCGCTGTTGTTCAATATTATGGGCCACTTCAGATAATTTTGGTTGATTTGAATTTGGAAAAATATATTTTTGAATAAATGGATCATGGATGTTTTTGTAAGTATTACATCCGACAAAATGAACCAGTGAACTTCCATCCGGATTTAAAATGTTCCTGATGAAAGAAAAGTATGCCTTATATTCTTTACGGGGTAGATGTTCCAGCATTCCAATGCTTACTACCTTGTCGTACTTTCCTTCAGCTTCTTTATAGTCGCCTAATGTAATATTTACTTTTCCTTTGAGCTGCTTTTTTGAAATTATTTTTTCTGCGTATTCTTTGTGTTGTTTGCTATTGGTTATTCCTGTACCACTTACATTGAACTTTTCCGCACAATAAACAAGAAACCCGCCATAACCACAACCTATATCCAGAACGGTCTCACCATCTGCCAGATTAATTTTGTTCGTTATTCTTTCATACTTATTTTGTTGTAAAACACTTAAAGAATCATTTTCATTTTTTAGGAAACCACAGGAGTAGGTTAAGCTTTCGTCCAGCATAGATTTGAAGATTTCTATACCGATATCATAATGTTTTTTTATATTATTAGCTTTCCCTTTGAAATTATCAAGGAGCCGGGTGGATACTACTCTTAATACAATCTGCGTTGAGATCTTAATCTTTTGATCTAATCTATGGGCTAATAATATATCTAAGAGATCGGGCAAGGTTCCATCTATAATTTCAAAATCATCGTTTATATAAGATTCTCCCAGCCCTAAATTACCTGATGCAATAAGGTTGTTAAAAAACCGATCGTTTTTTACAGATAAAGTCACTCCGCCGGCATTTTTGTTGCCCAGGCAAATTGATTCAGTTTTAGTATGAATAGTAATGCTGTTCTGAGTTATAAAATTGTCCAGTATGTGAAATACAATTCTTTTATTATTCATAACGGGCTACGTTTTAGACCTTAACTATTATTAATGGCTGATTAATTAATACGCGTTTGGAGTCTTAAATTTATGATAAGTTAAAGAAAAGCAGGCAGCCGGTGCTGCTACTTTTGCTGATTGCGAGGCCAAATAAAGCTGTAGGCTGCCTTTACTGCCTTTGTAAAAGATGTTATAAACGGAGTGAAACTAGTGAAACACAGTACCATTGTGTAAACGGCGTGGCAAGCAGTTTCAATTGAGTTTGTATACTGGCCGCTTACCGGCCAATTCGAACTCCGTAGGTGTGATAAGGGGTGGGTAGATCCGGGCATAGCAACGACCTAATAGAGTGCACGGGAGCGAACTGAAGGTGAAAACGAAAGAGGGAGAATTCGCTAAATTTATCATTAAATTACCTAAACAACCGGACAAAAAAATAATCCACACGAACACGCCAGTTAATGAAAAAATCAGCCCTCGTATTTGCACTGTTCGTTTCTGCCTTTGCCCACGCACAGGTGAAAATCAGCAATACCAGGGACGTTTCCAACCTGGCATATAATGCGTTGTACTTAGAAGATAAAGCGGGTAGAAAAACTATTTATGACGTTGCTGCTCCCGGAACAAACGAAGTCTTTAGAAAGATAAATAATTCTGTGTGCAATTTTGGTATAACCGCATCCCCGTACTGGGTCAAATGCACGCTGCGTAACGAAACGGATGAAAAAATTTATTTAGAGTTGGGCAATCCAACGCTCACGGACGTACAACTGTACGAGTTTGACTCTTCCAGCGAGCCTATAAGGCAGCGTCATTCGGGCAACTGGCTGCCGTTTAAACAGCGGGACATTCCGGATCTAACTTACCGTCTGATGTTGTACGCGCCGCCGCGTGCGATCGAAACGTTTTTTCTGCGCGTGCAACATTACCGCGGTACGCAATTTTCGTTAAACGCCGGTACCGAATCAGCATTGAATACCATGAATACACCGCGCAGGATGTTTGAGATGATATACTACGGCCTGATCGCAGTGATGGTGCTGTACAACTTTTTCATTTATCTGACGCTGAAAGACAAAGCATATTTGTATTATGTCCTTTATACATTCCTCATGGCGCTTTTGAATGCGGTGGTCAATGGAGATGCGTTTAAATACCTGTGGCCTGGCGCACCCGCCCTGAATCATTTCGTTGATATTATTTCCTGTTCCATTGCCGCCACAAGCATATTATTCGCCATACACTTTTTGAAGACGAGGCAAAACGCACCGTTATTTCACAAGCTACTGAGGATGTTTCTTGTAAGCTATGCAGGCCTCGTGCTGATTATCCTGGCACAACGCTTCCTGCTGAAAGGAAACATGCAGGCCATGATGTATCTGTTTTCCTTTTTAGCCTTCCTAATCTTTGTGACTGTGCTGATTCTTTTTTTGGGGGGGATTGTGGTGCTGCGCAAAGGCTACCGGCCTGCAAGATTTTATATGGTTGCTTGGTCTTTTTTACTGGTCAGCGTCATTATTTTCATTCTGAAAGATTTTAATGTACTTCCGTATAATTTTTTTACCCTAAAATCAATGCAGATGGGCTCGGCTGCGGAAGCACTTTTTCTTTCCATGGCTCTGGCCGATCGTATTAACCTGCTGAAAAAAGAAAAGGAAGAGGCGCAGTTGCTAACGTTGCGGTCTCTAGAAGAAAACAAAAAGCTTGTCACCGAACAAAACGTGCTGCTCGAAAAAAAGGTAGAAGAAAGAACGCAGGAGCTCAAAAAAGCCAATCAACAATTACTGGCCGCCGTTCAAAATTTGAAAGAAACGCAAAACCAATTGATTCAACGCGAAAAGATGGCTTCCCTGGGCGAACTAACCGCCGGTATTGCCCACGAGATTCGAAATCCGCTGAACTTCGTCAATAACTTTTCTGAAGTAAACAAAGAATTAATTACTGAATTGAAAATAGCAATTGATAAAAACGGAATTGAAGAAATAATAGCGATTGCTAATGATCTTGAAGAAAATGAAGAAAAAATCAACAATCACGGCAAGCGGGCAGAGGCCATAGTAAAAAGCATGTTAGAACACAGTCGTATATCCAAGGGAGAAAAACAGTTAACCGACATTAATGCTTTAGTAGATGAATTCCTGCGGTTAAGTTATCAGGCCACGCGGACAAAAGATAAATCATTTAATGCTCTTATAAATACGGATTATGATCAGACTATTGGCAAAGTCAATATTGTACCCCAGGATATTGGGCGGGTATTGTTGAACCTGTTTAATAATGCCTTCTATGCCGTACAGCAGAAAAAGCAACAGGAAGATATGTATGAACCCGTGATTACGGTCATCTCTAAAAATCTGAATGATAAAATAGAAATCATTGTAAAGGATAATGGCTCAGGCATTTCTCAAAAGTTAGTAAGTAAGATATTTCAACCTTTCTTTACCACTAAGCCAAGCGGTGAAGGAACAGGATTAGGGTTGTCTCTGAGCTATGATATTATCAAAGCGCATGGTGGAGAGATAAAAGTGAATTCTGAGGAAGGTAAATATGCAGAGTTTATTATTCAGTTGCCTGTAGCAACTTAAAAAAATAGTGCTGGCCATGCCGGTTCTTCCATTACTCTTTGCCGTAAAAAATTGGTTCGTATATCTTTATCATCAAGCCCCTAACCCCTTCAAATAGTTTGTAGTTATACAAGAATCATTTTGATTAATTTCGAGTAAATCCACGATAATCTTAAATCTCTATTATACCGGCTCTTGATAAATATTTGCCTGATTATACCTTTCTCTTTACCCCAACTCACGAAGTGCACGTTTCTTAAATCTAATAACCCCAACCGGGCTTTTTTACATTATCTGAAGTTCTTAATACGGCGACTCTGTCCGAAGAATCTTTACTGGAAACCAAGGACCGTTTAAAGAAAAACATCGTCGGTGTTCTTAATTGTGAAGGTCTTTATTTTACTTGATTTTTATTTCAATGATCATCTTTATAACTTTATATTAGTTTCAAATTTTGGCCTTGTTTGCAAATTGTTTGCAAAAAACAAGAGCCGCAAAAAGCGGCTCATATACTAATTGATTATCAGCTCCCCCTATCCGACTTGAACGGATTACCCTCTGATTAATAGTCAAATTTTTCAACAAAACGAAGCAACTAAAAAAAATATAGCAATCGGGCTATAATGCACTGCAGTGGCTATTTTCACGTGTATTTATTACATTTTTATTCATTGTTATTAGTTGTATTTTTATTTAAGGTTGTGTCGCGGTTGTGTCGCGGACCAGCATTTGTGTCGCGAAAACAATTCATTAAAGGTTATGGCAAACAGAAAGGCAACTAACTCAATTTTCATTAATAAATATCGACCTAATAGTGAAGGACTGTGTTCAGTCTCAATTAGAATCACGTTTGATCGAAAAAAGAAATATTACCCGACGCCAGTTAATCTAAGCGCCGAGGATTTCGAAAAGGTACAAGGTGCTAAACCACGGAAAGACTTTAAGGAAATAGCTCTCAAACTTCAGGCTTATGAAAATAAGGCGGCCGAAATAATTGATAAGCTTCCCTTTTTTCACCTGGAAAGCTTTCGAAAAGCAATACCTCGTTAACCGGATCACAAAAGATACTCTCGAAAGTGCTTTTACTAAATATGCGCAGGAACTTCGTGAAGCGGAAAGAATTGGTACAGCGGTTTCATATGAATGCGCCCAGAGCAGTCTCAATAAATTCGCACCAAACCTAAATTTTTCTGACGTTAGGCCTGAACTTCTGCGTTTGAAACAGTGCCTTAAAAAGTGATTAGATAAAAGGGGCTAATTCAAAAATTTTTTACCGCGGACCCAACCATTACCCTTTACCATTAATAGTGCACTAACAGTGCCTGCTTCATCTGGCGTACCAGTTCCCTATCGGACATAAGTCAATCATCTCTTCCAAGTAGGGAATTACCTATGCCATTTGGGATGGCATCGAGCGCATTAACGATCTGCCAAACTGAGCCGGCTCGGCTGTAGGCTGTATACCAGCAAACAGTCACTTCATCCACGAACGGGTTGAGTTCTTTCATTTGAAAAATGAAAATTGAAAAAGATGTATTATACTGCCGCCATATCCAAAGGAAGCTTTCTTATGCGTTTTCCTGTTAAATCAAAAATGGCATTTGTAAGCGCAGGAGTAAAAGGAGGAAGACCTGGCTCACCAACACCCCCGGCATCTGCATCATTGTCCATTACGAAAACGTCAATAGCAGGTATATTCATTATCCGCGGCATGGTATAGGCGTAAAAATTTTTTTGTTCAGTCAATCCATCTTTAAAAGTTATTTCATGCATGGTCGCAGCACCCAAAGCCATGATAATTGAACCTTCAACCTGTGCTTTAATAGTATCAGGGTTTACATACCATCCGCAATCCATCACTGCCCACACGTGGTCAATCTTTATTTTTCCGCCGGCATCTTTAGACACTTTGACTACCTGACCTACAGTACTTGAAAAACATTCCGTAATAGCTACGCCGAAGCCTTCATTTTTCTTCCTGCTTTTCCAGCCTGATACTTTTTCCAATTTATCTATCAGGCGCTGGCATCGCTCATCCTTCAAGTGTTGACGGCGAAATTCAAGCGGGTCTTTTCCTGCTTCATGTGCCAACTCATCCATAAAACTTTCATAAGCAAAACCATTGGTGGATGCATAAACAGATCGCCACCACATCACAGGGATTGGCGTTTCAAACGGCACATCCTGTATGCTGATGTTTTTGATGGAATCATAATATGGTGCAAGAAAGCCCTCTGCAGAACTACCGTTTGCCTTTTTTCTTTCTTCATTTTGAAAATGATCCATATTCTGACCTGCAAGCCTGATTTTAAAAGCCTCGACTGCTCCATTTGTAACAACGCCTTCGCAACGGTAAGACATACCGGGACGAAAAGGTCCCTGCGTCATATCATCTTCGCGTGTCCATACAACCTGCACCGGTGCGCCAACCTGTTTTGAAATCAATGTGGCCTCATGCGGATAATCAAGAAAGGCTTTACGACCAAAACCACCGCCAAGAAATGTCATGTTCACAATCACATTATCAACGGACAAATTAAATTCCTTACTTATAAACTGCTGTACCCAATCCGGCGCCTGTATCGGCCCCCAAATTTCAATTTTATCATTTTGAAAATGCGCAACACAATTTAGAGGTTCTATAGCAGCGTGAGATTCGTATGGCGTTTGATAAGTTACATCAACTTTCCTTGCAGCCTTTGAAATAATGTTGTTTGCATCACCTTGTTGTTTAAACACCAGGCCTTCTTTGTTTTTCAAAATGTCTTCATGGTGTTGATAAATATCAGCGCTGTTCACATGTTCAAAGTTGCTGTCGTCCCAGTCAACTTTCAATGCTTTTCTTCCTTGCATCGCAGCCCATGTAGAAGTTGCCACTACAGCAACACCTTCGCGATAAGTGTTGAATACTTTCATACGCACTTTAAAAACATCTTTCACACCAGGCACCTTCCTCGCAGCAGAATCATCAAAACTTTTTACAATGCCTCTTAATCTTGGATTACGTTCAACTGATGCGTACAGCATTCCGGGCAATTTTTTATCTATTCCGAAAATGGCTGTGCCGTTTGTTTTTAAAGGTGTATCAGGGCGATGAATTGGTTTGCCGATTAATTTATATTCTGAACGTGTTTTTAGTTTTACATTCTTTGGTGCTTTAAGTTTTGATGCATCCACCACAACTTCGCCATAATGAAACTTTTTTCCTGACGATTTGTGTATCACATGGCCTGCTTCTGCATGACATTCAGTTGCAGGAACATTCCATTTTGCAGCGGCGGCTGCAATCAGCATTTCTCGGGCTGTGGCACTTAGCTTTAATAAATTTTTGTATGAACTGCGTACTGTAGAACTGCCGCCTGTAATCTGGCTGCCATATTTCTTATTATTGCCTGGAGCGAAATCAATATTAATCTCATTAAGATTTACTTCCAACTCCTCAGCAATTATTTGGGGAATCGCCTGGTAAGCGCCTTGCCCCATTTCGGCGCGGTGGCTTAGGATAGTAACCTTACCCGAAGTATCAATACGTATCCATGCGTTCAGTTCTATTTCTTCATCTATGTCATCAGCATTTATAATTTTAGGTTCTTTGGCATTTGAGGGAAAATAAAAACCTAAGAACAATGCTGTTCCTGTTAAGGCAGATGAACGTAGAAAATTTCTTCTTGATACATTTTTTGTAACCATGATTTATTTAAAGTTTTGAGCCAATTAAATTGGCCTTACGCCTGTCTGAACAATTTCAACATAGCTAATTTTCTTTAGCAGGTGCATATCCGCCTTTATTAATCCAGGTATCCCATACTTTCAGAAAATCATCATACTGAAGGGGTGGCTGGATGCGACCTTCACCCATGTTCCAACCTGCTTTTACCAACGTATCTCTCGCGTGTTCTAAAAGTTGCTCTTTATTTTTATGACCATTTCGATTATAATCCATTATCTGCAAAGCCAAATCATGTGCGCTTCTTCCCTGGAAAACCATTTTCATATTTGCAGGTGGCAATGACCATTTCGGATTGCCGGGAGGAGTATGCAGGCCCGGGGAATTTTCGGGCTGATGACAATTGGAACATTTCAATGCATATATGCCTTTTCCATTTTTACCGCGTCGAACATTCATGATGTGTATGTGGCTGTCGTCTCCCTGTAAAGGTCGGTCGCCGGAAGGATGGCAGTTCATGCATCTTGGGCTCATCAATACTTTATATACCTGCAGAAAAGCCTGGGCGGATTCAACACTGTCTGTATTGATGGTATTATACTCCCCATTAACACTTATAATAATATCCTTGCTTTTGTAGGCTGAAGTTGTAATTACAATTACCGAAAGAAAAATCGCCATAACAGTAATCGTTCTTAAAGGTAAAAAACAACGTGTTGTATTTTCTGACTGCTGCTTCATAAAGGAAATAAGTTAAACAGTATCAAATATCAGTGAGCCTGAGTTATCAGATATTTTTATTTTCTTTTTTATGCATTGCCGCCGCTATATGAATGGCTTTACGAATTCGTAAATAAGTTCCGCACCTGCAAAGATTGCCTGCCATTGCATTGTCAATATCTTCATCAGTTGGATTTGGATTTTCACGAAGCAAAACGGCGGCAGACATCAATTGTCCTGAGTGACAATATCCGCATTGCGGTACATCAATTTCCTGCCATGCAAGTTGTAGCGGATGGTCGTTGTTCTTTGATAATCCTTCAATCGTTATCACTTTCTGACCATCGGCGCGTTTTACCCTTGTAAGGCACGACCGCACAGCTTCACCATTCAAATGAACCGTACAGGCCCCACATTGCGCAACGCCGCAGCCATACTTTGTTCCAGTAAGACCAATAACATCTCTTATCACCCACAACAATGGCATGTCCGGGTCTACATCAAGCTGGTAATTTCTATTATTTATATTAAGTGTAATCATGAGGAAAGAATAAGATCAAAACATACTTAGCGATTTACGTTAATAAAAGCATCTGCCAATTTATCTATCATGTGCCAATGGATAAGAAATTTCAAACAATTATTACAATTCAAATTAATTATAGGTTTCATTGATATAGGCAAAGCCTAATTACTCATAAAGGTATTTTAATTATTTCTTGTGCCACTTATGATAATCAAACCGATAATTAAGAATTTCAAATAGTTTGAGCGATGTTAAAAGCCGATATTTTTATCATTGAAAGGTATTTTTAGCAAGAGAAATCAGCGTCATGAAGGGATCTATAATTTCCCAATCGACTTCCACATTGCGAGCTCTTCACTAAACCTATTATTAATTACCTCACATTTTGTATCAATACGCATGGTAGGTCTGTCGTTCAAATTATAAGGCTTCCACTCAGGAACATTTTTAGCAGCGGGTTTACCCGTCTTTGCAAAAGTCGTCCATAATTCAGCCATGTTATGAGACGCAGTAAAACGTTCCGGTCTGTTGCCTGCTAAAAAACTTGCAGCGCCTCCCGGTACTTCGTTATTGAATTTAAAAGTTATATCCATGGCATGTGGTGTTCCAAACGGATAATCAGTTCCCGGTACCTTTGCTTCTGATTTATAGCCAAAATTGTATAAATAAACTGGCGCTCCTTCCTGTTTTACCTTGCGTTCGGCTATCGTGACGGAGCCTAAACCCATCATGTTGATTGATTCAATGGCAACCCAAATATTCGATGCCGATGCGTTTGGCATAGTTTGCCTGTAGGTATCAATAATTTTCTTTGTGTTGTTGCCAAACTGTGTTTCCAGCTTTGTTTGTAATGCCTCAAATGTAAACCCGGTTTTTAATGCCTCGGTATCATGGAATGCCATTGCAAAGAAGGTGTATTCATCTTCATTCCAACCTGTCATCAATGGTTTATTTTTAGATATATCAGGGGCAGTCGGGTAAAAAGGATGTTGTAGCAATGCTACCCCATCAACAACCGGTTGAAAAGAGTTGGGAACAAAACCTACTACGCCGTTTTTCTTTACGTATTCAGACTGCGCCATTAATGTGGAAATTTTTAACTGAACAGCTAGCAAATCCGCTGCAGGTATTTCAAGCAACTTCTTCCAGTCTTTTGGCCCAACGTTTAATTCACGCAATGTTATTGCAGTCATCTCGGATGCCGCTTCTTTCGGTATCATATGCACACCCGGACCACTTTCAATAGACGCTTTACTAAAGAAGGGAGCCGCTCCGGGCATAGCATATAAACAAGATGTTTTTGCGCCACCCCCTGATTCACCAAAAATCATTACGTTGTTTGGGTCGCCGCCAAAAACTGCAATATTTTTATTCACCCAGCCAAGTGCGTCAATGATATCAAGCATACCGTTATTTCCAGACCCTGAATAATCACTTCCCTCTATTTCATCAAGATAAAGAAAGCCCATAATTCCTAACCGGTGGTTTGTTTCTACCACTACCACATCAAAGAACCGGGCAAGGTTTGAACCGTCCTGGTCAACAGCACCGCCAGAGCCGTTCGAAAAGGCGCCACCGTGATTGTAAAACATTACCGGACGTTTTTTATTATCGTTTGCAGGCGTCCAAACATTTAAAAACAAACAATCTTCATGAGGCTTTGGCTCATTTAGTCCACGTGTTTGACCGTCCTGAATAGCCGGAGCTCCTAACTGCAATGCATCACGAACACCTGTCCACGGCTGCAGCGGAGCAGGTCTTCTAAAACGCTGCTCACCTGAAACCTTTCCTGCATAAGGAATACCTTTAAACAGATTAACACCTTCATTTCGGACGCCTCTTATCTTTCCATGCGTTATTTCAACTTCGATATAGTCTTCAAACCTTCTAAAAGAAGAATAGACAGATGCTGGAATTGCAAAAGCAGCAGTTGCCATTGACATCCTGCTTAAAAATTCTCTTCGGTTGGTTTTCACTTTTTTCTTTTTATGATGTTATAAATCGTTAGAGTTATTTGACTGAATTATTGATTCTTCATTTTTTGAGCACAATCCACAATGATAGCAACCACCGCCATTATGCTGCGTGTGATTTCCGGCAAGTTATTTATTTGCCATCCAAGATAACCTGCTTCCAACAGTTAAGCAATCGTACACCAGTTTTTTATTAGCCGCCAGGTTTAACCCAAAGCTATTTCGATTGGTGGTTTAAATAGCAAAGGCAGCTTTGTTGCAGGTGATGCGGTTACTTTAACTTTATAATTTATTGTACGTTTCCTCATCGACAGGTTCCAGCCATTCCGGTGTACCGGCCGTTATGGCGATGTGTTCAAACCAACTGTCTTTTGTAGCCCCATGCCAATGTTTTACACCATCATGTGTAACAATTACTTCACCGGATTTTATAAGTTGTGCCTTTTCTCCTTCTTGCTGATACCATCCTTCACCACCCGTTACTAATAAAATTTGGTAACCATCACGATGAATGTGCCAATTATTTCTGCATCCTGGTTCAAAGGTTACATTGCCGACGCCAACATTCACTTTCGGGTCAGCAACTAATCCTTTAAGATAACTCTGCCCAACAAAATATTGTGCATAAGGATTTTTTTCGCCTATCGGGAAAATAACCCCGTTTTTTACTTCTTCATGTTTCGCCATTTTAAAGCCTCCTTTTAAGTTTAAATTTTAGAAATTGATTGAAGCGCTTCATCCGGAAATGAAATGCCTGTAACCTCTTTGCACACGGTTAGAAATTTTTCCTGTAACTGCACATCATCAGCTTCAGGGTTAGAACGTATTTCTTTTTGATGGTAGAAAAACCGACCACTTACTTTCGCGTTTTCATCATTACTTACAGCTAACCAAACCTGCGTTTGAAAACCTTTTTCAAGATTGTCTGGCGCTCCTACACCGCCCATTTTTGTAGGCACCCAGCCTGGATTAAGTGCATTAGCGTAAACGTCTGTCCCCTTCCGTGCAACTGCCTTGCAAAGCATCAGTACATGCAATTTCGTATCGGAATAGGTTATACGGCTGATGGCCGTTTTAAAACTGCCCGGCTTAAAATGTCCGCCTTCATGCATGTCGGAGCTTAAGTAGATTAGCCGCTTTGGCTTTTTTATGAGGCAGGTTAGAATATAAGGCGCTAATGTGTTGACGGCGAAAAGCTCTTTTGCCGGAGCATTATAAAGACCTGCATTATGAATAATGGCATCGAACGTTCCCAAAGCATTGACCTTTTCACCTAATTGTATTGTTTCTTCTATACTTGAAAGGTTGGCTGTTACTACAGTTTCAGCACCAAGTGTTTTATCCAAAGCTTCCTTACCTCTCTTTTCGTTTCGTGCATGAAGAACAACTCCGTGACCTTGGGCAATCAATGCTTTTGCTGCTAAATGTCCAAGTCCATCTGCTGAGCCGGTGATAAATATTCTTGCCATTGTTGAATGAGTTGCGTTTTCAAATTCATTTCCCTCTTCCGTATACGGGGAACTTGCTGTGTTCTCCATAATCTCCGATTTGCTGCACATTTTTTAAGAACTCCATATCTTCTTCGGAAATAACAAAATCAACTTCTGCATTTGTTTTCATGTGCTGTGGATTTGCAGTTTTTGGAAGTGGGAGTAAGCCAAGTTCTAAGCAGTAACGAATAGCTAACTGCGATACAGAAACTTTGTATCTTTCTGCTATAGCTGCTACTTCACTATTCTTAAATAATTCTCCGTGTCCAAAGGGAGAATAGGCTTCTACAAGAATGTCTTTATCCTGGCAGTATTTAATCAGCTCTTTTGGTGTATTACTGATATGTGCCAAAATTTGATTGGCCATTGGTTTTACAGAACAGGAAGAAAGGATATTATCAATATCTGCCTGTTGAAAGTTTGAAAGGCCAATAGAACGGAGTTTACCAGCATTATAGGCTTCTTCAAGTGCTTTCCATGCTTCACGGTTTCCTTCAAAGTAAGGTTCGCTTTCCTTGAATTTTGCCCACGGTTTGGGGCTGTGAATAATCATCAAATCAATGTAGTCCAGTTTCGATTTTTTAAGAGAACCGTCAATGGATGCAACCGCTTCTTGGTACGACTTGACTTCTGCGGCGAGTTTTGTGGTCACAAACATATCATCTCTGTTGACACCACAAGCTCTGATGCCTTCACCTACTCCGCTTTCGTTGCCGTATGCCTGTGCTGTATCAATATGCCGGTAACCAAGTTTTGCAGCATCCTTCACGGCTTGCACTACATCTTTATCATTTATAAACCATGTGCCAAGACCAAGTTTTGGGATTTTAACGCCATTAGATAGCGTATAAGTTTCTTCTAAAATCATATTTCATTTTTTTAGTTCTATGATGGAATACCGTTGTAAACACGGTTTATTTTACATTTCCTGCGATGTCGGACGGAAGATAATTTCATTGATATCCACATCCTCCGGCTGGCTGATGGCAAAAGCAACCACACGTGCAAAACTGTCCGGGCTAATTCCCACAGCTCCTACATAATCTTCGTTTGCCTGCCGCACATCTGTGTCTGTGATATGTTCAAGCAACTCTGTTTTAACAGCGCCCGGACAAACGATTGTTGTACGGATATTATAAGGCTTCACCTCCATACGTAAGCCTTCAGTCAATGCACGGACAGCAAATTTGGTGGCAGAATAAACCGCAGAACCGGTAAATACTTTATGACCCGCTACAGAAGATGTATTGATAATTTGACCTGACTTTTGCTCTTTCATATAAGGAAGAACAGCGGCAATTCCGTTAAGTACTCCTCTAATGTTCACATCTATCATCTTATCCCATTCATCAACATGAAGGCTGTCCATTGTCGATAACGGCATGATCCCGGCATTATTAAGTATGACATCTACACGACCAAATTGTTCAACAGCTGCATCCACTAATTTCTTTACCTGGCCTCGTTGTGTTACATCTACAGCGATGGCAAGCGCTTTCCCACCCTTATCCTTTACCTCTGTAGCCAGCTTTACAATTCTGTCAGCTCTTCTTGCTCCCAGTACAACCGTTGCTCCAAGATCTGACAAGTGCTTTGCTGCCGCTTCGCCCATACCACTGCTTGCTCCTGTAATTACAACCACTTTACCTTTAATATTCTTTTCCATAATTCTGTATTATTAATTTTCGTTAAGTACTAATTCGCAATAACCTTAGACAAAACGCTTTCTGCTATTTCTGCCTGCTGCTTGCTGATATGTTTTTCTATGAGCGAGAACACCTGCTTTAACTGGCCTTCTGTAACTCCTATATTCATCCCCATTGTCACGTGAGCTTGAAGCTGCGGCGCTACACCGGGCATCGCTGCCAGCGCTGATATTGTTGCCAGTTCACGCTGCTCGTAAGTAAGTACATCATTGTCGAATATGTCGGCAAATAAATGCTCTTTTAAAAATGCATCTATTCGTGGAGCAAATTCGCCAAAGCCCGGCGCAGGTTTTACCTGCGGTGTCTTTGTAAGTGTTTCCAACATTTTTCTGCCCCGCTCATATTTCCCGGCGTCATCAGTTACCGGTGCACCTTCTTTGCCGTCTGGGTCTTTTATGCCTTTGGCTTTTCTTTCTTCCATCACACCCATAAAAGTATTTATCCCGTTAAGGCTGCGTGGGAAACCGCAATAGGCATACATCTGTACCAGCACTTCTTTTATTTCGTTTATGGTAAGCCCTGCATCAAGGCCGGTATTTAATTGTGTTTTTAAGTGCTCCAGATCGCCAGCCGCTGTTAGTGCGGCGATACTAACAATGCTTTGCTGCGAAGAATTTAGGGGTTCGTTTGCTTTTATATCACTTTGTGCATTCATAATATTTATACTTAGTGTTAGAATAAAAAACAGGCTCCATTTATAAGGTCGTTGTTGCGGGTCATAGCTTTTCTTTATTTCTTATTTGCATTATAAATTAACCAGGCCCGGATCAACGTTTATAGAATATGTTATTGAAAAAAGATAACATTTGAGCCGCATAGGGCACTCCATATTGGGCAAAGGTTGCCCTGGTAGCTGCATCAGGCTTCCAGTCAAAAAAGGCATGACCGGCACCTTCCACCTGAATATAGTTGACGGGCTGTCCCGCGGCCTTCAGCACATCTACATAGCGTTGCACCATCGAATCATTTACAATGGGGTCTTTCGTACCACGGACCATGAAATGTGGAAGAACCCGTTCACTTGATTTTGGAACATGCCGTGAGGGAGAAATGGCGTCCCAATAGCCCCGGTCTGTTTGCGTCAGCAAGGTTTTAAAGTCCGCTGCCTCGGATGCACCATAACTTGGCGCCACAGCTTTGATAGCGCTGGTAATTTCATTCTTTACCTCAACCACTGATTTTCTTTTCGGCAGGTAGCTTGGCATATACTGGTAAACCCCACTCGTTAAACCAAAACCACCATCGCCAATGAGCGGGCTAAGGGTTGCCGCCGCTTCTGCTAAATGACCCCCGGCGCTGTCACCTGTAACTGCGATTCGGGATGGGTCTGCGCCGTATTCGGCAGCATGTTCCTGGATATGCGCTATCGCTCCAAAAACATCTTCAATCAATTGATGCATGGACGTTGACTGAGCATCTCCGTCCAGTTTGTTAATCCACCGGTAGTCAATACTGAACACGACATAGCGACCACCTCTCATCAGTTCGCGGGCAAGTCCACGCATAATGTCTTCGTTGTTTGAAGACCAGCCGCCACCATGAATGATGATAATGCAAGGCAGATTTTTAGCACCTTTCGGTGAATATACATCGTACTTCAAGGGCTTAATTCCGGGCTTGGCATAAACAACATCCTGAGTTACTCTCACATTATCCACCAACGAACGTGGAATAAATGTTGCTCCTACCTTCATATCCTTTGTAACGGTTATTTTCATTTTAGGCGAGAAACTTTCGTAACTCGTCGTTCCCCAAATGCCTCCTTTCACCGTGTAATACACGGCATCGAGGCTGTAAGCAGATGCGGGTTTGGCCTTTACGGTTAATACCGTACCCGCCGGCACTTTACCATCTTCCGGAATTTTGGGACTGATTTTATAAGACCCGTTTTCCGCAGGAACAGGCGTTACGGTATAGGTTTCTACCGACTTTACTTTTGTAGACGATGTTTGTGCATTTAAGTTAGTAACCAGTAACATGGCAGCCAAGACTAAAGTTGTTATTAACAGGTTTGATATTGATTTATTCATAAAGCTAATTTTTATTGTATTCTTCATCCGTTACTTTCTGCAACCAGCTTACTATACCTTTTCCTGTTTTAGGTAAGATGTATATTTGTTGCATACCTGTATCAGGACTTGCACCATGCCAATGCAATACACTAGGTGGGCATTTAACAACATCACCTTTTCTGATGATTCTCTTAGGTTGCCCTTTTTCCTGGTAGTATCCTACACCATCCGTAATTATTAATATTTGTCCTGCCGGATGGGTATGCCAATTGCTTCTTGCACCTGGTTCGAAATAGACATTACCGATAACCGTGTTGTACATTGTGTCATCAGCCACCAAACTAATGTTCCAGGCTTTACCGGTGAAATGGTCTGCCGAACCTAATTCACCTTTCGGAAAGATCGCTTGTAATTCGCCCTGTGCATTTTCTGGCTTCTTTTCCGTACAACTATTTATAAGCAATACCAGAGAAGTTATTGCGATTATGATTAAAGGTTTCATACTATTTTGTTTGAGTTAATGCGTTGCTTATTGTTGCACTGGCTCCATTAGCCATTGCTGTATTAATGTCCTTATTTTTATTGAGATGTTCATTGAAAAATGAGGACAGTTTATTAAAGGGAATTAAATCCGTTTTGTCATACAGATCCACATGACCCGCATTGCGAATGATAACCAACTCTTTTGGTTGGGCTGCACGTTTGTAAGCATCTTCACTAAATTCTCTTGAGTGGGCTTTATCTCCCGTAATGAAAAGCATGGGACGGGGAGAAATTGTTTCTATGTCGTTGAAGGGATAAAAATTCATGAACTTAGTGTTGCTGCTTAATGTAGGATGCGTTGTATATTCAGGTGAACTTCCTTTTGGTGTGTACTCACCTCTTGGTGTTCGATAGAATGCAAAAAACTCACGCTGTATAGGATTTGTATTTTCATCCAACTTATGTACCGTCCCACCTGTGTACTTTGTTTCACCACCGCTAAATTCTGCATAACGTTGCTCCGCGGCATCCGCAATGATTTTCTTTCTCTGCTCAACTGTTTGCGAATGATTTAGTGCATTACGCGTTGCTGAACCCATATCGTACATACTTACAGTTGCGATGGCTTTCATTCGTGGGTCAATCTTGGCGGCACTGATCACAAAACTTCCGCTGCCACAAACTCCAATGATACCTATTCTATTCCTGTCAACAAATGATCTTGTGCCCAAAAAGTCAACCGCTGCACTAAAATCTTCTGCATACACATCAGGTGCAACAGCGTTCCGTGGTTCTCCCTCACTTTCTCCCCAAAAAGATAAATCAATTGCCAATGTGATAAAACCACGGTCTGCTAAATTTGAGGCATATAGATCAGCACTTTGTTCTTTTACTGCACCCATAGGATGCCCTACAATAATGGCAGCATGTTTTTTATTTGTGTCTAAACTTTTAGGGATAAATAGATGCCCTGCAACTTTCATATTGTACAGGTTTTTAAAAGAGACCTTATACATTGTAACATCATCGCTTACCTTAAAAGTTGTGTATTCCTTTGGTGATATTTGCTCCATAACTACTGTTTTCGATGCGTTTTGTATTTGTGTTTTTTGCGCAAGACCCTGTCCAAACAAAATAAGGGATGCTGCTATTATTATTGTCAACTGTTTCATTTTTTTCATTTGAGGTTAATTAATAGATAGATGCTATTATTCCAATTCAAATCCAACTTTTACATTTCCTGGTCCCAGGGCTATGGCTAAACCAGTAGGGTTATCTACACTTCCGAGCCTTGTATAGCTATATGATGTTGAAAACGTTTTGTAAAAAAGCACTAATGTATTTGATCCATAAAGCATCAAATCTCCACCGTGGATCGTTCCGGGTTTGGATGCGTTAACTGGTAAATCATTAGTTAAATCAAAATATTTTTCATTACCATTCAGCTCATTCATATTGATGTTGATGGGCAACTTTGCTTTGAATGCAGTTGCCGTTGCACTGTTCTGAAGTGTTGCAGTGAAAACGTTCGTGCCGATTGTTATCTTGATTTTCATTGTGTTTGTACTTGCAGTGTGGTTTGAGTTGTTTATAGGTTCTATCGCACTATTATTTTTACAAGCATACAATTGAACAGATAGTAAACTCATTATTAAAATGGATGTGATTTTCATATGATAATTTTTTTAATCAAATATTTTTAATGTGCTTTGCCGGTATGCCGCCAACAACAGTGTTTGCAGGAACATCTTTTGAAACAATTGCGCCCGCTGCAACGACAGCATTTTCACCAACAGTTACACCCGGCAATATCGTTGCACCTGCGCCAATCCATGCATTTTTTTTGATGTGAATGCGCCCTGGAACAAGTGATGGTCTGTCGTTGGGGTTAAGCGGATGTCCTTCGGACAACAAACTGACTTTTGGGGCAATCAGTACGTCATCTTCAATGGTAATTCCTCCCAAATCAAGGAATACACAATCAAAGTTGATAAAGACGTTCTTACCGATTTTTGTATTCTTTCCATAATTGATATACAATGGTGTAAACACGGCAACGCTTTCATCAATTTCTGAAGCTGTGATTTGGCTTAATAAGTCCCGGATTTCTGCGGCATCAGAAGAGCTGTTTAGTTGAACCAATAATTTCTTCGTAGCAAAAGAAGCGTCCCGCAGCTTAAAGGCTTCCGGGTCTTTGGAGGAAATGGCTTCACCGTTTCGCAGCCGTTCAAAAATATCTTTGTTGTGCGGATTTGATAACATACCACAAAGGTCGTATAGTAAACACCCCTGATGGTAACGATAATCAAACCAATAAGTAAGAATTTCAAACTTCTTGTAACCTTAATGTTTTTGGATTAGTGCCTGTGAGTTTTTTGAAGAAGTTGTTGAAGTAAGTAGTGTATTGAAAACCAAGTGCATAGGCAATATCAGCTATATTCCAGCCGGTATGCTGTAGTAGGGCTTTTGCTTCGGCAACTATTCTTTCAGTGATATGGGTAGTGGTCGATTTGCCGGTTACTTCCTTAACTGCACGATTAAGATAGTTAACATGCACATTAAGATGACTTGCATAGTCCTGTGCTGTTTTTAATTGCAAGGGGTTATCCGAACTTTCGACAGGAAACTGCCTTTCGAGGAGTTCAAAGAATACAGAAGTCAGACGTGAAGCGGCATTTCTGTTCGGGTCAAAATGCTCGGATGGTTGCAGCTTTAAGGCTTCGTGAATTATCAAATTAATGTAGTTCCGTATAAGATCATCTTTGTAGGCGTAATCGCTCTTTTGCTCCTCTATCATATGTTGAAAAATGGTATTTAAAAACTGTCTTTGCTGTTCATTTATTTTAAAAATGGGAGTACCACCAATCTTAAAAAGCGAAGAATGTTGCAAACTTTCGGAGCGATCAGAGGCTTTAAAAAATTCTTCCGAAAAAAGACAGGTGTAGCCTACATAAGTGGTTGAGAGAGTTTCCCAGGAATATGGGATGTGTGGGTTACCAAAAAACAAAATAGTTCCTTCTTCTTCAAAACTTCTATCGGCATAATGAATGACGCTCTCACCGGTGGTAAGACAAATTTTATAAAAATCTTTTCTGCTGTAAATACGTGTTGCCGCGCCATCGCTTTCAATTTGAAATACCTTGAAGCCTTTTAGCTTTAGTTCATTATTGAACTCGGAAATCAAACGTACATTCTTGTTTTGCATATAGCAAAGTTAAGGAAATCAAATGGAGCGCTCTGCTTAAAATGTAAGAAGTTGCCTTACAGGTTGAACGTCAAAAAAAAACCGAAACCTTTACGCTTCAAAGCAATTTAGTAAAAAGATATAGGTCAACTTTAGTAACTCGTGTTCTTGCCTGATGCAACATCGTCCATTCGGCGAAGTCGTTGCCGACATTTTCCAGTTAAATTATTGTATAATTTTTGTTATGTAAAGTGAGGCAATCTTAATAACCTATAAGTGCAAACCGCGGGATTGTTTGTTCCTGTTCTTTTTCAATAATTCATGGGGTATATGGTATTGCAGAATGGTTTCACAGTCCCCGGCCTCAGCTTTCCACTCAAGCGGCTCATAGAGGTTGTGGAAGGAGCCAATTTCTGCCTGGTAATTGAGATGACCTGGTACGCAGCAAAAACCATCGTACTTGCTGATCTTTCTAATGTAGCTCCTGGGTAAGTCTTGTTTAAGCATTTCAGCTGACCAGGGTGTTAGTACTTCCTGGTACTCGCCGTTTACCGTTGGCTGCATACATTTTTTATAGTAGGTGGTTTGCACACGGATATAGCTTCCGGGAATATTAAAAGGATAATCTATTGAGGCCATGGAAGCAGATTTTAAGAATTAGAATTTCGTTTCCTTACGATGATCGTTTCTTCTGCTTCCTGCCTTATTTCAGCGGTTGTCTTTTTTCGCCCTTGTTTTATCCAGTCTGCGAGTTCTGACCGGTAAAAGTATAAGCGCTTGCCTTGTTTGTTAACCGGGATCTCCTGGCGGCTGACTTTCCCGTAAATAGTGGGAACAGATAGATTGAGAAATTTGGCTGCTTCTGAAATGGTTAAAAGCTGATCCTGCTTTATTGCCGGAGTTTTTGCTTCCCTTAGTAAGTCTTCAATGTTACTCAGCTTATCATATAGCTGGCTTACAGCCTGGGGTAACTGTTCAAATGTAATTGTTTGCATTGCAGTGTTTATTTTTTCTGCAATGCTACACGAGTGTTTTGCAGGGTTACAAGGGGTTAATCCACGAACCCTCCTTTAACCCTCTATCTTTTGTGATTTTTATTGTTTCTTGTTAATGCAAAAAGGTATAGGCGCCCTTCACTTCTTCTTACGTCAAACAAAGGTGACTTGCAGGCCTTGGTATTTGATGAGATGATATCCTGCAGGTACTTTTCTGTGAATTTCTTTTGCCTTCCTTTTTCACGGTAAACAAAGTGCGTCATGATCCAATGTTGAAGTTCTGCCTTATTACAGCCTGCGATTAGATTGGCATCAAATAATTGTTTGAAGGTGTCAGCAAGCTGGTTGCCATTACCCGCAAAGACTAGTGGCTCATTTGTTGAATCGTCGGATTTTAAAAGACTGAGTAAATGGTTTTTATCATTGGCTGAAAAGTAATTTTTCAGTAAGTCAAAAAGATCGCCTATGATATCTTCACGGAAAGAAGGTTTTGCTTTGATTTCTTTTTTTGGAGAACTGGTGACAGGGATATCAATTAGTTCTTTATTTGTTTTCACGATCTTTAAAACAGCTCTTTTAAAATCTTGTAAAATTTCTTCCCGGTATCTTATAGTGCTTTCTAAATCATTTATAAAATTATCATCTGCAATGGCCTGATCGAAAAATCTTAAGCCGGGAGCTATAAATAAGTCATCAAGATTTAATGTCAGAATTAGCTCAAGATTATGTTCACTGCCGGTTGGGATGTTCATGTGATAATACCTATCCCAAAAAGTGTGGAATAACTCTTCGACATCCTTCAGTCTTTCTAATTGTAAATGAGCTTGTTCTACAGGAATGGTTAACAGATCAGTTATGGCCAGCTCTTTTAATTCTCTCAATCCATTTTTAAAGCTGGAACTTACAAAGGATTCTCATGGTGAATATCATAGTATATTACTTCACGTTCCTGGCCTTCAGAAACTTGTTTCCTTTTATTGACCATTATATCTAATGTCTGAAGCCTGATAAGAAAGTCTTTGAAATGCTTCATACCGTAAATCTATCTATTCACTAGATGTTTAATATAACTACGAACTAAAAATAATGACTTTGACCTGTTAATATTGATATTTATCAAGGTATTTTGTGTCGCGGATGTGTCGCGGAGGCCAAAATTGAAAAAGGTTCCAATCTCTTGAAACCCTTTGCCAGCCTTCAGCTCCCCCTATCCGACTTGAACGGATGACCCTCTGATTAACAGTCATAAATTAGCCTTAGACAGCCTTAATCATCTTTGAACAGTTTATAGCACAAAAAATCACACAGGGCCTTACCTGTAAAGCCTTTCACAGACTCAATACTACTACCTTTCTTTGACTTTATTCAACTTTATTAAGTATATTTGTTCCGGAATTGTTCCGGAATCTACTTTCTTCACTGAAATACCCAAAAATTACTGTTATGGCAAATCATAGGGCAACAACAACTATTATTATTGATAAAAGCCATCCAAAAAAAGATGGATTATGTGCAGTATCTATTATGATAACTTTTGAAAGAAAAAAGAAATATTATGCTACACCCATAAGTCTCACACCTTCAGATTTTGAAAAAACCCAAGGGAAAAAGCCAGGTATAAGATATAAGCCCATTGCCTTAAAACTCCAAGACTATGAAAAAAAAGCAGCAGATGTGATAAAAGACCTGCCAATTTTTACATGGGCACTGTTTGAAAAGTATTACCTAAAAAACCGTGGCGCAAAAGATTCTTTAAGTATTGCCTTTGCAGAATATGCCAAACAATTAAGGGAAGATGATAGGATAGGAACTGCTGTTAGTTATGAATGTGCTTCTAAAAGTCTAAGCAAGTTTCACCCTGATGCCAGGTTTGCTGATGTAACTATTAGTTTTTTAAAAGGATATGAAAAGTGGATGCTTACTTCAGGTAACAGTATTGCCACTGTTGGTATTTATTTACGTTCCCTACGTACACTAATTAATAATGGTATAAATGAAGGAACCTTATCACGTGATACCTACCCATTTGGTAAAAATAAATATGAAATACCTACAGCAAGTAATGCTAAAAAAGCATTAAATGAAAATGATGTAGCTAAGATTTACGAATATAAACCGGAACCAGGAAATTGTGCTGATATGGCTAAAAATTATTGGCTGTTTTTATATTTAGCCAATGGAATGAACGTAAAAGATATGTGTTTGCTGAAGTATGAAAATATCAAAGGTGATGTATTAGAATTTCAACGTGCTAAAACCATACGGACTAAAAGAAAAGTTAAGGCTATCCAGGTACCACTTACTATATATTTAAAAGATATTATTCAGAATTGGGGGAATAGCAATAAGGATAGTAACACGTATATTTTCCCTGTACTTGGTGCAAGTATATCAGCAGTAAGGGAAAGGCAGTTAATACAACAGCTTACCCACGTTATTAATGACCACATGAAAATCATTGCTAAAGAATTAAAAATTGATTCACCCTGTACAACTTATGGTGCCAGGCATTCTTACGCAACTATATTGCAAAGGGCTGGTACACCTATTTCTGAAATTAGTGAGGCATTAGGGCACACCAGTATTGGCACTACAGCAGCTTATTTAAATGGCTTTTCATTGGAACAAAAGAAGCTTTCACAAAAACATCTAACAGCATCTTTTAAAAATCCACTTAAAGCAGTAGGATAACTCTAACATGATAAAAACAAAAAAACCAGTTGAATTAACTGTGATTAAGCACCCGGTCACAAAGGGCTGGGCAATAAAGCACAATCAGGAAATTGGATGGATAGGCACCAAGTACAATTGGTTTGGCTGTTACACCAAAAAAGGTGATGCACAAAAAAGGGCAGATAAATTTTTGGATATGGACACCAAACCCATAATGAATAAAATAAAGGCCTTTGCCAAGAAGTGGCAAACTGAAACAGTGTACCTGTGGAATGATGAAGTTGAATTATATTTTAAGCATGAACCAAATAAACCTCCTGTTAAGAAGGTGCCAACCACACAGATTGAAACCACAGTGAAAGAAGATAATGAACGCTACCTGTGGGCAATCATGCACACATATGAAGTAAGCAAGGAAGTTTATGATGCCTCCCCTGAATACCCCCCTAATATTTATTGGGCAAAACCATAGAATTTACTATAAATAGCACGTTGCAAATCTGCTGAAGCTTCCCACTTAAGGAAGCTTTTTTTATTCATAAACGCAAGCCACAAATCAAACAGGTCAACTAAAGGCAACTAATTTATTACAATGATGTTGATGTTAGAATTCTCATTATGATACCAGATGTTATAGCGCTTCCTTTGATAAAAAAAGAATACAATGGAAAAAACAATAATGAATATTAAACAAATACATGCGCACACAGGGATGGCAATATCCTATATCTATAAATTAACATCCCGTGGGCTAATACCCCATTATAAACCAGGCGGGAAACTGATATACTTTGTTAAGGAAGAAATTGATAACTGGCTGTTATCTAAGAAAATATTTAGCCAAGGGGAAATTGAAACTGAAACAGATAATTATTTATCTACAGTAAAAACAAAATGCCAGTAATCCGCATTACTGGCAACGTACATTAATAACTTAAACTACGCAAATATATGAAGGAAATTATTCCTTTTGCTGTGTACATTAAAGAACTACAGCAATATAATTTTGATTTTTTTTCCTTGGAAGAAGTTGTGTTTTTTGAATATCTAATAATAAAAGCCCAATCATTTAAAAGGGAATTCTTTCATTCATCAGCCACCATAGAAAAAGAAACCGGAATTAAAAGATCTAAATTGAAAGCAATCATCAATAAGTTTGAAAAATTAGGTATTGTAAAAGTTGAAGTGAAGGGATTCCCGCTGGTTAAATATTTCATTGTTGATTTTGTGAAAATTCAAACTTTATTACCAAAAATATATCAGTCAGCAGAAACCTGCAAACTGTATGCAGGTTTCTTCAAACTGTTAGCTGAAACCTGCACACAAAAGAATAATAATAAGAATGATAATAAGAATATTATATATAGTTCAGATTGGGAATTTTTTATAAATTTTTTGGAAGAAATAAAAACAAGGGAAGTGTTATCATCAGGCCAATTCCTTTTTAAGGAAGAAGATTTGCAACGTGCAATTAGTACTTACAAAAAGGATATAATAATATATGCATTAGAACATTACTTTAAAGACCCTTCACCTTCTAAAACAGTTCATCTTTTTTTACAGCCTGACCCGCTTAATGGAAAAAAGCTTCCTGTAGTTGAAATGTTTGTTAAAGAACAAAATCAACGTGTTCTTTCATTTATTAAAAATTTGAATGAAATTCATACTGAAAGAAGGACTTTGGCCAGTAATAGTAAAAAAGAATATGCTTTAACACAACTGATGATAAATAAAGGAACAATATCCCAGATTACAGCTTTGCTAAACTGTAGAACAGAACGTGAAATTTGCAATGCCTTTATAGCCTATTGTGACCAGGTTCTAAACGGTACACTTGAACCCCGCAAGTTCCTTCCATTGTTTTTAGCCAAAAATAATTTAGGGGAATATTCAGTTATAGATGCCTCATTGGATAATTTCAACATTAATTATTGTATACCAAAAACAAAATGAAAGCAACTTGGAAAACAGAATTAAAAGCTTTAAAGTATGAACACTTAAAACGTACTGCACCAGGATTTTTTGAATTATCTGGTGGCTATTCCATGAAGCTTAAGCGTTACAATGAAACTACCGCCAATGGTCTTACAAAATGTATTATGGATTTTATCAATTTTAGCGGTGGCAATGCAAACAGGATAAATGTACAGGGGCAGCTAAGAAAAGTGCGTGTAGGGCTTCCTATTAGCCTTTACGGGCATAATTTCCGTTATACACCATCCTCAACAAATAAGGGCACAGCAGATATACATGCAATAGTGAAGGGCAGGCATGTTAGTATTGAAGTTAAAATAGGAAAGGATAAGCAAAGTGAACATCAGGTAAAAGAAATGAACAGGGTTACTGCTGCTGGTGGATTATATTTTATTGCCAGGGATATGCAATCATTTGTTGAGTGGTACAAAAAAACATTTTAAAATCATAATTATGGAAATACACAATAAACTGGTTTTTAAGATTTTGAATTATGCAGATATAAATTAGTCAATTAAAGACCTGTAACAGTTTATCTTACTCCCGCATTTTTCCACTGCAATTCCTTTAATGCAGATACCTTTATATACCACATACCTTTAAACAATGAAATAAGAACCATGAAAGAATTTAAAATAGACGCGCTTGATAGTAATGGAGAAAAGTGTTTGATGGAAAAATTGCCTTTTGATTATTATGAAGAAAAGGCTGTTTTAGGATTTGACATTTACAAATACAGCCAGTATACCTTAATTCAACAATTTTATATTCCTGTAGCATTTGATGCAATATATATGAATACGGTAAAAAACGTTTTGGAAAATGAAGATTTTTTCTTTTCTCAGTATGGCTCAAAATTAAGCGATTTTCAAATAAATTTTATCAGTTCTGGCGATGGTGGTTTTCAAATTTTTGATAATCCAATTCAATGCATTGTTTTTGCAATCTACTTTCAAGCTAACATCAATGGGTTCATAACAGGTTCAAGTAGCACTTCACATGGAAAGAAAGTGCATGCAATAATAGATACCATTGACTTAAGATATGCAATAACTTTAAATTCAATTTATTCTTTCAAGTCAAACTTTTACGGGCCTGGTATTATAAACAACGCAAGGATACTTTCAAAGGATAGGTTGAACAGATTACTCATTGATTCTAACACAATGAAATGGTTTCTTAACAATATTAATTCAGTTGAGAACTTATTAGATATTAATAAAGATAGTTTCTTGTTAACTAACGCATTTAAAGATTATGATAACAAACTAAATTCAACCCTATTTGGTACAAGAAATACTTTCAAGGCCATTGACGCTCTAAAAATAGGCAGTATAAAAGTTAAAGATTCATTACTGAATATTTACAATCTTCATATTCAGGCAATGCTTCAGTTAACTATAGGTAAACATGCTTATAACAATTTCATAGTTACTGTGGGTAACTTAAATACCTCTGGCATTGAATGATAATAAATGCTATCCCGTAATAAATTATATTTTGCTATTTAAAAACACTTGTAGATTACAGAAAAATACTTTTAACGACAAACCAACGACAATTAATATGGGCGGTTTTAAAAATATAAAATCCCATGAAGGGGTAAAGTTTTCAACTGAATATCAGCCAAGGCGCAGGCGAATTTCCACAAAGTTTTTATCAGAATTATTAACTAAAACTTTAAATAACAAAACAGAAATTTTTGTGGATGGAATTGATGTGGTAACTGGGCTGCCAGCAACAGTAAAAGTTACCATGCCTACCAAAAACGCTATTATACATGCACTATTAAAACAGGCTGCCAGGGGAAATATGGTTGCCCTTAAAGAAATATTTGATAGGATTGAAGGCAGGGCAATGCAACCGGTTGAATTAGCTGGTGCAGGTGGAACTGATTTAAACCCGCAACAAATAATATTTATTCCAGCAGATAGTTTAACAGATGAGCAATTGGAAAAATATTTGAACGAAAACAATGGTCATAAATCATTACCACAATAAAGAAAATAATAGCAATGAAAAAATATTTACTTATGAAAAAAATACTATTTTAGGAAAACCACGAAGCTAACTAAACAGAATAAAATATGAGTTCCAATACACTTGACCCAGAATTAGCAGAATTTAAAAAGGTAAATTTTAATGATTTATTAATAGCTTATAGAAGGAATTACCGAACACTTATTTTGCTTATTTCACTTTCAATAATTGGGTATCTTTTGCACCCCTATTTTCTAAGATATTACTTCCTATAATATACAACGTAACTTTATTAGGTTTTAGGCTTTTTGAAGTTTTAGGAACTTTTATTCTTTCTCTGATAGACTTGTGTATAAAATATATAGATAAAAATTTGGCTGGTATTTAAACATCTACAATTAAGTTGCCTGAACTTTGTTTTAAAAAAAGTTAGAAAGGCCAAAACTGAACCTACCGGTAAACCCAATAAAACTGAAAATTATGGATGAATCAATAAACATAAATGTTGACCTACATAAAACTGCTACTCATTATATAACTATTTCTAAAACAAGGTTATGGGCTCAAATTTTAAGTTCATTAAATTGGATGTTGAGCCAACCGGTTTCTAAAATAACGGGTATCCGAAAGGAGTTGGAATCTTCTTATTATGTTGAGCCTTGACTTTAACGCAAATAAATTAATAGCTGAAAGTTGAAAATATCTGAATGACCCATTAGTTATAAATAATTACACCAATAAACAAAAATATGCAAGCAAGCAGGAGGGCAGAGGTAAATATATTTCCGGTGCAATGCTTTCAATACTTGTATTATCATTTTACCTTTTCTCCAAAATTGTTTACAATGTTTCATTAAGTTTTATTTCCATGCTATTTGTTATGTTAGAAATAATGCTTTTATTAATTGGATTGTTCAGGAGAAATAACTTTAACAGGCAAGACCGCTCCCAGAAAAAAGATTAGTTACCTTCATCAAATGGATGAAAAATACATAGCAATTTTGGGGGGACTTGTGGGTTCAGGCTTCACCATTGTTGTAACAAAGATTTTTGATTACTTCCAAACCCAACAGCTACATAACCTTTCTTTGAAAAAAGAATTTTTTTTAAGAAAAATAAATGTGTTTGAAAAAACGGTATCCTATGTGACTACGGCACATAACTCAATAACAAATATGGCGGTATTACTAAAAACCGCACTAAATGAAAACACAACTTTTACTGAACAACAGAGTAAAGATATTTTTGAAAGACTGGATAAAAATATCCAGCTGGTTTATCAGGCAACACAAGAAATAGCTGGTTCAATTGACCTATATGTTGACTTAAAACATGATGAAAAAGAAGTTGAAGATGCTCAAAAATTTTGGGAATTGTTAGGAATGATTAATCAGCTGGCTATTGAAGTAAATTATGGATATGATTTACTACCCACAGCAACTAATAAAGAAGAATATGATAAAATGATTATTGCAATTGGGTTACATACAAAAGAGTTAGAAAAAAATGTTGGCAATTTGTTGGCACTTAGCAATGCTATGAAAAAAAAGTATTTGGCTATGATTTCCTTATTACGCGAACAATTAAAAACTTATGAATAACCTACTTTTAAATTTCATCATTTCCAGAAAAATGATAATAATCATTATTAATTGATATCAGCAATAGTTCCAACTGGTGCGAAATTTCTTTTGAACCCTACAATATGCAAGAATCTCAAATAATTGAAATTGATCTCTTTTAATCCCTACGAAGATATATTGCCAAATCATAAAGTTGTAACTAAGGATACTCTCCAACTTATAAAATATCTAAGGTCTGAGGGGTACGAAGTAATAGTGAAACCAAAAGACAATAGACCAACCGAGTATTTATTTAAGAAGGGTATCTCAAGTTTTCTTTCAGACCCAACAGTGCAACTTTTGATAAATATTCCAGTTTCACTTGCCACAGGGCTAATTACTAACTGGGGTTCAAAAAAAACTTGAAAAAAAGAAATATGAAGCTAACAACATAATAATTGTAAATAATTCAAATAATGTTGCGATAAATGTTAATGGTAAAATTATTTCCAAAGGTGAATTAAGTGATATTAAGAAAAAGCATAAAAGCATAAAATCAACATATACAAATAGTTTTAAATTGCAAAGCGAATTACCGGGGTTGCCTACACCAATCTTTTTGAATCATACCCCTAAAATTGTTGGATGGTGTAGAACTGCAATAACGCACAAGGGTTAGAGATAGAAAAAGGAGTTATAACCGATAATGATACCCACCGAAAAATGAATCAAGGGAAATTCAAAGGTTGTAGTATAACAGGAATTGCAACAAAATCTATTTGTAATATTTGCAATTCAAACTTTGTTGAGTGTAATCATATTTTGGGCAGCTCATATGAAGGTAAAAAATGCGGAAACAGTATCATAAAAGCAGAAATTATTGAAATTAGTATTGTAAAGGTACAGTGAATGTTGCAACTTTTTTAAAATTTATCTAACAAAATAATCAATGGGAATTTAAAACACTATAGAAGTTCACGCACTATAATATTTATTATATCCCGCGCTAAAAATGTAATAGTATCCAAATTGGTTGCATTTGCGGTAAAATCAACAGCACTTCCATTCCTACCTAAATATTGAAACCAAGGCAACCACAAAAGACTACCAACAAACCCTTCAAACCATCAACATAAACCCACTTGTTCCGGAAATGTTCCGGAATAGCTAATATTGAAAAAGGTTTCAATCTCTTGAAACCCTTTCCAGTCTGCGCTCCCCCTATCCGACTTGAACGGATGACCCTCTGATTAACAGTCAGATGCTCTAACCAACTGAGCTAAGGAGGAATATACCCTTTTAAATGAAACCTAAAACGGGTTGCAAAAATAGAGATTTTTGCCTTGTAACAAAAATTGATTTAAAATTATTTCAGCCATCCAAAAAATCCGCCACTTTCTTCAATTCCCAAAAATATACCGATATCATTCACTTTTACCGGATAGATCTTTAAAAAGTAACCCTTCACCCGCTATATCCCGGCCGTTCTCCAAATTAAAGCCATACCGGTGAACAGGGCACACTATATTACCATCTTTGATCCAGATAGCCTGTCGCCATGTTACCACCGGCATGCGGGCATCTGGCAGTACAAGCCGCAATCCCATTCAACGTCTTAACAATGCAAATTTTTTTCCCCAGCAGTTCAATCTGTGCAATGTTATTTTCGCCAAATTGCAATTCGGCTACCGCTTCGGCAATTTTATACCACTTATAGTTTCTTTTCGGACATATTTATTATCCCGCTGGAAATGTTGCTAACCATTCCTGGATGAGAAGTGTGCATTAATAAAAAAATTCGGCTTTGTACGGATACCTTACCTGGTATATCGTTCTTACTTTATTTAATATGGCTTGCCGCAATGCCTTAATATTTTTTTTTTCAGTGGCAGAAATAAATACGCAGTTACCTTCGGTTTGCTCTTCCCACTTTTCTTTCAATTCATTAAGCAAATCCAGTTTTACCGCGGGATCCAGCCATTCATCAAAGGTGTTTTTTTCATATTGATCCATTTTATTAAACACGGTGATCACTGGCTTATTATCACTCTTAATTCATGCAGGGTTTTATTTACTACAGCAAGCTGTTCTTCAAACTGCGGATGAGAAATATCGACCACATGCAGTAACATATCGGCTTCTCTCACTTCATCGAGCGTGCTTTTAAAACTTTCAATAAGATGATGCGGCAATTTCCTTATAAAACCTACTGTATCGCTCAATAAAAAAGGTGTATGCCCAAAAACCACTTTTCTTGTGGTAGTATCCAGGGTTGCAAACAATTTATTTTCTGCAAACACATCGCTTTTGCTCAGCAGGTTCATAATGGTAGATTTACCCACATTGGTATACCCGACAAGCGCAACCCTTATCAATTCACCTCTTTCTTTTCGTTGCGTAAATGCCTGTTTATCTATTTCGGCCAGCCGTTTGCGCAAAAGGCTTATCTTATCTTTTACAATACGGCGGTCGGTTTCAATTTCAGTTTCACCCGGGCCCCTGCTTCCTATGCCACCACCTTGTCTTTCCAGATGCTTCCACATACCTTTAAGCCTTGGTAAAATATATTGGTATTGCGCCAGTTCCACCTGTACTTTTGCCTGTGCCGTTTTTGCCCGTGACGCAAATATGTCCAGGATCAGGTCACTGCGATCGATCGTTTGTACCTGAAGTTCTTTTTCAATATTGAGTGATCTGCGAGCCTGTGAGCTCATCATCAAATATGACCAGCTCCACATTTTTAGCGGAAACGTATTTCTTGATTTCTTCCAGCTTTCCCTTGCCTACAAAAGTCCGGCTATCAGGATGGGCAAGCTTTTGTGTAAAAATTTTTATAGTATTTGCCCCTGCTGTTTCAGCTAAAAATTTAAGCTCTTCCAGGTATTCTTTCACCAATTCTTCAGTTTGGTCCTGCTGAATAACTCCGACAAGCACAGCATTGATTTCGGCATGTTATTTATTTTTTTTTCTATCAAACTAATATTTTTGGCAAAAATAGCGAACCCTTTTAAAAGATAGAGGATTGCGTCAAATAAAGGTTTAAGGTAATAAAGCAACCTTGAACTTTCAACCTTGAACTTTCAGAACCATGTTCAAACCTTGAACTTTCAATCCTATAGGCCGCTAATGGTAAGCCCAACCTGGTAAAGATGCATTACCGGCCCTGCGCCGTCTTTCAAAACATTGTTAAGCTGGTAGTTTCCAAAAAGAGAGAGAATGCCGTATCCAATTCTTGCGGTCCCCATAAAGCGGGTTCCATCGATAAGCCGCTTGTTATTTTCCTTTAGGGTATAACTTGTAATGGTATTATTATTTTTATCCTCAAGTGTTTTGCCTTTTGTATGGGCATTAACAAGTGCTCCTACTTTCGCGCCAATTGCAATTTTAAAGCTCTTGTTAGGCTGCAACGGTTTCGATGAGTACCTGAATTCCAGTGGAATCTCCACATAGCCGGTGGCAAGTTTATATTTCTTAAAATGATTGGTTGAATCAACATGCAGTAAAAGGTAACAGAGATGATGTCGTTTTTAAGTCTATATCTGTTCTTTTGAAAAAAATATTGCTGCTGCTTATACCTATACCAACGCCAATGCTGAATTTTGGAGAGCTTCTAAAAGGTTTATCCAGCATAAAATATGCGCTAAAGCCACGTGAAAGGCCTTTTTGATGGCTGCTGATACTATCGGACATGCCCGTCCAGTGATCGGATGAAAGTTGCATCATCAGGTGATCGCTGGGGCGGTTAGATAATTTTATTTTTTTTATTCCAGAGGCGTTTTTTGCGGTAAGCGTGTCCTGGGAAAAAGCAAAAGAAAAAAATAAACAGCTGGTTACCACAAAAACAATTTTCTTCATAAATTCTGGTTAAGTGGCAAAAGTATTTGTTACATGGTTAAAGAAAGGTTAAACAATGATGCCGGCAAAATGTTATAAACTAAGCTTTGCGCGATTTATAAAAGCCATAGCAATGGCAATCACCTATGGCATGCTGGTAAGAAGATTATTTCAAATATTTCACGGTTGATGTATAAAGTTTTATATCAACGAATAATAAAATAGTGACACATTAAAAACAAACATATGGCAAAGGCTGCGAAAAAAGCTGGTACAAAAAAGAATAAGCTTGGAGTAAAAAATTCTTTGGTAAACAATATTAATGCAAAGAAAAAAAAGGGAACATCAAAGCCGAAAAAAAAATCAACTGTTTCTGAGAAATCTTACCACGATATGGAAAGTAAGTGGCAAAAGAAATCTCACAAAAAGTGAACAACATACGCTATTGTGTAATCAAAACTTTTTGTCCATTTGACAGGGCGTAGATTACAGGGCACTTAGCTAGAATTGATGAAACGACATCGAAACAAATTCTAGTACCATGGGTAAAGCGGCCCGCCAGTAAGTCCAGTTATGGGCCCCATCACGAATGCGGAACTCATGGGGTATTTCCTTTTTACGCATCGCAATATGAACCAGGCAATTTCCTTCATATAAAAAATCATCATCACCACAGTCAATATACCAGCGAACAGATTTTTTAGAACTATCCGGCATGTTGTTTACCAGTTCAAGCACGCTCTGCCGTTTATAATAAGCTTCTATTGCGGCCTCCGTAATGCTACTATTTTCTCTTTGCAGCCTTGCCCTTGCACTATCAAGATTAATAGGCCCTGTTCCTGCACTTAACGGGCAGGCAGCAGAAAATAATTCAGGATGGTGCAAAGCATATGTAAAGGTTCCATCGCCACCCATTGATAAACCCGATATAGCCCGATAGCGCTTTTCAGCTTTTATACGATATGTTTTTTCAATAAAAGGCATAAATTCCTGGAAGAAAAAATCTTCATAACGCCAGGTGTTGGTAGCGTCATTCGAAAAACCCCTGCGGCCTGTATTTGCATCGGGCATCACAATAATCATAGGTGTGGCTGTTCCGTCCATGATGGCCTTATCGGTAATATTTTGCACTTCACCAAACTGTACCCATCCTGTTTGATCATCTCCGCCGCCATGAAGCAGGTATAATACGGGGTAACTTCTTTGCGAAGTTTCATAGCCGGGCGGAAGATAAATTGCATACTTCCTTTCCATATTCAATATTTTGCTTCTCAGGGAAAGGTTATCAAATACTTTTCCGGTCTGAGACAAGCCAAAAAAGGAAAGGGATAAACATAATAAAAAGGAGATCATTTTTTTCATATCATATCGTTTGTCTAAAAATAAGCCAAAGTGCAAATATTGGAATCGAATTATTAATACGAATCGCACCAGTTCATGTACAGTTTAAAAAACCGCGGAAGCAAAAGCCAGCTTGCGGCTGGCTTCGATTATTTATGCAATTTATTTTTTAGGGACTTTTTCCGGAGCTATCCAATACCGCTTTTTTCAAATTGTATAGATTTACCTTACCGGGCTGTTAATATAGATCCCGGAGCTTCCTTGCCGGAAACTTTTACTCCCGAAGCGCCATTGTTACCCACATATGGACGGTTATCACTTTTTTCAATCATCTTATGATAAGAAAGATAAGAAACAACTAATATAACAAAGGCAATAAACGGGAAAATAACCTGGCCGCCGAAACCATCTACGACCCAATGAGAAGTGGCAGCACAAATAAAGTCGATTCCAAATCCCGCGTAAGCCCATTCTTTATACCTGCCTTTTATTACGGGCAAAATCAAGACGATGGCTCCCGTAACTTTAAAGAAGGTGAGCAACACTCTAAAATAATCAGGATAACCTAAATGGCTGATTCCTTGTTTGGCAAGCTCTGTGTTGGAGGTTAAAGCCGGCATAAGGCCATCCGATAAAAAAATGAGGATGGTAGTTATCCAGTAAGTGATCTTTGTCGTTTTCATTGCTTAATTTTTTAAGAGTTATAATTTATTAGTGTAAAATTATATCGAAGATAACTACGAGGGGATGTGCAAAAACGACAATCTGCGGGGCCATTGCGACAAAATTTTATAGGGATACCTTAATAAAATTGGACAATGCTTAATCCCTTACTATCATTGAGGCGTTTTATTTAAAAGAATAATACTTCAAACGGAAGGTGAAAACCGGTTACAATTGAAGGGATCATTTCAGAAAAATAAAGACGGCGCCAGTAAGGGTTAATACGATAACTATCTTTCTATAGCTATCGTCCTTTATCCGGGAAACAATCTTTACGCCCGCCCAAAAACCTCCGGCTAAAGCAGGTAATAAATAGAGATCAGTTTGTAAAGAAGAAAGCGTGATATTTTTCCAATAGAAAGCCTGGAAGGGAAGTTTGAAAAAATTTGCTGCCAGAAATACCCACGCAGCGGTGCCGATAAAGTCATTTTTAGGCATTCGCATGGCCAGGAAATAGATATTTGAAAATGCCCCCGCAAGGTTGCCCAACATAGTGGTAAACCCGGAAACCAGGCCCATTGTAGCAGCAAATAGTTTGTTTTCCGGCATCGTAGCATTCTTGCGAAATTCCAGCGCGATAACAATTACTATGGTTAGTATTATGATGCCTGCCATGATCCTTTTGAAAATGATTTCATTTAAATCTTTTCCCGCATATACTCCAATGAGAATCCCGATGATCATCCATGGTATTAACTTCCAAAAATATTTCCATTGAACGTGCCGGTTATAATATGTAACGGCCAGGATATCTGTAATACAAAGCAACGGTAATATAATACCGGTAGATGCTTTACCTCCAAAAACAATGGCCATGATCGTTACATTCATCATGTCAATGCCCTTTAAGCCTGCTTTTGACAAGCCTATTATGAATGCCGCCAGCAATATTAATAACCAGTTGACCAGGGAATAAGCAGACAGGAAATTCATATGATAAATATACCGGCAAAAAGTGCAACTGTACCAAACAAAGGAAAAAGAAACGATAGGAAAGATTTAAAACGGAGGCCCTCTACGATTACGTGTTCTGATGTTAGACCAGGACTTTACTTTATATAATTTATTTCAAAGACGTTTCTATCTGCTGTTAACACCCCCGATTCTACGCCTGTTCCTTTCCACTCATCGCAAAAAGCGACCTCTTATATCAGCTATTATGCCATTCATGCTACTATGTATTGCATAATACATTGCCACGCCATTATCTTTGCAATATCAACTAATAAAATTTTAAATTTAAAAACAAACAAAATGAAACAAATATTATCGGCTGTATTGGTATCTGCAGCCTTGTTATCAGGTACAATCGCATATAGTAAGAATGCAAAACCTGCCAAGATCGCCACTAAAGAAATTTCTACTACATCATCTTTTGACAAGATCCAGGTAGGTAACAGCATCAAAATAATCTTATTACAGGACGCAGGCAAATCACCTGTAGTTATAACAGGAGATGAAAATTTTATACCGGCTGTGAAAGTAAATATTGATAAAGGGGTACTTTCTATTATTTCAAAAAAGAATTTGAAAGGCAGAGATATAAAAATTTACGTTTCAGTTTCCACGCTTTCTTTGCTTGAGCTTGGTACCAATGCATCTGTTGTAACGGAAGGAGTTGTGAAGCTGGATAACCTGAAGGTAATTGTAAATGATGGCGGCACTGTAGCATTGCATGTAACCGGGAATGTACATATTGAACCGGCTGCAGGCTGCGATTTTGTATACGACACCTATGAAAAATCCAAAGATGTTTTTGATGAGCAATAATTTAAACGTCACTCAGTTAAGAAAAAGCCTGCTAATGCAGGTTTTTTTACGCCTATCATCACTTTAAATGTGCTTTTAAAAATAGGAAAATATTAAATTATCAATGTAGGAATAGCTCACCTATTGAAAAAGTCAGCCTAACATCGCGTGTTATTGTTCTATCTCAAAAACTTAAGGTACATCGCTGTATTGTGTCAGCTTTCAAACCGATCGGGGCTAAAGGCGGCGATATCTACCGATAGCGGTTGATGGCTGGCCAGTTCTGCAACTACTTTTCCACTTGCCGGCCCCAGGCTCAAACCACTCATTGCATGACCGCCGGCGATGACCAGGTTTCTTATCTTTTGAGAATAGCCGAGACAAGGAAGTCCATCCGGTGAACAGGGCCTGAAACTAAACAAAATATCTTTTTTTTGAGGTATGTCCAATTGTATTGAAGGAAAATATTTTGGCACTGACTGAACGATACCCTCTACCCTCTTCAGGTTTATTTTATTATTTACCGGTGCAATTTCCATTGTGCCACCGTAGCGCATTTGCCCGTTCATAGTAATCGACTCTTGCTTCAAATAAAATTGGCGGAATGTTTAGTTTTTTAGGGGGTTATCATAAGTAAAAGAATATCCTTTCCCCGCATAAGGGAACTGTAATTCCGGCCATCTTTGCCAATTTTGGCAGCCATGACCCACAGGCCATAACCACCACATCACCTTCATATTCATAATTAGACAGTATTATTATTATTATCTTTTTCTTTTTTTTGTTACTTTTTTTTCTTTTTTAATTTCCACATTTATTTGTGAATATCTGCTAAAACCATTGATTCCATTGATGTTTACGCTGCCTTGTGAATTTGCTCTGGTGTCAATAAGTTCAACGACCAATGTGGACGACGACTGTTATAACTTTCTATTGCTTCTTTTACTGCTTTGAAAGCAGCAGCTTTATTTGCAAATTTTGCGTCCAAGAAAAACTCTTCTTTTAAAATTCCATTTACTCTTTCTGCTATCGCATTTTCATAGCAATGATTTTCTTCTGTCATGCTTATTTCCATTTCATGCCGTTTTAATATTTCAACATATTCCTTACAGCAATATTGAATACCTCTGTCTGAATGATGAATAACTCCTCCGAGTTTTTTTACATTGTTTTATTGTCATTTTAAGGGCCTGAATAGCCTCCTTCTATTGCAAGACTATCAGACATCTGACCAACCGGTTATCTTCCTGGACTAGGCATCTGTTTGCAAAAACAGATATACAAATCCTTCGTCGGTTCGCAGATAAGTAATATCACTTACATACGCCTGATTGGGACCCGTTAAAAGCTTTTCTTTCAACTTGTTTTTATACTTATGAAACCGATGAAAGGAATCTGTTGTATTTACATACTTCTTTCTTCTTTTCACCAGCAATCTTTCGTTTGCGTAAAATATCAAAGAACTTGTCTCTGCCCATATGACCTCTTCCAGCTTATCTAAATCAGTCTTTAATAGCTTATAAAGCTTTTTTCCTCCTATCTTGGGCTGATAACGCCTGATATCCTGTTACCAGTCTTATTACCATGTCTTCCTGTAATGTTACTGTTGTTTTCGCTTCTAATGATTTATAATAAGATGAACGGCTGTATCCAAAATAAGAACACAGCTTTACTACAGAACATCCCTTTTTTTTCACTGGTTCTTTCGATGGCTGATGTCCTAAATTTTTTTTTACATCTGTCTGATAATGTTCATCTACTATTTCTATCAGCGTTTCCAACGCATGCTTTTCCATGGTAGCATCTGCCAATGCTATTTTTAATCTTCTTTATTTCATGCTTCCAGTTCTTTGATACGGTCTTTTTCACCTTTCATTTCTATCCGTACTATTTTGTTTAATAAATGATTTTTACCAAATTGTTTCACCCAGTTTTGAATGGTGCTGCCTCCTTTTATCCCGTAGCGCCTGGCTGCCTCAGATATTCTTAGACCCTCTTCTTCTATTTCATTAACAACTTTTAACTTAAAGCTAATACTATACCGCGTCGTTATTTTTTGTTGTTTTGCCATAATATAATGTCAGATTTTGTGTTTAAAAATCTGTCAACCTATATCAGGAAGCGTGGCCCAACACCTCTACATCCAATCCCAGCAATTTTGCTCTTTCCGCTAGGTGAATTTCTTCCTCTTCAACTTTCTTAGTTTTATAATACATTAAAATTCCCTTTTTCTGTACGGCAAAATCAAAGGCCGGTTTTTTTGACAAGACTTCATATAATTTTTTCCCTAAAAAGTTAATATTTCTAAGTGGTGTAGCCGCTTTTTCAACGTTTTAAGTTAAAATAACCGCTGTGTGCATACTGACAATCATGCAACGGGAATAAATGTGTAATAATCGGGATCTGATTATAAAAGTGATTAGTTTGGCTGGCAATAAATACCTATTTTAATAATATAATTTTATTAAGTACCTGCACGCGAACCGATCACAATCAAAATAATGAAACTTACAAAAACTAAGGCATTTTACTTAACTTAAAAACAATTTAAGACAATTGAAAATATTATTTCCTGCGCTATTTTTCGTCTTCATTGGTAATTTGCATGCACAAAGAGTAAGCGAATCTTTACCCGTTTGGAACACACGCTTTGAGCAAAACATTCCAAAGGATTGGCTTGTAGTCCCTGTAAGTATCCGCGCCGAAATCTTCAAATCCCCGGATGGAAAAGATCTCATTTTATACAACGGCCTTGTAAAAAGGACTTTCCGTATTCAACCGGAGGTCGCCTGCATTGATTATAAAAATATGATTAACGGCCAGGAATTGCTGCGTGCAGTAAAAGCAGAAGCAAGCGTAACCATTAATGGAAAAGAATACAATGTGGGCGGCCTCAAGGGCCAAAAAGAAAATGCGTATCTGTTGCCGCAATGGGTTAATAATTTTACTGCCGAAGTAAACGGTTTTAGGTTTCAATCTTACACGGTAACAGACATTCAACCTTACATTAACTGGAAGACAAAGGGGTGGGCAGGCAACAGGCAACAACCGACGGGGAAAGAACTTTCCTTCCTATACCGATCCCCCATAAAAGAATTAAAAGATCTGATCATCACGGTTCATTATGAATTGTACGATGGATTACCATTAATTGTGAAATGGCTTTCCGTAAAGAACAACAGCGACGGTATGATTGAACTAAACAAAGTTGTAAATGAGATACTGGCAACGGTAGAGGAGGAAAGCGCAGTAGTTGGTAAGTCACGCAATACAGGTAAGCCGGAGGAAACAATTACTAACGGCGGGAATGAAAAGCTGCCTGCAATTGGCATGAACATACAACACGGATTATATATTGAAACAAATTATGCATTCAATAATGCGATGCGCTACGATATCAGCGATCAAACCACGCACTGGAAAACAGATAGCGCTTATACTTCGCAGGTAAATTACGATTTAGAGACGCCTTGCTTATTAGAAGTGTATCCCGGGAAGGTTACCGGTGTTGAATTACAGCCAGGCGAGGATTTTAAATCTGTACGCTCTTATGAATTGTTGATTGACAGCTACGACCGCGAACGAAGAGGCCTGGCTATCAGAAAAATGTATAGAGCTATTGCTCCTTGGACAACGGAGAATCCGATTTTTATGCACCTGGTAAGTAAGAATGATGAAGAAGTTTATACTGCTATTGACCAATGCGCGGCAACAGGATATGAAGCGTTAATATTAAGCTTTGGCAGCCACTGTAATATGGAAGATAGCTCTTCAGCAAATATTACAAAATGGAAAAAGATTGCAGCTTATGCGCATAGCAAAAAAATTATGATCGGTGGTTATTCTTTATTCAGTTCCAGAAGGATAAGTGATGAGGACGATGTAATTGACCCGGTAACGGGCAAGCCTGATTTGGGAGCCTTCTTCGGAAGTGCGCCCTGCCTGGCAAGCAGATGGGGGTTGGCTTACATACATAAACTCAAATATTTTATCACCCACACTGCATTTGATTTGTTTGAAAATGATGGCCCTTATCCGGGGGATGTTTGTGCATCTACTACACATCCCGGTCATAAAGGATTGGATGATTCACAATGGAGGCAAATGGAATTGCAGAAAGAATTATACCGCTGGTGTAATGAGCATGGCATATATGTAAATGCGCCGGACTGGTATTTTTTGGATGGCACCAATAAGATCGGCATCGGCTACCGCGAAACGAATTTTTCTCTGCCAAGAGAGAATCAGGAGATCTTGAACCGCCAAAATATTTTTGATGGCTTATGGGAGAAGACACCATCTATGTGCTGGGGTTTTGTACCATTGACGAAGTACCAGGGCGGCGGCCCTGAAGCAGTATTGGAACCACTTTCTGAACACTTGAAAGATTACAAACAACTTATGACGCAATATTACGGCAGTGGAGTGCAGGCCTGTTACCGCGGACGCAGGCTGTATGATACTGAAGAAACAAAGGAAACGGTTATAAGTGTTGTTCATTGGTATAAGCAATATCGTGACATTCTTAACAGCGACATTATTCACTTGCGCAGGGCTGATGGCAGAGATTGGGATGGGATACTACATGTAAATTCACAACTCAAAACAAAGGGATTACTCATGCTTTTTAATCCTACCCGGGAAAAAATTACGAGGGTTATAAAAATCCCCTTATATTATACCGGCCTGATCAAAATTGCTCGTATACGGGAAAAAGAAGGAGTAATAAAGGCCTACCCACTTAACCGCAACTATGAAGTGGTAATGACTGTTACGCTCGAACCCGACGCTTACTCGTGGTGGGCGATCGAATAACAAATGGCAGCTTCTCTTGGTCTCTGTTACAGACATTCGGGTTATTACAAAGTTTATAGCTGTTCAAACACGATACGATAGCTGGACAACCGACTTTTACACCTTTGCAAGCGAGTTAAGCGCGAGTAATTGTTAACAGGTATGAAATTCCAATCACTGCCTCTGGTACAGAAAACACTTGTTTTATACTTCTATTGAACGTACTATCACTATTGCCTACAGTAATTTCAGTACAAGTAAAACCAGGTACTATTACTCTTGCACCCGCTTGTGTAACCTGTATCTTTGTTGCATAGGTTGATGCTTACTAAGGCATTAATAAAAATCCAAATCCCCCGAAAGAACCGCTTGCCAGTTCTGAGAATCACAACAGTTATTTCTGTTATAATCTATTACCTGCATAACCAGTTATCACCAAGAAGCCCATTCTTTAATATGGCTATATTCAATAATCCTGTAAAACCAAACACCCGGAATTTAATAAGTTTTTAAATACCTGTGCGTTGCGCAGGTTTTTTTTTTGGGCGGGCAGATAAACAAACATATCCGCCAGATAATAACATAGTTCTCCTGGTGGCTACTTGACTTATGATACACCGGGCTATTCAAAACCAGGATTGTTCGTTATCATTAAATTAACACTTTTATTTTAAACAGATAGGAAAGGTCTCCGTCTCATTTATAAGAAACAAAATTTAAAACACAACAAAACCATTTTTATGAAAAAAGATACATTTACACTGACAACCGGCGAATCAGTTGCGCTGTTATTCATCTTCACCACTACAATCGCTTCCCTGATTTATTCCATTCCGGCTTTTAACTGATAGGGCGTAGGGTTGGCTTCCCGATCATCCCGTCCCCCGGGCCGGGATGATCGTCTAACGGCAACGCATACACGCAAAAATAAAAAATATAAGTAATATAACGGGGAGGGCTAAACGAACTTACCCAAAATGGCACTATTACAGGCAGTAGCTTAGTACTATCATGATCTCCGAAAATTTTTTAAGTAATGGTTATGGTAAGCCAGATCCATTATTTTACTGGTAACGGCAGAGGGAAGTTTTGTTATCCGTTCACATAAAAACAGACGAAGGAATAAAAATCTCAATATAACGGCTGAGGTTAAACGAACTATCTCCCCATATAAACCATCAGTATCTGTACATCACTGGGATTTACCCCACTGATACGGCTTGCCTGGCCAAGCGTTTGCGGCTTTATTTTATTGAACTTTTGGCGTGACTCATTTGAGAGGGATGATATCTTATCATAATTAAAATTATCGGGTATTAACTGATCTTCCAGCGTATTCATTTTTTTTACCATTTCTTTTTCCTTATCAAGGTATACTTCATATTTGATTTGTATTTCTGCCTGCTCGAGCGATTGGTCTGAAAATTTGTCGAAACGACTCTTCAAAGAGGGGATCGCAGCTATCATACTTTTTAAATTTACTTCCGGCCTGAGCAAAAGCTGCGCAGGCTTTCACCCGCTGAGATACCGAAGAGGACGAGATTTTTTGTAGATAAGGGTTTATTTCTTCAGATTCAATTCTTGTAGTTGTTTAATACATCAGTTATTTGCCTGATTTCTTCCTTCTTTTTTTGCACCAGTTCCATTCTTTCCTGTGACGCAAGGCCCAGCTGGTAACTTTTTTCTGTTAAACGCAGATCTGCATTGTCCTGCCGCAGCAGCGTTCGAAATTCAGCCCGGCTCGTAAACATCCGATAGGGCTCATCAGTTCCCTTACTTAATAAGATCATCAATAAGCACGCCTATATAAGCTTCATTTCTTTTAAGAATAAATGGTCTTCATTATCAACGGCAATTAGTGAGCATTGATTCCAGCCATTAACCCCTGGCAGGCGGCTTCTTCATAGCCCGTAGTGCCATTAATTTGTCCGGCAAAAAAAAGGTTCTTAATAAGTTTGGTTTCAAGGTAAGTTTAAGTTGGGTTGGTGGAAAATAATCGTATTCAATAGCATACCCGGGGCGAAACATTTTGCAATTTTCAAATCCAGGGATTTTAGTAAGGGCTTTATATTGAACATTTTCCGATAAAGAAGAAGAAAAGCCATTAACATATACTTCAATGGTATTCCAGCCTTCCGGTTCTACAAAAAGTTGGTGCCGGTCTCTTTCTGCAAAGCGATTTATTTTATCTTCTATACTTGGGCAATATCTGGGCCCACGTCCTTGAATTCGGCCCTGGAACATAGGGCTTTCATGAAAGCCTGACTGCAATATTTCATGTACCTCGGGATTTGTATAAGTAATCCAGCAACTTAATTGTTTTGTTGGTTTGTTTGTATTAAGTAAAAGAGAATCCCGTTATTATCTTCATCGCCTTTCTGTTCTTCCATTTTCGAATAATCCAATGAGCGTCCATCAATTCTTGGAGGTGTTCCCGTTTTAAGACGGTTACTTTCAAAGCCCCATTCTACCAATTGTTCTGTAATGCCAGTTGAAGCCTTTTCTGCCATTCTTCCACCAGTAGATTGCTTTTCACCAATATGAATAATGCCATTCAGAAAGGTGCCATTAGTGAGAACAACGGTTTTTGAATAAATTTCATGCCCAAGAGCTGTTTTAACACCTGAATATTGTATTGCCACTTTTTAATAAGCCCAATAACAGAATCCTGGTAAAAATCAAGATTCGGAGGCTTTCAAGCATCAATCTCCATGTTGCTGAAAATTGCAGCCGGTCGCTTTGAGCCCGCGGACTCCACATAGCGGGGCCTTTACTTTTGTTCAGCATCCTGAATTGAATCATGGTTTCATCAGTAACAATCCCGGAAAATCCACCCATCGCATCTATTTCCCTAATTATTTGGCCTTTTGCAATTCCACCCATGGCAGGATTACAGCTCATTTGAGCCATATTTTGCATATTCATCGTGATAAGCAGTACTTTACTACCCAGATTGGCAGCTGCTGCTGCTGCTTCACAGCCCGCATGGCCTGCTCCTACCACTATAACATCATATTTTGGAAACATTTTGCAAAAATACCGAATAGAAATGGTGATAAATGTTCCACGTGGAACGTTTCACGTGAAACGTTCACGTGAAACGATTTAAATAATAAGTCTTCTTTTTCACTCATTACAGTCTTTTTGACTTGAGTTTTGTCATTATAACCACATAAATGAAGAATTCCATGAATCATAACACGAAAAAGCTCCTGTTGATAGTCAATTTCTAAACGCTATAGCATTTTCCCGCACTCTGTCAATACTAATATAAATTTCAGCATTCAACAGGTTCGCCTCGTCCAGATAAGGTGAAAAGTTAATATATCGGTAAACGTATCATGCTTGAGATATTGTTGATTTAGAGTCAATAAATAATCATCTGTGCAAAAAATAAACGAAACGTGCTTAAAAGGAACACTTTCGTCTTAAAGAAGATGCTTAGAAAAAAAGCCTTTATCGTACTTTTGTAAATCTTAAGCCCCGGCAGATATTCCATGATTATTAAATGAAATTGTTGTCCAAATTAGGGTATTTCTAAAATCGGAATAAAGTACAAAGGATGAATGATATATTTACTGCCTGATCTAATAAGTATGAACTTATCGCAGGTAAAGGCGGGCACAAAAGTAAAAATTAAGTCATTTGAAAATGATGAAATTATTCTAAAACTAATGGAGATGGGTTGCCTTCCTGAAGAAGAAGTTACTGTATGGAAAAAAGCCCCCTTTGGTGATCCAATTTACATAATGGTTTCCGGCTATTCGTTAAGCCTGCGAGCGGATGAAGCAGAAAAAATTAACGTAGAAATTTTATAAATAATTGAAAAACAATAGTTAGGTGAAAATTGGTCTTTATTTTGGCTCCTTTAATCCCATTCATATCGGCCACCTTATTATTGCCAGTCATATCGCAGACAACACACTTATTAGAACAGGTATGGTTTGTAATATCTCCTCAAAATCCATTAAAAAAAGGAATTCTCTTTTAAATGAACACCACCGCAAGCATTTAATAGATCTTTCCATTGAAGGCGAGAAAAAACTGAGGACTTCTAATGTTGAATTTAAACTTCCAGGCCTTCTTATACAATAGATACATTAACGTACCTGGCTGAAAAATATCCCAACCATCAATTTTCAGTAATTATGGGAAGCGATAGTTTCAGCAATATAAAACGCTGGAAAAATTATGAAATACTTTTAAAAAATTATCCCATATATTATTTATGAAAGGCCGGGATTTGTAATACGGGAAATGCTGGCCGCCAACATTACCATTCTTCAAGCGCCCTTACTGGAAATTTCGAGTACCCGTATCCGTGAGTTGGTGCATTTAAAAAAATCTATCCGATACCTGGTTCCTGATATTGTAAAAGAAGAAATTGAACTGCAACAATATTATCAGCATAGATCATATCTAAAAAATAAGGCCCAGTAAAAGGCAACCCAAAACAATATAAGGAGACGAATTTTAGTAAAAGTAAGCGCCACAAATGTTCCTGCAATTACCAATACATTTACAAAGCTTACTGTATTTAATTCTGTAACGGAAATGTCTTTTAACAGGTATAGCGACGCGGCCCACATAATTCCCACAACTACCGCATTAATTCCTTCCAGCGCCCGAAATACAATTACATATTTTTTTAAATTATGCCAACAGGATAAAAAAATAAAACCAGTAAGGCACTGGGCAGAAAAATGGCAACACATCCAATAATACAACCCAACAACTGCATTTCCTTACCCTTACTTCGCAAGCACCATTCCCCCGGTATAAGAAGCGACCGAAAATACCGGCCCGGGAATAGCCCTTACCAATCCCCAGCCGGTTAAATATTCTTCTTTGGTCATATATTTAGTTTTTTCTCTTACTACATATTGTTCATACATCATCGGCATCAACACATCCCCGCCACCAAAAACAAGGCTGCCAAAGCGGTAAAAATTTTCAGTAAGATTGAAGGCCCTTTTATGTTCCCAGTTATGCGTGCGGGCAATTTCACTTAAAAAGCCAACGATCAAAAACAACAATACAAATAACCAGATATTGGTCCATTTTATTTGCTTGGGCCTTATATTTTCTTTTTCAGGAATTCGCTTATCACTGAAGTTGGTAACAACTCCACCCAAAATAATCAATATAGGAAAAACCCAGGGCGTTTTAAAAAGAAGGTAACGTGGTAAATAACCCCACAAGCATAATAATATAAGTGATCGTGTTTTTAATGGAGATTTTATACATCCTGTAAGCAGCAAAGGCAATAAAGCCTACAGCCATTGGCTGTACATAGGCAAACAAATTAAGATTTACATGGGTAATATTGATATAATGTACTAAAAAAGAAACCGAGCCCATCAACAAACTGGCCGGAAATATCCATATAATAAGCGTTAAAACGGCCAAGGGCACGCCGCCCCGTTTATATCCAATCAGAGTAAGGGTTTGTGTTGAAGTTGCCCCGGGTAATAATTGGCAAAAAGCTACATATTCCATCAATTCTTCTTTGGTAACATCTCTCCGCCTGTCAACAAAAGTTTTCATCATCATGCCTAAATGCCCCTGCGGGCCACCAAAGGCAGAAATTGTATAATAAAAAACCGCTTTTAAAAAAGGGACATGCCTGAACAATACCATTTGAACAATAAATAAAACTATGAAATAATTCAAATCCTAAGTGGTCTCAAAGAACCTAAGTCCCTTTTGATACAATTCGCTTAATAAAATTATTTTTTCAAGCCAATTTCTCTAAGCCTTTCATCAAGATAGTCTCCGGCCGTAATATCTTCATAAATCTTTGGATGCTTTCATCAATGCAACTTTCCAATGCAGCCAGGCTCATACCAGATTTTGGATGCAGAAAAAAAGGAATTGAAAAGCGCGACGTATGCCACAGTTCCCTTGGCGGATTTACAACCCGGTGTGTTGTGCTTTTTAGTTTATTGTTGGTGAGGCGCTGCAGCATATCACCGACATTTACCACTATCTGGTCGGGAAGTGATGTAACACCTACCCATTCATTCTTTTTTGTAAGAATTTGTAAGCCATCCGCTGATGCACCTACGAGTAAAGTAATCAGGTTAATATCTTCATGTTGTTCCGCCCGTATTGCGCTTTTTGGTTCGGAAGTAATAGGAGGATAATGTATTGCCCGAACTATAGAATTTCCTTCTTCCACAAAATCATCAAAATAATTTTCTTCCAGATCAAGGTATAAGGCGATCGCCTGCAAGAGCGATTTTCCCGATTTTTCAAAAGCACGATATGCTTTAAAAAACGTTTCATTAAAACCAGGAATATCATCAACTTTTACATTGTCCGGGTATTCTGATTTTAATGGATGGTTCGCCGGCACCACCTGGCCATATTGAAAAAACTCTTTAAGATCCGGAGCATCACTGCCTTTTGCATGTTCCTTACCAAAAGAAGTATAACCGCGCTGGCCTGCAAGTTCAGGGATTTCAAATTTTTTTTTCTTATCGGAAGGAAGTGAAAAAAATTGCTGAACATATTTGTATAAATCTGCAATAAGTTCTGCAGGGATGCCATGATTTTTTACTGCAACAAAGCCAACATCTTCATAAGCCTGTCCAAGCTTTTGAACAAAGGCCGATTTTTTTTCCGGATTTCCATTCTACAAAATCAGCTAAATCAACAACCGGAATTGTCATAGTGTTATTTTTTTAATTAAACTTGAAATGAAATTTTGAGCATGTCAAATTACAAAAGAATTTTTTTATTGGAGTCTTTAATAAATATTTTTTTATTTCAGTTCGTATTTATCTTAACATCCTGTTCTCATAAAAATTATACCGGCTCAATTAATTATCATTTTAAAAGTAACAGCAACAGCCCTGATTACAGTAATTTAAATTACTGGGCTGCGCATCCCTTTAAAAAAGACCCGTCAGATGAGGTGCCTTTGAAATTCAAAAATGAATCAAAAGATACATCGGCAGATGTTTTTTTTATTTATCCAACTACTTATACAGATCAGAGTATGCCTATGGGATGGAATGCGGATATTGATAATGAACAACTCAATAGAAAAACGGATAACTCAACAATATTATACCAGGCAAGTGTTTTTAATAAATATTGCAGGGTGTTTGCGCCGCGATACCGGCAGGCAAATCTGCAGGCTTTTTTTACCGCCGATAGACAAAAAGGAGAAGCAGCATTAGACACTGCTTATGAAGATGTAAAGGCAGCTTTTATTTATTATTTAAAGAATTATAACCATGGCAGGCCAATTATAATTGCATCACACAGCCAGGGAACAAGGCATGCAGGAAAGTTATTAAAAGAATTTTTCGAGGGAAAGCCTTTGCAGAAACAATTGGTATGTGCTTACGTTATAGGCTTACCCGTTTTTATGAATTATTTCTCTCAACTGAAGCCTTGTAAGGATTCCGCATCAACAGGGTGTTTTGTAAGCTGGAGAACATTTGAAGAAGGATATGTATCGCCTTTGATACAACAGGAAAAATTAAAAGCGTTTGTAACCAACCCACTTACCTGGGACAATGGATACCATCTTTGCGCCTGCCAAATTAAACAAGGGCGGTATTTTAAGAAATTTCAATAAAGTAATTCCCGGGCTCGTGTATGCACAAATTCATGGGAATATTTTATGGGTCAATAAGCCCAAATTTTTCGGCAGCGTTTTTCTTACTATTAAAAATTATCATATTGCAGATTATAACTTGTTTTATAGTAATATCAGGGAAAATGTCGGCACCAGGATTCGGGCTTTTTTAAAGATAACAAGTGCTTCGAAATTAAATTAGTTCGTTGTTTCTTCACTGTGGCGTGTTTGATCATCTACGGAGATTTAGTTTAAAAATCCGCATTTTTTGGAAACCTTGGAAAAGGGATTACATCGCGAATATTGCTCATGCCGGTGACAAATTGAATCAACCGTTCAAAGCCAAGCCCAAAGCCCGCATGCGGGCAGGAGCCAAATCTTCGTGTATCAAGATACCACTGCAATTCTTCTACAGGAACATTCATTTCTTTCATTCTTTCTTCCAGTTTATCCAGGCGTTCTTCCCTTTGTGAGCCTCCCACTATTTCACCAATCCCCGGGGCAAGAATATCCATAGCAGCAACTGTTTTTCCATCATCGTTTTGGCGCATATAAAACGCTTTGATTTCTTTTGGATAATTAGTTAAAATTACCGGTTTTTTGAAATGTTTTTCTACAAGATATCGCTCATGTTCACTTTGCAGGTCAACACCCCAACGATCAATCAAAAATTTAAATTTCTTTTTCTTGTTATGGTTTGATTCTTTTAAGATTTCAATGGCTTCTGTGTACGTGAGCCGTTCAAAATTATTACTAATCACAAATTCAAGTTTTTCAATTAAGCTCATCTCACTTCTTTCAATCTGCGGCTTTTGCTTTTCTTCTTCCTGCAGCCTTAAAGCTAAAAAATCAAGATCATCCCGGTTATTTTCGAGAGCATATTTAATAATATATTTAATGAATTCTTCTGCAATATTCATATCATCTTCAAGATCAGAAAAAGCCATTTCGGGTTCAATCATCCAAAATTCTGCAAGATGGCGCGCCGTGTTTGAATTCTCAGCGCGAAATGTGGGGCCAAAAGTATAAACATCACCCAAAGCCATCGCCCCCAAGTTCAGCTTCCAGCTGGCCACTTACGGTAAGGTTAGTTGGACGGCCAAAAAAATCTTCTTTATAATTAACAGATCCATCTGCATTTTTTGGTGGCTGCTCCAGGTTAAAATTGGTTACATGAAACGTTTCGCCCGCTCCTTCAGCATCAGAGGCAGTAATAATTGGGGTATTCAGGTAAACAAAGCCTTTATCATTAAAAAATTTGTGTACAGCAAAAGCCAAAGAATGCCGTACTCGGAAAATAGCTCCGAAAGTATTTGTACGAAAGCGCAAATGCGCAATTTCCCGTAAAAATTCAAGACTGTGTTTTTTTGGCTGAAGCGGAAATTTTTCAGCATCGCTATCACCAAGTACTTCAATGGTATCCGCCTTCAATTCAACTTTTTGGCCTTTACCCAAAGACGCAACAATTTCTCCCGTCACTTTCAGGGCAGCCCCGGTTGTAATTCTTTTTAACAAGTGCATCATCATAACGCCCAAGTTCTGCAATTACCTGCAAATTGTTATTAGTGCTGCCATCGTTCAGTGCTATAAACTGGTTATTTCTAAAAGTGCGTACCCAACCCATAACCGTTATAGTATGGTTAACCATTTCGCTGTTTAAAACTTCTTTGATCCGTGTTCTGTTGTTAAACATTTCTTTAATTTATTGTTGCAAATATAAAGGAACACTCAAAGAGATGTAAATAACAAAACAGCACACTTCAGAGGAATTCCCAGGTGAATTGAAGTCAATTTCCGTACTTTATAACAAATCATATGTAATAAATATTTTTATTATTTTGCAAAATGGTGTATTATTGCATAGAAGCTGACTGGTATTCCTTTGCTACGGTCTCTACGGTATTAATAGAATCCGATCCATATAAAATAAATCATCAAAATTTAGATTTTCACAATTTTCAAGATTGTTTTTGAATATTAATCTACGCGTCTTTTTATGTACGACATTTTACAATTGAACGATATGCTCGTTCCTGAACTGCTGGATATAGCAGAACAACAAAGTATTTCCAACGCAAATAAATTAGAAAAACAGGAATTAATTTATAAAATTCTTGATAAACAAACGATAATGAATAACACTGAAAAAAAAGAGGGAGAAATTGAAAAGCCGAAGCGAAAACGTATTATTAAACCTTTATCAGAAGCAGGTTTAAAAGAAGCACCGGCTCTGCCTGTTGCGGATGAGCAGCCCAAGGAAATAAAGCATAAAAAGGCTGACGAAAAGAAAAAACCCGCTAAAGAAATCAAAGGACGAAGAAGAGCCCGTAACATACCCCGAGAAGAAATTAAACGAGGAGATCAAATTATCAGATCCCAAATCAATTGCGCCGGCACTCGTAGAATTATTAAATGACGATAATGACGAGGATGACGACGGAATGTCAGCAGCCACCGGCAAATAATGGATATCCAACCCTTCAAAAACCTTTTCCGCAGAAAAAAGAGACAGCGTTCAATATCGAATTTGATGGCGTTATCCTGGCAGAAGGTGTTTTAGAAATGATGCCCGATGGTTACGGATTTTTAAGAAGCAGTGATTATAATTATCTGTCTTCTCCTGATGATATTTATGTTTCTCCATCTCAGATAAAATTATTTGGATTAAAAACCGGCGACACGGTTTATGGCTCAGTTCGTCCGCCAAAGGAAGGCGAGAAGTATTTCGCTTTATTAAAAGTAGAAACTATTAATGGCAAAGGCCCTGATGAAGTTCGTGACCGTGTTCCGTTTGATTACCTGACACCGCTTTTCCCCTTTGAAAAATTGAATTTGTTTTTAACTCCCAATAATCTTTCTACAAGAATTATTGACTTGTTTACTCCCATAGGAAAAGGCCAGAGAGGCCTTATTGTTGCGCAGCCGAAAACAGGTAAAACAATGCTCCTGAAAGAAATTGCCAATGCAATTGCCGCCAATCATCCCGAATGTTATTTAATGATCGTATTGGTTGATGAGCGTCCCGAGGAAGTTACTGATATGGAACGCAGCGTAAAGGCGGAAGTGATTGCTTCAACATTTGATGAACCGGCCGAAAAGCATGTGAAGGTAAGCACCATGGCATTGCAAAAAGCAAAGCGGCTTGTTGAGTGCGGGCATGATGTAGTGATCTTGCTGGATAGTATAACCCGTCTTGCCAGAGCACACAATACAGTAGCTCCGGCCAGTGGAAAAGTATTATCGGGTGGCGTGGAAGCTAATGCCATGCAGAAGCCCAAACAGTTTTTTGGAGCAGCAAGGAAAATTGAATTTGGCGGTTCTCTTACTATAATCGCTACTGCTTTGGTTGATACAGGAAGCAAAATGGATGAAGTGATCTTTGAAGAATTTAAAGGAACCGGTAACATGGAACTGCAACTGGACCGCAGGCTATCTAACCGGAGAATTTTCCCGGCAATTGACATCGTAGCTTCTTCTACAAGGCGTGATGACCTGTTGCTTGATAAGGATGTGTTACAACGCATGTGGGTATTGCGCAATCACATGGCAGATATGAATCCTGAAGAAGCTATTAATATTTTGATGAAAAATATGAAAGGCACGAAAGATAATATGGAATTTCTTACCTCAATGAATGGCTAACAAAAGTAAAATCGTTTGAACTTCTTTAAAACCACTGGTTACACCGGTGGTTTTTTTATGATATTTGCACGTTGTTAAACATACGCAACTGCAGGAGGAATAAAGTTCAAACGAGTTATGGCCAGGTACATGATACTGTTACAAGGATGAGTCATTTGTTTCACAGCGACAAATTTTTCAATACAGATCGCTGCATGAATTAAAACAGTAACGTGTTTGAACACTTATGGAACAAGCCCGTCAAAAGATTGGCAGCCTGCCAAACAATCAACCGGATCTATGGCTATTGAGCAAATTGATATCGATAAATTTTTACAGCTTGCACATGAATACCCGATTCTCGATGTGAGAAGCCCTGGGGAATTTTCGCATGCACGTATTCCGGGAGCTCTCTCATTGCCCCTCTTTACTGATGAGCAAAGAAAAATCATCGGAACCGCTTACAAGCAGGAAAGCAGGCAGGTTGCTGTAAAAAAGGGGCTTGATTTTTTTTCTGCCAGGATGAAGGAAATGCGGGATGAGGCAGAAGAATTATTACGCCACCAACATAACGCAGGCTATCGAGAGCTAAAGCCGGGCGTTAACCGGCTATTGATACACTGCTGGCGCGGAGGGATGCGAAGCGGTGCAGTCGCATGGCTTTTCAATCTTTATGGATATAAAGTATATACACTTAAGGGCGGTTATAAAGCATTCCGCAACTGGGCCCTTGCCCAATTTCAAAAAAGTTATCCGCTGCACATCCTGGGAGGATATACAGGTTCGGGCAAAACTGAGGTGTTATGGCAATTAAAGCGAAGCGGAAATGCAGTAATTGACCTGGAGGCCTTGGCTCATCATAGAGGTTCTGCTTTTGGTGCATTGGGTGAAAAGCCGCAGCCCTCGCAGGAACAGTTTGAAAACTTACTCGCCATCGAATTGTATAAGGCAACCGGTCTTATGCAACAGCAATCTAACGGGGTAGGGTATTCGAGGGAAGATACGCCAGCAATTTGGATAGAAGACGAAAGCAGGCATATCGGAAACGTAGGCATCCCAGGTTCGTTCTGGAACCAAATGCGTAAAAGCGCCTTATTTTTCCTGGATATACCATTTGAAGAAAGGTTAAAGTATATTGTTTCTTCTTATGGAATATTTAGTAAAAATGAATTGGCGGAATCCATCATGAAAATTAAAAAAAGGCTGGGAGGGCTTGATACCACAAATGCCATTAACTATTTGATGGAAAATAAGGTGGCCGATTGCTTTTCTATTTTACTCCACTACTATGACAAACTATATAAGAATAGCTTAAACAATCGTGAAGATATTGAAACCATACTTAATAACGTACCCTGCCTAACGGTTGATATAAATAACGCTCATCAATTTTGCAAACAAAATGCATAAACCGCCAGGATGAATGTTAATTCCTGGAAAAGAAAATAAAAATAATATTAAAGCGTCTAAGCCTGCCCGGTATGTCAAAGGAAATAAAAAAGCGAACCTCCATAAAACTCACCCAATATTCACATGGAGCCGGTTGCGGCTGTAAAATTTCTCCCTTAGTTCTTGATAAAATATTATCAGGCAGCCTTGCTGCCCCCGATAATAAAAAATTAATTGTGGGCAATCATTCTAAGGATGATGCAGCAGTGTATGATCTTGATAATGGAACCGCGTTGATTGCCACGACAGATTTCTTTATGCCAATCGTTGATGATCCTTTTGAGTTTGGGAGAATTGCCGCCGCAAATGCTATTAGCGACGTATACGCCATGGGTGGAAAACCAATTCTTGCTATTGCAATCCTGGGCTGGCCGGTAAACAATATATCTCCGGAAATTGCGCAAAAAGTTATTGAAGGAGGCAGGAGCATTTGTATAGAAGCCGGAATACCTTTGGCTGGTGGTCATAGCATTGACAGTCCCGAACCAATTTTTGGGCTGGCAGTAAATGGATTGATAAATATTACTGATATAAAGCAGAACAATACTGCCAGGGAAGATGACCTGATTTTTTTGACAAAGCCACTTGGCGTTGGTATCTTAACAACTGCAGAAAAAAATAAAATCTTAAAGGAAGAACATGAAGGAATTGCTGCAAAACAAATGATGCAACTAAATACAGCCGGAGAACTGCTGGCGAAAATCGATGGTGTCCACTCAATGACCGATGTTACCGGCTTCGGGTTATTAGGCCACCTCGTTGAAATGGCGGAGGGCAGCAACCTGAGCGCCGCCGTTACTTTTGAAAACGTTCCCCTGATAATTAATGATCTCAAAAATTATGTGGACCAAAAATGTGTGCCCGGGGGTACCGGCAGAAACTGGGATAGCTATGGTGATAAAATAGGACACATCAGTGAATATCAAAAAGCAATTTTAGCTGACCCGCAAACGAGTGGGGGATTATTGATTGCGGTAGAAGAAGGCAGTGCTGAAAAAGTAAAACAAATTTTATCTGGGCAGGGAATTAAAGTTATACAACCCATTGGGCGGTTTATTAAAAAGCAGGAAACAACTATTTTCATAAATTGAAAGATGATACTTGCCCGAGGCGGTTTAACCAGTTTTGCATTCAACCAGGCCTGTTGCGTGAGCAAATCTACTTCACCAGATCATCAATTTTTTTTGCCAGCTTATGGTCTTTCTCTGTTACAATATCTCCGGCATCATGCGTATTTAACCAAATCTCTACTTTATTATAGACATTTGTCCACTCGGATGATGATCCATTTTTTCTGCTGCCAGGGCAACCCGGGTCATAAAGGCAAAAGCTTCCGAAAAATCTTTAAAATTCGAATTTTTTATAAAGTTTATTATTTTTTTCCTCCCACATAAAATATTTATTTAATAGTGAAACAGTCGTTTTAAAAAATCAGGTGTTGTTTGTTTTTGATTTTTTCATTGGTCATTTCAGTCATCAGTTGCACGGATGGAATGGTTCTGATAGTACTTGTAAGCATCTGTACTTCGTCATCATGCATAATATCATCTTTTATAAGCCACAAAAAATCAAGATGTTTAAATTCGGGAAGCAGATATTCGCCATCATCTTCATTGTTGTACAAATAATGCTTTATAGTGCCCGATTGCTCTCCATATTCATAAATAGGAAAAAAATATTTACGGGCTTTTTTGTTTAGCTGTATTTCAATATTATTATTTATCCTGAAATCAAAATTAAGTATCTGGTTAAGATGCCAGCAGAAACGGTATTGTTCAATAGGAGCAACAATACCCAGCAACCGGGTATCTGCAAAAAATTCATCCACCATTACTTCATTATCAATCCGAAGCTTCATTTAAATTGCCTTATGGAAATTTATTAAAAAACAATATCGAAAACTAATTGCATCCTTTCCCCGTAGCACTGTAACCTTGGTAGCATCACCTTTTTTGAATTTACTTAAAACTGTCATATAAGAATTGAGATCTGAAAAATCATTATCGCCGAGTTTTATAATAACATCACCGGCCTGTATCCCTGCTTTTTGCGCAATTTTACCATCGATGATTCCATCTGCCCGCACACCTTTTCCGCTAAAAGTATAATCAGGCATAATTCCCAGGCTTACTGTAAACCGGGCGCCGCCCATTTTAGGTTCACGCGTTTTTGAAAAGGCAAGCTTTCCGAGTTTGTTGGTTTCTTCAATTACGTGATATATATATTTAATTACCTGTAGTTCACCGGTGAAATTTATTTTTTCCACATCATCTGTTGGCTTATGATAATCTTTATGAGTTCCGGTAAAGAAAAATAAAACAGGAATATTTTTAAGATAAAATGAAGTATGATCGCTTGGGCCTATACCGGAGGAATCAAATTTTATATCAAAGATTTGTCTTTTGATCCAATATATTTCCCCATACCGGAGAAGTACCAAACCCTCCGATTGTGATGCTGTGCGTGCTGTCATTTAACCTGCCTACCATATCAGAATTGATCATGTAATTGACGTAGAAAGATCAATAGTTGGATGTTCAGTAAAATATTTTGAGCCATACAAGCCAAGTTCTTCACCGGAAAAACAAATAAAAAGATAATTGTTATTTTTAAGTTTGGCATTCCTGAGCATACGAGCCAGTTCAATAACCGCAGCAGTTCCGCTCGCATTATCATCGGCCCCATGATGAATAGCCGGAGCACCCGTCCATAAAGAATTATGGTCTTCCCCATACCCAAGGTGATCATAATGCGCGCCTATTATTATAGTATTTGCTGCATCGTTATCAATAAAGCCTGATACATTATGCCCTTCTCTTTTTTTATCTCCCAGTGCAACCTTCAGTTTTATTTCAAAGTTGGAAGAATTATCACTCAGATATTTTTTTGCCGCTTCTTTGGTAACAAACAGGACAGGGATTTTTAAGGGTTCGATTTTTTCTTTTCCTTCAAATTTTAATTCATCATCTTCAGGCCCGCTATTGTAAGCAATAACAGCCGAAGCCCCTTTTTTGTCAAATTCAATCGCTTTATCTTTTAACGCTTTTTCAAGGTCGAAATGGGGATTATTTTTATTTTTTTCAATAGTTTCTTTTATATCCCAAAACCAGGGCATATTTTTTTCAAGAAGTGCAGGAGAAGCATAAGTTTCTATGGAACCTTCCCCGCTAAAAATAAGAGGAAAAAAATCTTTCTCCAAAGTGAGATCATTATTATTTATAACCAGTTGCGTTGAATGGTAAAATTTGCTTTCCCTCATTTATTTCAAATGCCTGCACAAAAGAATTGTTGTCTCCTTTAGGCGAAAGGCCAATTTTTTTAAACTGGTCCGAAAGATAATCATAGGCAAGCTTTTCGCCGGCAGTTCCTGTTCTTCTTCCTTCCAACCGGTCACTGGCGAGATAGCCTATTTCGGATTGCAGGCTGTCAACAATAATTTTATCCCGTTTTTTCAACTTTTGCGCAGGCAGCAAATTGAGACAAAAGCAATAAAAAAAATAATACGTTTTTCATACTTAGTAAATATATCTGCCAGCAAATTTAGTATGAATAAACCAGTGAAGTAAATGGTAGAAATGCTAGCATTAATCTCTTTTCTTAATTCGTAAGGAGCTTTCTTTAGTTCAATCTAAATTTACAGATTATTGTAAAATTTTTGAACACCCAATTACATATTGCATTAGTAGGAAATCCAAATAGCGGAAAAAGTTCTTTGTTCAATTCATTGACCGGCCTGAATCAGAAAGTAGGAAATTTTCCCGGGGTTACTGTTGATAAAAAAACGGGTTTGAGTAAAATTTCAGAAAACATTTCTGCTAAAATAATAGATCTTCCCGGTACATACAGCCTCTACCCCAAAAGAAATGACGAATGGGTTTCTTACAAAGTGTTGCTCGATGAAGATCCGGATGTAAGAGCAGATATTATTGTTTTAATGGTCGATGCTTCGAACCTTAAAAGAAACCTTCTTTTTTGTTCACAGATAATTGATTTGAAAAGACCGGTAGTTGTGGCCCTTACAATGATGGATATTGCAAAAAAAAACAATATACAGGTAGATATTCCGGGGTTGGAAAGAGAATTGGGCATTTTGGTGATACCTGTTAACCCCAGAAAAAACAAAGGCATCGCCCAACTTAAAAGGGCAATCGAGCAAACCACTCGAAAATATTCACAGTATCCCTGAGCGGGATTTCATTAACACCATATCCCTCGCTCCCAAGGCCATTAAAAAGAGTGCAGCAAATATTTCCGGAAATCAGTAATTACAGGGCAATACATTATTTAATCAACCATGAAAATTTTGCCCTGGAACAATCGGTGCAGGAAGCTATAGAAAATATTGAGACTGAAACAGACTTTAACCCGTCAAAAACACAGGCCGAAGAAATTTTACAACGATATGGGAAAATAAAAACTATCATGCAGCAGACCGTCGTGGAAACAGATCCGTTGCAGAAAGCGTTATTTACACAAAAGCTTGATGACATTTTGCTTCATCGCACCTGGGGATACTTGATTTTATTTGGAGTGCTTTTCTTATTGTTCCAAAGCATTTTTGTAATCGCCCAGTTTCCTATGAATGCAATCGAATGGAGCTTTGCACAGGCGGGGGGATGGATTGGAAATTTCTTGCCTCAAACCTGGTTCAGCGATCTTTTGTAAATGGGATACTTGCGGGGCTAAGCGGCATATTGGTTTTTGTTCCGCAGATAATGATATTATTCGGGTTGATTACTTTACTGGAAGACACAGGGTATATGGCGCGGATAAGTTTTCTAACGGACAGGGTAATGCGAAAAGCCGGGCTTAACGGAAAAAGTGTAATGCCAATGATAAGCGGCCTTGCATGTGCCGTGCCGGCAATAATGAGCGCAAGAAATATTGAAAATAAAAAAGAAAGGCTGCTGACAATAATGTGTACGCCGCTTAATGAGCTGCAGCGCAAGGCTTCCGGTATATACAATACTTATTGCATTGGTGATTCCTCATAAAATGTATTTGGGTTTTATCGGTTTACAGGGAATGGTAATGATGCTGATGTACTTTACCGGCACCGTAATGGCGTTTCTTACGGCATATGTTATGAAATGGTTCATAAAAAGTAAAGAAAGAAGTTTTTTTATACTTGAGCTGCCCATTTACAGGGAACCGAGGTGGAAAAATATGGCTCTACACGATGATTGAAAAAGCAAAGGTATTTGTATTCCAGGCGGGAAAAGTTATTATGGTGATAAGCCTTTTACTTTGGGTGCTCAGTTCTTATGGCCCTCCTCAAAAGATGAAAAGTGTTTCTGAAAAATATGCTTCACTTGCATTGCAGCAGCCGTCAAACAGCAAAGAATTTAATAAACTAAAACGAACAGAATTGCTTGAAAATTCTTATGCAGGTATCCTCGGAAAAGCCATTGAGCCGCTAATTAAGCCGCTTGGCTATGACTGGAAAATCGGCATTGCTTTAATAACTTCCTTTGCGGCCAGGGAAGTTTTTGTAGGAACCATGGCTACATTGTATAGTGTTGGCGAAGGCCGCGATGAAAATAATGCTACGCTCCGCCAAAAAATGGACGCCGCAGTACGCTCAGATGGAACAAAAGTTTATACGCTCGCCACAGGATTATCCCTGCTTATTTTTTATGTGCTTGCCATGCAGTGTATGAGCACCCTGGCGGTAGTAAAGCGCGAAACCCGCAGCTGGAAATGGCCAGCCATACAACTCGGCTACATGACGGGGCTTGCATATTTTATGAGCCTGATCGTATATATTATATTTAAATAGCTTCTATTCCTGAAGCTTATTATCAGGCAATTCCCAATGGTGCTTCTTACTCCGGGTTAATTGAAACAAGCAAGCTTGTATCTTGCCGCAGTTGTTAAATTAGATTACAACTTTTGCCAACCATAAGTTGAAGCCAGCTTATTAATACATACTAAGAAGCGTCTAAGATACCGCCCATCAGCATATTTCTCCTTTTGTAAATATTTTGGGAAAAAGAATAAGCAAGCGCGACCCTCCAGAAGCCATACCCAGAGCGGCTTTACTACAAAAAGACGAAACCTTCTATATCTACTACCTTAAAAAAACAGGTATTATGTATTGCATAGTATTATAAAACATACTATCTTTGTGTAACAATTGGGAAAATCAAGATTTCATCAGAATAAAATTATTAAAAATGAATATCGATAACACTGCAAGTCAAATGCGCAAAGGAGTTTTGGAATTCTGCATTTTGTCTGTAATAAAATTGGGCGAAGCTTACCCCAGTGATATTATAGATAAAATGAAAGCAGCCAACCTAAATATTCTGGAAGGAACACTTTACCCGCTTCTTAACCCGGCTTAAAAACGCAGAATTTCTTACTTACAGATGGGTGGAAAGCAACAGCGGCCCCCCAAGAAAATATTTCTCCCTTACAGAAAAAGGCGCTGATTTTTATAAAGAACTTGAAGCCACCTGGCTGGAGCTTTCCCATGCGGTACAAGCAATAACCGGCGAAAAAAATTAACCCTAATCAACTTCAACAAAAATTAAATAGAACAGACATGAAAAAAGTAATTAATATAAATTTCCAGGGTACAATTGTCCCCATTGAGGAAACATCTTATGAATTGCTGAAGCAATATACAGAAAGCCTGCGCAATTATTTTGCAAATGAAGAAGGTCGGGATGAAATTATAAATGATATTGAAAGCCGCATCAGTGAACTGTTCCAGGAACGCCTGAAAAAAGGATCCACCTGTATCACAGATGACGATGTAAATGCGATAATCGCTAATATGGGCCGGCCTGTTGATTTTGAGGAAGCGGAAGGCGGAGAACAACAATCAACAGGCAGCCAATAAGCAAGTCGGGTAATTTTCAATACGGAAACTTCGATGTAAAAGGAAAAAAATTGTATCGTGATGAGAACCATAAAATTCTGGGCGGGGTATGTAGCGGTATTGCGGCTTACCTGGGAGTAGAACCGATTATTATAAGGTTGATTTTCATTTTTTCAGGGATCGGTTTTCTTGCTTATATCACTTTTATGGGCTTTTGTTCCGGGAAGCAATGTATTGGTAAATGGAGTACGTAAAAGGCTCTATCGCAACCCGGATGAAAAAATTTTAGGAGGTGTATGCAGTGGAATAGGCAGCTATTTTAATGTAAATCCATGGATACCAAGGGCGCTTTTTTTGATACCATTTGTCTCTTTCTTTTTCAGATGGGGGCATATAGGGCCGCTTACCTTCCCGAATTTTTTAAGTTTTTCATTTAGCCCCGGCTCATTCATTGTCTATATAATATTATGGCTGGTGATACCGGAGGCAAGCTCCACCTCTGAAAAACTTGAAATGAAGGGTGAAAAAGTCGATCTTAACTCTATCAAAAATTCTGTTGTGGAAGAAATGAAAGGAGTAAAAGAAAGAGTAAATAAATTGGGAAAGGAAGCCGGCAATATTGCAAAGGAAAAAGGCCAGGAAATCGGATCTGGAAATGCACTATGCAGCAAGGCGCACCGGCGGAGCACTGGGTAATATCATCGTTACTGTTTTTAAAGTTTTTGCTTATTTTATTCTTGGCTGTATTGCCTTGTCACTCATTGTAGCCTTATTCGCCCTGGCTATTGTTTCAATCGGGTTGTTTCCCTTAAAAGATTTTGTACTTACCGATGGATGGCAAAGCATACTTGCCTGGGGAACACTTATCTTCTTTATCGGAGTTCCGGTTATAGGCGTCATTACTTTTATAATACGCAGAATTGCAAAAATAAAAAGCCGTAACCGTTTGATGCGCTATTCATTTCTGGGATTTTGGATTCTTGGAATCATTTGCTTTGTTGCATTGATCAGTTCTGTAGGGAGTGATTTCAGAAGAACCAACTCCGCTAATGAAGAGAAAATATCATTAACGAATCCCGGCGTAAAAAGCCTTGAAGTAAATTCTTTTGGCAATAACCGGTATCACAGGGGTAATAGCTGGTTCAGGCTTGAGCCATTTGCAAATTTTGATGATGATACTGCCTATATAGGAAATGTGCGGATAAAAATTGAAAAATCACTGACTGACAGTTTCCAGGTGGGCATTATAAAAATGTGTACCGGCAGTACAAGAAGAAATGCGGATACACTGGCATCTCTTATCAAGTTCAACATCACCCAAAATGATTCTTTGCTATTGGTAGACCGGGCGATTGCTATTAACACTACCAATAAATTTCGCAACCAAAGTGTAGAAGTTATTATTTATGTACCGGTTGGCCACCAGATCAAAATCAACAGAAACCTTGGATATAGTAATAATATAAGGGTAAACGGGCCATGGAACCATGATGAATGGTATAATTGGGATGAAGATGATTTCTATTATAAATATGGCGAGGAATATATCATGAAGGAAAATGGATTGTATACACTTAATGGAATTCCATCCGCGAAAGAAGATAACTGGCACTCAGATGATGATAATGGCGATAATTCAGGAGCCGGATGCAGGTGAGCAAAATTACCGTTATGATCAGCACAACCAGGTAGATTCATTAAAAGATGTGAAGGAAAAGCAAATACAAAAAATCCAGGAATCTGTCGATTCATTGAAAGTTGTAAAAGAGAAGCAGATTGAAAAAATAAAAGATTCTCTGCGGCAGGCAAAGATAAACTGGAACAAAAAATTGAAAAACTGGATGAAAAAAAGGAGCTTCCGCAGAAGCATACCTTCATTCAGATAATGATCGGCTACAATTTCATAATGCATATATAATTAAAAGGTGAATGCCTGAAACCTGGTCAAAAGGATAGTTGGCAACAGGTACAACCCATCTGTTTGTTAAGGTTGAAGTTGAAAAAAGGCTTCACGCATCTGCGTGGGGCCTTCTTGTTAAAAACTGGTGCTTAGGTTATTTAATATGACATCGATGATCTATCTGTACCTATTCGGTTTGATGCTTTATTCATAAGTCACAAAGAGAATAATCCTGAATCTGATAACTTTATTTTCTCTTAAATTTGCACCTCCTCAAAAAATATTTATGAAGACAACCCCCTTTACTCAAAAACATATTGACCTTGGAGCAAAGATGGGTGAATTTGCAGGATATAATATGCCAATAAGTTATACCGGTATCAATGATGAACATGCTACCGTTCGAAAAAATGCAGGTGTTTTTGATGTAAGCCACATGGGAGAATTTATTATTAAAGGCGATAAAGCGCTTGATCTTATACAACAGCTTACAAGCAACGATGCTTCAAAACTTATCAGCAGGCAAAGCACAATATAGCTGCCTTACCAACGAAAAAGGCGGTATAGTAGATGATCTTATTGTATACTGCATAGAAGAAAATAAAGTATATATGCTGGTGGTAAATTCTTCCAATATTGAAAAAGACTGGAAGTGGATACAAGCTCATAATAACGAAGGATGTAGAAATGCATAACATATCCGATAAAACCTGCCTGCTTGCAATCCAGGGGCCCAATGCAACAAAAATATTACAACCACTTACAGATATTGATATCATGAACCTGAAATATTACACTTTTGTAAAAGGCACGTTTGCAGGGGTTGAAAATGTTTTAATAAGTGCTACAGGCTATACAGGTTCCGGGGGCGTTGAAATTTATTTTGAAGACAAAGACGATGCGGCGGATAATATATGGACTAAAATTTTTGAAGAGGGCACTCCGCTAGGGCTTGAAGCCATTGGCCTTGCAGCAAGGGACACGTTGAGGCTGGAAATGGGTTATTGCCTTTATGGAAATGATATTGACGATACCACAACTCCACTGGAAGCAGGGCTTGGCTGGATCACAAAGTTTACAAAGGATTTTATCGGAAAAAAGATATTGGAACAGCAAAAAAAAGAAGGAATACCAACAAAACTTGTAGGCCTTGAAATGATAGAAAAAGGAATACCAAGGCATGATTATGAAATTAAAGAAAGCCAGGGCGCAATAATTGGCCGGGTAACAAGCGGAACCCAATCACCTTCTTTAAATAAGGCCATAGCAATGGGATATGTTGATACAATTTATTCAAAAATCGATACACATGTTTATATAAAAGTAAGAGATAAATTACTTACCGCCAAGGTAGTTAAAATGCCTTTCGAATAAATACTGAAATTTTGACGATCTTCCGAATGAAATTAAAAAAAAGTGCCCTGCCAACACTTATCTACTTCATTATCCCCGTCTTTATTGCATTTATACGATGTAAGCAGCAGCATCGTGGTAATTATAGATGTATTAAGGGCAACGTCTACCATCGCAACTGCTCTTTATAATGGCGCCAAAAGTATTATACCTGTTGATAGTGTTGCCGAATGTATAAAACTCGGAAAGCAGATGGAGGTGATTACCGCGGGGGAAAGAGATGGAAAAATAGCAGAAGGCTTAAAATATGGAAATACTCCTTTACAATACACATCAAAATTTATTAAAGGCAAAACCCTGGTACTTACTACAACCAATGGCACCAGGCTTTTACACATGGCTTTGGCCGAAGGTGCCCGTGGAATTATTACCGGTTCTTTTTGTAACCTTTCAGCAGTATGTGATTATTTAATTGCGCAAAACAAAAATGTAATACTGGCATGCGCTGCCTGGAAGGATCGCATTAATATTGAAGATACTTTATTTGCAGGGGCAGTTATAAGCCGTATCAAAAACAAATTTCACCAGGATTGCGATGCCGGCCAAATTGCCGAAACTTTGTACCACCAGGCAAAAGATGACTCTTTGGATTTATGAAAGACCACCATGCTTCACATTATCAAAGATTGATGGGATATGGCCTTGAAGAAGACATCAGGTTTTGCCTTACTATTGATATCGCAAATTTGCTCGTTGTTTATGAAGCCGGCAGGCTAATTGCCGGCTAAATAAACTTGTTATCAAAGTTAAAAATATCGCCGTAGCTATGCCTATTTCGACGCGTTAAATTTCACCCACACTTATTTTTTATTTACTTTTGCAAATTGCCCTTTTTTCAACTATAAGTCTGTAGGTGAGAAACACTTCTAAAACAAAAACAGAACATTTTTGGCCCTACCACATTTAATCAAATATGTTTATAACTCCGGAACCGATGAAGTAATTCGCCGGGGAAAAAAAATTCATTCGTTTGGATATGTTGAGCTTGTGGAGCATGACGACCTGATGAATTCTGTAACTTTTAGGGTAAGGGACGATAGCTATTCAACCTTTTATAAAGTTCATGTTCAAAAATATGATGATCCAAAAACACTTTTAATAAGATGTACCTGTCCCTATAACTTGGGCGATATATGCCGCCATGAAGCTGCGGCGCTGTTTCAGTTACAGGACCTCGTTGATAAAAATTTGCTTACAGCACACAATGCGGTGGTTTATAATCAAAAGCATACCATAATTAAAATGAAATTTATTGATCTGAAAATGATCCGGATGCTGGCAGGAGCGGAAAATTATAATGAAGCGGAAGAAATATTGCGGGTTAATAAATTAAATATTATTACCGCCGGCAATGAAAAAGTTGAAGCGTTCGCTTGATTTGGAAGAAGGCAAATTCAAGGTAATTTTACAAAAAAATGAAGAAAGAAATTTTGATACTTCCTGTGCTGTGCGAATGAAACAAGGCATCCATTATGTAAGCACAAAACAGCTTTGTTTCTTCAACTGTTAAATCGCTTTGGCCCTCATTATTTTGATACCATCCGGAACTGGGATAAAGAAAAAAATAAACTCCTGGAATTATATGGCTATAGCCTTAAATGAAGAGCTGACGGGAAAATTTGAATTTACTTACAAAGAAGGCAAGCCTTTTTTAAAAGTGCTGGATCCCTCTATAAAAAGAATAATTCCTCTCCGCAGCGCACTACTCCTTTTGCAGCCTGCTTTTAATTCGGCAACAGCTAATACCAGCGTAGCCATAAAACAAAGAAAAGTTGCCATCGTTTTTAATGCAAACGAAAATGCTTTTCCTTTCTTTTCTATTGATGTGGTACAGGGAGATTTTGATGAAGAAGCAGAAAAATTTATAGGGCGTGTTGAAAAACTGGATCTTGCCAAATTCATTAATACCGACTTGTTTTCTGAAAGCGATAAGCTCTTGATACAACAGGCGAGGAAACTGCAGCAGGTAGAAATAAATAAATACTTAAACCGCAATTCGCCTTTCAGTGGTTTTTGGGAAAATATAATTCATAATGAAAATGAAGAGCTTCCGGAAGAAACCAAAATGCTGATCATAGAATTCTTATATCCTAAATTAAAAAAAATAATTGCCGAAACAAATGTAATTCTGTATTTGCCCCATGGCAAAAAATTTAATACGGATAATCTTCAGCCAATTGACGTTCTCGCAACAATTTCCTTCCCTGCAGTTTAAAATATCGCCAATACAGGTGAAATATATGATGGAAAGCTTTGTTCATGTTGACAATGCAACTCTTAAAAGTTTCGGATAATGAATGGAACAGTAATTTATTGTATTTATACGATGACGTCTTTTACTTATTGGCAAAGGCCGGAAGATACCCTTGTAGCTGAAAAATTTAGCAACTTCTCTTCATATTCCAGCGGATAAATGGCCATCATTTTTAAAGGAAGTCGTAATGCCGCTTACCAACGAATACGTGGTATCATTTGATAAATCCCTGATAAAAGAAACAAAAGACGGTGAGCCTGATATAAGCGTTAATGCTGGTGGAAAAAGGCGATTATCTTTTATTTCAGCCTGTGTTTAACTATAAAGGTTTTAATGTTAAGCAGGGAGATAAAGAAACAATCATTGTTCCTGATGGAGATAAGGTTCTAATGGTTTATCAGAAACAAGGTAGCAGAACAGGATTTTTTTGATAAGCTTGCCAGCCTTCATTCGCAGTTCATCATACAAAAGCAGAACAACAGCCTTGTTTTAAAAGGTACGGATGTGCTAAAAAATAACTGGTTTTTTTTATTTGTAGATGCCATGAAGGAAATGAAAGTTCCGGTTTTTGGATTTGATGCTTTGAAAAATTTTCGTTTCAATACTGCAAAGCCTCTACCCAAATTCATCTTAAGCAGCGGCCTTGATTGGTTTGATGCAAAAGTTGAACTTTCTTTCGGAGAACAGCGGATTGGTATCTCTGAAATTAAAAAAGCATTGGCAAATAAACAATCATTCGTGCAATTAAATGATGGCTCTCTTGGTATTCTTCCGGATGAATGGATCAATAAATATTCGCTTCTTTTTAAAGTAGGCGAGGGAAGAAGCAATAAGCTCGGCTCTCCAGGTTTCATTTAAGTGTTATAGATGACCTGTATGAAAAAAGGGATGAAACTGAGCTTTCATTTGAGCTGGATGAAAAATATGAAAGGCTGAGAAATTTTAAAAGTATTCCGGAAATTGACATTCCCGCAGGAATTGGAAAACCGGTTACGGCCTTATCAAACTTCAGGGTATCATTGGCTTAATTATTTAAATACTGTTGGCTGGGGAGGTATTCTTGCAGATGATATGGGACTGGGAAAAACGGTGCAGGCGTTAAGTATGCTTAGCCATTATGCAAAACAGGAAGGCAGCCTGAAAGCACTGGTGGTGTGCCCGACAACGCTTATTTATAACTGGGAAAATGAAATTAAAAAATTTACTCCTTCACTTACCTGGTGCATACATCATGGAAGCCTGCGCACGAGAAATCCGGAAGACTTTGGAAAAAGTAATATCATCATTACAACATATGGAACCTTGAGAAGCGATATCCAGTTAATGATGAAAATATTATTTGATTATGTAATACTGGATGAATCGCAGGCAATAAAAAATCCTTCATCAAAAGTTACCAGGGCAGCCTGCCTGCTTACTGCCAAAAACAGGTTGTGCATGAGCGGTACGCCTTTGCAAAACAATACTTTTGATATATATGCGCAAATGAATTTTTTAAATCCGGGCTTGCTGGGTTCGGTAGAATTTTTTAGAAATGAATTTTCCACGCCTATTGATAAGCTTGGGGAGCAGGAACAAAAAGATCATTTGCGAAAGCTTTTATATCCGTTTATCTTAAGAAGAACCAAAGAGCAGGTTGCCAAAGATCTGCCTGAAAAAACGGAAACCATACTTTTTTGTGAAATGGAAGATGAACAAAGAAAAGTTTATGAAGCATACCGCAATGTTTACCGGGATAGAATTATGGGTGTTATAGAAGGGCAGGGAATTGATAAATCACAGCTTACCATTTTGCAGGGATTAATGAAGCTAAGACAAATATGCGATAGCCCTGCCATTTTAAATGAAGAAGAAAAATATCCCAATCATTCAATAAAACTGGATGAACTTACAAGGGAAATAACTGAAAACATCGGGGAACATAAAGCGCTGGTATTTTCACAGTTTCTTGGAATGCTGGCATTGATAAAAGAAAAACTTAAGGAAAATAATATTTCATTCGATTATTTCGATGGCAGCACTCCACCACATGAAAGAGAACGGGCAATTCAGAATTTCCAGAACAATGAAGATTGCCGTGTATTTCTTATTTCCCTGAAAGCGGGTGGCGTAGGCCTTAATTTAACTGCGGCAGATTATGTATATATTGTTGATCCATGGTGGAATCCCGGCAGTAGAGCAGCAGGCTATTGACCGCACACACCGTATCGGGCAAACCAAAAATATTTTTGCTTACCGGATGATATGCAAGGATACGATAGAAGATAAAATTTTGCAACTACAGGAACGGAAACGGATTCTTGCAAAAGAATTGATTGCAGATGATCAGACTTTTGTAAAAAGCCTTAGCAAGGAAGATGTGGAATACCTTTTTAGCTAAAATGACTAAGAAATAAAATTTTTCAGCCTTTGAAATTCTTTTTTGTCACCGGAATCGAAGAGTGCGATTAAATTTTTCGAAAGATTGCTGAAGAATAAAGACCATATGTCTTCTTTTGTGGTAAACTGTGTTTTTCATAATTGGATAAAATAGTTAAAATGGTTTTTTTAAGACTTTAAAGTAAATGTATGGATTAGAATTTTGCAATAGTACATTTACTCATTTTTGCGTTGCGTAAATTCCCGTATTGAGATTATCAGATATCATAACCAGTACACTATTGCTTGTATGAGCGATAAAATCGGCACAATCATATTAAAGAGGCCACTGCAGGCGGATTCATAAAAAAAGCAATTTGTAAGTATCCTACAAATTGCTTTTTAGATAAATGGAGGTTCGTCTATTGCTCTGCTTTAACTAATTTTTTTTCAACGCTGATATTTCCTGTTGCATCTGACTGAACAGTCAGCCAGGATTTATCATCTTCCAGCACAATATGATATGAGACCGTTTCACTGTTAGAAACTTCAGTGATACCAAATATTTTTTTACCGGGAAATTTTTCATTCACTTTTGCCCTGATAGCCGGAGAAAGGTTCTGAGATCTATAATATCTTATTGTACTTAATACAACTCCATCGGGGTTATAATCAATCCTGCATGAGGTGTTATCAGGATTTGTAAAATACACCTCATAATAACCATCAAAATTATACCAGACAGGTTGCTTTACTTCCGGAAAAGCGTCATGAAATACTTTAAAACTTTTTCGGTTACAAGGGAAACGGGGGCAGCAAAAGCTGATGTAGCTGAAATGAATGCAGCGAGGCAGACAAAAATGATTTTTTTCATAATTTTTTATTTTAATTGGTTAAGGAACGATATAAAGCTAAGCGTGTTTTTAGGCCATTTCTATTGAATTAGTATCGGCGGTAATGTAGTAGGGTAGCGGGTTTAGTTAATACAACGTTAACGAAAAAGACGAAGCATTATAATAGGAAGCTTAAATACAAGTTTTATATCTGTGAAGCCGCATTTTTTATATCTGAAAATTGAAAAATGACGGGTTAAATTCCGAAGAAATTAGGATAAATGGCATCTTGCAAATTGGAAGGGGCAACTTTAAATAAAACCAGGTAGCCATAACGCGTATTCGTTTTAAAGACTCCAAGAATTCTAATTGACAAATCTTTGTACAAAAAAACCTTCGCGGGTTTCTGTAACTTTGCAATATGCAGGAATATTTACAGGGATCTAAATGAACCACAGCGGGAAGCGGTATTGCATCGCGATGGCCCGATTATGATTGTGGCGGGCGCGGGAAGCGGAAAAACAAAAGTGCTTACTACACGTATAGCCCACCTGCTGGCCACAGGTGTGGATCCATTTAATATTCTTGCACTTACATTTACCAATAAAGCAGCGGCCGAAATGAAGGAACGCGTAGAACATATACTTGGTAACAACGAGGCACGAAATATTTATATAGGAACATTTCACTCCGTATTTGCAAGGATTTTACGTGCAGAAGCAGATAAGCTTGGCTACCCGCGAAATTTTACAATATATGATACGGATGATGCCAAAAGCGTTGTAAAAACAGTGGTGAATGAATTGAATCTGGATGATAAACATTACAAGCCCAACACTAGTATATAACAGGATTTCTTCGGCTAAAAATGCTTTGATAACTCCGGAAGAATACATCAATGATTATGGGCTGCAGCAGGAAGATATGCGGGCCAACAGGCCAATGACTGGCCAGATATATGATGCTTATTGCAAGCGCTGTTTTAAAAACGGGGCGATGGATTTTGATGACCTGCTTATTAAAATTTTATTTGTTGTTAAGCACGCATCCCGAAAGCCTGAGCAAGTACCAGCGCAAGTTCAGGTATATAATGATCGATGAATACCAGGATACCAATACTGCTCAATACCAGATTATAAAACTAATGGGAGCAATGCATGAAAATGTTGCGGTAGTAGGCGATGATGCACAAAGCATTTATAGCTTCAGGGGCGCTACCATTGAGAATATTTTACAGTTTCAAAAAGATTATGATGATGTGAAGATTGTAATGCTGGAACAAAATTACCGGAGCTCGCAAAGCATACTTCATGTCGCCAATAATGTAATAGCTAATAATAAAAGCCAGCTTCCAAAAAAATTATGGACCAGCAATGAAGAAGGTGAAAAAATAAAACTGGTGCGTACTGCTACTGATAACGACGAAGGAAAATATGTAGCGGATGCCATACAGGAACAAAAACTACGCAATCATTACCGCAACAATGATTTTGCCATTCTATACCGAACAAATGCGCAAAGCCGGAGCTTTGAAGAAAGCCTGCGGCGCATGAATATTGCTTATCGCATTTATGGTGGAATAAGTTTTTACCAGAGAAAAGAGATCAAAGATTTTTTAAGCTACCTGAGGGTAGTTTTAAATCCCGGTGATGAGGAAGCGCTTAAAGCGCATCATAAATTTTCCTGCCCGGGGAATCGGAAAAACAACTATTGAAAAGGCCGTTCTTTTTGCCAATGAAAATAATATTTCCATGTGGGAGGTGCTTGAACGCGCCGCTGAATTTGGCTATAAGGCTACCACACTGGAAGTTATCAGCAACTTTGTGACCATGATAAAAATGTTTCAAAGTGAGTTGCCAAAAAAAAATGCGTATGACCTTGCGATTCTTGTAGGGAAAAATACAGGCATAATAAAAGAACTTTTTAATGATAAAACCACCGAAGGCCTGGCCAGGTATGAGAACATACAGGAATTGCTTAACTCGATAAAAGAATTTACAGAAACGCCCACCGAAGATGGCGAATTGCTCGATAAAAGCCTTGGAAGTTATCTTCAGCAAATAACTCTTTTAACCGATGCAGATGATGATAAAGGGGAAAGTGATGTGGTGAAGCTGATGACGATTCATGCGGCAAAAGGCCTGGAATTTCCGGTAGTTTTTGTAGGTGGCCTTGAAGAAACATTGTTTCCCAAGTGCCATGTCAATTAATACAAGGGAAGAACTGGAAGAAGAAAGAAGATTATTTTATGTGGCGGTTACGCGGGCCAAGCACAGCTGTGGCTTACCTATGCCAATACCCGTTATCGTTTTGGAAATCTTACACAAAATGACCCCAGCAGGTTTATTGATGAGTTGCCCGAAGAGCGTCTTGACCGTGCCTTTGCCGGAGGTAATATGCGCAACAATCAAACAAGCCACTGGGATCCGTTTAACAAAACAAGAAATTCTTTTGGAAGCCAGCAGGCCGGCAGTGAGCGCAAGCCCGTTGCTGAAAAGCCTGCTTATCTTACCACACCTGCCGTTAAAATAAAAGAGCATATTCCTTCACCTGGTTTTGCCGCAAGTGACACCAGTAATTTAAAGGAAGGCCAAAAAATAGAACATCAGAAATTTGGCTTTGGCGAAGTTATAAAAATGGAAGGCGCAGCCCACAACCCGGTAGCAACTGTAAAGTTTGAGCACAATGGCGAAAAGAAGATCATGCTGAATTATGCCAAGCTGAGGATTGTAGAATAAGGTCTGCAGTTGAAGATTGAAAAGTTCGAGGTTTAGAGGGTTTAGCCGGTTACTTTAGATTATTTAAGGTTTAGAGAGTTTAGAGTTTAGAGGGCTTATGTAGTTCACGTCTTACATTGTTTTCACGTTGTACATCGTACATTTTTCTTAACTTTGTACACTTAATTTTTTATCATGATAAAGACAGGCAATCCAGTTATAAGCATATATACCGAAATGACGCCGAATCCCGAAACAATGAAGTTTGTCGCTAATAAACTTTTGTACCCGGGCAAAAGCATCGATTTCCAGGATGAAACCAGCGCTTTGGTATCACCGCTGGCGATGGAATTATTTAGTTTTCCTTTTATTAAATCTGTATTTATTGCGAGCAATTTTGTTACACTTACTAAAACAAATGAAACAGAAGACTGGCAGGATGTTATTCCTTCCATAAAACAATTTTTAAAAGAATACCTGGAAGAAGGAAAACCGATAGTTAATGAAGACGAGCTGGCAGCAAGAAAAACAGAAAGCTCGAATGAAGTAAGTGCAGATGATGATGATGTGGTAAAGCGTATAAAAGAGTTGCTTGAAAATTATGTAAAGCCTGCTGTTGAAATGGATGGAGGCGCCATACAATTCAGAAGCTATGAACATGGTAAAGTAAATTTGATGTTACAGGGAAGTTGCAGTGGTTGCCCATCTTCAATGATTACTTTAAAAGCAGGCATTGAAGGAATGATGAAACGGATGATACCCGAAGTAAAGGAAGTGGTTGCAGAAGCGGAATAGCAATAGGTTGAATTAAAAATATCAGGGCATCTTTAAACAGATGCCTTTTTCATTTAATCTAAGTTACTTTTGGTTATTAACTAATCATTTGAGCTTTTCAGAAATTTATCACCAGTTCGTATTGTACATGCAGCGCACTTCTCTCCTGGAATATATTGCTGTATTCTTCGGTATCCTTAGTGTATGGTATAGCCGTAAAGAAAATATTCTCGTCTACCCGGTGGGGTTAGCCAATACAATTCCTTATGTATTTATCAGCATAAACGGAAGTTTATTTGGTGAGGCTTCAGTTAATTTATATTATACTATTATGAACATTTATGGCTGGATATTATGGGCAAAAAAAAACCAGCAACAACAGCATATTGTTCTTATAACCTGGAGTAATAAAAAAGAGTGGTTGCAGGAATTAGTTTTTTTTGCTGCCTTTTATATCGCGATTTTCAGCGCGCTCACCTGGCTTAAAAGCGATTTTGCACCAGGAGCTATTCCGTGGGCAGATGCTTTTGCAAGTGCTACTGCATTTACCGGTATGTGGCTGATGGCACGTAAAAAAGTAGAAAGCTGGTATTGGTGGATCGCTACCAATATTGCTTCGATTCCTTTATATTTTATAAAGCATTATGTTTTTACAAGCGTTTATTATCTGATTCTTTTAATCATGGCTTTCTGGGGATTATTTGAATGGATTAAACGGGCAAATAAGTATATAGTTGAAAACGAAGAAATACCTGAATGGAAACAATAAAAAAATTTGTTGTGATTGGCCCGGAGTCAACCGGCAAAAGCACTTTATGCAGCCAGCTTGCCAAACATTATCATACTGCCTGGGTACCGGAATATGCAAGGGAATACCTTGAAAAAAATGGAATGGATTATTCCTATGATGACCTGCTTACTATTGCGAAAGGGCAAATTGAATTGGAAGAAGAAGGCCGTCAGCTATCAGCCATCAGTCATCAGCCAATTCCTGGCGATCCTGGTATAATTCACAGCTCACAGTTCACGGCTCACGGCTCAAAGCTGCTCTTCATCGACACCGACATGTATGTAATGAAGGTATGGTGTGAATATGTTTTTAATAAATGCCACAACTGGATATTGAACCGGATAGCGGAAAGAAAATATGATGGTTACCTGCTTTGTAATGCAGATCTGCCATGGATAAAGGATAATTTAAGAGAATACCCGGATACGGCAACCAGGAATAAGTTATACCATTTTTATAAAGATATCATGGTAAATCAACCTGTACCCTGGGTTAACATTAGTGGCAGTTATGAAGAGCGACTTAAAAAAGCGTAAACTTTATAGAGAAGGAACTAACAACATGAGTGTTTAACGTGAGTCCTGAATATCTGGATTACTAATTTATCTTACGTCCTTTCTTTTCTTTTTGTTGCCTGGCTAAATCTTCACAGTCATTCATAAAATTTAAACAAATATTTTCTTCCATGAGGAATATTAAATTTCCTCGATATCTCTTATTAAATCAGAAATTCGCCTGGCAGGTTTGATCTTACCAAGGACGAAGATCGTCAAGTATCCCATTTACAGCCAATGACTTTTGATCTTTATATAATGTCACCCCTATGGGTTTGCGATTAATGATAACCCATCCTATTTTCTACATTAATATCACCCCTTCAGGGTGTTAGTTGCTTGTAATTCTATAATTGTTTGCTTCATATCTTTTTTTACCAGTTCAGTGCCAATATAAAATATCTATTTTCTATCCCGATACCTTGTATTTTTATCCTTTTTATATTAATATCACTCATGCGGAGTTTGCGAGAAGTGATAATTAATCCTGCCTTTATGAATATCACCCCTGAGGGGTTTCTTATTAATGATAATTTATCCTCTCTAATATGAATAGCACCCCTGAGGGGTTTGCGAGTAATGTAATTGATGCTCCCTATATTAATATTACTCCTGCGGGGTTTACGCGATTGGTGGTAATATTATTATAGCAAAACACATTTATGAGTGCGCCGTAAACCCGGAGGGGTAACATTATTTATAGAAAATGAATTTATTTAATAAGAATGGCATAACCCCAGAGCGGTGATATTAGTAAGGAAACAATTTTGAGGCGCTGCATAATCCCGGAGGGGTGACATTATTATAGAAAATAATTTATTGTATGGCGCTCGCAAACCCCGGAGGGGTAACATTATTATAGAAACAATTTATGAGGTGCCGCAAACCCCGGAGGGGTAACATTATTATAGAAAACAATTTCGATTTATGCAGAATCGGCAAACCCCGAGAGGGGTTAAAAGAACTGATGGACTGTGAATCTTATTGAACAGGTTTGTGAAGTGAATATGCGAGGTAAAATTATTTAGTTTATCCGAATGAAATCATAGTGACCCGATTGATTTTTAATTATTCAATCAAAACCCACGCCATTCATTTCAACAGCTCCTGTATATCGGGATCATGTTTCAAGATTATTCATTTGCCTTAATATCCAGGGATAACGTGATGCAACATGTGCAGATAAAGGCTGTATCGTATATCCCTTCGGGTTAGGCAGGCAGGCGGCAATAAGTGCTGCTTCCTTTCTTGATAAATCTTTTGCAGGTTTATGAAAATAATGTTGCGAAGCAGCTTCCACACCAAAAATTCCCTCGCCCATTTCTGCAACATTCAGGTACATTTCAAGAATTCTTTTTTTGCTCCATACATTTTCAATCATAAAAGTAAAATATACTTCAAGCCCTTTGCGAAAATAGCCACCATGCTGCCATAGAAAACATTTTTTGCCACCTGCTGGCTTATGGTACTGGCGCCACGAAGCGATTTACTTTTTTGATTATGCTTCATTGCTTTTTGGATACTTTTAAAATCAAAGCCATTGTGATCGGGAAACAATTGGTCTTCGCCCGCCATAACGGCGAGCTTTGCATTTGCGCTGATATCATCCATACTTACATACTTCCGGTGCAGGCCATGGCCGCCAAACAAACTTCCCAATTGTGTAATGGTGATTGGAGGGTTTATCCATTTGCAAAAAAGGATGTATACCAGGGAAAAAATAAAGCCATATAAAAAAACTTTTGCAATAATAGCGCAGGATCCTCACAGGTAAGCGCCGTTTTTCTTTTGTTTGGGTTGTCAAAAAATTAATTTATTTCACTGTAATGTATTCAAGAGAATATTTTTTGCCCAGCATCATTCCTTTACTGCCCGATTTTGCGAGGAGGTAACCGATGCCAGCAAGTAAAGCAGCGCCGCCAACAAGATATGGGCTGGCATAATATCGCGTATTTGGTTTTGTAAATAGCCAGGTACCTAAACCAACAGTAGTTAGAAGAACGCCTCCTCCCAAAAGCGCGCCACCCGAGCCGCTCCAGTCGAATTTATTTTTTTTTGATTTTCCCAAAACCAATTATTTCTTTATAGTTCACTGCAAACGGATAAGTAGCAACCGTGTCCAGTATATACACGCCAAGGTTGGTCGGTACTTGCCGTATATCATATTGAAGGAGAAATAAAGAGTCGCGGTTAATGGATCTGATTACACCGCTAAAATATCGTGCAGATGTTTTAAACGCTATCTCATTTCCCGGAAAAAAGGTTTGCAATGTCCGGTTATTTTTTTTCAGGATAAGCAGATCGGAAGGTTGTGCAGCACAGCAAATGGAGCATAAAGTAATTATGGTAAAAATAATTACCGGCTTCATAAGTGTGCTCTTTTTTTTACGAAAAATAAAACACCCACCAGTAATACTGTACCAAAAATGAGCAGGATTAATCCGGATATTTTATTAATCACCCTTATATTTTTTACGGTAAGCTTTGATCTTAGTTTGCCTGCCAGTGTTACTTTGGCTACATCTGCCGTCATATTAATAAGAAGCGTGGTGGCAAAGATAATAATACGTTCTTTTATGGTATGTGTTACGGCAATGGCGGTAGATGCAGTAAGCCAAAAAGCCAATACGGCCGGGTTAAGGGTATTTAATAAAAATCCCTGGAGTGCAATTTGAGCATGGTCACTGGCTTTAAGCGGGAGGTAAGGAAACATCTTCGGGATGCAAAGGTACTTTTTTAAAAAAAAGGTAATATACACCCATACCTATTAAAAAAAGACTTCCCACAATGCCAATAGGTTTTTTAAAAGCAAGCAGGTGGGTAACAAGTTCAGAAAATACATTGCTTAAAAGTACCACTACAAAATCACTGATCCATACCCCGAAAATAAAACTAAATCCGCCTTCTTTACCATTATTAATACTCTGCTTGATGATTGTGAAAACAACAGGGCCAACAGAAATGACCAGCAGCAATCCCATGGCAAAACCTTTAAGTATTGCTTCAATTACATCTTCCATATTTAAAAAGAAGCGTTTAGCATTTGTAAAATTGCAGGAGAATAAAACTACAATTTAAATCGCAACTGGTGTGCAGGATATTAATTAATTAAATAAAAAAATTAAACTCTTTCGCCTTTTAAAAATTTCTGCCAGTCTTCCAGCATTTTCCCTTTTAATACCCTGGGAAATTTATGCTGGCCGCCAACTTTACCTTTAGCTTTCATAAAATTCATAAAAGTTTCTTCGCTAAGTACATCGACGAATATATCTTTCAGTGCATGTTTTCTTTCCACTTCATAATCATCGTTAAGCTCTTTAAGCTTTTCATCGATCAGAATTTTCAGAGTTTCTGAATTTACTTTATCATCAGTGGCAATAAACCAGTGATGGGCAAAAAAACTACCATAGGGAACGCCGGCCACTGTAAACTCTCCTATTGAAATATTGAGCTCTTCACTCACTAGTTTTATCGCCTTATTCATATTATCAACACTAAGATGTTCTCCTACGAGGCTGAGAAAATGTTTGGTACGCCCGGTAATAATAATTTCATTTTTTTCAATATCAACAAAACGGATGGTGTCGCCAATAAGATAGCGCCACGTACCGGCATTGGTACTTATAAGAATCGCATAATTTTTATTTTCTTCCACTTCATGTATCATTAATACCTCCGGATTATCAACCATATTTCCTTCACTGTCAAAATTTTTATCATCAAAGGGAACAAATTCAAAAAAAATATTGTTATTAAGAGCAAGCTTCATTCCTTTGGCATCCTGCCGGTTTTGATAAGCCAGGAAGCCTTCGCTGGCAAGATAGGTTTCAATAAATGTGATGGGCTTACCCAGTAATTTATTGAATCCTTTTTTATAAGGCTCGAGTGCTACACCACCATGTACATAAAAGGCAAGATTTGGCCATATTTCATGAATATTTTTAAGATTATATCTTTCTATCACTTTTTCCATACACAGTTGCACCCACGCAGGTACGCCCACAAGAAAGGCAATATCCCACTCAGGGGCTCTTTCTACAATTTCATCCAATTTTTTTGACCAGTCTGTTTCTTTGGCAATTTTTTTTCCGGGTTTATACATGCCCTGGAACCAAAAAGGAATATTTTTTGCCTGTATACCACTCAGATCGCCGGCATAATACGTAGCCGATTTTTGCTAAATGCGTGCTGCCGCCCAGCATAAGCCAGCCCTTGCCTACAGACGATTTCGGAACATTTGTATAAGAAGCAAGGCTTATAAGTTGCCGTATGCTGGTAAGTGTATTGGCCCTTATAAGTTCCTTGGTAATGGGTATATATTTGCTTGATGAATCGCTCGTGCCACTGCTTAAGGCAAAAAATTTAATAATGCCCGGCCAGCAAACATCCGGCTTGCCATCCAGGGCCCTGTACCACCATTCATGAAATATTTTACTGTAATTATAAGTGGGCACTGTTTCCTGAAAAGCCTTGCCGGGATGCCTGCTTAAGAGAATTTCATCAAACAAGATATTTTTGTCCGAACTCGGTAAAGCGGGATTTTTTTAACAATTTTTTTAACACTTTTAACTGCTGCCTCCTGGGAGAGTTACCGGGAATATTAAAGGCCCGGGAAAGAGATTCAGGAAATTTAAGTTCAATTAATGCCATTCAGTTACAAAGTTGGGAGTGCAACAAATTTAATGATACTAAAAGTAGATGTAAGAATTAATTTACAAGTGGTGAGACAGGTAAGCTTCGGCCTTATTTATGGGTCGCCGCAACCATTTGACCCAAAAATAGAACTTCAGTTTTTGAACGAGATCAACAATATCCCAAAATACTATAAATCTGTCAGCCGTATAATAAATTCAAGCAACCATTTACTAAACGCGGGAAAATATCTAACAAAATAAGCAAAACTTAGCGTTTTAAACTAATTCAGTCAAAAATTTTTTATAAAGTTTAAGTACGATTTTCAAATAAGTGTGTGTAGTTTTAATCAGGATTCCCCCAGGTCATTTACAGCCGGGGGATTTTTTTATGATGCATCATTTCTTCCCCTTGTCTTTAGCGCCTATTTACTTTCACGATGGCGTGCCAGAAAATTGACATCTGCGTTATTCCTTGTGAAAGAATTTTCCCGTGATCTTTATTTAATTGGAAAAATGAGGTTTTTGTAATAAGGTTTAGCTTCTAAATATTTATAATGGAAAAAATTACATTAATTTTATCATAATTACGGTTAACCTATATTTACACTAGTTGCCGGTTCCTTTTCCGATTCGCCCTTCCGAATAAAAATTAAATTAGATTTCGTACATGTACAATCACATCTGGAAAAAATATTTACCAATTATTAAAATTTTAATGAAAAAATCAGCTGTTGAAGACCAGGTTTTGGATCTTAACAGGGTTGATTTTGAGCGTGCAGGTACGGGCCGTAAAGCCGGCTATAAATTTATCATTGAGTTTACAGATGGAAAAGTTGGAAATGTTATTAGCGGCTCTGCATTGGCAATGCATCTTGCTTCTGTAATAATGGAAGATGATAACGCCAAACAAATTCTGAAAGAAAATAACTATGAAGTAAGCCTTAATACCAAATTCCAGTTATCTATAAAAAATGTGACACCTGCAGGCAGGGGTGATACAAAAAAAGATCCGCAGGAACCTGCTATGAGAAATCAGAATAGTTTATTGCCGGACCGTTTCCAATATAACTTTTTTAATATTTCAAGTGCCTCCCGATCAACGCGGTTAGATGAAGATAAAAGTTTTTTGCAAGTGAACAAAATGAGTTGAAAAAAGTTTATTTATATATCAATGACATAGTAATTTCATAAAATATGAAACCAAGATCCAAAAAATATTACCAGAAAAGAAAAGAGGATAGCGGTGAAAAAAAGGGCTCGGTAAGCGACGCAGGCTATAATGAAGAAAATAATATTACTTCCAGGCAATCTCCAAAAAAAAATCCTGCACCTCCAAAAGCAAAGGAAGATCCTTCAGCCGATACGTTAGACAGCCAGGGATAGTGTTCGGGCGGCAAAAATTAAGGAAACAAGCGGCCTGTGCAAGGCTTCATTTACACACAGACATAATAAAAGATATGATTATAAAATCTTTGGGCAGCCAGGGTTTGTTAGCGTCTTCAATTGGATTGGCTGCATGGGCATGAGTGAATTTTATGGAGAATCCAACGATTCGGAATCTGTCAAAACCATACACCGGGCACATGAATTGGGAGTTACTTTTTTTGACACTGCCGATAGTTATGGCCCGTTTAAGAATGAAATTCTTGTCGGTAAAGCGATCCGGTCAGTTTAGAAAAGAAATTACGCTTGCTACAAAATTTGGAATTGTGCGGGATCCCTCTAACCCCCAGGCCAGAAGTATAAATGGTAAGCCGGAATATGTAAAAAGCGCCTGTGAAGCAAGTTTAAAAAGATTGAATGTAGAGGTAATCGATCTATACTATCTGCATCGCAAAGACCCTGGTACACCTATTGAAGAAACAGTTGGTGCCATGTCTCAATTAGTAAAGGAAGGGAAAGTAAGAGGGATCGGTTTAAGCGAAGTAACTGTTCAAACGTTAGAGAAAGCACATGCCGTACACCCGGTTTCAGCCTTGCAATCTGAATATAGTTTATGGAGCCGCGAGCCTGAAGATGGAACACTACAGGCTTGTAAACAACTTGGTATCGCGTTTGTTCCCTATAGCCCGCTTGGCCGTGGATTTTTAACAGGCCAGATAAAAAAAATAGAAGATTTTGAAGAAGGAGATTACCGCAGACTTTCGCCACGTTTCCAGGGAGAAAATTTTAATAAAAATCTTGAACTGGTGAAAAAAATTGAGGCAATTGCCAGGGAAAAAGGGTGTACGCCTTCCCAGCTTGCTCTTGCCTGGGTGATGGCCCAAGGCGATTTTCTTTTTCCTATACCCGGAACAAAGAAAATAAAATACCTGGAAGAAAATATAGCGGCAACAACTATCTTGTTAACGCCAAAAGAACTGGAACAAATAGATGAAGTATTTCCAAAAAATGCTGCAGCAGGCCTGCGGTATCCTGAAGCAATGATGAAGAACTGTGAATCAATAATCCAAGAATTTCATTCTTAAGCCAACCTTGTTCTATACAATTACTGCTCCGCGCTAAACGAGCGACATTTCAATGAAGCATCTTTGTGGCCTAACCTTTGAGAACACTTTTTTATTTAAAAGATTATCACCAGCCGTCTAAAATTTGGATGACCTAATAAATTCTATTGCCAGTGTAAGGCCTGGCCTCTTTCTTATGGAAAGAACTGGACGAGATTTTACCGGATACCCTTAAAAATAATGTATGCCTGAAGGCCCTTCGATAGTAATTTTAAAAGAGTTGGTTCAACAATTCAAAGGAAAAAACATTTTGAAAGTAGAAGGAAACAGTAAGCTCGATATTCAACGAATGGCAGGTGAAAAGATACTTGATTTTAAAAGCTGGGGAAAGCATTTTTTAATTTGTTTTAAAGAATTTTCACGTTCGCATACATTTTATGTTATTTGGCAGCTATCGCATTAATGAGCAGAAGGATACCCCGCCGAGATTGCGGCTTATTTTTAACAATGAGGAACTTAGTTTTTATGCCTGTTCCAATAAATTTATTGAAGAAGATCTGGATGACATTTATGATTGGACATCCGATGTAATGAATGAAACTGGAATCCCAAAGCTGCAAAGAAAAAATTGAAAGAAAACCCCGAAGAGCTTGTCTGTGACATGTTGCTGAATCAAAATATTTTTGCCGGTGTTGGTAATATTATCAAGAATGAAGTGTTGTTTCGTATTCGGCTTCATCCTGAAACATAATTAAAAATATTCCTGCCATTAAATTAAATGAGCTGATAAAAGAAGCCCGCAATTACAGCTTCGATTTTCTGAAATGGAAAAAAGAATTTGTTTTAAAGAAACATTGGCTGGCGCATACAAAAAAAATTTGCCCCCGCGATCATATTCCTTTTATAAAAAAATATTGTGGCAAAACGAAAAGAAGGACTTTTTTTTGTACGGATTGCCAGGTATTATATAACAATAATAATCATTGTAGCCAATGATCAGTAATAAAATCAGAAATACCTGCTTCCGTCTCAAAGAGATCCAAACCAAAAGGCAAAAACCTGGAACATTGAATCATGGGCAGCAGCAAGCAAACGCAAACAGAGAAGTTCCGTAATATAAACGGCATTAAGAACATGAATGCCGGATGTTTATAAGTTTGTGGCTGAAAAAGTATCTCCCTGGTTGATGTCGCCGGTTTCATAACCTTTTTTAAACCAATACATTCTTTGAGCGGAAGTGCCATGGGTAAAAGCATCAGGAGTTACCGTTCCCTGTGCTTCCTTCTGGAGCCTGTCGTCACCAATGGCATTGGCGGCATTTAGCGCTTCATCAATATCATTAGCGTCAATTACATTTTTCATTTTTTGATCGTAATGCGCCCACACGCCTGCATAAAAATCGGCTTGCAGTTCTAAACGCACAGAATATTTATTGTATTCGGTTTCACTGACCTGTTGCTGAATCCTCTCCATTTTTTGTGTTATTCCCAGCAGGTATTGAATATGATGGCCAACTTCATGTGCGACTACATAAGCCATTGCAAAATCCCCGGAAACATTAAATCGCTGGTTAAGTTCCTGCGCAAATGAAAGATCAATATATACATCATGATCAAGCGGGCAATAAAACGGGCCGCTTGCTGAACTGGCATTTCCACAGCCGGATGTGGTAGCGTCCCGAAAAAGAACCAAGTGTAGGCTTGCTATAGCTTTTGCCCATATCACCAAAAATCTTTGTCCATACATCTTCTGTATCTGCGAGCACAACTTTTACAAACGAGGCTTCTTTATCATCGGCAGCTTTTTGTTCAGCGGTCATTTCCTGTTGTTGAGGTTGTTGCTGCAGATCCTGTTGCAACTGGTTAACATCACCGCCGCCCAAAAGAAATTTTGCCAATATAAAAATAACGCCAATAACTCCGCCACCTACCGCTACATGGCCACCGGTAATGCCCCTGCGGTCATCTACATTGTCACTTTCTCTTCTGCCTAACCATTGCATATTGATTATTTTAATGATAACCAGAATTGTTTATCCTGCATAAGTATGAAAATTTCATACCAGTTTATTGAATCTCTTTATTGTTAAGCATGATACCGCAACCTTTATAAAGTGTTCCTTTATAATTTACATTTACCTTATATTGGTATAGATAATCACTCATGCCATCACTGGAAAATTGAGGGAAAATAGTGATGGTCCATTTAGTCGTGTCTGTATTTAAGATTATAAAAAGTGCTGTCTTTATTTATTATGGGTTTTTCTACGGGAACAATAACCGGTTTTTTCCATCCGGCAACATTAAAAAGAATAAATTTTTCATTATCAATTTCAAGGGTCCAGAAAGGTTCGTTTCCCAATCCGGCAAAATCAATTCCCTGCGAGCGTTTTTTATTCCAGGCAGGATTATTGGCAGCAAGCTTTCTTTTAGTAAGAATATATTTAGAAGAATCGTTAACCAGAATTCCGTTTATATTTACTCCAAAAAGAGTATCTCTTTTTTTCATTAAAATAATAGCCGTTTTATTATTTTGCGACAATTCAATTTTACCATCCTTTCTTTGCCAGGTTCCTTCGCTTGTTTTAGGCAAGGTGTCTTTTCCCCAATGCCAGTTGCTCCTGCTTGTAGCTTTTATCATTGTTGAAAACAATGGTTTGCTGTACGCCTTCACAGCCTTTGCATGGAAACATTCCCTGGTAAGCGCCAGACGGAAGACTGTCAGCAAATGTTGTTGCTAGCTGTAGAATCTTTTAAAAAAATCACCGTATCCTGCACCTTGGTGGTATCTCTTACAGAAAACTGGTACTATCCTGCACAGAATCCTGTTTTGTGTTTCCTTCATCACAGGAAAAAAATACAATAGAAACAATAAAAAGATAAAAGCAGAATTTCATAGAATAAATTTTTATGAAAATAAAAAATAAAACAGAATAAAAATTTTATTATTTGATAATCGTGATACCAGTATAAAATACGAGGAAAGGTTAGCGGGTAAAGTAATAAAATTGCGAGGCACTTTACTTAAAATGGTGAAGTTGTCTCAAAATACTAAATTTTTAAAAATAATTACTAAAAATATTAGTGTTAATAACTTATAATATCTATCTTCGTGCAACTAATAACTTTACAGTATTAAAAAGTTCAAATAATATTTTATGGCTACTACAGAAAAAAATGCAGATAAAAATTCTGAGAAATTAAAAGCACTCAGGCTCACTATTGATAAAATAGATAAAGATTATGGAAAAGGAAGTGTGATGATGATGAATGAACGTTCGCAGGAGCCGCAGGCTGTAATTTCTACAGGATCTATAGGGCTTGATGTTGCGCTGGGAATTGGGGGCCTGCCAAAGGGAAGGGTTGTTGAAATTTACGGGCCCGAATCTTCCGGTAAAACTACGCTCGCCATTCATGTAATTGCAGAAGCACAAAAAAAAGGTGGTATGTGCGCCATCATTGATGCTGAACATGCTTTTGACAGCGGTTATGCAAAAAAACTGGGTGTGGATGTAGACAATCTTTTGATAAGCCAGCCCGATTATGGCGAGCAGGGGCTGGAAATAGCCGACAGGCTTATACTTTCAGGTGCATTGGATGTAGTGGTAATAGATTCTGTTGCTGCGCTGGTACCAAAAAGTGAACTTGAAGGTGAAATGGGCGATAGTAAAATGGGCATGCAGGCAAGGCTGATGAGCCAGGCATTAAGAAAATTAACTGCTACTATTAGTAAAACAAATTGTTGCTGCATTTTTATCAACCAGCTAAGAGATAAAATAGGTGTTATGTTTGGTAATCCTGAAACAACTACCGGTGGTAATGCATTAAAATTTTATGCTTCTGTAAGGCTTGATATTCGCCGGATGGCACAAATTAAAGATGGCGATGAATCTATTGGAAACCGTGTAAAAGTAAAAGTGGTAAAAAATAAAGTAGCGCCTCCTTTTCGGGTTGCAGAATTTGATATAATTTTTGGCAGTGGCATTTCAAAAACAGGTGAAATAATTGACATGGGTGTTGAAATGGGTATTGTTCAAAAAAGCGGTAGCTGGTTTAGCTACGATACCACCAAGCTTGGGCAGGGCCGCGATGCAGTGAAACAACTTCTCACTGATAACCCCGAGCTTGCTACAGAGCTGGAAGGAAAAATAAGAGCTAAAATTGCAGAAATGAATGCCGAATAAAATTTTCAAATATTTTTTTGATAAAGCCATCTTTATAAGGATGGCTTTTTTAATAGTAACCCCGTTTATTTCTATGTAATGAACATCTTTATCCGCAATATACTTCCGCTCTTTTAAAATGGACAAACAGGATGAACGAGAGTAATAAAGCCCGAAGGGCTGATATTATTATAGCGTTAAATTGAATTTCCAAACCCCGGAGGGGTGACATTTTAAACAACCAATTATTACCCTGCAGGAACACTTTAACAAGATTTATCAGATGGTTTGATATAGAATAACAAAAATCTGGGTGCAAGTTCTAATCATTACACCCTTTCAGGGTTTCATAAGGTGGCATATTCTACAAGTCTTATGGAAAATTTATACGAACGATAAGAAGAAAAACATCCAACGCATCACAATATTGTTTAGCCCGAAAAATGACTTACGGGAGAAGAGGAATAAATTTTACTTTTACTACACCAGGCAACGTTTTTTCCTTAAACTGCATTCATCTTTTTATAAAGCGCCATAACATTGTTGATTTTTACATGGAAACATCAGAACTGATCAAAGAAGCAAAGCAGGGAAGCGCCGCGGCACAAAAATGCCTGTTTGATCAGTGGGCAGAAAAGATGCTGCTGGTATGCCGCCGTTATGTAAAAGGTGCTGAAGATGCAGAAGAATTATTGCTGGATGGTTTTTATAAGTTCTTTAAAAAACTATCTTCTTTTAATTACCAGGGCGATGCGGCATTATATGGCTGGCTGAAAAGGATCATGGTCAATGAATGCCTGATGTTTTTGCGCAAAAAAAATGTATTCAATATTGTAACAGATGCAACGGCCGAAGATATTCCGATGGAGGAAGATGTACTTGATAATTTATCGGCTGCGGAAATTTTCAATCTTATTATTCAACTTCCTGTAGGTTATCGTACTGTATTCAATTTGTATGTAATCGAAGGGATGAAGCATCACGAAATTGCCGACCTTGCTCAATATTTCAGAAAACACATCAAAGTCACAACTGTTTAAGGCAAAAGCATTATTGCAAAAAATGTTACTAACCAAAGGAATTGAATATGTCAAACGAAAATCACAATAACATCGAAGACTGGAGAAACAAGCTGGAAGGCTTAGACAAGTTACCGGGTGAAACCGTAATTGATAAGAATGCTTCATGGGAAAAACTTCATGAGCGGCTTCGCGAAAAAAATTACAATAAAAAAATTATTTGGTATCGGTCTGCGGCCGCCTGTTTATTATTTGCATTAATGATACCATTACTAAACTTAATTAAAGAAGAGTGATGAACCTGTTAAAACCGAAACAGCACAAAAGCCCCTGAATAAATTCCCCTCAACTATTGTGAGCGGCAAAAAAGATACTCTTCAATTTACAGGCACGGCTTTCTTCGAAGAGCATAATGCCGTAACTGCAAAAAATAAGAGCATCAGAAAATACCAGGTGGTTACGCACTCTGAAGAGACTAAATTAATTCGTACAGGCGATGCCGTTAGTAACTCCGTTTTTATAAAAGAACCAATTTTACCGGCTTTGCAACCACTGGATACTTCTGCGAATGCAGTAACAGTTGCTACTCTAAACAAAAAATTAAAAGTTGTTCATATAAATGAATTAGGCGATCCTGTTGAAGAATCGCCGGGTATCGCACGCAGCGCAGACATACATTCTTTTCAATTAAAGCTTACCAACCAGGAAGTCTATGTCAATTCTTCGCTTGCCTCAAGGAAAAGCCGGTTCACTATTTTTAAAATCAACAATTTCTCCAAACTAAAATAAAATGAAAAAAACAATTAGTGTATTGATGCTTTTAATAAGCATCACGGGTAACCTTTGTGCACAAACAAACAGTAAATCGGATAAAGTATTCGAGGTGCCTTCAAACATCATTATCAACAGGCGATTTTATATTGATCTTGATAAAGGGAACAAGCTTAAGATTGAACTAACCGACATAACCGACCTTACAAGGGTTGCCAATATTGATTCGTTGCTTAAGGTATTCATTGAGGATATTGCGCCTTTAAAAGATTCGATTGCTGATCCGCTTACATCAAAGCGCATAGATTATCTTACGGATGCGCAGGGCAGAAAAAAAATACGGTTTCAGCAATTTCAGCCAAAGGGCGCCAGCTTCCTGGTAAGTAATGGTGAGCTGGCTTCATTAAGAACGGAGCAGGATACTATAAATATAATTGGCATTATTGCAAACCCTCCGAAGCCGTTCCAAAAAATCAGTCTTACTCATCCACGATATTACCATCTTACTTTTTACCTTAATAATATTAATGAACTTAGCCGGCTATATGAACGGCCTGTTAGCAGAAAAAATAGCAACCATTCAAAATAATGTTTACACGAAGTGGCCCCTTATATTAGGCGGCGGCTCACATTATCTTAAAAAAGATAAAACCATATCTGCCGATAAGCCAAGGGGTTATACACAGATAGGGACAGGAGATTTTCTTGGGGCAATGTTTACGGTGAATGTACAGAATTATAAAAATTATTTTGTTCCCTCTTTCAGTGTAGGCGCCGCTCTAACAATCACGAACAGAGACCGAACTTTTAAATGGGAACCGGGATTATTTTGGGAGCCGCATTTTTTATTTGCAAAGGACGCACAGGGTAAATTGCGTACTTACAGGAATGATTTTCTCACCTTCATTTATGGCCAGGGTGGCACCACTGATTATGACCCTCAAAAAGATTTTTCGTTTAGTGCAGTTTTTTCGTTAGGCTATCTTATTAGCAGGGAAGGGGATTTTATCAATAAAAATACTTTCCGCTTGGGTGCAGGGAAGATTAAATTATTAAAAACAACTATTGAGCCCTCAATGTATTTTAATAACTTTTTTAAAGGAGTAACACCGGGGATCAGGATCAGCCAGAGATTTTAATAATTTCAACTTATATGTATAGATCCAGCAGTTCATTGAAAAAGGTCTTTAAATGAGTGATGTTGAAAATTACAGAAGATGAATCCAAAAAAAATAACAATGAAAAAATATTTACTGTTACTCCTATTTCTTTTAGCAGGGCTTTTTTATGCTCAGTTAGAAGCCCAAAACCTTATTGAAACAAGAATTTTTCAGCCTGCAGAAATGCAGCAGGACTTTAATTATTTACGTAAGGCTTTGGAAGACACTCATCCCGGTTTATACATGCACCATACAAAAGAGGCGATGCAATACAAAATGGACAGCTTGCATAACCTTCTGAATAAGCCAATGGCTTTTGCTGATTTTTATAAAGTTGTTGCATACCTTATTGCCGAAATAAAATGTGAACATACTTACTGCAACCCTTATGGTGACGATTATAATAAACGCATGGTTCAATGGCAGCTAATTCCCCTGCAATTTTTTTTCACGCATAGTAAAACTTATGTAGCCGTTAATCGTACTACAGATACAAGCATTCGGTTGGGCGATGAAGTGTTATCAATCAATCGTTATCCCGTTGACAGCATACAACACGAGATCTATAAGTATATTCCTTCAGATGGCAATATGGAATCCAGCAAAGAAAGTATGATTTCCAGTATGGCCTTTAACATATACTATTACTTGTTTATTGAAAGGCCCGATGCATTTGATGTTACATTTAAAAATTCTCAGGGACAAATATTTGACAGGCATTTTAATACTGCACTCACTATGACTGAAAATAATAAAATCGCTGTAGCCAATCCTTCTAATAAAGAAGTACTGGCAATAGATAAAAGAGAAACCAAAAAAAGAAAAAACCCGTGGCGGTTGGAATTAATAAAACATAAGAACACAGCTATCATCACCATACGTGATTTTGGCGGCGACCGTGAAAAACTCTTTAAACAATATGATAAATTTTTTACAACGTTGCAAAAAGAAAAGATCGGCAACCTTATTATTGATCTTTCTTATAATGGTGGTGGCGACGAAGAATATGCCTGTGAATTGCTGAGCTACCTTATTAAATCGCCTACAAGGTTTATAGAAAGTGAATACCTTATCAACGACGATGACGCTTATTTTAAGATGAGCAACTTGCCTAAAGATGTTTTGCAAAATAAAGATGCCTTTATTGATACAATAAAAGATAATAAGATATATGTAAAAGCATTAACTAAATATTCTTTAGAACTAAAGACATTTGATCCAAAACCTAACGGCTTTCATGGAAACGTATATTTCTACGTAAATGGTGGAACCTCTTCTGCGGCGTCTACGTGTGCTGCCAATGCACAGAGTCATAGACTTGCTACAATTGTTGGTAATGAAACCGCCGGTTGCTTTGCCGGTGGTGGAAGCACTAACGGTCTTGACCTGGTACTACCTAATTCAAGAATTACCGCACATACTTCAATACTATATTGCAAATTTACTACTGCCGGTAAAGACAAGGACAGGGGTGTAATACCCGATTACTATTTTATACCTTCTTTCCATGAATTGATTGATGGTAATAATAGCTGGAGGGAATTTGTTTTTAATTTGATCCAAACAAAGAAGTAGCATGTATAAAAGACACACATGAAAAATATATTTCCATCAACCATACTTTTATTTTTTTTGAGTTGCTCACAAACAAAAAAAGACAAGAGCTTTTCTTATGAAGCCGGCTTCAAAATAATTCAAACTGCGGACAGATCGAGAATTTTTAAACCAGGTACTGACACAAGTAATTATTTACATGTGAGGCCTCTTGATATCGATGTGTGGTACCCTGCAAGTTTGTCTAAAAACGACTCGGCTCTTTTATTTCGTGATATCCTCGGGCTTTTAGAAAAACGTGCAAATTATTATACCGCTTCCCCCGCAGGCAATGGCCTTACTCAACAAATAGCGACGTCTTTGTGTGAGGGATTTAAGTGTTCCGATACCATTAAGCTGCTGAATTTTAAAACAAAAAGTTTCAAAGATGCACATCCTGTTGAAACTAAATTTCCTTTGGTAATTTATTTGTGCGCTTACAATGGAATGAGTTTTGAAAACTTTGCCTTATTTGAAGAGCTGGCTGCCAAAGGGTTTGTTGTGGCTTCAATCAGTTCAATCGGGCGATACCCGGGCGAGATGAGTATGAAAAAAGAAGACTTGCTGGAACAGGTAGCCGATGCCATTGCTTCTCTAACAGTTTTGAAGCAAAGTTCAAATATTGACTTTTCAAAAATTGGTATCATCGGCTATAGCTGGGGTGGTTTAGCGGGGGCTATTGTAGCAGGTAAAATTCCCAATGCAGGATGTTTGATATCCCTTGACGGTTCGGAATTTCATCATTATGGAAACGCAAAGGATGAAAATACAGATTTCGACGGCATCAAAAACAGCCCGGAGTTTAAAAACATTCATCTCGCGATCCCATATCTGCGATTGGAAAGCTGGCCATTGCCGGACACTGCCCAAAAGGATGCTGTATATAATTTTTCAGAGAAACTTACCGGTAAAAAACTGGTATTTAAAAGTCGATTCAACACAGCATGAAGATTTCAGTTGCTTACCCGTTATTGTAAGAGAATCCGGGAATTGTAGAAGCAATCAATATTACAATACGATTACAAAACTAACCATAAGTTTCCTTGAAGAGCATCTTAAAAAAATGCATTTTTTCCGGACCGTTGCTGGTAAAGAAATGAATAAAACCATCAGCAAAAAATAAATTCGTTGTTGTGATTAAAATTGAAATACATCCATTTAAACCCTTCGTTCCCCTGAACGCGGCTGTACTTATAGTTGGGAGTTTTCCCGGCAGAGATATTACCCAAAGCAATACTCATAATGACAAATGGTTTTACGGCACAAAACGAAACCAGTTTTGGGATATCATATCATTGGTTTATGATGTTGAACTAAAAACCACAAAAGATAAAAAAGAACTTTTTAGAAAAGCGGGCATCGCTATAGCAGATATCTTTTTATCGGTAAGAAGAAAAGGAGAAAATAATTCCGATACCAGTCTCGAGATCGTTTCTTACAATGACAAAGCGATTAGAAAAGTTTTAAAGAACAACTCGTTTAACTATATTTTTTTCACGAGCAAATTTGTAGAGAAACATTTCATGCAAATATTCCCGGAAACCAAGAATGGGGAATCTCTGCCATCACCATCGCCGCGATATGCAAGAATGAGTAAGCAGCAAAAGATTGCGTATTATAAAAAGAAATTGCCGGCTCTACAGCTGCTTATAAAGCCATACTCCTGAATAGAGAATGGAAGATGAAATAAATATAGAAAGCTATTTTACTTTCAATCGGTGATGGCATGGAGCTGATCTGAATTGATTGCCTGTTTAACGTCCATTCCTGCTATCATCTCAACTTCAACAAGGCCACACATTCAATATGATGCGTATGCGGAAACATATCAACCGGCTGAAGCATTTCAACAGAAAACTTCTCATTGAGTAGTTGCAGGTCTCTTGCCTGCGTGGCTACATTGCAGCTCACATATACAATTTTAGAAGGGGCTATGGCCAGGAGTTTATCGATAAGTTTACCATGCAGGCCGGCTCGTGGAGGATCTACAATTATAACATCCGGGCGCCCATGCAAAGTAAAAAATGCTTCATTGCAAATTTCAATCACATCGCCACAAAAAAAAGACGCATGAGTTATATTATTAAGCGCCGCATTTTCTTTCGCATCATTAATTGCATCTTCAATAACATCAACGCCTATTATTTTTTTTGCCTCACTGCTTAAAAAAATTCCAATACTGCCGGTGCCGCAATACAAATCATAAATAATTTCATTCCCATTTAAGGAAGCAAATTTTTTTACAACATTGTATAGCCTTTCGGCCTGCTTTGTATTAGTTTGAAAAAAAGATTTGGGAGAAATTTTAAAATTCAAATTTTCCAGCCGTTCAATTATATATCCTTTTCCTGATACAACATGTGTTTCGATATCATAAATGGTATCATTCCATTTTGAATTAATCGTATACAACAACGTGGTAATTGAGGGTATTTTTTCAAGCAAATACCGGCAAATTTTTTCTCTTTCTGTGATATCATCATAACCGAAAACAAGATTTACCATCAGTTCACCGGTTGTAGAATTCCTTATAATAATATTTCTGAGCCATCCTTTGTGTTCTTTAATATCATAAAAGCTGTATTTGTTTTCCAGTACAAAATCGCGCAATGTATTGCGGATAATATTATTGACATCATCCATTAGCCAGCATTCAAAGATGTCAATAATTTTATCGTATAAACGCGGAACGTGATAGCCTAATGCGCCACCGGGCCACGCATTATCCTGTAATTCTTCTAATTGTTCGGGTGTCAAAAACCTTTTATTGCTAAAAGTAAACTCCAGCTTGTTCCTGTAATAAACGGTATTTTCAGAGCCAATTATAGGCAACATGGTAATTTCTGTAAGCCTTCCGATTCTCTTAAAGGCATCCGCTGCTTCCTGCTGCTTATAGGTAAGTTGCTTTTCATAAGGAAGCATTTGCCATTTACACCCTCCGCATACGCCAAAGTGAATACAAAAGGGATCAACTCTTTCTTTACTAAATTCTTTTATTGTAATTGCTTTTCCTTCGGCCCAGTCCTTTTTATTACGGCTTATCAAAACATCCGCAACATCGCCGGGTACAGCGCCTTCCACGAAAATCACTTTGCCTTCAAGCCGTCCCAGTGCTTTACCTTCGGCAGCATAACCGGTAACAGGCAGATTTTCCAGAATCATTTTTTTTCTTTTCATCCTCATATTTATGGAATATCGGGCTAATCTATCCTAAGGTATTGGAGGATCAGGAGGATAAAAATAGCTCATGTTCATGACGCTTGATTGCATTACAGGTAAATGTTAAGTATTTTGCGTGAAATATTTGTTTTTAATCAATTTGAATATTTTTGCCCTCTATTCCACATTAATGAAAATACTTTTTACTATTATCGTCTTTTTCGCTGCATTCATCATTTCCGATGCCCAGGGTTATAAAGTTGCCGTACAGGCCCCCGATTATAATAGCGGCATAGCCTATCTTACTTATTACTATGGCAAAAATATAAATATAGAAGACTCCGCTGTTGTAAACAGTAAAGGAATTATCATATTTCAAAAAAATGAAAAGCTCCTGCCGGGCGTATATTCAATTGTATTTCCGGGGAAAAACAAATTGTTTGATTTCCTGGTAGATAAAGAACAAATAATTAATATAAAAGCGGATACGTCCGACCTCATCAACAAAACAACAGTAACCGGTTCAAAGGAAAATATTCTTTTTCAGCAGTATCAAAAATTTGTCAGCTCAAAGGCAGGCTATTTACAAAAAGAACTGGATGCTTATAAAGCTTCAAAAAATAAGAATGACAGTCTTATGCATGAAAAAAACTATGTAAGCCTTAATAAAGAGCTGAATGATTACAGGGATAATATCATAAAGCAACATCCGGAATCTATGCTGGCCTCGCTACTGACCAGCATGAAGGAACCGCAGGTTTTAAATACAAAACCGGTTACAAGGGATGATTCAATTAATAATTACCAGTATTATAAAAAACATTATTGGGATGGCATTACATTTATGGATGACCGTGTTATACGCACACCCTTTTTTTTACCAAAAGTCGAAAAATTTTTCAGGGAAATTGTGTCTCCGGCGCCGGATTCCATCATAAAAGAATCGGATTATCTATTGCTCCGGGCCAGGACAGCGCCGGAAATGTATAAATTTTTATTGAACTGGCTTACTGATGAATACATCAATCCCAAATATATGGGACAGGATGCGGTTTTTGTGCATTTATTTGAAAAATATCATTCAAAAGGAATTTCTTCATGGCTTAATGAAAAGCAGATGACGGCCATTTCAAACAGGGCCTATATGCTAATGTCGAACCTTATAGGTGAGCAGGCTGCGGATCTTTTGATGGTTGACTCGTCAGGAGCGCCGTTACCGTTATATAGTGTTAAAGCCGATTATATAATTGTTTGCTTTTGGGACCCTACCTGCGGCCATTGCCGCGAAGAAGTGCCCAGGCTCGATTCTATGTTTCACGCCAAATGGCAGAAGGAGGGTGTAAAAATGTACGGAGTGCTTACAGAAACCAAAGAGCTGCCAAAATGGAGGGAATTTATAAATAAATACAATTTGCAAAGCTGGATAAACGTTTACCAAACCGAAGAGCAACGGAAAGAAGATGATGAGGCAAAAAAGCCATCTTATAAACAACTGTATGATGTTACCCAAACGCCTACATTGTACTTACTGGATAAGGACAAACGCATCATTGCAAAAAAACTAACCTGGCAGCAAATCGATGATGTGCTTGAAATGAAAATAAAAAATAAACCGCTTAATGCCGGCAATGCCAACCAATAATCGTTCCTGCATAATGAATTTATCGAGTGCATACGTTATTAAAAAATACCATCTGATGAAAAAATTGTTTTCGCTTGTGACATTTTTGTTTTTTCTATCTTCTGTTTATTGCCAGGCTCTTTTTACCTATGGAAACAATGCTGGTAACTAAGGATGAATTTTTAAGGGCCTATAATAAAAATAAAACGACTGCCGCAAATAAAGAGGAGGCAATGAAGGATTACCTCGATCTTTATATAAAATTTAAACTAAAAGTCCAGGCTGCAAGAGATCTCCACCTTGATACGCTTGCCTCCCTGCAATCTGACCTTCAAAATTTTCGCAGCCAGATTGAAGAAAGTTATCTTAAAGATGAAAAACAGGTAGATGCTCTCGTTAACGAAGCATTTAACCGAAGCAGGAAAGATATTCACCCGCTGCATTTTTATGTTTCAATAAACGAAAAAATGACGCCGGCCGACACACTTAAATTATATAAAGCAATTAACGAAACATATGAAGAATTGAAGAAGGGAGCAACTGATTATGATAAAATTCTTTCAGAAATCAAAGAAAAGACAGCCCCGGTGCAGCAAAATGATATGGGCATGATTACTGTTTTTACTTTGCCCTACGAATTCGAAAATATTGTGTATGGCTTAAAACCCGGCGATGTAAGCAAGCCTTATCGCTCAAAAAAGGGCTGGCATATTTTTAAAATCGTGGAAGAAAGGCCGGCTGTAGGAAAAATAAAAGTAGCTCAGATATTATTTGCCGTACCTGCCGGAAACATTACTATGAGAGATCGTGCAAAGCAATTGGCAGATTCGGTGTATAAGGTCTTAAAATCAGGAGGCAATTTTGGTGAAATGGCAAGGATGTACAGCAATGATAAAACTACCTATATGAGTGGCGGAGTTATGCCGGAATTTGGTGTGGCAAAATATGATGCCGGATTTGAGCGTGTTGCTTTTTCTTTAAAAAATGACAGTGATATTTCGGAGCCGTTTCAAACTGAATTCGGTTATCACATTATTAAGCGAATCTCACGGTTACCCATAGCCGCAGATAAAAATGATGAAAACGTATATGTATAATCTTAAGCAGGATGTGTTAAAGGATAGCCGCATTGAAATAGCAAAAGAGAAATTTGTAAAAGAAATACTTGCTACAATCGGGTATCAAAAGAACAATTCCGTAAGTGAAAAAGACCTCTGGAAGATTACCGATTCCATTGGCCATTGCAAATAAAAAAATTACCTCCGGCATTGTAAATGAAAAAACAGTTTTGTTTTCTTTTAACAATGCAAAAATAAAAGCCGGCGATTGGATGCAATATGTAAGAAATGTAAAAAATACTGATGCTGCTCATGCGGAGCAACCATATCCGGAACTTTTAAAAAATTATATTTCAGTGGCAGCACTTGGAAAACTATAAGAAAAGATTGCAGAATTTTAATACTGATTTCAAATACCAGTTGCAGGAATTTAAAGATGGCAATATGCTTTTTGAAGTTATGGAAAGAAAGGTTTGGTCCAAAGCTTCTGCTGATAGCGCCGGGCTTAAACAATATTATGATGAGCATAAAACTAATTATAGATGGAATGCCAGCGCAGATGCTGTTTTGTTTTCATGCTCTAATGCAACGGCAGCAAAAGACGCTGCTGAAAAAATTAGTAAGGGAACAAACTGGAAAGACCTGGCAAGCGAAAATTCATTGCAGGTACAGGCAGATTCCGGCAGGTATGAATTAAGCCAGATATCCGTTATTGACCGAACAAATTTTAAAGCCGGCCTTGTAACAGCCCCGGTAGTAAACAAGGGCGATGGAACTGCAGTATTCTCACTCATCATTAAAATGTATCCTGAAAATCAGCAACGCAGTTTTGAAGATGCACGCGGATTGGTAATTAATGATTATCAAAATTTGCTGGAAAAAAAATGGATTGAGGAACTGAAGAAAAAATATCCCGTTAAAGTAGATGAGAAAGTTTTTCAATCATTGTTATAATTCATTTTACCGCTTCAACTTGCTTTTCTTTATTGTTAAACAATCCATAATACTTCTATATCAGCAGAAAACTATTCCCTTATAAACAGGTTGAAATTATACTAATGGCCTCGTATTATTCTTTACCTACATCCTCTTTCAGCCCGGTAATTGTCACTTCACGGTCTGCGCATTGGCAAAGTTTTTGAAATGGTAGCAAACTTAATCATCAACTTTTTGAAAACAAAAAACTCAATATGAAAAAATTATTGACGCTTTTAATGCTTACCGGCATTTTTGCAAATGCAAAGTCACAGGTATATGTACAGGGCGGTGTAAATCTTGCTAACATCACCAAAACAAAATCGGGCGAAACGCAGGATAACAATTTATTGACCACTTTTAATGCAGGAATTTTAAGCAGGTTTAACCTATCAAATGTAGTTGACCTTGAAAGCGGCCTTTTACTTGAAGGCCGCGGTGCGAAAGCAAATTCCTATTTCACGGGATCTACAGATGATAACTATGTAAAAACCAGTTCAATCCATTGTACCTTGAAGTACCCTTAAATTTAATTTTGCGAATCCCGCTGGAGAAAACCACCAACATTTTTTTTAATGCCGGGCCTTATGCAGCAATGGGCATTGCAGGTAAATCAAAAGCCGACTCGAAACTTTTGGGAGTAACTTCAAGTTCATCTGAAAATATTAAGTTCAGTAACGATGATCCTTCTACCTCCCAGCAGGATGATGCGGCTTACAATAAGCTTAAAAGGTTTGATTTTGGATTAAATTTTGGCGGGGGATTGGATCTTGGAAAAGTTTTATTAAAGCTTAATTATGGTTTTGGCCTTACAAAAATAAATTCAACTCAAAGTGATAATGGAGCTGACGATAAAAACAAATATCGTACTATGAGTATTTCACTTGGCATTCCGCTTAACAGAAGTTAATAAAATTTTTTGAGCAAAAGAGCAGTAAAGGCTGCCGGCATATAAGTTGCAGGCAGCCTCTGTTTTTTATAAATGTTCAATGATGCAATGTTATATTTGATTCACATGAACTTGCCGATTCGCATCCCCTGTTACATCATTCCTTTACGCATTAGCAATAACATGGGGTTTTCCCAGTGTATAATAATGTATACCGGTACACCGGCTTTTTTAAGTTCTTTCGATTGTTCCAGTAACCATTCTGTTCCTACAATTTCCACATCTGTATCTGTTTTACATTTAAGAATTTCATTGCTGAGCCCCGTAGGAATATCAACATGGAACGTACGTGGCAAAACAGAAAGTTGTTTTTTTGAGGTAATAGGTTTAAGTCCGGGAATGATAGGCACATCAATGCCAGACGCCCTGCAATTCTTTACAAATTCAAAATATTTTTTATTATCGAAAAACATTTGTGTGGTTATATAATCCGCGCCCGCATCCACTTTCATTTTAAGATAGCGCAGATCACTTTCCATGTTGGGCGCTTCAAAATGTTTTTCAGGATAGCCCGCAACACCGATACAAAATTTTGTTTTGTACCCATCCCTGATATCTTCTTCAAGATAAATTCCGTTATTAAGATTTACAGTTTGTTTTAAAAGATCGAGTGCATACGAATGCCCGTTTTTTTCGGGTTCAAAAAGTGTTTCATTTTTTGCAGCATCGCCGCGAAGCAACAATACATTATCAATTCCGAGGAAAGCAAGGTCAATTAGAGCATTTTCAGTTTCCTGTAAATTAAAGCCCCCACATATTAAATGTGGCACCGCATCAATTTTATAATGGTTCATTATTGCGGCGCAAATGCCCACGGTTCCCGGCCGTTTTCGTACTTCTACTTTTTCAAAAGTGCCGTCAGCCTTCTTTTTAAAAACCTGTTCGCTGCGATGATAGGTTACATTGATAAATGCAGGATTAAATTCCATTAAAGGATCAAGATGGTTGTAAATAGATTCAATTGTTTTCCCTTTAAGCGGCGGCAATATTTCAAAGGACACCATGATATCCTTCGCCTCTTTTATATGATCAGTAACTTTCATTTTTATAAAATAGATGCAAACATAAGTTGTAATGCAATAAGATCAAAAAATCGGCTTATGCGCTGGTTGGCCCATTAATCATTAGCCAATTATGAGGCTTACATTGGCATATTGGCACATTGGCTAATTAGCTAATTGAATATGTTAGCAAAGTTTTAATATTCATTCGCTTATTTTTGTTTAAATACTTTGTTTTGAACCAGACCATTTACGCAAAGGATCTTAGTTAAGAATTATGGCAAACGCACAGTTACCAATAAAGTTTCTTTCCAGGTAGGGCAAGGTGAAATTGTTGGTCTTCTTGGCCCGAATGGGGCAGGCAAAACAACTTCATTTTACCAGGTAGTCGGGCTGGTAAAGCCAGATGATGGCGATGTGTTTTTAAATGATATTAATATAACAAAGTTGCCGATGTATAAAAGGGCGAAGATGGGACTTGGCTATTTACCCCAGGAAGCCAGCGTTTTCAGAAAGCTTACGGTAGAAGATAATATTTCAGCCGTTCTTGAAATGACAAAGCTTTCTAAAAAGCAACAAAAGGAAAAACTCGAAACACTGATACTGGAATTTAACCTGGGCCACGTACGTAAAAGTAATGGCGATGTATTAAGCGGTGGTGAAAGAAGGCGAACAGAAATAGCCCGTGCACTGGCAGTAGATCCAAAATTTATTTTATTGGATGAGCCCTTTGCGGGTATTGATCCCATTGCCGTAGAAGATATTCAAACGATTGTTACGAGGTTAAAATATAAAAATATAGGTATTCTTATTACAGACCATAATGTAAATGAAACTTTATCAATTTGCGACAGGGCATACCTTCTTATTGAAGGCAAAATATTCAAACACGGAACTGCCGAAGAACTTGCAAAAGATGAACACGTACGGCGCCTTTACCTCGGTCGCAATTTTGAACTCAAAAGAAAGGATTACCTGCATACCGATGCTATAAAATAAAAGGTAATTGTTTTATGGCAAAATTGTTTATAAGTTTACCTGCGCGATTGTACTGTAAAAACGTTCAATGTCGAACGATTCACATTTTAATATTATAACCCGACACTAATAAAGTTACATGAAACTCTTGAGCCCTGCCATATCACGTTTAGCAAGGTTGCGCCTATGGCGGGTTCAAAACTGGAGCAGTTATCCTGTAGCGGCGCAACGGGATGTTTTGCAGCACCTCGTTACTCAGGCTCAATACACTGAATTTGGACGAAAATATACTTTTTCAAAACTTTTTACGGTTAAGGATTTAAAAAGCAGGTTCCGGTTCATGAGTATGATGATATCAAACCTTACATTCTACGAATGATGCAGGGTGAAGAAAATGTTTTATGGAATACTCCGATTAACTGGTTTGCAAAAAGCAGCGGCACTACTTCAGAAAAAAGTAAATTTATTCCTATAAGCGAAGAGACGCTGAAAGAAACGCATTTTAAAGGTTCCAAAGATGTGCTTACCAACTATTATAAAAATTTTCCGGATAGCGATCTGCTCACGGGAAAAAGCCTTGTTGTAGGAGGAAGCCACCAGGTACATGCTATAAATGAAGATATACAATATGGTGACCTGAGTGCTGTTTTAATGCAGAACACGCCTTTCTGGGGGCACTGGATACGAACTCCGGAATTAAGCATTGCATTGCTGGATGAATGGGAAAGTAAAATTGAAAAGCTGGCACAAAATACGATCAATGAAAATGTAACTTCACTGGCAGGGGTGCCTACCTGGACAATTGTTTTGATAAAGCGCATCCTTGAGATTTCCGGAAAGAAAACATTGAAAGAAGTATGGCCAAACCTTGAATTGTATATACATGGCGGAGTTTCGTTTACCCCTTACCGTGAGCAGCTTCAAAGATTGGTAGGAGTTCCTATTAATTATCTTGAAATGTACAATGCAAGTGAAGGTTTTTTTGCTGCGCAGAATATGCCCGATGATGATGGCATGTTGCTTTTTACAGATCATGGAATATTTTATGAATTTATGCCGGTAGAAGAATATGGCAAAGCCGATGCAAAAACTTTTGGTCTCAACCAGGTGGAGCTTCATAAAAATTATGCATTGGTAATAAGTACCAATGGCGGCCTTTGGCGATATCTTGTAGGCGACACCATTCAGTTTACATCTCTCCGTCCTTTTAAAATAAAGGTTACCGGCAGGCTGAAGCATTATATGAATGCCTTTGGTGAAGAGGTGATCGTGGAAAATTCAGACAAGGCAATTGCCATAGCATCAGCAAAAACCAATGCGATAGTAAGTGACTATACTGCGGCGCCTGTTTTTTTTAGCGAACATGAGAATGGCGCTCACGAATGGCTGATAGAATTTGATAAATTACCCGCTGATATTAATGAATTTACTTTTGCCCTTGACAGCGCATTAAAATCTGTAAACAGCGATTATGAAGCAAAGCGATACAAAAATATTGCTTTGCGTATGCCCGTAGTTCATATTTTAAAAACCGGAACTTTTAGAGAATGGCTTAAGAGAAAAGGAAAGCTTGGCGGCCAGCATAAAGTGCCCAGGTTAAGTAATGAAAGAAATTTGATTGAAGAAATTTTATCAATGAAAAATATTTAATATGGTTAAAAACATATTAAGAGTTATTCTCTTCATTCTGTTATTTCTTCCACTAATAGCAGTTGCGCATTTTTTTATTTTTCCGCAGGAAACCAGATGCATATTAATTGAATTTGCGGATTTTAAAAATCAACAAAATATTTATTATAGAAAGGAAGTGCCCGCAACCGTCATTCAGCAGTTAACCAAACTTAAGTCTGATGCCGATACAAAAAGTTTACTGGTTTTTGGAAAGATTCAGATGACATCAATTATAAATTAATCTATTGCGAATCGGAGGCAGATTATCAAAACTATGGCAGAGCAGGATCGCCCGCTGTTGCCAATATAAAAATGGGCGCTTACGTGGTAATACCAAAGAATATGTTTGATATAAACATTCTTTCGCATGAAATAAGCCACACGGTATTATACAGGAAGATTGGTTGGTACAGGTTGCATTTTAAAATTCCCACCTGGTTTGATGAAGGCCTTGCCATGCAGGTTGATGACAGGGATTATTATTCTATCGATACATTATTAAATAAGAAAGCGGCGGGATTAATTTTACCGGACGTTACGAATAATGGATACTCCCGAAAAATTTCACAGTGGTTCAACGGAACAAATAATGCTTAATTATTCCACTGCGAAATATATTGTACATGAATGGCTTACAAAAAATTCATTGAATACTTTTATTGAAGCAATTAACAAGGGTGTATAGTTTTGAAAAGAGTTATTAACATGAAGTAATTAATATTTAATGGTAAAAATAAAAACATGAAACTAGTAGAAAATAAAGTTGCTATTGTAACCGGTGGTAGCCGCGGAATTGGAGAGGCCATCGCTATTAAAGCTTGCGGAAAGCGGCGCTCATATTGCTTTTACTTATGTAAGCAGCGATGAAAAGGCAAAATCTCTGGAAGAAAAAATAAAAAGTTTCGGTGTAAACGCTAAAGCTTATAAAAGCAATGCCGGGAATTACCAGGAATGTGAAACAATGGTAAATGATGTGGTAAAAGAATTTGGCACGGTAAATATATGCGTAAACAATGCAGGAATTTCAAAAGACAATTTATTGCTTCGCATGACGCCGGAACAATGGGATGAAGTGATGGCCACCAATCTTAAAAGCGTTTTCAATATGACCAAACAAGTTATACGCCCTATGATGAAATTAAAAAAAGGCAGCATAATAAATATGAGCTCTATAATTGGCATGCGTGGAAATGCAGGCCAAAGCAGTTATGCAGCAAGCAAGGCCGGCATAATAGGTTTTACAAAATCTATAGCTGCTGAATTGGGAAGCCGTAATGTGAGATGCAATGCCATTGCACCGGGCTTTATTGAAACCGATATGACTAATTATTTGAAAGAAGGAGAAGTCGCAAAATCTTTTCTTGATAAAATTCCCCTGGGAAGATTTGGAAGTGCCGAAGAAATTGCCAATGTTACGCTCTTTCTCGCAAGCGATATGAGCTCTTACATAACCGGGCAGGTAATAAGCACCTGCGGCGGATTAAATATGTGAAATATTCCTGAATAAAATGAAGGGCTATTTAATAAAAGACCTGGTTTGTTTTTATAATTTTTATTCTTTATACCCGGTTATTTAACAACCTGGTTATTACTCTCGAAAATGTTTGTCATCATTGTTACACGTACATAAATTCTGATCGTAAAATCAATTTATGTTTTCATACGAAAAGCTGCTTAAAGAAAATAAAGCATGGGCCAGGGCGCAGGTTGAAGAAGACCCGGAATTTTTTAAACGATTGTCTGCGCTACAGACTCCGGAATTTTTATGGATTGGCTGCAGCGATAGCCGGGTTCCTGCAGATAAAATCACCGGCACCCAACCCGGTGAAATATTTGTACATCGCAATATTGCCAATATGGTTGTACATACCGATGTAAACCTTTTGAGCGTACTGGATTATGCCGTGAACCATTTAAAAGTTAAGCATGTAATAGTATGCGGCCATTATGGTTGCGGTGGTGTAAAAGCAGCTATGACAAATCATGATTATAAATATGTGTTGAACATGTGGCTGCGTAATATTAAAGATGTATACCGCCTGCATCGTGAAGAACTCTCAGCTATTGCAGATGAAGAAGACCGCAGCGACAGGCTGGTGGAATTAAATGTTAAAGAACAGGTGATGCACCTTGCCAAAACATCAATTATTCAGCGGGCATGGAAAAATGAGCAAAGGCCGCATCTGCATGGATGGGTATATGGATTAAAAGATGGATTGATAAAACCGGTTTTTGAAATGGACGCAGGTACGCCTATTGATCCTTTATATGAGTACGATGATTTATAAAGAATGCCCCCTTAAACAGGCATCTATTTTACCTTTGCTTTAAATTTTGCAATGGCATTTTTTGAAAAATCACTCAAAATTAATCTTCCACTTATAGCGGCTCTTTCAGAAAGCAACGTATCCCAGTTTGCGTGTTCCCTGCCAGAATATTTTTTTCATCTCTGCCATTGCTTCCGGGCTGAAATGTGAAAGGGTGCTGGCAAGCCTGTAAATAGATTCATCCATGTTTTGAACAGATTCATGAACTTCTGCAAACAATCCTTTTTTCTTTGCCCAGTCAGCATTTCTCCAGAGCGTAGCATCGATGGCAAGTTGGGTAAAAGCAGAGGTTCCTATTTTTCTTTCAAGAGCAGGGCCTATTACAAATGGCCCGAAACCAATAGACAGCTCACTCAATTTTATTTCAGCATTGTTATGCAATTGCATAATCAACAGCTGCAGCAATACCTACGCCACCGCCCACTGCATTTGCCATGAATGCGGCCTATAATAAGCTTGCTGCATTTGCGCATGGCATTGATAACATTGGCAAATCCCTGGAAAAAAAGAAGCCCTTCTTTTTCATTTTTAATAGAAGCCAGCTCATCAAAACTGGCTCCTGCACAAAAGGCGCCATCTCCGGCGCTGCGCAGTATAATCACTTTTGTATCATGTGTGCCGGCATAATGTATTTCCTGTGCCAGTTCATCAAGAATTTTTGCCGGCAAAGAATTACTCTGGGGATGATAAAATTCAATTGTCGTTATTCCGTGTTCTGTGTGAGATTTTACGTAACCTTCCATTGACTAAGAGATAAAAAAGTTAAAAATAAAAGAGTCATGACTAAGAGATGAAAGAGTAAAAAAATCAAAGAGATTCTGTTTTAAGTATAAAAAGCTCAAAAGTATAAATATGATGAAATATTATTATTCATTTCCAAAATTATTAAAAACTCTATGGATACCTTCTTTCATTAAATTCACTTTAAAGTTAAGAAGCATTCCGTGCTTTAAATTCATCAGTTTTAAATAAGTAATTACTTGTTTAAAGTGAACTGCTAAAATATATTCAACCGATTTATTTCTACTATAATTTTCTTTTCTACTAATAAGTCCATTTTATAAGCGTCATTTATCGTAAAGATTTATACGAAATCGGCATGGTCAATTGTCTAAATAAATTCCTCTTGTTTAACTCGTAATATAAGAGTTCTTCATAAACTCTTTCATAACATCCAGGGCCAATTGTTAATGTATTTTAATACAGCTATCGACAATTAAAGCAGTTATTTGATTTGCATTCAAGCTAAGAGATAAAAGAGGAAAAAGAGAAAAGTTAAAAATGCTGTGAAAATAACTCTTTTTTTTCTTCAATCTCTTTTTCTCTTAGCCCTTCTTAGCCACCATCGTTAGTATTGTAGCCACACCAATAACCGGATCTTCTGTTTCATCTAAAATTTCTACATACCATTTTACAATTCCTTTAGGGATATCACTTCCTTTTACAAAAAGTTCATCCGGGTTGTATTTCTTTTAATTCCTGTTCAATTTTTTCTTTGCAGGTAAAACGAACAAAAATTTCATGCCCGGGATATACTGGTTTTGTAAACCGCAATTCATCAATTCCATAATTCAGCAGTACAGGGTTTTTTTCAAAACTATCAACAAATAATCCTGCTGCCACACTCATAATAAAATAACCATGTGCAACCTGTTGCTCAAACATAGTGCCTGTAAAATCAGTTGTTTTAATATGCGCATAAAAATGGTCTCCGCTCAGGTCGGCAAACTTATCAATGTCTTCACTTGTTATTATTCTTTTCCCGGTTATTAACTGGTCCCCAATCTGTAATTCTTCAAAATATTTTTTAAATGGATGAACAGCAGATATTCTTCCTTTCGCATTGGGCTGATAAACATTTGTGATAGCTGTGAGCATCGTGGGTGAGCCCTGTACAGCTACTCTTTGCATGTAATGCTTTACGCCACGAAGCCCGCCCATTTCTTCGCCACCGCCTGCCCTGCCGGGCCCGCCATGAACCAGCATCGGTAAAGGGGAACCATGCCCTGTACTTTCTTTTGCATCCTCGCGGTTAAGCACTAAAATTCTTCCATGATAAGTGCCGGCTCCCAGCACATAATCTTTTGCAAATTTCTCAATCGGAAGTAACTACTGAACTGCACAAAGAGCCTTTTCCCTTTTTTGCGAGAGCAATAGCTTCATCAATATCTTTGTAAGGCATTATGGTACTTACCGGCCGAAAGCTTCAACATTATGAGCTTCTTCGGCTTCAAAGGGTGTTTCATTTTTTAAAAGAAGCGGGCTCATGAAAGCGCCTTTTTTTGCATCTGCATCAATCAGCTCAACACTATCGAGGCTGCCATAAATTATTTGAGAAGAAGCCAGCAGTTTTTGCACCTGTTCCAATAACTTCCTGCTTTTGCGTTTGCCCGGCAAGTGCGCCCATCCTCACTTTTTCATTTTCAGGATTTCCAATAGTGGTTTGTGCCAATGATTTACCGATCGCTTTCCATACATCTTCCATCTTATTTTCAGGAACAAATATGCTGCCGGATAGCAGTGCATTTCTGGCCCGCTTTTGAAGTCATTTCCTTTCTTATTTCTTTAATGAAAATATCCCACTCAGGCATTTCAGGTGTTACATCATTACCAAGCACTATACAATTTAATGAATCGGCTTCAAGGTTGAAAGGCACATTACTACTAAGTATATGAGGATTGGCTTTTAATTGTAAGCCGGTAGATGCTGAACCCGTAAATGTTATTACATCCTGCGATGTAGTATGATCCAGCATATCACCCGCACTGCCGCATATGAGTTGAAGTGCGCCATCAGGCAAAATTTTAGAAGCGGCTATTTCTTTTACAACCGCCTCTGTAAGATAAGAGGTAATAGAAGCCGGCTTTACAACTGCGGCTACACCTGCCAGTAAGTTCACTGCAATTTTTTCCAGCATGCCCCACACGGGAAAATTAAATGCATTGATATGAATAGCGACTCCTTCTTTAGGGAGTAAAATATGCTGTGCTGAAAAAGTGCCGCCCTTGCCAAGGCCTATATTAGTCGCCATCCAAGGCGAATATTTCATTTGGGAGCTTTCTCCTGAGAGATGCATTTGAAAACAGGTTCCCTATTCCGCCTTCGATATCCACCCAGCTATCTGCACGCGTAGCGCCGGTTTTATAACTAAGTGAATAAAATTTTTCTTTATGCTCCAGCAGATGAAGCGCCAATGCTTTCAACATACGGCCTCTTTCCTGGAAAGTCATTTTGCGGAGCGCAGGGCTTCCCTTTGTTCTGCCATAATCAAGTATTGAGCAGAAATCAAGGCCTTTTGTGGTAGCGTTTGCAATAATTTCCCCATTCACTGCATTGTATAATTCCTGCCCTTCACCATCTCCTTCAATCCATTTGCCTGTTATATAATTGCCTAATTTCATTTGCATTATTTTAGCCTGCGAAAATTAACTTAGTTGCACTACCGGCATTTATGAAAGCTATAAAGATTTAGTAAATTTGATGTATAATATTTATATCATGAGTGTAGCAGAAATGAAAATAGAAGCCATTAATCAAATCACAAGGCTAACAGAAGAAAATTCCTTAAAAGAAATTTTAGAGCATCTCTCAAAATTAAATAAGCAAAAAGAAGTGAATTTGTCGCAGCATTACAATGATATTAAAAGTAAGTATGAAGATGTTTTAAGAAAATTGGCGCAATGATTTTAGTCGAAGATGTATTAACGATACACGAAAATTCAATTACAGATTATGGAGGATCACGAGGCGTTAGAGATATGGGATTACTTGAATCGGCAATTGCCCGGCCCTTCCAAACCTTTGCAGGTGAGGATCTATATCCTTCTTCATTTGCGAAAGCTGCGGCAGTTGGAGAAAGCTTGATTATTAATCATCCATTTATAGATGGGAATAAAAGAACGGGAATCGTCGTAATGATTGCACTTTTACGGGAATATAATCTCCAGGTTAATGCAAACAACGATAGCTTATATCAATTCACTATCGCCATCTCAACCGGTGAAATAAAATTTGACGCAATTGTTGCATGGCTTGCAGCAAATACCGAAGCCCTTTGATCACGCAAGCCCAAACTGTTTTAAATGATGCAGCGCGTGTTTGTAAAGCAGTTGAATATTCATATCGTAATCCAATTCTCCAAAAAATGGATTTCCTGTTTCTAGTTCGGGATGATTTCCAAAAATTTCGAAAAAATAATCCAATTCTTTTTTTAATTTATTAATGGCTGATGGCAAATCACGCTGACGCAGCGGCATCCCTTCTTCACTGATCAAAGGGTTTTTAACATTTTCCTTAAACGGTTCTTCACTCATTAAAAAATGCCGCAATTTTTGTAGCTTCTCTCCCTCATTTAAAAGTGGTAATACCAGCTTGCCATTTGCCACTTTTACGGCGTCAGCAAAGTGTTCAACCATTTGCTGACCACTCATGATACCCCAGCCGGCCTTTTCGTCTCCTTTTAATTGTTCAAGAAGTGGAATTAATTTTTCCCTTAGAAAAGTTTCTTTAAAAGTATTCATCTAAAAAATTAGAAAGATGAACTATAAATTCAGGATTTTTTCATAAGGGCATCTATTTCCTTCACAAGCCCGCGAAAAATATCATCAATGCTGCCTTCGCCTTTTACCATTACAACTTTATTAGCTTTTTGGTAATGATCTGCTACCGATGAAGTTTTTTTATGGTACTCAAGAATACGGGTTCTTATTACATGGCCATTACTATCGTCGGTACGGCCGCTTGTTTCGCCGCGCTTCTCAAGTCGCTTCATGAGTTCTTCCTCTGTTACATCCAACGCCAGCATCACGTTAATTGAAGTTTTTTTAAGCTCCAGCAGGTTATCTAAGGCTTCGGCCTGGGCGGCGGTACGTGGGAACCCGTCAAACAAAAAACCTGCTGCTTCCGGATTGGCATCTAATGCGGAGCTTATCATGCCTATCACAATCTCATCCGGCACCAGTTGTCCCTTATCCACAAATTTTTTTGCTTCCAGGCCGAGCGGGGTTTTTTTTGAAATTTCACTCCTTAGCAGATCTCCGGTAGAGAGATGTTTAAGATGATATTTGGCAATCAGTTTTTCTGATTGCGTACCCTTCCCACTGCCAGGCGGCCCAAATAAAATGAGATTGAACATACTTTCTTACATCCTTGTGAGGTTCAAATATAATGGATGGATTTTAATATTCCTTATGCATATTTAGATATTGTTTGAACACCAGCCTGAACTATATCCGCGTTTGCGATCTTTTGTCTTAGATGTTGCTTATTTTCAAATAACGGCGAAGTTCAATCTCAAGTAAAGAGTATACTATCGACGCCGGGCCAGGAATACTGCGTTTTGCCACAAAGAAAGATTATCGTTCTGTATCGCTTCAGCAATTATGCTGTTAAACGGCGGAATAATCCGAGGTTAATTTCGACCGGTGAATAATCGGCGGAGCAAAGCAACTATCAGTGTAAAAATCGCAGAGCCAATTATTGCCCATACAACAGGAAAAGGTTTACCGTCGATATTTATCTCAAAAAAATGAGGCAGTTTCATTTCCCTGGCTACCCATAAACCAATATAAGCGCCAATAAATCCAACAACAATGGATACAAAGCAGCCGCCTAAATCGTAACCAGCCAATGACTGGCCAATTCCGCCACATACTGCAGCAATTAGCAAAAGGATTAAAAAACCAATTAGAGTCATAACATAAATTTATCGGAATTAAAATTGAATTTGCAAAACTCAATGAATATATGGATTAAAAATCATTCCTCCATATTCCCGTTAGCATTACTTTCAATCTGCGGACATAAACCTCAAATTAAACGTTATCCACATCACTTAAATCCTTCGCAGCTTCCTTGTCAAGAAACCAATGTAATTCGCCGTTTTCGGGCTTAATAAGCTGGGCAGGCAAAGTCGACGGGCGTATATTCTCCTTCAATAACATCCTTTAATATTTTTGCCTTATCTGGCCCTTCAACCATAAAAGCCACTGTGAAGCACGGTTAACTAAAACCGGGGTTAATGTAATACGGTACATTTGTTGCTCTTCGTTATATACAGCGTTTACCCAATTCTGTTCTTCTCCTTCTAACATGGGTGAGCCGGGGAAAATTGATAATGTGTGGCCGTCATTGCCAATGCCCAACAATATAAGGTCGAAAGCTTTTAACGGTGTTGTCAAAGTAAGTGTGAAGCATTTTTTCATATTCTATGGCAGCAAAAACCGGTTCGATATCGGTGCGCATTACATGCACCTGTGTGGCAGGAATATCAAGATGATCGATCAGTAACTCATGGGCCATTTTTGCATTATTTCGATCATCCGTAAAAGCAACAGCGCGTTCATCCCCCCAAAAAATATTTACTCTTTTCCAGTTGACTTTTTCTTTGTATGCGGGGCTGGCTAATTTTTTATACAGTATTTGCGGCGTTTCACCTCCTGAAAGTGCCAGTGTAAAATATTCCTGGTTTTGCAAAGTCGATTGTATGCTGTCGCAGATCCATTGTGCAAGCGCGTTGGATAGTTCTTCTTTATCTTTATAGATATGTAGTTTCATCTTTGTGTTATTTATGTTTTGCCGGCAGGTTAATCCAGTTATGCCCATCTCTTGCTATAAGAGCTTCAGCATCCTCCGGGCCCCAGGAGCCAGGTGAGTAATTTGGAAAATCCATTGGCTTCCCGTGCCTTCCATACATCAATAATGGGCATCACTACTTCCCAGGCTGCTTCTACCTGGTCTGCCCTCATAAACAGCGTAGCATCGCCTTCCATTACATCGTACAATAGTGTTTCATAAGCTTCCGGCTCTTCGCCATTATATGCATCTTTATAATTGAATACCATATCAACAGGACTAAGGATCATTCTTTGTCCCGGGCGTTTAGACTGGAAATGAAGGCGTATATCCATTTCCGGGGCAATACTTATAGACAGCCTGTTTGGGCGCCAGGTTTCTGCAGATTCTTTCGGAAAAGCAAAAGCCGGGGCCGGTTTAAATTGAATGGTTAAAACAGTGGTTTTTTCATGGAGATATTTGCCGGTGCGCACATAAAAAGGAACATTCTGCCAGCGCCAGTTGTCAATAAAAAATTTTACCGCAGCAAAGGTTTCGGTATTTGAATCCTTTGCGACATTTTTTTCATCCCGGTATCCCATAACTTTTTTACCTTCCATCCATCCCTCGGTATATTGCCCGCGTGCTGCATAATCCTGTACCTGTTCTTTCGATATTCTGCGGATCGCATTTAATACGTCGACTTTTTTATTTCTTATTTCGTTTGCATTGAATGATACCGGCGGCTCCATACCAATCATACAAAGCAATTGCAATATATGGTTCTGAATCATATCTCTTAAGGCGCCTGAATTTTCATAATAGCCGCCACGGTCTTCCACTCCGACAGTTTCAGAAGCCGTTATCTGCACATGATCAATATAATTCCTGTTCCATATCGGCTCAAACAATGCATTGGCAAACCGCAAGGCCAGTATATTTTGCACCGTTTCTTTACCGAGATAATGATCGATCCGGAAAATTTGTTCTTCATCAAAATATTCACTCAGCATTTTATTCATATCCTTGGCACTTTCAAGATCATGCCCAAAAGGTTTTTCCACAACGATGCGTGTACATTTGATATCATGGCAAATATCAAGGTTCCCCAGATTTTTTACGATTGTTGGAACCAGTTGAGGCGCCACTGCCATGTAAAAAAGAATGTTTGGATGTACACCAAATTCGGCTTCTTTATCTTTAGCGATTTTTGCAATCTTTTCATAATCTTTAGCATCTGTTACATCCATTGGCTGGTAACAGATATGTTTAGAAAATTTTTCCCATGTTTCATTGGAATCATTTCTTCTCGAAAAATTATCTATTCCTTCTTTTAGGTGTTTCAGATATTCACCATCGCCATATTCGGAACGTGCAATCCCCACGATGCTAAAATTTTCGGGCATAGCCTCATCCAGGAAAAGATTATACAAAGCCGGGTTTAATTTTCTATAATTCAAATCCCCGCTGCCGCCGAAAATAAAGACGAGCATTGGGGATATTTTTTTATAATCTAACATTGATCCTTCTTTTAATTTATACATTTTTAGTTGAGACAGTTTCGGGCTTGGTTTCCCATTCGGTATGAAAAATCCCTTCCTCATCAATTCTCTGGTAAGTATGTGCTCCGAAAAAATCCCGCTGTGCCTGTATTAAATTTGTCGGCAGCAAATTTCTTCGATAAGCATTATAATAATTAAGTGCTGACATGAAGCCCGAAGCGGGATATTTATTTAGTGCAGCCAGGGATACAACTTTTTGAGCGCTTTCCTCTTTTTGTTTCAGAAGGCCGGCAATATTTTTATCAAGAAGTAAATTTTTCAACTCAGCATTTTCATATGCTTTTTTGAAATGATCAAGTAATGCAGAACGAATAATGCAACCACCCCGCCACACACTTACAACCCGGGCAACGGGATATCCATTTTTAATGCCTTTGATGCAGTGGTAAGCATTGCCAGGCCTTGTGCATAACAAATAACCGTTGCAAAATAAAGAGCATCGTGCAGGAGCTGCAATGAACTCTTCTTTAGGTACATCAATTTTTTGTAAAGAGGTTTGATAAAGAGAAGCGGCTTCTTTTCTTTCATCAATGAGTGAAGAAAGGTTCCGCATCACAACGGCCGAATCTATCGTGGGTATTGGCATTGGCAGATCAAGCCCCTCTTCGGAAGTCCACTGGCCTGTACCCTTTGCACCCGCCTTGTCAAGGATCATATCTACTAAATAGTTCCCCGGTGATTTTTCATCTTTCTTTTCAAAAATAGTCGATGTGATTTCGAGCAAAAAAGATTTCATTTCTCCATGATCCCAGCTATTGAATATATCATGAAGTTCATCGTTGGACAAGCCGATGCCATTATGCATAAGATCATAACATTCGCTAATGAGCTGCATTATCGCATACTCGATACCGTTATGAACCATTTTTACATAATGACCGGCAGCATCGTGGCCCATATAACCAACGCATGGCTCATCATTTATTTTTGCTGCCACGGCCTTTAATATGGGTTCTATTTCCCTGTAAGCTTCTTCATCTCCGCCAGGCATAATACTGGGGCCTTTTCGTGCGCCTTCTTCTCCACCCGAGATACCAATACCCATAAAGTGAAACCCTTTTTCCTGGAGAATTTTTATCCTGGTAATCGTATCCGTATAGTGCGAGTTGCCCCCATCAATCACTAATATCACCTTGCTGTAGCAGCGGCAGCAGCTCATGTATTACACTATCTACAGGAATGCCTGCAGGAACTAACATCATAATTTTCCGTGGTATTTTTAACTGGCCTATCATTTCTTCCAGCTTATTAACTCCCTTTACTGTGGTATTTGCAGATGCAGACTTTTCGAACAAGCTTGTTTTATCAGGATTTTTATCATAGCCAATTACTGCGAATCCATGATCTGCCATGTTCAGTAAAAGATTGCTCCCCATAACACCAAGGCCAACCATACCGAAATCATATTTTATTTCATCCATAGAATAATATTAGGAAGTAAAAATAGCAAATTGATTTTGTATGAAATGAATGGTTATAACTTTGATACCATATTTTTAATTTAAAACTATAAGTATGCCAACATTGGTAAATGAATTCAACGAATACCGTGAAAAGATGAATGAAGTTATCCTTAGTAAAAATAACCTTGTGATGAAGCGGCTGTGGAACCTCGACACGAATACTTATGAAGATGGAGCCCTTGATAAGAAAACGAAGGAGATGCTGGGATTGGTGGCGAGTATGGTTTTACGTTGCGATGACTGTATTAAATATCACCTCGGTAAATCGCATGAGCTCGGAGTTACGACTGAACAGATGTATGAAATTTTTGCAGTAGCCAATATCGTAGGCGGTACTATTGTAATACCACATACGCGCCGGGCTGCGGAGTACTGGGAGGCATTACAGTCAATATAAAAGCGTAATTTTGGTAAAAGTAGCGTATGGCAAAAATTGTAACTGCGGATTACGATCTTGACATCGAAATTCCTTCACTGGAAAATATGAGCGATGAAGAGTTCTTTAATTTCTGCGCTCAAAATAAAAATGCAAGGATCGAAAGAGATGAAAACCACCAAATATATATTAAGGCACCTGCAGGCTTATCAGGCTCATCTTTAAATGCAATTGTTACTTCTTTGCTCGTTCAATGGAACTTTGAAAGAGGACCGGGTAAAGTTTTTGAATCTTCGGCCGGATTTTTTCTACCGGACAAATCAATGAGAAGCCCTGACACTGCGTGGCTAAGCAATGCAAAATGGAATGCCATTCCCGAAGAAGAAAAATTGAAATTTTCCTATGTAGTTCCGGAATTTATTATTGAAGCGATGTCCCCTTCTGACAGGTTACCTCAACTAAAGAAAAAAATGGGAAAGTGGATTGAAAACGGTGTGTTACTGGCGTGGCTTATAGTTCCGCAATCTAAGGAAACTTTTATTTATCGTATAGACGGTAGTGTTGATATCATAAAAGGCTTTGATAAAAAACTATCGGGAGAAGATATTTTACCGGGATTTATTTTAGATTTGAATAATTTAAAATAGACCTCACGGCTTTGAAAGGCTACTTTTGACTGAACCTGTCTTTAAACCTGTAAGATGTAATTGGTTTTTTATCATCGTTGCATTTTCCATAACATACTATATAGTAACTTTGATTGCTTAATTTTTTTAGATATGAGTGAAATAACTGTTGCTTCCGTACCATTAACCGCTAAAGATTTTGCAACCGACCAGGAAGTACGCTGGTGCCCCGGATGTGGCGATTATTCCATACTTGCCCAGGTCCAAAAAATAATGCCGGGACTTGGTATTCCAAGGGAAAATATGGTTATTATATCCGGCATCGGCTGCAGCAGCCGATTTCCATATTATATGAATACCTACGGCATGCATAGTATTCATGGCCGGGCAACAGCAATTGCCAGCGGCTTAAAAGCAAGCAGGCCGGAGTTAAACGTTTGGATCGTAACCGGCGATGGTGATTGCCTGAGCATTGGCGGCAACCATACTATCCATTTACTCAGAAGAAATTTTGATGTAAATATTTTGCTTTTTAATAATGAAATTTATGGATTAACAAAGGGCCAGTATTCTCCAACGAGCCAGCAGTCTAAAATTACCAAGAGCACACCGATGGGAAGTATTGACCATCCCTTTAATCCGGCGGCGCTGGCATTGGGTGCCGATGCTTCTTTTGTGGCGAGAAGCATGGACCGCGATCCGAAACATTTGCAGGCAATGATTTTGAGAGCGCAGGCACACAAAGGATCTTCCTTTCTTGAAATTTACCAGAACTGCAATATTTTTAATGATGGTGCATTTGAAGTTTTCACAGAAAAAAAATCAAAACCTGAAGAAGCATTATTCCTGGAACACGGGCAGCCACTTGTATTTGGAGCAGCGAGGAATAAAGGAATAAAGCTCGATGGATTTAAGCCTGTTGTGGTTGACTTGCAGGAAGGAATAAGTGAAAATGATTTATGGATACATGATGAGAAAGATTTTTATAAGGCGCAGGTTCTTACAAGATTATTTGATAATCCTCTTAAAGAAGGCCATTTGCCAAGGCCGTTTGGAGTTTTCTACCAGGAAGAAAGAGCATGCTATGAAGATGTAATGGCCATGCAAATTGAAGAGGCAATTACAACAAAAGGAAAAGGGAGATTTGGATAAGTTATTGAAAGGAAGAGAAACCTGGGTAATTAATTAATCGAATAAGTCCTTTAATTTTTATTATTCAGAAAAATAAAAGGCTTCAATTCATTCTGTCGCAATGTCATCCGTATAACATTCTTATCAGAAACAATTTTGTATTTATTTAGATTAATCACTTCATGGGCTACAATTAAATTGTCAATTCTTTCAACAGAATATAACAACTCATGAAGCAGCTCCACTTCATGTTCTATTGCCTGGGGATTCATTAACTCTTCTTTGAACAATACCAAAAGATCCCGGTTGAATTTGTTCATTTTAGATTGGTTTTTTATAGTCTAATATCCTACCATACCTTTTTTACTGGGACAGCCACAATTACTTTTTTTTGAAGAATTACAACTAATAGTAAAAATAGCAATCGCAATTATTATAAACAGTAGAAGGTTTTTTATGTTTTTCATAAAATGTAATTCCTAAATTAAACTATTTTCACAAATAATTATTGCATTGTTTTGATAAATGGCAAAAATTTTAACAATGACCTGCCAGCGCCAAAGATACTTATAGCCCCTTTAGACTGGGGGCTGGGCCATGCAACGCGCTGTATACCAATTATAAATGAATTAATAAAGTGCAATTGCGAGGTGATTATAGCGGCAGATGGCGAATCACTTTTTCTTTTAAAAAAAGAATTTCCACGCCTTAATATTTTTACAAATTACGCGGTTATAAAATTCAGATACAGCCGAAATGGAAAATGGTTGCCATTTAAATTATTGCTGCAGTTTCCCAGGATTAATTGTTTCTGTTTGGAAAGAAAATTTATGGCTTAAAAAAATTATAGATGAACAAAAAATTGATGCAGTCATTTCCGACAATCGTTTTGGACTATATAGTAAAAGAATTCCCTGCATTTATATAACGCACCAGCTTTATATAAAAACCGGTAATAGATTTTCTGAAAAAATTGTCCAGAAACTGCATTATCATTTTATTAAAAAATACAACCAATTGCTGGGTGCCTGATTTTAAAGAAAACGGGCTTGCAGGGGAATTATCTCACCCGGTAAATATCCCTTCAAATGTTTTATATATAGGCCCATTATCAAGGTTTGAAAAAACCGGTGATACTCACTGAAAAATATAACTTATTGATTTCTCTTTCAGGCCCGGAGCCCCAGCGAACTATTTTTGAAAAAATCCTGCTGAGACCAATTAAAAACATTCAAAAAAAAAAATTTGCTTGTAAGAGGATTGCCGGGTGAAAATAAAAAACTGCAAACCGGCATACAATCATTGGAAATTATAAATCATCTTTCAGCACAAGAGTTAAATGTTGCATTTCAAGCAGTCGGAAATCATTATAAGCCGAAGCGGTTACTCCACAATTATGGATCTTGTAAAGCTGCGCAGAAATGCCATACTCGTGCCAACTCCCGGCCAAACAGAACAGGAATACCTCTCCGGCTACCTTATGGAGAAAAAATATTTTTATTCAGTTCGCCAGGATGATTTTTCTTTGAAAGCGGATATAGACAAGGCATCTTCATTTCCGTTTACAGATCCTTTATTTTCAGGCAGCAACTATAAAGAAATTATCAATGAATTTGCCGGCTCGCTTAAATCCGGCAATTTTGCATCTCAATAAAATGGTTTGACCCAAAATACAAAAGCACACCTGGGGCTTCTTGCTACCAATCTTTTTTTTGCGATCAATTACAGCGCAATAAAATATTTCACAGGAAATCATTATGCAGGGCCGTTTGGCATAAATATTATAAGAATCGGAATCAGTGCGATCTTATTCTGGATACTTTTCTTATGTACGCGCACAAAGACAAAAATTCCCAGGACAGACCTGGCCGCCTTTTTATTATGTGCTTTTACCGGGCTTGCAGTGAATCAAATGTTATTTATAAAAGGGCTTTCTTTAACCTTTTCTATTCACGCTTCACTGCTTACACTCATTACGCCTATATTAATAACCCTTATCGGCGCTGCGATCTTAAAGGAAGGGATCACAGGAGTAAAAATTTCCGGGTTACTATTAGCTACCGCCGGCGCTATAATATTGATAAGTGCAAGAGAAGAAACATCCACCGGCACTAATGTTTTTTTAGGAGATATCCTCATTATATGTAGTGCTGTGGCGTACACATTTTATTTCATAACAACCAAGCCTCTTATCCTGAAATATTCGCCAGTTGATGTAATGCGATGGGTCTTTACTTTTGGTTTTTTTATGATTTTACCTGTGTGCCTCAGGGAGTTTTCTCAAATTACGTGGCATGTTTTTACATTCAAAGATTATTTATTGTTACTATTAATTTCGGTTCCGGGGACTTTCTTTGCCTATCTATTTAATGTTTATGGAATTAAGATTTTAAGCGCCTCGGTTGCCGGAGCCTATATTTATTCACAGCCGGTATTTGCAGTGGCTATTGCCATGATATTTCTAAAGGAACAATTACCGCCCCAAAAAATTATAGCCGCATTGCTGATTTTTTCGGGCGTTTATTTATCTAACAGGAATGGGCAAAGGCAAAGGATAGGCAATAAAAATAAATGATAGACAAAACAATATCAGTATAACGGGAACCTTTAAACGCAGTTTGAAGTAGGACTATAGAAATAAATCTTTTTTATGAAGCGGCTACAGAATGCGGCTAATTAGTTTCAATGGGCAATGAATTTTTCGGATAGTCGAAAAAAAGAAAGTCTTTCTCAGCTTTTTTAAAATCTTTCCATTTTTTTATACTGGTTTCTATTGCAAATACACCACAGGTAGGCATATTGTCAATATTTTTTTCGGTCAGTGTGTTCACGAAGTCAGTTATACCCGGATTGTGAGAGAACAATGCCACGACGTTATTTTTATCAATAATATTCTCAACCGCATCATAAAAATTTTTTACCGAAGCTTCGTAGAGTGAAGGTAAAAGAACGAGGTCTTTTTCCTTCATACCATACTCATCCATAAAAATATGGCAGTCTTTTTTGCACGCTTTGCGGGGCTTGAAATAAAGCATTCGATTTTTATTTTTCTTTCTTTAACCCTTTTTGCCATATGTGGCGCATCGCTTTTACCGCGCTCATTCAAGGGCCTTTCAAAATCTGTGAGATTCAAATTATCCCAGCTGCTTTTTGCATGGCGTATGAGAAGAAGCGTTTTCATTATTATAGATCTTGGGAGAATGAATGGTTTAATGTTAATTGGTCATTTCATATCCTCTTACATTTTTTCCCTGCATAAAATTAAGAAAAGCTTTATTTACCACCCTGTTGCCTCCCGGCGTCGGATAATTGCCTGTAAAGTACCAATCCCCAAGGTTAGTGGGGCAACTTTCATGCAGGTCTTCGATAGTCTGGTATATTACATCCACGGGAACTGTAATTTCTTCGGGAGTTATTAACTGCGCAATCTTTTTTGAAATCTCCGCCACGGTAAAAGGCTTATAGATATGTTTCACAACATTTTCGCAATTGAGCCGGTTATTTCTATTAAGCTCACTGCATTTTTCAACAACTTCCTGCAACAGGCCTTCCATTCCCCTTTCTTTTATCAATTCCATAGCAGCTTTAAAGGCCACAAATTCACCAAGTTTGCTCATGTCAATCCCATAGCAATCGGGGTATCTTATTTGTGGCGCAGAAGAGACTACAATGATCCTTTTTGGCTCAAGCCTTGAAAGCATCCGGATAATACTTTCGCGCAAGGTGGTGCCTCTTACGATAGAATCATCGATAACCACCAATGTATCCTCATGTTTTCTTACAGTGCCATACGTTATATCATACACATGCTGCACCATTTCATTCCTGCTGGTATCTGCTGTAATGAAAGTACGAAGCTTCACATCTTTGGTGGCTATTTTTTCAATCCTTACTTTTCGATTAACCATTGCCGTTAGTTTGGCCTCATCAAAGTCTTTCCCCCAGCTTAATATTCTTTCAACCTTTGTTTTATTAAGATAATCCTCTGCTCCTTTCAGTAAGCCGTAAAAAGCTATTTCTGCGGTATTGGGGATAAAAGAAAAGATAGTGTTTTTGAGGTCATAGTTTATTGCCTTAAGAACCGCCTCACTAAGGTGGTAGCCCAGAGCAATTCTTTCCTGGTATATTTTCTCATCGCTGCCGCGTGAAAAATAGATGCGTTCGAAGCTGCATGCTTTCCTTTCCTTTGGCTCGAGTATCTGTTGGATAGAAAAGGTTCCATCAGGGTGTGATATCAGTGCAGTGCCTGGCATTAGTTCCTGTACTTCATTTTCACCAACATTAAATGATGTTCGTATGGCAGCCCGCTCACTCGCCGCAACAATTACCTCATCATCGGCATAATAGTAGCACGGCCTTATACCATGTGCATCCCGTACCACGAAGCCAATACCACTTCCGGTAAGGCCGCCAAAGGTAAAACCGCCGTCAAAAAGGGACACGGACTTTTTTAAGACCTTTACTATATCTACACCTTCGGGCGAAGCTTCATCTGCTTGTGAAAGAAAGTGATAAATAACATCCATCATAGCGCCAAGATCGCTTTGCCTGTCAATTTCATCGGGATGTGAATTTATTAATGAAAACAATTCTTCTTTGTTAACCAGGTTAAAATTCCCGGCAAGGGCCAGGTTCCTTGATGGTATTGTGTTCCTTTTAATCCAGGGGTGACAGAACTGTACATTATTTTTTCCCTGGGTACCATAGCGAAGGTGCCCAAGCAAAAGTTCTCCCAGGAAATTAATATGGCCTTTCATCAGGCCAGGGTGCTGGTCTATTTCCGGATGGTACTTTTGTATCTCGTTGATTTGTTCGCCTATTTGTGAAAAGATATCGGCTATCGCCTGGTTGGCTGAGCTTCGTGATGCGATGAAGGAAGGGATAGCCGGGCTCCGTATTCAATTTTACAGTCGCCAGGCCTGCGCCATCCTGGCCACGGTTGTGCTGCTTTTCCATAAGGAGGTACAGCTTATTAAGGCCGTAAAGAACTGTACCATATTTTTGGCGGTAAAATGAAAAAGGTTTGCGTAATCGCATGAATGCAAGTCCGCATTCATGTTTTATGTCGTCGCTCATTTATTGTAATGAAGCGCAAAATTAGCGTTTAATTAAAGAGCAGCCAAGCATGAAATTAAAAGTTTCGTTATTTCGTCCTGGCAGGGAGAAGGCCTGTTGTAAGATGGAATATTTACTTCTTAGCGGTAATTATTTCTGAACGGTGGAATTTGCTTCCCATTTTTGCATTTCCGGGCACGATTTAATTCATCTGAAATATTTACATAAAAAGAAGGGATCTTTTTTGTAAACCATTTTTCCAGGGCATCGTTTTTCTTTTCCTCCAGGGCTCTTTGGGCAACTTTATCATAATCATCTTTCAGGTTTTCCCGGTGCGGCTCTGTTTTACTTAAAATTTGTATGATCCGTACACCTTTTTTTCCACGCTCATCACTAAATTCTGTCGGTTGTGAATATTCTCCGGGCTTCAGGCCTTTCAGCATAAGCACCATATCCTTATCAAGCTGGTCAATGCTTAAAAAAGTGCTGCCATCGCGGGCCGGAACACGGCCTCCCGTAAACTTACTGTTTTCATCTTCACTGAACCTTGAAACGGCCTGGCCAAAATCCAGAGTGCCAGCCACAAGTTTGGAACGTATGGAGTCTAATCTTGCTTTTGCCTCATTTACTTCAATAGAGCTTATCTGGGGAATTTTCAATATATGCCTTACCTCGGCATCATCACCATTACGGCTTATCATTTGAATAATATGGTAGCCCGCTTTCGTTTTAAATACGTTGGATATCTGCCCGTCTTTGAGGCTGAACGCTTTAGCCAGAAATATAGGATCCCATTGTTTTTCATTGCGGTTTATCTGGTATTTGCCACCCGTTTCCTTACTTCCAGGATCATCGGTATACAAAGAAGCAAGTACTTCAAATTTTTTAGTTCCATCCTCAACTTCTTTTTTATATTCTTTTAGCTGATCCATTGCATAAGCATCCAGGTCGCGGCTTGCTTTTGGAAAAATAACTATCTCACCTATTTCCAGTTGCGATTCATAAAAATGAAGGCTGTCTTTGGGAATGGAATCATAATACAGCTGCACCTCTTTAGGTGTTATCCTGATATCAGCTACAATTTTGTCACGCTCACCCTGCGCCAGCTTTTGTTCCTGAAAGGTTTGCCTGAAATCTTCTTTAAGTTGAAAAAGTGATTTTCCCGCAATTTGTTCCACAATTTCTTTTGAGCCATATTGATTAACGAAATACCTGATCTTATTGTCAATATCCGCATCCACGTCTTCGTCTGAAATCGGGATAGAATCTATTTCGGCCTGCAATACCAGGGCTTTTAAACCGAGTGCCTGCTCGAGCAAAAGGCATTTGCCATTTTCGGGCACGGCAATATTTTGCCGTTGCATATCGGAAATGCTATTATCAATTTCGCTTTTAAGGATTATTTTATCGCCAACCGTTGCAATGATTCTGTCGGCCATTACTTTATGTGTTTGGGCAAATAGGGTACAAACCAGCTGCGATGAAACAAACGGTAAACAAACTTTTTTTCATCTGTAAATATTCAATTTATGTGAATGGTTCCCGGGATTTATGTTCAAAGGCTCTCATCAAAAGTACACCTGTAAAAGACCGGATGATTTTTTGAAAAGTTAAATGTTGAAGCTGTTTTGTTAAAGAAAGCTTTCAGAGATTACAAAGTTCTTTTTACTTCCACTTCTTCAAAGGCTTCAATCATATCTCCCGGCCTGGTATCGCTGTAATTTTTTATGCTTACACCGCATTCCATATTAGTAGTTACTTCTTTTACATCATCTTTAAAACGCTTAAGGCTTCCCAGCTCGCCCGTGAAAACAATAATGCCATCACGTACGAGGCGTATGCGGTTGTTGCGGGCAATTTTTCCTTCTATCACCATACACCCTGCAACACTTACTTTATCAAATTTATAGGTTTCTTTTACTTCCAGGATACCAAGAATTTTTTCCTGGATTTTGGGTTCAAGCATGCCTTCCATGGCGCTCTTTACTTCATCAATGGCGTCATAAATAATAGAATAGGTCTTAATTTCCACCCCTTCATGTTCGGCAAGTTTTGAAGCCTGTAAAGCCGGCCGTACGTTAAATCCTATTATAACGGCATCGGAAGCTGTTGCAAGCAATACGTCGCTCTCAGTTATCTGGCCTACGCCTTTGTGAACTACGCTTACAACAATTTCTTCAGTGCTTAATTTTTGCAATGAATCACTTAATGCTTCTACAGAGCCATCCACATCGGCACGGATAATCAGGTTAAGTTCTTTGAAATTTCCGAGGGCAAGCCTGCGGCCAATCTCATCAAGGGTAATATGTTTCTTTGCACGAATTCCCTGCTCACGCAAAATTTGCGCCCTGCGGTTGGCAGTATCCTTAGCATCAGATTCATCGTGATATACCTTGAAGGTTTCACCTGCCTGTGGTGCGCCATTTAACCCAAGTATTAGAACAGGAGTGGCCGGAGGAGCCGCATCGGTACGAAGGTTGCGTTCATTAAACATGGCTTTTACCCTTCCATAATTTTGTCCTGATACTAAAAGGTCTCCTTGTTTTAACGTACCATTTTGTACCAAAATAGTAGCCACATAACCACGGCCTTTATCGAGTGAAGCTTCAATAACAGTACCGCTTGCGCTCTTATCGGGATTAGCTTTCAGCTCGAGCAGATCTGCTTCAAGTAAAATTTTATCCAGAAGTGCATCTACATTTAAGCCCTGCCTGGCGCTTATTTCCTGGCTTTGGTATTTACCACCCCACTCTTCTACCAGGATATTCATTGCAGAAAGCTGCTCTTTTATTCTTTCCGGGTTGGCGCCATCTTTATCAATTTTATTAAGGGCAAAAATCATGGGTACATTTGCAGCCTGGGCATGCGAAATCGCTTCCTTGGTTTGCGGCATCACAGCATCATCTGCAGCAATTACTATTACGGCGATATCCGTAACTTTTGCGCCCCTGGCACGCATAGCGGTAAATGCTTCGTGGCCCGGTGTATCCAGAAATGTAATGGCCCTGCCGTCTTTAAGGGTTACTTCATAGGCACCAATATGCTGTGTAATACCCCCCGCTTCACCGGCTATTACGTTTGCCTGGCGAATATAATCGAGCAAGGAGGTTTTACCATGATCAACGTGTCCCATAATAGTTACAATCGGGGGACGGGGTACCAGGTTTTCATCCTCATCGTCTTCCTCTTCTTCTTCAAATTCTGCCTCATCATCGATGCCAATAAATTCAACTTCAAAATTAAATTCACCTGCCACCAGCTCAATTACATCTGCTTCAAGCCTTTGGTTAATGGAAACCATAATCCCCAGGCTCATACATTTGCTGATAACATCGGCAAAACTTACATTCATAAGGTTTGCAAACTCACTTACTGAAATAAATTCAGTAACCTGCAACTTATTATCAGCTACCTCTTCTCCCATATTTTCTGCAGCTTCTTCCCTTTTTGCTTTGCGGTATTTCGCTTTTAAGCTTTTGCCTCTTCCACCTGAGCCTGCCAGCTTTGCCTGCGTTTCTCTTATTTTATCCTGTATCTCTTTTTGATCGATTTCTTTTTCTTCGCGGCGTGCAGGAGCCGGGGCATTCCTGTTAAACCTTCCCGGAGGCCTCGATTGCGGTTGTGGCCGGTGAAAATTTGGCGGCGGAACATTGCTTACCTGTTTTTTCTCAACAACAATCCGTTTGCGCTTGCGTCTTTCATCAATAGGTTTCGGCCTCGTATCATTGTTGGTTGGAAGATCAATTTTACCCAATATTTTGGGCCCTTCAAGTTTGTCAATCTTAATATTGGTAATCGTTGCGGGTTCAACTTTTACCGGCTCCTGCGGAAGTTCCGCAGGCTGCAATTTCTTCTTTTTCAACCGGTCGGGTTTTTGAGGTACAGGCTTTGTTTCCGGTTCCTTTTTTGATTTAGGGGCAGCGTGGGCTCCGTCTTTTTTTGGCCTGGTAGAAGAATCAATGGTGCTCAGGTCAATTTTATCAATTACTTGGGGGCCTTCTATTTCAGGCGCATCGATTTTTATAATTTCGGGCTGCGGTGGTTCCGGTGCTTTCTCAACTACTTCTGTTTCCTCAACCGGGGGATGAACTTCCGCTACAGGTACATTACTTTCTACAGGGGTTTCGGGTACAGGAGGCTACTTCTTTTGGCTTTACCGGTTCTTTTTTATTGAAAGAAAGATCCTGTTCATCTCTTCTTTTCTTGAAATCGGTAACGGCATTTTTAGGCAGATCAATTTGTTCTGCTTTTTGCTTGGCTACTTTGTCGGTTTGAAATTCTACCTGCAGTACCCGGTACATTTCTTCCGTAATTTTTGAATTTGGCTTAAGGTCAACTGTTTCGAAGCCTTTGGACACAAGAAAGTCTGTCAAGGTAGCGGTACCTATGTTAAATTCCTTGGCTGCTGCCATAACCCGTGGTGTATTTACTTCTGCCATTAAACCTCTCCTTACCTTCTTTACAACAAAGAAGGATTTTTTATAATTAAAATTATGTTTAAATAAGCAATCTTCTTTTTGAAAAAAGAAAATAACTTAAACTTATTCACTTGCAAACTCTTCTTTTAATATTTTTTTCACTTCCGTAATGGTTTCTTTTTCCAGATCAGTTCTGCGTTCCAGCTCTTCATCAGACAAGATCAACACGCTTTTTGCTGTATCGCAGCCTATTTTTTTCAATTCATCTATTATCCATGATTCAATTTCATCTGAAAATTCATCCAGGTCCACATCATATTCTTCCACTTCTCCTTCATTATCGCGAAACACATCCAGTTCCAGGCCGGTAAGCTCACAGGCAAGCTTGATATTGACTCCCCTGCGGCCAATAGCGAGTGAAACCTGGTCGGGCTTTAAATATACATTGGCATGTTTGGCTTCCAGATCCACTTCCATGCTGGTGATTTTTGCCGGGGTAAGCGAACGTTGAATCAAAAGCTGGATGTTATTGGTCCAGTTGATGACATCAATGTTTTCATTTTTAAGTTCCCGTACAATACCATGGATGCGGCTTCCCTTCATTCCCACACAGGCGCCTACGGGATCAATACGATCATCAAAACTTTCAACAGCTACTTTTGCTCTTTCGCCCGGGATCCCTTACAATTTTTCTTATTACAATAAGGCCATCAAAAATTTCAGGCACTTCAATTTCAAGCAGCTTGGCGAGAAATGAGGTATCGGTTCTTGAAACAATAATAACCGCCTGGCTGTTTTTAAGTTCCACTTTTTTTACGACGGCGCGAATGGTTTCTCCTTTTTTGAAATAGTCAGAAGGTATTTGTTCCGATTTGGGAAGGAGCATTTCATTGCCTTCTTCATCCAGTAATAAAATTTCTTTTTTCCAAACCTGGTAAACTTCACCACTTATGATTTCGCCTACACGGTCTTCATATTTTTTTATAAGAATATTCTTTTTAAGATCATTGATGCGGCTTGCAAGGGTTTGTTTCCCGGCAAGTATCGCTCTTCTTCCAAATTCTTTCTGGATATCAACCTCTTCATATAATTCTTCACCTACCTGGTAATCGGGTTCAATTTTAATAGCCTCTTTATATTCAATTTCAGTAAGGGTATTATATAAATCATCGTCATCAACAATTGTTCTCCTGCGAAAAATTTCCAGGTCACCTTTCTGATCATTTACGATTACGTCAAAATTTTCATCGGAGCCGTATTTTTTCCTTATAAGTGTTTTAAAAACGTCTTCCATAACCTTCATGAGCGTTGGCCTGTCGATATTTTCTGCGTCTTTGAATTCCTGGAAGGATTCGATTAAATTAATACTTGCCATCTATGTTTTTTTAAAAAGTTACCAGCACTGTTGTATGCTTTATCTGATTAAATAATATTGTTGTTGATTTGATAATTGTTTTATTTCCCTTGCCTGTTTTTTCTTCTATAACTATTGCATCATCTGCTGCATTGCGGAGAATCCCTTCAATTTTATTACCATCGTTTAATAGTACTTCCACTTTTCTGCCCATATTTTTTTTATACTGGCGATGCAGCTTCAGCGGCTCATCTACACCCGGTGAAGAAACTTCCAGCGAAAAATTTCCATCTGCAAAAAGCCCCGCTTCTTCTATATATTTATAAAGAGCTTTATTTACCGCGGTGCATTTTTCAATGGTAATGCCATCATCCGCATCCAGGAAAACTTTAATATCATTTGCCGGAGATATTTTTATTTCCACCGGGAAAACTGTCCCGGATGCTGAAGTAATTCCTGCAACAAAGTCTTCAATTTTTTTTAAAGGTGTTCCAATATCCATTATCCGCTACACAAAATTTTGAAAAAAGAAGAAGGGAACGTTTTCGTTCCCTTCATTGATTCTTTTGCCAATGCAAATATACGGCAAATAAGAATTATGTTCCAAATTATGTTAAAGTAAAGTTTTTTAGAAATCGTTAAAAAAATAAATATTTATTTTTACCGAATGAATATTTTTCGTCTGGCTGCCGAGCTTTTTTTAATTTACATATTATACAAGCTCATATTTGAATTTATCATTCCGGTATACCAGTCTACAAAAAAAATCAGGAAACAGTTTGGAGAAATGCATGCCAAAATGCAGCAGGATATGAATGCTTATGAGAACAGGAAAACTACTGCAGAGCCCCAGCCTAAAGTAAAAAAAGAAGGAGATTATATTGAGTTTGAAGAGGTCCAGTAACCAATGCAATCTACAGGCCCAGGTCTTCAATATATTTTCCCGGTTCCAATAAAATCGTCTGCATCCCTGCACGCTTTGCTGCCTGCTACATTTTGAATTGAATCATCTACAAAAATTGTCTTTTCCGGTACCAGGTTTTCTTTTTCTAATACCCACTCATAACAATCAGCATCGGGTTTTCTTAAGCCCGATTTCGCAGGAGTAATATGCTTTTTTAAAAAATGCCGTAAAAGGTTTTTCTCTTTTTTTCTTATGATAGATTTTATTAAATTCCTGGATGTGAATATGATTGGTATTGCTGAGTAAAAATAACGTGTACTTGGTTTTAAGCTGATCAAGGAATAGCAGGCTTTCTTCCCGGAAGTCCAATAACATGGCATTCCATGCCTGGTTAATTTCAGCGGGTGATAATTGCAGGCCCGTACATTTATTGAATTCATTGTAGAAATCTTCTTCTGAAATTTTACCCGTTTCCAGGTTGCTGAAAAGCTGATCTGCCCCGGATTGAGAATACATTTCATCGAAATTTTTCACGCCGAGTTTTTCAAATGCCGTGCGGGTGAGGTTATAATCTATATCCAGGATAACGCCACCCAGGTCAAAAATAATTGCTTCAGTTTTTTGCATATGTCAAAGAAAATTAATTATATCGAATTTAATTACACGAATTTGATCGAATTACACGAATTAGCGTTTATTCCCGGCTGCAAACCAGGAATTCGGCTGCAAACCAGGAAGGTTTTTTTGGGTGATTGTTGTATAAAAGAACCTCCAATAAACCTTCCTGGTTTTTCGAACACTACAATGGATCGTTTCTTAAAAAGTCTATAACGCGAAATAGCTTTCAAGTTCACAATCCTTTAAATTTCTATCTCAACACTCATTAACAATTAGTTGGTAATCCTTTCACTTAAGGCGCAGTCATACCAGTACTCATTCACAGTTTAAAAATTACATTATGAAAAAGATAATTACATTACTATTCTTCGCTGGCTTTTTGACATCGGGTTTTGCTCAATCCAGGCATGGCCAGGATGGCTATCAAAATAATGGAAACAGCAACCAATCACCCGGATATTCAAGATCTTATCCTGGTCACGATGGCTGGAATAATGATAGGGACTATGCCTATAACAGAAACAGGGATAACGAAAGGGAACACGGTTATGACAGGGAACACGGTTATGAAAGGGAACACGGTTATGACAGCGGACCCGATAATTGGAATCGCAGGGACGACCGGGACGTGAAAAGAAGGCATAACCATTATGACGGATACGACAATGGAAGAGGAAGGGAATATGCGCCCAAAACCGGAGGCTCCTTATTGCAAATAATACTGAGTGGTACGATACGGTTTTAATAATTTCTAATGGAGAATTTTCTTAGCCCTGCGATGCGGGGCTTTTTATTTTAAAAATAAGATAACACGAATTTTATAAAAAAGGTAACACGAATTTTATTCACGAATTACACGAATTAAAAAAACGCCGTATTTCCCCAAATCAGGAAGCTTTAAACCAATAAGGTTATTATAGCAAAAAGCCCTTCCATGAATAAATGGGTAGAAGTTACCGACTTTAAACTCCACAACTTCCTTATTTCTCTTTCTTATTTCTTGTTCCTTTTTCTTATTTCTTGAAAGACTTCCAACGATAAAAAGACTACTCTCTTATCCCTTCCAGCGTAAATATAAACGCAAACATCAGCGCCACATCCTTCAGGTAATCGAATCTTCCGCTGGCGCCGCCATGGCCAAAATCCATATTGGTATGAAGAAGGATTACATTATTATCCGTTTTCGTATCCCGGAGTTTCGCCACCCATTTAGCCGGTTCAAAATACTGCACCTGGCTGTCATGTAGCCCGGTGGTGACGAGGATGTTCGGGTAATTTTTCTTTTCTACATTTTCGTAAGGGCTGTAACTCTTCATGTAGAAATAGGCCTCCTTATTTTTTGGATTTCCCCATTCGTCAAACTCGTTGGTGGTGAGCGGGATATTTTCATCCAGCATGGTATTGATCACGTCAACAAAAGGTACCTGGGCGATTACCCCGTGCCACAGGTCGGGCGCCATATTGGTTACAGCGCCCATGAGCAGGCCGCCGGCGCTACCGCCATGAGCATACAGGTGTTCCTTGCTGGTATATTTTTCTTTTACCAAAAACCTGCCGCAATCGATGAAGTCGGTAAAGGTATTTTTCTTGTGCATGAGCTTACCGTTCTCATACCACTGGCGGCCCATTTCCTGCCCGCCGCGGATGTGTGCCAGGGCATATACAAATCCCCGGTTCAGCAGGCTCAGGTGGGTGCTTGAAAATTCCGCATCTGTACTGGAGCCGTAGCTGCCATAGGCATAGAGAAGCAGCGGCGCCTGTGCCATCTTTTTTAAAGCCTTTTTTATACACCAGCGAAATGGGGATCTTCGTTCCATCCGTTGCCGTGGCATACAATCGTTCCGTCACATAATCTTTGGGGTTGTAGCCGCCGAGCACTTCCTGTTGCTTCATGAGCTTTTTGGCTTTGGTAGCCATATTGTAATCATACACCGAAAAAGGAGTGGTGAGGGAAGTATAAATGTATCGTAAGGTAGTACTGTTGTATTCCGGGTTGGCGCCAAATTCAGCATAGTAGGCAGCTTCGCCAAAGTTGATATAATTTTCCGCGTTGGTTTTCAGGTTCCGGGTGCGCATGGTTACGAGGCCGTTCTTTCGTTCGCCGAGTACGATAAAGTCTTTGAATTCTTCCACGTTTTCCAGGAGTACATCATTGCGGTTGGGGATCACTTCTTTCCAGCTGGCTGCAGTGGTTTTGTCCAGCGGGCATTCCATGAGCTTGAAGTTCTTCGCCTCATCTTTATTCGTGCGGATGAGGAATTTATTTTCCAGGGGGATTACGCTATACAGCACATCTTTCATGCGTGGCGCGAACACTTTAAACGCGTCGTTTGGTTTGGAGGCATCGATCATTCTCCATTCTGACGACATGGTTGCCTGCGAAACAATAAAAATGTATTTATCGTTCTTGCTTTTATCTACGCCGATGTAATTGCTTTTATCCGTTTCTTCATATACGGTAACATCTGCCGCGGCGTCTTCCAAGAGTATGGCGGTTTATTTTTTCCGATAACAAAGTGACCGGGTTCTTGGATGTATAAAAGAAGGTCTTGTTATCATTAGCCCAGCAGGGATCGCCTTGCGTGTTTTTAACGGCATCGGCGAGAATCTCTCCGGTTTCAAGGTTCTTAACATAGATGGTATATTGCCTCCTGCTTACCTCATCCACGCCATAGGCTATGAGTTTATTGTTTTCACTGATGTCAAAACCGGTAACGGCGTAGTAGGGATGGCCTTCCGCCATTTTATCAACATCCAGCAGCACTTCTTCTTTTGCCGTAAGGCTTCCTTTTTTGCGGCAATATTTATAATATTCTTTGCCATCTTCGGTGCGGGAATAATAATAGTAGCCCTTCTTAAATACAGGCACGCTTTGATCTTTCTCTTTGATCCGCGCTTTCATTTCGGCGAAGAGATCGGCCTGCAGTTTTTTGGTAGCAGCTCATAACGGTATCCAGGTAAGCGTTCTCTGCCACGAGGTAGTTTACGGCTTTGGTGCTATCGGGGCCCTTGCCAAAATAATCATACATCCAGTAATAATTATCCAGTACGCTGTCGCCATGTATCGTGCGCCAGTGTTCTTTTTTTTCGGCAACCGGCGCCGTAGCTGTTTGGAATTGAGCCTGCAGCCATTGGCTGAAGAATAACAGCGCGGGCAGAATGAAAATTTTCTTCATGTTTTTATAATTTAATAAGGATGTATGCAGGGACATATAGAAAGCAGTTAACCGGAAAGCGTTTATGCTTCCTCAAAGAAAATTATTTCCGGCGACATCGCGAATTTTTCTATTTTTGCTACCCGAATTTTTACCGCGGGTCGGTATCGGGCCTATAGCTCAGTTGGTTAGAGCACCTGACTCATAATCAGGTGGTCCCAGGTTCAACCCCTGTTGGGCCCACTTGATAATCAAGCATTTATGAAGATTTTCTTTGTAAGTGCTTTTTTATTTGCAAACAATTTGCATAACAGAATTGAATTTTGGATTATCAGTTTAGTCTAAGTAGATTTTACCCAAAACAACTGGTTTCCATGGGGATCTTCTTATTAGAATTAGTTCCGATGATAAGCTTTTGCTGCATATCCAAGAGACTCTTTATTATTATAATTATAGGAAACGGGAAAAAAACCAAATTCTAAAAATGTGAATAAGAAACAAGCCGAATTAAAAAGTTAATTGAACTCGGCCTTTAATTTCAGCGACTAGGTTATAGGATAAAAACTTATTTAAAAAGATTGGAAATAAGTGCTTCCATCGATCCGGCGGTATAAATTGAAGAATTTAATAGTTCTACGGAAAATTTGCAATTGTTATTCTAAAATGAAAACTTAAACTATTATAAATTTGGAGATTATGATTTAAATTATTTAAATTAGTATCCAAAAAATTATTGAACCTTTCGGCAAAATCATTTAATGATGAATTTTGCTAAAAAAAAATCATTAAATTCAAAACATGCCAGGTAAAAAACGTACCTATCAACCTCATAAGCGTAGCCGTAAAAGTGTACATGGCTTTAGAGAGCGCATGTCAACAGCTAATGGCCGTAAAATATTGGCAACGCGTAGAAAAAGAGGAAGGTATTCGCTTACAGTAGATGATGGACATGGAAATCGGACGGTTAAGGGATCTCCAGCAGATACTCAACTAACGAAAAGTGCCATATACGAAGCTGTAAGAGAAGTGATTAATATTCCACGCTGAGAATTATGGTAAGAACAAAATTATTATCTTATAAAGATCATGTCTTTATAAATTGCCCTTTTGACCCGGAATATCAAGCTCTTTTTTACCCTTTGGTATTTGCTATTCATGATGCTGGCTTTGTAGCCAGATGCGCATTGGAGACGATAGATTCAGGCGTAACAAGGCTTTCCAAAATCATCAAAATCATAAGTGAATGCAAATTTGGAATCCACGATATTTCCAGAACGGAGTTAAGCATAGCCGGAAATTTACCCAGATTTAACATGCCCTATGAATGTGGACTTTTTTGGGGCTGCATGCACTATGGAAAAGGTCAACGAGACAAGCGGATCATGGTTTTAGATTGCGAAGCTGACAGATATCAAGCATCGTTAAGCGATATTGCTGGTCAGGACATTAAAATTCACAAGAATGACCCACAAACACTGGTTGATATTGTGCGTGTTTGGTTAAACAACAACAACGGGACAGGAAAAATACCAGGTGGAACTGCCATATGGGAACATTACCAACAATTTCAAAAAGATCTCCCCAATATTGCGGAAAAACTTAATATAACCCCGGATGAACTTTATAAATCGGGTTACTTTGCAGATTATATTACGATTATTAAAGAATGGCTTACACTCAAACGATATTGAGTCTATGCTTTTTCTTTAACACCCGGAATGGTTTGTAACAGTTCATATTCAACCCTGAATGTCTCTATTATAGTATTGCCTTTTGGTTAATACTAGCCATTTCTGCCTGTAAAAAATCTATATTGCCGATGACTTTGGCGCAAAATCGGTAAGTTTTGTAATCTTAAATAAAATGAAAAGTGATGAAAGACCTGATGCGAAAAATAAACTCTTTTATAACCTTTGACCTCCCTGTGAATAGAAATTATCTCGCCGAGCGATTTGCAACAACACACCTTTTAAACCAAAAAGATATTCCGCAGTGGAGTACCAATGCCACGAGACAGAAGATAATTGCCAGTTATTGGTTTGGGCATGTTGTAAGCCACTTCACTTTTCTTTTCGGGTTTCCGGCCTTGCTGTTTGCAATAGCCTCGTGGGATTTTGCACCTCTTAAACTGCCGGCAATTTTTATTGCCGGCCTAATCACCTTTACAGTAATGTCGCGTTCGTATACTGGCCAATCTTTTATAGTGGTTTTCTTCCCCAGCTTGAAACAACTAAAGAATATTATGAGCGTAAGCAATTGGACCAATTAGAAAAATGTAAAAGGGCCCAGTTATCCAACCCTGCCCTGGTTCTCATCTATTACGTTTTTGATAAAGTGAGTGGCATAAATTCTCTTCAATGCAATGATCAGTATGCGGCAATGCTCACAAAACTTTATGGCGTTGACCAGGGAAGCGTGAGGAAAAATTCGAGCTTTTATTTGGTAAGAAGAAAAATTTTCCACCCCGCAAGTATACTGAAATCCAGAACAGGTTCCAGGAAGCCTATAGCTTTTTTGAGGAAATGCAATTTACAGAAGGTTTACGCATCCTGAGCCAATTGCAGCAAAAATTCAAAGTAATCAACTAAGAAACTGAGGCATATTTTACTTTTGCACCCGAGAAACAAAGGAATTATTTTTGAGATCCCATATGCGCCGAAACATTAATTGTTTCTGTAGTAAGCCAAATGCACTTTTAAAATAGAATGTTTTACTAACATCTGCAGTGTCATAGCGGGACCAACACATTATAATTGGTACTTAATATTGTAAAAAAAATCGGTTCCTGTCCTTTTAAAATTAATATATCTCATGCTTATCTTTCATTGACCAATCACCATTATTAGTTAAAGCTATTGACCATGAGTCATGGAAATGCAAACGGCGCTCTTTATAATCCATACATAAACATAAAAGATGTTAACTGGCTCAGAGCCAATTTGCTTATGTTTCCATATGTAGAGCGAATGATTCCAATGGATTTTCTACCTGAAGATAATGAAGCAGTTAAGAAATTTTCGCTCACTCACAAGAATAGGGATCCACTATTGAGGCTGCAAACCTTTGGTCACCAAGATCTAAAGGGCACAAAGAATTTTAGCATCTAAACTCAGTAAAGATGCTCAAAATGAAATGTTTTTGAAAAAATTTGGAAGAACTGCTGCAATTTTTATTGAAAACGCTGACCCTTATGGATTTCAGATTCACGCGGACAAGCTACTTCCTGAATTGCAGCACGCTTTATTGGATGGCAATAAGTTGGGATGGAAACCATCAGTAGCCGAGCCGTATGATCTTGACAAACAATATATAGAAGTACATCCAAGTATTGGGCAAGCTGTAATGGCTACACTTGCTATTGCCTGCGCTCAAGCAAGTGGACTCGATATTGTTGGAGATAAACGTAGCGGCGAGTTGCATAAATGTTTATTAGAGAAAGAACTAGATAAAGTGTACGACACTTGGCTTACATTGGAAGAAATTAGTGGTGATTCTCCCGTCCAAGCGTCGGGTGAACAATTGATGGAATTAATACTTGGAATTCCAAGCGAAACTTCAAATCTAAATAAACTAACCTTGGAAAAATTATACGACTTGTCTGAAGAGCGGGACCAAATAAACAAACTAATGATGGAATTGCGACAGAAAGGTAGCAGAGATTCGCCCTACGGATGATTCTAAAATGAAGGAAGAGGGATATAAAGAGGCAGCAAATGATATTATAAAAAAATGGCGCAGCGATAGAAATAACTTTGCAGGTTTTGGAAAAGCATTTTTTGGTCAGGATGCAACTAAATTAGCGACGAGTTTTGCTAGCACTGTTACTGATAAGACACTGACAGGCTTAGCAACTGGAGCTCTTACTAAGGCTAGTAGGCTTGCTACTGATCATGCAGACTGGATTGGCACTCTAGCAAAAGGTGGAATTATTGCGCAGGTGCAGGATTAGTTATTGGACTTATTGCACATACAGGAACCACCTATTATAAGCAAGCGAAACGAGAGAAGGACAGCCCTTACAAGTTTTTGACTACTTTGGAACACGCAGGAATAATATTCCGTACAGAAGCTGTATAATAAATATTATCCATAATATAAATACAACTTTGAATTTCTCTTAAATTGTTGGCGGTATTAAGCCCGGAGTGGTTACATTTTTCCTTCGAATTTACCCTAAAATATTAACGATCTCCCTTATCCTTTAAGCAATCATTCGTGAGATTTTCAATGGTTACATTTAATCTTCCAATAAATCTAGATATTAAAGTTTCAAGTTTTTTTTTAATATTTAAGTATACTTAACTTCTTTTCCCTTGCTCACGGGGGTATGTTGCAACCCTAAAACAACAAGTGATGAAAGAAATTATGAGCAATGGTAACGTCGTTACCCCAATGTTATTCCCCTATGAACCGGAACTGTTCCTAAAATCTATCCGGCAAATTATCAGGGAAGAGGTCAATAATATGGAAACACAAAAGCCGGTTTCAACTTCATTTGAAACGCCGGGATTGACCTACAAACCCCTCTATAAGATCGCGGAAGTTTGCGCTTTGTTCCATGTTTCAAAACCTACCATTTATGATTGGGTGAAACATGGAAAACTAAAACCCTTCAAAATCAGGTCAAGGGTTTACTTCCTGTGGCAGGATATCCAGCAACTTATTTCCCCGGTGGAAGAACAACGATGAATAGAAATTTTCTTTTCACCCGTTCGAAAATTAAGACAGTTTAAGGCTGGCACCTAAGAAGCTTTAGACTTTTATTTCCCGGCAGTTATTATTCCCCAGGGTGAAAATTAATCTCACTTAATTAAACAATAAAAAAAAATTAACCATGGCAGAATTTAAAAGAAGAACCCTGCTGTTAAGCAGCGGAAAGCAGGTTAAATTATTCGGCAATAGCATTGCGATCGGAAAATCTTTGGAGATCGGCGAAGGTTATGCGCCTAATATTTTTTCCTGTACGCAAGACCAATCAAAGGAGAAATCTTCTCTTACAGTTTTGAATCCTTACCAATTAACATCTGAAGAAATGATGGAAATGGCGGACTATAATATCCGCCTCTGGATGGATTTGAAGGATAATATTCGTAAGCATGGAACCGGCAGCCCGAAGATTTTTAACAGTGATGCGCTCAAGTAACGGGAACTTTTATTTCAAGGGCAAGTACAATTTTCCCTGTTGAATATGTCCGACTATCAGATTTTCCGGTGATTATTTCTCGTTATTTTTTTTTCAGAAGAAAAATATTTTCCGATTTATTGAGATAGTTCAGGTGTTGATATAATGGAGGTGAAGTAATATAATCGATGTATGGGGCAATTCATTTGAGCATTAGTCTAATGGTTATTAGAGCGATCAGGATTAACGTATAGTCACCATTAGTTTATTAATGACAGATTAGAATAAAAGCATTGAATCAGTTACGAGATACGGCAATGGTGCAGTTAGATCGTTTCGAGGTTTTTTAAGGCGAGCGGTGTTGTTGTCGAACAAAAATCCGGTTGGCCCAACACGCTCGCCTTTTAATCCCGTTGGTCTCAAAAGGAAATGCAAAGACACTTAAAAAAATGAGGACAGATGGAAACAGTGAACAAGAAACAAAAGAAGGCCGGAAGGCCGCATAAGGCTGTCAAAAAAGACATCCGTGCCTGTGTAAGGTTTAGCAACCATGAGTATTTTATAATCAAAGAAAAAGCTAAAGAGGCAGGAGTAAATGCTTCGGCTTATATCCGGCAAACCGCTATTCAATCCAAAATAACTTCCCGGCTTTCAGAGGAAGAATTACAGATTCGTCAGGAAGCTGGTAGGCATGTCCAACAACATGAACCAGGTGGCAAAGGTCTGTCACCGGGAGGGATTATTTGAAGCGATGCAATATTTTGAAAACTACCGGAACCAGTTTGATACCCTGCTTAAAAAATTTAAACCATGATCAGCAAATATATTCCGGCCGATTCCTTTTACCATACCTGCCGGTATATCTGCAACAAACCGGGGGCAATGATCCTGGTAACCGAAGGCGTCCGGGAACATGATTATAAACTAATGGCGGCTGATTTTGAAACGCAACAGCAACTACATCCCTCCAAACACCAGGCTTGTTTCCACTCGATCTTAAGTTTTTACCCGGGAGAAAAGCCATCGGATGAACTGATGGCAGAGATAGCAAAGAAGTACCTGGCAGAATTAAAAGTTACAGATACCCAGTTTGCTATTTGTAAACATACCGACCGGTCACACTTACACCTGCATATTGTTGCCAACATGGTGAACAATAAAGGCAAAGCAATCAGTGATAGCTGGATTGGTTTACGTGGTAAGAAAGTAGCCCAGCGCCTGACACAAGAATACAAATTAACGCCAGCTCTAGAAAAGAACTTAAAGCTGACCAATCTTGAAGCCCTTAGTCAGCCGGAGGCCATTAAATATCAAATCTATATTGCCGTTTCGGAAAACTTACCCCATTGCCTGACGATGGAAGATTTGCAAAAGCGGTTATTGAAATTGGGTATTGAGATACAATATAAATACAAGGGACAAACTTTAGAAAAGCAGGGAATAAGTTTTAAGAAGGATACTATTTGCCTTAAGGGTAGCGAGGTTGACCGGAAATTCTCTTTAACGGGACTGGAAAAGACACTGGAACTGCAACGCAAACAGGCATTAAGTTCCCAGGCAAAGAATACTACAAAATCCGGAGGTGCAGAAGACTTTTACATCCCAAAAATTTAATACCCAGCAAAATTTACACCTAGTATTTCCCAGGAAAGCAAAAAAGACCTGGCACAAAACATAACCAGGGGCCTGGAAAAAACTATTGAGATATTATTAAAGCCGGAACATACAACGAGCAAATTCCTCATGAATTGATACAGAAGAAAAGCGACGAAAAAAGAAAGGACATTCGTTATAACGAACTCAGAAAATATTTTTTACCACTAAAATTTAAAATTATGGATGAACATGAAAATAATACCAATGCGGCATTTAGAGAAGTTCTCTTAAAAAAGGTGGAAAGCCAGGACAAAAAGATTGCTGCTCTCGAAGAGAAAGTAAACAATATACCGGATAACACGGAACAAATACAAATGCTTATAAGCAATGGTGAAGGATTACGGAATGATCTGCAAAACAGTCGTTTCCCAACAGAAAAAGTTCAGGATTTATCATTCAAGCTGGATTTAATTATCGACTTATTAAACGGCCGGTGAAAAAAGAAATAATACACCATCACCATGTGCCTAAAATAATTCTAATCTCTGCCGGCCTTTTTATTACCCTTGCCCTGGTTTCTTCCGGCTGGTACATGACTTCAAGCAAACTCGACGGTTATATTGCTAACGATACAAAATACCGGCAGCTGCGCCTGGATACCTCCATAAGAAGTTTACAACATTACCTCGACCGGATTGATAGCATGTACGATGCCCGGCCTGATATGCGAAAAATTGTTCTTGAAACTGAGGAGAAGAATCGTAAAAATTTTGAACGGCTAGAAAAGGCAGAAAGGTTGAAGGAGGAGGCAAAGAGATTTGGAAAGAGGCGGCGAAGAAAAAATGAAAGAGTGCAGAATATTTCTGCAAATGTTGGAAATTGTGTTTGCATATATACGCAGATTTGTAACGAGCTGTTATCCGAAAGGTTCCTGGTGGCACATTGTGAGTTCCAAAACCACTGCTATACAGTTACCGAATTTCCTTGAACGAATCTTTGCTCTCTGTGAAATTATTGATTGGCACAAAAAGGTATCTATCTTCCAAACCGGACGCCGGTGGCATCGCCAGCTGGAACTCCAAATAAAATATCATTATAAATGTCTTTGTTTATGATAATAGAGCCGTAGAGCCATAGCACACCAGCAAACATAATGGTTCTAATTGCATTATATTTAAAGTAAAGCGAAATTGTTTATAAAAACTGCTTTTCAGGACAAATTAATTGTCAGCAGCGTTAAAATTAAATAAAGTCAAAATGATACTCAAGGATGTAAACTTTACAACTTGGTGCAAGAACCATCCTGACGATCACGATTCAAAATGGTGCAGAGAGTTATATCCGTATCCCGTTTTTACGAAAATCAATTTTTCACCTGACAATTTAAACATAGAACAGCGGATTAAAGTTGATGGAGTACGCTATTTTGCGACGATAAAAAGGATAGAACTTCAGGAAAACGGTAGATATAGAACAACTTTTCGAATTTTCCACCGTTCCTGCATCCAAGTCTCAGTCTTGGGAGAAAAGGAGTTGGAACGCAACATTTCAAATTGTATATACTAAACATTATGAATTTATCACAGTGTTTACAAGAAAAGAAGATCCTTCAAAAGATTATGTGGTAAAGTTTATGAAAGGAAACTTTGAGAAAATTAATCTTAATAGGTCTTTGGCAGTTTCCGAGATTCTTTTCAAAACCCTTCTGCTTCATATTGCCGAAGAAAATTTTCCCGGCGGGAAGCATAACGCAGAATTCGATTATATTCCGAATGGAATAAGAAACCTTCCAGAACACCCGGAATTCAAACAAAGACATTTTGATTATATACCTCTCTATTCAGTTGGTAGAAAATTATGGGTAAGCTACTCATTCAATGAAGAAAAAGCGCATCGATTAGCTTTCTATGAAGCAAATCAAACAGAAAAACTTTTAATTGTATTTTGTAATCCATCTTACGTAAGACATCATCGATGCATTTATCCAAACACGGAAATAATTTCTATTTACGAATTTTCAAATCTTTTGAATCCAGAATTAAGGCTTAAATATGAATGGCAAACAAGGTTCTTGCAAAATCACCTTAATCTTGAGAAACAATTAGATATAAATAAACTCAAGGAGGAAATTGAAAATCCTAAACCAAAGGATTATGAAATAATGAAGTCTGACTTAATGGAGGCGTTAGGGGTTATGAAAATTTCGCCAGTAAATGAATATGATATATTTCATTTCCTTGCTGCAATAAATTTAATTAATGCATTTCTTTCCAGAAATCGTAAGAAAGATTTACCTAAAAAAGAGCATAAGCTTCTTAGAGATATGTACTATTTTAAAACATACTTATCCAATGTTTTAACTGACCTCATAAAACGAAAAACAGGTTTCGCACAAATCTATATTCAAAATGATTTCACGATAATTCAGATTATGAAATTTCAATTCAGTTTTCACCACAGCCCTAAAAACGAGACAATTATCTCTTATGAAAAGAGCAGCTTAAACAAAAAAATTGAGTGGACAGGCAAAAGATTACAACCAATAGCACCTTTATTATTATATTACTCGCGGATACTTCGAGAGCTTCATGCCTATAAAAAATCCCCCCTGATGTTATATTACCTACGGAATTGATGTAAGTCGCAATGTTTAACGGAGGAGCGGCTGCTTGTTTGCAAGTTTCTTTCAATGTAATTTGTAATTCCTATTAATTTGATGAAAAAATTAGTGACTGTGTTGAAGCTTCACAATTTACTCGATCCACTGAATAAAGTCAGGGTATCTTTCATAGACCCTTCTTAAAAATTTGCACACATCTGTATTCTTGTTTTTTATTGTAATGACAAGAGTATCAATCGCTCTTGTTAACGGAATTAGAGACCACAAGTAAACAAATTTTCTTTTCTTTTCTTCGTTGGATTCTAATGCTAACTCATTTGTTTCCTGTTCAACAAATGTTTCCATTTTATATCTGACGAATTCGTCTAATTGTAAGCAAACAACTGTCCACCCCTCAAGGCCTCTACATGACTCATATTGTAATAACCTATGCTGATTCAATTCTACAACATATTGTGTTCTTAAATCGGTATTCGTTAAGTCCCATATTGATATACTCATATTTTTGAATTCCTCTGTCAAACCAAACATTCTTTTTTCGATCCTTTTACCATATTGATCTTCGTAATGACTCCTCAAAACAAGATTCGGTGGCACTAAAAACATCATTTCATATTCAGAGTTTTCGCAGTCCTTACACCTCTTTAATTGTTCATCGTGCAATAGTTTTGAATAACCATTCGTGGAAATAATAACTTTGCCGCCAATAAGTTCTTGTTTTGGTTCAATTTCCCAAACCACTCCTGATTGCTTTGCATATTCATTGACAAATGAAATTAAGTTTACCTCTTGTCTCAATCCTTTTTTTTCATTTGTCTTTTTAAAATCAATTTCAGGTTTTAAACCTTGAATCCAATTGCATTTCTTTTGAGTTCTAATTAATTGGTCTACACCGTCTGTTATAATTGTTCTGCTTTTACTGAAAATTGCAAAGATAATTTTCTTCTCAATTTCACTCCAGTCTTGCGATTCATCGATGAGTATATAGTCCCATGCAATTTTATCATGATTACTTCGCATTAGCTCCTGAATCTCCTTTTGTTGAATTAAGCCGCCTTCTATACATTCGAAAAGTTCCTGCAGGTACTCTTGATATCTACTTATAAAATCAGGAACATATTTTGGGTCTTCCGTTGGATTTATCGGATTTGTAACCAATCCAAAACCAATTACTAATTCATAAATAAACTTGTGTAAAGTCGTAATATTAACTGTATAACTATCAACCCCGTCTGGAATTTCGGCTAATGCTAATGTTCGTTTTATGTCGCTAACTAAAGCATGGTTATATGTAAGTATCAAAGATCTTGCTCCCTGATTGATTGCCAAATCACATGCTATTCTTAAAAGTTTGATTGTTTTTCCAGTTCCAGCCCTGCCGGATATAATAACCAACTTTTCGCCTATAGCTTGTGCATATTGTTGATTGTCTAAGAGCTTACTGGTAATTTGTTCTACCTTCTTCCTTGTAAGTTGTCCCGTACCGTTTTTTACTCTTTCAAATAGGTTAAAAATATTTTCCATTTGCGAAAAATCGAAACTATCTTTTGCCTTTAAACAATTAAATGAGGAATATCCTTTATAGTTGCCGTCTTTGTCCTTTGCATTATAAGGCGCTTGCTGTATACATGCTAGTTGTATCAGGAATGGAAATTTGAAGGAGCTTGGCAAATAATTATGTTTTGTATAAAGCAACTCGTTATTGCCCAATAAATTTTTTATTGAATCCCAACTAACATTTCTGAACCAAATAAAATTACTTATGTAAGGCGAGAAATTCAGCCTATCGAAAAAAAAATTCTTTAATGAATATTTCTGATTTTCACTTTGAGTCGTTACGTCAGAAAGTTTATCATTATATTTTACCAATAAATTTAAGCCTTCTAGACGTATATCTTCTGCCCTGTGTCTTTTTGTTTCTATCGTGAAACAGAAATTATTTACAAAAACAACTCTATCTTTCAATTCCAATTCTTCCCGCCCTTGTGCAACCGCCTTAGTCCTAATACTGCAACGATATTTTTCAAAGTTTCCAATTACTATTAGGTCAAGATCCTTGGTCTCTTGTCCAAATAATGTTGCGTTAGAGATTATGAGAATCTCACCATTGGTTGAACCAATGTCCAAAGAATTTTCAAAAAGTTGTTTGAGCTGAAGAGCATCCTGATATTCGTTTGTGTCTGAGTTCCCTTTTATTCTGATTTTTATCGCCATATAAAATATTAAGCGTTTGTTAATTATGGTTGAATATGAGGCAAAAGTATTTCCAAATTACTTTTCTGCAGTCATTCGACACGACGCCAACTTCACTTGAACCAACACAATTTTGATCCACGTCTAATTGCTTTACTTTTTGTGCTCATAAATCAGTTAGCAAGGTCATCATTGTATTTTCTGTAATTTTTTAAGACTTACCTGCCATTTTTTTTGCGAGACCCTTGTTTTAAATAGGTCTTTAGGATTCTAGAGAAGTACGCATCACTAATGATGTCGTAATGTGGAGGGTAAATATGTTATTCACTAAATTACGACCTTATTATCCAAAATTGGATTTATTTATGGTAAAAACATAGTGGATTAGTTTTGCATATAATAGACTACAGTTCATTACTATTCGTCGCAATCTCCTATTTGAATGGCTAACTACTAGTCTGCCCCCAACATGAAATTTTAATCAAATAAAGGAGCCCAGGAATTTTTGATTTTGCTCATTTGCTTATCCACAGTGCTTATTTTAGAATTTCTCTTCATTAAAGAATTTAGCGTCGGACCTTTTAAAATGTAAACGTCCGGAAAAATCTCGTTAGATATAACATGACAAAATATATAAAAATGATCCTCCATTTTGATACCGGAAACCTTCCATTGCGGCTTACGTTCGTTAGATACATTTACGTGTATATACAAATACTTGCCATTCTTTTCAATTAATAATTCCGGAAAGCCACCGTTGCTATGATAGGTTTGAACTAAAAAGCCCATTTTTACTAACAGATATGCCAAAAAATGCACGCATGCTTGCTTACCCGATTCTGGTCTTAATTTAATAAAACTCCTAATTACTGAAATATCATATGATTCGTCGCCTTTTTTAGTTTTAATTTTTTTAATCGAATTAGGAAGCAGCTTTTGTGAGGTAGATTGTTTAAGAGTTGATCTGTCTTTTGGCGAAGGTTTTTTCGGTTCTTGGATTTTTATTATGCTTGAATTTTTCAACTGGTTTGGTTTCTCTACAAAAAAGATAAAAAATTCCTTTCCCGTTTTTCCTTCCGTAAGAAAAAAACCATGAACGATAAATCCAGCATCAGCCAAATCAATAAAGCTGGCATGTAAAGTTGATGGGCCTACATTGGCCTCGGGAACATATCTCCAATTACCTAGGGCCTTACCATCTTTGTAAAGAAATATCTTTAACGTAAATCCGTATTCTCTATCATCTCCTTCAAAATCTCCGATTAGATACCTAGAATTGTTCTCCTGATCTTCGATTAAACTTACCTTTTTAAATTCATACGAATTCTCATCCGGTCTTGAAGTATTTTTTAAACATTCTTCTATAACATCTACGTTAGACATAAATAGCTCACCGCGAAATATATCAATTATCTTTTTTCGCATAAAAATTATTACTTCCGTTTCAAAAAAAAGAGCAATAAAGGCAATAGGTCATTAAATAAATTCAACAGCTGGGTTTAATGAAGGCAATAGCATCTTTGGTTTAACAGATTGAATAAAAATTATGGATGTCGTTCCAATACACTCAGTTCTCCGATCCGAAATATAAACTAAAAATCCGCCTCCAATTCATGCCCGTTTTCTTTCAACCAGCTTTTTGCTTTCTCATAATTAGGGAGCTTGGCGGCTATTCTATTCCAAAATTCTTGTGTATGATTGGCCTCAAGCAAATGTGTTAACTCATGAACAATAATATATTCTATCACTCCCATAGGTGCTTTTATCAGCCGCCAGTTCAAATGAATATTATCTTTTGGGGTACACGAGCCCCATCTGTATTTTAAATCAAGGATAGTAATATTATTGTAAAGAACACCTATTTGAGCTGCTATTGCTTTTGCCCTCGGGATAATTATTTCTTCAGCCGATTTAATAAACCAATCTTTGAATATTTCATTAGCTCTTTTTTGATTCTTTTTACTGATAAAGAATTTACTATCAAATTTGACTCCCTCGATTGGGTCATCCTGAACATACAGTTTGTAACCCTTACCTAAATACAAAATGGATTCTCCGGAAACAAATTCTTTGACTTGCTTTTCAAACGGGTATTTTTGATTATGCTCTATCTTCTTTTGCAGCAGTCTTTTTCTTTTCTGGATTTCTTTGTCAATTAAATCTTTGTCCGTATTTATTGGAGCGCGGACAATTACACTGCGATCCCTTTCCACAATGATGCTGATTGTTTTCCTTTCAGAGTATATTATTGAATACTGTATTGACATTTATCAATCTTCTGCGTAAATGATTGCTGATGTTATTCGTTCATCTTTCGCCCAGGCCAAAATTTCACTGGCTATAACTTTCCTGTTTGCAAAAGCAGCACCACCAAAACCAGCTAAATAGTTTTGAATTTCTCCTGCCAACTTATTTACATTAGCCGGACTTTTCCAAAAGCCAGTTAGTAATAATTCTGTTTTCAACATTATATAAATCTGCTTTGTCCAAATGATCATATTATTTATTTCATCATCATTAAGCCCTTCCTTCTTTGCAAATATCAAAGCATGCAACTTTCGGTAAATTGGCATTTGTGTTTTCCGATTCAATCCTTTGGTATCTTCTTGCTGAGCGGTCTTCATTTTCTTTCTCAACTCCTCAAGCAATTTGTATATCTCCTCCCAATTATCCTTAAAAGCAGTTAATATTCTCCTAAGTTCTTCAGCAAACGAAGCATACAACTCAGGATCTTCGTCAACATTAATATTAATGACCTCACGAATAGCATGTTCAATAGCTGCCGCTTTCGTTTTTTGCCTTGTCTGACTTTTTACATTTTCAAAGAATTTGTCATCCAAAATAGAAATTGGCTCTATCTTAGTTTCAATACCTTTCGATTTTAAAAATTCATCAGTAACCTTTCTCAATTTCTCAGAAACACCTTTCATGCTCATTTTCTTATCCCGAAAATGCTGGGCAGCCAGCGTGTTAATTTCAGCAAAACGGTTTAGATCCTTGATATAATCAAGTGCTTCCTTCCTTGGAAATAGATTGTCCAATGCTTTCGAAAACCGGTTAAAAGCTTCTGTAAAATCATGACGGATATCTTCATCGTACAGAAAATTGAAAATATCATCAGGATCAGAATAAACAGACAGACCTTTTTCCTCGAATACTTTGTTCAATTCAAAATGGGCATTCTTTAACTCCACCATTAATTCAGAATTATCCAAAAGGCATCCAGTAATTTCTTTTTGCTCCTTTTCCCAATAGGCGTCGAGAGCCTTTTTCATATGATTGCCCATTCCAACATAGTCTACTACAAATCCGACTTTTTTCTCATCATCATAAACGCGGTTTACCCGGGCTATCGCTTGCAATAGATTGTGATTAATAATTACTTTATCAAGGTACATTACCTGCTCAATAGGAGCGTCAAAACCGGTTAATAGCATATCTACAACAATCAAAATCCCTATATTGCCTGATGCGGCTTTGTCGTCGGATTCTTTTAGTTTTTCTTTTTTGCCAAACTTAAGTTTAAAGCCCGCGATAGCTAATTTCCGCTCCTTGCTGTTTGCATATTGTTTAAGGTCAGGTTGATCATTGTGCTCCACATCAGAAATTATTACAGCGGTTTGTAATTTTTCTAATGCATCAATGGTAGTTTTATATGGGTTGTTGAGCCTTAACTCGCCAATCAATTGCACGATTGCCTCGTCAAAGGCTAGCCTATAGCGATGTGCAGCTTCCTTCGAAACGCTAACTACCTGCGCTTTATAACCATTTGGAAAGACATGCGCTACATAATGCTTGAGCATATCTTTAGCTTTGTCCTTGATGGTATCAATAGATTCAAGATAGGCCCTTCGCGTTCCATAGGCCAATATCTCAACCTGCTCACCCACATTATAATCTTGAAACACATCCTGGAATTTTTTATCTGCACCTGTCTGGTCATCAACGCCAGCTTCATGGGTTCTACCCTCGTAAACAATTTCCAATGTTACCCCATCCTTAATGGCCTGGCGCATAGTGTATTTATCAATATAGTCTCCAAAGGTTTGTTCTGTTCTTTCGATTGGTGTGCCGGTAAAAGCAAGCCGGGTAGCATTTGGCAAGGCCCTGTCAAGGTTAGCACCTAATTTGGTGTATTGCGAACGGTGTGCTTCATCCGTCAATATTAATACCTTTTCCGAAGTATTCAACTCTGGAAAGGAAGCCTGGAAATCTCTTTCCTGGAACTTGTGAATCATAACGGAAACTATCTCGGCCGTATTCGTTCGCAGTACTTTCTTTAGATCGTTAATATCTTTAGGATCATTAATAGTATAACCAACAGAACCCGCTGTTGCTTTAATCTGGTCATCTAATTGGGTTCTATCCGTAAGCAACACTACTTTATATGATTGGAGAGTGGGATGTAAATACATTTCTCTAATCAAGAAGACCATCGTTAAAGATTTTCCAGATCCCTGAGTATGCCATATAATTCCACTTCGATCATCTCTGTTTTTACCCGTAAGTAGTCTTCCACGTTGTTTTCTTTACCGCTCTTAACTGCTGATAACGACCGACTACTTTTATCATTTCTCCATTTTCAGTAGTTGTCCAAACTGAAAAAGTTCTTATGATACTTAACAAATTTTCAGGCTTCAACATACCATGCACTAATCGTTGCTGGTCATTCGGTGACGTGCGTATTTCAGTTGAAATATCTTCGTCATCATTTCCTTCTGCAGTCGGTAAAATAAGTCTTTTGTGGATTACAATATTCTGCCAGTTGCTCTATTGTTTCAGGATAAGGGTCTGACCAGCGATAAAAATGCTTTTCAATACTAGTAGTGATCGTGCCAAACTTTGCTTTATTCCTGCATGTGGCAATAATAAACTGATTGTAATAAAAAAGAACTTATTGCCTTCTTTTATATAATCCCTTTGCTCACAATAACGCATTAACTGGTCAATTGCTTCGGGTATAGGTTCTTTTGCCCTCGGACTTTTACATTCGATAACAGATATCAGGGATGCCATTTATAAAGCAAACAATATCAGGGTAAATATGTTTATCGGTACCCGCGATTCGAAATTTCATTTGGGATACAGCGACATAATCATTCAACTCGGGATTATTCAAAATCTATATAAAATACATCTTCATTCCTTAAACCTTCCTCCGTCTGCCTTTGTACTTTCGTGCCTCTTAGAAGCAACTCTAAAATATATTGATTATTCTTATACAAATTGTCACCCTCAAAAGTTGTCAAGTCCCGGACAGCTTCAAACAACTGTTGATCATCTAACCATGGATTAATCCTTATTAGCGCTTTTTCCAAATCCTTTTTCAAGAGCACCTGGTCAAAGTTGTCTCTTTGCGTTTCGATTGCCATTTGACCACTACCCATTTCAAGTCGCAATACTCTCCATTTACCTAACGTGTCACTTCTCGTTTTTGCTATTGAAGCAGGTATCGCTTCAAGTTGTCTGAGAAATGGCTCTTCTACATGATTTCTTTCATCAAGATGAAGGAATTTTATTTTGTCATTGCTTTCCATTATCGATTGAATACTTTTCTAATTATTTCATCAATTTCCTTAATAGAAATTGCTCCCCTGATACTTCCATCCTCTATTTCAAATGGTTTATCTTCAGTAATTATCAAGGTGCCCTTTTCGCCACCACCTTCCTCAAAAGGTAAAATTTTATTATCTCTATACCATTGATATTTTTCCTCCCAACGTTTTTTATATTCTACATCATATAACATTCCGCAATGCTCCCAATAATAGACTTCTCCTGTATCCTCATTTTCGATTGTAAAATCTGGCAACTTTTCTACCTCTTTAATAAGTAATTTCTTCTCATAAAGTGGTTTGATTTCTTTGTCGATCAACCGCTGATAAATATGTAATTCACTTTTAGAGCGAAGCATTGTTCCATCACTCGCCTGTTGTATCAGGTTTTTCTCTAAATATTGACCTTCTACTTCAACAAGTTCAGGATTGATAAACAAGTTGGTGATTCGTTTTAAGACGTCAGATTTTAAAGGTGACGCCATTGCTTTTATGTCAAATGAGCTTCCCTGGTATAACATTATAACCTTATCTTTTTGTCGTGTAAGAGAGGTGTAAAGCATCTCTCTGGTAAGCAGAAAACAGGGATTTGGAACTACTAAAAAAACTTTTCCAAACTCACTTCCCTGCGCCTTATGAACTGTTAACGCATAAGCCAGTTCTAATGGCGTATCGCCATCTTCTTTAAATTCCCAGGACTTGAAAGAATATTTGTATCCTTTTTGGGAGGTGAACTCGATTTCCGTATTTTTTGGCTTCCCTTTGAAAGTGTCAGTCTTCCTTTTAAATTGACCGATGACCATTCCAATTTCGCCATTAGCTACATAATTTAGACTATTTTCCTGGGGCCAAACATCTTTAGGTCTTCTTTTTGAGTTGTATAAGTTAATTATTTTATCACCGTATACTATCTCTTCGAGTCCGATAGGGCCGGGTATTTTTCCATAGCGATCTTTAGCATATTTTACTTTATCTTCTCTGAAGAGTTTGTGCATTTTTCGATTAATGGCTTTTACACCAAAAGGTTTTTCTTTTACAGGTGAAAGTATCTGCCATGCTTCTGCTTTGTTAGCTGCCTGTTTGAAATTAAAATAACGTCCATCTTCTGAACCCAATGATTGATTAAATTTTTGAATATCAGTGATAGATTCCATCGCAAGTTCGTCCACCAATACCCTTTCCAGGACACTTTCAAAATCAGATTCGTTCTCCCAATGTTCCATCCTGAGGTAAGTAGAATTTGGGTTTGCGAGTATTTGATTAATTATAGAATCTGCTCCCGGTTCCAAAGGTTCGCCACTAAACCATTCTGCCAATTGCAGATCTTCTCTTTTACTGCCTCCCTGCCTGCGTTTAATGGTTAATTCTGCATAACCCGTTTCAACCCTGGGGAAGGTGGTTTCAATTCCTTCTTTCTTCAGGTGATGTATTATATCAACAAATGGCCTTCCGGCTCCAATAGGAGGCAACTGCCGGTGATCACCTACCAGAATAAATCGCTTAACCCCTTTAAGGCAATCTAAAGTGGTCGCAAGCATTTCTTCAGTAAGCATAGAAGCTTCGTCAAGGATAACTGTGTCATATTGGCCCTCACAATACTCATTCGAAAATGTATACTGCTGCAATTCACCGTTGTAACGATTGAAGCCTGAAAGGAATTGGGCCAACGTCTTTGCGGGTTACATTTAAGTTTCGAGCAATTTCTTCCATACGAACCCGAGCCTTTCCGGTTGGAGCGAGCAACAATACACCGCTATCTTCAACTTCTTTTTGTCCCGCTAATATTGTTAATAGGGTTGTCTTACCAGTTCCCGCGGGTCCAATTAGTACAGAAAAACGAGCTTCGGCGATCTCCTTCAGTGCAACGGCTTTTTCTTTTCTGGCTTTCATTTCTTGTTCGTCAGGACTTCCTGTTGTAAAAGGTGCTAAGGCAGTATCAAGCAAAAGATTCCAATCGGCTTTTAATGGAAGTCTTTTGCCATTTATTCTGTCATTAATCTTTTGACTGATAATAGTCCTCGTTTTTCCAAATCGTGCCAATTGATAGGCTCTCTCAACACTCTTTAGTTTCTCCTTCACGTAAATACTCTCCTGCAGGTCAATATCTCCCTTAAAAGAATCCTCTGCCAATTCAAAATAGTCGCTGTTGATTGGACAGGCGGGTTGTATGGTGAGTTCGCGTATTTGTTTAATGATTTGTTTACGAGGTAATAAGGTATGCCCCAATAAAGCAGCTAACTCGAGTTGTTGAATTGTAAGGGCCCGAACACGAAAATTGTTAAACGGGTCATCATATAATAAGCCCCCAGGAAAAATAGCATCAGGGGGATTTTTGATGTATAAACCTAAGTCAACGCTACTTAAAGCAACGGGTTTTAGAGTACGTCTTAAGTCTTCATAAATCAGGTATGGGTTAAGAAGATAATCTTTGTCCTTTCTTAGAATTCCCAAAGCCTCTCTTTCTTCTTGAACAAATAAAGAACTTGCTTGCTCTATGCTTAAATCAAAACGGCTAATGAGATGTAAAAAATTTATCCTTGTTGGTTCATCTCTTGAAATTAATGTTTAATATAACTTCTTTGAGTTAAATGGAATTAACCCAGCCACTCCTTCAGATAAAATTCCATCTGGATTTTCTAAAGCCTTTCCAAATAATAACCATGGATTCTCTGAGCTATCTTTCAATTGGTTAATAATTTCTGCTGCTACAAAATGGCCTTTTTCTATACCAAAAGCACAAAGCGCTGCACCCATCCCTGGGTATATGCCTCTAAGTTTTTCAAGCCCGGCTATTTCATTATGTATCCATTGAATAGCTGCTTGTTGGTTAGCTCCAATCCCCAGGGCCTCTGATTTCTCTAGTGACTTTACACAATCCAATAAGATTCGGATGGCAGTATCATTAGTCACATGCTCAGTAGCAAATGAAAATTCAAATCGCTTTTCATTAGGTACAATAACGGCCAAATCTTTTAAGTCAAAATCACGATGCTCAGTTTGATATATTAATGCTTCATGATATGGCAATAAAAATCCATCTTTATTACCGTTTCTTATACTATGCAATATCATATGCTCCCAATACGCCGCGCCAAAGCGTTTATTGGAACCTTCATAGGCCTCTGAAGAAATAATCGTTTTAATGCGTCCTACACCTGCTAGAACTCTTCCTCCTTCTTCTACAAACGGAACTTGTTTGGCATAAAAGAAAACCAAGGAGGTTTCTTCTTCCAAATGCTCGAAGAAGCAATTCAATAAAGCTTTTTGATTATTGATTTCCTGCACCCAATTATCATTACCTTTTGATGCCCAGTCTATTTGAGGTTCTCGTTCCTCATCATAATTGAGATCATACAACGCTGCCTTATCCTTTGCGTTTTCTTTCAACATCCAATGATAAGGAACAGCTGCTGCTGAAAATTTATTAAATGTAACTTTTGTCGGTCTCAGGTGACCATGCGTAGTTGGCGAAGTTTCTGCATAGGGATGTGACAAAGTTTTCTCAATTGGGAAAGAGGCCATAAATGTGCCCCTTTCTCCAATACAGGCGGGAAAATCATTTTCCGATAGATCCTTCAATGATTGGCCGGCCAATAACTGTTCTTTATTATCATTTCTGTTTAAAGCACAGTTCTTTAAAATCAGACAGGCGCCATTGGCCTTCGGATTATTGCAAATACTTCCATTCCAGCTGTTGTCGTGCCAGGGAACACGAATTGAAAGATGCTTAAGTGGATATCTTGGGTTATGTTTCATAAGATTTACTTTGCGTCATTTCTTTCCTCCATAAAATAATTAACAACTACCTTCTGATTGATTTTGGTAGTGCTCACTTTCAAATCATAGTTCGGTGAAAGTTCTTCAAATAAATTTAGAAACGCTAATTCATCCTCATTCGAGATCTTACTCCTAACATACAAATCCAATAAAAAGTCATCGAGATTATATTCGGATTTCAATAGAAAATTATTAAGTGATTTCAAATAGGCTTCCCCTTTAAAAGATAGAAAATTATTTGCTGCTTGAGAAATAAGTTCTCTCGTAATTTCACCCATTGTAAAATCCTTATCATAAGCTTGAAAGTATTGAACTGATACATGCATGCAGTTGTTTATTTTGGATAGGTGCCTGAATTCTTTTTCTTTTGGAGAGCTATAAACTAAATGATGACAAAAGGGGCAATAATTTCGTACATATCAGACGTTTCATTCACCGTTTCAACCTTCAAAGAATTATTGATCTTTTTTTGGATTCCAAAATCATTGCTTATTAATGGAATTAACGTCGCTAATTCAACTCCTAATTCTGAAGCAATTAACAGTATGGTTTCGCAAAGATCATTAACAGTATATCCTTCAGCGTCAAATTTTGCTTTATTGTCAATAATATATTTGAACAGGCTGTCTGATATTTGCAGTAAGGCCACATGGTTAATATATACCGTTACGCTGCTTGGAAAATCTGGTTCATTTAACCGAAGCATATCATCTTGATTGTACTCCAATTCGGCGTCTATATTAAAATGCTTGTTAATTGCGGATTCAATTCCTTTATCATAGAAATATGAGAAAGCTCTTTTGATGATCTCTCCCAAATCTTTAAACCCAATGTCAAACTCGGATAGGTTATAATCAAAGAATTCGGAAATGAGCGAGTAAAAAACATCCGTATCAACATCTGTTTTCTGAAGTTTCGGTTGTTCAGCAATTGAATATCTAATAGCAAGCCCTCTGGCGCGCACTTTAAGTTCTTCTAAGATATCTGTTTCCATAAATGCATGTTTTTATTTTAGTCATATGATCTTACGCCCACCGAGCGAGAGTGAGTTTCTTCCGCTGATATTTCAAAACATGAAGCTTTCATTTTTTTTGATCAGTATTTTACCTTCACTTTTCCACTCAGCAAATCCTGCATTAACCCAGTTTTAAGTGAATTAAGTTTACTGAGCTTCTTTGATTCTGTGTTAAGATAGTCATCAATACTTTGGATCTTTTTTGAAATTTCCGCCTGCTCTTCGATATTCATTGGATAGGCTAATGTTAAGTTCCTTTGCATTAAAATTCCAATATAATCTCTGGTGGATTGTTTTGCTAAATTGGAAAGTTCGTTTTGAAAACCCTCGCCTCTCATATACCAACTCAAGTATTTATAACTCAATTTTTGCTTATCTTTAATTCTATAGTATGTAACCTGAGGTGTTAACATAATTTCATTTAAGGAATTCGGAACCACAGCAACGAAACCTATACTGGCTTTGTGACTTAGTAAAATATCTTGAGGCATAGCAAAACCGATTCGAAGAGAAGTAAATTGCTCTGGGGTTATTTTTTTACAATTTTCGACGTCGATTTCACTTTTTGAAATATCAGATGCCATAACAAAAGGAATTCCGTCTGTGACAAAGTCGGAACCTTTTGGATGTTTTTCGCCATGATTTCCATCCTGAATTTCTCCTATCACATTTTCATATAAGAGTTCAATAAATGTTTTCACCTCCCAATTCTCGGGCACTTCGATACCATTCTTTACTTTGAACGTATGAGTGGCCCTGCTACGAACGTTACCCTTTGAATCAATGCCTTTGGTAAGCAGGTCTTGCATTAGCCCGGTTTTGATCCGTTGATATTTAGCCATGAGTTCTTCAGTTTGTTCTATTAATGCGTCTATTGTACAAAGGACATCAGCGATTAATCTTTGTTCTTCATTTGTAGGGAGCTGTAAACAAAGATTTAAGATATCTTTGATCGATAAATGTTTTACGGTTGTTGCTGATACTGTGTCATTTATCTTCTTTATTTCATTTATCAAACGGTAATACAAAAATATTGTAATGATATCATGTTCATCTTTGGACTTTATTTTACATACTCGTTGATTAAGCAATACCTCTCTTCCTTTCCAAAGGACCGTATGAAAATCACCGTCCATTCCAACTAATAAATCTCCTTTCTTAACCACGTATTCCTTGGAGAATTGTCCATTATAATTGACCTCTGTGTCTTTATCATTAAGATCCCGAATCCTTAATAAAGGGAAACCATCTTCATTAGTAAAGTTTTCAGATGCGAAAGGATATCCTGATAAAATATTTATCCTTGGCCCTAATAATTTCTTTTCCCAATTTCTTATCAATTCAAATAATTTAATTCTTTTAAAAAGGTATTTAACTTATTCAAACTTGCTTGCCTATTTATTTCCAGTTTTTTTGTGGCGACTGCATATTTATCCCATAGTTTTTCTATCCCTGCAATTAGTTTTCTTTTTTCAGCATTCAGGTATTTCAATAATTCCTGTTGTACAAGGTTGTTATGTTTTCGTAGTATCAATGTTTTGCATTCCGCTGTTGTAATTGTCCCGCCAATATTTTCTAAAAATTTATCCAGGCCATTTATTTTTTCTTTCATTCTAATGCTATCAGATTTCAAAGCGTTTAATGTTTTAATATAGGCTGCCTTTTCTTTTTTACTCTCCGGTTCACATTGTTCGGTTAATTCAGATAGGCGCTTTAGCGTGTGGTCCAATAGACTTGTAAGTTCTTCCTTTTCTTCTTCAACACCGTACATTTTAAACTCTACCTTTTTTCGCAAGTCACTCTCGAGCTCTTTTATCATTTTTTTGGCATCCTTTATGGCAGTTTCTTTTTCTTTTACATGTGCAAGGCCTTCCTTCATTTTATTGATTTCTTCATCGGAATCTACTTGTTCATTTAGCAGCTTTATTTGTTCGACTAGGTAGTCCTTTATGATTTTGACTGTTATTGTTGTTTCTTCTGTTTCCGCGCTTCCTGCCTCCAAGTCATCAGGTTCATAATCTATGGTCTCAATAGCTTCCTGTAAAGCGGTTTCCAGTTCGCTAATTTTATTTTCTGCTTGCTGCAACGCTTCCTTTTCCGTTTTAAAAAAAGTGTCAATAAAATATTCCATTGGCACAAGGCTCGGTACCCAGCCAATTGTTGCAATAGTTTTTAAATCGTATTTGATATTGGTCCACCAATTTACAAATACACCGGCTACCTGGTATTCGTCTAATACGACCTGCTTAACCAATTTTTCTTTCAGCGATGTAATAAGATGTTTTCTTACCTCGGGCAGATTGGCAATTGATATACTTATGAAATCCGCAATACCTTCACCCGTAACGGTTGCATCTTCCGGAATATTAATCTCTTTCAAATTTTTCTCATTGGCCAGTTTTGCAAAATCTGCTTTAGCCGTAAGCCACCATTCATCTGTATACTCTTTCATTTTCACAATGGTGTTCCTCATGTTTTCATCTTCTTCAACTATTGCTTTAACTGCTGATCTATCTGGAACCACATCAGCAAAAAGTTTATATCCTTCTTTATAAGTTTTAAAGATTTCTTCAATATTGTAGTCAAATTTTTTAAATTGTTCTTGCTGACTTTCAATCTCAACTATAGGAACGCCACCTGTTAAATGCGCTTTTACATCCTCCGGTTCTGGGTCTGGTGTATTATCGACGTACCTGCGGATGTTCAGGTTATAGTCGTTATCTTTTTTAATTACTGACTTATCAACTATTTTGCTGTATTTATCAATCTCAATTTTATGGCTAAAAACATAATTAATCTTTTCAATGTCTTCCGGTCTCAGGAAATTCTGCACCTTACCCTCCCCATATTCAGCATCTGCATTAATGAAGAAGATTTTGTTTTTTAGGTTTTCCTCTTTGTTTTTGTTACTAACGATTATGCAGGCTGGTATTCCTGTACCATAAAACAAAGCAGGTGGCAAACTAATAATAGCTTCAATCAAATTAGCATCTACTAATCCTTTCCGAATAAGTTTTTCTGCACCGCCGCGAAACAATACCCCGTGTGGCATCACGGTTGCCATTCTGCCATTTGACTTTAAGCTGGCGGCCATATGTTGTACAAACATAAGATCGGCTTTCTTCCCAGTTTCCGGGGCCCAGCCGTACGCAAAACGGGTTTGAAATTTCATATTAGTCTTGCTGTAGTTCTGGCTAAAAGGTGGATTAGCAATAACGATATCAAACTTCTTCCATGTAGCACCATCCAAATGCTTAGGATCTTCCAGCGTATCGCCGTCCTCAATAGAAGCAGTAGAAATATTGTGTAATATCATGTTCATCCGGCAAATAATCCACGTAGTTGGATTACTTTCCTGTCCATAAAGCATTAGATTTCGTGCATTCTGCCCTTGCTCTTCCACATACTGCAAACTCTGAATGAGCATACCTCCAGAGCCAACAGTTGGGTCATAGATCTCCATTCCTTCCTGTGGTTTTAACAAGCTTACCAGCAAACGAACTACTTGCCCGGGAGTATAGAATTCACCGCCTTTCTTACCGGCACTATCTGCAAAGTATTTTATGAGGTATTCATAAGCCGCACCTAATAAGTCGGGGAATTCAAAATTTTCGTTAATCAGTGCAGGGAGATTAGAATTAAAATGATTGATCAAATCAATCCATCGTTGGTCAGGAATTGCAGACTTACCCTTCTTAATATTAAAATCAATACCCTTCAACACATTGGCCAACAAATCTGTATTCTCATCTTCTATTGCATGCAACGCTTTATTTAAGGTTGTCCCTACATTGGACTTTACATCACGAAGAGGAGGATGATAAATTTCTTTGGATTCTCCATTTTCATCTACTTTAATTTCAGTCCAGTCATTATTCCATCTTGCCCTGGGAGGTATATAGAAATTTGTAAAAGGCTTATACGTTGTAGGATCGTCTAATAACTCGTGTACTTGATCAGCTGACAATTTTTTGAATTTCTTTTTTACGTGGTCGGTGGCAACTTCAAATTCATCGCTGAGTCTTTTCAGGAATAAGATACCGAAAATAAATTCTTTAAATTCTGAAGCATCCATTTTACCACGAAGAATATCGCATCCCTTCAATAAAAAGTTTTCAAGTTGCGATAGCGTTATTTTGTTTTTATTAATGCCAGCAATCATAAATTGGGGAACGTTATATTAAATTTTAAGGTCTGAATATAGCAATATAGGTAAAAGTAAATTTATAAAGTTTGAGGTAGTCGAATTATAAATAACATAAACTTGTTATATAAAAATTGGGATATCTAACCCCGAGAACTCATCATCTATATTTTTTGAGTTTCTAATAAATTCTAATTTATCAATTCCATCAGATATTTTAATTTCTGATTAATTCTTTCTTAAGTTCATTTAATAAAAAAGGGTTAAATTAAGCCCACCTAACTTAAAAGGTTGCTTGTAGATTACCTAAGTCATGGAAACCATAACAAAGTATTCGAAGGGACAAAGAGTCTCATCTAAACTATACCCTTCTGAAAAAGGCCGCATTATTAATATTTTGCCTGCACACGGCGGGTATGAATATTATGAAATACAATGGGATGATGATTCGGTCGGCGTTGTTGCTGAACATGAGTTACAAGAAGAAAAAATTATCAAAACAGCGTTTGACTTGCTTGAACATAATGCATTAAAAGATTACCGCGACTTTTCTATCGCCTCCACATTGCATAAAGTTCGTAATACCACCTCAAATACAATTTCTACCCTCCAGGCTTCCCGTACCATTTTCATGCCTTACCAGTATAAGCCTCTTGTGAAATTTCTCAAATCTGATCTTAAGCGTATTTTGATAGCCGATGAAGTTGGGCTGGGCAAAACGATCGAAGCAGGACATATTATGTTGGAATTGGCCGCAAGAGGAAATTTGAATAATGTTCTGATTATTTGTCCCAATTCACTTCGGGATAAATGGAAAATGGAACTCCAGGATAAGTTTAATTTCATCTTAAAAAAATATGGAAATCCCGCAGAATTTATTGAAGATATCGAGAATGATATTACGGGATCGAAAAAAAGTATTTTTGGTATAATTAACTATGAAAAATTCAGAAATGTTGACTTGCAAAAAACTATTGTACAGAATAATTATTCCTTTGATCTTTTGATATGCGATGAAGCTCATAAAATTCGGAATAGTGAAACAATTCAACACCGTTTTGTATCGAAGATTGTAGATAACTCCGACGCTGTTGTTTTTTTGACAGCGACGCCTATCATGACTCATTTGAGCAACCTTCATAATTTAATACGTGTTTTGGATCGCGAAGGCTATGATACGTATGATATTTTTAGTAATGCTGTAAGACTTAACCAGCCATTTATTCGCGCAGTAAAGAAGCTAAATGCAAATGAATCTCTGGAAGACATTGCAGAAGAGCTTCACAATACGATTGTTGATCAGGAAATGACTGCTGATAAGGAAGTATACAATCTTTTTAGTCGGCCTATAAAAGAATTGTTCTTAAATGATGACTTGTATCAACGGGCGCGCTCGAATATGCTATCAAAAAACAATACGCTTGAAAATCGTGTAAAAATTCAACAAGACTTAATTGAATTAAATTCACTTAACCACATTTACACCCGAACAAGAAAAAAGGATGTAATGGGCGATGGTGACATAGTCTATCGTAGAGCCAAAACGATCCCTGTCCATCTTACCGAGGAAGAGAGGGAGATTTACGATTCAGTGATTAATCAGTACTCCGATGAAAACGTATTGGGCCTAATTCAAAAGAAACGGGAGATGTCAAGTTCAATTGTTGCGTTTCAGAGCACGAAAGAAGAACTATCAAGAGGAGTTTACAAGACTGATATTAGAGATTCAAAGTTCAAGGCCTTCAAAGCAATTATCCAAGAGGTAGTCATACGAAAAAATAAAAAGCTTATAGTCTTTGCATTTTTTACCAAGCCATTATTGTATTTGAAAACGAAGCTTCAGGAGATGGGCATTGAAACTGAAATTATACATGGTAATATTAAAGATAGAACTCAGCGACTAGAGCATTTCGAGTATGATGAAAATATAAAAGTCCTTTTGTCTTCTGAAGTTGGAAGCGAGGGCCTTGATCTGCAATTTTGTGATGCTTTGGTTAACTACGATCTCCCCTGGAATCCGATGGTCGTTGAACAACGAATTGGACGTATAGATAGAGTTGGTCAAAAATCGGATTTTATAAATATTTACAACTTGGTTATTCAAGGAACGATTGAAGAGCGCATCCACACGAGGCTTTATGAACGGATAAGACTCTTTGAACAATCTATTGGAGACCTGGAAGAAATATTAGGTGAAACTGAACCTTTAGGAGAATTGATAAGTAGGGGCATTGAATCGCTTTATAAAACCAAGCTTACCACTGAAGATCAAAATATAAAACTCGATCAAATGCGCAAAGCAATTGAGACTGAACGATTAAACCTGGAAAAAGTCCGTTCAGAACTTCAATATGCCTTTGCCAACGACATACACTTTCAAAATGAGATTGATCGGATCACAAAAAATAATTGTTATTTAACCAAGGATGACATTATTCAATACCTTGAGAGTATCATAAGAATACATCTGAGCTCTTTACAGTTGAAACATATTGATGAAAATATTTCAGAAATAAATGTCCCTCCCAACAGTAAAAATGTTTTGTTTGACTTCATAGAAAGAAATAAAGATGCGGCCGTTTCTGCCCCGGAATTGGAAAACCTATATAAGAAGTTCAAGAGTATTCATTTTGGCTCTAGAAAAATTACAATAACATTTGATCAGAAGTACGCCTATAAGCATAAATCCGTAGAATATATTTCAGCCTTTCATCCTCTCATTAATTCTATTACTAATTATTTTGCCAATAACCAGTTTGATAAAAATTTGGCGCATAAAATAGCTGTGAAGGTCGAACACTTCCCTGTTGACAAAAACATCAGAGAAGGATATTACATTTTGGCTGTCTACCGGTTTAATATTAAGAAAAGCCATGGCACAAATAAGCCAAAGGAATATCAATTATTACATTCTGCTTTGGCCGATTTAAACAGAGACGAAATTAAAATACATGATTCCGATTTCAGTGAATATGTCCTTGGAATAGTTCAAAGCAAAGGTGAACAACTGTTAGAAAATTTACCACTTAATGCAGATGCCGTAAATGAATTAAGAAATCATTTTTACACTGAAATAATTTCTAATAAAATCCGAATTGAGGAAGATGAAAAGATTAAGTTTTTATCTGGGATCAGGAGAAGAACCGAACAGGAGATTAGCTATATGAAAAGTAGAATTAAACGCATGGAAGGAATGTTGTTACAAGGCCAGGGTATCGAAGCAATTCATCGCAAGAATATTGAGAACATGAAAAGTAAAATGGAAATATTATTACTTAATCAACAGGCCGCTTCGCTCCACGTAAGCCATGCCCTGATTTCTGTAAATCTTATAAAAGTTATATGAAAGCATTTCATATTGGGTTAGATTTTGGGACATCACAATCAAAGGCGTGCATCTATGATGTAGATAATAATGTCCATGAGTTTTTTAGATTTCCAGACACAAATAGTTTTTTTATCTCATCGAAGATTGGCCTCAAGAATGATGACACTTTTGAATATGGAAATTCAAACCCAGCTACCTATAAAAATGAATACTATTACTTCAAAATCGCTTCTGCTGAGGACGAGGAATTTCATGCTGAAACATTTGAAAGTACACCTACTTCGAAGCCAAACCTCTACCTTATTGAGGAGTTCTATCCATTTACGCCGGAATTTCTCTCTGTAATTTATTTGACTCATTTACTCTTCAGGATCAAGGAACATTATAAGGCTCGTTTTACTCAAAAGGATAGTGGCAAAGGCTTTATCAAGAAGCTGTTCTCAGCTTCCTCTAAAATCGAAGATATTAAGTTTACAGTCCAGCTAGGAATTCCTACAGAATGGTCACAGAGGAAAAACTTACGTCGTAAAAGAAAGTTTGAGAACATACTAATGATAGCAGAGTTATTGCAAAAAAAGTACAAGACTCATGAAACGTACATTAAGGCCACATCCGAAGAATTGATAACCCATGTAAAAAATATTTATAAATTTCAAAATTTATCAAATTCTGATCAATTTGACGATGAATTAAACAGTCTCGGCATATCCGTATTTCCCGAGACAGCTGCAGGATTGACTTTTATTATCAAAACGAGGCAATTGATGCAGGGATATTATGGTATTATGGACATAGGGGGAGGCACTACTGATATATCATTTTTTTGTGTGGAATCTGGCAATTCAATCAAGTACTTAGCCTCAGAGTCCTACTTAATAGCAGCCAATACCTTTTACAAAAGAATCGCCAATAATGAAGTTTCTATTCACGATCTGCAGAAGGCAGAAAAGGAAGTTCAGGAACTTATTGCATCTGGTGATTGGCAAAACAATAAGTTAATTCAACCGGCACTTTACGACGTTAATAAGCATTTGAACAAACTGGTATATAAGCTCTTTCATAGGCGGGTCTACCATTTTAGACCCGGGATGGTTAATCGGTATGCCGATCAACCCATGCTTATGTATGGTGGCGGTTCTCGGCTTCCTGGGTTGGATAGTGGCCGAATAGAAATTTACAATAACGGAAATGTTACAAGCATTACCATTCCGACGTATTTTATGGAAAAGCAAAAAATTGATCGCTACACATCAATCATTAATGTACTAGATGATACTGGTTCCTGGAAAACTGATTTATCGGTTTTAGTTGTCGCTCTAGGGTTATCATACATAAAACCAGAAAGTTTTGCAAATTGGTTTGGAGAAGAGGATTATCAGCCTAAGGATGGTAAATCTTTTAGAAAGATTAGAGAAATCCAACACCCACAAAATGAAGATTATTATTTGTATGATGTGCTTAGGTCTAAATGGAGTAGATCTTAATCTTCAAGTCGAATTTGATTTGTTAAATAGCTCGTTTTTAATAGATAATTAATTATTGCATACATTCCGAGTGCGGGCAAGAAGACATTCCAACTCCACAGTGATATAAAAGGCCGGCTAATTATATAATGAAAATTCATGAACGATTAACGAATTAAAAACTGGATAATCCGGAATTAGCAGTATCATAATCATTAAAAAAGTATATTATCGTTGCAGATTAAAAGTATTCATGTTTAAGAGTAGCTTTAAGCAGATTCTGTAATAAATTTGATCAGCAATTTCCCTGGCGGTTTGTATAAATACTACAGAAATGATTAATAAATTAAGAATTGAGAATTTTAAAGCCTGGCAGGACACAGGTGAAATGCGCATTGCGCCGTTAACAATTTTCTGTGGTAATAACAGTAGTGGGAAGTCTTCCATTGCCCAATTTCTTCTAATGTTAAAACAAACGATCGAGAGTTATGATAGGCTACGAGTTTTAAATTTAGGTGATAAGGATTCAATTATTGACTTAGGAACATATGCTGATATTATCAATGAGCATAAAATCAATAAAAGGTTAAAGTTTGAAGTAGGATTTTCAGTTGATGATATTGAATTCAAGAATTCCAAAAGCAAGAATAAGCAATATGGGCCATTTAATAAAATGGATTTTGGTGCCGAGATTAGCTTCAATGATATAGAGAGTCGAATAATTTTAGAGAAAATGCACTATTTTTTACAAAATGGTAGTTCAGTTCGGTTTTCATTTGAAAAAAAAACAAAAAAATATGAGCTTCATGCGGAAGGCTACAACCTAGTGAAACGTCAAATGAGAGTATGGGATTTACCGCAACCAGAAAATTTTTTCGGATTTCCAAATGAGGCAGTAGCTTATTATCAAAATACAGGGTTTTTACCTGATCTTTCTCTATCTGTCAATAATCTTCTTAAATCTATTTATTATGTAGGGCCTTTACGGGAAAATCCAGCCAGACAATATATGTATTCAGGCGAGATACCTCAAGATGTAGGTATCGTCGGTGATCGAGCTGTTAACGCCATTTTAGCCGCCAAAAATAGAAAAATATCTAAGGGACCTAATAAAAATGCTATTGCTTTTGAAAAGTTAATTGCAGAGTGGTTGGTGACAATGCAATTGATATCTAGTTTTCGGATCGCGCCAATAGCTAAGGGAAGAAAGGAATATGAAGTGAAGCTAAAAATACATAAGGATTCTACAGAGGTCCTGATAACTGATGTTGGATTTGGCATCTCTCAAGTTCTGCCAGTTATTGTCCAATCATTTTATACTCCTGCTAATTCAATATTATTATTTGAACAGCCAGAAATACATTTACATCCATCGGTTCAAGCTTATTTAGCCGACGTTTTTATGGAAGCGTGCAAATCTAGGGAAAACGGAAAAGCAAGAAATACGCAAATTATAGTTGAATCACATTCTGAGCATTTAATTCGGAGAATTCAAAGAAGAATCGCTGAAGAGAAGGTAGATGCGAAGGATGTTGCCATTTACTTTGTTAGCCAAAATGAGGGAAGGGCAGAATTAAAAGAAATGAAAATTGACTTGTTCGGTAATATCTTAAATTGGCCGGATAATTTTTTTGGAAACGATATTGAAGATCTATCAGCAATGACAAACGCTGCTAGAAATAGGAAAAGAAAAGAATCACATGGCTGAATATATAATTGATACAAACGTTCCGTTGGTTGCAGAAGGTTCAAGCGACATGTCAACAGACTGTTCATTAACATGTGCGAATTTTTTGGATGAAGTAATCAATAATAAGCATGTAATAACTATAGATGATGATTATTGCATTATTACCGAATATCAGAAAAAAATGCCGGCGGGCTCGAAAAGTGATTACGGTAATAGATTTCTGAAATGGATACTGACAAATCAGGCAAATACGCAGAGAGTGAGACAAGCAAGAGTTACCAGTATTGACGAATACAATTTCGAAGAAGTGCCTCAGTCGGTATTAGACGCAGGTTTTGATAAGTCAGATCTTAAATTTGTGGCGGTGTCGATAGTAAATAATAGTACCGAAATTGTTCAAGCGTCAGATAGTAAGTGGATAGGGTGGGAACAAATACTATTGCAAGAAGGAATTAAGGTGAAGTTTTTATGCAAGCTAGAATTGAAGGAGATACATGATAAGAAAATCAAATGAATTTCTATAAGTTCCCCCGCACGCCTCATCTATTTGTTTTACCCGGTTTAAATATAAGGGATGATAAAGTATTAGAAAGGGGTGAAGAGGAAAAATTCTATTTGCGTCCGATTATAATTGAAGAAAAAATTGATGGAGCTAATGTAGGAATTTCTTTTGATCTAAATTTAAATCTACAAATACAAAATCGAAACAATTATGTAAAGCCTGGCGACCAACCTCAATTCGAATCAATTTGGGAATGGGCCTATCTCAGATCAGGCATTCTCCAACAGCTTTTATCTTCCCGCTATATTTTATTTGGAGAGTGGTGCTATGCTCAGCATTCTGTTCATTATACAAATCTGCCAGATTGGTTTTTAGGATTCGATGTGTTTGATAAATTTGATAATAAATTTTTCACCGTCCGGAATAGAAACGAATTATTGGATAAGGCCGATTTAAGCGCTGTTCCACTTATAGCTCAAAAAAAAGTCAACAGGCAGCAGCTAATTTCAATAATTGAAAATGCAACTTCCAAGTATGCAAGCGGTTCGGTAGAAGGTATATATTTACGATTGGAATCGGATGATAAACTTGAAGCTCGGGCTAAAGTAGTGCGTAGAGATTTTATTCAGAATATTGGGGAACATTGGAGTAAAAGGAAGATTATAAAAAACCAGTTGGTAATTGGATAACATCAAGACGAACATAGGATGCAATAGGAATCAAATCAATTCCTATCTTAAATGAGCTAAAAGCTAGTTACAATAATCTGCTGCAATTCAAATTCGGGTAAATAACTTTAATTTTTAAATAACTGTTTCTAAGGTCCGACCTCGTGATAATCAGTTCTTAATTCGCTTAACAGATGGAATATTTTACTCGGGAAAAATAATTTTTTTTATTATTTTGCCATTTAGCTTAGCCCGTCTTTTTAAAACTCCAGTAAACAATTTGAAAATTCTTTTTTCATTTCATTCTCAGAACTATCTAAATAACTTTCAGTCGTTTTACATCAGTATGTCCTAACGCCTCAGAGATAAATTCAATGCTAGCCAAGAGTTTTAAAACGGTTGAAAAGGAATGCCTGGCGCTATAAGTAGTTACGTGCATTTCGATCCCTTCTGCTGCAGTAATTATTTTTATTCCGTCATTTACATCTCTTGTAAATTCTTTAATGCGATCTCTTTGTTGAAATGGAGATAAGCCAGATTTCAAAATAGGAAAAATTTAGTTGTCTTTATTTTTATCCCAATTGCTCCACTTATGGGGACAGATAGTTTTTGGTTAAAAGGTAGATCATCGACTAGAGGATAATAATACAGAAATTGATTTGGTTAGATGGCGGCTCTTTAAATACATTACCGTGAATTTCTTCTCGAAAAGGCTAAACTTCAAGATCAATTGGCTTTATGGAGATATTTAACCAGTATTCATTTGAGATAGACGAAAAATTAAAACAGCTTTATCGTAATTGAATGAGATTACCCTAATTTTCTAAAAAACCCTGATATTACTTAAGTTGCTTAAACATTCTCGAAGAGCTTACCGGCAAAATCACAAAATGCAATAATAAATCTCCTTGTCCAAATCAAACTGTCTTCTGTCGCCCAAGTAGTTTATTGAATCAGGAGTTATTCCTTTTCCGCTTTTAATTAATGGAATGTTATACACGTATTATTCGTGAGATGGTAAAGTATTTATATTAGGGAATTATATGCAGATTAGATAGCTTAGTAGGAAAAAATAGGGACATTTAGTTAAGTTAGTAGGAAAATAACGCAATATTTTAAAAACGTATCAATGTAACTAGGAAAATAATGTCAGTAATAAGATTACAGGAAATCATAACCGGATCAAAAGAAAAGTCGCGGGAGATTACGAAATTAGCAAAAGATGGCCTTATAAAGAAAATAGCACCAAGGATTTATACTTCGAATTTGGAAGAGCCAGCTGAGATAATTGTGCGCCGCAACTGGTATCGGATACTATCGGAATTATACCCGAAAGCTTTGTTAAGCCATCGCAGTGCATTAGAGCGAATGCCAATAAAAACTAATGGCATTTATCTTACCTATAGTTATACGGATATTATCGAATTACCCGGCATTACTATTCATTTTTTAAAAGGACATAGCCCGCTAAATGATGATGAGCTTTTTTTTGGGAAGTTAAGAGCATCAGGACTTGCACGCGCTTACCTGGAAAACTTGCAGGAAAGCCAGGGAAATCGCGAAGAATCAAAGACACTCAGCAGGGAACAATTGGAAGAAAAGATGGAATCAATTTTAAGAGTAAAAGGCGATACAGCATTGAACCAAATAAGGGACAGAGGAAAAGAGATTGCACCTGAATTAGGGATGGAAAAGGAATTTAGATTATTGAATCAATTGGTTACAGATCTCCTGGGAACAGGATCTTCAAAAAACCTGGTGAGTCCTGTTGCAAAAGCAAGAGTCTTGGGTGAACCTTTGGACGTAGACAGGATTCAGCTTTTTGAATCATTGTATGAAGAACTGGCAAAAACGGAATATCCTGATTATCCTGATAAAAATGAAGGGATTCAATCATATTGGAATTTTGCTTTTTTTGAAAGTTATTTTTCGAACTATATCGAAGGAACTGAATTTACTATTGATGAAGCGAAACAAATTATAAGAACATCTACTCCATTGCCTGCAAGAGATGAGGATTCTCATGATGTGTTACGAACCTACCAGATTGTGTCGAACAGGAATAAAATGTCTTTACAACCGCGTAATTCGGAAGATATGTTGAACTTGCTTAAAGAGAGACATGCTATTTTATTGAGTGCCAGAACATCAAAAACTCCGAGCGAATTTAAGGGTATGAATAACCGTGCCGGCAACACGGAAAGTGTAGACTGGCAACTGGTAGCAGGTACACTTAAAAGAGGTTATGAATGGTATACCTTATTACAACACCCGTTTGCAAAAGCCGCTTAAATGATGTTTATGGTCAGTGAAGTGCATCCCTTCCTGGACGGTAACGGAAGAATTGCCAGGATAATGATGAACGCAGAATTAGGGACCAAAGGCTTTTCTAAGATAATTATTCCGACAGTTTACCGGGAGGACTATATGGAAGTTTAAAAAAATTAACGAAGCAAAGAGATGGAGCCGCTTACATGAGAATGTTGGTGAGAGCCTGGGAATTCAGCAGTAATATTTATGATAATAATCTTGAAGACATGGAAAAATACCTGGTGGATTGCGATGCTTTTTTATCTCCCAAAGAAGGTAAGCTAAAAATAGTCCGACGGTGATTGAAGGCCTGGAATAACGAATATGTGTTATCATCACCTTTCCGAATGACTACATAAAAACTTGAAAGTCCATTCCGTTTTAAAACACAATTTGCGATTTAATTTGTAATCCTTAAAAAATATGGCATTAAGCCGGATACCACAAAAGGAAAATTTACAGGACCTGCGGTTTGTCTCATATGACGCAAATATGCTTATCCGTGAGCATGCAGAACAGTTAAAAATATGCCAGTTTAAAAACAAGGAGCAGCCCGAAAAGCACTATGAGCATAAACCCTCATTATTCAATTTAAAATCAAATGACGGCCTGGCAAAGAAATTTGTGAGCAAAATCTCAAAAGTCCAAGTGGGACAAAGATTTAAAACCGTTTTAAAAAGCTGCTTTTACATTGGGTGGTTTGGGCAGGCCCGAAATACTACGGGAAATTAACACCGCTATTATTTGCAACAAGTCATTCACCGGCCAAGAAGATAAATATTTAAAAATCGCAGAGGTATGTTTCAAAGAAGGATCACAAAAACCATCTTAAAACTGCCCTAGATCACGGGCGGGGAGGCCTTCTTTTCCACAGGCAATATCATGACGACTGATGTGCTATGGATTGAAGGTCTCGGCAGCCGCGTTAAATTAAGGCTGGAGTTAACACTCGCTGCAACCTAAAATAAATGTATCATAGTAATGAACAAGCCGAACACCAGAGAAAGGATCATGCATTGCTCTGCCATGCTTACCATAGGCCATCTGAACTTTAGAATTTAAAAAATGAGATTATTGCTTTGGCTTGGACATTTGGCATTACTTCATCATCAATCAAAAATTGGTTAATGTTAGAAGCCTCTACGCCTATTTCTGCGAAATCTCCGCCTGAGGAAATAGAGAAATTGTGGTATTCTTTTAGCCACATATATTTCTCACGAATTCGATTATTAGTGGCTTTTCGATATTGATCTATTATAGCTGTTTTATGGTCTAAAAGAAACTCCAAAGTAGCACCTTTAATGTTTAAACCTAAATAGTCCACAAAAATTTTTTTTTCACTGTCAATTAGAAGACAATATTTCAATTGCAACTTAGTTTCCTCCAATCCTGGGGTTACTAAATCTGGAAATTGACTGAGTGAATTAATCAGGCTTTGATGAACTAAAATACGTGGGTATATTGCCTCCTCCGATTCTAAGATATAGGCTTCGATAATTGCTGGGCCGAAAGTCATGCCGAAATCTGAAAATATTTCTCCGTACGTTATCCCACCCCGTAAAAATAGTCCATACCAACATGCAAGATTAAATTGAATTGCTGCTAGACATTTAAGTTCCTTGATTAATGGGGAGTAAATCCCGAACTCATCGTTCGGGTCGTGATACGTATTACATTTCCTTATGATAGAGTCAGAAAATTGAATAATCTTAATTCTTTCATCCTGAGATCCATGGTCCTCGTTGGTTAAAGTAAAAATGTGTAGAGCCTTGGCAATAAATGGTGAAGGCCAGGTATTAATCAATTGGGCAAACCCTAACAAATCAATAAAGCTGACTAAACATTGTTGGTATTTGTATTTATCAAAATTATATTCTTCTATTGGTCTTCTAAACTGAACTATTTTTAGAAGAATCTCCCCTAACTTTTTTTCCCAATCCTCTTTGCTCATTTTTTCCCAATCCTTTTTGCTCATAAGCAATTTTTATGTTTTCAAGTTAATCATTCTGACGAAAAACAATAAAAAGGATATTTGACTAACGCGGGATATGAGTCAGGTATAGACTTGCATTTTTTATTCTTTATATCAATAATCCTAGCCTGGTTTCGATTCGATAGCTCTCCATATCAATCCCGTCTATTCATTTGATAACTAGACCGCTACCGCCTGAAGCATTAAGTGAGATGGAGCAATTGTGGAGCTTATAGTTCTTTAAAAAGATGACGCTGACAATAAGTTGCAAAAGCCTGCGCTATCGTTGCAGGCTTTCCCTAGAGCTGCGATTTCATAACTCTCCGCCCGGCAACTGAATTCGAGTCATAAAAAATATCTGAAAGTTTAAAAAACGTATTTCGTGACGGATAAGTATACAGATTACCACTTATTTATTTTAATACCTAACTCTTATGATAAGCTTTAAAACGAAGCATAATGCTCCATTAATTGCTCCTTTTCAATGATGACTGCGGCTAACCATTCAAATATCAGTTTCTAAATATCATTGATAATGGATTCGAACCCTAGACCCGCTAATTACAGCAACCTCAAATGTCTTTGTAATTTTTAATTGTATGGTTTTAGCCTAACCAGTCTTTTTAAAGGCCAGCAAAGAATTTGAAAATTCTTTCTTCATTTCATTTTCAAAACTGTCCAAACAGCTTTCAGCTGTTTTTACGTCTGTATATCCTAACGCTTCTGAAATAAATTCTATGCTGGCACCGGAACGTTTTAAAACGGAAGAAAAGGAATGGCTGGCACTGTAGGTTGTACCATGGCTTTCGATGCCTTCAGCAGCAGTAATTATTTTGATACCGTCATTTACATCCTTGGTAAATTCTTTAATGCGATCTCTTTGTTGTAATGGAGTTAAGCTAGGTTTCAAAATAGGGAAAACATAGTTGTTTTTATTTTTATCCCAATTGCTTCCATTTAGTGATAATGGATTTTATTTCATCATTAATAATACCGATATTATTTTCAAATTGCTCCTGTTGCTTCGAATTGTTTTGGCTCTTTCAACAGATAAAAATTCCCCTGAAATATTCTTAAATTTTAGCAGGGCAATATCTCTTTTCATGTTCATGCCATTTGCGAAATAGCTAAATAACCCAAAACGCTTTTCCTTTTGGGTCTATTCCCTTGTCTTGCGTTGGTTGATAAAAATAAACATCCATTGTTCGTATTTGTAAAAAAACCACCATTTACATCCTCAAACCTTAAATTGTTTTTAAATGATTGAAGACTGTTTATGCTACGCTGATAATTATCTGCAGTGCCAATTCTATCCTGCCCCTTTAATTTTTATGGTTTCAGTGAGGCATGACAAAAGGGCCTAAATCCAGTAACGATTAAACAGGCGATGAGAAGCGGAGAATTATTTTACATCTCGATTGAAGGAAGGTGACCATTATGTTATAACCCTTTTGACCTTAACTTTTACCTGATCCTGTCTGTGAAGATGGTCTCGTATAAGCGAGCTGTATCCGATGCCTATGTAAACCTTTTTGGTGTCTATCACCTTTCTTTGATAATCCATTAGTGCCTTAGCATAATCCCCAAGAGATGCTATGATCATCGTTCTGGTCAAATCTGTCCGGAAGTGGGCCCATACCTACATCAACACTCCAGGTATTATTCCGTGGGTCGAATATTACATCAGTTTTAGGCCAGTATTCATTTTTCTCAGTGAGAATTATTAGGCGGATCAAGCCTACCGGGGGCAATTTGGTAAAAGCCCATGTACTTTCACGACGCCATCTACCTCATCACCGGGAGCCGGGTATAATATCTTAATACCATAATCGTCTTGAACTATGGAGGCTTTTTCCGCAGCTTTTTCAGGAGTTACTTCGCTGACCGTTTTGGCTCCTCAATTTTTGGAGGCCAGAATGTAACTTCCCGGCCAGTCGCCAAGGCAATTATCATAAGTATTAGTGTCAGCCCAAACAGGGTGATAAGAATCCATACAGGAGTCTTTGTGAGTAGATCGTTTATTTGAAGTTTATACATTATACAAAACTATATAACGCGAATGTAAAAGAGAATTTTAAGTTCTTAAGTTGATTATGTAAGCTCCATAGCCCTGCCGAGCGGGCGGCTATCAAAAGAATCTTACACCGTTAAAGTAATTACCAACCTTTTTCCTTGGTAACATCTACTTTTAGATCCTCTGTAAGTTTTCGGAAATCCAAGGTGCCTTCCCATTTACCAAGTTTAAATCCATAAACTATTTTTTCTCCCCAGATGAGATCGCCTATTTCGTTAGCTTGTTTAATAGGTGGGTAAATATTCTTTTCAAAGTTGAGAAATTGGTCGAGTTCCATTTCAACATGATCATTAAGATGCGCTAATCTAACACTTCTGTGATTAGATTTAAGATTGTTCAAATCTTGCCTGAAAACAGATAGGAGCTTATTTAATTTATCCCTTTTCTTTACGTCGATCTTGGATTTGTTCAATTCCTTAACCGCGCCTCTAAACGAATATTAAAAATTATCGTCATCATCGAGTTTCGTCAAGTGAAGGATCAGCCCGATTCTCCATATAACGGCAAGCTGTGAACTCCTCATACATATGATGCCGGCTAGTATTCTAAAATAAATAGCCGAAACGATTCATTTTTCGTACGAAGCAATGGGCTAAAATGTTGAGGTCAATGATTTCAGCTCTAAGAATACCAAAATCATCTTTCTGTGTAGGTGTGAACATGGTGTTTTATATTCCAGAAGACTTATTGTACGTATGGCTTTATAGTAATAGATATCGACATCTGCGATCAAGAAAGAAAGCGTACTCTAATGTAATAAATTATATTGATTCTTAACTACTTGATGGTATAATGAACATTGGATTTTAGCGAGCACATCCTGAATGGCAAAAGGTGACAAAGATCATTTGACTATTAAGCAAGAACGCTTCGCCCCAGGAATTGATTTACCAGAGGCAAAGTTTCACAAAGTTAGGTGGCTGGCACAATACCCACTTGGCTATTCGATTGCATTTTTTTGCACTTTAATACTTTATAAAACTTAGGCCTTAACCTTGACTAAGGAAATTGTGAGCCCCACTTTACACAGTAAGTATAGATTAAGTATGAATTTCACCTTTTATTCTTCAGGTTAAATTATGGTTGTATTCTAGGTCACAAGCAAAAAACAGCTACGATTCTATCATACTAAGTGATCTTACGCTCCTTTTAATCCGACATGAACGAATGACCTTCTGATTTAACAGGTAAATAGGTTTAACCAACCTTTTTAAACGCAAGCAACGAATTTGAAAATTCCTTCTTCATTTCATTCTCAAAACTATCTAAATAACTTTCAGTTGTTTTTACATCAGTATGCCCTAAGGCCTCTGAAATAAATTCTATGCTGGCTCCGGAGCGTTTTAGAACGGTTGAGAAGGAATGCCGGGCGCTGTAAGTAGTTACATGCATTTCGATCCCTTCTGCAGCAGTAATTATTTTAATGCCATCATTCACATCCCTGGTAAATTCTTTAATTCGATCCCTTTGTTGTAATGGAGTTAAGCCAGGTTTCAAAATAGGAAAAACATAGTTGTCTTTATTTTTATCCCAATTGCTCCATTTAGTGATAATAGATTTTATTTCATCATTAATATATACTGATATTATTTTCGGATTGCTCCTGTTGCTTCGTATTGTTTTGGCTCTTTCAAAAGACAAAAATTCACCGGAAATATTCTTAAATTTTAGTAGTGCAATATCTTTCATGTTCATGCCGTTTCCGAAATAGCTAAATAACCAAAAGGCCTTTCCTTTTGCCTCTATTCCTTTGTCTTGCTTTGGCTGATAATAATAAATCTTACCAATATCGGTCAAACTAAGAGCTTTCTTAACATTCTTACCTACAGGTAATTATAACTTCTTCTTCCAAAAGGGTAATAATCCCTGGAAATTATTTTGCGGTGAATCGCTTCATTAAATATCGCTCGCAGACATCTGCCATAAATACCAACTGTAGTAATTGATCGATTTTTGTCAAGCATCCATTGTTCGTACCTATAAAGAAAATCATCATTCACATCTTCAAACCTTAAATTCTTTTTAAACAATTGAAGACTATTAATGCTGCGCTGATAATTATCTGCAGTACCAATTCTTCCCTGCCCCTTTAATTTATTTATGATTTCAGTGTATAGTGTTTCAAGAAAAGTTGAATCATAGGTCTTCTGCTTAAATCTTTCCTTAAAAACCGGGAAGTTAAATGGCTGAAGGGTTTTAATAATAGAATTGGCCTTAGCCTGCAACTCTAAAAGTTTTTCTTTTGTTTCATTTAAATCTTTGCTTCTATGCTTTGAAGAAAGCTTTAAATAATCTTCTTTCGAAAGATCAATTCCTGTTTCTATATACTTTGATCTGCGATCATTAGTTATTCTCAATTTCACGGGAAATAATTTATTACTTTTCATTCTCCGTAAGTCATGAACAATATTTACTGTTATCATAAAACTAGAAATTAGTGTTTAAATTTTTTAAATGCGCATCTAAAAATGGAAACTTGATATAGAAGATTTGAAAAGAATTTTATGCTTAAAAATTTGCAAACAATTTGCATAACAAATATACATTTAATTAGAAAAAGTGAAGTTAACTTGCATATTTATTTTTTTATGAAATGCAGTGTGGGCAAGGATTTCAGGGAAATTGAGTAAAGCAGAGTAAAGCTAAAAAAGGCTCTTTTAAAACTCATAATCAGGTGGTCCCTGGTTCGAGCATGCTTCGGGTGCTTTTTTATTTGATGGGTATCTGATGGAAATTTATTTGATAAAAATTATCTCGCCAATTTTATAAAGCTCAAGAACAGGAACTAAAAAAAATCTTCAAAAGATACGTTACTCTGTAGACAAATATTCGCGATGCGTTATTCCGTTGTTATTTTCGCTCGCGTGAAATGACACATTAAAGGATTTGTAAACATATTATTGCCTCCCCTGATGAATACAAATTCTGTTGGTCTAAATAATTGCAAACAACTTTGCCACTTTGTTGCCGAGGAGATAATAGAAGTTCGCGTGTTGAAACAGTAGCCGAATTATAATACTGTCCAGTGAGAGTTTGGAAAAACATGCTCTTTTTAGGAGTTGGCTTGGTATGGGGTTTAACCATCTTGAAAAAGGCGTATTTTTTATGTGTAAATAATTTTTTTGGAAAAGAATTAATTTATTGTCATTTTTGTCTAAATTTGACAAGTCTTCAATTAGCAAAAAATGAAAAATAGTAATTCAGAATTAGGACTACGTCTTAGAAACTTACGAACTCAAAAAAAGCTAACGTTACATCAAGTCTCCAAAGAAGTTGACATTGATTCGCCAATGTTAAGCAAAATTGAAAGAGGCGAAAGATTGCCTACAATTGAGCAACTTCAACGGCTGTGCAAGTTCTTTAAAGTAGCTGAAGCAGATTTAAAAGTAATGCATACAGCGGAAAAAATAATTAAAGAATACGGGGTTAATGACACAACTTATGATGCTGTACGTTTAGTCGAAGAGCAGATAACACCTTATATCACTAAAAGAAAAGCGAAATGAGTCCTGTAGAATTCTATACAAAAGAAGAACGTAAGGTCAATGGGGTCTTTTACACACCACTGTTTCTTTCTGACTATTTGACTAAAAAAGTGTATCAATATTTTGGTAACCAGAGAAAGATTGGTAGTGTCCTTGACCCTGCTTGCGGAGATGGTATTTTATTGAGAAGTATAGGAAATGAATTTTTAAGTAAGACATCTAAATCTTTGCCAAAAATCATAGGCATAGATAAAGATATTAATGCAATCTTGAGTTCTACTTCAAAATTTTCTGATAAAAATTTAAAGAAATTCAGCGCCAGGCTTGTAAAGACCGATGGGTTGTTTCCTGTAAATGGCAAAAACTCAAATGAAGGGTGGCTTGATCTTAGAAAGGATTTAAAATGTAATAGTGGTTTTGATATTGCAGTTAGTAATCCTCCATGGGGAGCCGATTTAAATGGATATGACCCACTGCTGCTCAATTTTAATTTTGCCTTATCAAAGGGTCAGTTTGATATTTTCGATTTGTTCGTAGAGGTCATTCTAAATAACCTGAATGAAGGCGGTGTTTATGGATTAATTCTTCCCGATTCCGTTTTCAGTCAGGAACAAGCAAGATTCAGATGCTTGCTTTCAAAGAATACGACTATTAATCTGATTGCACGATTGGGAGAAAAAATATTTCCCGAAATAAATAGGGCTTGTGTAATTATTGTGGGGACCAAAACTAAAGCCCAAAGCAATCATCAAGTAGATTGTTTTCGTCTCTCATCAGATTATAAAAAGCAAGTTATTGCAAGTAAAGTATCATTGGAAGAGGTAGAAACAGAGTTGCTACATAAGGTTCCACAAAGTAGATTTTCTGAGAACGACAACTGCGTCTTTAATATTGATTTAAAAGCAGATGAACAAAAAACGTTTGATAAAATCCAGAAAAACAGTTTGCCAGTTAAGCATTTTGTAAAGAATACAAGAGGGGCTGAAATTTCTAAAAAGGGTATTGTGTGTCAATGTCCAAAATGCAAACATTGGATGCCTTACCCGAAATCAAAGGAGCCCAAAATGCAACAATTGCAATGCTATACTAATAATTGAATCTATCGTAAAAGAAAAAATCATTCTTAATCACAACGGAATTGGGAATATTAAATTGAAAGTGGGGGAAGATTTATATCGGTTCACATCAATTTCTAAAAGTTGGATTAACACTTTGAAAGAAGGTATTAACTACAAGGACTTAAAGATTTACAATGGAGATAAAATTCTTGTCAGGAAAACTGGTGTTGGCATTACTGCCAGTTTAGATTATGAGAATGCAGTTACCAATCAGGTTGTTTATATTCTTAGATTAAAACCTGCTGTTGAAAAAATGCTGTCTTTAGAATTTGTTTTGGCAGTTCTTAATTCAAGAGCTATGACATACTACTTAATTAAAAAGTTCGGTGAAAATGAATGGAAAAGTCATCCATATTTAACACAAACAACGCTTGTCAATTTGCCTTTTCCCAAAATTGATTTTAATTCTGAAAATGTAAAAGATTTAATAAACCGTGTAACTGAAATTGTGAGAGGTGAAGTTTCCCAATCAAAAGAGAAAAATATTACAAGGACGAATGACCTTTTTATTGAAAGGGTGGTTGCATATTTCTTCAAATTAAATCAAACCGATTATAAATCAATATTTGATACACTTAGTTCTTCCGAACAACTTATTCCTATCAAGCGATTGTTGAATTGTAGTACAAAAGAGATATTTAATATAAATGGGATTTAGATACATCGGCTCTAAGGACAAACTTTCTGATATAATAATTTCCGAAATTAAGTCTACCAAAAACGGAGCAAAACATATTATTGACTTGATGGCAGGAACTGGTCTTTTTTCGCTGGCGCTCCGTGAAAAAGGTTTCAAGGTTTCGGCGGTAGATGTTATGACCTACTCGTTTCATCATTTAAATGTTCATTTATTTTTGGGGGAATCTCCAGATTTCGAAGGCATAAAAGCAATTAGCAATATTGAAAAATTCAAAACTCAGAACTTGTTCGAGAGTAGTAGCTATGAAACAGTATTAAATTATTTGAATAGCTTGACGCCTATAAAGGGTTATTTTTTTAATGAGTTCAGTCCTGATGGAGAACCCACGAATACAAATAGGCCCCGAAAATATTTTTCCTCAAAGAATGCTGCAAAGATTGACGCAATTAGAAAAGAAATAAAAAGTCTTAAGAAGAAAAAGATTATTGCAGAATATGAGCATTCTCTTTTACTTCATGACTTGATTATGGCTGTAAATGATATTGCAAACATCGCTGGAACTTATGGTCATTACTTATCGAAGTTTGTAAAGAGAGCAATAGACCCGATTCTTTTATACCCTTCGTCCTTTTCAAATGTCGGAAAATTGGAAGGCCATAAAGTTTATAGAGGATATGCAGAAGATGTTGCAAGTAAATTAACCGGTGATATTTGTTACATAGACCCTCCCTACATTAAACGGCAATATGCAGCAAACTATCATATTTTAGAAACACTTGCAAGAGAAGATGAGCCCGAGGCAATCGGAGATAGTGGATTACGGCCATGGCGAGACCAATACTCAAACTTTTGCTCAAAAATAAAAATCAGAGGGGCGTTTGATAAAATCCTTACAAATATTAATTGTGATGATTTTCTAATAAGTTACAGCGAAGATGGGTTGCTTCCGATTGATGATTTAATTTCTTTCCTGTCTGGTTATGGAAAAGTTGTAAAGAAAAACATCAAGTATAAACGTTTCAAAAGCAGAACAGATGTCATCAAAAAAGGAGCAACTCTCAACGAGTACCTCATTCACTTGCATCGCAACTAATCATTCAAAGTATGTTCAACAGTTGCGATATGGTTAGGATGCCAGGTGATTGTGTATTCAACTCCGTTAATCGTTATTAAAAGTTGTCTGTTTGCGATGTTATTCAAGTTTATTTCTGAAACAGTTGCATAATGCAGCATTCTGTGAATTAAAGGACTGACAACAATTGCGTTTGCATAAGAATCAGAGCCATTTTCACCTAGTGAAATTAAATGGTGAACTTCTGAATACCATTCTCCATTCCTTTTTTGAAATGTGAATTGCTCACCCGTAATTTGACATCGTCCTTCGTAAAGTGCTTTAAGATTTCTCACCAATCTATTATTTCTTTGGCGAATTCGCATCACCCGATTCACAATTTCCGGATGAGTATGGGCTTCAATCAATTCTTGCAATCTTGGCGAAGTATCTTCTAATTCTAACTCAGTCTCTATATCTTCATTGGTAGGTATTTCGTTAGGAATGGTCGTAGCGTTAAAACGAAAGCCCCAAAGACTATTTGAGGTTTCAATAAAAAGCGGTCGCCGAAATTTTAAGCAGCCAGCTACCTCGGTGAACATTGTACTTAATGAAGCATTGCCAACCCAATTTGCAGGTATTTGATTTTGAAGAAACCAACCTGCCCAATATTCATCATCAGTTGTTTTAACTATATAGACAACTAAATTTTCCGCATCTGGATTATAGTCCTCAGGAAATCCATTGTCAGGATGCCAGGACGGAACTCGATTCGATGCCTCACTATGAATTTTTTGTGAGGTTATACTAACAGATTGCAAGCGTCTTTGGGAAATTCTTAATGTTATTGGCGAGTATAATCCTAAACTATTAATAACGAAATCCCATTTGGGTCTATCACCTGCTCCAACGGCAGTGTTAGGTCCTAAGAAATCGAACCATTTTTGAACAGGTATATTTGCTGTTGGAAAGTCAATGTACGATTGTCCACCTCCCCCTTCTTCCTCACCACCAACTTTATTGATGTGTCGGAAGTCTGCATACGTCATTCGTCTGAATACTAAACTGTCAACTCGTTTTTCCATTAAATTAATGTTGTCAATAAGCAATAAGAAACGCAAAATAACGAATTGCTGATTAATGACATTTTCAACCTCCGTGGGTTTCACTTAGCCTCCGTCGGTGGTCGCTCTCTCTCAAACCCGCATCAACCACTAGTGCGAGGCGCCGTCTGACCTCCGACCAACGGCCAACCATTTTAATCTTTTTCCTTTATTTCCTTCAAACTTTTATTTCGATCCAGCAAATTATTTCTAAACATTATCGACAGACATAAGGAAAGTAACGGCGAGCATATAAGTCTCGCTGGTCGGGAGACTAGGCGGGGCTTTACCAGCCTTACGGTTTATGTGATGGGATAGGGAACACCTGCATTGGCCAGAGTTTGCTTTGCTTTATACTACTTATCGGTCCACACTGTTGCGGCACTGTTATATAAAAAGTCAGCGCGGGTTGAAATGGCTTTTTCGTCCCATATAGGTAAAGTCAAATATTGGCTAAATGTATCTAAACCAGTGGCGTATTGAAATAATCCTGCTTTGTTTGGTCGACCATTTCTTTTTATATCCCAATTCCCGTCACGTATGGATGAGTTTAAAGAGGCCGTTATTATCGTTAAATTACCAAGTGTTAATAGCGTTCTGTTCCTTTTAATTTTGTCATTTTCATCAAAAAGTTTGCCCCAATTATTTTCCCATTTTTTTGGCATGATGTGCTCTAAACTGTAACGATCAAGCCCTAAAAGTGACGTAGAATGTTTTGCTCTGTTTCTAATTTTTGATTCGATGAAGTACAATATTCCAGCCGCTTGCTTATTTGTTAGTTTGGATTTATTGAAACCTTCTTTTAATTCGGTATCAGAAGGCATAAGTTTACCTTGTCGGAACGCTGGTCTATATAGTTTTTTAAATCGCTTTTTGTCAAGATATTATTAGCAGTCAATCTTTCCCCGAATAACTGGTTATAATTTTTTGTGTTTGCATGACAAACCATTCTTCTCATTATGTATGACTCCAAATACCCAAAGATATCATTTCGTTCTTGGCTGTCGATTACATTTTTAAGAACAAATAAAACATACGGGATAAGTGTTGTGTTTTCTAGGCCGAAAATTATTGCATTAATTCTTTCAATTCCGTTTTCGTCAGGCAATTCGCTGTCAATAACTGTGATATCAAAATTATCCTTAAAAATTTTCGCATAAGCTTTTATTTCGGTAATCAATTCGATTTTACTGATCTTGTAACTTTTTATGAAGTTCTTGTAAGAGTCAAACAGTCCTTCAACCTTGGTGAATTCGTCTTTATCTTCCGTATTTACATTTAGCGTGTTATCCTGAATTTTGATTTGAAGAAACGAGTAGAAAAATAAGTCAATAAAATATCGTCTTAATCTACCTGCAACAATTTCGGTATCCCAAAAATCCTTTGTGTCATTGTCACTTTCAAATACGGTCAACCAATAATCTTTGTAAAGTTGGATATCATCTCTACCAAAGAAATAGTTTTTTAGTAATTCGGCCGTTGTTAATTTTACTCCTAAAGAATTTATTGTATCAAAAATTTGCTGTTCATCTTCATCTATTCCAAGGTCAATGCCTACAAACATAATATTAGTTAGAATATTTTGAAAGTTGAGTTTTGTGATATCAATGTTTGAAGAAAAATACGTGTATGTTTTAGTAACACTGTCATTTGCAGATAATTTGTCCTCGTTTTTTAAGTCTAAAATTTTGTTGAATGCTGCAACGTCATTATGATTGTGAAGTAAAGCAATTTCATTGTTCTTCATGGGTAGTCGAAACAATGTCGATAGATATGGATTATGGGTTTTTAGACTCAATACTTTGAAGAAAATACTTAAAGTAGTCAAACGTTGTTGTCCGTCAATAACAGTACGCTTGTCGCCAACGCTTTGTTGAGAAGTTGTCATTTGTTGTTTAAGGATAACGGAGCCTAGAAAATAGGGCTTGTTGCTATGTGATACATGTTCCATGTCAGATAGAAACCTTTCCCATTGTGGCGTATCCCAAACATATGATCTTTGAAAAAATGGGATTTCTAAAATCTTATTCCCGTTGAAAATGTCATTTATACTTCGTTTGCCTGCTTCCATAATGTGTTGTGAGTTATTTTATAATGATGTCGTCTAAAATTAAACTGATCGAGCACTGTTCCTTACAGTTAAATATAAGATACTCACTCATAATTTACATAAACAGGGGAATGGTATTGTAGTCGTACCCCTTTTAAGCCATATCTAAAATAGACAACTTAATAATTTCTTCCAAGGCCGTGTCTCTGCTCCAGGCAGGACCGATAAATCAAAAAGAAGTCTACTAACTCATGAGATTCCAGTAAGAATCTGAGATAGTAGAAACGCAAGGTATTCATTTTATCACATTCACATATACTCAAATGTTACCATGCCCGGAGAAGTTTGCAACCCCGCCGCATTTATTTCAAGTTTAGAACTTTCCACCGGCCATCGACCCGCTTAGCGGACGGTGCATGAAATCACCATAATATTGTACCATGAAAATCCCCTCGCCTTGGTTCGTGTCTCACGAACCATAAAAGAATTACTTCGATTATACTTAAACGCTAGTTTGAAATTTGGGCATCAATCTCAGGCTACAGGTCAATATATTTAATGAAATATTATTTGGCGAACATTTCGGTTCGTGAAACACCATAACTGTTCTGGCGTGGGGCCTCGTTATTCCAATCTTTTGCGAGGTCAGCAAGCTGATTTGCCATTGAAAGGGAAGAAACTCACCTCATATATTTATTCTGTATAATTTATTTTGGTAAACATCGTTCTAAAAGGATAACATACAATATAATGGCTAAATTCCTTAATCGCTTCCAATCAACTGATGCGCTAAAATCTATTATTCTTGAGGCTGAGAGGCAGTTAATTTTGATATCTCCATATATAAAATTGAATATGGATTTAAAAAAGGCATTAAATACTCATCTCAATAAGCCTCAGTTAGAATTGATTGTAGTTTATGGAAAAAATGAAGAAGATAATAGGAAAAGTATAAGTGATGATGATTATAGGTATTTCCAAACTTTCTCAAATGTTAGCATAAGTTATCATAAACGGCTACATGCAAAAATGTATGCAAATGACGAGCAATGTTTAATCACGTCTATGAATTTGCATAATTATTCACTAAAGGAAAATATTGAAACGGGAATATTAACTGAATTTAAAATCCTGGATATTGCGAGTAACTTATTGTCGCTTGTTGCCCCTAAATTTTTTAATGACCCTTTGGACACTCAGGCAATGGATTTTGTTGATTATATCGTTGGAAAAAGTGTTGCGCAATTTGAGCGAAAAGGCAAGAAGGAAACTTCTGTGTTTGGTCTATTTAATTCATATTCTGAAGGTGAGATTTCAATAGATAAATCTCGAACAGGATATTGTATAAAAACAAAAGAAACAATACCCTTTAATCCTGTAAGACCTTATGGTAGAAAAGCTTTCGATATTTGGGTTAATCAGGGAAGCAACAAAAATTTTCTTGAAAAATACTGCCATAAATGTGGTAAAGAAAATAAATCCTGCGTCTTAAAACCAATTTGTATTGAATGTTACAGGTCAAGATAGTTAAAGTAAATTTTCAGCCTGTGTGGGTTTTTTAGCCTGCTTAGGTTCCCTTCTTTCGCAAGCCCAAATCAAGCACCCGCGCGAGCCGCCGTCTGCTCTCCGACCAACGGCTGACGATTTTAATCTTTTCGCTTTATTTCTTTCAGAGTTTTATTTCGATCGGGCAGATTATTTTTAAATATTATTAACAGACTCTAAAGGAAAATACCGGGGAGTATATAAGTCTCGCTGGTCGGGAGATCAGGCGCGGGCTTTACCAGTCTTACGATTTATGTAATGGGATAGGGAACACCGGCATTTGTCCGGAAAACTGCACTTAAAGTCCTTATCGGCTGACATTAACTCGTATTTTTAAACTAAAAAAATTAGTTTTGTACATATGTTCAGATCATTAATGAATAATAAGATCGGCAATCTTCTCAACTATCTCAGCACAAAAATTCCAGAATTAAATATGACAAAAGCCCTTAAGCTGTTGTATTTAATTGATGAGACAGCCTACATGCGTACCGGAGTTTCGGTAACCTGGATGGAATACAAGGTTTGGAGAATGGGCCCGGTTGCCGAAGAATTATATAACGAATTGCGTAACGATCAATCGCTTTATCAAAACGGGGAGCCTATTAATCTCGAAAATTTTATTGAAACTAAGAAGAAAGAGAAAGGTGATGAAGTCAAAATATATATTTATCCAAAAGGCGATTACAAGATGGATGAATTCTCGGAATTTGAAAAGGAATTAATAGATAATATAATAGATCGTTTTGGTAGTTATACCTCAACGGAATTAATTCACCTGCTCCATGAAAACAACACCCTTTGGCATAATAAAGTAAAAGATAATAATCTTAAAATCAACTTCCAGGTATACGGCAAAAGCAATTATACAATTGATTTTGTGGAATTAATTAAGGATGATCCAATAATGCAGATGGCCGCCCAATCGGCTTACGAAAGCATGGAGTTTCATGAAAAAATGCAAAGCTTATAACTTTCGAATATTACATTAATGGATTGGAAGCCCGGACTAATACTTAGAATTAAAGATTACACATTCGATGATGATAATAGTAGTCGCGATAAATATTCCATAGTTCTTTACACAAACAATAAAGAAGTGTATCTCATACACTCGCTCACTACCACACAAAATAATTTATCTGTTTCAACATTAAAATATGGATGTTGCATACATAAAAGTTATCTACCGTATTATTATTTCCCGAAAGAGCAGGTTATCGGAGATCAAAACTTTTCCTTCGAAAAAGATACTTTTATATTCTTTGCAAATAATGTAAGAAAGGAACCCTTTTCAAAATTTGAAGAAGCTGCTAAAAAAAATCTCTTCGGAATGATTACGCTTGGTACATTGACGAATGAAGAATTAAAAAGAATTTTAAAATGTGCTCTAAAGTCTAAATTTATTCCGGCTCAGATACAGAAAGAATTAGTTGAGCTCAAAGAAAGTCTTTGATTTTACCGCACTCCTTTAGTGTCTCACGAATGATAAACATTTCTTCCAAGGCTGCGTCTCTACTCCAAGCCTTAAATCCAGGGCAGAACATGGCCGATAAATCAAAAAGAAGTTCATTAACTCAGGAAATTTCAGTAACAACCGCGATAGCAAAAATAGAGGTATCGACCTTATAGCATTCACCTATACTCAATGGCTTGCCTTGCCCGGCGAAGTTTGCCAACCTCACCGCATTTGTTTCAAGTTTAAAACTTTACGCCAGGCATCATCCCGTCTTGGCGGACGGTGCCTTAAATCACCATAATATTGTACCATGAAAATCTATAAAACATTTTGCCTGGCCTGTTTAATTTATTCAGGCATGGCACATGCGCAAAACAAGAAGCCTAATATCATTTTCATTCTTTCAGATGATCACGCGTACCAGGCCACAAGTGCTTATGGCAATAAGCTGGTACAAACACCCAACATTGATAGGATTGCAAACGAAGGTGTATTACTGCTAAATAACTTTGTAGCAAATTCTATTTGCGGCCTGAGCCGTGCTACTTTGTTAACAGGTAAGTACAGCCACAAAAATGGATTTTATGATAATGGAGTAACACGCTTTAATACTTCGCAGTTTCTAAACTCCACCAAGTAAAATCATGGATAAAAGTTACACTCGCCCTGGTTCGTGTCTCAGATAACTTAGTAGATGTTAGGCCACGTAAGGCAAAAAATAAGGTAACTTATAGATTTGCACATAACTATTCATCATCATCATCTTCGTATGTTTCAATTTTCCATTTGTCAAGTAATATTTTTTCAATGCGCGGTCTTTAGGTAACCCATACCAGTTGGATATGTTTGATTAAAAGTTCATGTGGTTGTTGGATATAATAAAAAACGGGGCAATTAGCCCCTTAAAATAGTTCGTTTGCAGCGGACAACCGGAAATAGCAGCATCAATATATGTGCTGTGAACCTCGTAATATATTTGCTCCCATTAGGTGGATAGTTACGGGGGTTTTGTTTTATGTGAAATTAGTAAATTTGAATATGGCAAAGACAAATAAAAAATCCTAAAAAAGCGTCAGAATTATTTCATAATATAATGGCTGCATCTGTAAAGGGCAATCCAGCGCCCTCACCTAAAAAACAGCAACTAAAAAGAAATAATATGGAATTACGAACAAGGTATAAAGTATTTAAAATAGTTAGAGAAGGTGGTGGATTCCCCGGACCGAAAACAGTAATGAGACCTATCCGGGATGGCGCTAATACATTCGATAGTGAACAAGACGCAATTCAATGGATTCAAGAAAGAGAACCACAAGAACGTTATACTGAGTTTGTAGTTCTAACTACGTATTCGATGGAATAAAATTTAAGCCGCTTTTAAGCGGCTTTTTTATTTTCCTCATGGTCTAACAGGTATATAGTTACCAGGGATACGAACCGCGGGGGTGGAGAACCTACCAGCAGGAAATATTTAAACCAAATACGGACTAGCCGAAAATGTTAAATCCTTTAATCCTTTTTGTAATTGCATTTCATGAATGGAAAAATATACTTGGCGATCTTAAGAAAGTAAAAAATATAAGAGACGGCCTGCATTATTGTTTTAAACCGCCGGGTTGGAGCAAGGATGGGGCTACCAAAACCACAAAACAATTACAATTGGGATTTGAAGATTGGTAAAACGCTAATGAGGCTACGCCGGGCCAAAGTATTTAAAACAATAGTTGAAAACACACCTAAATCCATATAACAGCTCCTCACACTTTGTATTTGAAAAGGAAACTTCAGTCTCTGTTACATCTATACCCCTGCTGGCCGGGCATCAACCATATGTGAGATCTGTACTCTGTCCGATCTCGATGATATAGCCATCAGGATCGCGGATGTAGCAGCGTATCTCGCCGTACTTCGGAATCGGCTCCGTAATGAATTCCGCTCCTCTACTTTTCCATAATTCATAACATGCCTGAATATCTGCAACACGGATATTCATGAAACTATTGATGTTGTTCGGGTTGGGGATGCTGAGCGTTACCGTCGGTTTGTCGGGGGTAGGCCCGCCTCCAACGTTGACAATGAGCCATGTATTCGCGATTTGAATATAAGCAGGTGCCCCGTCACTGTCGCCTCTGCTCAGGATGCGGCCGTCGAAGACCTTTTCGTAGAAGCGAGCCGACCGGCCGATATCGGCGACGGTGAGAAAATGTGCGATGGAGAACCCCTCACGCGGGGGCATCTCAAAGCTCTTTTGTTCGATTTGTACCGTGTTCATATATGATTACTTTTGATTCAGTGCTCATTGCAAATGTGGTGTCTCGAACACAAGCCTTTTTGCGGCCGGGTCATGTTGCATCGTTCGCGCCAACAGGCTTACGAAGCGGACATCCAAAAGCGTTGAAATCAGCAACCGCTGATCTGATTCTTTCGTATTCATACCTGCTGCTGATTAGTTGTGAAAAAACTAAGGTATCAAAATTTGAAATAAATCCCAATGCTATCGTGAGAATATTTAAATAAATAAATCCTTCATTTGGCTATTTTGTGCATCATTTAAATAGGTAAGAAGCGTTGTCCCCAGGGTGTTCCCTCACATTCGCAAGCCCCACATCAACTATTTGTGCGAGCCGCTCCAGCCCCGTGTGGGTGTTTCCATCTTTGGCGCAAGCATATCCTTCAACCAGCGGAGGCTTAGCGCAAGCGTCCGCTTGTGCTTGCTTTGAAAAGAGCCATGAATAAAAGAGTATAAAAATTTGCGCATATTGTTAACTGTTAGTAACCCTTTGCTGTCGTTAGAATGATTAAACAAGAAAATACTCCTGTCCCCGGGCTGTCCCCACTGCGGGCTTTTTATTTTAACAAGTTGTAATGAAACTTAGCCAGCTGTTTGTGATCTCATTGTTGCAATTATTGATCATAAAAAAAACATTACTCATGAAAAAGATTTTTACCTATTCAATTCTAGCGGCTTTGGTTGCAGTTTTATTTACCAGTTGTGTTAAAGAGAGAGTATATGATGACAATTCATACTGGCTTTCGCAGGAGAGAGGCGATGTGGTATATAGCAATAACTCCTGTGGGTTCTATGTGGTAGAAACAAATTATGGATATACCCTTATTCAAAACATTGATGGATTAAGGACCTATGAGGCTGACGTGATGTATGGAAACTTTGGCGGTTATGGTACCAGGGATTTCTATAATCATACCGCGGATATAGTTACCCGGGGAAACGTGGTCGAATATGATCTTACTTATAATGAAGCTACGGATGCAATTGATTATTATTGTCCTGCTGGTATAGCAAATGGATTAAAGATCAGGCAAAGTGCAACTTCACAGAGTAAAATTTCGAGGACCACTGCTCCCGTGAAAAAATAGAACAATCTTCGGCCCACTCTTGGCGCAAGCGCATCTTCTTGTTGGCGCAAGCGCACCCTTCCCCCTGTTGACGCAAGCCCACTTTGGCGAGGTTATCCTAACTGTTATCGGGGAGTTGGCGCAAGCTTGCGTGGCGGTTGCATAACTGTTTCAAATATACTTGCTTGAAACCTTGCCTTGTCTTGTGGCACACGAAAAATTTCTATCCAGCAAAACTGTCTTACAAAAATAACCCGCTCAATTCAAGACAAAATGCAGCGATATTTTTTATGCAAACGGGTGCTTATTCCTTTATTTGTTGTTTTAACTCCTGGAGTTTTTCGGCAGCCAGTTTTTCTGCTTTGTCCATCGTGGAAGTTAGCTTTTTCGGAGCTGTTGAAGCGATAGCCGATGAAAAAAGAGCCCGTACCTTTTTCCTGTAGAATTACATTGTTGTCATTTGACTGGCCGTATCCATGAGCGCCCGTCATAATTTGTATCCCCGTGAAAAACCGGCGGGAATCATAGCCAAATGTGAAGGTGGTTTCAAGTTGGTAAACAGTCTCGTGATATATGGTTCTCGTATTCCCGGATGCCTGCCTGGTCAACAGCTTTGTTCTGTTAAAACCTATACCAGGATTGATACCTGCGGAAGCATAAAGATTTGACGGAGTTACAAAGGTGTAATAATAGCCGGGTGAAAAAACAACCTCGAATGTCTTTGATTTCTGTGAGCTGGTTTGGCCGGTCAATGGCGTTTGATCATTGACTATGTAATGCTGGTAGGATAATGATGGCAAAAAAGTACCCGCACTTTTCAACTGCTTCTCTGTTTGGGAATTGATAGCGTTGAAAGAAAAATTATCATTGAATTTGTAAGCCGTTTGGCCCGAAAAGCTTCTAAACACGAGGCCAGGGAATTGTATATAGGCGTCTCCGTTTTTCCAGGCTGGATCGAATTCATTTGTATTATTAAGATAATATCCTTTTACCCTTGAGTAGTTTACTTTTTGAATAATATGATTAAAGTTGGAGCTGAATCCGAAGCCGAAAGATTTCGTCTCACCTTTTATTTTGTTCTCAATATTTTCATTAAAAAATTTTGGCGCAAAGGTGAGGCTGAAGGCCAGCCAGCGATAGTTAATGCCTGCATTTAACTTCGTTTTATTGTTAGACCTTATTTTGTAGTGGCTTGTGTTCAATATATCAAACCCATCCTCCGTGCCACCTAAAGACATTTTATAAGTGAGCAGTTCTTTATAGTTTTCAATATATTCATTGACTGTTGAGTCCTTATCCTTGCCAGTACCAGTTTGTGCAAATGAACTTTGAGTAACTCGCGTGCAAAAGCAGAAAAATACCAAATATGTAAACCAGCTTTTTTTGCCACATCTTGCCAAAATAGGAAACTCTACGGTGCCGAATGATACTATTGCATTAAAATAACAAATCATTTTATCTACAAGCTCTATTATAGATTCTGTTTCATGTTGACCACCATCCTGGAATGTTGGCCAACCTCTGTTCGCGCAAGCCACCCTTCGATTATCGTAGAGTTAGCGCAAGCGTCCGCTTGTGCTTGAACTAGAAAGGGTGTCTGACTGCCAGGTGCAGAACTGATAAATGGAAATTAATATGGTAGGCTGGCAGTGTTCCGTGAAAGTATAGTTTTTCTTCCGAGGCCGTGTCTCTACTCCAAGCTGCCCTGGTTCGTGTCTCACGAACCATAAAAGAATTTACTTCGGTTATAGTTAAACGTTAGTTTAAAATCAAGCATCAATATCAATCTTACAGGTCAATTAGATTTAACAAAATATAATTATTTGGCGAACATTTTCGGTTCGTGGTGACACGAACCGCGGCGTGTGGAGCAACACGCTTTAATACTTCGCAGTTAGTGTTTCCCCAACTGCTGCAGAAAGGTGGTTACCAAACTGCCTGGATTGGTAAGCTGCATTTAAATGCTTTGCCTAAAGGGTTTGATTATTTAAATGTACTCGGGGCCCAGGGCGGACAGGGTACTTACTTCAATCCCGAATTTGTAAACAACAACAATGACACGATTGCATATAAAGGTTATGTAACCGACATCATCACCAATTTTTTCTTTAACTGGCTGCAGCAAAGAGATACAAGCAAGCCCTCCGCGCCCTGGTTCGTGTCTCACGAACCATAAAAGAATTACTTCGGTTATAGGTAAACGTTAGTTTAAAATCAAGCATCAATATCAATCTTACAGGTCAATTAGATTTAACAAAATATAATTATTTGGCGAACATTTTCGGTTCGTGGTGACACGAACCGCGGCGTGGGGAGCAACACGCTTTAATACTTCGCAGTTAGTGTTTCCGCAACTGCTGCAGAAAGATGGTTACCAAACCGCCTGGATTGGTAAGCTGCATTTAAATGCTTTGCCCAATGGTTTTGATTATTTAAATGTACTTGCGGCGCAGGGCGGCCAGGGCACTTACTTCAATCCTGAATTCGTAAACAACAACAATGACACGATTGCCTATAAAGGTTATGTAACCGACATCATCACAAATTTTTTCTTTAACTGGCTGCAGCAAAGAGATACAAGCAAACCTTTTTTTGCAATCGTTGGAGAGAAGGCTACGCATAGGAGCTGGTATCCGGATGTGCAGGATCTTGGCGCCTACGACAATATTGATTTCCCTTTACCGGATGATTTTTTTGATAACTATGATACCGTGCGAGCCGCCGCCTGGTCTTCGGCCAACAGCAATTATTGTACGGCTTCCCAATTTAGTACATGATACCAACAAAGCCCACGCCTAACTGAATTGGCCAAAAAAAGCCCGGGCAACAGGAATGATATTAATACATTCCGTTTCTTACAATTGGTTGCGAATACGATAATGGCTTTTTGTATTTAAATAAGTACTCATTTTAGTTCTCCATTTTTCATTATTAATTTCCGCAATTTTTCTTCTGTTGTACCATTGATATTATTCAATATAATCAACCATGTTCTGTCCTCTAAAAATTTAGAATAGGCAAAATCTTTAGTTGCATCGTAATGCCATGTCTTTAAGTTACTCAGCCCATTTTTAATTAATTGTAGTTTCTCTTTATTGTTATTATTTACAATAATCACTTTGGTACCATGGTTGGCTGCCAATTTCTTCAACACAGGCATTGAAATTTCCTTTTCGTCTTCGTTGCCCGGTGCCGGCTCGTATAAGTGTCTTACGATTTCGAAATCCGCATCTTTTTCACTTAACAATAAGCGGCCCCTCATTAAATATTGCGGATCGTAAAGCCAGGCTGAAAAATGTTCTTCATACAGTTGAATATAGCGGTTCACAAAATCCCGGTCCATCGGTTTCCGGGCTTCGATATATTCCTTTACCAGAGGGTAAGCTGTTTTTGCCATCATGCTGATATACTTAACACCATACCAGCGACGGGTTGTATCTTCCTTTCCATTTAATTGTGCAGCAAGATATCCGTTGCCAACAGCCGTTGCCATGGCTTCATTAAAAAGCGAGTTAGCATACCGGCTTACTTTTGAAGGATTAGAATCGAACCATCCTTCCATTTGATTCCATAATGACAGAGGCCTTTCATCATATAAAACATGAGAAATTTCGTGAAGCATAACTGATAATAAGGCTTTAACATTGTCCAGGCTGTCAGCAACGGCACTGATGGCAACATTGCTCACAGCAGTAGCTGTAAACCCCCTTGAATTTGGCAAAGGATAAAAACAAAAGACAAAAGGGATAGAAACATCCCATGACGAGTTGTAGAATTGAAGCGCTTCAGTAAAATAATAATTGATATTGCTTGATCTGATAAGGTCAGAAATGCTTTTTACCTGTTCTTCAAATCTCATTTTATAAGGTTCGTATATTACCGCTTCATACAATGGTGTAAACTCTTTCAATAAATCTATAAGTTTAATTAATGCCTCGTTTGGAACAAGTCCCATCGAGCGAATTTTAAAATCCTGTATGCTGTCGCAAAGAATAAGATTCCTCCTTAAAAGATCAGGCACATCTATACCTACTTTTTGACCGGCAGGATAATCATTAAATTCATAACTGTAATTTATATTCAACGAGTCGAATCGGGCAATTAATCCTGTATATGTTTTCGTGTTGAATTTTGAGTGGCTGAACAATCTTTTGTAAACGTTATCAGCGGATTTAGCAGATAAGCTGTTCATGAATTGAAAAACAGCAAAAGGTTCGGAAAATTTTGCCTCAAATTGAACGTTCTGAGAAAAAGTTTCGGAAAAAATAAAAAAGGATAACAAGGCTATAGCTGACTTAATCATGCGCTTGTATTTGAATAATGTAAACAGGTGTACGAACACCGTCGTATAATGACGAATTTAATAACTTTTTTTTCTATGTTAAAAGAAATTAATCTTAGTCGTGAAATTTAATGACTCAACTATAATTTTAGTAAGGTTTGCCAATACTATTTTATTGTAATACTTACTGTTGGCCTTTATGTTTGTATCAGGCTAATATTAGAATTAAATGATAATATTACTATTGATAAGTTAACCAGGCTTCCTTCCCTGGCGGGTGTCCTCACAGACTTTCGGCCTCTTATGAATTGTACCCTGCTACAACCTTCACTGGCTGTTATGTCAAAACCCTGGTGAATACAAATTTTTATCTGCAAGATTCACGAAACAGGTGAAAATGAATTTAAAATGCTTACTCGTTGTATCGATAAATTGTAATCGTGAACTGCCGGGTGGGAACACCGCCAGAGGAAGAGGCATGACATAACAGCAGAATGTTGTAAGCACTAAGATTTGGCTTTAAAGTTGAGCGACGTAATAGAAAATAAATTTATCATGTCAAGCGAAAAAGCAATATTAGCGGGCGGTTGTTTTTGGGGAGTGGAAGAGTTGGTAAGAGATCTTCCGGGTGTACTGTCAACCAGGGTTGGTTATAGTGGCGGCGATGTAAAAAATGCAACGTACCGGAATCATGGTACACATGCAGAGGCAATAGCCATCACATTCGATCCGGAACAGTTATCCTACCGCAAGCTGTTGGAATTTTTCTTCCAGATTCACAATCCGACTACAAAGAACAGGCAGGGAAACGATATTGGTTCGTCCTACCGGTCGGCTATATTTTATCTTACTCAAGATCAAAAGAAGACAGCGGAGGAATTGATCAGCGAAATGAATGTATCCGGTATTTGGCCGGGGGAAATTATAACAGAAGTGGTTCCTGCTTCTGACTTTTGGGATGCCGAAGAAGAACACCAAAACTACTTACAGAAACATAAGCATGGCTATACCTGCCATTACGTAAGACCCGACTGGCAATTGCCTGCATTGAAAAAAGCATAGAATGTAACTCACGGCCATTTATTACTTCGTTTCACTTCGTGTCACACTCAACATGACATAAACACCGCGATCAGCAAGGTGTCATTACAAAGTCCCGAATTCGTTTCAGCTTTTGTTTATAGCTCAAAATTGTCGTCTCCCTCATCAACAACCAACTCTTGGCCATTCGGTGGTGGAATGCGCGCCTTAATGAACGATAGAATTAAATCAAGGCTATAGCAATCGGCCTTACCTGAAAATTCTTCTGTCAAAAGGAAATTTTTCCGTCGCTATTATTTTGATTCGTTTGAAGTCCGAGTGATTGGGGTTGATAAGGATGTTATAGTCGCCTTGCGTTACTGCTGAGGGAATTTGAAGTACACAGTATTTGTTATCGGAGACAAACTTGTCACCTATAACTTGTGTTGTCGTGGGATGAGGAAATGTATTCCAATCTGCCGGCAAATCTGCTATGATAAGCTTTTGCAATGATATGTCGTCTGGAATAAATATAGTTCCCATTATATAGTCACCAGGAAGCGTTGCCAAAGTAAAATGTACCGCAACTTCCGCCATGGCTAAAGATCTATTTGCAGCTGCATAAATTAGTTCAACACCTACGGAATTCCATCTCGCTCCTTTAATAGCTGCTCCTTTCCCGGAAAGAATCATCGCGAATTTCTCTCTTGACAACCTGTAGACTTCCATTAAGCTAAGATTCCGTAGTTAATTCTTGTTAATTCGCTAATCACCATTTCTTTTCCATAAGAATCCCTGAGCAATTCTATTGGTTTAATATTTCCCGAGGGAAAAATTTGGAGTGTCCAGCCAAAGCTTAAATTTTGCCATCTCCCCAAACACATCTAAACCCACATTTGTGACTTCTGCCATCTCAATTATTTTTTCAGATTGAATAGGTCTGAAGCTTTTTGAAGATTGCTTATAACGTTGTAATGATTTGGTAGAAATTTCCAGGAAATTAGCCCAGTCGTTGTCACTGAAAGGAGCAAGGTGTTGAATCAGGTTAAAAAATGAATATGGAATTCCTTCCCTGATGATAAGAATCATCAGCATTTTGTTAGACAAAAAGTCTGAGTATGTTACAGTCTTATTGGAAGACAAAAATTTCTTATCTATCCGGGAGCGTCTTAGGATAGTAGATATTTCTCTATCAAGTTTGTGAGTGATATTTATATCAGTAACTGCCATAATTCTTGTTTAGACATTTGTCTACAAATTTGGGACAATTTTCCAAATTAAATAATTGGTTTGGGAAATTTTAAACTTGTTTGGATATATTTTTTGCCGGAAAGCTAAATTTTAAAGTCAGTCAATAATCCGTACGAATGGCGAAAAGTGCTTCTCTTTATGATTTTTCAGGCTTTGCCAGTATATTATAAATTCCATGTCATATTTGGTATTTTCAGGCAGTTCCCACCCGGTCTGGCCACAAATTTTATTATGAAGTAAAAGAAGCAATGCCAATTAGCTTGCCCGAAGGAAAAAGGATGCGGTACTTCAATTAAAAAAGCATACCATTTATTATCTTTCCTGCTATGCTGATTGAAGACAAAGCGCTCAAATACTGGATCGATAATTTTTATGGATACGGATCATGGCACGCCAGGTTCTGGTTCGTTGGCTATGAAGAAAGTGGCGGCGATGTACCCGAGGAAGTAGCCGAAAAGCTCAACTACTTTTATAATCTGCAAGTGCCCGGCATGCCTATGCTCTGCGACATCCGCGAACTGTACCGTCATGTAGCATTTCGGATCGACGGCCCTAGAGCCGTGAAAATTTGTCAAACCTCAACGATCACCGGTTCGGCAGCCACGCAACCCTGCACGGCTGCATGGAAAAACCTCATCGCCTTTGTTCACGGATACCAAAACGAAAAACTTCCTGATCTGCTCACCTACCAGAAGAACTCATTTGCATTACCATCAGCGCCTAATGAAGCGTTGATCCCGTTATATCCCCTGCCTGCTCACAACCATGCGTGGTATTATGCCTGGCTCGACTTGCCGCAATTTCCTTTTCTCAAAAGCCGTGCATTATACCAGGACTACGTATACCCCAGCCGTATGCACACTATCCTCAAAAACATAAGTGTCTACAAGCCAGAAGTTGTGCTGATGTACGGCATGGATAACATTAACTTGCTTAAAAAATCTGTGCAAGAGTTCTTCCCTGCCGCGAAATTTAAGATGGTGAAAGTGATAAAACGACAAATTCCGCAGCATCACCGGGCCGACTTCAATGGAACTACCCTTTTAATCACAACGCAAGTTCCTGCGCTCAGGCATAACCGGATTGAGACAGGATTCGATTGGTACGAGTTTGGAAAATCAGTGAGGGGCACATTATGATACTTAGGATTCTGAGTGTCACAAAGGCTTAATGTAAGTCAGTTCAATCCGCTGTGATTTAACGTGATGAGATACGCCGGATGACCAATTGGATAGGCCGCTTTAAACCATACAATATCGATCTGTTTTATCTATTAGTGATACCCAGTCATTGCATATGAATATAATACAGAATGTTCCATTTGTCATAAGGGATCATTTGTAAAGTCAGAACCCTGTGAATTCAAGCCTTCTGCTTCATCGCATGCTTCCTGCTGTGCCAGCGCAACGTCTCCAGCGGAGATGTGGCTGCGAATTGGAAATTAAACTCTGTTAGAGACATGAGTGCATGAATTATATTAATTTACAATGAAAAAATCGGTATCGGAAAATGAAAAAATTTCTCCTGCTTTTCTTTATTACTATTTGCGCCGGTAAACAATCGCCGGCGCAACTCCAGGGACAAGAGCGCATAGACTCTTTGCTACATCAATTACCTAAAGCGAATGAAGACACTAATAAAGTGAAGTTGCTGATTGATCTTAGCCATACCTATTATTCCATAAACCCGGATGAAGGTTTAACCTTTGGAAAACAGGCATTGGCGCTTGCCGAAAAATTAAATTGGAAAAAAGGAATTGGAAATGCCTGCAGAACTATAGCAGGCAATTACGGCTATGGAAAATCTGACTATGCCCCGGCGCTGAAATATTCTTTACAGGCATTGCAGCAGTTCAGGGAGATCGGAGACAAGCTTGGCACAGCAAGAATACTCAGCGATATTGGTGTTATTAACTGGTACCAGGCAAACTATCCCGAATGCTTTGAAATACTATTTTGATGCGTTGCGTATTAATGAGGAAATGGATAATAAGCCCGATATAGCAGTTACCCTGTGTAATATAGGGATCGTTTACAATAGCCAGAAAGATTACCAGAAGGCGCTTACTTATATCACGAAGGCAAATGTGATCGACGAGAGAATGGGAAATAAAAGTGGCGTGGCTGCAAATCTCGGCGATATCGGTGAGCTGTACCGCAATTTAAACAATCGTGAAAAAGCAATGGAATATGTTTCAAGGTCGCTGGAGTTATATAAAGAATTAGGTGATAAAAATGGAATAGCAAGAGACCTCGGCAACATCGGAGTTATTTACACGGACCAAAAAAATTACAGCAAGGCGCTGGAATATCATTTACAGTCATTGAAATTAAGTGAGGAATTAGGGGTTCAAGTTGAAACAGCTGCCAGCCTGGGCAATATTGGAACCATTTACCTGGAAACAGCAAAAGACACCAGCACAGGTAAACATAATTCATTGGCATTGCAAAAGGCAAAAATTTATACAGACAGTGCTATACAAATATCTAAAGAAATTGGCGATTTAAATGCTCTATCTGCAAACTACAAGCGATTAAGCGAAATACAAACATTGCTTGGCGATAATAAGAAGTGCATTGGAAAGTTTTAAGAATTATTCTCTCTTAAAGGATTCGATATTTAATATAGAAAAGGACAAAAAACTAACTGAGACGGCTATGCAGTATGCTTTCGACAAAAAAGAAGCTGCCGCCCGGGAAGAACAGGAAAAAAAAGATATAAGGCAGCGCAATATCCGGAACTCAATTATAGCAGGGACTGCAATTTTATTATTACTGCTGATAGCCTTAATCAATCGTTACCGCTATAAACAGAAAGCTAACAAAGAATTATCAGCAGCTTATGAAAATTTAAAGAACATGCAACAGCAATTGGTGCGATCAGAAAAGATGGCGGCTTTTGGTGCCGTTGCTTCACGCATGGCGCATGAGATACAAAACCCACTGAATTTTGTAAACAACTTTTCAGAGCTTTCGAAAGATCTTGTTCAGGAAATTATTTCTTCAAATGAGGATGAAAAAGAAAAGAAAGCAGCCGCACAGGATTTAATAAATAACCTTGAGAAAATACATCATCATGGCGGCAGGGCATCGGATATCATAAATCAATTACAGGAACATGCACGCTCAGGCACTGTACACCAATTTTTTGAAGAGGAAAATAATAATTAGATCTTTATTTCCCCGATAATAATGCTAACAACATAAAAAATACAAATAGCAAGCATCATTGATCAGCCATCCTTCATATAAAAAATATATGCTCAAAAGTTCAATCCAAAATATAGTGCTTGCTTTCATCTTATCAATTTCATCATTGGGCATAAGTGCACAAAAAGTAACAGAGCCAAAGACAAAGCCGGAATGGTCTCAACCTTATCAGCCATTCCGCATTGCGGGAAACCTGTATTATGTGGGCACAATGGACCTGGCCTGCTATCTCATTACCACCACCCGCGGAAATATCCTGATCAACACGGGGTTGGCAGCTTCTGCAGCGCAGATAAAAAAAAACATCCGTACGCTCGGCTTTAACTTTAGCGATACTAAAATACTTCTCACATTACAGGCACACTATGATCATGTTGGTGCCATGGCCGATATTAAAAAAATGACCGGTGCAAAATTTATGGTTGATGCAGAAGATGCCGCTGTATTGCCAACCGGTGGCGCCGCTGATTATGAAATGGGAAAGTATGGAGTAACTTTCAAACCCGTAACGGCAGATCGTTTACTGCATGATGGTGATACGATTACCCTCGGCAATATGCAACTGGTTATGTTGCATCACCCGGGCCACACAAAAGGTTCCTGCAGTTTTTTGTTTACGGTAAAAGACAATCAAAGGCAATACAGGGTGCTTATCGCCAACATGCCGACCATTATTAGCGAACGGCCGTTTGATGCTATCACGGCTTACCCAAACATTGCCGCAGATTATGCATACACACTAAAGGCAATGAAAAATATATCCTTTGATATATGGCTTGCCGCCCACGCCAGCCAGTTTAACCTGCAAGAAAAGCACAAGCCCGGCGGCGCCTACAATCCTGCTGCTTTTATAGACCATGCCGGGTATGATGCCGCATTAAGTGATTTGCAAAAGCAGTATGATGAAAAGATGAAGGGGAAGCCTTGAGTACAGTGAGTATTTTATTGACAACAATCAATATTCAATGCTCAATGTTCAGGGAAAAGTAAATTCCTTAACCAACGACAGCAGGTATTCTCTTAATGTCGTTTAGTTAAGAGCTTCCAACTTGAATATTGAGTGTTGAGCATTGAATATTGAGTATTTGTATTTGATTAGACTCTTAATATTCAACAATCAATATTCAATGCTCAATGTTCAGGTAAAAGAAAATTTTATCCCTTCGAGGCCATTGCTTCTCCATAGGAATCATAATATTCCCTGTGCTCATATATTTGCCCGTCTCTGAAATAAAATGCCATGGCCCAATGACCGGAATAAGGGTTACCTGTTTTCTTCGATTTTGCATCCCAATAGCCCAGGCATACTACCTTATTGCCTTCTGTAACATATTCTCTCGGGTCAAACTTGGGAAAATCTTTGTTCTCATATATTAGCCTGAAAAAATCCGTTACCTCTTGTTTCCCATTGTAGACACGTGCGTAAGGGAGTATATCAGTAGGCCCCGGGCAGGTCCATTTGATATCATCGGTAAGCAAATCGAGTATTGCCGGAACGTTACCCTCACCGAAATAGTCATAGAGTGCCTGGGCGGTTTCCTGGTTTGTCATTACTGCTGTTTCCATTTTGTTTTTTTTTAATTGTTATGAATACACAAAGTTCTACTCCCTGTTGTCTTTTTGTGAGGATAAAGAGCCTGAATTCCAGGACATTCCCGCCAATCTCCCGGACAAATAATGCATCATCAGGATTAATTCGTCATTTTCTTTAGTATCTGATTTTTTAAAACCCCTCGCCTGCATAAAATAAAGTCTACATGATTAACTTTATAGGAACACCAAACATTGACTGCACTTAAATCAATATTAATATTTGTTATCGCCTGTATTGGCTTAGCTGCTTCAGCCCAAAATACAGGTTATGAAAGCATTTCGGTTGCACAGGGTTTATCACAGGGAATGGTGTTTGCCACCTTGCAGGACAAGGAAGGTTTTATATGGGTGGCTACAAAAAATGGATTAAACCGTTATGACGGATATGGCTTCAAAGTCTTTACCAACGATCCGTATAATTCAAATTCTCTAAGCAGCAATACGGTGACGGCGCTCTTTGAAGATAGCCGGGGCCTGATATGGGCAGGTACCCAAAACGCCGGCCTGAATGTGTACGATAAAAAAAGTGAGCAATTTTACCGGCTCACCAATAGTGCTAATGATGCCGGCAGTCTTTCCGGCAACAGGATACGCAATTCAATTGTTGAAACCAATGATGGAAAAATACTCGTACCTGCTGAAGATGCCGGTTTTAATGTAATTACCGTTCCTGCCAATTTCTTTGAAAATAAGACAGCACCCGTTATCGTAAGGTTATCGCTGCCGGGTAATGAACAGGTTTATGGAATTGGAAAAGACAAAACAGGCGCTATATGGATAAGCAGCTATAGCAATAAAGTGTATCGGTTTGATCCGGAAAATAACACTTTTGTTTTGTTCAGCAATGACCGGTTTTATAGTAATGGCTATGCTACGGGAGATGGTGGATTATGGATCAACAACAATTTTTTTCTTTGGGATGGTGCAAACGTGGTTCCGTTATTTGACACGGCAAAGATCAAAGCCGGTAACCTGCTCCTGAAATCCAAAAACGAACCATGGATAGATTTTCACGAAGAACTTTTTTATTATCATATAAGCAGGTGGGAGCCTGGCAAAGCTTTACAATGGGATTATGATAAGAGTCTTACCAAAGATTCCAAAGTATTATTCCCTTTTCTCATTGACCGTTCCGGGATGCTTTGGGCGGGTACAAAAGGATATGGCCTGCGCAAATATAATATCGCATCAAGCCGGTTCAGGCCGGAAGCTCCGGGATACAGCGTCAGGTATATCGTGCCTTCGGCCAATGGCATTTTTTTGGGAGCATACCCTTATGAGTGGAGAAAGCTCGTGAAAGATTCAGTGGAAAGAAATGCGTTTGATAAATCTTTCCCGCTGAATACCATTGATAACATTGTTGTCTCCAAAACAGGTGATTACTGGATAAGAATTGACGATGTAGACAGCGATGCAGGGTTATATCAATATACTCCCGCAACGGGCAGGTTAATCGCATTTCCCTCTGTTCAATTTAATCACGGCGAAGGAGATAAGCAACCTATGATTGAAGACAGTAAGGGAAATATCTGGATGCCGGCATTGGGTGGCACATTTACCAGGATCAATGAAGCCACAGGTAAGACCGATACTTTTACGATCAATACCAGACGGCGTACAAGGCCCATGCTTACCAAAGCGCTTTGCACCGCTTTGTATGAAGATGGAAAGGGCGTGTTTTGGACAGGTACAGAAGAAGGATTTGCAAAACTTGAGATACTAAATGAAGAAACAACAATCAACCTGCTGTAACCTGGTATTTCAATAATGCCGCCAACCGCAATTCTTTAAACTATAATCATGTATCCTGTTTTCTCGATGATCCTGCAGAGCCGGATAAATATATCTGGATAGGTACAAAAGGCGGCGGCCTAAACCGGCTGGACAAAAACACCGGCGATTTTTTTCATCTCACTACAAAAGATGGTTTGCCCAACGATGTAGTGTATGGTATTTTGGCAGATGAAGCAGGCAATATCTGGGGCAGCACCAATAAAGGAATCTTTTGTTTAATACCACCGGCAAGCAACAAGGGTGATCATTGGCAATTCAGGAATTTTACCAAATCAGATGGCCTCCAGGATGATGAATTTAATACAGGTGCTTACGCCAGGCTGAACAACGGCGATCTTGCATTCGGCGGCGTAAATGGCCTCAATATCTTTAATCCTGCAGAAGCACTTGCGGCCGGCTATTCGCCCGATGTTTTTATTACTGATATACTGGTAAATAATGAGCCGCTTACTCCCAATGATAAAACAGGTATATTACAACAATCCATCGAGCAAACAAAAAGCATTACACTAAACTGGTTGCAGGATATTCTTACCCTTGAATTTTCGTCGCTTGATTTTACTGCGCCCGCACAAAACAAATATCGTTTTCAATTAGGCGGGGTTGATAAAGATTGGGTAGAAAGTGGTAATCGCCGCACGGCCACTTACCTGCACCTGCCACCCGGCAAATATGTATTCAAAGTCCAGGGCACTAATAGCCAGGGAGTATGGAGTAATAAAATTGCGGAACTCCAGATCAATGTATTGCCGCCCTGGTGGCGCAGCTGGTGGGCTTACTTGTGTTATACTTTGTTGCTGGGTTTGTGCATCTGGGCCTATTTCAGATTTACATTAAACAGGGCAAAACTAAAGGCACAATTGAGCTTTGAACAACTGGAAGCAAAACGGGTGAAGGAACTGGATACTGTAAAAACACAACTCTATACCAACATCACGCACGAATTCAGAACGCCGCTTACCATTATATTAGGCATGGCCCAGCAGGTTATAAATAAGCCCGGTGAATATTTCAATACGGGTATGGATATGATTATCCGCAATGGCCAGAATTTATTGAAGCTGGTTAATGAAATGCTGGATTTATCAAAATTGGAAACGGGAAAAATGTCATTGCAACTGGTCAATGGCGATATAATTAATTTTCTGCGTTATATTGTTGAATCCTTTCATTCATTGGCAGAGAGCCAGCACAAGCAACTCCATTTTTTATCAGATATTGATATGCTTCATGTTGCTTATGACCCGGAGAAGATTCGCCAGGTTGTGACAAATTTATTATCCAATGCTTTAAAATTTACACCCGAAAAAGGCAATATATATATATCCGTCAATGAAAATGTCCTGGCCGGGCAGGCAGAAAAAATCGGTTTAGTTATAAAAGTAAAGGATACAGGTATTGGAATACCCGAAGACCAGCTGGAACATATCTTCGATAGATTTTATCAATCGGATAATAGCCTCACAAGAAAAGCGGAAGGAACCGGAATTGGGCTTGCCCTTACCAAAGAGCTTGTTAAATTAATGGATGGAGAGATCATGGTCAAGAGCCCGCCCTCCGGCAGTAACAAGGGAAGTGAATTCACTGTGTTGTTGCCATTAACAAAAGTGACTGATACGGAAGCGGGTAATATGGCTTCTCTTTTACAGATCAGCCGCAATCATACAATACCGGCAGCTCCGGAAAACAAAACAGTCATCACTAACGGGCAGGATGCTGCGAAACCACTTATTCTCCTGGTGGAAGATAATGCTGACGTGGTGGCTTACACGGCCTCCTGCCTGCCCGATTATCGTCTGGCAGTTGGCGAAGATGGAAAAGAAGGTTTTGAAATAGCAAAAGAAATAATTCCTGACCTCATCATTACTGATGTGATGATGCCTTTTGTTGATGGATTTGAATTGTGCAAACTTTTGCGAAGCGATGAACATACCAGTCATATCCCCATCATCATGCTTACAGCTAAAGCAGACATCGAAAGTAAACTCGAAGGATTAAGTACAGGTGCAGATGCTTATTTGGAAAAACCATTCAACAAAGAAGAATTATCGATTCGCATAAATAAATTACTCGAGCTCCGGAAAAATCTTCAGCAATATTACCTGAAAAAAGCCGGCCTTACTGATGTTGCACAGTCACCCGCGATGCTTGCTGCAACAGGAGAGATGATGCTGAATGATAAAAAGGAAGATGAGTTTGTAAAAAAAGTAAGAGAGATAACAGAGCTACATTTGACAGAAACAAATTTCACCGTGGAGCAGTTGTGCAAATTGGTTTTTATGAGCCATTCTCAATTGCATCGCAAGCTTGATGCGTTGACCGGGTGTTCACCTAATAAATTTATCCGCATGATTCGTTTCAACAAAGCAAAAGAATTGTTGAAAGATCCATCGAATAGTATTGGCTCGGTGGCCCTGGATTGCGGTTATAATGATCCGGGTTATTTTGCCAGGATCTTTAAACAGGAATATGGCGTGACACCGCAGGAGTGGCGGGTAAATAACAAATTGTCACATTTGAATTGATATCTTTCCCGTGAGAAAAGGTATAATGAAAACTCTTTACTTAACTCGCTATTATTTTTTACATTTCTTATCCAGTTTATAAAAACAGGTTTGCTGCGGTACTGCTTCTTATATCATTTGTCTACGAGTTTGGGCAATTTTCCAAATCAATAATAAAGTTTTTTGAAAGGAGCTTTAAACGAGTAACCGAAAAACGTCTTTCGAGCCACTCCTAATCAGGGGGCAGAGGTTCAACCCCTGTTGCTTCAGGAAGTAAATATAATTTGGACCCGGTCTTAAAATTAAACCTCGGTGAGTTATTTTATTTGTCGCCCTTTAATGTTTTTTGATCAGGCAGACGTCAGTCTTCAATACTTCCTGTCTATATCCCGGTAGAGCAGTCTGTTAGCCCGGTAAATAAGCCTCTTTCTAACATATTTAACCCTGCTCTTCTTTTGTAATCGTTATGGTTCTTATTTACTATATTTATGGTGCTTTCCGGTTGCTATACACTTGCCCGCTATTATAAAAATTATCTCACCTGTAAGTTGTCATTCATTTAATTATGATGATTGATAAAGCATTCGTAAAAACGAAGGGGTAGTCTTTGTTGATATGAGCACACTTTAAAGTAGGAACATTTGTTCTAAAAATATCACTACATAACTAATTTATCTTGTTCACACTTTAAATACAAAACAAATGACCATCATTAAACTTTTAAAACCTTTACGCGTGCTGGTTTTGGCACTGGCTCTTTTCTCCTGTAACAACTCAGGCTCTTCAAACACCGATGCTGCAAAAACTGATTCAACAGCAACAACAGACAGCACACCCCCTGCGGCAACTACTGCTATGCCAGCTATGGCCGCTCCCTTCGATGTAGCTGAAGTGTATCATAAAGTAAAAGATTATGCTGCATGGAAGCATGTATATGAAGCAGATTCTTCGAACCGTACAGGTGCGGGCCTGGAGAATATTGCCATTGGCCGCAATATGAGCGATTCAAATGAAATACTCCTTGTGTTTAAAACTACCGATGTAGCGAAGGCAAGAACTTTTTCAACTGACCCAAAACTGAAAGAAGTCATGCACAAAGGAGGAGTAATTTCAAAACCTGAATTTAGTTTATGGCATGTAATACGGTTCAATCCTGATTCGCATGAAAAGCAGTGGGTGGAGATAACGCATAAAGTAAAAGATTTTGCTGTATGGCTGAAAGTGTACGACGGCGAAGGCAAGGCCCAAAGAGCAACAGAAGGAGTAGTGGATGTTGCGCTCGCGCGTGATATTGATGATTCTAACAGGGTGAAGTTAGTATTTGACGTTACCGATTTGGCAAAGGCAAAAGCTGCTATCTCTTCTGATGCAAAGAAAAAATTAATGATGAGCGCCGGTGTAGAAGGAAAACCCGCCGTTGTATTTTACACCGCCGGTAAATAAGCGTAATAACATTTATAAATAAATACTTAAAAGCAAATACAATGAAAAAAACAATCAAATTAAGTTTATTGCTGGGTTTGGTTTGCGCAACAGCCTTTATGAATCCGCTACAAGCACAAATGACAAGTGAAGAGCATGCTGCTCTCGCCAAAAAATACCAGGATGCCTACAATAGCAGGGATGATAAAGCAATGCTGGCCATGTACACCAAAGATGCAACAAGAATAACTTCTGATAGCGCAGTAGCAAACGGCACGGAAGCGATAGGTAAAGAATTTGCCGAAGAGTTTAAACACACCACTGCAACTCTTGAAATAACACCACAAAACGCAACGGAAAAAGACGGCTCTACCGTTGGAACAGGCACTTTTCATGTAACCGGAACAAACGAAAAGGGCGAAAAAATTGATGTAGTGGGAACTTATACAAATACCATGAGAAAAGAAAAAGGGCAATGGAAAATTGCCAAAAGTGTGATAGGCTCAGCCAATTAACTGAATAAAAATAAGTGTTATTAATTGCTGAATCTTTGGAGCGGGATAGCTCCAATTTTTCGCAGGAGCAGATAGATACATCCATCCGCTGGAAGAAAATGCGTAGGAACGGGTAAAAACTACTGACGCTTATAGAATCATTACCAATGCATCAGTGGTGATCAATAACGATGATACGATAAAATCCTGTAACAGCTTGACGATGTTACGATATCATTGCTTTTGCAATACGTAAAAGCGAAGAAACAATTCCATGGGAAGATGCTAAAAACAACTTCGAAATGATGGTAAAATTAGACATGTATCGGATCGAAATAAAAAAATCTGCATGACCAAAGATTTTACTAGGTATTTATCGCCAACATGCTTACCATTATTAGCGAATGGCCGTTTGCTGCCATCACGGCTTATCCAAACATTGCCAAAGATTTTGCGTACACATTATAGGCCATGAAAAAGCTATCCTTCGATATATGGCTTGCAGCCAATGCCATCCATTTTAACCTGCATGAAAAACATAAGCCCGGCGACGCCTACCATCCTGCTGCTTTTATAGATCAGGCCGGTCATGATGCCGCACTAAGTGATTTGCAAAAGCAATATGACGAGAAGATGAGGGATTATAAGTGAGCAGAAGTATCCTTATCTTAGATGACTTAGAGATCACAAATACATTTGTTATCTCTTCGCGCCTGACTTTATTTATAAACTCAATAGAATACCTAAAGTAGAGAACTTTGGAAAAAACAAAAATTGGACAGCCAGTGCCGCAGCTTCCCGTTGAAGATGTCGAAAGAGCACAAATTTATTATAAAGAGTTTTTGGGCTTCGAAATTTTATGGACATACCCCGACAAGTCCATAGGAGCAGTAGGACGTGAAGGGATAGCAATCTTTTTTTCTAAAACAAATGGAACAATCGAACCAAATATTCATTGGATTTTTGCAGAAAATGTTGACTTAACCTATGCAGAATTCAAAGCCAACGGCGTTGATATAATCGAAGACATTGAAGATAAGCCCTGGAACATCAGGCAATTTGCTATTAAAGATTTGAACGGCCATATTTTCTATATCCATCATGATCTATAAAATAGGTATTGCTTTTAAATTATAGACGCCCGTCAATAGAATATCGGGGAACAAAACTCACTGTTTTTGCTCATGTTGCTATTCAGAAATTTCCGCTATCACAAGCCACACATCTCCCACTTGGCGCAAGGTTCCGGGTTTAGCGCAAGTTGGTAGCATGGCTAAGTGCACTGGCTATATTTGTACTATACCAGGAAGATCAGGTTCATTTAGGCTATACATAAAACTATACCGGGCAAACGAATTAAGAAAGAAGCAACCGTAGTACTAAAGAAACCGTCAGGCGCTGATTCAACAAAAGTTCTTATTTTGTACTAGTAATACCCAGGCTACTTTATGCATTTTAAGATTGCCAACAATACAAAGATTGCTATAGTAGTGATATGCTTCATAGCTGCTGTAATTGGCTTTCTTATGAAATTACCATCGGCCTTCAAGCATATTGATAAGGAGCTGCATTTCGCATTTTATTTTTTAGCGGCAGCCTTTCTGAACATTTTATTCAACATCAGGAACTTTGTGAATCATATTTTGGTGTCAGGGCTTCTTTATTTATTTGGCATAGGCATAGAGTTTGCGCAGGAAAACTACAATAAATTGTTTCATGTACATTTCCACGGGCGTTTTGATCCTGAGGATGTAAAGGCGAATCTTACAGGCTTAATAGCCTTTTCAATATTATGGGCAATAGTAATGCTGTGTATGCATGCGTTGCGATTTACTAAAAAAACTGCTTCTTAATTATATCCCATTCGCGAAAGCGCATCCTTCGTTTGCGTAAACTTAGCGCAAGCGTGACACTTCCCCAGTGAATCTTGTTGGGGGTTAACGTTTAATTTAATAAGTCGATTTATGAGCAATGATTTCAGCCTTCCTGGTTGTCCCTATCCTTTTTCTAAGCCCAATCCATCACTCGTGATCGCCGTTGTTCTTTGACCAACGGCCAAACACAAGTATCCTTTTTATAAACGGCAAAATATCCTACAATTAATTTTATAGATTTACCGGTCTGTTACACACATGCTGTTACCGGTTGTTTAAAATATGAATGAAAAATGCGCCGGTAAACTGAATGGTTCAGGCTCTTTCCCTTTTAAACTATTTATTTATTCCATGTATAATCAATCTATTCAGTCACACGGTTTCCATCCGCTTAAATCACTTGTAACGGGCTTTTTTCTCGGTGTCGCTCTTTTGTTGGTTTCGTGCGGCCACACGCAATCTTCAGAACACTACGGCTTCATTACCCGGCTCGGCAGTGATACTATTTCCGTTGAGAGTGTGACCCGGCAGGGCAACACTATAACAAGTGATGAAGTTGACCGGTTTCCGCGTGTGCACGTAAGGCATACCATCGTAAATCTTGCCCCGGATGGCAGTATCAAGCATCTTGTCATGGACATTCATACGCCCAGTGAGCCGGCAAAGCAGCGTGAATGCAAAGTGATTGCTGATGTTACCGCCGATTCAGTGCACATGTCCAAGACGGATGGCACGGGCACGCTGCATCGTGACTTCGCAACAGGTGGCAGCATAGTTGTGGCGCATGTGCCGCAAATGTATAGTCTCTATGAGCTTTACTTCGCTGCGGCATTGAAGCATGCCGCGGCATCACAGTCAGCGGCCGGCAAACCTGTGCAGATGCGGCAGTTTTATATTGACCGGGAATTCGACCGGTTTCCTTTGGGCGAAGCCGTCGTAACCCCGCTTGCGGGTGGCAAAGCAGAGGTTACACACGACTGGCTTTCGGGTACGGGGGAGGCGATGATGGACTCCGGCTTTCACATGCTCAGCTATTCCGGTGCCCGCACAACCTATAAGGTGGCGGTAAGCCGTTTGACATCGCCACCTGACGTAAAAAGCATCGCTGAAGGGCTTGAGGCGCTGGAGACGAGAACCGGCATCGTGAAGCAGTTGAGCGTGCGGGATACAATGCGGGCGCAAATTGGCAAGGCAATGTTCACCGTTGATTATGGCCGGCCACTCCTTCGCGGACGCAAGCTGCTCGGTGATGTGCTACCCTATGAACGTGTGTGGCGAACAGGAGCCAATGCGGCAACGCAGTTTACAACATCGGCACCTATAAAGCTAGCCGGCATGCAGGTACCTGCGGGAAAGTATACGTTGTGGACAGTTCCACATACGGGCGGAGTCGATTTGATCGTGAACAAGGAGACCGGGCAATGGGGCACTGAATACGACGGTTCGAAGAACCTGGGCGTAGCAACGTTCGCCACCGAGGCACTTCCTACGCCGGTTGAAGAGTTCACAATTTCCATAAACTCCAGCGACACACAGCACGGCAAGCTTGTAATGGAATGGGGTTCTTTCAGGTGGATGGCACCGATTGAAGTGCGGTAAGAAATTTGATTTAGATTTACCTCATCAAGTACTGGAAAACAATAATGATCCGTTATTCTATTATAGTATCATTTATTTTAAGAAACCGTGAGTTAACGCTTCTGTAATTTCTCAGGAGAAGTTATTAGGGAAGATTGGTTAATTGAACTTGAACTGTCTAGTTGTTTTTTATGCAAAAAGAGCCGCATAGCAGCTCTCTTTATTTAAAATAAAAAGGATCAGATAAGTACTGCTTCCGTTTTTCTTTCAGGCAAGCCAATTGCCTTCGCTTCATTTACTTCATAACAAAAATTAGTGGCCAGACCTTCTGATGCTGCATCAAGAAATTCCTGAAGTTGATCAGCACTTCCTGCCTCCCAAATACAAGTGCCGGTTTTACCATCCTGGGACGGAAAAACAGATAGAACGCTTGTGCCCGCAGGTGAAGTTCCGATAACAGATTGTGCTTTTGCCCAGAAGCCTGCCGGATCAGTGATGTTGGTGTGTTGTGCTATTACTAACATAGTTTAAGGTTTATATCTGACTGCTGAATAATTCAGTGTCGGACATGGTTAAAAAAATAAAGACAGAAAAGTTTTCTTCTTAGGCCAGCTCGGGTTGGGCGAATTGTAGGTTTAGGTAAATATAGTCTTTTTTTATTCCCGCTCTAAGTGCTGTTCGGTGATAAAAGTACTTCGAAATAGAAATGGGCGATGCCATTAGCAGCGAAATTATGAATGAGGATTGCTGGAAAAACCTATGAGAACATTTAGCAAAAAAAGTACAGGAAGGGAAGTATCAATATCTTAAATTAGTTTGGCTTTTAAAAGCCGAGCGAATCACAAACCTTTCTTTGCCTGTATCAGTGGGAATATTGTGTCATTCCCCATATTATTTACAAGCATTTTTAGTTCCTGAGACACGACCAGGGCGGGCTGGATTTTCCGCCGTTATTGTGTTCAATGAAACTCGGGAGAATCTGCCCCACAGTAATAAAGAGAGGTTCTCTTAAAATAATTATCTATAAAAAATATGTCCTCCGTACTACCGCCGTAGCAATCGGCCGGGCAGTGTGATGATGCTTTTTAGTAAGCCAAAAACTCCATCCACGGCTATACCAAGTAACCTGAAGGGCAGCGTAAGCAACCAAAAAACAGGATACAGTACCAAAGCCAAAATAGCCAGCGGCCAACAGAGTACAAAAAGGATGATCCAGGCTATGAATGTTAACATGGGTTAAAGGTAATTACCGGAAAAAATGTTACAGGGTTAAATTATATGGATGGCATTCTTCCGTATCCAGGGCAGCCGGTATCTTCGCCGTTACGACCGGAGGTGCTATTCAATTATTATATAAATCAACAATTTTTGAGAGCCTTCCCCTGGTTCCGTCCGCATCATATACCTGCCATTTCTATCAAACGAAATTTTCTTTTTAGGGAATAAACTATGCGATAGTCCAGGGCAGCGTTTATCAAAACCATTGCGGTCAATAGTCTCAGTATGGATGGTATCGCCCGGTAAAATGTGTAACGCGGTTTGGTTTAACACCAAAAAAGCCAGTACAAAATATTTTGGCATTTTATTTCGGTCATGATTAGTTTATCTAACTGTAACGAACCAGTTCGAATATGCATTAACAGCTAAATGTCATTTAAAAAACTTTTTACTTTACACAGGTGATTTGAGTAGATAGCAAAATTGATTATTATCTGCAAGGTTCTATTATGACGGAAGTATAGTTTTAATATGTTGAACATTTTTAAGAAGGATAGATTTGCATCAGCCTGAAATTTTATGCCGTGACTTATAATAATTCGAACTGTTTTTGGGAGGCATGTTTTAAATTACCTTGCAGGGCCTTTTGGAAAAGTATTAATGAAATAAATTACATTAAAAATTGAATTATGAAATATACCCTCGTTGGCTCCCTCGGTAACATCAGTAAGCCATTATCACTTGCGTTAATTAATGCCGGCCATGATGTTACCATTATTACATCAAAAAAAGAAAATACGGCATCAATCGAAGCGCTTGGCGCAAAAGCCGCCGTTGGTTCTGTTGAAGATGTTGACTTTTTAACAAAAGCATTTGCCGGGGCAGATGCTGTATATACTATGGTTCCGCCGAATATGGCGCCCACAGATTGGAAGTCATGGATTGGCAGTATAGGAAATAATTATGCTGAAGCGATAAAAGCTGCAGGTGTGAAGTATGTTGTAAACCTGAGCAGCATTGGCGCTCATTTACCCGATGGAGTTGGGCCCGTAAGCGGGCTGCATCGTGCTGAAGAGGCGCTTAACAAACTTGACGACGTTCATATTAAACATCTTCGCCCGGCTTTTTTTTATTCCAATCTTTTCAGTAACCTCGACCTTATAAAAAACGCCGGTATAATGGGTAGCAACTTTGCAATAAAAGAGAACACTTTCCCGATTGTTGATCCTTCAGATATCGCTTTAGCGGCTGGAGAGGAACTATTGCACCTTGATTTTACCGGCCATAGTGTGCGTTATATTGCGAGTGATGAAGTATCCACAGATAGTATTGCGTCTGAAATTGGAAAAGCAATCGGCAAGCCTAATTTGCCATGGGTTCCCTTCAGCAATGAACAGGCTTATAATGGAATGAAACAAGCCGGGTTTCCTGAAGAAATAATTAAAAATTACGTAGAGATGGGAGATGCGGTGAATAGCGAAATTATGAGTGAAGATTACTGGAAAAATCATCCCGGAACGTTAGGCAAAACAAAATTGCGGGATTTTGCAAAAGTTTTTGCAGAAGCCTATAATCCCATTAATTTTTGAACTAAATAAAATGATAATCGGCTCCGGCCTGCTTTCTTAGAGTTTTTTCCATCAGATAAAAAACTTTTACTAATTGCAGCCCAGGCCCATTCAGGCAACTTGACCAAATTGATCAACAAATTTGTCTGGTATTTCAAATTTAGAATTCATTTATAGAAAATTCCATATTTAGATTGCTTCTTAAAAGTATACTATACCACGTATTCATCGAATATTAAAATTTAATTAAAATCATAACGAAGAAATCAAAGCCATCTGCGCTTTTTCCGCAACCTACTTACATTTGTAACAGGATGGAGTATGAAGTTCATCATCTTCTCAATTTGTTTCTCATTTTTGCGTATGCACCGCTATTTTTTATTGAATAAGCCCCGTAATATGGTATCGCAATTTGTAAGCGCCGATGACGTGGGTTTATTGGGCAACCTGGACTTTACATTTCCTCCCGGCACACATGCTTTGGGCAGGCTGGATAAAGATTCTGAAGGGCTGCTATTATTAACCACGGATAAACGTGCCACCAATTTGTTGTTTTTGGGTGATGTACCCCATTTGCGTACTTACCTGGTGATGGTACAAAATGAAGTATCAGCGAAAACTTTTGAGATTCTAAAAAGGGGCGTGACCATAAAAACAAAGAACGGCGAAAATTATGTGGCTACGCCTGCAGAGATCAAACGGATAGAAGATGCCACAACCTACTATGCTTATGCTAAAGATCACAGGGAAGCATATCCTCACACCTGGTTGCTCATCGCACTTACAGAAGGCAAATACCGGCAGGTGCGTAAAATGGTAATGGCAGCAAGGCATCGCTGCCTCCGGCTGATTCGCTTGTCTATGAGCGATGTAAAACTGGGCAATTTGAAACCAGGTGAAGTAAGGGAAATGAATGAAGAGATTTTTTACCGGTTGCTGGCAATTCACTTAAAAAACAGTTTGTCCTTTTGAAACGAGCCAGGTAATTCCCAAAAATAGTTAATATCTATATTTATAGCTCACAAATTTTCACGGCCTGTATTTTGCAAGTACACGTTTACTAAACTCTTAAATATGGAAAAGAAAATGTTTGGAATTATACTTACTGTTCTGGGTATCGTTGGGTTGGTAGCGGCAGCAATTGGTTTTGTCAATTCAGGGAAAGGATCATCTAACGTTAAAATGATCACAGTATATAGTATACTTGGCCTTATCTTTTTCTTTACCGGCATTGGTTTACTGAAAACAACGAAAGATACTTCGAAATGAACAGGTAATAATGTCCCAAAAAGGGAGGTGTTACCGGAAAGAAAATAGAGTTCTGGAAGAAATATATATAAGCGGTCTGGATTGCACAATTATAAAAGTACTGCTGCCACATACATTATTTGATCATAACCTGGCCAGAATATTCCGCAATAGCACATTTTGAATTGCGTATAGTTACTATCTGCACCGTACTTTCTGAATCTAAATAATTAAGCAATACTGCTCTTGCACAGGTACCCTGGTTGCGTATCTTTGTACCAGAAGTTGATTGATGTTCAACAAACATTAATCAAAATATCCAATATCCACCGAAAAGAGCCAAATCCAAACATCCAGTAAAAAATCAGTAATCCGATATCAGTCAACTTCTTTTTTTTGAAATCTAATACCTGTAAATAACCTAATTATCCCAATGAAAACCAGCCTGTAAAATGGCAATCCAATTATCCATTAGACCATTATCCCTGGAATTTAAATTTTTAAAGCCTGCACTAATCCTGCAGGTTTTTTTATGTGCCAGCGGCTTTGTTAATAGCACGAATTCAAGTTGCGTATAATTACTATTTGCACCGTACTTTCTGAATCTAAATATTTAAGCAATACTGCTCTTGCACAGGTACCCTGGTTGCGTATCTTTGTACCAGAAGTTGATTGATGTTCAACAAACATTAATCAAAATATCCAATATCCACCGAAAAGAGCCAAATCCAAACATCCAGTAAAAAATCAGTAATCCGATATCAGTCAACTTCTTTTTTTTTGAAATCTAATACCTGTAAATAAACTAATTATCCCAATGAAAACCAGCCTGTAAAATGGCAATCCAATTATCCATTAAACCATTATCCCTGGAATTTAAATTTTTAAAGCCTGCACTAATCCTGCAGGTTTTTTTATGTGGCCCGCGCTAGAGGAAGGGATAGTATTACGTATCAATAAATCAGTTGGCTTTTAGAAAGCCCAGCAACCCAAGCCAATCGCCAAATCTTTCTATCCATGTATCAGTGGGAATATTCTGCTTGTGCATACCAAATCCGTGGCCTCCTTTTTCATAGAGATGCAATTCTGCAGGCTTTTTTGCTGCAAGCCATTTGGAATAGAGGTCAACGCTATGGGAAGCCAGCCCTAAATCATCGTCAGTTGCCGCAGCAATAAACATGGGTGGCGCGTCGGCAAGTACCGGCCCCTGGAGTGAAGGAGGCATATAAGCATAAATGGGAGCAACAAAATCGGGGCGGTTTTCGGGTGTATAATTAAAAGCCGTAGATGCAGTAACGGTGCCACCGGCTGAGAACCCGATAATCCCTATACGGGTAGGGTCTACGCCATATTCAGCCGCATGGCTGCGCACATACCTGATAGCTTCCCTGCCGTCTGCAATACTTAAAGGGATAATAGGTTTAATCTTTTCTGCGAAATCGCTTTTTTTCATATTATCACCAAGTTCCTTTCCCGGGGCATCAGTTAAGCTCCGGCCTAACCTGTATTTAAGTAAAAAAACAGTGATGCCTTTTTGATTTAGCCAATGAACAACATCGGTACCTTCATGAACAGCGGCGAGAATAAAAAAACCACCCCCAGGGCAAACGATTACAGCAGTTTTCGTTGAAATGGATGAGCCGGCGGGATAGACAGTTAGCGTAGGGTGCGAAACATTATATACAAGGGCGTCTTTGTTGCCCGCACTATACTCTTTTTCACTGTACGTCCAGCTTTCGGAACCAGGGGCATTACCATTGTACAATTGAACTACTTTTTGCTGGGCCTGAACACCGCAAATGATAAACAACAAACAGAGTACAATAAGTTTTTTGCGCATATATATTTTTTTGTTGAAGTTAAGTTTAAACCAAAACCTATTGTTATTACGGCACCTATAATTATAAAGTTATTAATATTATTTTTCGTGAAACACAAATCACAAATAGAACAAGGTAAGTTCATTTGTCACTGATATAACTTTTGTTTGTGCTCGCTAAAAAATATTTTCCGTTTAGACTTTGGTAATATCATCATAGTAACTGCACTGCCGTCGGCTGCATATTCCTGCCGGTATACGGCAAAGGCGTGCGCTTTATTTGTTTCCAGTTCATGATAAAACAGTTGCGCATATTTTGCTGTTTCTTTTATTAGCCTTGTAATTATTGCTGCGGGTATTTTACCAGTAATACTAAGAGGATGAATACCTGCCCGGTACAAGGATTCATTGCGCAGGATATTGCCAACCCCGGTAAAAATTTTTTGATCCATCAACACGTCATCAATCGTTTTTAAAGCCCTGCTCTTTTAATAAACTTTTTACATAGGCCGGGTCAAAATCGTTGCTGAGAACATCGGTACGCCAGTCGTAGACTTCAGCAGGAGGAGCAGCCAGCTTCTCCGCTCTTACCACGTATCCATTTATCTCGCCTTTTGCAAATTCAAGATAGAAAGAGCGGTTCACTTTTTTGCGTTCATTAACCAACACTTCTCCAAATAAACCCAGGTGAACTCTTACGGTTCCATTTGAAAAGATAAAAAGCAAATGCTTTCCCCATGTCTTTATGTCCGATAATTTTTTACCATTGATCCACGCAGTGGGCATAGGGCCATAGCCGCCTGCTTCTCTTACTATTTTACCCTTAAATGGCAGCAATTGATTTCTTAAATGAAGTATTGAAGGACCTTCCGGCATGTAATAAATTTAAGGATAAAAGTAAATCGAATACGAGGATTTCAAATGAGCAAATACAAAATGTATATTTACCGTAATGCAAGCAATCAACACACAATTTTATTCCGGCATCAGCGGTGTTGCACTTCCTATGCCTAAATTGCAATATCCCCCGGAGTTCAGGGATAAAAGCAGGTTACACTATTATGCATCTTTATTTAACAGTGTTGAGGTCAACAGTATTTTTTATAAACTGCCAAGGAGTTCAACTGTTGTTAACTGGCGTGAAAGTGTGCCGGATAATTTCCGCTTTACATTTAAAGTTTCAAAAACAATAACACATGTAAAAGGACTTGATTTTAATGATAAAGATGTTGAGGCTTTTGTGCAGACTGTTGCTCATATCGGCAATAAGAAAGGATGTTTGCTGGTGCAATTTCCACCGTCATTAAAAATTGATAAAGCTGAACCAGTTGCAAAAACTTTTAGAAGCGCTTGGCGAAGCAACGCATGACAAAGAATGGAGAATAGCGATGGAATTCAGGAATTCATCCTGGTACGAACGGGAAGTTTATGAATTGCTTGAAGAGTTTAATGTAAGCATGGTGATTCATGATATAGCTGCATCGGCTACACCATTAAACCCAATAATTGGAGACTTTATTTATTTACGTTTCCATGGCCCTGAGCCACGATACCGGGGCGATTATTCAGATGAATTTTTAAAAAAATATGCTGAATATATAAAAACATGGATCAATGAAAAAAAGACTGTATACGTTTACTTCAATAATACAATGGGTGCTGCCATTAAAAATCTGCAAACATTAAATAGAATTGTACAACCCTAGAGTGTAGGCAAGGTTACTTTAGTTTAGAGATAAGCATCTGCAACCACCGCTTGCCGCGTCGTTTAAAGATGCACTGGAACAGAGCTTAAAGTACGTTACTTTTTATGTGCTAATTCTTTCCAATCCTTTTCATTTACCGTAACCCCGAATTTCTTAGCGGCTTTTTTTATATTTTCAAAAGCTTCTTTACGTTCTTCGTCGGTTACATCTTTTACCTGGTCAAACCTGGCCATAGCATTACGAACGTGCGATGCATCAGAAAGCGGCTCCTTACGTTTTTTTGGAAAGGCGAAGTTTTTATCAGCAATTTTGTCTTTATCGGCACTATCCAGTTTACCATGACTTGTTTGGGCCTTCTTTGTTGTTTTTGCAGCCATTGTGAAGAGTTTTATATTAAACTATTGAGTTTAATATTGTGTAACATATTTCGTGCCGCACGGTTAAAACAATAGCAATTACGGTGGCTAATCTTTGATATAACCCCGCTGCGGAAGGCTCTTACATGAGAATGCAGTGCCCCGGGGTTGTTTATACCTGAAATCCAATGCCAACCTAATATTAGTGTTTATCTTAGATTTGTAAACCTAATGATCCGTTCCAAAAATCCAGCGCCAATAAATTTTTATGACACTTAAAAGAAGAGATTTTATCAATTTCTCTGCAATCGTAGCAGCAACGGGAATAGTTGCGGGCGTTAACGCCTGCGCATCGCACTGCGCAGACAAAAGAAAAAAGATCTGCAATTAACGACCTGCAATCCATAACAGGCGATGTAGTGCCAATCACTGAACAAGAAAGGAAAGCCCGGATAGACAAAGCACAACGCTTACTCACGGAACAAAAAATAGAAGCATTGATCCTGGATGCGGGAACATCTATGGAATATTTTACCGGCATTAACTGGTGGCCAAGCGAAAGGACCATGGTAGCGATTATTCCTGCGAAAGGTGACGTAAGGTATGTTTGCCCGGCCTTTGAGGAATCGCGTTTACGTGAACGCATCAAAATAGGCAAGCTTGTTTATGCCTGGCAGGAAGATGAAAGCCCTTACAAACAAATAGCTGTTGCATTAAAAGATGCGAGCATTTTATCGGGAGATATTGGTATAGAAGAAAGGCTTCGCTTTTTTATTTTCGATGGTATTAGAAAGGAAGCGCCGCGATTAAACTACATAAGTGGCGATCCCGTAACTATACCCTGTCGCATGATAAAATCAACTGCGGAATTAGCGCTGATGCAAAAAGCAAATGATGTAACCTCCGCTGCGATAAAGTTTGGCATCAGCCAACTGCGTGAAGGCATGGCGCAAAGTGACCTCTCCGAAATCATTGCACAAGCGCAGCAAAAATTCGGCGGCGCATCTCCCGATGCACTGGTACTCTTTGGCGAATCCTCCTCCTTTCCGCATGGGAGTATTAAGCCACAAACATTAAAGAAAGGCGATATCGTATTAATGGATTGTGGATGCACCGTAGAAAGTTATACCTCAGATATTACAAGGACTATTGTATTTGGCAATGAGCCCACCAAACGTCAATTGGAAATTTGGAACCTTGAACAACGGGCCCAGGCAGCCGGATTTAATGCCGCAAAGCCAGGCGCTGCTTGCGAAGCCGTAGATGCTGCTGCGCGCAAAGTAATAACCGGAGCCGGTTTCGGGCCTGGATATAAATTGCCTGGATTGCCGCATCGAACCGGCCATGGTATTGGGATGGATGGCCATGAGTGGGCTTATATGGTGAAAGGCAATAAGCAAATTTTACAACCGGGGATGTGCTTCAGTGTTGAGCCTAACATTTCTATTCCGGGGGAGTTTGGTGTGCGGCTGGAAGATTGTGCATACATGACAGAACAGGGGCCCAAATGGTTTTCACAACCGGCCAAATCTATCAGCGAGCCTTTTGTATAATAATGAAAATCTTTTTGAACAGGCTGCATGATGTTCGCGCGTTTTAAAGAAACTATCCGGGGCTTATAATCCATTTAATCTTGCATAGCCATGAGTAATTTGATTGTTTAAAAATATTTCTCACCTGGCAATTAGCGTCGTTTGCAAAACACTTGGTACATCACCAAAACCCGGACCGCCCCAATCTGTTTCATCTCCATTTTGAATACGAAGTAATTTGAATTTTCCATTTTCAAATGTACCTTCTTCCACTTTTTCATATTGCCATGCCTTCCCGGCATTTTTACCAACGGGCTCGAAAGTAATATGGCAACCTGTACCAATGAGGATAAACTTATTTTCTTCCAATTGAATGATCATCATTTTGCCAGTTGGCTTAGTATGTATTGGTGCAGCATTGGCTCTTCCATTACCGCCGAATTTAATAATCGCCTTCCAGGTGCCCAAATCGATGGTTTGATCTGCAAAGTCTTCATGCTCTACTGCAGCTTTTATTTTCCCATCAAAACTCCATTGTGCCAATTCCCTCATCATAGGTGCTGCCATCGCATATTCCTGCGCAAAAGGTGCAAGCCGTTCGCTCATTCCTGCTGTTGTTACTTCCATGTTATTATCTATGCCAAAAGGTGAAAAGCCTATGCCCCCGCGGGCAATTACTTCGTACAGATATTTTACTTTGTCAGGGCTTAAAGCTGCCTCAGGTGCAAAAAGAGCGTTACCAGGACCGCCGTACAGGTCTAACACTTTTAATATTTTTTCAGCGCCGGAAATATAAATATCCGGTGCCACCAGGTCAAGGGCCGGCGCGGCGATTTTCCAGATGGGGATTACGTTGTCTGTAGGCCCTCCGCTTTCGTACGTATTTGCCATTGGGTTGGTGAGGGGGTCACGCAGTGCTGCATTCACATACATTGGCAGCGGGTAAGCCGCTTTGCCGGCTGCTGCTACCTGCCCGATGAATCGGGCAACCGACCAGGCCTGGAAATATTCATCGGCCCTTTCTCCAAAAACTTTTTGCCAGCTACCTTTAGCTCCCGCAGGAACATTTAGCGCTTTAAGGACGGGAGGTGTGAGCAATTCCGCAGGTACCGCACCCTCAAATAACTTCTGCGCAGTTGCCGAATAATCCCGGACGCTGCCCCATGCACCGGATTCATTTTCTACCTGCACCATAATCACGGTATGCATTGTGTCTGCATTCTTTAAATACCTCATGACTGCTGCAAAAGCCTTGATATCCGCATCCAGCGTAGCCTTAAAATTAGGTGAAGGCGAATCAACAGGCTTCCCGTTTTTGCCGGTTATATTAGGATATTTACCAGCATCACGTTTCATCCATGCCGGCATGTAATGATTACTGCCGTTCTTCCAGGTGGCAAACCAAAGCAATACAAGATGTACATTACGTTGCCGTGATTGAGCAAGCAATGTATCAATGAAAGAAAAATCAAACTTACCCTGTTGGGGTTCTACCTGCTCCCAATAAACAGGCACTTCCAGAGTATTGGCGTGCATTGTGTCAATGGCAGCCCATACATTCGGCAACATGCCCGGCCAGCCACTCGAATTGTGAGCCTGTCCGCCAAGGATTAAGAATGGTTTTCCATCTACGAGCAATGCATGCCGGCCATCTTTTTTTACAATTGTTGGTACCTGGCCCAAACTCCTGCCAAGAGTTAGTGCGACGAGTGTACACCATAATGCAATTATTTTTTTCATCTTCATAAGTTTATTAATCAAGTCATGACGATAAACATACTACTCGAACCACTGATAAATCTCCTGCAGCAATAACCTGCTTTTGTTTTCATTATTAAGATCGCGGATAATTTTACCTTCACTAAATTGTAGGAGCCGGTTACCATATTGCAGGGCCTCCTTTAAATTATGGGTAACAAGCACTGTTGTAATGCCAAGGTCTTTATTGAGTTTGCCGGCAAGGTCTAAAATCACTACAGCCGATTTTGGATCAAGCGCTGCCGTAGGTTCATCCAGCAGCAAGAGAGAAGTATCGTCCATGACACTCATCAATAATGTCAATGCCTGTCTTTGCCCGCCCGACAAATTACCCATCGGTTGGTTGATTTTATTTTCGAGGCCCATGCCGAGGGTAGCAATTTTTTCCCGTACTTTTTTCTTAAAACCTGCATCGATCCCAATAGAGAAGTTTTTTCTCCGTGTTCTCAAAGAAGCAAGCCTGAAGTTATCCAAAATGGTTAAATCGGGCGCCGTGCCATTGTTTGGGTTTTGAAAAACACGTGCTACCCATTTGCTTCGTTTGTATTCGGGTAGCTTGGTAACATTGGCTCCGTTAATCTCAATTGAGCCGGCGGTGGGCATCTCAGCGCCTTCAATTACATTGAGCAAAGTTGTTTTGCCGCTTCCGTTAGCCCCCACAATCACCAGGAACTCGCCTTCCTTTATTTGAAGTGAAACATCTTTCAAGGCGATAACCTCATTTGGTTTCCCCTTGTTAAAAACCTTTGTGATGTGCTGCAGCAAAATCATCATTAATCTTTTTTGACAGGATAGCGTTATATTAAGCGCGAATGATGTTTAGTTTAATTTAGGTAATAGTTTAGCCGGCTTTCTAAACTCTCTAAACCTCTAAACTCCCTAAACTCCAAACCTTCTAACTTCTCCTCAATTGGCTGCTCACTCTTGGAAGCGCCACGATCAATAAAACAAATATGGCTGTTACCAGTTTTAAAAAATTCGGATCAATGCCTATAGATAGTGTAAAGGCAAGCACTAACTGAAATAAAAAGCTGCCGGCCAGTAATAGCAAAATCTGCATGCCGATGTTCGTAACGTTCACCCATAGACGCAGTGCGTCGGCAATGAGCACAGATCCCAAACCCGTAATCACAATGCCGATTCCCATATTGATATCACTAAAACTTTGGTATTGGGCAACAAGAAATCCACTCAGGGCCGTAAGCGCGTTTGCGATGGCAAGGCCAATTATTTTAATCATATCGTTATTTATGCCCAGCGATTTAGTCATGACAGGGTTGTTACCCGTCGCACGCATAGCAATACCGAAATCGGTCTTCAATAAATAATTTAGCAGCACCGCCAAGATAATAATGAGGACAGATGCTATCAATAACTGGTTGTAGATGTCGTTGGTAAAAAAAGAAAAGGAAGAAAATATGCCGGTGACATTTATCAACGGTACATTAGACCTCCCGAGAATGATCAGGTTAATGGAATACAAGCCGGTCATCACTAAAATACCGGCAAGCAATGCGTCAATCTTTAGTTTGGTATGGATAAGGCCCGTGCAAACTCCTGCCAGGGAGCCTGCAAGCATACACACAGGCAGCGCGGCAAACGCGGACCAGTGATTTGTCAGTAATACGGCTGTAACTGTTGCACCTAAAGTATAGGAACCATCAGTGGTGATATCCGGAATGTTGAATACTTTCATCGAAATAAAAATACCCATTGCCATGGGGCCAAGGCATAATGATAATTGCAGCGCCGCTAAGTAAAACTGGCCCATTAAACGGGTTGGAAATTTGATGGAATGGTTAATCCGAATTTTTTTGCGGCAGCAGGGTTATACACTTTTTTTCTTACCAATACCATTTTCCAGTGCAGGCCATCGGTGCTTTTTGTTTTAAGATATTGTGCCGCCTGTTCACCTGCCTGGTAACCCCACTGATAAATATCTGCACCATAAGCAACCAGTGCACCTCTTTCAACAAGCCCGGCTTCGCTGGTAAAAACCGGTATATTTTTTTTATTGCATGACTGAATGATGGTTTCAAAAGATTCAAAAACAACATTATCAGGATTGGCAAAGAACACATCAATATTTTTAGACAGCAATGAAGCTGTTACCAGTTGCACATCTGCCGATGCATTGACAGGAAGAGCGACCAGCTTAATGTTGTGGGCTGCAGCAAGTTTCTGAATGCGTTCCATAGCTTCAACTGATTGTGGTTCCGATTGGTTAAAAATCATACCAACCGTTAATGTGCCTGATTTTAACTTCATCAGTTGTGGAATGAGCAAAAAAGAAGTGTCGATATAATCGAGCGTTTCACCAACACCGAATAGGTTTTTCGGTGGATTGCCAGCGGCATCATTTACTTTCATTAAAGCCGGTGTGGGCGCCACCATCATAAAAATGGGAATGTCTTTGGTATTTTGAACTGCGGCTATGGTTGACAGTGAGGGATTGGTTGCGATAAGAGAAACATCCTGCGAAATAAAATATTTGATGATCTGCGTAAGCGTTGGAATATTTCCCTGCGCATTGCGATAAATAATTTTTACCGTGCCCCTCTTTTCATCAAAACCATTTTTCTGCAGCGCATCAATGAAACCCGTCTTTGCCTGTTCGATGGTATTGTCCTGGAATGCGTCTGCAAAACCAACTACCGGAATATTTGAATTCTTTTGCTTGCAGCCGGCAATACATATGACTATAATCATTACGGGAAGGAGCAGCCATTTTTTCATTTTATCTATTAACGCAATTAAAGAAATTAGTTTAGCAGAAATGTAGAATCAAAAATAGGCAATTATCTTACTGCTGATCGTGTTCTTTCCAAAGCAAATGTAATCGTCGGGCTGAAATGCAAGTCTGGCGTTGTGTCAACCCTTTTTATGCTGCATCTTGTTTAATCCTGTAGTTTCACCGGGGCCATAACACTGGTATCGTTTTTGGAGAGAATTTTAAAAAATATTTATGTCAAAGTATAGAGCACTTTTTGAAAATAAAAATCTGGTGTCTGTTGAGCCAACGAAGGAAGAAACACCTGGTAATGATACTTTCCTGGAAGAAAATACAGGGGAAACTATTTGGGCCATAATTGAGGCTGAGTCTGATGAAGAAGCCAGTGAAAAAGCAAAACGCCTGGAAACAGAATTGCAAACCCGCCAGACAAAAGAAGCGCTTGAAAGAAAAAGCTGAGATGTGCTGACTTGAGCTTACTTAAAAACCAAAGCTTATTCTTGGCCAAAGCTATAGCGTACCGCCCGTGCAAGGCTGTCAGGTAAACCGCTAACCTCCATCTGGCGATACCCTAAGCCTTAAGATCAACTATAACAAATATTATCGGCTCAGCAAACAAGAAAGCCTCAGGCGAACAAGAACGAAGAACAGGTAAATTATTCTTACAAAAGGGGTTTCTTTACGAACATCCCTTTATAATACGTCCGGTATGCATATCCCAAAAAAACATTCGGCCCGATAAGGAGAACACCCATTAACCAACCGGAAGGAACTAAAATGGTATGATACAGCAATACGTTTACACTAATGGGAAATAGTACAACGGCGAAAAACGGCGCGTATCGATTTATTAAGAGTGATGTGCCGCCTACAATCTGAATTGATTTGAGCATAGGGTAAAAATATCCCACTCCCATAAGGCCTGCCTTAAAAGCCGCTACCCTGCCGGTATGGTTTGGCTGATAGGGAATAAAATGCAGGAAATAATCCAGGCCGAAAACCAGGTAAATAAATCCCAACAAAATCCGTGAAATGAAAGTTGCTTTTTTCATTGTGTTGTACCCATTGGAGGGCCGTTTATTTTTTTTCTCAATCAATCATGGAAGGTGTCTGTAAACAGTAAGCAAAAATAGTGTTAAGGTTTTACCGGAGCTGGAATTTGTATTACCAAAGTATCTATTTAAAAACCAGTCAGGGAAATCTATTTGTATGCTATGTCTTTTTTTGATCAATCCTTTTTTTATTTGAATATAACTTATCCTTTTCTTTGATCCTTTCTGCCTATACACTAAACGGCCTCTATCTACATCGGGTTTCAATTGAATAACTTCCGGGAGAAATATATAAACGTCCCTCCAGCTTACCAATCCAATATTGAGTTTTTCATTGATAAGTTTTCATGTGATTGTTTGCACCATAATGGCTTGTAAGTTAATATATTTTGGTGCACGATATTACGTATATTACCGGTGTTATAGGCAAGCTACGGCCGGTTCAAGTTTAACCTTTTATGGTAGACATAAGGCAACATACAAGGACATAAAACTTTTTCTAAATGACGCCATCATTTAAACAAACAAAAAACAAAACAAGGCGTAAACGCTGAATAAAGCCGAGCCAAAGTTCTTAACTTCGGGCAACAGAAATACATCAGCTTTGGTACGGGCGTGACGGGCAATGAATGCCCTGCCATCGCAGATACCTACCGTTAGCCGCCATATTGCAGCGACAATCAGCCAACGCAGGTTCTTCAATCGGCGTTGTATATTAGTTCATCAGCGGGCTGACAAAGCAAATTTTTATTAGCTTCACATGTTTGTAGTTCGATGAGGGGACAAGTGCCGTGCAAAAGTTCCTTAGGCTATGTGTAACCATTGAGGGCAACGAGCTGAAATGGGTTGTATCTATATCCTCCCTGGCCAGGTCTAAAAGCTTTGAAATCTTCACGGTAGTATACTTGTAATTTATTCTAAATTTGCTTTAATGCAGATATTGGCAATAGAATAATATATTCAGCATATGACAACTTCGTCCAATTCCTTTTCAGGAGGTTTGAGCATGAATACGGAAGCGATTCGGTGTCCCAGGTGCAACGGTGCGATGGTGCAGGGGTTCATCTTCGACCGGGCGGATGGAGGCCAGCGTCGCGTCATCAACTGGGTTGAAGGAGCACCGGATAAGGCTTTCTGGACTATTACGAGAGTACCACAGGAAAAGTGCGTTCCGGTGGGTACCTTCCGCTGTTCAACTTGTGGCTTCCTGGAGTCGTATGCACACCCGGAATTTGCAGCCAAGTGACAAGGCTTCCATACCTAAAGCGACCCGCCGAACTTCATGATAAATAAGCACACTACTTCAAATTTGGACGATTTAAAAAAGATGTAGGAAACCTTCATAAAAAAACTCATTGAAAGCGGCTAACAAAAGGTTTTGTGCAATTGGCGCATGAGTTGCAGCAATCATCGGCAGCGCATCCCGGGCAGACAGTTGGTCAATTCCCCAACTGCACAAAGCCTCGAACGTAGCCGTCGTGCTATGACATCTCAATTGAGCGAATAACTTTTCAGGACTTTTAACTCTTATAATGCATGCTTAAAAATATTTCGACAGTTCTATTAATTGTATTCCAAACTTCACTTTTCGGACTAAACTAGTTCCCAATATATTTTACTCTGACATTAAAGTGGGACTGAAACTTTTTATCGAATGCCTGGAATTTACAATTGGCTATGATGAATTAAAATCTGAAGAACCCTTTTGTGTCGTGGAAAAGGATGGATTGGCAATCCACTTAATTCAAAGTAAAGAATTTGCTGAAAAAGATAGGCCAGAGATAAGGATGGAGACATATAATATCGAAGAAGTTTATAGTAAGGTAAAATCCTCACACACTGAACTACTTCATCCTAACTCAAAAGAAATTGCATTAAAACCGTGGGGGGCTAAAGAGTTGCATTAAAAGACGATTCTGACGTTTGTGTAATTATCCAGCAATGGAATTCTAAATAAAAATGGCTTTTTATAAAATGACGAAAATAAAAATTGACAAGATAACTGTAACAGAACGCCCAACAAAAGTATGCTACAAGCGGTGCTGACACGGCGCAACTTCAGCTATAGTAATGTGAATCAGCTTCAATTCCACATCTTCTCCTGATTATTTACCGGCAACAGATTTTTCATAAGACCTATAAAAAAATACAGGAAAGAAAAGTGCTACAAGCAATGCAGTGCCTACCAGTGAAAGTATATCAGCATAAGGGTAATGCAATACTTTAAAAACGCCGCCAATAGCTATTATTACTCCTGCACCTGCACCCGATACTATTTGTACTTTCTCGTTTACAGGTTTTTGAGGAAATCCTGCTAATGAATGAGAAAACCACAGCAAAGTGTATAGCAACAGAATGCCGAAACCTGCTAACAAAAAAGTCCATCCGCCGTCCCAGTGAAAGGTTTTGAGCAAAAGGCCTAAAGCAATACATGTAGCGGCAATATAGCCACTGAAGAAAAGGGCTTTTTTCATTGTTAAATGTTTATGGTTTAATAAAAAAGATTTTTCAATTTCTATTTCACTAATGCCATTGGGGCATACCAATGCAATGGCATCCGCTAACGCCTGTTCAAAAGAAGTTTCGCCATTTGTGCGCGTATCTTCTATTACGCAACAAACATGGTCAAGTATTTCAGGCTCTATACCATTGTTTAATTTAGAGCTTGCCATTAGCTTGTCATGTATTGTGTCTATTTCATTGTTGCTAAGCCGGTACATCGTTTGGCAGGTTTGGAATTAATAAACTTTGCATTGTTTCAATAAAACTTTGCAATTCCTGTATAGCGGCTTTAGTATATTTTTTCCCGGGAGGAGTAAGGCTGTAATATTTCCTTACTCTTTTACCTATATATACTTCTTCGGATTTTATAAATCCTTCTGCCTCTAATTTGTGCAAAGCAGGATAAAGTGAACCTTCTTTTATTAATACTGCACTGTTTGATTTTACCTTTACCAACTGAGTAATTTCATAGCCGTACAGCTTTTTGTTATCACTCAATAATTGTAAAATAATAGTGCCTAAAGTTCCTTTTAAAAGTTCTCGCTGATTATTAGATTCTTGTTGCATTGTGGTTCTATGTATTGCAAATCTATGTAAATATTTTAAACCACCAAATTTTTTTAAAAAGGGAAATACCAGCAGAATGTTACGTTCTTTTTTTTTTGGCGCAGATGTGGAGCCTGCTTTATTGAAATGAATATGCTTCATAAACTTTATGCTAAATATAAGGACAATCCAAACGTGGCCGTTCTGACAATTACCTTTACAGATAGCGCGTTTGTTGGGCCACTAACAGAAAATAGAAATATTTCTCCTAACAACACCTATGATTATTTTAAGTCACTTGCTCAGCTTAACACGTTTAAGTTGCCAGTTTACTTTTTAAAAGGTGAACTTTCAAAAATGACTTCATTCAAAAAAACCAAAAATGGTTTTAGTGGACACGGTGAACCTAGGACAAAAGAGACACAATATCCAGAGGATATATTTAAATTTTCAGGCTATCCAACTATTTTTATTTTTGACAAAAAAGGAAATTTAATTTACAATAAAACTTCATTTAGCAAGGACGGAGAAGGGCAACAAGAAAGAAATATTAAAGCGGCAATATTAATGCAAAGCTCTGACCAATACTGCGTGCAACAGCGGTCTTATGCAAGCGTGGCAGACGTTGTAACAATGAGCAGTAGTGCTTCCTTCAGCCACAGTTCTCGCTGTAAGAACTTGGCATCAATAGTAAATAACAATCAACTTTAAGTTATAGATTTGGCAACAGTTCGGGGCAGGCCGGAATTCTGTTTCCACGCCTGCATAATGCCGTAGCCGTTGGCTGCAATGTTTCGTGACGACTTAATCTCATCAAACTGAATGAAATTTATTTACAACACACTTGCAATCATTTACAGACACTATTTGGACAGAAAGCTAAGTTCTCCATATTTAGGCAGCAATGACAGTAATATTTCTCCTGTTCCTTCATGTGGTTCAATTGGTACTGTTATTTAATTTACCAGCGTACTTTATTAGGCCAGGTATAATGGACTCTGACAATGGAATTGTAAAATACGCGAAGGGCTTTCTCTATTTTGGAATTCTGATTTCAATATTTTATAATAATAATTAATAAGAATAGAGTTTTAAATGTAGTTGTCAGTGATGAAGACATCAAAAAATGTAAAAGAATTTTAATAATATATTTTATTGGCGACCTAATTTTTATGATGGCATTATTTATTATTCGTGGTTTAAGAATGGGAACCCTTCATTGGTAATCAAAATGCTCTGAATGACCAAATGCAGCTTACATAGGGCTTGCTGCTGTTGACGTTACCTATTTATAAACAAAGAGTGATTTGAAAGATAGAATCCCTAATTAGCTTTATCTTTAAATTTTATGAGCTTATACGTTCTTTTTTTAGTACTTACTGCTGCTGTTCTTCACGCTTCATGGAATTTACTTGCAAAGAAAACAAAAGGCAAAATTCCTTTTATCTGGCTGCAATACGTTGCAAGTAATCTTTTGTACCTGCCCTTTTTATTTTTTAAAAAAAATGGAGATGGTTCTATTTATTCACAACCACTTTTATGGTTTTCGCTAACTAGTGGAATACTGCATTTGGGTTATTTTATCGTACTGCAAAAGGGTTATCGAAGTGCCGACCTATCAGTTGTTTATCCTCTTGCACGGGGTTCAGGTCCTCTATTTTCATCAATAGCTGCGATTTTATTTTTACATGAGCCATTGAAATTAGGTTCAACTCTTGGGTTGTTCTTAATTATTGCAGGTGTTTTACTTATTACCGGGTTAAGTATAAAAAGAGAAAACAATAGCAGAATCATTCCGGGTATTACATATGGAGTACTTACCGGATTGTTCATTGCATTATATACGTTTAATGATACTGTCGCCGTGAAATCATACGGCTTATCTCCTTTATTACTTACACTTGCTACAAATATTTTTAGTGCTGTTTTACTGTTCCCCTTCGTGGCAGGACAAAAAATGGAATTAAAGCGTGAAATAAAATTACATAAGTGGATAATTTTTGCGATTGCCTTCTTAAGCCCGGCTGCTTACATATTAGTGTTGGAAGCCTTAAAATATGCACCTCTAACAGTAGTAGCACCGGCAAGAGAGACAAGTATATTATTGGGAGTTTTTATGGGTTCAAAGGTATTTAATGAAAAAGATGGAAAACGTAGGCTTATAGCTAGTGCATTAATTCTATGTGGTATCGTTGTGCTAAGTTTAAGTTAGTGGTAATCTTATGACACATTACATATAACGTGTCTCAACAAACAGCCGTTAAATCGGTTTGGCAACAGGCTGGTTGGGGAATATCAATCGGCTTCAAAATTAATATCAGCAATAGTTACAGCTTGACTTTACCAATTTAGCCACTAGTGTTATGTTAATTATGAAGCTGCGCTTTGAACGTGAATTGTCACAGGTACACTGTGATCTCCCGCTATTAACCACCGACCATTCACGATTAACATAACACTAGTTGTTATCTGTGGAGGCCAGTGAGTGATAGGGTAGTTATTTGGTAATAATATATGAAATTGTGTGATGAATAAAAAGAACGGCTTACAACAGATTGCCAATAGTGGCGGAGCAATCAACTCCATGTCGCTATTAGCTTTGGTTCAGGCACCCGAGCTTTTTTGAATATCAGAATAATTTTTTAATCTTTGAATACATAATGGAGTTCGGTTGCCCGGCGGAGCTTTTAAATTTCCCGCCATCGGCAATATTTGTTTGTTGTATGCAACCCTATATGGGCATAAAAGCAATCTGGTAGACACAATAAATTGAATACCCCACCATCAAAATACACAAAAAATGAGAAACTTAATTTTCTTTATGCATACCTCGCTTGACGGTTTTGTTGCAGGGCAAAACGGCGAGATGAAATGGATTAAATTAGATGACGAATTGTTTGACTTCGTTGCAGAAATGACAGCACAAGCAGACACTGCTTTGTATGGTAGAGTGACTTATGAAATGATGCAAAGTTATTGGCCAACAGCAGGACAACAACCTAACGCTACAAAGCACGACAAAGAACATTCGGCCTGGTACAACAAGGTCTTAAAAGTAGTTCTATCAAAAACGATAAGTGAAACTGACCTTGACAACACCATCGTAATTGGCAACCATCTTTCAGAACACATCAACCAACTTAAAGGACAAGACGGAAAAAATATTTTGATTTTTGGAAGCCCGGGAGCTTCACAATCGCTTTTAAACGAAGGACTAATTGATGAGTTTTGGCTATTTGTGAACCCAATTATCTTAGGACAAGGCATGCCATTATTCAAAGGCATTTCAACAACAATTAAACTCAAACTTGTAGCAAACAAAACATTTCCTTGTGGAGTTATTGCACTACATTACAAAAAGGAATAGACAGATCAAAGAAGGGCAGCCGGCAACAAACTGCTATAGAAATAGACTCATTGACGCATCTTAGTGCAAAAAATTGAAAAATTATTTTATGCAAATGCAAGTCTTTTCCGAGCAACTTAGTATAAACGGAAATATTGTTGAAACTAAATGTTGGGACGCTAAAGGAAATCTAAAGCCTGTTGAATGTATGAATACAGCGAAATCAATTTCGGTTGACGAATAGCTGCAGCGCACAGCGTAATTTTGCGTGAGCGGGCGTGACGAATAAATCCTCGTCGTATGTATTACTATCAGCGGCATATCGGGCTGGCCGAACACAGATGAGCAACAGACTATGTTATCAACTTTTGTTTCTTTAGCCGGCATCGGTTTGGGCTGAACGTTTTCCAAATACCCTACCGAACGCCAGGGCCGCAAAGTTGTGCGGAAAATTAAATACCTCCCTTTAAATATGAAAACGCTGCTCATTCTTTTTCTTATGATAGCTTTTAATTCCGTACTATTTGGACAAGACCCAACCTGCATGTCCTTACACGAAGGCACATTTAAAGTTATCACCAAAGAAACCGGGACAACTTTTATCAGTAGATCCACAAAATATCAAACAGAAGAAAATTCGTTTTTGAAGTACAAAGTTATTTTTGATATTACCTGGGTTGATGACTGTACATACGAATTAAGGCCGAAACGAATTATCGAAGGTGATCCAGCAATTATGGGAAGTGGAAAAAATGTTTTAAGGACCCGGATAAAAAGCATAACTAATAAAAGTTATACAGCCGAAACTTCGGCAAATTTTTCCCTCGGCACCACCGATTTTAAAGTTGAGATCATTAACTAAAACTTGCGCGAACATCGCATTGCCAAATTGGAGCTGGACATTGAAACGTTGAACATGCGCTCGTTAACAGTATATCCGGCCGACACTTTATAAATTTTACATTTGTTGTAACGTTGTAACTTGCGCATCACTTTTTCAATTAAGCTTTGGTCCGGCAGACCCATTCACAAATATTACAACTTCGGTAATGCGTCGCGTTGGCTGCGGGCGTAGCGGAAGAAAACACGATGACAGACAAATGATGCAAATGCGACTGCAAAATATTGAGCCACACCCTTTACTTAAAGGTTACATTGAAAAAATGTGGCTTTTTCAAAGCAGCGGAAAAATGCCTGTTGAGGATTTGAAATTGGTTGTGCCTAATGGACATATTAAATTGTCAGTAGCTTTTCGGAATGGCATTGTTGCTGCAATCAAGGGACAGCCATTTATCTCCAAAGAGCAAAATATAAGTTTGACCGGATTAGTAGATGTTCCTGTTATATTAGATGTTGATGAAGATGTTGCCACAGGAACTATCGTAGTTGAATTTAGCCCACAAGGTGCTTATCGCTTTTTTCATTTATCGTTTAGCGACATCAAAAATCAAATTTGTCCGCTTACAGACATTTTAGGAATCGTTGCCCAAAAATTAGAAGAACAAATTTCAAATATTGAAAGCGTTGAAGGTAAAGTGGCTTTATTGCAACAGTTTTTGTTAAAGCAATTTACCCTACAGGCAGCGGATTCTATTTTTGAATATTGTGTAACCAAAATAACATTATCAAAAGGGAAAATTACCATCCGGGAATTGGAAAAGAAAACAGGGTATAGTAGCCGGTGGCTAAATATGAAATTTAAAGACAAATTAGGTATCAGTCCTAAAAATTTATCTACCATCATCCGTTTCAATCAATATTATAATGCTGTAGCAAACAATGGCGAAATGGACTTTATGCAAAATGCATTTTACGACTACTATTACGACCAGTCACATTTCTTGAAAGAATTCAAAAGATTTACAGGACTGTCGCATTCGGGTTTCAAAAATACTACAAACGATTTCGGGAAATTATTTTATAAAGAATAGCGCTTCCGATTTTTACAACACCAACACAAAAACTGTCCCGTTCTTTGCTGAATAATTTAAACAATTAAAAGCAAAAAAATGGAAATGCAAAATTATCACAGAACAATTACAGTTAACGCTTCGCCAGCGGAGGCAATGAAAAAGATCAGTCAGGTAAATCATTGGTGGAAACATGATTTTTCTGGCTGTGCCGAAAAACTCAATGACAAGTTTAAAGTTCCATTTGGAGAACTTAATGGAGAAGATTCTTTTGTTGATTTTGTGGTCACCGAATTTACGCCAAACAAAAAAATTGTGTGGAAAGTCACCGGTTGTAATTTGCCCTGGTTCAAAGACAAAAACGAATGGAATAATACCGAAGTCGTTTTTGAAATTTCTTCTGAAAGTAACAAAACCAAAATTGATTTCACTCACATTGGACTAGTTCCTGGTATTGAATGTTACAATGCTTGCGAAAAAGGTTGGGACGGACACGTTACACACAGTTTAGTAAGTTTTATCAACCAGGGAAAAGGTAATCCGCAATAATTTTGAATGAACAGAACACCGGCAGCCGACAGAAGTATTGCAAAAACCAGGGCTGGACATCGTAACATCAGCTGTATACCATTATACGCAGTGGTTCAGGTTCGACATTCAATGTTCAGCTTTTGTTTTTAACTTCGACAAGTTATTTTCAATCAGCATTTGTACCGGGCCGGGCTTTCAAATGAATTCACTGCGTTCCCAAATACCTGAGCGTTGTGCATCTTGCTATTGCCGATTCAGTAACCTAACGCAATAAATTAAAATTTTATATTTCTAAAATAACCCAATGAAAAATTTTTATGACTCTGCTTACATTTTAAAGCATGTTTTTTTAGATGAAACCAGGACCAGCTGATCTTGAGACCTATCGGGCAAACGCAATACAAAAGTATTTGCAGGAGATTTTGTTCGACATCCTTATAAATTTAAAAACGCCTTTATGAATAAATGTACCAAAGCTTTTAAGCCCGCACTTTTATTTCTATTTTTTTGGATCGAAGGATGCCTTGCGTTTGGACAGGTAAAAGAGTATTCTGAAGAAGTAAGAGCGAAGATTAAAAAGGTTGAGAATAATTTGTCAGGTTGGTTACAAATAGGTGACGAGCCTCCTAAATACACGTTAGAAGAAAGAATGAAATTTTATCATGCAAACGGAGTGAGTATTGCGGTAATCAAAGATTATAAAATTGAATGGGCTAAGGGTTATGGTTGGGCAGACAGTGCAGAGCAACGGCCCGTAACAACAACTACGTTATTTCAAGCGGGTTCAAATAGTAAATCCCTCAATGCCATTGGCGTTTTAAAATTGGCGCAAGAAGGTAACCTGGATATTTATACAGATATTAATAACTATTTAACGTCCTGGAAGTTTCCATATGACTCTTTATCAAAAGGGAAAAAGATAACACTTGCAAATTTGTTAAGCCATACAGCAGGTTTAACTGTTCACGGATTTCCCGGATATGAAAAAGGCGATACTATTCCTACACTAGTTCAAATTTTAAACGGTGAAAAACCTGCAAATACTGCTGCTATTCGCTCCATGTATGAGCCTTCACTTAAACATGAGTATTCGGGAGGAGGAACAACGATTTCACAATTAATCATACAAGACGTAACAGGAAAACCTTATGATAAATACATGTGGGAAAACGTATTAAAGCCTATGGGTATGGTTTATAGCTCTTACACCCAGCCGCCCGCCGCCGACAAACAAAGTTTATTGGCAACAGGATATTATAATGACGGAAAAGCTGTAAAAGGAAAATATCATATTTATCCCGAACAGGCAGCAGCAGGGCTATGGACAAATCCTACTGATCTTGCTAAATATGTTATAGAAACCCAGCTTGCTTTAAAAGGAGAATCTCAGAAAGTACTTTCTAAAAAAATGACGGAACTAAGACTAACACCTTATATAGATAGTTCAGCTGCTTTTGGTGTTTTTATCCTTAATAAAAAAGGAATAAAATATTTTACACATGGCGGTGTTGACGAAGGTTTTGTCAGTCAGTACGTGGGCAGCTTTGATGGCGGCGATGGCGTTGTCGTCATGACAAATACTTATAATACATCTCTATTCAATGAAATTATAAATAGTGTCGCCACAACGTATAGTTGGAAAAACTATTATTCACCGGTTGTAAAAAAAGAAATCGTTGTGCCCGATAGCTTACTACAAGCGTATATAGGTAAATATAAAATAGGAAATGATACTTTATCAGTAATTAAAAAAAGCGACGGAATTTATTTAGAAGTTGGTGATAATACACAGTGGAAAATTTATTTTTCAGACAACACGCATTTCTTTGTTTCCGAACAAAATATAGATTTGAATTTTGTAAGTGATTCCAGGAAAAAAATTACCGGGTTTACTGTAAACAAGGAAACAGCTATAAAAATAAAATAGCAAAATTTTCTACAACAAAAGTTTGCAATACCCGGGGGGCGTGCAAGTCCTCGTCTGTAATTCCATATGAGCAGCAGTCCTGCGAAAATAAAAAGTGGAAGATCACATGGCGCAAAATAAAATAATCAATCACTTATTTGAATGGGTCATACGACATCCAGTCAACTTCCAGTTCATAGGGCTGCAATGGTTTCTCAATTGCGTTAAGATTGGTTTCAACTCCCCATTCGTTGGTATGCCAAAAGTTCATCCGGTAATACGATCGATGCTGAGGTATGCCCCTTTGAGATCCCTGGTAATCCCACAAAACGATTTTCTTGCCTGTCACCGGGTGAATCATCCACCACGTGAGGCGATCAGCATGCCAGTCAAAACCGTAAGTATAAAAGCCGGATGAGGCATCATAATTATTGATAGCCTCAATTGTTTCGGGCTGGTTTTGGGCACCGGATAATGATGTCGGTTCTCCTTTATAGCCTTCTTTATAAATCGTATTGTAAATAGTTCCCTTAGCTAAATTTATAGTGCGTCCGATTCTTTTAAGTACACCCCTGTTACCGGTCCAGGTGCCTATGTAAATGATGGACGGATCTGCAACCAGCCATTCAAAGTCTATTTCACTAAGCCCGTACACGCTATCCATGAAGTACGTAAAATAACCCACAACAGCGCCTGTATTTGGCTGAACTTTTCTTACATCGGGAACTTTTAACCGGGCAGAATAAGTGCCGAAATAAGTAAAGTCATTAGATATAATTTCCGGGCCACGGCCTGCACCCGCACTATCCATGGGATCTATTTTAAACAATAGCACTTTCGAGCCGGGTTCTGTTTTGGAAGTAACACCAGCTTGCCATTTAAAAGCAGCTTTATTTCCGGTAGAGCCATACCTGAAATTTTTTAAAACGGAATCGTTGAAATTTTCAATAAAAGAATGAGATAATTTTCCTTCCTGTGCACGGATAGTAAGACTGATAAAAAAAGAAATCAATAATAGTACTTGTTTCATGAAACGATGAATAATTTCCTTTAATACGAATGTAACGTTATTAATAAAGAATAAGGAAAATTTCCTTATTCCCCGTCCCACGGCCAGAGATTACCGGAAAGAGGGCGCTTGTAAACATAGAATTGCTTATTAATTCGGAAAGATACTCTCTGTTACAAACAAAGATTATCCCTCTTCTACAAGCCCGAATAAACCACTCGTGAGAGCCGATAATCCAATCTCTTGAAGCCTTGTCGTATTGATTGCTCCCTTGCTTTTCCGGCATCATCAATACTTAACCTGGTTGTTTATTACCCTTTTCTATCTAAAAGCCCATCCGAAGAAGTTACATCCTAATTATGCGACGAACCGCCTGAAACCTGCGACGTGCAGCCATTGCTCCTTTTAAACGCCAGGTTCAATAAAACATCTTATATACATTGAATCACTTTTAAAAATTACAATTATGAAAAAGATTTTTACAATTATGTTGGTTGCAGCGGCAACGATAAGTTCCGCTTCCGCACAATCTAATAAAAGCTTTGCCTTTAATGACCATAAAAAAATGATCGGTTATGATCAGCATCCCGCCTTTGGCAACATCAGCAATGTTACCTATAAGGATGCTAACTTTTCTTACGGGCAAAAAGAAGCAAAGCTGGAAAAGATCAATCGTGAATTTGAGCAAAAGATTGCCTTTGTAAAAAATGACCGGCACTTAAAAGGCTGGGAAAAAGGAAAGCAAATTCAGTTGCTGCAAAATCAACGGAAAAATGAAATAAGCAAGGTGGAATTCCAATATGCTGCAAGTAATCACAAAGCCGATGGCAAAAAATTTGGCCATGATTCGCACAAATGGTAATCACCTGTCAACCCATTCTTTTAATCAATAAAAAATAAAACAATGAAAAAGTTAATCATCATATTAATAGCCGCAATCTCCTTCAATGCTGCATCAGCTCAAAGCCGGAATAATAGCTTTTACGCGCAGGATCGCAGGCAGGTAACACAACAGGATAACCGTTATTACAGCGACAATGCAAACCGTTCCAATGATTATGCATACAATAACAATAATCAATGGAAAAATGATCGGGATCGCCAGGATGCATACGACCGCATGCACGGGCAACACGATCAAAACATCAATGGATATAGAAATGACCGTTCGTTCAGCGCTTATGCACGGGACAGGAGAATGAGAGAAGGCGGACAGGAAAGACAACAGCACGTCAAAGTCATTTGGAACAGGTGCAATTATAGGAGGCGTAGCAGGTTTTTTGCTCGGTGCATTGGTCTCACATTAAATAGAAACGGGACCGTAATAAATTGGGGCTTACAAAAAAGCCCCTTTTATTTTGTTCAGGAAAGAGGAGCCGTTACGGAAAACAAATACAAAAATTTCAACTCAATCGACGCCAAAAGTATTGTCTCAAAATTTGCTCTGTTAGAAGATTACGAAGAACCGGAAATTATCAATGGACAAGTAATATTCAAAATGCAACATGACTAATTGCTACCGACATGAACGGGTTTTGCGCAAGTAGGGCTTGACATTATGGGCTGGACATTTGTATTTCAATGTGGCTTTGCTATATATTTGGGCTGACGTTTTCAAAATTTCCCCACCTGACACAAAGCCCCTAAACCGTGTGCAATAATGAAAGGCCCTAATAACATTTTTATTTACTGTATTAGCTTATAAACTTTCATCGGTGGCGCGCATAACCTTATAAGAGCACGAACAGAGGTATTAATAAGCGCGAAATACACTGCAATACGCAAATGTCCCGGCTGATTTATGACCATTTTTTTGTATGTTTGAAAGAGTTTGTAAAATCGATTCGCTATGTCAAAAAGAAATTATTTTTCCTTCCTTTTAATTTTCGGATTTCTGCTGTTGATTACCCAGTGCAGTTTTGCTCAATCGAAGATATTGTTAAAGGGTTCGATAGCACCCATGTTCACCGCAAAGGCCAGCCTGTCGGGCAATGAATTCGATTTTTCTTTAAAAAAAGCTCTTGCCAGGGGACCGGTGGTATTATATTTCTATCCTTCTGCTTACACAGGTGGCTGCGATTTGGAAGCACATACTTTCGCAGAATTCAAGGACAAATTTACGGCAGCAGGAGCTACTATTATCGGTGTATCAGCAGATGACATTCAGCGATTGAGGTCGTTCTCATCTAGTCCGCAGTACTGTGCAGGAAAATTCCCGGTGGCTTCTGATCCCGGAGGTGAAATTTCTGCAACTTATGGCCTGAAGTTGAAAGCTCCACAACCTGGCGTTAAAGATGTACGTGGCGAGCAGGTTACGCACGGCTTCATCCCCCGGACAACTTTCGTTATTAATAAAAATGACAAAATTGTAGCTGTCTTCTCATCGGAAACCGATCATATAACCCCTGATGAGCATGTAAAAAAATCATTGGCAATTGTAAAGGAACTGTAGTTTTTTTGCTTCGGGTGGCAGTAGTGCCGTTGAATGCTGCTATCAGAAAGGCGCTGTGCATCATTACGACCAACCGCTACGCCTGAACAGATAAAACACTGGTTATTCTAACTGCCGCCACCCTTGATTGCTCCTGCTTATTTTCAAGAAATGAGTAAGAATACTTAACGAGGCGTTTCATGATATAGATCAGATTGCGGATTTTATTGCCAATTATCCAAACAATAGTTGATGCTCAACCGAAGCAGGTCGTTCATGAAAAAAGGGTCTTGTTTTTCCCGGAATGGAATCAGAAAGAGTATTATAAGATCATATTTGGAAGAATTCTATTCTGGGTACTTTGGGTGATTGTAGCGACCTATTGCTACTTTCTTTGCAGGGATTATTTGGCCTGGCATTAACACGCATATTAAAACCAAAAAACCGGATTGTCCTAACGATAATACAAAAAGTATAATAGCAAATGGTTGATAATGAAGAAACTATTTTTTGTATACTTACATCTTATAACCTAATAGTATGTGTTGGTGTCAATCGTATTTGACCCTTCAAATGTGACCTTCAGGCTTATCTATATTTATTTTGACAGTGTATTTTAATCGTAAATCGTACACTGTTGGATCAAAAACGAACACTTTGCAAAGAGATAATTCTCTGTTATTAATTGGTTACTAACAAGTTAGCAAGTTGGCGTTTCATTAGAGGATTTTCCTTTATAACGCAACAATGACTATGTTTAAAAATCATTTTAAAACCGCCTGGCGTAATCTTTTCAAAAACAAGACTTCTTCAATTATTAATATCAGTGGCTTAGCTGTAGGGTTAGCAACAAGTATTATCATTATGCTTGTAATAGTAAATGAATTTAGTTATGATAAATTCAATACGAATTTGAATGATACTTACCTGCTGATGAAAAATCAAAAGCAGGCTGATGGTATTTCAACAGGCGATGCTACTGCCGGTCCAATGGCTGCAAGCTTTCGCAACGAAATGCCTGAAACGAAATTGGCCGCAAGGGTCGCCTATTTTGATCACCAGGTAATGAGGGCTGGTGATAAAACAATTTACGGTTCGGGAATGTATGCCGAGCCGGACATTTTCAATATCATGACCTTTCCCGCAATACAAGGAAATCCTGTAGCCGCACTAAATGATGAAAGCAGTGTTGTGCTTACAGAGCAAACGGCAAAGAAATTATTCGGTAATGAAAATGCAATAGGAAAAGTTATTACCCTGAATAATAAAGATGCTTTTAAAGTGACTGCGATTGTTTATAATGTTCCGGTAAACAGCACCATAAAATTTGATATGGTTTTCCCATTCAGCTATTTTGCCAAACAAAATGACTGGCTGAATAAATGGGATGATAACCGCATTCAAACATGGGTACAGTTAAAACCGAATACCCTTCTCGCTCCGTTAAATAACCGGCTAACCAAACTGCTGCAGGTGCGTTCAAATGATAAATCTGTATCGCTTTTCTTATACCCGTTTGCAAAGTTGCGACTGTACGGAAGTTTTAGCAATGGCGTACCAAACGGTGGAAGAATTGATATGGTGTTTATCCTGATTGCGCTTGGTATGTTTGTGGTATTAATTGCCTGTATCAACTTTATGAATATTGCTACGGCACGTTCCCAAAACAGGTCACGTGAAGTGGGCGTAAGAAAAGTGTTAGGGGCATCAAGAAAAGTAATCATTTACCAGTTCTTAAGCGAAGCTGTATTAATGGCTTTTATTGCCCTTTTACTGGCAATCGTATTTGCGCAACTGGTATTACCTGCATTCAATCAATTTACAGGAAACAACATTGTGTTTAGTTTTTTAGATTGGAGAGTGTGGGCACTCCTGGTTTCAATCGGCTTGTTTACCGGTTTAATCGCCGGAAGTTATCCTGCTTTTTTTCTGAGCAAATTCAAAACTATAAGAGTTTTAAAGGGAACAGCGGTTGATGGAAAAAGTGGCTCCGGCTTTCGCAATGTATCAGTGACTGCCCAGTTTGTTATATCAATTTTTTTTATCGTAGGAACAATCGTTGTCAATAAACAAATCAATTATGTAAGAGACCGTCCGTTGGGTTACAACCAGGAAAATCTTATTGATATTTCAGCAACCGGCGAGCTGGGAAATAAGTTTGAAGTTTTTAAAAATGAATTGGCAAAGCTTCCCGGCGTTGTAAATGTGACAGCAGGCACAGATAATGTTTTACAGTTTGGCGGAAGTGTTACAGGCCTGGACTATCCGGGTAAGATACCGGGCCAGGAAATATCTGTCATTGTAAGTTCTGTATCGTATGACTGGTCGAAAACTGTGGGCATAAAAATGAACGAAGGTCGGGATTTCGATCCTTCATTTCCTACAGACAGCAGCGCCTGTATTATTAATGAAGCTGCTGTAAAAAAGATGGGTTTAAAAGAGCCGGTTATAGGCACAAGGATTAACAACAATCAAATTGTAGGCGTAATCAAAGACTTTGTATATAACAATCCTTCCGGAATTATTGCACCGATGATTCTCTATTTGAAAACAAGTAATCTTCCGCATATACTTGTACGCATTCACAATGACAATAACTGGAGGCAAACCATAGCCCGGATTGAAGCTGCTGCCAAAAAAGTAAATCCTCATTATCCTTTTGATTACGCTTTTTCAACATCAATTTTTAAAGAACGGTTTGATGAATGGGCTTCTATAGGAACTGCCGCAACCCTGTTCGGTGGCATGGCGATATTCATTGCATGCCTTGGCTTGTTTGGTCTCTCTTCTTTTGTTGCTGAAAAGCGCAGTAAAGAAATGAGCATCAGAAAAGTTTTTGGCGCAGATATAAAAAGCATCTGGGTGCTTCTTTCCAAAGATTTTTTAAAACCGGTTTTTATTGCTATGCTGATTGTAATACCGGCATCGGTGTTGTTGGCGCATATTTTTCTTGCAGGCATCACTTATCACACGTCGCTCACCTGGTGGATGTTTGTATTGGCGGCAATGATTACACTTTCAATGGCGCTTATCACGGTAAGTTTTCAGGGGATAAAAGCTGCAATAGCAAACCCGGTGAAGAGTTTAAGAACAGAATAGTTTGCTTCTTATTTGACAAAGAAAACTGCCACCAGGCCAGGGTAAGATAATGATTACATACAAAGTATTGTCACTATAACGAATACGAAGAGCTTCCTTTAATTAGACTCATCTTCCCTCCAAAAATTAATTGCTATTTTTACACCCCATACATTATTCAATTTGATGCAAACACTTACTGTTGAAATAACCAATGATAATGCCTTGAAGGTGCTGCAAGACCTCCAGGAAAGGCATTTTATTAATATCCTGGCTAAACCCAATCTTAATTCCCTGGTATTTCCCGGAGAGCCTTTAACAACGGAAGAATTTAGAGAATATATATTAAGCCGGGAAAATGGTGCAAGCCTGAGTTTAAAAGAAGCCAATGCCAAATGGGCAAAAAAGAGAAAGCAGCTACTGAAACCAGCCAGGTAAGAATACTTAACGAGGCGTTTCATGATATAGATCAGATTACTGATTTTATTGCCAATATAATCAACAACCATTAAACGCGGTCAAAGTAACCGAAGCAATATTTGAAACAATAAATAAGATCGGCCAGAATCCGTTCGCCTATAGGGAATGTGAACAATTACCAACCAAAACAAAAATTTATCGCCGGGCAGTATGTTTGTCCTGGATAATCATTTATAAGATTACTAAACCAGGAATATTAATACTCGGTGTGATTCACGGATCCAGAAATCCCTTAAAAATCAGGAAACTTAGAAAAGTAAAATAGATTTTATTGGTGCAATACCTAAACGAAACTCGTTTTATGAAATTTTAATGGAGCGCAAGTATTTTCAAAGAAATCATCCGCTTACCGTACAACATACCGTACAACAAATGAAAAAGCCTTCATAATCGATTGATTATGAAGGCTTTAAATATTATAAAGTGGTGTGGGGCGGGATCGAACCGCCGACACAAGGATTTTCAGTCCTTTGCTCTACCGACTGAGCTACCGCACCATTGGGCGGCAAAAATAGAATTATTCACCTGAAATAAAAATTCATTTTATTTGGCTATCGAGAGAATATAGCCGGTTAAATGATTTAATTTCCGTATTCACATAAAAATTTTATCCGCATAATTTTTAATTGCTCCAAAGTATAATTTCCATCTGCAAGTTCTTCGCGGGCAATATCCAGGCTGGATGTCTGGCATCCTTTAAAATAATCAATGATCTCTTCCCTTTCATATTCTTCCACCAGATCTTCAATCGCATAATCAAGATTCAACTTTGTGCCACTGGCAACAATAGTTTCCATTTCTTCCAGCAACTCTTCTAGCTTTAATGTTTTATTTTTTGCAATAGTTTCCAGAGGCATTTTTTTATCTACATTCTGAATGATAAAAACTTTATTGCTGTTTTTATTCACCACACTTTTCATCACAAAATCATCCGGCTTTTCTATTTCATTTTCTTCAACATATTTTTCAATGAGATTCACAAACGGTTTTCCGAATTTCATTGCTTTTCCCACACTTACACCCTGGCATTTTTCCAGTTCCTTTAATGTTGTAGGATATAGTGTTGCCATATCCGCAAGGCTATTTTCAAGAAATATAACAAAGGGAGGCAGATTGCGTTTTTTTGCTTCCTGCTGGCGCACCGTCTTTAATAATTCAAAAAGCTTTTCATCTGCGGCAACGCGTTTCGGAATCTCCGCTGTCTTCATCATCATCGCCATGTATCTTCAAAAATATGATTCAACGCAATTTTAAACGATACCGGCTTCTTTAAAAAGGCTTCGCCTTTTTGCGTAATCTTCAAAACGCCATAATCTTCAATATCTTTTTTAATAAGATTTTCCAACAGCATTTGCCGCAATAATGAATTCCAGAAATGTTCATCTTTTTCTTTCCCGCTTCCAAACACAGGCAGTTCATCATGCCTGTACATTTTTATTTGCGGATTGGGTTTTCCCAAAATAATGGCAATCATATAAGTAATGGGAAAGCATTCATTCAAAGCCCTGATTGCTTTCAGTGCAATGTAGTGCTTCTGTTTTTGCTTCAATGAAGTTCTTTTGGATTTTTACAATTATCGCACTTCCCTCCACAATTTTCAGTGTCATATTCTTCGCCAAAATAATTAAGCAATATTTTCCGCCGGCATACAGCACTTTCAGAATAAGCAACCGTTTCATTTATTAGCTGTGCCGCCAACTTCTCTTTCACTTAATGATTTATCTCGCATTAAATGCTCCAGCTTCGAAACATCTTTATGTGAATAATATAATATGCATTTCCCTTCAAGGCCATCGCGGCCTGCCCGGCCGGTTTCCTGGTAATAATTTTCAATAGATTTGGGAATGTTATAATGAATCACAAACCTCACATCCGGCTTATCTATTCCCATTCCAAAAGCAATAGTGGCAACAATTACCTGCACTTCTTCACCTAAAAACTGATCCTGCCGCCTTGCCCTTAATTTTGAATCAAGGCCGGCATGATAAGCAACAGCTTTGATTCCATTTGCCATAAGCATCTGCGGCAAGCTCTTCGGTGGTTTTCCGGTTAAGCGTATAAATAATCCCGCTCTTTCCTTTATTTTGAGAAATAAATCTTACAATACTTTTTACCGTCTGTTCTTTTTTATTTTGGCTGTATTTCGTAATAAAGATTGGACCGGTTAAAAGAAGAAATAAATATTTTCGGATCCCGAAGCCCAAGATTTTTTACAATATCGCTTTGCACTTTAGGAGTGGCTGTTGCAGTTAATGCAATTACAGGAATCTTTTCATTTATCTGGTCCATAATTTCCCTTAGCCTCCTGTATTCGGGCCTGAAATCGTGGCCCCACTCGCTGATACAATGCGCTTCATCAACGGCAAAAAAAGAAATTTCAAGGTCTTTGAAAAATTCAACATTTTCTTCTTTTGTAAGTGTTTCAGGCGCCACATACAGCATTTTTGTTTTACCGGAAACAAGATCTTCCTTTAACTATTTTTTGCTGGCCTTTATTTAAGGTGCTGTTTAAAAAATGGGCAATATTATCCGCGCTGCTGTAGCCTCTTACCAGGTCAACCTGGTTTTTCATCAAGCGCTATAAGAGGAGATACAATAATGGCACAACCTTTACTTATAATAGCGGGCAACTGGTAGCAAAGGCTTTTACCGCCGCCTGTTGGCATAATTACAAAAGTGTCCTTGCCGCTAAAAGGTTATTGATAATTTCTTCCTGTGGTTCTTTAAAAGCATCAAAACCAAAATTTTGCTGGAGATGGTTGTAAGAGGTCTGGATTTCTTTTTGCTCAGTCTCTTTATTTTCAAAGATGGCTTTTACAGGTTTTTTTGGATTTAACTTTTGTTGTAGGCATGACTTTCTTTTCTTCTCCGCGTTATTTATTTAAAGGTTTCAAAGATAATTCAAATGAGGTGTTAAAATCAGTTGTAAAAGAGTGTTTTTAATATTATAACTTTTTTTTAAATGATTTATTGTGGTTAAGATACGAAGAAATATGTTAGCCACCGAAATCCTTTTACTTTGTCCTACCATCCATTTAAAGTAGGTTTGCTTTTTTTTAAAATCTCGAACCGGTATAATTACTATTGAATTTATTTTTTCATACCTCTTTGAATGAAAAATATTATTTCCTCTGCAAAAAAAACAATTGAGCTTGAGGCGCAGTCTATCAGGGAACTTTCTGATTTAATAAATGAAGATTTTGAAAAAGCAGTAACAATGATTAATCAGTGTAAGGGCAGGCTTGTTGTAAGCGGAATTGGCAAAAGTGCAATTGTTGCCCAAAAAATTGTAGCAACACTCAACAGCACAGGATCTCCTTCAATTTTTATACATGCTGCGGATGCGCTTCATGGCGATATTGGTATGGTGCAGCAACATGATATGGTGATGATCATCAGCAAAAGCGGCGATAGCCCCGAAATAAAAGTGCTGGTTCCACTTATTAAAAATTTTAAAAATACAATTATTGCCATGTGTGGCAATATGCAAAGCTACCTGGCAAAAAGTGCAGATATTATATTGAACACAACGGTTTCTGAAGAGGCTTGCCCCAATAACCTTGCGCCCACCAGCAGCACAACTGCCCAAATAGTAATGGGCGATGCCTTGGCAATTTGCCTTATGGAAATGAAAGGTTTTGGCACAGAGGATTTTGCAAAATTTCATCCCGGGGGAACCCTGGGGAAAAAATTGTACCTGCGGGTTGGCGATCTTTTTGTTAATAATGAAAAGCCTGTCTGTAAAACCAGATAGTTTTTTAAAGGATGTTATAATAGAAATTACAAAAAAGCGTTTAGGCGCTACAGTTATTCTTGATGATGACGAAAATATATTGGGCATAATAACCGATGGTGATTTAAGAAGAATGCTTGAAAAAGATCTTTCTCCAAAAGAAGTAAGGGCAAAGGATATCATGAGCTTACACCCAAAAACCATTGAAAGTGCAGAACTTGCTGTCGATGCGCTTGACCTCATGCGCAAAAAAAATATTACACAGTTGATAGTAACAGAAAATAACAGGTATGCAGGTATTATACATTTGCACGATCTTGTGCGGGAGGGAATAATTTAATCTTATAGAAACATGAATAAAAATAATTATGTAGCAATTATGGCCGGGGGTATAGGAAGCAGGTTCTGGCCTGTAAGCCGGATGGATTATCCAAAACAATTTCTTGATTTGTTAAATCATGGAAAAACATTGATCCAGGCAACTTACGATCGTTTTGCCCAATATATTCCCAACGAAAATATTTATGTAGTAACCTCTTCTCAATACAAAGAAATTGTTGCAGAACAATTGCCGCTGCTTAAGCCGGAAAATATTTTATGCGAGCCTTCCCGAAAAAATACAGCCCCCTGTGTGGCTTATATTTCTTATAAGCTTCACCAGCTGAACCCTGAAAGCAATTTAATTTGTGCGCCGGCAGATCACTTATTTCAGATGATATTTCTTTTATAAAAGTAAGTCTTGAAGCCCTGGAGTTTACTGAAAAAAATAATGCGCTTATTACCCTGGGCATAAAGCCTCTTCAGCCAAATACCGGGTATGGTTATATACAACACGAAGAAGTTGCCGTTCAGGATAATATTTATAAAGTAAAAACTTTCACTGAAAAACCGGACATAGAGCTGGCAAAACAATTTATAATCAGCGGGGATTTTTTATGGAACGCAGGGATTTTTGTTTGGCGCACAGAAAATATTATTAAGTCATTTGAAAAATACCTTCCGGAAATCCATGAAGTTTTTGATGGCGCAAAAGAACAGTTGATAACCTCAGGAGAAAAAGCGGCGATTGAAATGATTTATCCGCTTTGTGTAAATATTTCTATTGACTACGGTATCCTGGAAAAGGCGGATAATGTTTATGTAATTCCTTCTGCTTTTGGCTGGAGCGACCTTGGAACATGGGGCAGCGCTTATGAAAATCTTGAAAAAGATTATTTGGAAAATGCCGTTGCCGGCGAAAATGTAATATTATTTGATTCAACAAAAAATATTGTTCATTCCGACGATAATAAGTTGATTCTTCTACAGGGCCTTGATGATTTTATAATTGTGGATACAGAAGATGCATTGCTTATTTGCAAAAAAGATAAAGAGCAGCATATTAAAGAATATCTTTCTGAAATAAAAAGAAATAAAGGAGAAAATTTCTATGAATTTTTTAGCTATTCTTGTTAAAACATTTCTTTAGTCTCCGAAGTATTTTTCAAAGTAATCAGTCAACTGATTTGTCTGAATAAATTTTAGCATTATCCTTGCCTGTTCTTTTTCGTAAAAGATTTGCTGTTTTTTACTTAAGGATTGTATATTTTTGACTAAAAGATACTTTTTGCAAACTTTTTCAATTAAAAGTAAGCTTCCCGATACCGGCCAAACAATTTTTTCGGTAATGAGCTCTTTGGCCGCAAAACACAATGCTATAAATCTTGGCCAGGGCTTTCCTGATTTTCAAATGAATGAAACTTTAATTGAACTGGTAAATAAAGCAATGATAGACGGGCACAATCAATATGTTCACATGAATGGCCTTGATCTTTTAAGAGAAAGTATTGCGAAAAAATTTCTTTCTTATATAAAAAGGAAATTAATGCCGAAACCGAAATTACCATAACACCTGGCGCTACATACGCTATTTATACAGCGCTCACATCTGTTTTGCAGCCCGGCGATGAAGTGATTGTTTTTGAACCTGCATACGACAGTTATATTCCAAATATAGAAATCAATGGTGCAAAGCCCGTAATACTTCCGCTGTACATATCCCGGTTATAAAATTGATTGGGACGATGGTAAAAGAAAATATTACACCGGCCACAAGGATGATCATGATCAATTCTCCGCACAATCCTACCGGCAGTGTGCTTGATAAAAAAGATATGGAACAACTGACAAGACATAGTTTCCGGCACAAATATTTTGATTTTAAGCGATGAAGTATATGAGCATATAATTTTTGATGGAATAAGCAGCATGAAAGTATTTTAAAATACCCCGAGCTTTTTAACCGCAGCTTTGTTTGTTTTTCATTTGGAAAAGTATATAATTGTACAGGTTGGAAAATTGGCTATTGTGTTGCTCCGCATGCTTTAATGAAAGAATTTAGAAAGGTTCACCAGTTTAATTGCTTTTAGCTGTAATTCTCCTGTACAATTTGCCCTTGCAGAATTTTTGAAAGAAAAAAATGTCTACCTGCGAATTAGGAAAATTTATTCAAAATAAAGAGAGATTATTTTGCAAAATTAATGGGCCAAACAAAATTTAAATCTCTTCCTTCACACGGAAGCTATTTTCAACTGTATAATTACTCTGCAATAAGTGATGAAAATGAAAATGATTTTGCACTTCGCCTCACAAAAGAAGCTGGTGTTGTCAGCATTCCTGTTTCTGCCTTTTATAAAAAAGGAATAGACAACAAAGTTTTAAGATTTTGTTTTGCAAAAAAGAAAGCACACTTGAAGAGGCCGTAGAAAGATTGTTAAATTTAGGCTTTCAAGCATTACTTGGCTTTTACTTTAAGAATAATTTCTAACTGTTGTATATACATTCTCAATATAGTTGAAAATATATCAACAATTGAAAAATGTCAAGTTTAAATAATGATGGAACGGTTTTTGTTTATTACAGGTAATTTTAATCAAACATTCTTATTCATTAATTAAAAACTATAAATATGAAAAAGCTAATTATTGGGGTTCTGCTATTTTCACGGTATATATTTTTTGCTGCCTGTAATGGAAATACAAGTCGACAAGCGAACAGTACCAGCAGCTTCCGATTCAACATACACAGGAATCTGATATACTAACTCTGGCAATACATGCAGACACAGAATAGCCACTGCAGGAAGTAACCCGGCACACAGGCTGTCGATGCCAAAAGACTAAAGATTTTATTGCTGATGCAGCACAGGTGGCATGATGGAAGTAGAACTTAGGAAATATGGCACAGCAAAAAGCACAAAGCCAGAGCGTAAAAGATTTCGGAAAAATGATGGTGGATGACCATACAAAACTAATAACGAACCTAAAAGATATTGCTTCAAAGAAAAATATTGAAGTGCCTGCAAGGTTACTGACAACCAGAAAAAAGATATAGATAAATTAAGTAAAAAAACCGGGGCTGATTTTGATAAAGCTTACGTAGACATGATGGTTGATGATCATAAAAAAGATATTGCTGCTTTTAAAAAAGCTCATGGCAGATGTTAGGTGATAATGACGTCAAAAATTTTACAACCAATACATTACCTATTTTACAAAAACATTTAGATGCCATACAGGCAATTAAATCAGAAAATGTAAAAAATAATTTAATAAAAAAAGAGATGCAAATAACATCTCTTTTTTATATCATCTTTTACATTAAAATTTCTATAACCCATACCTGTGGCTTATTTCAAGCATTCTCTCTATAGGTTTTTTGGAAGCAATTAATAATTGTTCATCCATAATTATTTGCGGCTCTTCATACTCCATACACAAGTATAATTTTTCAAGTGTATTCAGCTTCATATACGGGCAATCATTGCAGGCACACATATTATCCGGTGGTGCAGGAATAAAAGTTTTATTAGGAGATTGAATTTGCATCTGGTGAAGTATTCCGGTTTCTGTTGCCACTATAAATTCCTGTGCATCATTTTCAACCGTATATTTTAAAAGTGATGTAGTGCTTCCAATAAAATCTGCTATCCGCAAGCACAGGTTCTTCACATTCAGGATGTGCAATAACTTTTGCTTTTGGATGTCGTATTTTAAGTTTGGTAATTTTTTCAAGGCTAAAAATTTCATGAACAATACAGGCTCCATTCCATAAAACCATATCCCTTCCCGTTTTCTTTTTTAAATAAGCTCCCAGATTTTTATCAGGAGCAAAAATTATTTTTTGATCAGGTGGAAGGCTTTCAATAATTGCCTGTGCGTTGGATGAAGTACAAATAATATCACTTAAAGCCTTCATGCCGGCAGAACAATTTATGTAGGTGATGACTATATGATCCGGATATTTATCTTTAAATTTTTTAAAAAGTGCTGGCGGCGCAGAATCGCTTAAAGAACAACCGGCTTTCAGATCGGGCAATAAAACTTTTTTATGTGGGTTGAGAATTTTAGCAGTTTCTGCCATAAAATGAACACCGGCAAAAACAATGATATCAGCATCAGTGGATTGTGCTTTTTGTGCAAGCCCAAGACTGTCGCCAATAAAATCTGCAACATCCTGTATATCCGGTTCCTGGTAATAATGGGCAAGTATAATGGCATTTTTTTCTTTTTTTAATCTTTCAATTTCTGCAAAGAAGTCCAAGTTAACATCAATATCAATATCAAGAAAACCTTTTTTTTCTAAATTGGCCCGTGCTTCTGCAATGTGTATATCTGCCATAGTATTTAATATTAATACATTATTTATTTAATAGCCTATTACTATTATGTATGTGAATTTGTGGATAGTAATATTTTTATAGACTGATACAAAATTAAAAAATCATATTTTATCCACTGCTATTCCACAATTATTTAACAACAATCATTTAACACGTATGGTATCTGCATCAAGACGTGTTATAAACATACGTAGATAAAAAATAGTGAGGAAAAAAAAGCGAGTCATTTTATTAAAATAATTTGTGAATGAGGTATTGAGAAATTTGTTGGTTTATTCTTCGAAAACTAATTTTTGACCTGAAAAGCATGCTTTTTATAAAATCTTATAAAGAATAAATTTTTTAAAAAGCCTGTTTATCAACAGGAAAAATAAATTTCCCCCACTGACTGTGTTGAAAAAAAAAACGACTTTTTTTATAAAAAAATAGCTGCAGAAAAATTCTTCCTGAATGGCTTGCCTATACTATTTTATAGCGGTTTTCCACTTATTGTTACTATTTTATTTTACACTATTTTTGCCGTCTTCATTTTAAAATTAAGAGAATAATAATTATGTCAATCATTCAGACAATACGTGAAAAGGCGCTGTAATAGTAATTGCAATTATTGCATTAAGCCTTATTGGTTTTTTATTAATGGATTCCAGGAGCGGTACCGGTAAAGTTATTTGGAGGAGGAAATACAACAACACTAGGAAGTGTAAATGGCGATAAAATTGAATTGGAAGATTTTAATTCAAAAGTAAAAGAAATGGAGCAGCAAAATCCCAATAGCGGCGGTCACAAACAGAGCAGATAAGGCAATCTACCTGGGACCAGATGGTTGCAGAAAAAATAGTTACGGAACAATTTGATAACCTGGGAATAGCTTTTACTCCAAAAGAAATGAGCTCTATTATGTTTAGTGAAGATGCGCCGCAACAATTAAAGCAGGCTTTCACCAATAAAGAAACCGGGCAATATGATATTGAACAGGCAAACAGTGGTGGGCGCAAACAAAGAAAATCAAAAAATGAAGAGCAAAGAAGTGCCATCACTTCCCAGGTAATAGAGCCCATGCGCCTGAATAGCTTGTATACAAAATATACCTCTATGATAGCGGGAAGTGTTTATATCCCGAAATGGCTGGCAAAGAGCAGGCAGATCAAAAAAACAATTTTGCAACTATTTCTTATGTTGCGGTTCCTTATACCTTAATTAGCGACAGTACTGTAAAAGTAACAGACCAGGATATTGAAAATTATCTTGAAAAAAATAAATTAAAATATAAACAGGAAGGCGGCCGAATGATATCTTATGTTTCATTTAGTGCTGCAGCCAACAGCACAGGATAGTGCCAGAATTAAACAGTCTGCTGAGGAGTTGAAACCAGAATTTGCCGCTGATACAAGTGCTAAAAACTTTTTAGTAAGAAACTCTTCTGCTATTGATTATTTTGATGGTTATACGCCCAAAACAAAAATACAGATCGCCTGCAAAAGATTCTATTATTTCTTTACCCGATGGAGGAGTTTTTGGCCCATACCTGGATGCAAAAAATTATGTTCTTGCGAAAAAAGTTTCAACGAAAATATTACCGGATAGCTTTAAATGCCGCCACATTTTAATTAGGCACAAATGATCCGCAAACCAGGCAGGCGACTAATGCCGGACAGCACGGCCCATAAATTAGCCGACAGTATAGCAACGGCTATTAAAGAACGGGGCAAATTTTGATTCACTGGAAGCAAAATATTCAACAGATAAGGTTGCGCATAAAGACAAAGGGGTAATGAATTTTGATCTTACAACAATACAGGGAGATAATTTTGCAAAAGAATTTGGCGATTTTTTACTCAATGAAAAAGGCGAAACAAAAAAGGTTGTAAAAACGCAATTTGGCTGGCATTACATTGAAATACTTGATAAGAAAAATTTGGAGCCAGCTTATAAAATTGCCTATATGGCAAAAGAAATTGCGCCAAGCGATGAAACAATAAATGCTGCAAATGCTGCGGCAACAAAACTTTCAGGGCAGGCAAGAGATAAACAGGCTTTTGATAAATATGTAGCACAAAACGGCCTTAAGGAAGTTTCTGTTACCGACAGTAGTAAAAGAAAATGATTTTCAAATAGGTGGGTTGCAGGATGCAAGGCCAATAGTAAAATGGGCTTTTGATGCAAAAGAAGGAGAGGTATCTGAACCTTTTTCACTGAAAGATGAATTTATAGTTGCTGTTGTTGACAAAAAAGTAAGTGAAGGCGTGCCGGATGTAAAAACAGCAAGGCCAATGGTGGAATCAACAATAAGGAATATAGAAAAAAGCAGAAGAAATAAAAAAGAAATTAAACAATCCTTCCACACTTGAAGCGGCAGCAAAAGCTTATAATCTGCAGGTTTTAAATACCGGGGCTGATTCAACCCTAACTTTTGATGCTCAGATAATCAATGGCATTGGTAACGAGCCAAAAGTTGCAGGAGCGGCTTTTAATAAAGACATACCAGACAAAAGTTTCTCCGCCAATAGCAGGCAATACCGGTGTTTTTGTAATAAAAGTAAACAGCGTATCTAGCCAAAAAACCAGCTTCCCCCGGAAATGTTAAGCCCAGCAAAAAAGTGCGGAAATAAGCAGGAGACTAGCAGGCGGCGCTCGGGCAGTCTTTTGCTTCATTGAAAAAAATGGCAACAATTAAAGATAACAGGAGTAAGTTTTTCTAAAAATTTAATGAATGAAATATTGCGTCATCGTTAGCATGAGCTTTTTTGTTTTAAGCCACGGATGCATTGTTAAAATATACGTTGCAAATCGTCATACACACATACATGATTCTTGTAACTTTGCATTAATAGAGAAATATGGAAGATGTAATTATAAATAAAGTTGCTCAAAGTGCTTGTAACACTTGACCTTGAAAAATTTTATCCCCAAGGAGAAATAGCTGTGTTTGATATAAAGGATTATTTATTCATGGAGCTTATTTTAAAAGAAAAAGATTACAGGGAAGGCTTAAAAAACCTGGACTGGAGTATTTACAAAAACAAAAATGTTTGTATAACTTGCTCGGCAGATGCCGTGATTCCTGTGTGGGCTTATATGCTGGCGGTAAGTAATTTGCAGCCGATAGCAAGGGAGGTTGTTGTAGGAAATGAAAATTTTTTACATGAAGTATTATTTTTAAAAAATCTATGGAAAATTGATCGCAACGGAATATGAGGGAAAGAGAGTAGTTGTAAAGGGTTGCGGTGAAAAAAAGATCCCGGAATCCGCTTATGCTGAAATTACAAAAATATTAAGGCCTGTTGCCAAGAGCATCATGTATGGCGAAGCCTGCAGTACTGTTCCTGTATATAAGCAATCTTCTAAAATGAACAAAGAGGACTAAAGCGGAAGCGTTAATAACACCCTGCCTTTTTCCTTTTATTTCCTTTATTATCTTCCGGCACGCTGTTGAAAAGCTTTTCTGAGATGTTTCGGCACGTTGGGTATAATTAAAAAATAAGACGGCAAATAACGCGTTCTAAAAAACCTAAGGGAAAAGTAGTAGTGTTTTGGCTCTTTCCAGGTCCCGGGGGTATCTATTGAAACAGGCGACTCATTTGTAAGCACCATTTTAATGGCAACGCCATTTTCAAGATAACGAAGACATTCAATTTTTTCAGTGGCCTCAAGCGGTGTTATTTCCCATTGTGTAAAAGTCATCAATGCCTTTTTCCTATAGGCGTATATGCCAATATGCTTATAATAAACCGCATTTGTATTTTTATCCCGAAGAAAAGGAATAATGCTCCGGCTGAAAAAAATCGCATTTTTATTTTTGTCTACGACAACTTTCACAATATTTGCATTTGCAATAAGTTCCGGATCGTTTATTTCGTGCATCAGAGAAGCTACCTGTATAGCAAAGTCTTTTGTCATTTTCAAATACTTGTAAGAGATTTTGAAGCGGCTCTTTTTTAACAAAAGGTTCATCTCCCTGAACATTTATAATTACATCCACCTCAATATCGGCAACGGCTTCTGCAATACGGTCGCTGCCACTTTCATGTTGCTGCCGGCTCATCATTGCATACCCGCCATTCTCTACAATTTCATTAAAAATAATCTGACTGTCTGTTACAACAATTACTTCATCAAATAACCGGGTGGCAACCGTATTTTCATAAGTATGCCGTATAACAGTTTTATCACCGAGAATTTGCATGAGCTTCCCGGGAAAACGTGTAGCTGCATAACGGGCTGGTATAAGCGCTATCGACTTCATGTAAAAATTTTCTTACAGGGAAAAATTGTAATCAGCAAAGCCTTTAAAAAGCATCAGTTTAGCTTTTCTGTTTCAAATAAATTTACGGATTGCAAAGGCTCCGGTAAAGTATTGCTTTCATAGCCGCAACTGCTGCATTTATAAACATTCTCAACCGAGACCGCATAATCCGAAAAAAGCCAGCTTATAATGGCAGTTATCATATTGGCAGCAGTGCGTTTAGGAACCAAATCGATACTGTGGCAGCCACATTTTGGGCAAACGGCATTGCGCCGGTACTCATCATCAAATTGCAGAAGAAGAGCAAAAACTTCATCCGAATCCTCCTTATTAATTACCAGCTTTATGCCTCCCACCGCATTTGTCAGCAACGGATCGATGGTTACCGTATATTCATCTTTTAAATAACATTGAATGCCTGCATCTCTTAATTTTGTTAATAAAATATTGGCTGAAAAATAATTATTGAAGGTTCTTATTGTTACCAATTCCATTTTTCAATTTTATAACCTTCATTTATTAGACGGATAGTTCGAATAAAAGAGATAAGTTTAGCTATTAAGCATCAACGGCATTACCAGCATCAGCAGCTCTTCTTCTTTATCTTTTTCTGTAGGCTTTACAATGCCCGCCTTTGTTGGCGTGCTAAGTTCAATGGTTACTTCTTCAGTATCTGCAGCATTAAGCATTTCGATTAAAAATTTTGCATTGAAAGCGATCTGCAGGTCTTCGCCATCGTACTGGCAGGTCATTCTTTCATTGCCTTCAAAACTAAAATCAATATCCTGGGCCGCAAGCTGCAATTCGCTTCCCGTAATCGTAAGGGCCACCTGGTTGGTGCTTTTGTTACTAAATACACTTACCCGGCGCAGGGCATTTTGAAAATCATTTTTATTTACTGAAAGCTTATATGGATTATCTGTTGGAATCACCACTTTATAATCCGGAAATCTTGCATCAATAAGCCGGCAAACCAATTCTGTGCCGCCATGTTTTACAAATAAATGATTGCTGTTATAAGAAACTTGCAATTCGTCTTCATTGGAAGGAAGGCGCTGCTTTTAAGAGCGAAAGCGGTTTTTTTGGAACAATAAAAGTATCTGTTTTAGGGCAGCTTACATCAAGCCTTGTAAAACGTACAAGCCGATGCGCATCTGTAGCAACACAGGTAATTCCCTTGTTGGAAAGTTCAAAGAAAACACCGGTCATGGCAGGCCTCAGGTCATCGTTGCTGACGGCAAACAGGCATTTATTAATGGCAGTAACCAGGGCCGAAGAAGGCATGGTAAAAGAAGTGGCAACATCGGCAACAGGCTCTTTTGGAAAGTTATCAGGGTTTTCACCCATTACTTTATATTTTCCATTATCACTGGTAATTTCAACACCAAAATTTTTATCAATATTAAAAGTAAGTGGCTGTTCGGGAATATTTTTCAGAGACTCCAGTAATATTTTTGCAGGAATACAAACTTTGCCACTGTCTTTGGCCTCAATATCCATGTGTATTTTCATTACAGTTTCCAGGTCGGTAGCAACAACAGTAGATTATTTTTTTCTATTTCAAATAAAAAATCTTCCAGTATAGGTAAAACAGTATTAGCATTTATTACGCCGCTTATTTGCTGAAGGTGTTTTAATAACTGAGTAGAGGAAACGATAAACTTCATAAAAAATATTTGATAATGCCAAAGATAAAAGAAAAGATAAAGAATGGTTGCAATCAAATCAAGATAGCAAAATAAAATTGAATAAATCTTCATTATCATGAATAGAGGCCGGCAAAAAGTTTTCCGGCATCTTCTCAAACGCTCGTTATGCCAGTTAAAGCATAATTTTGTTCTAATAGAAATTATATGGAAATCAAAAATCAAAAGATTGCTTTGCTTGTAGACGGCGACAATGCCCAGGCTAAAATTATGGACCTCATCCTTGAAGAAGCCTCCAAATATGGAAAAGTTACTATTCGAAGGGTTTATGGCGACTGGACGACGCAACACATGAATCACTGGAAAGGCCTGCTGAATGAAATGGCATTTAATCCTATTCAAAAGTTTTCATATACAACCGGAAAAAATTCTACCGACAGCGCTTTGATTATTGATGCAATGGATATTTTGCATGATGAGCTGGTGGATGGATTTTGCATCGTTTCAAGCGATAGCGATTATACAGGGCTCGCAAAGCGTATACGGGAAGATGGTTTTTTTGTAATGGGCATTGGTGAGCAAAAAACGCCCAACGCGTTTGTGAAATCATGCGAGATTTTTACCTATGTCGAGAACCTTGAACCGAAAACGGAAAAGCCTGAAAAAAAAGAAGCTATAAAAAAGCAACATGAGAAAACGCAGGTGAATACAAAACTAATCGATAAAGCGTACGACATGAGTATTAATGAAAGCAACGAAGCGTACATTTCCACGCTTGGAATTAATTTGAGAAAGCTCGACCCAAGTTTTGACGTGCGGACTTATGGCTGTAAAACCCTTACCCAGCTTTTTACAAGGCTTCATGATTTTGTAGTGGTTGATAACCTGGTTAACGGGTTGAACAATCCGCTGGTTAAAAAGAAATAATTTACTTTGTATCTTTCCAGCCCCAAAGATACTTACATGCATAAGTGCGGTAAGGAGACCATTTAGATGATATTTTTTCAATTTTTTCCCGCAATAATTTTTTATCAGTTTCTTTTATATTATACAGTTTAATAACGCTTTGTTTTAACCCAAGATCGTCCATAGCAAAAACATCTTCCCTGCCAAGCGTAAACATTAAAATCATTTCAACAGTCCATTTCCCAACCCCTTTAATTTGAGTGAGTAAGGCAAGTATTTCATCATTGCTCATTTTATAAAGAGCTCGCATCTGTTATTTTATTTTCAATAAAAAACCGGCAAACATTGTGAACGTAGGAAGCTTTTGCATTTGAAAATCCAATGCTGCGAAAAACGCTAGCGGGCGTTTCTAAAATTTGCTCAGGAGAAGGCTCTTTACCTCCATATAAATCAAGGAACCGTTTATATAAAACTTTGGCAACAGTAGTACTCAATTGCTGGCTGAGAATAGAAGCGCAAAATGCAGGTATACTTTTTTTCTTATGGATAAGACAAAAGGCTCCTGCGCTTCAATAAGCTTTTTCAGCTTTTTATCTTTTGATAAATGTTCAATATGACTTGTCAAGGAAGGTGCGTTTTCAAATTGTTGAATTGCTAACGTTGATTGCTAACTGCCAACTGCCAACTGCCCACTACTTCAGCCCAAATTCCAGCTTATAGATCCATCCTTTTCATCTTTCATTTCGATACCAAGGCCGGCAAGTTGTTTTCTTATTTTGTCGGAAGTTGAAAAATCTTTTTTTGACTTTGCTTCCTTTCTTATATCAGCTAGTAATTGCATCACTCCATTGAAAGTTTCATTATTTTCAGAAAAGATTTTAGACCGAGAATATCTTCAAGATAAATCGCGAACATTTTTTTCATACGGTTAAGCTGTAACGGAAGAGAGTGAATTTATTTCAATGAGCCCGTCTTTAATTGAATTGATTACGGGAATAATTTCAAACATATTGGCCAGCACTTTTGCTGTGTTGAAATCATCATCCATAAATACATCAAATTCATCCAGGAGCGTATTGATTTTTTCATCCAGTTCTTTATCGGCCGGTAAATCTAGCCTGAGCCGGTGTCAAGCTTTTTTAAAATTTCATAACCTTCCCATAATCTTTTCAATCCTTTTTCTGAGGCCACCAGCGCTTCACTGCTAAAATCGAGGGTGCTGTGATAATGCGTTTGTAAAATAAAAAAACGAATGGTCATCGGGGTAAAGGCCTGCGTAAGCAAAGGATGATTACCGCTAAACAATTCGGTAAGCTTGATTTGATTGTTGTAGCTCTTCCCCATTTTTTTGCCTGCAACGGTTATCATATTATTATGCATCCAGTATTTTACCGGCGCCGTGTGATTGCAAATGGTGCTTTGTGCTATTTCACTTTCATGGTGTGGAAAAAGAAGATCCATTCCGCCGCCATGAATATCAAAGTGCGCGCCTAAATATTTCGTGGCCATTGCCGAACATTCAATATGCCAACCCGGGAAACCCTCTCCCCACGGGCTTTTCCACCGCATAATATGCTGCGGAGGCGCTGATTTCCATAACGCAAAATCAGCTTTATTTCTTTTCTCATCCTGGCCTTCCAATACCCGGGTAGTTTCTAAAAGATCATCGACAATCCGGCCGCTCAGCTCACCATAATTGTGTGAAGCCGCATATTTTTTTACATCAAAATATACGGAGCCGTTTACCACATAAGCATAACCTGCATCAATAATTTTTTCGATCATGTTTTGTTGCTCGACAATGTGCCCGGTTGCGGTTGGTTCAATATTGGGTTCCAGGTTATTGAACTGCTTCATTGCCCAATGAAAAAGATTGGTGTATTTCTGCACAAGTTCCATTGGCTCTACTTTTTCAAGCAATGCTTTCTTTGATATTTTGTCTTCTGCCTCACGGCCTTCTTCTTCAAAATGCCCGGCATCTGTAATGTTGCGCACATAACGTACTTTATAACCAAGATATAACAGGTACCGGTAAACGACATCAAAAGTTATAAAACCTCTTGCGTGGCCGAGATGGCTTTCGCCGCTTACGGTAGGGCCGCAAACATACATGCCTACATACGGCGGAGTTAACGGGGTAAAAATCTCTTTTTGTTTGGTAAGCGAATTATATATTTTAAGTGGCATAAAAATGTCTTATTAAAATCCGGCAAATAAAATTATGAAAGATGAATATTCATGCAGGTATTATTGTATAGCCGGCGGCCAACAACTACAGCAGGAAAAAAGGAAAAAGTAAATTGGTATTCATTTTAGCCAAAGATAAAAATTATTTGGTGGTTTGCGTGAGAATCAAATCGGCCAGGATTGGGAAAGTGATCGCTCAGCAATTTCTTTACCCGCGTAAACTGGAGAATACGTAAATTTTTTATCGGCAAAAATATTATCGATCCGGAGTGTAGGAGAGATGCCGGTGAAGGTTCTTGCAATACCGGAACCTTTTTCAACAAAAGCATTTTGAAGGCCGGCGCCAATTGTTTCATAAGCGTAAGAATTGGGAACATCATTAAAATCGCCACAAACAATTACGGGGTAAGGGCTGTGGTCAATTTCATCTTTTATAAAATTTGCCTGGATAGACCTTTTAATAAAGCCCTTTTTTATTTTTGAAATGATGCTCTTTGATTCAGTAATGTTGCTGTCGCTGTTCAATCCCGCTTTATCAAGATAACTCAGGTTGGCTTTTGTAAACTTTAATGATTGCAAATGCACATTAAAAACGCGAATGGTATCATTGATCTTTTAATACATCAATATATTGAAAAGTAGCATTGTAATCATTAGGATAATTAACAACGGTTTGCTTGTTAATAATAGGCAATTTTGAGAAAATTATTCTGCCAAAATGATGATAACTGTCAAAATCATCTTTCAGGCTGTAGGAATAAAGATAATCAGTAAACCGCAGCGCTTTTTGAATATCCGGGAAGTAATTAATGCCTTTTTTTTTATCCCCGGCCACCACTTCCTGCAAACAGGCAATATCGGGATCATATTCATTAATAAGATCAAATATTTCTTGCTTCACTTCAGGGTGGTCTTTGTGATGAAGGATATTAAATTGCTCGACATTCCAGCTCATGACCCGGAGGCTTGCCGGTTTTTTCTGAATTGAAAAAGAAGAAGAAAAATTAAACGGAAAGATATTTAAGACAGCATGCCATCCTGAAATAATAGCAATTAAAGAAATGACGAACCAGAAAGATTTTTTAAACAGCCAAAATAATAAAAATAACAGGAGCGCCAGGAGCAGGTAGGCAAGAATAAAAGTGAATAAGCCCAAAAACCACCAGGTGGCAGGGTTGAAATATTTTACATAAGCGCCCGCCAGGAAAAAAATTGCAATGACAATGTTTAAGACAATAAAAATATTTTTAATAAACCTTCGCAGGAATGGCTTCTCCATTTATAGTAAAGCAGTTTAGGGATGGTTGTGAAAAGTAGGAAACGGCTAATCAAAACTCATTTTCAGCGGCTCTTTTTAAAATATTTTTTTCTTCTTCAGATAATAAAGAAAAGCCTTTTTGATTTATTTTATCCAGAATTTCATCTACTCTTTGTTGCGTTATAATTGATCTTTTTTCAAAAGGTTTTTGGCTGCCGGTCTTATAAAACATTTTTTCTTTTGTTTTTTGCGGCGTTGGCCTTTTTTTATCAGGATTGAAAAGATTCATGAACCAATTATAAAACCTGATCATCCAGGCACTGCCATCATGGCCTTTTCGAAGGCTTACAATAAACAGAAAGCCGGCAAGGCCGCCTGCCAGGTGAGCGAGATGAAAAGAAGCGCCTCCCATTCCGATACCTGCAAAATCAATGATGATATATAAAACAGTGAGCACCCAAATCGGGATACCGCCATTTAGCATTTTGAAAAAGCGGTAATCGGGCGCCATGGCGGTCGTAGCAACGGCAATTGCCATTATTGAGGCATTGGCGCCGCTTAGGGAATAAGAATCAATAAAAGGCCTCAACTGAGGAATCGCAGTAATTTGAAACAATAAATACAAGAGCTCCTGCAAAGCCCCCATATAAATATATTGGAATTAATTTTTTGTTTCCTGCCATATCCTGCAAAATAGAACCGAATGCCCAAAGCCAAAGCATATTAGTAAACGTGGCAATAATGCCGGTATGAACAAACATGTAACTTAGAATGGTCCAGGGCGCTTTTGCCAAGAATAGAGAGTTTGGCAGGCAAAACAAACCAGGGTAAAATTTCATTTGCAAAGGCAGCGGCAGGAGATTCAACGATAAGATAAACAAGCTTAATCAGGCCCAGAATGGCAAACCCAATACCATTAATGCTGATAAGGGCTATGAGTGCATTATTGTCCTGCCCAAGCGTAATTTTTTTAAACCGGCGGTCAATATATCTTTCTGATTCTCCCATGTTGATACCTGTAAATATTATACGGATATGAATATAAAATTACCAAAATACTTCCAGTAAAAGAGTGGAAAATAAAATTTAATAAAACGTTTTTTTATCAGTTTTATTCCAGATGATCACCAGTATAAATCCCATAACCAGCCCTCCAAGGTGGGCAAAGTGCGCAACGTTATCGGAGCTTCCCGAAAAGCCGCCAAAGAGATCAAGGGCTGCATATATTGCTGCCATATATTTTGCTTTGATTGGAAAAGGAAAAGGCAGAATATAAAATTGCGTATTGGGAAAGGTGTAGGCAAAAGCTGCGAGTAAACCCATAATTGCACCCGATGCCCCAACGGCAGTTCCGCCTACAAGAAACATTTGTGCAAGTCCCGCAGCAAGACCGCAAACCAAATAAAATATTAAAAACTTTTTTGGGCCCCAAACTCTTTCAAGGACACGTTCCAAAAATCCAGAGAGCATACATATTAAAAAGGATATGAAAAAACCCACCATGGGCAAACATGTAGGTGACAAGCTGGTAAGGCCTGAAATTCGTCACTGTGATAAGAATAAAGGGCTATTTTGCCGGTAAACCAACCTAAATTGTAAGGATCCGGCGGGCTATCAAGTACATATTGTGCTACAAAAACAAGGGCATTAATAATGACAAGGTTCAAAACTACTGGTGTCGTGCTTTGCGATGGTCTGAAATTGTTAAAAGCCATTCATAAAATATTTAGGCACAAATTTCGGAAATACTTAGCGGAAAAAAAGAATTTATAGTTTCATATTAACAGTTCTGCTGTAAGCCCTGCTTGTCTATAAATAAAATAAAGGAACAGGCGGGTGAAATCAGGACAGTAATTTATAGTTAAGCCATATAATTTTCGCATCGTTTAAGACAGCTAAAACTTTTGGCGTAAGAAATATCGGCGTCCCGGAGGCTTTTGTCGGGCAGTGTATTTAAAGAACCAGGCAAGCCGGTACTGGTGAGAATTCCGGGTTTTAAGGGCGGCAGATCTTTTTCATCGAGGGCATATCCAATCCAGGTTTTCTTTAAAAGAAACACGCTTATAACATTTTTTAAAAAACCGAATGGCCTTGCTTTTAGTATTAAGTGAAGCGGAAAAGTAATGAGAAAAAAAAAGGCGATAGTTACATCGGCCATGCTTTTATTGCGCAGGCTAACAGGTTGGGCCAGACGAAAAACCGGATCTTTTGACAAATAATTTCCGCCCAGGTCTTTATGGCTGCTGCCGATTAACGTATTGGTACGCGCAGCATATAATTTTATGCGCACATGTGGTGGTACAGAGGGCAATGCTTCTATAATTTTTTTGAACGAAAGTTTCCCTTCACAAAAAATAATTTCTTTAACCGGGTACAACCGCAGCAGGTTCTTTAAGATCGTTGAAGGTTCCTATTGTTTTGGGCTCAGCCACTTCCCCGGGCGCTATTCGCCCCATTATCCTTTCCTGCATGCCGGCTCTTTTGCAAAAGGTCATTAACATTATTGAAATCATTTTCTGTTCCTGCAATTAATGTTTGGCTTATTTCATCACTTTCGCCGATGCTTTCTATAATATTCCAGTGAAGCAACAACCACCGTACAATCGTCATCAGCGAAAAAGCCATCAGGGAACCAAATAATAAGATGCCTCTTGAAAATCGCAGGCTTTCGGGTAATAACGAATAAACTGAAAGAAGCACCAGGATGGCTGTTGCCGTCGATTTATTCAATCTTGATTGTTGTAACCGGTGTCGTACAAACCGGCAAAATAGGACGCCGCCAGAAAAAGTAACGAAAAGGCGGTGAAGGCAATAATCAGCAGGTTTGGTGAATAGTTTACCCCGCGCTTTACAAAGGAGCTCCAAAAAAATTTTACAATCCAGAAGCTTAGTAGAATCATTCCCGCGTCGATAACCGGCAATCCTATCCATTTAAGGAAACGCGCCACGGCGGCCAAACCGGCACGCAAAAATATCGCGGCTTGTATCAAAATATTAAATACACCCGCTTTTGTTCCGCCATAATGTTTTTTTACAAAAACACTCATCGCTTTATAAAAGATTTTTACATAGTTAAGGCCTCCTTTTTTCGTACTTTCTCCTTTGAAATGAATAATGGTGCTTCCGGCAAAATAGTAATTTTTATAACCGGCTTTTTGAATCCTGTAACTGAGATCAATATCTTCTCCATACATAAAAAATCTCTCATCGAAGGTGCCGGTTGTGTCAAGAATTTTCTTTGGAATTATCATAAAAGCGCCCGCCAGCACATCAACTTCATGGCTTACATTATCATCCAGGAAGCCAAGGTGGTATCTTGAAAAAATCTTTGATTTTGGAAACAGGCTTGTGAGCCCCGAAAGCTTAAATAAAGAAGTCAGGGGAGAAGGAAAAGCCCTCTTACTTTCTTTTAAAAATTTACCCGAGCCATCGATCATTTTTACGCCCAAAGCAACCGCATCGGATTTCGATTTGTATAAATGAAATGCATTTGTCAAAACAATCTTCAGGCACAATGGTATCCGGGTTTAAAAACAGAATATAATTGCCTGACGCCTGTTGCAGCGCTTTATTATTGGCTTTCGAAAAACCTTCATTTTCCGTATTCCATATAAAGTGTACCCCTGGAAATTTATCGACTAAAAAAGTCTTTGCTGCCGTCCGCGGAATTATTGTCAACGACAAATATTTCTCCTTCAATATTTTCCATAGCTTTTAATACAGACCACAGGCAGTGCTCAAGAAAATATTTAACATTGTAATTTACTATGATGACGGAGAGGAGCAAGTGCTAGTTGAATTGGTATACTGTTAAACTGTTGAATTTTTGGGCGACTGTATTGTTGCATAGTTAACCTGGGTATAACAATTTAGCATTAACAATTAAACAATTAATTACCCACAAAATAAATAAACAATTAAATAAACTAACATTTATAATCTTTGCGGAATGTATAAACAAACTCTTTATGACGCAACAAGGGCAGGAGCAAACGAATTGATGCGTTTTTTTGAGGGCACTTTCGTAATCAGTAACAAGGAAGGGGTCAATAACCTGGTTACGGAAGCCGATCATGCTGCAGATAAAGCAATCCACGAAGTAATAAAAAAAGCTTTTCCCGATCATGGAATTGTAAGTGAAGAAACTGAAGAAATGGTATCGGAAAGTGAATACAAATGGATCGTGGATCCTATTGACGGTACTGTAAATTTTGCCAATGGCATTCCTATTTGCTGCGTAAGCATTGGACTGGAATTTAGCGGAAAAATGCTGATGGGCGCAGTCTATAACCCGGTAATGAATGAATTCTTTTTTGCAGAAAGAGGAAAGGGGGCAACACTCAATGATAAAAAAATATCGGTAAGCAATAAGACGGAAGTATTAACGAGTTGCCTCGTTACAGGCTTTCCCTATACGTATTTAGATCAGCCGAATGGGCCGCTTGAGGTATTTTCAAGGTTGATAAGAAAGGGTATTCCCGTTCGCAGGCTTGGCAGTGCAGCAATAGATTTATGCTGGGTTGCCGCCGGCCGCTTCGATGGATTTTATGAGCACCGGTTAAATGCGTGGGATAGTGCCGCCGGCTTTATAATTGTCGAAGAAGCCGGTGGAAAGGTTACCGATTTAAATGGGGACACTTATTCTCCGTTCAAGCCGGGTATCATCGCTACAAATGGCAAAATTCACGATGAACTGGTAGCGTGGGTTCAGGGAAAGGAGTGAAGGCTATGTACGAGCTAAAGCCATGTACGATGTTTGATGTACGAGAGTAAATGGCACTACGCGGGTGCAAGGGATATAATAAAATACGGAAATGAACGTAGGACTTCGGAGAGGTATCGAAGCGAACGAAGCAATTCACAATTAATTTGTGCCAGTAGTTCGGTAAATGGATAAATCCCTTTTCTTTTTGGAGATGAGGGTAGAATTTAATAAAGAAAAAAGAGATAAGATTGCAGTTTTATATAAAGAAGGTGAAGAGATATTGAAAATTGTTCCATCATTAAAAACTAGAAAAAATAACGGTAGAATAATCACATCGTACATCGCACATTGTTATCGCCATGCCAGAAATAAGAACAGAGGTCACAACACTCGGAGAATTTGGGCTGATCGACCATCTCACTAAAAATAATGAGATCAAAAACGCATCGACCATTGTTAGTATTGGAGACGATGCGGCCGTACTGGATCATTTTGGAAAGCAAGCGTTATCACTACCGATATGCTGGTGGAAGGAATACATTTTGATTTGATGTATACCCCCTTAAAACACCTGGGTTATAAAAGCGTAATAGCCAATCTCAGCGATGTATATGCCATGAATGCGATACCCGCACAGATAACGATGAGCATCGCTTTTAGTAACCGCTTTAGCGTGGAAGCGCTTGACGATTTTTATGAAGGTGTATATGCGGCCTGCGACAGGTACAATGTAGATCTCGTTGGGGGTGACACCACTACCTCCCAAAAAGGATTTATTATTTGTGTAACCGCCATTGGTGAAGTAGCCCCGGAGAAGTATGTAAAAAGAAGCGGTGCAAAAGCAGGCGATCTTATTTGTGTAAGCGGCGACCTTGGCGGCGCTTTCCTCGGGCTAACTCTATTAGAAAGAGAAAAGAGAATTTTCCTTGAAACAAAAGGAGTTCAACCCGATCTTGAAAACCAGGATTATATCATCGGCCGATTTTTAAAGCCTGAGGCCAGGAAAGACATTGTTGAATTTTTAGCCGCAGATAAAATTATGCCCACGGCAATGATTGACATCAGTGACGGCCTTAGCAGCGAATTGCTGCATATTTGTAAACAAAGCGAGGTGGGTTGCGTGCTCTATGAAGAAAAGATTCCCGTTAATGATTCGGCAAGGCAATTTGCTTATAAGCTTGAGCTTGATCCTACAGCATGTGCACTAAGTGGCGGCGAAGATTATGAGCTGCTTTTTACAATTGATCAAAATGATTATAACAAGATCGCAGTTAATGATCAAATAAGTATAGTGGGGCACATTACCGAAAAGGAAGAAGGTTCCATCCTTATTACAAAAGGCGGCAACACGCATAAGCTTACAGCGCAGGGATGGAATGCGTTTGAGTAACTATTAACTTGAGATATTTTTCCAGATTTATTTTTTGCATTACCAGTTACACCTTGTAATCGAAACTTAGATTGACTTAAATACTTGTAGTTAAGAGTCATTAGTTCATTGGCTGAATAAATATCCGCCTTTACGATTTTTTGCAGATTTTTGCAAACCATGAGGCTTCTTTCTACCCTGTTTATTGTATCCTTTTTATTTTCCTGCTCGGTCTCAAAAAATTATAATCCCAATAAAAAATATTCAAAAGAAGAATTACAACAGGATTATACCCTGCTCCGGAATATTTTAGAAAAAAAACATCCCTCTCTGTATTGGTACACACCCAAAGACAGCATGGATTATTTTTTTGATGAAGGATATAAAGCCATTGCCGATTCAATGACGGAACTTCAATTTGGCTGGAAAATTCTCGCGCCGCTTACCGCAACTATTCAATGTGGGCATACCAGCTTTAGCATGAGCAAAAGATGGAATAAGTTTATTAAAGACAGGCGAATACCTTCTTTTCCGCTGTATATGAAAATATGGAAAGATACAATGGTTGTTACCGGCAATCTTAACAGGAAAGATTCCGTTATAAAAGCAGGAACCATTATCACTTCTATTAACGGGTTGAAAAGCAGTGAAATTATCAGCCGTATGTTTGACTATCATGGTAAAAGACGGCTACTCAACCAACGTAAATTACATACGCCTTAGCGCAAGCTTTCCCTATTTTCATCGTAATATTTTTGGCCTTTATAAAACGTACCGCGTAGGATATATTGACAGTAACGGGATGCAAAAATACACTTTGCTCCCTTATTATAATCCCGCCGCTGACAGTGTTGGTAAGCAAAAAAACAACAAGACGGAAAGCAAAGAAAAGAAATTAACCCACCGGGAAAGATTAAAAAATATCCGTTCACTGCGAATTGATTCGACCTTTGCACTCATGACGGTCAATAGCTTTTCAAAAGGCCATTTAAAGAACTTTTTCAAAAGTTCGTTCCGCCGGCTGCGCAAACGGGAAAGTAAAAATTTGATAATCGATATACGGGCCAATGGTGGCGGCGAGATAAATAATTATGTGCTGCTCACTAAATTTTTGCGGCAAACTTCTTTCAAAGTGGCAGATACAGCATTTGCAATAAGTAAAGATTTCGCGCCTTACACGAAGCATATTTCTTCGGGGTTTTTTAATAATATCGGTTTGCTGTTTGTTACCCATAAAAAGAAAGATGGCTACTATCATTTTGGATTTTGGGAGAGACATACGTTCACGCCTAAACGAAGAAACCATTTTAACGGAGATGTATATGTCCTTACAAACGGGCTTACTTTTTCTGCATCATCTCTTTTTTGCAATGCAGTAAAAGGACAGCAAAATATTATTCTCGTAGGGGAAGAAACCGGCGGCGGATGGTATGGAAATTCCGGCATTATCATTCCTGATATTATTTTACCTAATACAAAGCTTCGGGTAAGGCTTCCATTTTTCCGAATTGTGCAATACCACCATGTAACTGAAAAAGGAACCGGTGTAATACCGGACATCTATATTGGCCCCGTTTTAAAAGATGCAGTTAATGGAATTGATACCAAAATGGAAAGAGTTAAAAAAATGATTCTCGAAAAAAGAAAGTAGAGTTTTATGTCATTGCGAAATGTCAGGTGAATACTTTGAAAACTGGTAATTTATCGGTGACAATTCGTGTTCACAGAGTATTGGCGGGGACGGACAATAGCAGCACCTAATAACGAATTAAAGTATACCAATCTGTTATGGGGGGACGCAAACACCAGCAGGGAGTCGCTGTTTATATTACTGTGATCACATTAAGTTCCTCATCCAGCAATACAAAATCTGCCTGGAAACCGGCTTCTATTTTCCCGGTTTTATTATCGAGGTGTAGCACTTTTGCCGGGTATAAACTGGCCATTCTAAGCGCTTCGTCCAAAGAGACGTTGCACTTGTCCACGCAATTTTTTACAGCTTTTATCATGGTTAATGCAGAGCCGCTCAATATACCATTCGCTACATATTTGTCGCCATTTCGTTCATGCTGGTAAGGCCCCGTTTTTGTCTCCGTAACCGCATCGGTTATGAAAAAAAGCCTTTCTCCCATTATTTTTTTTGCCAAACTTATCATTTTGAAATCAACATGATAGCCATCGGCTACGATGCTTGCCATTACAGACGGGTCCATCATAATTGCGGCTGCAAGGCCGGGTTCGCGGTGGTGCAGGGCGCTCATTGCATTGAACAAGTGAGTAGCCACATGGATTTGTTTGAATGCATCCATGGCTTCACTATAGGTGGCGTTGCTATGCCCGGCCGAAACAATAATTCCATAACTTTTTATTAGATCAATAATTTCCGCGGGAGCAAACTTCAGGAGCAAGCGTAATCATTTTTATCACAGCTTTTCCATATTCCAACAAGTCCGCAACTTCTTCTTTTTGCGGAACGTGGATAAGGCTTTCAATATGTGCGCCCCGTTTTTCTTTGTTGATCCATGGTCCTTCGATGTGTAAACCCGGTACACCGGTTCCATCGTTTTTCCAGTACTCTTTTATGGCATCGATACCTTTTTTAACTACGCCGATGGTATTGGTTGCTATAGTGGGCAGGAAGTATTTGGTACCTCCGGCATCACAATGAGCTTTAATTTTATGAAGTGTGTCCGCAGCAGGCTCGGCAGAAAACAATTTTGACGAAGCTCCATAGATCTGGATATCAATAAACGCCGGAGCAACAATGAAGGCATGCTGCATCACAGGAATATCTGCCGGCAAATTATTTAACTGAACCACATTGGTAACTTCATCATTTTCTATGATAACCGCGCTATTATTTCTCCATGCCTGGCCCGTAAAAATTCTGTCAGCAGAATAAGCTTTTTTCATTGAAATCCGTTTATATTAAATAGATCTGCGTCTTTCCAAAATGGAAATTTCTTTCTTACTTCAAGCAGTTGTTCTTTTTCAAGAGTGAAAGTAAAAATGTCTTCTTCATTCTCTTTGTGGTATAAAATATCTCCAAGAGGATCAATGATCATACTGTCGCCGCTATAAGAGATCCCTTTTCCATCATTGCCTACCCGGTTACAGCCGATCACATAACATTGGTTTTCGATCGCGCGCGCCTGCAATAAGGTTTTCCATGCGTGATTTCTTTTCTGCGGCCAGTTAGCAACGTAAATTAAAAGGTCGTATTCAAATTTCGCCCCCGGCCCCCCTCCGGTGGAGCGGGGGGATTGACGTGACCATACTGGAAAACGAAGGTCATAACAAATTAACAGGTTTATTTTCCATCCTTTAACTGATGCTATTAATCTTTTATTTCCCGCTTCATAATGCAAATGTTCATCGCCATAAGCAAACAGATGCCTTTTGTCGTAGTAACCGTAGTTGCCATTGGGTAACACCCATATAAGCCGGTTATGGTATTTTTTTGCCTCGCCATTAGAGTCTTCAATAATAGCACTCCCTGTAAGAATACTATTTTTTTGAGATGAAATTTTTTTCATCCACTGAAGAGTTTCACCGTTCATATTTTCTGCAAGCGATGCTGCATTCATGCTGAAGCCGGTAGTAAACATTTCAGGAAGAATAATCACTTCTGTTTTTTCTTTTATGCTATCGATTTTTTTAGAAAGCATATCAAGATTTGCCTGTTTATCTTCCCAAAAAAGATTCGTTTGAATAAGGGTTACTGTAAGAGAGGGCATGGCAATATTTTTTAAATAGTTCAGCTTGCAATCGGTATTGTTTTAAAATGGATTTATATGAAAAAAAGGATTTTTTCTAAAGGCACAAACAATTGAAGCCAACCGGATCATTTTTATTTATTTCTTCCAATCTTTCTTACTTCTTCATTCACCAGGTCATTTTCATAACCTTTCATCAATAAAAAATCCTGCAGTTTTCGTTTCTTCGCTAAAATATTTTTTTCACTTATAAGGGTCTTTAATTTTTGTTCGGAAAGCTTTTTAAATGTTTTTATATAATCTGCCTGATCAATCTCTTTCAAAGCTTTTTTGATGCAGTAGTCGCTTACCTGTTTGAATTTAAGTGATTGCTTTATTTTATTTTTACCCCAATGGTTTATCCTGAATTTGCCACCGGCGTAAATAATTGCAAACCGCTCTTCGTTAAGGTAATTTTCTTCTATTAAGTTGGCAATAATTTGATCCACATCCTGCCGGTGCAACCCAAAGGAATACAATTTATTTTTTACCTCGGCATGAGACCTCTCCTGGTAGGCACAGTAATGTTTTATTTTTTGATTTGCCTGGTCTGGAGTAAAATTTTGAACTGCCATTGCGCTGCAACGTTTACCGAACCAGCTTCAACTCATCAATAATATTTTTTGCCCCACCAAGCTTGTCAATGCACCAGAGCACATAGCGAACATCTACACAAATAGTGCGGTTGAGGTCCTTATCAAATTGAATTTTGTGGCTGAGCGCTTCATAATTGCCGTCAAATGCAAGCCCGATGAGATTGCCATAACCGTCCATGACGGGGGAGCCGGAATTGCCGCCGGTAATATCGTTCGTAGTAATAAACCCGATGACCATGTCATTCTTCCCTTTATCAATGTACTGCCCGAAATCGCGCTTTTTCAATAAATCTATTTCTTTTGCGGGAAGATCGAATTCATAATCTCCCGGAACATATTTTTCCAAAATGCCTTTGCTCGTAGTAACATAGTCATAATGCACAGCATCCCGGGGATTATAACTTTTTACATTGCCAAAACTCACTCTCATACTAAAATTGGCGTCGGGGTACATTTTCTTCACGGCTGCCGGATTCATTTCCATAATGCCTTTCAAATATAACTTTCCCGAGCTCATTATTTTTATTTACAAAATCGCTGTAATTTTTACTGTACTTAAGTGTATAGTTTTTTACAAAGGCTGATGCATAGGCAAAAGCAGGATCATTCTGTAGTGTAACTGCATCTGGGCTTGCGATAAATGCAGCCCATTTGACGGAATCCAGGATCATGGTATTATTGAATACCGAATTAGCCCAGGCTTTAAAGGTAGCATCATCATTTAAGGGGCCGAACTTTTCTTTTATAGCCTGGTAAAAACCAATAGGGTGCTGGTTTTGATCTACGTCAGTATAATACATCATAGCGGTTGCCGCCATAATTTTCTTGTCGCTTGGAATATCTTCTGTTGCCAAAAAAATTTTCCTTTGTTTGTTCGCCGCATCCGCGGCATTCTTTACATCAGCCTGTGTTTTTCCCTGCTCAGTTAAAGCTCTTTCCAGCAAAGACAGCGAGGACGCAAAACTTGTTAAAGGCGAGCCCAAGATTCCCTCTGTCACATAAACGCGTTCCTTTGCATAAGGCGTCCATGCCGCATAGTTTTTCTCATAATCGGCGAGCACATTTTGATACTCCGGCTTGCCTTTGGCCCATTCGGCAAATTTTGCCTCGTTGTTTTGTTTGGTGTCATACACATGATATTTTTCTAACTGCTTTGTTTCACCCTCATAGAACTTCCAGTAGTTAGCAACAGAAGCATAATTTTCTGCGAGTTTTAATTTTACAGCAGGGTCCTTTATCATTTCTTCATGCATATCTTTAAGGCGAACATCACGCAGGCGAACCAGCGAAGGATTGTCGATTTCGTTTTTCAATTTTATACCAAATGAAGTTTCATAACGGTTCGTGCCGCCGGGATAGCCGTAGATCATAGCATAATCCCCGTCTTTATATCCCTTCAGAGAAACCGGTAAAAACCATTTTGGCTTTAGCGGAATATTATCAGTGCTATATTTAGCAGGCCTTCCGTCTTTTGCGGTATATACCCTGAAGATCGAGTAATCTCCCGTATGCCTTGGCCATTCCCAGTTATCGGTGTCTCCTCCGAATTTGCCAACGCTCTCGGGTGGGGCGCCAACCAGGCGAATATCTTTGTAAATTTTGTAGACGTACATGATGTACTGATTCCCTTTAAACATACTGTAAATTTTTCCTGAGACCGAGTTGGAAGAATCAGCAACTTTATCGGTAATTTGTTTATATATATCACTTGTTTTCTTTACCCTGTCCTCATAGCTCAATCCATTGAAGCCGGCTTCTACCTGCGAGGTAACATCTTCAATGCGTTCGAGAAAAGTAACGGTAAGGTCAGACTTAATTTCCTGGTCTTTTGAATAAGCATAGAACCCATCTTTAAGATAATTGTGTTCAACAGTACTTGAGCCGGCGATAACACCGTAACCACAATGGTGGTTGGTAAATATTAAACCCTGGCTGCTTACAATTTCGCCCGTACAGCCACTGCCAAAAATAATGATAGCATCTTTTAAAGACGCTTTATTGATGTTGTATAACTGCTCTTTGGTAAGTTTAAGGCCGTGCTTTACCATATCATCATATACCTGTTGGCCGAGCAGCATGGGCAACCACATTCCTTCATCGGCGCTTGCTTTAAAAAGGGTAAAAAATAAAAAGAGTACAGAAAAAAGTTTCTTCATAACAAAAATTTTTAATAGATAAAATTGATTTAAAATGGTGTTCTTATCCAGGGGCCCGCGTTGATTAAATTAAAGTTCGCAATTGAATATTGATGTTGATATTGATTTTAATTCAGTTCAATAAATATTCAATAAGCAATGCCCAAGTCAGCAGCATCTAATAATTTATTACCTGCTCTTCCATCATTTCAGGAATTTTCCTGAATTCATATTGCTGATTCCTGAGTTGTGGTTCAAAGCCGGCTTCTCGTATGGCTTCCTGGATTCCCTTGCTGGTAAACCGGTGCGGTGCCCCGGCAGCACTCACTACATTTTCTTCAATCATGATACTTCCAAAATCATTGGCGCCTGCATGAAGGCAAAGTTGTGCTACTTGCTTTCCAACCGTAAGCCAGCTTGCCTGTATATTTTTAATATTTGGCAGCATGATCCTGCTCATGGCGATCATCCGGATATATTCTTCAGGCGTTGTAAGATTGTGAACACCTCTTATTTTTGCAAGCAGGGTATCTACATCCTGGAAAGTCCAGGGAATAAACGCAATAAACCCTTTTGCACCTGCGGGCTTTTTTGCCTGCACTTCTCTTATTTTTACAAGGTGTTCAAATCTTTCCTGCACGGTTTCCACATGCCCAAACATCATCGTTGCCGATGTGGTAATATTAAGTTTATGTGCTTCAAGCATTATATCCAGCCATTCCTGGGTTCCGCATTTTCCTTTACTGATCAGGCGCCTTACCCTGTCGTTAAGTATCTCTGCACCCGGGCCAGGAAGCGAGTCAAGGCCTGCTTCTTTTAATGCTATCAGAACTTCGCGATGTGTTGATTTTGCAAGTTTTGTAATATGAGCCACTTCCGGCGGCCCAAGTGCATGCAGTTTTAAATTTGGATATAATTTTTTTAATTGCTTAAACAGGTCAACATAATAATCAAGCCCAAGCTCCGGATGATGGCCTCCCTGCAACAACAATTGTTCGCCGCCATAGCGAAAGGTTTCATCGATTTTTCTTTTATAGGTTTCAATATCGGTAATATATGCTTCTGCGTGGCCGGGAATGCGATAAAAATTGCAAAACTTACAATTGGCAATACATACATTGGTGGTATTCACATTCCGGTCAATGATCCAGGTTACTTTACTATAAGGCACCTGTTTTTTTCGCAACTCATTTGCAACAAACATCAGTTCTGCCAATGCAGCATTATTAAATAAAAAAGTGCCTTCTTCAACTGAAAGATTTTCAAGTTGAAGAGCTTTTTGAAGAAGCAGTGAAGTATTCATATTTTTTTCTTTATTTACAAAAACATCTTTGCCGTTTGTAAAAACCTGTACAAAAGTACAGGCATATAACTTAATTTCAGTTTTGCTATGATAAGAGGCTTGTTTTTTATATTATTTATATGTTTTGGTTATTTTTCTTATGCGCAGGAAGTATCATGAAAAACCGGCAAAATTTATTACAAAGTTTCCATTCAGGCAATTAAATGGTGGTGTTATTCTTGTCCAGGCCAAATTTGATAAAATTCCGCAGCCGTTAAATTTTATTCTGGATACAGGCAGCGGGGCCATTTCACTTGATTCTGCAACAACTGCTGAATTTAATATTCCTCATGTACCATCAGGAAAATCAATTAATGGTATTGCCGGTGTACAGAGAAGTTGATTATGCAAAAAATAACAGCCTTATTTTCCCGGGCCTGCAAGTTGACAGCCTTGATTTTTATATAAATGATTATGATATACTCAGTAGTGTTTATGGGCGAAAAAATTGATGGCATAATCGGATACAGTTTTTTAAGCAGGTATATTATAAAAATTAATTTTGACAGCCTTAATATTGAAGTATATCATCCGGGCACTATCAAGTATCCCATAAATGGTTTTTTGCTTGCATCCTTTATTTACAGCTTTGCCCATCCAGCCCTTAACCATAAAAGATGCAAAGACCGTATCAGCGCAAATTTTTATTTTGATACAGGCGCAGGGCTTTGTTTTTTAATGAGCAAACAATTTGAGGAAGACAGCGCTGTTTTAAAAAAAACCGAAAGCCTGTATCTATACAGGTGCAGGGATTTGGAGGTAAAAAGCAGATGATGCTTACTATTATTAAAGAAGTAAAAATAGGGCCTTACAGATTTAGAAAAGTTCCTACAAATGTACTGGATGATGAGTTTAATGCTACATCATATCCTTTTTTGGGGGGCCTTATTGGCAATGATATTTTGCGCAGGTTTAATATGATAATTAATTATCCAAAAAGAGAAATTCATTTGTTACCAAACAGCCATTACCGAGAAGAATTTGATTATTCTTATACCGGGATGAATATGTTTTATGTTGATGGCAGAATTATGGCAGATGATGTAATTGAAGGATCGCCTGCATACAAGGCCGGCCTTAAAAAAGGAGATATCATCATTGCAGTAAATACCAACTTCAGCAATGATATAGGAATTTATAAAAATCTTGATGCAGGTAGTAGGAGAAAAAATTACGCTTGGTGGTTTCCAGGGAGGCGTTCCTCTGATATTAACTTTTCGGGTTGGCCGCATATATTAGCAATACTTTCAAAATTCTTTTTGGGAAAATGAATTCCTTTAGCTCAAATTTGCTGCAATGATAAAATTTGAAAAATTTACTTTAGATAATGGCCTTCGGGTAATTGTGCATGAAGATAAAAGCACTCCCATGGCTGTTCATGATGTTATGTATGATGTGGGTGCAAGAGATGAAGACGCCTGACCGTACCGGCTTTGCACATTTATTTGAGCACCTTATGTTTGGCGGCAGCATTCATATTCCTTCTTATGATGAGCCGTTGCAAATGGCCGGCGGCGAAAACAATGCTTATACAACAAATGATCTTACCAACTATTATCTGCAGCTTCCTGCAGAAAATCTGGAAACTGCTTTCTGGCTGGAAAGTGACCGGATGATTTCACTTGCTTTTGATGAAAATTCACTGGAAGTGCAAAAGAAAGTTGTTGTGGAAGAATTTAAAGAGCATTACATTAATAAGCCATATGGCGATGCATGGCACAAAATGCGTGAGCTTGCTTATAAAGTACATCCTTATAAATGGATGACGATAGGCAAAGAATTAAGCCATGTTGAAAATGCGCAATTGCAGGATGTGAAAGACTTTTTTTTTAAACATTATACACCCGCCAATGCGATACTAACGGTTGCGGGTAATGTTACGGTTGAACAGGTAAAAAAACTGGCTGAAAAATGGTTTGGCGATATTCCGGCGGGAAAAAAATATATAAGAAATGTTCCCGCAGAGCCGAAACAGGAAGCCGCCAGGTTTCTTGAAGTAAGAGTCAGGCGTGCCGCTGGATGCATTATATAAATGCTGGCACATGTCCTCAAGGCTTGATAAAAGATATTATGCGGCCGATCTTATAACAGAAATTCTTGGCAATGGCGGATCTTCCAGGTTATATCAAAGCCTTGTAAAAGAGCAACAGATTTTCAGCAACATACAATGTTCTCATTTGGGAAGTATCGATGCCGGGCTTCTTTATATAGAGGGCAAGCTGGTTAAAGATATAACCATGGAGCAGGCGGAAAGGGCAATTGAAACCGAGCTTAATAAAATGAAAAATCAATTGGTAACTGATAACGGAATTGCAGAAAGTAAAAAATAAAACAGAGAGCCTCATTGCTTTTGAAGACATAAGCCTGATGAACCGGGCCAATAGCCTGGCTACTTACGAATTACTTGGCGATGCCGATCTAATGAATAAAGAATTGCTGAATTACCAGGCGGTAACTGCAGAAGACATTCTGCAGGAATGCCGAAATATTTTTGTTGATACCAATTGCAGCACCCTGCATTACCTAAGTGATAAATAATCATGCATAGTTTGATACAAACAGCTCTCAAAAAAAATTCATTTACTGATACAACTTCAATGCTAAACAGAACGATCCCTCCACCGAATAAAAGATGCGATAGAATTTAATATAACACTTAAGCCGTATCAGAAATTTTCACTTACAAATGGTGCTCCTGTATATTATATTAACGATGGTGCTGAAGAAGTGGCCATGATGGAGCTGGTTTTTAACGCAGGCAATTCTTATGAAAATAAAAATGTGGTTGCTGCCTCGGTCAATTCTCTTATAAAAAACGGAACAAGTAAAAAATCGGCTCTTGAAATAAATGAACACTTTGAATATTACGGGGCTTATTTAAACCGTAGCTGCCAAAATGAAACAGCAGCAATAACGCTGCATTGCCTTTCAAAACATTTGAAAGATATTTTGCCCGTAATAAGAGAGATTATAACCGATTCAATTTTCCCCGCGCAGGAGTTGGAGATCTTCAAGCAAAACAGTATTCAGCGGCTTGCGGTCAATATGCAAAAATGTGATTTTGTTGCAAACAGGCTCATAGATCAATATTTGTATGGGTCCGGCCATCCTTATGGAAGGGTAAGCAGTGTTGATGATATCCGTGCAGTTACCCGCGAAGACCTGGTAAGTTTTTTTCAAAGCTTTTACGTCAATGCAAAATGTACAATTTTTGCAGCGGGTAAGCTTCCTGCAGATTTTGAAAGCCTTCTGAACACACATTTTGGCGACCTTAAGCTTAATGAAAATTTACCGGCGATTACTCACAAAGCAGAACCGGCATCCGATAAAAAAGCCAGAGTTATTAATGATCCAAAAGGAGTTCAGGGCGCAATACGGCATGGCACGGCCTTTTCCAAACAGGCATCATCCTGATTTCAAAAAGGACAATGGTACTGAATACGTTATTTGGCGGCTTTTTTGGCTCAAGGCTTATGAGCAATATAAGAGAAGAAAAAGGATATACTTACGGAATACACAGCTTTCTGGAAAACCATATCGGGGAAAGTGCATGGGTGATAAGTACCGAAGCAGGGAAAGATGTTTGCGAAGCAGCTATTGATGAAGTGTACAAAGAAATGAAAATGCTCAGGGAAGAAGATATTGATGAAGAAGAGTTGTTGCTGGTAAAAAATTATCTGATGGGGATCAGCCTTGGAGATGTGGATGGCCCGTTTCATGTAATTTCAAGATGGAAAAGCTTACTGATAAACGGCCTTGATGAAAATTATTTTTATGATTCCATAAACACAATCAAAAATATTTCTGCTGACGGAATTAAAAGAGCTTTCCAATAAATATTTACAGCCCGAAGAATTTTTTGAGTTGGTTGTTATTTAAATGTAGCTTTAATAAAAATTTATGAAATTTATTATACGCTTGCTTATAACTGCCGCTGTGGCTTATGGCTTGTCAATGATATTAACGCCGCATATCCAGATAGACTCTTTTGGGACTGCTATAATTTTTTCTTTGGTCCTCGCATTTTTAAATGCAATTGTAAAACCGATTTTGATAATTCTTACATTGCCGATCACCATTCTTACATTGGGTATTTTTCTGCTTGTAATAAATGTATTGATGATTTTGCTGGCTGACAAACTCGTATCAGGAATTCACATCCAGGATTTTTTCTGGGCATTTATTTTTGGCTTGTTGCTATCTTTTCTGTCGTCTGCTTTTAGTAATCTTGAAAAAAAACCTGCTGATTAAAAGGGTATCAATGCGGATTTTCTCCGGTGTTTAATATAATTTTCTTCTTCTTTTTATTTACGTCTGAATACTTGAAATTTGCCAAATGCAATTCCACAGAAACAATTGCCTGATGAAACCCTGATTGATCTTTATAAAAAACTGCTTCTTCCACGATTAATTGAAGAGAAGATGTTGCTTTTATTGAGGCAGGGAAAAATTTCCAAATGGTTCAGCGGCATCGGGCAGGAAGCTATTTCTGTTGGAGCAACTTATGCATTGCAGCCCGATGAATGGATCATGCCTTTACACAGGAACCTCGGCGTTTTTACCGGCCGCAACATGCCCTTGCATAAATTATTTCAGCAATGGCAGGGTGCTGAAGATGGCTATAGCAAAGGCACGGGAGCGCAGTTTTCATTTTGGCAGCAGGGAACATTTTATATGCGGAATGATATCGCATCTTGGGCCTCAACTGGCCATTGCTGATGGGGTAGCGCTTGCCTGTAAATTGAAAAAGGAACAAAGAATTTCCCTTGCTTTTACCGGGGATGGCGGAACAAGTGAAGGTGATTTTCACGAGGCATTGAATGTTGCCGCCGTATGGGATTTGCCGGTAATATTTATAATTGAAAATAATGGCTATGGGCTTAGTACGCCTGTAAATGAACAGTATCGATGTAAAGATTTAGTAGATAAGGCGAAGGGTTATGGAATGGAGGGAGTGCAAATTGATGGCAATAATATATTAACGGTTTATGAAACGGTAAAAGGTGTTCGTGAGTATTGTATAAAAAATCAAAAGCCATATTTAATTGAGTGCATGACTTTCAGAATGAGAGGCCATGAGGAGGCGAGCGGTGTAAAATATGTTCCCAAGGAAATGTTTGAGCAATGGATTGAAAAAGATCCTATAAAAAATTATGAACGATTTCTTATTGAAGAAGAATATTATTAACAATCTAACGGTTGCGGCTATACGAAATGAGATTAAACGAATATATTGACCAGGAACTAACGGAACCTCCAAATCGCCGGGAAGGGATTGCACGGTGTTTCTGAAAGTGTAAAAGATATTACAAATAAAGAAATTGAGGATGTATATGCAAGGCAGGACAAAGCGATTAATAATGAGGGTTTACCCGAAAGGAAGATTCAAGTTTCCCCTGCTCCTGAAGATCGGGCCCTTCGGTTTGTCGATGCTATAAAAGAGGGGTTGCATCAATCAATGGTTCAACATCCAAACCTTATTTTAATGGGTCAGGATATTGCGGAATATGGCGGCGCGTTTAAAATAACCGAAGGTTTTGTAAATGAATTTGGAAAAGAAAGAGTTCGCAACACGCCATTATGTGAAAGTGCAATTGTTGGTGCTGCATTAGGGCTTAAGTTTAGAAGGGTTTAAAAGCGTTATGGAAATGCAGTTTGCAGATTTTGTAACCGTTGGCTTTAATCAAATTATTAATAACCTTGCTAAAATTCATTATCGCTGGGGCCAAAATGCGGATGTTGTTATCCGCATGCCTACCGGCGGCGGCGTTGGCGCCGGGCCTTTTCACAGCCAGAGCAATGAGGCATGGTTTGTTCATACTCCCGGTTTAAAAGTGGTATATCCTTCTACGCCTTATGATGCAAAGGGATTGTTGATTGCTGCCATTAATGATCCGAACCCGGTCATGTATTTCGAGCATAAAGCCTTATACCGTAGTATAACCGGGCCGGTGCCCGAAGAGATATTATGAAGTTGAAATCGGGAAGGCACAGGCAAGTGCGTTTAGGCCACGACGTTAGTATCATTACTTATGGCATGGGTGTTATATGGGCAACGGAATATGCCGATGCGCATCCGGAAATTTCAATTGATATCCTGGACCTGAGAACATTACTGCCACTGGATTACAAAGCAATAAGAACTTCTGTAAATAATACCGGGAAGGTGCTTGTGTTGCATGAAGACACGCTTACCGGTGGATAGGTGGGGAAGTTGCCGCATGGATTGCACAAAATTGTTTTGAATTTTTAGATGCTCCTGTAATGCGCTGTGCATCGCTTGATACCCCCGTACCTTTTAATATTGAACTGGAGAAGAATTTCATGGCAAAATCAAGGCTTGATGAAATGATACAGAAATTAATTAATTATTAATGCCCACGATATATATTATAGCTGGTCCTAACGGCGCGGGTAAAACAACCGCCGCATATAATTTATTACCAGCGGTTTTTGATACGGTAGAATTTGTAAATGCCGACGAAATAGCACGCGGCTTGTCACCATTTAATTTTGAAGGCGTTACATTCCAGGCAGGCAGGATTATGATTGAGAGGCTGCATCAATTATTAAGGGGCAGGAAGAGCTTTGCCTTCGAAACAACTTGTCCGGTGGCAGACATTTAGAATTTGTTAAATCGGCAAAGCAGGCAGGATATAATGTTGTACTTTTTTTCATTTGGCTGGAAAATTATCAATTGGCTAAAAGCCGGGTTGCGGAAAGAGTTCGAAAGGGCGGCCATAATATACCGGAGGATGTGATTGAAAGAAGGTATAAAAAAGGGATTGAAAATTTTTCAAAATATGCTGCGGAGGTTAATGACTGGTATGTTTATGATAATTCTGGTGCAGGATATCAGTTAGTTGGCAAGCCGTATTGAAAAAGTAGAAGAAATAATTAACTTTGAAATATTCAATAAACTCACTAGTAAATGAATTCTGAAAAGAAAAGTGAAAACCTAAGTAACAAAATACAAGTCGCTTTAGATAAAGCCATTCAAAAGATTAATAGCTGAAGAAAAAGCCAGGGATGGATACCTGGTCATCTCAGATAAAAAAGGCGGCGTAATTAAGATACCAGCCAAAGATTTATAAAAGTTAATTGAATTGAGGTAATTGCTCATTGCCTATTAACCTTCGCACTTCATGAATTCTCAGCAGGTATAAATTTCATTGAAATCGAATTTACACAATGCCTTGTGTTTTTAGAAGTTAATCTTTCGCCCGTAAAAACATGGCCGAGGTGTGCATTACAATTGGCACATACAATTTCTGTCCTGCTGCCATCAGCATCCGGAATGCGTTTTACGGCCCCGGGTATTTCATCATCGAAGCTGGGCCATCCGCAATGTGAATCGAACTTATCTTTTGATTCATATAAAGGAGTATTGCATCTCCTGCAAACGTAAGTGCCACTTTGTTTCGTATTGTTATATTCTCCTGTAAAGGGCCGTTCAGTTCCCTTATAAACGATTACTCTTTCTTCCTCAGGAGTTAATTTATTATATTCCATACAATTATTTTTAATTTTTGCAAATTTAAGCAAACACTATGCTGTATTGAGCCTTTTGAATTCATAAAACTTAAAAGGCCTGCAAAGCGGAAACTTTACTTAATCGCATTCCATTCCCAGGATACCATTTAGATAAAAAATATCAATCTTTTGACAGCTATAATCTAATTTTAAAATTAAACAACTGCGTTTGCAGCACATTGAATTTTTTCATATTGATCATTTTGAAAATAATTATCACAGGGTAATACCTCACGGGAGCCTTACCCATTTCATAGATTTCTTTTGGGAAACAAAATTTGATTCCCTGCTTTCACAAAATCCACAGGGTTTTTCGGATGCATTATTTCCCAACATTGGATATACTTATCTTATTAATTTAGGCACTCCTTTCGTGATGCAGGTAGATGAACAGCGATTTGAAATGAAAGGAGATGGATTTTTACCAAGACATAAATCCATTGAGTGCTTTCACCAGCCGGGTAATCGTTTATTTGGTATCAAATTCAAGGTTTCACCGGTGATATTTGAAAAGAGAATAAATTTTTCTGAATACCGTGAATATATTTTTCCATTGAGTTATTTGCTGGATCAGGAGGTAATTAATAAAGTGAAACAGGCGGTTGATTTTAATGAAAGGGTCTACATACTAACTTCTTATTTTCAAAATATTGTTGAAAGATATTCCGGTTCCTGGCAACCCATTCAAATTGTTACGGAAATACTGGAACATTGTAATGCAACTAATAATTTTACAATTCCTGTGCAAAAATTTGCCGAACAATATCATATTTCTACACGTACCCTTCAGCGTTATTTTGAAAGCACAACCAGCATCAGCAGTAAAAAGGCTTTACAAATATTAAGGATAAGAAAGGCTACGCGCGCACCTTGCCATATCACCTGCAGATTTTAATTTTTCTTTATATGGTTATTACGACCACAGCCATTTTTATAAACACTTAAAAAAATTTTTACAAAAAACTACCCTGGAAAATTTACAAGCCTCATTTAAAATTACTGGAAGGGTTGCATCAGTAAAAATGAGGAATAAGAAATGGTGAAAGAGTGAACGTATGAAGGTCTCTTATTGCGCCCGTTGCCTCTCTTCTTCCGATCCCGTAGTTCTTTTTCTTGCGCCTTGTACTGTGTTCTTACCAAACCTGTAAGTAAATGATAAGTGTACCAACGCGGCTTTCCCGGAAAGCATGCCATCGTCTCAATATATTTGCCGGGATAGGTAATAACTGCTTTTGGCAAATTGGTCCAAAAAATATCAGTAACATTAAAACGCAACGTGCCTTTACTTTTCAAGATTGTTTTTTGTATGCCGGAAGAAAGTGCCCATTGCGGCCTGGAAACCATATAGCCATCGCGTCCACCGGAATTAAAGCTTGCATTTAATTCTGCAGCCCATGCCTTTTTAAAAGAGAAAGTATTATTTGTTTTAATGTCGGCAGCAGGGGCGCCTTTGTTTAAAGTGCTTCCGCCAAGATCACCCCGGAAATGCTGATAGTAAAAATCTGCATTGTTAACCATATTCCACCATCGAGGTAATATTAACAGGGGCAGATACTGACAAACCAAAGTAATCAGAAGATGTAAGATTTACGGGTATTTCCACCGTAATGTTTGAATCGGCAAAATGGCTGTTGGGAAATACGTCTTTAAATTTTGCAATGGCAATATTCTGCACATCTTTTGTATGGCTGTAGCTCAATGAAAAGTTGAGATTTCTTACGGTATAATTGACTTCATACGACCAGGTTAACTGTGGCAGTAAGGCGGTGTTTCCGGTATTATAAGTACTCACATCTATCAAAAATAAAAAGGGATTTAATGAGCTATAATTTGGCCGGTCGATCCGGCGGCTAACTGAAAATCCCAGGGTTTGATCTTTGGTTATTTTGTAATTGAAAAAGGCGCTGGGAAATAATTGGAAATAAGCGGAGTCAAAATAAATATCTCCTTTTACCTGGTGAGTTTTCAGGCGCGTTCCTTCCCCTCTTAATCCTAGCCTGTATATTGAATTTTGTATATTCTTTGCTAAAATTAATATACCCTGCATTATTGAATTCTTCATACAAAAAATGATTGGTCTTGGTAGTATCGTTTTATGGAGGTGCCACTGCTTGCGTCAAAAAATTTTGCATCATTATCAGCAGTGACGTCGCTGGTTTTAAAACCAGCTTCCAGCTTTGCGCCCTTTTTTAAAGGGTTCACATAGTCTGCTTTTGCTGTTTTAAGTGTAAGCTTTCCATCCTGGTTTCCCAGTAGAATATAGTCGGGTTGCAACATAGTAGCCATCGAGCTTGATAATATTTAGTAGCATTGTTTATCAAAGCATTTGAATGATACACTCCATAATCAATATCTGCAGTCAATTCTTTCCCGGTACTATCAAAAGTATGTTTGAAGTTAATGTTACCAACAGTATTGTTGAAGCCTGAAGTACTGTTTTCGTGTGTCCTGAAAGTGTAGGAGGGTTGTTTTTGATTGTCTATTACTGTAGAATTATTCGTATTTAAATTGTGATAATTAATAAAATTGCTATTGACTACAAAACCAATAATGGTTTTTTTATCAACAAAGAAATCAGCACCCAGGCGGGCAACATGAAAATTTAATGGAAATGTGGTGTAATTATCTTTTTTATCTTCCCCGTTAAAGACCCGTTAGTATAAAAATTCCGGTCCAGGATAAGATGGTTCAATCCTTTCCGGTAAGCATAACTATAATTGCCAAATACATTTACATTTTTATTGCGGTAATTAAAAGTGGTGCCGGCATTTACTTTTGAATAAACACCCTGCCCATACCCGGCTGTAACGGTACCATTGGCGCCTAAATGCTGATCTTTTTTCATATGGATATCGATGATGCCTGAATTGCCCGCAGCGTCATATTTTGCCGAAGGGTTGGTAATGATGTCAATGCGATCAATGGCACTGGAAGGCAGACCTTTCAGATAATTGGCAAGGTCGGCCCCCGTCATTGGCGTAGGCTTGCCATCTATCATTATTATCACGCCTTGTTTTCCGCGTAAACTAATCATATCGTTTTGATCAATGTTTACTCCGGGTGAACGTTCCAGTACATCCATTGCGGAACTGCCTGCGCTGATAATACTGTTGTCAACATTTACTACAATGCGGTCTGTGAGCTTTTGTATGAAAGGCTTTTTTGCTTCTACCACCACTTCTTTCATTTCAGAAGATTGCCGCCTTAATAACAACCGGTACCTGGATTGTTGATTTGTTTGACTGATATAGTAAAAGACAGCGGAATATTGAGTTGTATAATTTACCATCGTTGCTTTAATACGGTAAGATCCGAAAGCAATGTGTTCAAATTCAGCTACACCATTGTTATCAGTAATGGCAGCTTTTACCAGTGATGAATCGTTGCTTTTAATTAATTGTACTGTGGCATTTTCCAGTACCTGCTCGCTTTCATTTTTTACAGTGGCTGTTATTTTGCCGGTATTTATTGTTTGAGCCGTAACTACACATAGTGAAAGCAAGAACGAAAAAAGCAGCAAGGTTTTCATGTAAAATGATTTGCTGCAAAATGGGAATAAAGCAAATCATCGCAAATGAATAGAGTATCAACTACGAAAGTTAACGTATGAGTGGAGGGATTTCAAAAAAGACTTGTCGCAATTTTACATGAAAACAAGATAGTAAAAGATTTTGACGCATGGCCGTTTTTTCAACATTATTTTTGAATCTTTTACTTTGCATTCTTATTTAAGACAGATAAAAATATTCTATGAATTTAAAAAAGCCTGTTTTTGTTGCGCTCTCTTTCTTTTCTTTTCTTGGTTCATTTTCTCAAAAGCCTGTTGAAAAGGTATCGACTATGTATGATCCCGGGAAAGTATTCGCACAGGATTTTTATAAAAAAGATGGAAATGAAAACAGGTCTGCAAATGGTGCACCGGGTGTAAAATATTGGCAAAATCGTGCTGATTATTTCCTGGATGCACGATTGGACACCGTAAAAAATGAACTTAGTTGTAATGAAATAATTACCTATATAAATAATAGCCCTGATTCTTTGCAGTCACTATGGCTGCAACTTGATCAAAATACTTACCGCCAGGATGCGAGGTCAAATTTTTATTCAGTGTTTGGTGCAAAAGGGCACACGGAAGGGTTTGTAATTGAAGCGGTAGAAGTAACATATAGCAATGGGAATAAGACTGATGCGAAGTATATAATTAATGATACAAGAATGCAGATCCGCTTGCCTAAAGCTTTAGCGCCGAAAGAGAAGATATTATATCAGCTACAAAGTATAAGTATACGTATTCCCGGAGCCTTCGGCGGCCGTACGGATTATTTCTCAACCGTAGAATGGAAAAATTTATGAAATTGCGCAATGGTATCCACGCATGTGTGTATATGATGATCTCGAGGGATGGAGCACTTTGCCTTTTCTGGGAAGCGGCGAATTTTATTGTGAGTATGGCGATTTCGACTATAGTATAACCGTTCCAAATGATATGATAGTAGCAGGAAGCGGTGAATTGCAAAATGAAAAGGAAGTGCTTACCGGTTGAACAGGCACAACGACTGGCAAAAGCAAGAGAACAGTGACCAGACAGTTATCATCCGTTCTGTTGAGGAAGTAAAAAGAATGGTTGCCCATCCAATAAGTACGGGAACAAAGACGTGGCATTTTAAAATGTATAATACACGGGATGTTGCATTTGGCGCATCAAAAGCCTATGTGTGGGATGCAGCAAAAGTAAATTTGCCAGGTGGTAAAAAATCATTGGCCATGTCGGTGTATCCTGTTGAAAGTGCGGGTGAAAAAAGATGGGGAAGGGCGACGGAGTACCTGAAAAAATCTATTGAATATTTTTCTGAAAAATGGTTCGTCTACCCGTGGCCGGTAGCCATCAATGAAGCGGGAATTGCAGGCGGAATGGAATACCCCGGAATTGTATTCGATGGTATTAACGATACAACTGCACGAACTTTATTGGGTAACCGCGCATGAAATAGGGCATAACTGGTTCCCGATGATCGTAGGCAGCAATGAAAGAAGATATGGATGGATGGATGAAGGCTTTAATACTTTCATTGATATTTATGCTTCGGAGAATTTTAATAAAGGTGAATATGCACCCAAGCGGGATGGTGAATATGCGCCGGGAAAGGGAAATCCTTCTGATGAAATAATACCATTGCTTAAAGATTCTCATGCGCCTTCGATGATGTCGCGCGCAGATGCAATACCTGAAAAATACCGGCATCCTGTGGTATATTTTAAACCGGCATTGGGTTTGGTTTTACTTCGCGAAGTAATATTAGGCCCTGACAGGTTTGATTATGCCTTTAAAAAATATATTGAGCAATGGGCTTACAAACATCCGGCTCCTGATGATTTTTTCAGAACGATGGACAATGAATCGGGTGAAGATCTTACCTGGTTTTGGAGAGAATGGTTTTATAATAACTGGCAACTGGACCTGGCAGTGCAATCGGTTTCTTATAAAAATAATGATTATAAAAATGGAGCAGATATTACTATCGTGAATTTGCAAAAAATGGCAATGCCGGCAACTATTGAAATTGTTTTAAAAGATGGCAGCAGGCAAAACTTTCAATTGCCTGTTGAAACCTGGATACAAAGCGCAGTACATACCATTCACCTGAAACAACACAGCCGTTGCAATCAGTAACTATTGATCCTGCAGCAATGCTACCGGATAGTAACAGGGCGAATAATTTATGGAAAGAATAAAAACCTCCAGGTTTTCAAAACCTGTAAGGTTACTCCTCGCCTTCGAGCCTTGCAAGTTCACCTTCATCAAGATCATCGCCGGGCTCAGGTTCAAGAGAAAGATCAGGATCCTGTTCGATATCCTTCTCCGCCTCTTTATGTGCCGCCGCAGATATTTTCATTTTCTTTTTGCTGATCGCTTTTATTATGAGACGATTTGCCATCTGTGTTTTGCATATAATAGTTTTATTTTATTACTAATATTATGCAAGTTTCTGCATAGAAAATTCAAATATTTAGTTTTTTTCAAAAAGATCACAGATTACTCACTTCCTTTGTCTCCTGCAAACCAATGTTCTTTATTTTTAAACAGTACATTAAAAGTAGTAAAGGAACCGTACACCCGTGTAATATATTGCTGAAGGTTTATCTTTTCTTCGTCGGTTAGTTTTTTATGGCTGTTGATATTTTGTTCAAGTACCCGAAGCCTGTCGCGCGCCATTACAATTTTATGAAAGAAAATATCAATAGGAATTTCTTTGGGTTTTAGGGAAGTGTCTTTCGGCTGCAACAATATAGTTCCGCCAATCCATTTTTCGCCGAGCTTTACTATTTCACTAACGTCACCCCATAGCCGCAATATTTTCAGCAGAGATTTTTCAACCTCCGAGTTGGTTTCGATTTCCACAGTTACATTTTCCGGCTGGATGTCATCCAGTTGTTTATCCGTCTTATCTATTTCTATAATTCCTTTGTGAATAAAAGAGATAAGATACGTTGCGTATCGAATGCCAACAATAACGCCGGGGCCGTACTGCGTATGTTGCAGTCTCGTTCCTATTCCCAGAAGTGTTTGATCCATAATCAGAAATTTACAGGCAAAGAAATGAAAAAGTTTTTAGAAGGTATGTCAGATACCGAACCCTGTAACATTTTAAGCTATGATGATTATATTTAAATATACTTATTGTCTTGTTTTTATTCTTTAAAGTTTTAAGGGTTGGAGCTACGCTATAAATAATTTCATTTACTTTTTTGCTGTTTTGTTTTCCCGAAAATTTTTTATATGATTGCATCACTCTTTTAAACTTTTTGAAATGAATGTATCCAGGGGTGTAACAACGGAGAACAATCACCGAATTCAATCAATCGATATTTTGCGGGGGATTGTTATGGCAATTATGGCGCTGGATCATGTGAGAGATTTTTTTCACCACGATGCAATGATCGGAAATGATCCACTGGATTTAAACACTACCTGGCCGGCTTTATTTTTTACGAGGTGGATTACACATTATTGCGCCCCGGTGTTTGTTTTTCTTTCGGGGACTTCTGTTTTTTTATATTCTGAAAGAGGCAGAACGAAAAAACAGGTTGCGTTTTTTTTATTTACCAGGGGCCTTTGGCTTATGCTGGCAGAAATTTTTATTATAGATGTTTTATGGGAATTTGATTTCGGCTCTTTTATGTTCCTGCAGGTAATCTGGGCCATTGGGCTTTCAATGGTCGTATTGTCTGTATTACAGTTTCTTCCTTACAGAGCTTTATTAATAACGGGGCTGGCAATTGTTTTTGGCCACAATTTATTAGATGGCATACAGGTAGATCAACCTGCAATCGCTTCGCTTGGCTGGTCCATCCTTCACGTGTTGCATTTTTACCGGGTGACGCCTCATTTTACACTATTAGTTGCCTATCCTTTTCTGCCGTGGCTGGGATTAATGATCACCGGTTATTGTTTAGGAAAGTTGTATGCAAAAGGAACAGACGCCTCCCATAGAAAAAGATTTTTATTTATTACGGGTCTTAGTTTGATCTGCCTTTTTATCGTAGTTAGATTTATAAATGTTTATGGTGATATGAGTCAATGGTCGTATAGAAAGACAGCACTTCTAACTTTTTTTGATTTTATAAAAACAACAAAATATCCTCCTTCATTGCTTTATATGTTAATGACCATAGGGCCGGCGCTTATAGTACTTTCGTTTACCGAAAACAGTTCTGGTTGGTTTAGCAGGTTCATTAGGGTCTATGGTAAGGTTCCCTTTTTTTATTATATACTTCATGTCTTTCTGATACATTTAATTGCAGTTATTTTATCCCGTGTTTCAGGCCGCGGAACAGGGCAGGTTGATTTCATGGGGCCACAACCTGATGCGGGGTATTCGCTTTGGGTGGTATACCTGGTATGGATCAGTGTAGTGATTATTTTATACTTCCCATGTAGATGGTACAGCGCTTATAAAGCGAGCCATCCCGAAAAAAAATGGCTCAGCTATTTGTAAACAATACCTTCTCACCTGGGAAGATCTTTGCCATGATTTTGTGTGCCGGCATTTTCTATGTTTTCCAGGTATTTAAAGGCGCTCTTCATTTTTTCACGATCAAATTCTTTTTCATTATTGGCAAGGAAGATCGTTGCAACGCTGTTGCCTATAAAGTTAGTGATAGCTCTGGCTTCACTCATAAACCTGTCAACACCCAGCAGCAGGGCAAGGCCTTCCACGGGGATAACTTTTATGGCGGTTAACGTTGACGCTAATACTACAAAACCGCTGCCGGTAACACCTGCGGCTCCTTTTGAGGTAATGAACAGGATGCCAATTATAGTAAGATCCTGGCTAAGGCTTAGATGAATATTATAGACCTGCGCCAAAAAAAGCGTGGCCATCGAAAGATAAATAGTTGTACCGTCAAGGTTAAAAGAATAACCGGCCGGAACTACCAGGCCCACCACTGATTTTGAACAACCCATTTTTTCTAATTTTTCCATCAGGGACGGCAATCCTGCTTCGGAGGAAGAAGTACCAAAAACAATAAGGAGTTCTTCTTTTATGTATCGCAGGAAATGCCACAAGCTAATTTTATAATACCGGAGAATTAATCGCAGCACAATAAAAATAAATAATGCCATGGTAATGTAGATGGTGAGCATCAATTTACCTAGCGGAAGCAAAGTATGCAATCCATATTTCCCGATGGTGTAGGCCATTCCGCCAAAAGCGCCGATAGGCGCCAGGAACATCACAAAATGTAAAGCCTTAAAAACATACTTTGAAAGAAATGATAAAGGTGCAATTATTTTTTGTCTGCCTGCATACCTGCTTAAAAATATGCCAAACAATATAGCCACAATTAACACCTGGATGGTGATGTTGTCTTTTAAAAATTCCCACCAGCTAAAGCTTTGGGCTTTTTTCATATACTGGCTAATATCTCCGCCCTGTATATTATTTGTGACAACACCACTTCCCGGTTTAATAATGTTCACTACAATTACCCCGATAATCAAAGCGAATGTCGTAACGATTTCAAAATAAATAATTGCTTTGCCGCCAACTTTTCCCGCTTTTTTTAAATTGGTCATACCACTTATGCCGAGGGTGATGGTCAAAAAAATTATCGGGTATATAAAAAGCGTTACGATCTTAATGAAGCTTTTACCTAACTGCTCCATCTTTATTGCGTTTGCGGGTGCAACGTATCCAAGCACGGCACCGGCTGCTATTGCCAGCAACACCCAGAAAGTAAGGTTGGTAAATAATTTTTTCATGATAAAAATAGAATCTCTCCTTTATATCATCCGCGTTTTTTTAAACAACAACTTTTGCCGGCAATATTTTTCATAGCTTTTTATTTTTCAAGAATTTTTAATTTGCCTTTCGTATTATCGTTCGCAGGATTTAGTTCCAAAGATTTCTTATAATTGAGTATTGCATTTGCCTTGTCACCTTTTATCGTCAACGCTTCTCCATAACTGTCATAAGCATTATATGACCGGGGGTAGTTACCCACATTTTTTTTAAAGAAGACAAGCGCTTCATCAATTTTTTTCGATTGTATAAGGTCGTATCCATAATTATTGATAACCTCTTCAGGGGGTTTGATCGTATATCCATATTGCTTTGAAAGTGTATCATAGTACTTTTCAAAGTAGCTGTAAGTCTGTGTCGCCGGATCATTTGTTTGTGGCGGGAACCATCCGGGATAAATGAAGCGAAGGCCATCGTAAAAAGCTTTTACCGGCTCGGAGATATGCGATTCATCGGGATAATAAACGTACTTAAATTTTAAATTTTGGAGTTTAATTTTTTTTAAAAGGGAATCCATATCTACTGCATCTTTATGAAACCGGCCACCTTCGTTTCCATCGCTAAAAAACAGAATTTTGTGTAATGACATTCCCGGTTTCCATTTCTCAGCAGCCTGCTTCAATATCCATTGTTTATCCCAAATTAGGGAAGGACTGATGGAAATATACGCATTGAATATATCGGGGTGATAAAGTAAAGTATAAAACATCATTAGCCCACCGAGGGAATGGCCACTAAATATTTTGTACGGTGCAGGGTGATAGTTTTTTTCAATGTATGGCATTACTTCCTGCTGAATGAACTGTATAAATTTTTCACCGCCCCCGCTTGTTTTTCCAAAAGCATTTGCTGTAGTATCCGGCTTTCCATCAAACCCTGTAATAGAATGGCTCGGCGTGAGATCGCGGGTACGGTCTGTGTTGCCAATACCAACCACGATCATTTTTGGAATTACGGGATAACTTTGAGAAAGGTAGTTCACCTGCCCGGCTACCATTCTTGTTTGTACATCGCCATCTAATAAATAAATAACGGGGTAATCTGCAGGAGCATAAATATTATTTTCTACAGGTTTGCAGATATATAATTTCCGGTCTTCATTTAAAATGCCGGAGTGAATAATAACGTTTTCACCCATTAATATTTTATTGTCAATATTTTGAGGCGTTACATTTTTGCATGACACAAATAAAATGAAGAGGATTTTTTTCACAATTTTGATTTTCGAAATTATTTTTCAAAAATGTTCTTGTCAGATTTCTTTATTAGATTTTTGTGTTCAATCTCCGGGATGATAACTTCTTTCGGCATGTTTCACTACATCCTCTTTATAAAATAACACGTCTTTAAATTGACCTTTGGTGTACATCTCCGCCTGGTCTGTAAAATGTTTCGAATCCTGGTGGCCGCTTTCGCCGCCGGCAAGTAACGATTTCGCTTTTATTTTTTTTCCAAACTCAACGGCACAGATAAAACTGTTGCCATATCCCCCATATCTTTTTTGCGTGCCCGGATAATAGTTGCTGCCATAAGAGGGCAGCATTCCCCATGTTGAAGAAACAAAGCCCACCGGCAGGCTGGGTTGCTGATCATTATATTGCTGGCTTATATCTCCTGAAATCCTTTGAAACCGGTTAAGGGTTCCCCAGGATATTTTCCAATCTCCAAACTTGTTTTTCAATTCGTTCACTACGGCTAGCAAAGGTTCCAGGAGATCTGCAGTTGAAGCTGTCGCCGCGAAATTTTGGGTCCTTGTTACCTGGTCGATATACTGGTAATCGTCTTCATCATTACTTTGGGCCATTTTGGGCAATAATTTTTGTCCCCATTCAACAGCGATAGTGGTGGCAACGGAATTTTCACCACATCGCAGGTCCCAGTTTTTTAAAAGCAAAACCGGTTCAGCTAACTGCGTGTACACGCTATCGTTAGGTTTACTATTTTGTTCGAATGCACGAACCAGGGCAGGAACTAACGTTTCAAATGCGGCAAGGTAAGTATCATAGCCTGCGGCAATCACCTTATCAATGGTGTATGATTTTTCTTTTCCCAGTACACGCACTGCGTTGATACCACGAAAGTTTTCACCGTCCGGTGCCATATAACGCAGGATAGTTTTCTTTTTTCGGGCTGTAATTACCTGCCGCAGTAAAAGGAGTAGAGTTGCAATTCTGAATCCAGCCATTAGGAGGATTATAAATATGCACACTTTCATTTACGGGATGCAATCCTTTCCATTCTGTGGAGGGTATGGTTCCATCCACAGGTTTGGCCCAATTGTATTTTGCATCCCTTCTTGGGATAAAATTACCATGCCAGTAAGCAATGTTGCCTTCTGCATCGGCATATACAGTATTATTGGAAGTATTAGCAAGAAGGGCCATTACTTTTTTATATTCCGCAAAGCTTTTTGCTTTCGTCCTTTGCCAGCTTTGTATCAATCCGGTCATTGAGCGGTTATTGGATTTTACACTGATCCACTTACCATTTCGTTTTGCCATTACAGGCCCATGGTGGGTAAAAAAAGCAGTGATCGTTTTTGATTGAATCGTACTCCCGCTTAGGTAACGAAGTAAAATCTCTTTTTCTGTTACCGGTCTTTGCTGATTGTTGTATTCATATACCCATGCGTTAGTTCGCTTTGAAACTTTTTCAGCATACATGTCAGCTACATCCACGGAACTGGAAGTATGCATCCAGCCGCAATGTTCATTAAAGCCCTGGTACACAAAAAACTGCCCCCATGTTACAGCTCCATATGCGTTCAGGCCTTCTTCGCTTGCTACCTGTACTTCCGGGCGGAAATAAAATGTTACATGCGGGTTAATGTATAAAATTGAATGATGAGACTCTGTAATGGAAGGAGAAAAGGCAAAGCCATTGGACCCTGTTTGTCTTTCTTCGGAGATAATTTTTTCCCCAACGGCAGCAGTCGTTTTGCCCGAATAAAAATTCTTTAATTCATCTTCTGAAACACCTCCTGTGCTGATGGCCCCAATACTGCCATCGGTCCAGAGTAATGGGTACCATGGCTTGAAATGATTCAATAAGGCAGGCCTGGTACCAGGATTTTTATAGAGATAATAATTTACGCCGTCAGCAAAAGCATCGAGTAATTTATGGAGCCATGGCGGGCTTTTTTTATAATCTGCCATTGCATCGGCAGAGTCAATAATCATCCTGATAAGCAGGTCGGCATATAATGACGATTCACCTTTCACCTCTGCCATCCGTCCGAGCTTTTCAATATAGTTCATTTCAACTCTTTTAAAATCGTCTTCACATTGAGCGTATAGCAAACCAAATACTGCATCCGCATCACTCTTTCCATAAATATGCGGGATGCCCCAATTGTCGCGGATAATGGTAACATTTTTAGCTTCATGTTGCCAGCGATTAATTTCTTCTTTTGAGAACTGTGCAAACAGTTGAAGGGGAAGCAGCAACAAGCAAAGGATCTTCTTTGTCAACATTATTTCGTATTTTAATACATCAAAACCCTATTGTAAACGTATTGTTCCTATAACAAATTAATTGGAGGTATTTGCCGTAAATACCCTGATAAAATTTCCGCCCAAAATTTTTAAAATATCTTTTTTACTGTATCCACGATCGAGCAATGCCTTTGTAATAAGAGGATACATGGTAACATCGGTTAATTCAAGAGGAGTAAATGGAATTCCATCGAAATCTCCGCCCAGGCCAACACAATCAACCCCTGCAAGTTTTACGATGTAATCAAGGTGATCAAGGAGAAAATGAAAAGGCGCCTGCAATTCAACAACTTCATTCGCATATTTATCATAAATAGAAGTTTCAGCAAAATCGGCTGTCTTACCGGAGGCAATGAGGGAATCTTTTTCGGATTTATGTCGCGCTAAAAAAGCATCCTGTTTGCGTGCAACAGTGCTGTCAAGAAAGCGCGAATAAAAATTTAATTGAATGACTCCCCCACTCTTTGCCACCGCTTTTATCTGGTCATCTTTTAAATTCCTGAACACAGGACAAAGCGAATAGGCGTTGCTATGAGAAACCAGTACCGGTTTCGTAGTTGTTTTCATAACATCCCAAAAGGTTTGCTCACCCACATGACTCAAGTCTACCATCATTCCAAGAGAATTCATTTTTTGCACCACCTGTTTCCCGAAATCTGTAAGGCCTTTATGAGATAAATGCTGCGAAGTATCGCTTTCGCTTTGTGCCGATGTTGCCCAGGAGGTATTATTATTATGAGTCAGGGTCATGTAGCGCACGCCCCTTCTGTACAAGGTATCCAGCTTATTAATATCATCTTCTATCATGTGGCCGCCTTCAACGCCCAACATCGAGGCGAGCTTGTGTTGTTTAACCGCTTGTTGCAATTGTGCGGGTGTGGTCACCAGCACCATCTTTGAAGGATTGCGATGAACCCACGCGTACAGTGAATCAATTTCCTGGTTGGCAAATTTATAAGGATGGTCCTGGAGCCCGTCGCAAAAAACCGAAAATACCTGCACATCTAAACCACCCTTCAGCATCCGGTTCAAATCAGTGTGGGTTTTTCCGGTAAGATCGGTGTCAAAACGATATCCCTTCTCAACGGAAACACTAATAATATCGTTATGGGTATCGCACACAATCGCTTCAGCATGAATTTTTTTATACTCCTGCGTTTTGCCGGCAACAAAAACCATTAGCGCAAAAACGAACGCACATATTTTTTTCATCATTTGTCAGCGAATTATTGTTTGCCTTCGGGCAAAAAGCCACGAAGCCACAAAGTAGTACAAAGAAGAAAAAGCAAAGAAGAAAACTTTGGGAAGTTTAGAGCCGCAGTGCCTTAGCACCCATCTTTTCTTATGGAATGCCTTCTTCTTTTTTGAAAGAATAAGATGTATTTAAAAGGTATTCATAAAATTGGGCCAATGTGCTGGATACAAGAAAGTAATAGGAAGGCCTGTATAGTTTTTTATATCTGGCAAGCGTATCGCCACCCAAGCCCCGTAATCCGGTGTATCAATTTAGAATTAAAACGGTAATCAACATAGCGATCCTCTTCCTCCTCAACCATCCTTTTTTGAAAAGCCAGGTTTTGTTTATTTTTTTTGAAATGGAACATGTTAATAAGCTCATCAATGTCGAGGCCGGGTGGTTCGCCCGGAGTTGAAGTGGAACGAAGAGCGGGTTTTTCCAGGTTGAATATTTTCGCATATTCCATCCTGTTTTCCATGGAGTCGCGACGGTAATTATCGGCGAACACGGTAACCCCTTGCAGCAATTTATATTTGGCATTTACCCGTATGCGCAGGGAGATGTCAAAAGACGTATAATTCCCTATAGTTCTTACCGGAAATTTCACGGTTGATTTTCCCTTGTAAAAAAAACTAAGTGAATCATTTTCTGAAACATTGATGTGATAAGCGCCAAGGGAGTCCGTAGTAGTGAGAATGCCCGATGTACTGGCAACATTCACGCCAGGTACTACATAGAGCTTTGTGGAATCAAATACAGTTCCTGAAATCGTAACCTGCCCGGTAAGCTCTTGTAGCAGAAAGTACCTGGAATATAAAAACGCAAAGAAAAAATTTTAGTAGCTTTTTTTTCAAAATTTGTAAAATGAGTAATATTACGCCATATGATTTTATGAAAACACGACGCTTTCTTTTTTTAACGCTGATTTTGGAAATGTCAGGGCCGGTTTATACACGGCATGTTATTTATGCATGATTAAAATTTGTTCAATAATTTTTCAATTTGCCGTGGATAATAATTCGTGCTCGAGCTGATGTATCTTTTCGGCAAGGCTCTCTACGGTTTCATTTTCATTGACGGGGCATGCCTTTTGAAAGATTATTTCTCCATGATCATATTTATCATCAACATAATGAATGGTAATTCCACTTTGTTTTTCTTTGGCCCCAATAACGGCGGCATGCACCGCATTCCCATACATGCCTTTTCCGCCATAGGCTGGTAATAAAGCCGGGTGTATGTTAATAATTTTACCTTCGTATGCATGAATTAATACTGACGGAAGCTTCCATAAAAAGCCTGCAAGCACAATGAAATCAATATGAAGATTTTTCAATTCCATAAGATAGCCCGACTCGTTAAATACTTCTTTTCGAACCATTAAAACCGGTATGTTTTCATTGGCGGCAATTTGTAGTACGCCGGCACCGGCTTTATTACAAACTATTATATTGATTTTTACCAGGATTGAATTTTTGAAATATTCAATTATTTTCTGCGCATTGCTTCCGGCGCCCGAAGCAAATATTGCCACACGTTTGATGGGTTGTTGCTTATTAACTCGTGAAGTTTTTTCCATTGACGACTACTGATTAATGTTCGGCCATTGCCATGTTTAATATCCCGTTCCAAAGATGCATTTTTTGCCACTAATATTGTCTATGCGTTTTAAAAACGTTACGTACTTTATTTTTCCGGCCTTAACGAATGTATCAAAAACACGCAATATATAAAAGCTCTGAAACGCAGGCTGAACAAGGGTAAAAAAAAGTTAAAAATGTTAACACTTTGTCAACATACTGCCTTATTTTTGCCGTATTAAGATATTTTTCCATTATCAAGACACGTAATAAGTGTATGAAGCAACTCACGAGGATTTTCACTGGCACCATAGCGATATTTTTTTTTCTTGTTTTAATTTCTTTCCCAGACTTTTTATTTGCCGCTGATGGCGAAACGCTTTTTAAAGCCAATTGTGCAAGCTGCCATAAACCACTTGTTCCATATGTAGGCCCTGCCTTAAAAGGCGCAAGAGACAGGGAGCCCTCAAAAGACTGGGTATACAAATGGGTGCCGAATACGACATCCATGGTAAATACTGACCCCTATGCCATGAAGCTGAAGTCAGAATTTGGTAATGTAGTGATGACTTCGTTTGATTTGAAAAAAGAAGAGATTGATGCCATACTTAACTGGGCAGATAAATATGTAGAAACTCCGGTGGGCCCGAGCCAGGGTGTACCAGGAGGGGGTGAATCGGACAATTCAATTCTTATACGGCTTGCTTACTTTAATTCTGGCCGTTATAGGTTTAACCCTGGTACAGGTAAACAGCAATCTTAAGAAACTTACGGATGAAAAAGAAGGCATCCGGTCTCCGGCACCCGTTCCTTTTTATCGAAATAAAGCTTATTTGTTGCTGGCGGTAATCGTGCTGTTTTTATTTGGCGGCTACTTTCTTGTACAGGGCGCGATGGGTTTAGGCCGGCAGCAAGGTTATCATCCCATACAACCTATTTATTATTCTCATAAAGTACATGCCGGTGATAACCAGATAAGCTGCCTCTATTGCCATAGTGGCGCCCAGGACAGCAAACATGCAAGTATTCCTTCCGTTAATGTTTGTATGAATTGTCACATGGCGGTTAAAGATTATGGCGGAAAGCCGCTTACCCGCGAAGATGGATCTTCTGTAAATCCGAACGCAGAAATTCAAAAGTTATACCAGTATGCCGGCTGGAATCCTAGTAGCAAAACCTATGATAAGCCAGGTAAGCCGGTTGAATGGGTAAGGGTTCATAACCTTCCCGATTTCGTTTATTTCAACCATTCACAACACGTAAAAGTTGGCCGGGTCCAATGCCAGACCTGTCATGGCGAAATTCAAAAAATGGACATGGCGCAACAGTTTGCCGACTTAAGCATGGGATGGTGTGTCAATTGCCACCGTACAACAAACGTTCAGTTCAATGACGACCAGGGCCACGGCAATAAATTCTATAATATTTACGAAAAATTTCACGAGGATATAAGAAATCATAAATATGATAGTGTTACTGTAGAAAAAATTGGTGGAACAGAGTGCATGAAGTGTCACTATTAACTTAATTAGCTAATTAGCTAATTAGCCAATGTGCCAATTCGCCAATGTCTGGTTCGTGAACTGGAAAAATGAAATATGATCTACAAAATGAACGATCGATTTAATAAAGTGTGTATACAATGTATTACGTGGAATTAGAAATTGGCTGATTGGCTAATTGGCTAATCAGCACATTAAAATATTATGGAAAAAAAGTATTGGCAAAATTTTGAGGAGCTAAATCAAGGCGAAGCAGAACAGAAGGCATTGAAAAATGAATTCAGAGAAGAGCTTCCTTTTGAAGAGCTGGCTGATGAAAATATTTTTAATGCTAAAACGCCAAGAAGGGATTTTCTCAAGTACATGGGATTTAGTACAGCTGCGGCTGCGCTTGCAGCAAGCTGCGAAATGCCGGTTCGTAAAAGCATTCCTTTTTTACGCAAGCCCGATGATATGATTCCGGGCGTTTCCAACTATTATGCATCTACCTATATAAATGATGGTGATGCAATACCCGTGGTAGTGAAACAAAGAGAAGGGCGTCCTATTAAAATAGAAGGTAATGAGCTTTCCTCTCTTACGGATGGGGGAACCAGCGCCCAATGCCAGTCATCTGTTTTGGATTTGTATGATACCACGCGCCTTCGTTATCCTCAGGCAAATGGAAAAGAAGCCACTTTTGAAGTAATTGATAAGATGATCGCAAATGATCTGGCTTCAATTGGAGGCAAACCTGTTGTGTTGCTAACATCTTCCATCACTTCTCCTTCAACCCGGCAAATTATTTCTGAATTTCTTGCGAAATATCCGGGCAGCCGCCATGTGCAATACGATGCAGTTTCTTACAGCGGGTTGATAATGGCTAACCAGGCTTCTTATGGTAAAAAAGCGATACCAGCGTATCACTTTGAAAATGCAAAAGTAATTGTAAGCCTAAGCGCTGATTTTCTGGCAACATGGCTTAAGCCCCGTTGTTTTTGCAAAACAATATGCTGAAAACAGGAGAATTCAGGAAGATAAGCCGGCTATGAGCAGGCATTTCCAGTTTGAAAGTTATTATAGCCTTACAGGGGCCAATGCTGATGACCGTTACATTCATAAGCCCTCAGAAACCGGAGCTGTTGCTCTTGCTCTGTTGGGAGCTTTGGGCGGCGGCACTTCATCCAATCTTACCGGTAAACTGGCGGAAGGCATTAAAAAAGCAGCAGCAGAACTTTCTGCAAATAAGGGGGCGGCACTTGTGGTATGCGGAAGTAACGATCCCAATGTTCAGGTAATTGTAAATGCAATAAACGAGGCAATAGGCGCCGGTGGAAAAACCATTGACTGGAGCACACCTGTTAACTACCGCCAGGGCGTAGATGCAGAGATGGTTGCCCTTACGGATGACTTGAATGCGGGAAAAGTGGGGGCATTACTCGTATATGGCGCTAATCCTGCCTATAGCTATTTCGCTTCGGACAAATTTATTTCCGGGTTAAAAAAATGCCCGGTTACCATTTCTTTCAATGAGAAAATGGATGAAACAACCGAGTTCTGTAAATACATAATTCCTTCTCATCACTGGCTTGAATGCTGGGGAGATTCGGAACCTCAGGCAGGTTATTTCAGCGTGATTCAGCCTCTCATTCATCCTTTATTTAAAACCCGCCAGTTTGAGACCTCTCTTTTAAAGCTTACCGGTAATCCAAATGAATACGAGGCGTATTTTAGAAACTACTGGATCAACAAAGCTCGGAGGGATTGAAAAATTTGAAAAATTTCTGCAGGATGGGGTTCTTGAAAATTTATCGTCGTCTGGCACAGGCCAGCCCACTTCACTGCCTGACTCAATTCCGGGAAAAAAATTAAAATCGGTATTACCTCCTTCGCAAGTACCAGCCGCGCCCGAAACGGGTTCTGCTAAAACCGGAGCCACTTTCAATGGAAATATTGCGGATGCTACTTCAAAGATAAATAGCATAAAGGGCGGCGAAATAGAAATGGTGCTGTATGAAAAAGTATCGCTGCGAACCGGTAGCCGTGCCAACAATGCCTGGCTGCAGGAAGTAAGCGACCCGATTTCAAAAGCTACCTGGGATAATTATGCCATGATATCCCCGCAAATGGGAAAATCATTATTTGGAATAGATATTTACAACAAGCGTGATTCCGATAAATATGAGGTAAACGTTCAAAAGCCTGTTATTAAGATCACAGTCAATGGCAAGTCAATAGAGCTTCCCATACTTATTATTCCGGGAACACATCCTAATGTAATTGCAATGGCGGTGGGATACGGAAGGCAAAGTAGCAATAAAGACAAGACTGCGGAATTTATTGGGCCTGCAGCAAATGGGCCGGCATAAATGTATATCCCCTTGCGCTTTTTAACGGTACAACAATTACTTATTTTGCACCGGCAACAATTGAAAAAACGGGAGATACATTTCCCATTGCTCAAACACAGGTGCATAATATAACGGAAGGCAGGCCTATCGTAAGGGAAACAACCCTTGCCCGGTTTTATACAAGAACCGGGGGAAGCCAACAGGGAAGCAGAAGAGGAAATAAGCAGGTACGGAAAAAATTTCGTAAGAGATGCGACCCTCTATCCTACTTATGATAAACCCGGCATAAAATGGGGAATGAGCATTGACCTTAATACCTGTATCGGTTGTTCTGCCTGCGTGGTAGCCTGTGTAGCAGAAAATAACATTTCAACTGTAGGCAAATATGAAGTATCAAGATTTCATGATATGCAATGGCTTCGCATTGACAGGTATTTTACAGGAGATCCTGAAAATCCTGATATTGTTTTTCAGCCAATGCTTTGCCAGCATTGTGATAATGCCCCCTGTGAAAATGTTTGCCCCGTATCTGCAACGAACCATAGCAGTGAAGGCATTAACCAGATGATATATAACCGTTGTATCGGTACAAAATATTGTGCAAATAACTGTCCATATAAAGTACGCCGTTTTAACTGGGCCGATTATAATGGTGCGGATAGCTTCCCTGATAACCAGCGGGGGATTATTTCGGATGCAACGGCAGAACTAAATGAAGATTTAACCAGGATGGTACTTAAATCCTGATGTAACGGTACGGTCAAGGGGTGTGATGGAAAAATGCAGCTTTTGCGTACAGCGCCTGCAGGAAGGAAAGTTGAATGCAAAAAAGGAAGACCGCCCGCTTAAAGATCTTGAAGTGCAAACTGCCTGCATGCAGGCTTGTCCTACCAACGCAATAATATTTGGAAATGTTAACGATAAAGACAGTAAAGTTTCTCAATTGAGGAGCGCGGGAACAAAAAGAAAGAAAATATTATGTGCTTGAAGAATTGCACGTGCTCAGTAATGTAAATTATCTCGTAAAGGTGAGAAATACTGATAGAGAGTGTCGGAAACCTAACCGTTGAGGAAGGTTAGCCAAAAAATGTAAAGTTCGAACAGAATATATTAGATAAGATTACAGAATTCAACCTTAAGCTAAAAGCTAAAATAGAATATGTCATTATTAAAATATGAATCGCAACTCAGGGAGCCTTTGATAGATGGAGATAAAAATTATCACCAGGTAACTGAAGATATTATAAGCCCGATAGAAGCAACGCCGGGAAGGCTCTGGTGGATTGGATTTTCTATTGCAATTTGCCTGTTGCTTTTTGGAGTGTATTCTGTATACAGGGAAGTAACTTATGGCATTGGCCAGTGGAACCTTAACCATACCATCGGCTGGGGATGGGATATTACCAATTTTGTATGGTGGATTGGTATCGGTCATGCCGGAACGCTGATTTCTGCAATTCTTGTTATTATTCAGGCAAGGATGGAGAACCGGAGTGAACAGGGCTGCAGAAGCAATGACCATTTTTGCAGTTATGTGTGCAGGGCAATTTCCTATATTTCACATGGGACGGGTATGGGTTGGCTTTTATTGTATTGCCTTATCCAAACTCGCGCGGCCCGCTTATGGCCCAACTTTAATTCAGCTTTATTGTGGGATGTGTTTGCGGTATCAACTTATTTTACGGTTTCATTATTATTCTGGTACACGGGTTTACTGCCTGATCTGGCAACAGTGCGGGACAGGGCAAGAACGAAATTCAGGAAAATGTTTTATGGCCTGGCATCATTTGGATGGACCGGAAGTACCAAACACTGGCAACGTCACGAAAGCCTGGCATTGGTTCTGGCAGGGTTGAGCACTCCACTGGTATTGTCTGTTCATACAATTGTATCCTTTGACTTTGCCACATCGGTAGTTCCTGGATGGCATACAACTATTTTTCCACCTTATTTTGTTGCCGGTGCAATTTTCTCGGGATTTGCAATGGTGCAAAGCCTGCTTATTATAACGCGTAAAGTTTTGCACCTTGAAGATTATATAACGGTTGGCCATATTGAAGCGATGAATAAAGTTATTGTGCTAACAGGCTCTATTGTTGGCTGTGCTTATCTAACCGAATTATTTATTGCCTGGTATGGGCAAAATCCATATGAGTGGTGGGCTTTCCGCCAAAACCGGGTAAATATTTTCAGCCCTTATGGATGGGCATATTATGGTATGATGTTTTGTAATGTGGTATCGCCACAGCTGTTCTGGTCCAGGAAACTGAGAAGAAATATAACCTTTACTTTCTTTATGTCGGTTTTAATAAATATAGGGATGTGGTTTGAGCGTTTTGTAATTATTGTTACTTCCGTTTACCGGGATTATCTTCCATCATCCTGGAGCACTTATTATAGCCCGAGTATTTGGGAAATTGGTTTTTACCTGGGAACATTCGGCCTTTTCTTCACCTGTTATTTTCTTTTTGCAAAATATTTCCCGGTAATTGCTGTTGCGGAAATCAAGGCGATATTAAAAACCAGTGGTGAAAATTATAAAAAGAAAATGACGGAAACGGAGAAAATGGATTCGGAGAAATTTTATATGGAAGAAGTAGAGCATGCACATTAAGACGGGATGCTCAACCTTAGAAAAGAATAGTAAATGAAAGTGGAATATTAAATTAAATATTTTAAAAAGCTCTTCTTAACGAAGGGTTGGAGGGCCTTTATATGAGAAAAAAATTTGTTGTAGGCTGCTTTGATGATGAAAAGGTATTATTTCCTGCGGTTAAAAATGTACGGCGGGCAGGGTATAAGATTCATGACGTATATACACCATTTCCTATTCATGGGCTGGATCATGCATTGGGATTACGGGAAACCAGCTTGCACACCATGGGATTTATTTATGGCATTACAGGAACAACCATTGCTGTTTGGGGAATGGGCTGGATTTTTACCACAGACTGGCCGTTAAATATCGGCGGTAAGCCGCATTTTGCCCTTCCTGCATTTATTCCAATAACATTTGAACTTACGGTATTAATGTCGGCGGTAGGTATGGTTTGACATTTTGTTGGCTTTGCAAAATGATGCCCGGTGTTAAAAAGCATCATTTTCATCCCAGGGCAACCGATGATCTTTTTGTAATGGTAATTGAATGCACAGCGAAAACCAATGAAACGGAAGTACAGAGCTTTTTACAAAACAACGGGGCAATAGAAGTAAATGTGCAGCAAGCAGAAGATGGCTGGTGGTTTGGGCGGTACGACAAGGAACAAAAATTATACAGGACTGAAGAAGTGGGATATTAATAGCTAAGATGGATTAGTTATTTACGACTTCGTTTAAAGAACCAGGTTTAGTTCATTTTGATAAGTATGAAAAAAATTAAAATTATTGTAGTATTTGTATTGATATCGATCGTGGCAACAGTTTTTGAAAGCTGCGACAACAACCGTGAGCCGGGGAAAATATATATGCCTGATATGACTTATAGCCGGGCTTATGAAGCCTATGCAGACTAATAATTTAAAAAAAGAAAACATTAATTATATCCCTTACCCGGTTGAAGGCACTATCAGAAGAGGAGATTTATTTCCTTACACCTTACCCAATGATTCCAATGGATATAAAATGAGTGCAGCAGTAAAAAATCCTTTACCACCACTTGATACCATTCAGATGGCCGAAGCGCAGCGGTTATTTAATATTAATTGTGCCATATGCCATGGCCCTAACCTGGATGCACAAGGGCCACTTTCAACAGGTGGAAAAATACCTGCAGTCGCCAACCTTACATTGGCACAATATGTGAAAATGCCTGAAGGAACAATGTTTCATGTTGCGACTTATGGCAAAAATAATATGGGAAGTTATGCATCCCAACTGAGCCGTAAGCAAAGATGGATGGTAGTTCAATATATAAAATCAAAGCAGTTGAAATTAAGTGAAGCGACAGATTCAACAAAAGCAGGAAGTACTGCAGGCAAAGATTCTGCAGCGGCAAAAAAATAAAATTTAATTCTAAAAATAATTTTAATGAACAATCAGTATGTAACACCGGCAGGATATAAAAAATGGTCAGCGGGACTTATGGTTGCAGGCTTGCTTACATTAATATTTGGATTATTTTCTTAAACCCGGTGCTGGTTCACATGGTGAAAATGTAAACAGTACCAGGTTTTGGGCAGTGCTTTTACAAAACAGTGTTTTTTGGTTGCTTCTTGTAAATACCAGCATGTTTTTTATTAGTATAACTACATTGGCAATGGGTGGCTGGCAGGTTGCTTTTCGCCGTGTTTCCGAAGCAATTTCATCGTGGTACCTATTTTGGGCATTCTTACATTGGTTGTGATACTTAGTATTGTTTTTGGCCACCGTACCGATATTTATCCCTGGCTTGATAAGGAAATGGTAGCGCATGATGAAGTATTGAAAGGTAAATCAGGATTTTTAAATCCAACAGTTTATACCATTGCTTCCGTTTTATGTATTGGGCTTTGGTGCTTTTGCAGGAAAAAAATTAAGGGATCTTAGTGTTGAAAGTGATGAGAATGGGTACATGGATTATGAAACCGGAAGAAACTGGTTGAATAAAAATATTATTCTGGGCATCATTTTTTATTGTATTGTTTGGCCTTACCGTTGGTTCAACATGCCATGGCTATGGCTGATGAGCATTGATCCGCATTGGTTCAGCACCATGTATAGCTGGTACACATTTGCAAGCACATTTGTTTCAGGCATTTCCCTGATTACTATTTTTGTAATTTATTTAAAAAACCAGGGACAGTTGGAATTTGTTACCCAGGAACATCTACAGGATCTGGGAAAATTCATGTTTGCATTTTCTATATTCTGGACATATTTATGGTTTTCGCAATACATGCTGATCTGGTATGCTAATATTCCTGAAGAAACAGTTTATTTTAAGATACGGTCGCAAGGGCCCATACAGAGGTATATTTTTTTTAAACTGATTTTAAATTTTGTTTGCCCGTTATTGATATTTATGAAGAAAGCTACCAAGCGAAATTATACCATTGTAACTTTTATGTCTGTACTGATCATATTCGGTCATTGGATAGATTTTTACCAAATGGTAATGCCGGGCACAGTTAAATATCATCCACATTTAAGCTGGTATGAATTTGGAATTCCGCTGGGTTTTGTCGGAATTATCATGTGGGGAGTAGGAAGGTTTGCTTCCAGTATCCCTATGACTCCAAAAAATCATCCTTTCTTGAAAGAAAGTATAATACATCATACATAAGTGATTCAACGATGCTTAAAATAGTGTAAAATATAATTGAGAAAATATTAGGTAGGATTTAAAAAAATATACAATAATTCAAAAGTACCTTTACACCTGCAATAAAGACAACATTAGGAAAAATTTAGAATCATGAATGACTTTTTATTGATAGCGATTGGTGATGATTTTCCTGGTCATTTTCCAGATTTCAAAGGCAAGTGAATATGTAAGCATTTTGAAAGGAGAAGAAAAAGCACGGAAGCAAAACAACAGGATCAATGGATTTCTTATGATTGCCTTTCTTATTGTTGGGCTTATAGGCGTCTGGTGGTGCAATAAGCTTTATTATCCGCAAAACTTTATTTCCGCAGGGATCAGCATCAGCAGAAGGAGAAAATATTGATACGATGCTTTAGATAACAATTGCGGTAACCGGCGTCGTATTTTTTATAACCCAAATATTATTATTCTGGTTTTCCTTTAAATACCAGGAAAGTGATGACAGGAAAGCATATTATTTTCCCCACAATAACAAGCTTGAATTAATATGGACAGGTATTCCGGCAATTGTATTAACGGTACTGGTTGTTTTTGGCTTGAAATACTGGTTCAAGTTTACTTCGGATGCCCCAAAAGATTCCCAACTGATAGAAATACCGGCCACCAGTTTGGCTGGGAAATTCGCTACCCGGGCAGAGATGGAGTATTAGGAAGAAAGAATTATAAACTTACAGATCCGGCTCAAAGTAATCCGCTGGGTGTTGATTGACTGATGCGGCAAGCCATGATGATATTCATGTGGCAACAACGATGCATGTAGTGGTAAACAAACCCGTAAAACTGGTAATAAATTCACAGGATGTAATACATGATGTAGGGCTTCCGCATTTTCGAATGAAAATGGATGCCGTGCCAGGAACACCAACTACACTTTGGTTTACACCGATTTATACAACAGAAGAAATGAAAGTAAAGAACAGGTAATCCGATTTTACTTATGAGATAAGCTGTGACCAGATGTGTGGAAAAGGGCATTTTACCATGAGGGGCGTAATTATAGTGGAATCACAACAGGAATTTGATGGATGGATGGCAACTCAAAAACCGGAATATTATAAAGCATTCCCTGCATTAGATCCTAATAAAACACCGTCGCAGGATTCAACCAAAGACGGTAGCGCAGGCAGTAAGTACAAAAAAATAAATAACAGGCCCATAAGGCCTATTAAAAATATTACTATGGATAACGAAGAAGTTTTACATGAACAACCACTGGTAGTGCACGATTCTGGGCCATGAGGCTCATGAACATCATCATAACGAGACATTTATAACTAAATATGTTTTTAGCCAGGATCATAAAATGATCTCAAAGCAATTTCTTATTACAGGAATGATCTGGGCAATTATAGGAGGTTTATTTTCTGTAATATTTCGTTTGCAATTGGGCTATCCTGAATCGACTTTTCCATTTCTTGAAGATATTTTGGGCCACTGGGCAAAAGGCGGAAAACTTGACCCGGAATTTTATTATGCACTGGTTACCATGCATGGAACTATCCTGGTATTTTTTGTATTAACAGCAGGACTTAAGCGGAACATTTGCAAATTTCTTAATTCCATTACAGGTAGGTGCAAGAGATATGGCATCGCCTTTTTTGAATATGCTTGTCTTACTGGTTTTTCTTTTCCGCTTCTATTAGTAATGATTTCATCTTTGTTTGTACAAACAGGGCCTGCAAGTGGCGGCTGGACGATCTATCCGCCATTAAGCGCCTTAGGTGATGCATCCGAAGGATCAAAAATCGGGATGGATCTTTGGCTGGTATCAGATGGCATTGTTTATTGTTTCAGTCATTATTAGGCGGCTTGAATTATATTACTACCATCCTTAACATGCGCACAAAAGGAATGAGCATGACAAGGATGCCATTAACCATCTGGGCATTGTTCTTTACAGCAGTTTTGGCGTATTATCCTTCCCGGTATTATTATCAGGCGCCATATTATTATTATTTGACCGAAACCTGGGAACAAGTTTTTTCCTGAGTGATATTTATATAAATGGAAAAATATTACCAAATGAAGGTGGAAGCCCTATATTATTCCAGCATTTATTTTGGTTCCTTGGCCATCCGGAAGTATATATTATTTTATTACCGGCAATGGGTATGGCATCGGAAGTAATTGTCGACTAAATGCCGAAAGCCAATTTTTGGATATATGGCAATGGTAGGTTCATTATTTGCAATTGCATACTTTCATTCCTGGTTTGGGCGCATCATATGTTTGTAACAGGGCTAAATCCATTCCTCGGCTCATTCTTTGTATTGCTTACTTTGTTGATCGCAGTGCCTTCCGCTATAAAAGTATTTAACTGGCTCACTACTTTATGGCGGGCCAATATCCGGTTTACACCCGGGAATGCTTTTTGCAATAGGATTTGTAAGCTTGTTTATCTCCGGCGGCTTAACAGGAATATTCCTTGGTAATTCTGCATTGGATATTCATTTGCATGATACTTATTTTGTAGTTGCGCACTTTCATATTGTAATGGGTGTGGCTTCTATGTTTGGAATGTTTGCAGGTGTTTATCATTGGTTTCCTAAAATGTTTGGCAGGTATTTGAACAATACACTGGCTTATATTCATTTCTGGGTTACTATGATTGGTGCTTATCTTATTTTCTGGCCAATGCATTATGAAGGGCTGGCGGGTATGCCACGCCGTTATTATGATTTCAGCAACTGGGAATCATTTAAAATGTTTGGAGGCCTTAATGAATTTATAAGCTTTGTCGCATTGATCGTTTTTGCGCACAGCTTTTATTTGTTTTTAATTTCTTTTATTCAATTTTTAAAGGAAGAAAAGTTACAACTCAAAATCCATGGGGTGCAAATACACTGGAATGGACAACACCTATACGTCCGGGGCATGGCAACTGGCCTGGTGAAATTCCGGAAGTTCATCGCTGGGCTTATGATTATGGTAAAGATGGAAGGGAGTTTATTCCGCAAACTGAACCGGTGGGTGAATCGGAAAGCAAGCATTGACATGTGGGTAAATGAGATGAAGTTATTCGGTATGATATTTATTGATAATTTGCCCTGATCATTCAGGGCTTTTTAAATAAGATTTTTGTAGATGAATAAAGCGGCAACAGGCTATATCCACATTCAGCATCTTTTGCACTGGCAAGCAAAGTGAAGGATTATTTTCAACTGATCAAATTCACTTTAAGTTTTATGGTGGTATTTAGTGCGTGGTGTGTTACCTGCTTGCTCCCAATATTCAGTTTAATTTTACATCGGTACTTTTATTATTTATTGCAGGGATGCTGATTACAGGTTCTGCCAATGCCATAAACCAGACTGTTGAAAAAGATACGGATGCATTGATGAAGCGAACTGCACAGCGGCCGGTGGCTGCAGGGAAGAATGAGCGCAAATGAAGCATGGACATTTGCAGTTATTACCGGTGTTGCAGGAGTATTATTAATGTGGCGATGTTTCAATTTGCTAAGTGCTATTGATTGGCTTTATTAAGTTTATTTCTTTATGCGTTTATTTATACTCCACTTAAAAAAGATAAATTCTATTTCAGTTTTGGTAGGTGGCTTTCCGGGCGCTTTGCCCTGTCTTGATCGGCTGGGTTGCAGGCACCAATGCACATTTAGTGCAGGGAGGCTGGGTACTTTTTGCAATTCTAGTTTTTATGGCAGTTTCCGCATTTTTGGGCAATTGCCTGGGTGGCGCACAAAGATTATGAAAGGCAGGGTTTAAATTATTGCCGGGCGACGAAGGGCCAACAAAATTTACGCTGTTCAAACGGTGATTTATTCAATGCTGATGTTACCTGTTGGTATGTTGCCATATTATTTTAATATAAGCGGAATCATTTCTTTCTGGATTTTAATGGCCTGTAATCTGTCGATGGTATTTCTAAGCGTGCATGTTGTTTGTGAAAATGAATGTAAACGCCGCAAGAAGAGTAATGTTCAGTTCTTATTTTTACCTGATGATTGTTTTCCTTGCGCTGTTGTTTGATAAAGCTTAAGGTTCGGATATAAAAGTAAATTGATTGTAAACAGTGGTTGAAAGATTGAATAAGAAGATAATTTATTTATGATTGCAGTAATGAACGAACAAAGAAACAGAATACATCCGCACAAATTTACGTTGTGGATGGGCTTGCGGGTATTGTAATGATGTTTGCCGGGCTTACCAGCGCTTATATTGTAAAACGTAACCTGGCCAACTGGATAACATTTGAACTTCCGAAGATTTTCTGGTATTCCACAGCGGTAATTATTATAGCAGCATAACGATGATCCTTAGCCGCAATGCATTCAGGCAGAGAGAAATGAAGCAATACAGGCGATGGCTTGCAGTTACATTGTTGTTAGGTATTGCATTTGTATGTATGCAATATATTGGTTTCAGGCAATTATGGCACAATGGAGTTACACTTACCAGGAATGTATCGTTTTCATTTTTATATATAATTGTTGGCTTGCATGCGCTGCATGTAATAGCAGGTGTAATTGCCATTATTATAATATTGGCGAAAGCGTACAGTATAAAAAGAAAAAATTATAGCCCGGTTTCCATAGAAATGATGAATACATATTGGCATTTTGTAGATTTTTATGGATATATTTATTGGTTTTCCTGGAGATGATAAGATAACGCAATTTGAAAATCTGGAAATGGCTCAATGTGAAAATAATTAGAAGATCGATAGGTATTGAAACGAAAATGAAACTAAGCAATTCAATAATTGAACATTTTAATTTATATTTTTGCAATAACCTTTTAAAGAGTAATAATGGAAACAGCGCTGGCACAACCTAAAACCAAACTGTGGAGCGGCGGAAAAAGCCCTTTCAATGTAAGCTATGGCAAGCTCATGATGTGGTATTTTTTAATGAGTGATTCATTTACTTTCGGGGCTTTTTTAATTTCATATGGAACGATTCGTTTTAGCCAGAATGTATGGGCAGACCCCAATCATGTATTTAATGCATTTCCATTTGCGGGCCATGCAAACCTGCCGCTCGCTTTTGTGAGCTTAATGACTTTTATACTGATTTTAAGTTCGGTAACCATGGTATTGGCAGTGCATGAAGGCCACAATATGAATCGCAAAGGAGTTGAAAAATGGCTGGTGCTTACCATACTTGGAGGGCTTGCTTTTTTAAGTTGCCAGGCATGGGAATGGACGCATCTTATTAACCGGCACGCATCCTGTTTTGGTAAATGGTAAAATTGAAGAATGGGGCACTACAGTAACCCACAACCCATGGGGCCTTGCAGTACCGGGAATGGTGTATGAAGGCCATCCCGTTGGCACTCCCGGGCCTATTGCATTTGGCGGTTATTTCTTTGGAATAACAGGCTTTCATGGCTTCCATGTTTTTTCAGGTGTCGTTATAAATGCTGTAATGCTTGTAAAAACAAGATTGGGACATTTTGAACAACGTGGTCATTATGAAATGATTGAAAAGGCAGGCCTTTACTGGCATTTTGTTGACCTTGTATGGGTATTTGTATTTCTTTGTTTTTATTTAATTTAATTGAAAAGATAGATACAGGTAACGATTTTTAAGAACTTAAAGAATATTGATATGTCTTCAGAAACTACTACAATTTAATATCACATGAAGGTGATGATGCGCAGGTAAAAAGAATCTGGAAAACATTCTGGATCTTATTGTTCTTACCATTGCAGAACTAAGCCTTGGCTTGATCGATTTATACCATTCATAAAGGCGCCGGATCCCAATCAATTCCTGGTGTTGGTTTTTAAGGGAATTGTTTGTATTCTTACCTTGGCAAAGGCTTTTTATATTATTTCTATATTTATGCATCTTGGAGATGAAATAAGAAATCTGATTATGACGATAGCGGTACCCGCAGCTCTTTTTATATGGTTTATTATTGCATTTCTATATGATGGAAATAGCTGGAAAAATTTGAGAAACACTGATGCCGGAAGCCATCCATCATACCGAGCATGTGCAGCAGCACCCTATACCGGCGGCATCGGAAAAGGGCGAAAAAAATTGAGCAGAAAAATTATCATTCAGTAAATATTACAATTAGCTGTCACCGTGGTGATGGCTAATTTTATTTTAGAACCAAAGGTGCATGAATAAGAAAACAATTTTCGCAATGATGCTGGCAGTTTTATTGCCGGTGACGAGTTATGTTATGGTAAGGTATTATAGTAACAGGGATGTGCAAATGCCGCATAGGTATTTTTATGATAGTGTAAATGTTATTGAGAAAAATGGTAAAGTCACGTGATGATACTGCATGGCACCATGTACGCAATATGGAATTTACCAACCAATTTGGAAAAAAAGTTTCTTTTGCAGATTTAAAAGGAAAAATTATTGTTCTTGATTTTTTTTTACCCGATGCCCCACATTTGCCCGCAACTTGCAAAAGCAATGAAGCGATTGCAAAATTCATTTACTCATAACGATTCAATAGTGCAATTTGTTTCGATATCGGTTGATCCCGCTTCATGACTCTGCACCGCAATTAAGAAAGTGGGCCGAGAAATATAATGTAAATCCGGATAGCTGGTGGTTGCTAACCGGTAACAGGGATAGTATTTATCACTTTGCTATTAATGAAATAAAGGCCAATATTGCAGATGTAAATGTGGATACGGCATTTATACATACAGAAAATTTTTTCCTGCTGGACAAAGAAAGAATTGTAAGGGGCTGGTACAATGGCTTTGATTCGGCCGCTCAAAAAAAACTGGTACGCGATATTCCTTTATTAATGCTTGAAAAAGACAGGAAAAAAACTTTTAAAGAATTTATAAATGAGCTTTTTGAAAGAAGCTGAACAAATAGGTGTCCCCGAAATAAATTAATAAATGAAGCCACAAATGGAAACAAGTTTCCAGGACAAGCTTCCGGCACCCGGCTTACAACGAAATGATAAAAAAGCAAGGATATTAATATGGACGGTTTCAATAATTGTATTCACTGCTGTCGCTTTTCTTTCCAGAGTAAGCTGAATATAAAATTGGGCTTTAATCCCCACATTTTTGCAACGTTAAATGCAATAATCAATTCCATAGTTTCCGTGCTGTTGATAGCAGCGCTTCTTGCCGTAAAATCTAAAAAGTTTTTTCTTCATAAAAGGTTAATGCTTACTGCAATTGTTCTTTCATTGCTTTTTTTGATTTCCTACATTTGTCATCATTTGCTTGGCGGCGAAACAAAGTATGGCGATTTGGATCACAATGGAATTGTAAGCGCCGGTGAGCAATCACTCGCAGGAGCTACGAGATATGTTTATTATTTTATACTTGCAACACATATTCCTCTTGCAGGAATAATTCTGCCGTTTATTTTATTTACTGCATACGGGCATTAACTGCAGATTACGGGCGACACATGAAGCTTGCAAGAATTACCTGGCCGGTGTGGTTTTATGTAGCGGTAACGGGAGTAGTGGTATATTGGATGATAAGGCCTTATTACAATTAAGTTTATTAAAGGCCCAATTCTTTTGCCGGATCCCAATATAATTTTTCGAAATCAACAATGGTATCTTCTACCACTTTAATTTTTTCTTTTTTTAATAATTCTTCCATCAGATCCGGTGTTGCAAAATGTGCTTTACCACTTAGAATCCCGTTCCTGTTTACTACCCTGTGAGCAGGAACTTTAGGTTTGGCCCCATGAGCTGCATTCATTGCCCATCCAACCATTCGCGCAGAAAGTTTCGTTCCCAGGTAATTGGCAATAGCTCCATAAGAGGTTACTCTTCCCTTTGGTATTTGCCTTACCACCGCATAAACATCTTCGAAAAAACTATATTGCTTTGTTGTCGATCGTGGTAATTCTTTTGAAGAAGTAACTTTATTGATCTTCTTTTATCATGATGTTTTTGAACTAATAAATTGCTTTTTAAAGGTTCCGGAACATTTTCATAATGATAAGGGCAATGCCTGCAGCCGTTGCCACAACAATAGCCTCTTTTAAGGTGATATTTTTCCGTGAAAACCATGTAATTATTTTCGTTATAATAAAAATCTATTCCTTCTGTAAAATCATCATCGCTGTTATTCATTTGTACTGTTTTTTAAAATTTGGTCGAGCTGTTCATCTGCATCAATTATTTCTTTCGGCAAAGAAAAACATAAGTAAAAAACTCTTTTGCTTCCGGCAATATCAAGGCTTTCATAGTGGGTTATAATGCTTAGTTCCGGCGATACTTCCTTGTCTGTATGTATATCATCTATATCTGTAATTAGTATAAGTTTATAAAGCTCAATAACTGTTTTTGTAAAGTTATATAACTCCGGAGAATCCGTTTTCAAATGAATTTTACCGGCAGGTTGTAAAATCTTTTGATACAATCTTAAAAACCGCGGGTGTGTCAGTCTTTTTTTAGCTTTTGATAGCCTCAGTTGAGGGTCGGGAAAAGTGATCCATATTTCATGCACTTCATTGGGGCTAAAATAGGTATCAATTTTATGTAATTTGTGTTCGCAGAAAGGCAACATTAGAAGAGGTTATTATCTATTGAAAATTTGGCGCCTGCCCAAATGCGGTTTCCTTTTATATCAACACCTATAAAATTTTTTTGCGGATACAACTGCGCCAGCCCTGTGGTATATTCACCTTTACCACAGGCAAGTTCTAATATAACGGGATTCGCATTCTTAAAAAACTCCTTCCAGTTTCCCGCCATATTTTCAGGATATTCCAATACGTTTGCAAATGTTTTTATTTCCCCAAATCTTTTTAATTTTTTTTGCGCCATAGCCGGCAAAAGTAAGGCATAGAAAGATTTAGAAGTCGTTCGAATAAATTAGTGATTTTTAATTTTCTTACCAGCAATATTTCTATCAGGGCGACTAAAGCGCTCCTGATTTAAACTTTTTACCTGCTTAATCATGCCATTTACCGATTTTTTTCACGTGCATACCTATACGACAATTTTAAAAGATATATTCTCATTATACATTTGTTCTATCAAAAGAAAATAATTTATGGAACAGAATGAAAATGATCTGCAACCGTATGGAGGGATGAGTAGTTCACGCGTATGGAGCGGCCTTGTACTTGTAGTGGCAGGAGGTTTATTATTAGCTTATAAAATGGGTGCCCCAATACCTGGGTGGGTATTTACATGGCCTGTATTGCTTATAGCGATCGGGTTACTAACCGGTATTAAAAGCAGGTTTCACAATCCCGGGGCTTTTATAATGATAATAGTGGGTGGCGTTTTTTTGATTGATCAAACCAATCCTCATCTGAATTTTCACAATTACATCGCACCTGCCATACTTATTAGTATAGGGCTTGTGTTTATTCTGAGGCCGAGGCATAACTGGAAAGGCATGCACAAAAAAGAATGGCGCCGAATGTATTATGACAATCCTTCCACGGCCTGACCCCACCACATCATTAGATTATACCGACATTAAAGACAATACACAGGAAGACAATGCAGAATATGTTGAATATTAATACTGCTTTTGGCAGTGTAAAAAAGATTATTCTGTCAAAGAATTTTAAAGGTGGGGAAATAAACAATTTCATGGGAGGTACAGAAATAAATCTTATGAAGGCCGATATACAACAACCTATTGATGCTTGAGGTCAATAATGTATTTGGCGGGGCAAAATTAATTGTGCCATCCAACTGGAATGTAAAAAATGAAGTTACTGCTGTATTTGGAGGTATTGAGGATAAACGGACAATTAGCACGGGGTCGGCAGATGCCACAAAAATTATGATACTTAAAGGGGCTTGTGTATTTGGGGGTATCGAGATAACCAATTATTAACCCGCTGACGAATAGAGATTATTACCATATAATTTATTCATTTTAATAAAAGACAATTGTATGAAATGGTATCTTGCAAAACTTGTTTATAGAATTATTTGCGGAGACGGAAAGCACACTCCCCAGTTTGATGAGCAGTTGCGGCTTGTGTATGCGGAAGATGATTTGAATGCTTTTCAAAAGGCAAGAACTACGGGCCACAGGGAAGAAGATAATTTTTTAAATAACACGCAAAAACCTGTTCTCTGGAAATTTATTGATGTTTCCGAACTGCACCCGCTAAATGAATTAATTGATGGTGCAGAATTGTATTCACGGATTTGTGAAGAGGAAGATGCTGAAATTTATACAAAGCTTACCTACCTGAGGGCTTCACATTTACAGGAAAACTGTACTCAAAAATCATTTGGATTGAATTAAATTATGCAATGGCCAATTCCATTTTATCTGATAAGCGTTTAAGGATTTTTTTTTCCGCATGGTGGCTTGTATGGATGTTTATTCAGTACATTATTCTTAAAGAAATTCATATTGATGATAAGCATGCGGTTATTGACAGTATTGTAAGTAATCTTCTTGCTGGCCGCCATTTGTTTTTTTATAAGTAACAATATGAAATATTATCTGCCGCGGCAGGAAAAATACTGGTACATACTTGTTATCAGCCTTACCATGAGTGGCATTTGGATACTTCTTCAACATGGGCGATGTGGTTAATTTTTAAGGAAGGAGATCCTTATCCCGGATACAATCGCTTCATCATGGAGCATTCGTTACGGCGCAGGATTTTTATTGATTAGCAGTATGAGCATGTTTAGTTTATTATGGTATGGCCAGCGGGAGCAAAAAGAGATGGATGCAAGAAAATCTGAAGCCGAGCATCTTACCAAAGGAAGCAGAGTTATTTAAACTACGGCAGCAATTGCAGCCACATTTTTTGTTCAACAGCCTTAATTCAATAAGTGCGCTTACAGGCTTGCAACCTGAAAAAGCAAGGCACATGATTCAACAGCTAAGTGATTTTTTACGGGGTACCTTAAAAAAAGACGATCAGCAATGGAATACACTGGAAGAAGAAATACAATACCTGGGGCTTTACCTTGATATAGAAAAAGTAAGATTTGGCCATCGCCTGCAAACAGAAATTAAATTTACTGATGCAGTGTTACCGCTCAAATTACCTGCGTTGTTGTTGCAGCCTGTTGTGGAGAATGCAATTAAATTTGGCTTATACGATACTTATGGGGAAGTGCTGATAACACTTAAAGCAACCCGCGAAAATAATTATTTAAAGATCATGATAAAAAACCCATTTGATCCTGAAACATCGCAGCCCTTAAAGGGAACCGGCTTCGGTTTATCATCAATTCAAAGAAGATTATTTCTTTTATTTGCAAGGCATGATCTTTTAAAAACACAAAAAGATAAGGAACATTTTATTACAACTATACTTATACCACAAATACTATGAAGGTTATAATTATTGATGATGAGCCATTGGCAAGAAGTATTGTAAAAGAATATTTGCAATCATATACAGATATTGAAGTAGTTGCAGAATGCAATGATGGGTTTGAGGGAATGAAAGCAATTCAGCAATATGAGCCGGAATTAATTTTCCTTGATATACAGATGCCTAAAATCAATGGCTTTGAAATGCTGGAACTGATTGAAAATCCACCTTCTGTAATTTTTACTACCGCCTATGATGAATTTGCAATAAAGGCTTTTGAATTAAATGCAACGGATTATCTTTTGAAACCCTTTAGCAAAGAGCGTTTTGATAAGGCGGTTCAAAAATATCTGCAGCAGTCAGCAGCTCCTCAACCTCATGCTGTATTAGAAACAGCGGCACAATCACCTGCACAACAAAATCGTATTGTGGTAAAGGATGGAAGCAAAATCAAAATAATTCCGGTAACTCAAATTCATTATTTGGAAGCGGCAGATGATTATGTAAAAATTGTTACCGCCGACGGAACTTTTCTTAAAAAAAAGAACCATGAATTTTTTTGAACAATCACTCAGCGTTTATCATTTTGTACGCATTCACCGGTCCTTATATTGTAAACACACAACTTATTACCCGCATCGATGCATATGAGAAAGACAGCCACCTTGTATTATTAACGACCGGCGCAAAATTGCCCGCCAGTAAAGCAGGCTATATAAAACTAAAGGAAGTATTGGGAATATAAATTTGTTTTACCCAGACACAATAGCAAAGCAGAAATCAAGAATTAACACAATCCGGCGCTTTTTTACTTTATTTGGTTTTTACCGATACGTTCTGGTTATAAGGCAATGCGGAATATCTTCCTCTCTCTGGAGGGAAATTTTGTAGCAATGCCACCGGTGCCTATTGGAACCTCTTTTGATTTCTCCACATAAATAGCATAACTCTTTCTACTTTCTTATCGAGAATAACTCTTTTGCACTCGAATATTAAATATTGCATATGTTTAAAAGCTAATGTAAAAGGATGTCAAGGTTAACCCGGCAGATCTCTAAATAAGTTATTATATTTCAAAAATGATTCCGAATATCTTACACTAATAAAACCGTGAGCGTTTTAAGCAAGCAGTAAAAACTCCGTTGTGGGTAGCTGTATCTCTGAAAGTGGTTTAATTATTGTGGTATTGAAGCAACTATGAACCGAGTACTAATTGTAGATGATAATTTTGACATACTTTGGGTTGTTGAAACGGTACTAAAAAGATATGGATTTGAAGTTATGGCTTTACCAAAGGGTGAAGATGTACTTCCTCGAACAAAAACTTTCAATCCCCAGATTATTCTGTTAGATGTTTTTCTTTCCGGAATTGACGGTATCGAGGTTTGCAATAAATTAAAGGCAAACCCTATTACAAACGACATACCTGTTATTATGTTTTCTGCACATACTAATTTCCCTGACATTAAGAAATTTTGCCAGGCCGATGATTTTATAGCCAAGCCTTTTGATGTAAATGATCTGATAAAGAAAATAAAATTTCAGATTGATGCAAGTAAAGATTTACAGTTAAACGGTGGGACCTGATCAAATAATCAGCTATAACTTTGCGTTAAGAGCACCGCGTAACGGTAAAAAATTTTTTCAATCGTGCGGTATTTCATTTCATTTTTTAGCAGGTATTGCCTGAAGCACATTGCCAACGCAGATGAAGTTTAATGATTCAATTGCTGGAGATCCCTTATTTATTTTTGAGATCAGCAGCTGCTGATTGTTGGCGGAGATGATGTTTGCTCTTATCCCGCGATATTTCTTACTGTATTTTGCAAGTGAACTATTTTCAAAAATCACCAGAAGAAATAACTAATTTTAGCCGGTATCAGCTGCCATTATTTATGAGCTAACATAAAAATAAATGAAGAAAATCTTAAAATCACCGGTTACATTTTTCTTTTGTGTACTTCTTCTATCCTGCAATAAATACCTGGGTGACCGCATCAATTCATTTACGTATGATGCCGAAGCTCAAAAATTTATTGATAGTGCGGGCATCACCGATTCTGCACAAAAGACAAGCCATCAATACTTTCGTAGTGCAATTGAAGGATTCTTCATTGTGGAGCAAGTTTATGGCAATATATCCCATGGTTGGTGGCACGGCGGCTACCACTAAGTGGAATTTAAAAAACCCTATAAATTCAGATGCCGCTTACAGGCTCACGTTTAATGGCGCTCCTGCTTTTGCCGCTACCGGCGTATTGTTTCCCACTATTGCTGATTTTGCAGACACGCACTTAAGCGATTCGTTGTTATCTTATAACGACAATTCCATTTCGTATTATTCGGGAACACAAAATACGGTAAGTGGCTATGACATGGGCTGCTATGATAAGGCTTCACCGTATAACGAGGTAGCAATTTATCATACGAGCGATGCCTCAGTATGGTTTGGCTTTTACGATCGCAAGCCTTCGCCTTCAAATACCAAAGGCTTATTCATGTTCTCGGCCACGGCATCAGGCATCAGCAGGTATGAAAACGGACAGATAAAAAGCTCAAGCAGCACAGCACCGGTTGAGGGATCTACAGGTTATCCCATTCTTCTGGGAACCGTTGCGGGAGCATCTTCCGGGGGAGAAAGGGAATGTGCATTAGCCACAATCGGAAGCGGGTTAACAGCCGCAGAAGCGCTGACATTTTACAATATTGCTCAAAATTTCCAAACCAATCTCGGCAGGTAAGCCAAATAATCTTTATACCGGGTTGTAAAAACACAAGCAGGCTTATTATTGTAGCCGCCTTTTATCCTTTTTTCAATCGTATGTTTTTGTGTTGCATTTGTGGGTTCTTTAATGTACTGCAAACTTTACGGGCACACCAACCGTTTTCAAAATCCCGGTAAGCAAGGTTGCCCAAACCAGGTTGAAAAAATTTCCATGGTGATCTCTTTGAACCGAAAAGACCGGCTGGCGTAACTCCTTTCCCTTTTCAGGATTTTTCTTCTTAATAAGAAATACATTGGCAATAAAGCCAGTAAGCCGGTTCTTATTTAGCCGGCCATTGCTGTCTGCTTTCTTTAAAGGGTCTATTCGAAGACCGCTGTAGGTAACTGCAATTTTACATTGTGCAATAAAATTGTTGCCTTTAATATGTGCAATACCTTGTTGCATTTCACCCGATTTTACCGAGAATAATGCTAACGGTTCGGCAAGTGGATTAATGGTTAGATTATCTAAAGAATCCATTTGTATATCTGCGGTAAATTCTCCTGTTTTATATTTTGACAAATTAAAAGTGAATCGCGCTTTTGCGGGTACATGATGCATAAAGAGAGACTCTCCTGAAAATTGTGCAACCGGATGTTTTTTTATGTCTGCATGGATATTTGAACAATAGTCAAGCCGGCCATTGATACGGTCGAAATAGGCAGTAGCACTAGTCTTTGCCTTGGGATTAAATTCTTCATAAGCAACATTTACATTTTGCAACGTAATACGTGATATAGAAATAGGAATTTGAATCTTCATAAGAAGCTGCTGGGGGAAATTGTCGGATTGTATGGCGGAGTCTCTTGGAAGAGACTTGTCGAAATATATTGCAATGGAGCCCCCGGCAAGCACGGCGCTCTTTGCTATAACTTTTTCATGGTTCATGAGCGCCCACCAATCCACATCCTGTAGTATAACCTTTGGCAGAACCATATGGTACATGTTTTTTCTGAAATGCAATTTGCTTTCAAATTGCTTTTTGCCACCGGCGGGGCTAAGCTCTAAATTAAGAAAGGTTAACGCATGTTGCTGAACTGATAGCAATAGAGTGCCGGTTTTAAGATAATATAAACTGTTAGCGGTATGAATCAAATAATTTTTTGCTTCAATGGTCATATTCTTTGCGAACAGGAAACGGTTTTTATCAAATTGTGTCGCAGAATCGATTAACAGGCCATCGATATGTATTGTAATGTCGGTGAGCTTTGTTGTATTGCGGGGCTCCACCGTATGACTTATAAAAGTTCCGTTGTTAATATCGATATTACCAATGCTTATTTGGTCCATCTGGCCTTTAATTCTTTCATACAATGACAGGGTATCATTCCGTTTATGGGTAGCCTCATTGTAGGTATGCACCTTATGAAACACTTCAACTATTGGCTTGCTGATATGGATGCCGGTTATATCGATACGGCTCTTATGAAGAAGATCGCTAATGCCGATGCCGTCAATATGCATGGAATCAAGATGAATGGTAAAGATGTCATCAGGCAATTTTTCTAAACTGTCTAGCTGCAGCATGGCTGTTGTATCAACGCTAATGCGTACATCGGTTGCATCTAACTTTGATGAAAGTACATCGGGATTTATTTTTCCAACCGATAGTATATATAAACCGTTTGAACCGTCTTTTACGAGCTGTTGCAATTTTGCAATGACCGAGGGGCGCAGATCAAGAATATTTTCCTTTTTGGAGGTATCCGCTTTGTAATCCTTCGTTTCTAGAATTTTGTATTTTATAAAAATATAACCTCCGGCAAAAATGAGTAATACAATGACAGCAACAACAACAAATTTTTTCTTCATGTTCTCAAAGCATAAAATTACATCTCATGGAAAGAAAGTTCTTACCTGATCTGAAAACTTGCAATACGCTTTTCTCAGCAAAAAGGGATTTAAAGGGCATCTGTCAAATATAGAGGTTATTGTATAATTTGAAACGGTCCTGTTAGTACAGGGGCGTTTATTTTATGGCTTAATTTTATTTATTACTCGGGAAATGGCATGATTTTCTATGCAGTTTTTCATTAGCTGGAATCGGTCATCATTACTGGTTGGAAGCAAGCGAAGAAAAATTTACGATTCACCAAAAACACCTAAAATGTTAAGAGGCCATCCTATAAAATCATACCTGAGATACTCAGTAACGGCAGCTATATTGTATTCCATCGTGGGGTATATTTTTATACATAACGAAACATTCCGATCGGCCTGGATACTGTTTATCGGTAACGTGTTGTTTGCGTGCTGTATTGCAGCTTTCATCCTTTCTTATAACAAAAGAAGGAAACAGGATGCCAGCGCAGGTACGATGGTTTTTGCCGGCCATATTACAACCGTAATGGGAATTATAATTGCTTGTATTATATGCATTTTGATTTTTTTCTTATTGCCTGGTGCAGGTGGCTCTGGCCACACCGGTGCGAATGAGGTATTAAATAATGCGGCGCCGCAATTACAATCCGGAGCCAGAGACCAGTATTTGCTTACGCTGATTATGGACGCAATTGTCGGTAACGTGAGTGCGGGCTCATTTATTTCGATTATTTTACCTTACACCGCGAAACGAAATCAAAAGAACAATGCTTCGGTCAAAGCAGCCAGTGAACCTGAAATGTTCACTCAAAATAAGGTGTAAACGGACTGAGCTTAATTGTATGGATTTTCACTGAATTGTTAAATCTCTCCGAAGAGGCAGTTGCAGACGTTGTAAATGCATTGGCTGTAGAAAAAAATATACAGGTGTTAATTAAGCGAGTTATATTATCCATTTACGCGCCTAATGAAATAGATAGTTTACCTGTAATTTAAGGGATGAATTGTCAATACCGTACCGGGTAGATTGAGAGATAGAACTTTTTGGATAATAAGAAATTTTTACCTCAAGATTGCCTATTTCAACACCAGATTTGAAACATCCGTTTAACCAAAAGTTTTTAATTTCCGCGTAGCTATTATTAATGCTGGTAGATGTATCAGATGAGCCTTCGCTTAAAAATCTTTCCTGGTTTAACGGGTATGATGAAAAATTAAACCCGCCCCCCGCCCCTACAGACCATTTAAAGGTGTTGCCATTGTATAAATGATAATTAAGCTGTTCTTCTAACGCTATATTCGTCTGCTTAAACTTTAAGTAGTAATTTTGCTTTGCCGTATTATAGTTTGTAAAGGCATAGGCTTCAGTTTTATAACCTGAAGCAGAGAGCTCGCTCCTGATAAACATCTTACCAACGGCTGGATTTACAAAGATGTCTGCACCTCCACTTATTACAAGTTCATATGACGGGTTATTAGTTTTGCCTGTATAATGATTATCCCCGTTAAAAATGACCTGCCCGCGATTTGCTCCGACTCCTGCAAAAAATCTGAAATGTGATGGCTGGGTTTGCTCTTTTTGGTAAATGGCCGTCTTGTCAACCCCATTGATCCGGTAACATATATCAATGATATTTTTTTGTGAATAATCCTGGGCGTAGAGTAGTTTTTGGATGTCATCGCCTGCAGTCTCATATCTTCTCGAGATAGATAACAAAACGAGGCGGTATTGATTTTCACTTGTCATGTGCCCGTTTGACATATATTCACTATTCTGCAATTCAACTGGTATCGTTTCACCTGTTGGAAGTATATACAATCTTTCTTTCACATCATCTGTATAAGAAAGCAGGGTTACATTTTTACCGGCGTTTAATATTTTGAGGAAAACAGTATCAGTTCTGCTGGAAGTGTCTTTTTCGCTGATATTATCCATTGATTGCCTGTCCATACTGATCCTGACTGTATATCGCTGATAAATTTCCCTTCTGCTGATGGTAAAGTAACTAATATCCCTGACCGAGAGTCGTTGCGTACTTATTCCTTTGGATGTGGTAAACCATATACTATAGGGATTTTGATACCATTCACGATAATCAATAAAACCCTTTAACGTATCGTTATTGTTTAGAATAACAAAGCCTTCCTTTAAGTTCCTTTGTGCAAATGAAGAAAAAAAAATCAGGCTGAAGAGCGCAAGGGTTAAGGGTTTTTTCATAAAGTAATTAGCCGGGCAATGAATACAGACATACGGTTAATAAGGCCTGATACGACTATTGGCCGGGTTTTAATAATTTATAAGCGTAAGTAAACCACTTACTTTTTTGAGCTGTTTAAATCTCAAAATGCGTTCTTTATAATCAAACGGAAAACTGTGGGTTGATATTGCTAAGAATTATTTTGGTATCACCTGGCCCGCTGCAAGGTGAATAAATAACCGAAAGACTACTTGGATTTTCCTATTCACAAACTTGATGTCATGCTGCCGTTGGGTTACCACATTTAATTAAAGTTTTTTTGCCTGTGCTGGGTCGTATTATTACTACTTTGCCCGTATTTTCAGTACATGAATAATTAAGCAGTAGTCCTCTTGTGCAGGCATCCTGGTTATGTATCTTTGTACCAGAAGTTGATTGATGTTCAACAAACATTAGTCAAAATATCCAATATCCACGAAAAGAACCAAATCCAAACATCCAATAAGAATCCGTAATCCGATATCAGTCAACTTCTATCTTTTTTATTCAATACCTATAAAATAACTAAATATCCCAATGAACACCAGCCTGTAAAATGGCGATCCAATTATCCAACTAATCATTATCCCTGGAATTTAAATTTTTGAGCCCGCAATACTGCGGGTTTTTTACTGAAGAACTTTTGTAAGTATAAAAATTTGGGTAGTGACTTACTTAGATAAAACACCAAAAGCCTGGATAGCACGAACGGAAAACGGGTTGAAATCTGAAGCGGTACCAGGAAACGCTAAAAAATCAATTTATTTTTTGGAGCAAAGGGATATTTCATATTGCCTTTCACAAGCTTGCGGAAGTGAATCAATCATTAGACAGTTTAAGGTAACCTGAAAGTCGCCAGCGCACTGAAGCAAACCAGTCCTCAAAAGCGAGGACTGGCAGAAAAACAAGAAATCAATAATTGCCTTTATCGGTTTCGCATTATTCTTTATTGCTTAAGCCATTTTTTAGTTTCGCTGTTGCCTTTGTCATCCGTAATTTTTAAAATATATACACCCTTAATTAAACCACTTACATCTAGTTGTACCCTGTAAAGATTTACCTCTCTTTTGCTTATAACCATTCTGCCTGTTGCATCATAAACCTGCAATAAATTATTTTTATTTAATGGTGTGTTCACTGTAAGAAAATTTCTTACAGGGTTAGGGAATATGGTTGCCGGCTTCGAGATAACTCCAGGTTCTTTTTGATATGAAAAAGAGGGCGGTGTTTGAGGCCGAATATTTATAGTATAGTCTTCTACTTCTCCTTTAGCAAATGTATCACAGGGATTGCTATAAGTATTTCGCTTCATTGCAATGCGCATTCTTGTAACGCCACCGGCATCTATAGGCAGCGTAAAAGTGCCAAATAAAGGTCCGGTTTCTGAAGAAGTAAACCGGAATATTAATTCTCCCGGGTCATCGAAATCTCCATCTTTATTGTAATCAATCCAGCCACTCCATGCCTCATTGAAATGAATGCTGTCAAAGCCCGCGTTCAGGGTAACATCATAGGATGCACCTGCTTCAAGTGTAGCCGTTTTAGTCGTATAATCTCCGTATCCGTTATCCCTTCCTGATTTATTGTTAAGATCACTGCTGAGATTTACCAAACTGATCCATTCTTTTGCGGAGCTATTGCCCTGCGATTTGCAATATACTGTTTCTAATGCCTTAAGCTTCCATATATACACGTCTGCGTTGCCGGCACTTTTAATTGTATTTGGAGTGTTTGTAAAAGATGCCGTACCGGTATAATATCCTGTGAGGTATACAAAGCCACTATCATCGGCCGCAATACTATTCGCCCAGTCATCTGTTGCACCTCCGGCATTTTTAGCAAACAATAACTGGCCTGCTTGAGTATAACCGGCCACGTAGATATCTGTACTACCTGCACTTGTTAGTGTGGCTGCTCGTATAGTCTCTGAAGCTAAAACTGAACTAAAATCTGCTGTGCCGCTGAAATAACCTGTTGCATATACGACCTGGTTGGCATCGATAGCTAATGAAAACCCTATATCATCCTGCGGGCCTCCAATATTATTCGCCCAAAGAAATTTTCCTTTCTTATCAAGTTTAAGTATGTATGAATTAAAACTGCCGGGGGAACTTGTAAGATTAAACTTCTTTGGCCCTGGATCAAAATCAACTTTCCCGGTGAAGTAGCCTGTTATATATGCATTACCTGAATTATCTGCTATGATGCTTTGCGCTGCCTGGTCCCCGGCGCCACTAAGACTTGCTGCCCAGGTAAGATCGCCCGACGAAGTGTACTTTGCAAAAAACGGATCTTTTGCATCTACACCTGTTAAAGAGAAAGTGCCCGTGCCGGGATCAAAATCTGACGTGCCAAAAAAATTGCCGGCAATATATATTGCCCCCGCCGCATCTATAAAAATACTTTGCGCTGCAGATTCACCCGTACCCGCAATATCCTTTACCCACACCAGCTTACCAGCTGCATCATACCTTGCAAAAAAAGGATCGGAACTACTGCCTGCATCAAGAACAGTACTAGCCGCGGACGGATCAAAATCGACGCTTCCTGCAAACGCACCGGCAATGGTAACAATTCCTGTACTGCTCACAAACAAAGAATTACCATAGTCAAAGAAGGCGCCGCCAATATCATTTGCCCATACAAACTCACCCTTACTGTTATATTTAGCTAAAAATATATCCTGTCCTCCGTTGCTGGTTAAGTTATGGATGCCATTACCGGGATCGAAATCTGCTGTTAATTCGAAAGTGCCAATTATATAAACATTGCCGCCGGCATCTACACCAATGGCTTTACTGTTATCAGTACCGCTGCCACCTACTTTGCGCGCCCACACCAAGGCCCCGGCTTTATTGTATTTGGCAAAAAATATATCAGGCTTCAAAGGATTACTTGCATCACACGGACAACTGCTCGTAAGAAAAAATGTGCCGGGGCCGGGGTCGAAATCCGCTTTGCCCCTGAAGTCGCCAATCACATAAACATTTCCATTTGCATCGGTAGTAATGCTTTGGCCGTAATCGGCATTAGGGCCGCCGATGCTTTTTACCCACTGGCTACGCGCCGACGGGATACCTGTGAAATAGCATGCCGCCAAAAGAATAAAACAAAGTGCTGAATTGAAGGGTAATTTGGTGTTTCTCATAACGTTTTAGGTTGAATAGATTAAGGGTTACTGATGGCTAATTATCCTGATAGCATCGCACCTCATTCATATTTTTTTAGGGAAGGATGCTTGCTAAAGAAAACTATTTGAATGGATAAGTTACTTTTTCGAAAAATCTTTAATAACATCGAATAACAGAAACTAAAAGTTGCTTGAAAAAATAATATTTTTAATATTTTCTTTGAATAAAATAACTATTACAGGTTATAGGCAGCCGGGCAAATTATCAGTAACTTATTATCATCCAGGTAAAGTGCGCGATGCCAATAAAATTGAAGAAGCGGGTTAAGAAAGGGAAAAAGAAAATTGGTTTGAATGAGAAATGTAAGTAAATGAAACGTCGTTAAAAATTGCGGTCAAACCGCTGTATTCTCCTCTCATTAAAAAGCAGGGGGAAACAATGGTAAATCTTTCGAACATCCATTTTAAAATACTTTTATTAGACCCAACAAGATTCGACAATATCTGGAAAAGTAAGGATGTTTAGTTGGATGCACGTATCACGATAACGCTCCCTGTGATTAGGGTTTGCCACTTTTCTAAGCAATTTTGGAGTAACCTTCAGTTATCCAACTAAAAAGATAATAATTGGCTTCTCTAAGCAAAAAACTCTTACAAGTAAGCACCAGTAAGAGTTTCATTCAATTTTTCAGCTGTAGGGGGAGGGATCGAACCTCCACGAGGCAGTTAGCTATAGCGCAAAGTTCAGTGGTCGACCCTGGTCGCCCCGATTTTCACCGGAACGGCTCTACACTACGTTTATCCTGTTATCCTCACCCCCGAGACAAGAGGGCATGTCTGCCAAAATTTCATCACCCCACAATTTTTAAGAACTATTATAATGCAAATCTAACATATTATCTTTCAATTAAAATAATATTTCAAATAAATTGTTAAATATATAGAAAATATTCAAAATTATACGTAATTTTATATAATATTTCTAACATAAAAATTTTATTATGGCAGCGAAGTTAAATCTTGACAAACTGGATTTGCAGATCATCCAGGAAATGCTGGAAAATGCAGAAACTCCTTATGCGGAACTCGGTAAAAAACTTTTTGTTAGCGGGGGTACTATCCATGTACGTATTAAAAAACTGGAAGGATTTGGTATTGTTAAAGGTAAAAAATTAAGTGTAAATTTAAAACAGCTGGGCTATGATATTACTGCTTTTGTTGGAATTTTCCTGGAAAAAAGTTCCTTGTATGATGTTGTTGCAAAAGAACTTGAAAAAATCCCCGAAATTGTCAGGCTTAATTATACCACGGGTAATTATAGCATGTATATTGAAATTGTTTGTAAGGATATCAACCAGCTTCGCTATGTGTCTGCATGATGAACTGCAAAAAATAAAAGGCATAGAACGTACCGAAACCCTTATTTCGCTTGAAGAAAGTTTTAACAGAAATGTACAGGTTGCCAGGGATGTTTAAAGTAGGTTCAACGTTCAAAATTCAGGTGATTGTCTTTGACTCTAAATGTTCAACCTTTAACCTTCAATTATGCTCCCCTCACATCAAGCGCATCTCTCAACCCATTACCCAAAAGATTAAAGGCAAGTACCAATATCATGATAGCAAACCCGGGAGCCAGTGCAAGCGCAGGATTATGTGTAATAATAAAATTATAATTTTCTTTTATCATAAGCCCCCAGCTTGGCATGGGAGGTTGCACACCTACTCCCAAAAAACTGAGCCCTGCTTCAATTATTATTGCACTTGCAAAATTGGATGCTGCAATTACTATTACCGGCCCGAGTACATTAGGTAAAATATGCCTTATAATAATTCTCATATTTTTAAGCCCAAGGCTTTTGCAGCCTGTATATATTCCATTTCACGTATGGCCAGCACCTGCCCCCTAATGATCCTTGCTACATTTACCCACATGGTTAGCCCTACTGCAATAAATATTTGCCAGAAGCCTTTTCCCAAAGCAAGCGTAATTCCGAAAACCAATAACAAAGTTGGCATACTCCATATCACATTGATAAGCCACATAATAATATTATCTGCCTTTCCGCCAAAATATCCCGCAATAGCGCCCAAGATAATTCCAATGGTAAGTGAAATAAGAACTGTTATCAACCCACAGCAAGGCTTACCCGTACACCCACGATCAGCCGGCTTAAAATATCACGGCCAAATTTATCAGTGCCTAGCCAAAAGTTTTTGAAACGATATAATTTTTTCGAGGCAAAAATGTTTTTGGATAAGCCTGTCTTTCCTCCACACCTTCATCAATATATTTTTCTACAATAACCGAATCCTTGCTTTCCTGATAATTATTGATTGGAATAAAAAGACATTTATCTTCTGAACCGAAAAGAAGCCTGCTAATGAAAGAGACAGATGGCAATTTTCTTTTCTTTTTTAACTTTTAAAAATAACTGGGTGAATCCCGGTTTTCTTGCCTGTATTTCCACAATCTGCCTGTCAGCATTTGGTGTTGGATCTGTTGAAATAAAATAAGCAAAAATTGCAATGATCACAGCGAAAGACAATAAGAAAAAGCCCGACCATTGCGCCTTTATTTTTTTTCAATCTTCTCCAGGCATTTGTAGAAAAAGAAAATGATTCAGCCATTATATATTAAGTTATTCTATCTGCAAATTATTTTACTTTTCTGCCTTTCCATTTATAAGACCCAAATTTACCCAACCAACCTGCAATCAGTGTATATATAATATGAAAGGGCTGTGCAGGTAAAAACCACCAGAGAAGTTTTTTCTTCTGAAAAAACCGGCCACAGGAAAAAGAAACAAAAGTTCAACAAAAGTTTTCAGCAGAAATAAAAGCAGGAATAAGTAAAAAGCAGTTACATAAAAAAAGGCGCAAATAGCCATAAAAAAAATCCAGGCATTAAAAATATAAACCAGCAGCAAGAACTAGCGGTTATTTTCCTGTCAGTGTATTTATCTGCCTTACTTGCCCAGCGGATTCTTTGATTCATAAAATCTTTCAGCGTTTCAGCGGGCTGGGTTTGCACAATTGCATCGGGTGATTTCAAATATCGTATTCTTGCCAGGATATATTTTATGAATTTTATGCATCAGCAACATATCATCCCCACTGGCTATTTGATCAATTCCTTCAAATCCACCCGCTTCATAAAATGCTTTTTTTTCATAAGCAAGATTGGCCCCGTTGCACATATTATGAAACTTTTTATAAACAGAAGCACCGGTAATTCCCTGCAACGTCATAAAATCAAGTGATTGAAATATTTTCAAAAACTTTTTAAAAAGCGAATCGCCTGGCAAAGGGTTGCAATAAACGACCGGCGCAGCAATAAATACCGGGCTGAATTCTTCATAAAAAGACGCAATAGTTCTGAGCCATTCAGGTTGAACAAGGCAATCTGCATCGGTGGTAACTATTAAGCTCCCTTTAGCAAGGCCGATCGCTATTTCCACGCCTTTCTTTTTATAAGAATTTAAAGGTGTATTTCCTGTAAAATCTTCTAGGTTAATAACACTGAATTATTTTTTTTAAATGACCTGGCAATAACTGCAGTTGAATCAGTTGAATGGTCATCAACTATTATTACTTCAAATAAATGCTCCGGATAAGTTTGCTCGAATTATTGATTCTATACAGCTTCCAATATTTTTTTCTTCATTTCTTGCAACAATAATTACCGTAATAAATGTAGAATAGCTATATCGGATTTTACCACTCCGGGTTTGTACGGTTTAAGCTGTAGCCAGCTTTGACGGTAATAAACAATAAGTCCGGCATAAGGCAATAACAGAACCAGTGATATCAGCAAAAAAACCATCGGGTAATTTAAGTATGCATATTTACAATATATTAAAGCAACGATAACAAAATAAATTTTTTGAATTAAAATGAATGAGTAGATTTGTGTAGTTGCATAAACAACTATATGCCAAACAACCAATTTAAAAAAGGAGAACTATACAGTTTTATTACCGGAAAGCTTCTACGGCAATTGCCAGGAGATTGCAGAAAAATTTCAAGCAATCGGGGATGGAAATAACCATTGAACAATGGAGTGTATTATATCATTTATGGCAGCAGGAAGGACAAAGCCAGCAGCAATTGTGTGATGCCACTTTTCGTGATAAGCCAAGTATTACCAGGCTGGTGGATAATCTGGAAAAATTGAAGCTGGTAAAAAGGGTGCCCTCAAAAGATGACCGGAGAATTAACCTGATTTATTTAACCAAAGAGGCGTTAAGCCTGCAGGAAAAAACAATGGCGCTTGCCAACAAGACTTTAAATGAAGCGTTGGAAGGTGTAACAAATGGCCAGATTGAAATTGCAAAAGAAGTATTGCAGAAAGTATATGATAACCTGCGTCACCCGTTTTAGTTGATAAAGCTGCAAGAGCGAGTAAGAGATAAAGAAAGCATGAGAAACTAAGATAAAGGTAAGTGCAGATAAAAGCTAGAAAATTAGGAAAAAGATAGAAAATGCGAGTTCATCTCTTTTTCTCTTTTTCTCTTTGCATAAAAATATTTACTAATAAAATAAAAGATCATGAGCACTACAACAGCAGGTTCAATTTTAAAAGGAGGAGAATGGCTCATTAAACAAAGCAATGCATTTGAAACATTTACTCCCGAAGATTATACTGAAGAGCAATAATGGTACGTGATATGTGCCTGCAGTTTTTACAAACTGAAGTTCTGCCAATTGTTGACCGAATAGATAAAATGGAACCTGGCCTTATGCCACATCTTATGGAAAAAGCAGGAGAACAGGGTTTATTAGGAGCTTCAGTTCCGGAAGAACTTGGGGGCCTGGGAAAAGATTTTATAACATCTACTCTGGTAAGTGAAGGTATAGGCGGCGGATTTTCTTTTAGTGTAGCAGTGAGCGCCCATACCGGTATTGGAACTTTGCCCATTTTATATTTTGGAACGGAAGAGCAAAAAAAAAAATATATTCCAAAACTGGCAGCAGGTGAATGGAAAGGATCTTACGGACTAACGGAACCGGTAGTGGCAGCGATGCCTTGGTGCGAAAACAACCGCAATACTTTCGGCAGATGGAAAATATTATATATTGAATGGCCAGAAAATGCTGGATAACCAATGGTGGTTTTGCAGATGTGTATACAGTTTTTGCAAAAATTGATGGCGATAAGTTTACAGCGTTTATTGTTGAACGAGGGTTTGAAGGATTTACACAGGGCCCTGAAGAACATAAAATGGGTATTAAAGGTTCATCAACCGTTCAATTATATTTCCAGGATTGTAAAGTGCCGGTTGAAAATGTGATTGGGTGAAATCGGCAAGGGCCATATCATTGCTTTTAATATTTTAAATATAGGCAGGCTAAAGCTTGCTGCTGCTGCAGTTGGTGGCGGAAAACTTGCGCTGAGCGGAACCATTGAATATGCAAAAACCCGGGAACAGTTTAAAACTCCTATTGCAAATTTTGGCGCTATAAAGCATAAGCTTGCAGAAATGGCTATAAAAATATATGCCCATGAAAGTGCATTATACCGCACCGCTAAATGGATAGATGAAAAAGAAGCAGAACTTCTTGCTTCGGGAAAACCATTTAATGAAGCACTTCTGGGTGCTGCAGAAGAATATGCAATTGAATGTGCAATACTAAAAGTGCATGGAAGCGAAGTGCTTGGTTATATTGTGGATGAAGGGGTGCAGATACATGGAGGCAATGGGTATAGCGATGAATATATTATCAGTAAGGCTTATCGCGACAGCAGGATAAACCGTATTTATGAAGGAACCAACGAGATCAACCGTTTGCTTACAGTAGATATGATTTTAAAAAGGGCATGAAAGGAAAGCTTGACCTGATGGGCCCTGCAATGAATGTGCAAAAAGAATTGATGAGCATTCCTGAATTTGGAGATGATGAAGATGGAGCTTTTGCAAAAGAGCAAAAGTCGATCGCCAACATGAAGAAATGTATTTTAATGGTGGCAGGTGCAGCAGTGCAAAAACTGATGACCAAGTTGCAGCAGGAGCAGGAAATAATTATGAACATTGCCGACATGGCTATAGAAACTTTTGTTGCGGAAAGCCTTTACTTCGCGTAATGAAACTGGCGGATAAAGAGGGAGAAGCCAATGCAGCCGTCCAGATAGCAATTATGAGATGTTACCTGAATGATGCAATTGATAAAGTTGCCAAATGCGGCAAAGAAGCCATAAATGCTTTTGCCGCTGGCGATGAACAAAAAATGATGTTGCTTGGGTTAAAACGTTTTACAAAATCGGAACCATTCAACAGCAAAGATGCAAGAAGATTGATTGCAGATAAATTAATTGCAGATGGAAAATATGCGTTGTAACAGATAAGATATTCAAAAAATTATTGGCTTTGGGTTTACTCAAGGCCATTTTTTAACTGCTAACATAGGTTCAACGGAAATTGTGGCATAACATAGTTTAACTTTGTATGAGAATAGCTCGTATAGATGGATACGTACATACTTCAAAAAACCATATCCGAACTCAATGAGCTTTTCTCAATACATTATCGTTTTTTATTCAATAACCGATTCCGTGCGTTTAGCCTGGATAGAAGCTTTCTTAAAAATTTATAACTATATTTATTTAAACCTTTAAGACGTGCCCGGTAATTTCTATCATACCATAAAAAAGGCTTTTGGAAAACTAAGCCACCTTGCTGAAACGCTTATTGGTTCTGAAATTGTGCGCCTCGGCGCCGATATTAAAGAAAAAATAAAAAGCGGTGAAAAGATTTACAATTTTACTATAGGTGATTTTGATTCGTCACTTTTTCCTATACCTAAAAAACTAGAGCATGAAATTATAGAAGCTTACCGTGATAAGCATACAACCTATCCACCCGCGGAAGGAATTCTTGCCTTAAGGGAATCAGTTGCTGCATTTACCAGGGAAAGAGAAGGCCTTGATTATGAAGCCGGTGAAATTTTAGTTGCAGCCGGCGGCCGGCCACTTATCTATGCATTATACAGGGCACTGGTTGATAAAGGCGATAAAGTAATTTATTCTGTGCCAAGCTGGAACAATAATCATTATGTGCATTTTGTTGAAGGCATTCACGAAGTAATAGAAACCACGGCTGAAAATAAGTTTATGCCTTCCGCAGGGGATATCAAACCTCTTATAAAAGGTGCCGTTCTTATTGCATTATGTTCACCATTAAATCCAACGGGCACTGTGTTTGCGAAAAAAGACCTGGAAGCTATATGCGACCTGGTGCTTGAAGAGAACATGGCGCAGAACAGAGGAAGAAAAAAAATTGTATGTAATGTATGACCAGATGTACTGGACGTTACTTATGGCGATTCGCGGCACTACAATCCTGTAAGCCTGAGGCCTGCTATGAAAGATTATACAATTTTTATTGATGGCATTAGCAAGTCATTTGCGGCAACAGGCGTGCGTGTAGGCTGGGCAATGGGCCCTACCCATGTATTAAGTAAAATGAAGGCCATCAATAGCCACATAGGAGCCTGGAGCCCGATGGCAGAGCAACATGCTACGGCAAAATTTTTATTACAGACAACTGCCATAGATGATTTCATGGCTGGTTTTAAAAGAGAACTTGAGGAAAGATTAGAGCGATATATGAAGGGTTTCAGCAATTGAAAGCGGAAGGTTTCCCTGTAGATGCCTGCGCTCCACAGGCGGCGATATATTTAACCATTCAATTCAATCTTGTTGGTAAAACCGGGATAGCAGGAAAAACCTTGTCACAGCCAATCTGATGTAACCGCTTATATTTTAAATGAAGCAAAACTTGCCGTAGTGCCATTCTATGCATTTGGCGCATCTGAAAATTCTAATTGGTACAGGCTGAGCGTAGGTACCTGTAAAAAAGAAGATATCCCGGAAATGCTGGAAAAACTTAAGCAGGCATTGATATCATTATCCTGAAATTTTTACCGCCTTAAAAACGAATTAGTCGTTGAGCATGCAATAAACCAATCAACTAATAAACTAATTAACCAATCAACCAATCAACCTTCTTTTACTAAATACTCCGCAATCTGTATCGCATTGGTAGCGGCGCCTTTACGAAGATTATCACTTACAATCCAGCAGTTTAGTGTATTGGGCTGCGATTCATCCCTGCGGATTCTTCCCACAAAAGTTTCATCTTTTTCATGTGCTGTTAACGGCATAGGGTAACGAAGTTATCGATATCATCCTGCACCACAACTCCGGGCGAATTTGATAGCAAATCTTTTACTTCATCCAGGTCAAAATCATTTTCAAATTCAATATTCAACTTTCACTGTGGCCGCCCATTACGGGAATGCGCACACAGGTTGCTGTTAATTGAATGCTGTTATCTCCCATTATTTTTCTTGTTTCATTTACCATTTTCATTTCTTCTTTGGTATAGCCATTTTCCATAAACACATCTATCTGCGGAATGGCATTTTTATCAATAGGATATTTATAGGCCATTTCCCCTGCAATATTATTTCGTTCATTCATTAATTGCTGAACTGCTTTTACGCCGGTGCCGGTAACACTCTGGTAAGTTGACACCACTACTCTTTTTATTTTATATTTTTTATGAAGCGGGTTTAATACCAGCACCATTTGTATGGTAGAACAATTTGGGTTGGCAATTATTTTATCTTCTTTGTAAGTACATGAGCATTTACTTCAGGAACAATTAATTTCTTTGAAGGATCCATGCGCCATGCAGAAGAATTATCTATTACGGTAATACCGGCTTTTGCAAATTCCGGCGCCAATGCCAGTGAAGTACTTCCACCGGCAGAAAATATTGCAATTTCAGGTTTTGCAGCAATTGCATCTTCGGCAGAAACGACTTTATAATTTTTATTTTTAAAGGTTATTTCTTTTCCAATCGATTTTTCTGAGGCTACCGGAATAATTTCTGAAACCGGAAAATTTCTTTCTTCCAGTAATTGTAACATTTTACTTCCTACCAGCCCCGTGGCACCAACAACCGCAATTTTCATTTTAGAATTCTTTTTCTAATATTATTTAAAGATTGCAAAAATACGGCAAAGCCATAAAGTAAGTATATCTTTAAAACAAAGCTACTGTTTATGGTAAGAAGTTTTCTTTCCTGTTTTTTCTGTATTATGATTTATAAGTATTATTTCAAACGCACAACTTACAGAAAATTTTAATGATGGCGATTTTACAAATAATCCTGTATGGTCAGGAAATATCTGCTGATTTTACTGTGAATTCATCTTTACAACTGCAAAGCAATAACACAACCATAAATAGTAGTTATTTTCTGAGTACACCAAACACACTGGCAACTACGGCTACAATGGGAAATGTATATTCAGATTGCCTTCAATCCTTCCTCTGCGAATTATATTGATGCCTGGTTAATTTCTTCAGCAAGTGATTTCACATTAAATACCAATACAGGATATTTTGTCCGTATCGGAAATACAGATGATGAAATAAGCCTTTACCGCAAAGATGCGGCAGGCATTATCAAAAATTATTGATGGCACAGATGGAGATTTTGAACAACAGTAATAATGTAATTAAAATAAAAGTTACAAGAGATGACACCAATCAATGGATACTTTCACGGGATTTGAGCGGAACAGGAAATACTTATACCAGCGAAGGCTCAGTTACAGATGCTACTTATACTTCTTCATCTTTTTTTGGCTTTTACATAAAGCCAAAGTACAGCCGGCTTTTTTCAAAAGCATTTTTTTGATGACATTGAAATAAAAAATTATTTGCCGGATATTACACCGCCTGTCAATTCAATCTGCAATAGCAATTTCGCCAACTGCACTGGATGTGCTTTACAGCGAGCCTGTGGAAACAGCAAGCCAGCCAGCTAGTAACAAATTATTCTGTAGATAATAATTTAGGCACTCCGGTCACGGCCCTCCGGATGCAATAAACCCGTCTCTGGTACATCTTACTTTCATAACCAGCTTTTACTAACGCCGTCGCCTATACGCTAACAGTAAATGGTGTAAAGGATATTGCTGGAAACGCAATGAGCAATGGTACTGCAAATTTTAGTTTTTATACGCCGCAGCAATATGATGTGGTAATTGATGAAATAATGGCTGATCCAACGCCGCAGGTGGGATTGCCAGACTATGAATGGATTGAACTCAGGAATACATCCGGTTTCGATCATTAATTTAAAGGGATGGGTATTGAGTGACTTAACCGGGCAAACCGGCCCAATGCCGGGCTTTATTTTGAAGCCGGATAGCTATTGTAATTGTATGTACCGGTTCTGCAGTTCCTGCGCTGATACCATTTGGAAATGTTATAAGTGTTACCAATTTTCCTTCACTTGATAATGAGGGTAATCTTATTTCGCTGATTTCTTCAACAGGAAAAGCCATCCATGCTGTTCAATATACTGCTGCATGGTATCAGAATGAATTAAAAAAAGATGGCGGATGGACACTGGAAATGATCGATACGAAAAGCCCATGTTGCGGCATCAGTAACTGGAAGGCAAGCGTGAATGTGAGCGGTGGCACACCCGGCAAAAAAAATTCAGTTGATGGTATTAATAATGATGAAACGCCGCCAAAACTTTTAAGGGCATTTGCAATAAATAATACTACAATAACTTTAGTTTATGATGAGCCATTCGATAGCCTTAAAGCCGCGCTGGTAAGTAACTATTCCCTTGATAATGGGATTTCTGCTTTAACGGCCAGTGCCGTTTCACCACTTTTTGATAAAGTAAATATTATATTGAATACGCCAATTGCACAGGAACCGTATACAATGTTATTGCTACTAATATTACCGATTGTAAGGGTAATATAGCCCGCTCAAAGAATAGTGCGAAATTTGGCATTTCACAGGAAGCAGATAGCTTTGATATTGTTATTAATGAGATACTTTTCAACCCGGCTCCCGGTGGTGAAGACTATGTTGAATTATATAACCGATCGCAAAAGATCATTGACCTTAGCCACATCTACATTGCCAACCGCAGTAATAACATTATCAGTAGCATTCAACAGGTAACTGCAGAAAGCATGTTATTATTTCCCAAAGATTATGCTCTTCTTACATCAGACCCTGTGGCAGTAAAGACCCAGTATATAACTACTAACCCGGATGCTTTTATAACCGTAAGTAGTATGCCCTCTTTTTCAGATGATATTGGTGATGTAATAATATTAAATGGCCAGGGAGCCATAATAGATGAAGTAAAGTATTCTGACAAATGGCATTTCCCTTTAATATCAAATACAGAAGGCGTTTCATTAGAACGAATAAGCTACGACGCCCCATCTGTAAAGGATAACTTTCATTCCGCGGCTACATCTGCAGGCTACGGAACGCCTGCATATAAGAACTCACAGTACAGGCTAAACGAAGAATTACCCGGTGCCATAACTGTTACCCCGGAAATTTTTTCTCCTGATAACGATGGCACTGATGATTTCGCGACTATAAACTATAGCTTTTCTTCTCCAGGAAATGTAGCCAACATTACCATATTTGATGCCACAGGCCGTGCGGTTCGTTATCTTGAGCGAAATGCATTAAGCGGAATTAAAGGGTATTACCGTTGGGATGGGCTTGATGATAAAGACCGGAAGCTTCCACAAGGTATTTATATAATTTACACTGAGATTTTTAATACAGAAGGGAAGAAGAAACAATTTAAGAATACCATAGTCCTGGCGAGAAGATATTAAGTCTATAACAAAATATTATTAATCTGTAATGTACAATATTGTCTTGATTCAAGAATACTGCGTCATTGCTATGGTTATGTTTAATAATTGCATTATTAATTATTGCCAATTCTATTGATATCATCCTCAAAATGGTCAGGAAGTTTTTCGAGTTGCGCTTTAATTATGAAATAGCTTGTGATTGCAAAAGTTACTCCTACTAAAACAACAGAAAAAAGATTATCCTCACCAAAGATCATGAAGCCTGCCATGACGCCAATGATTTCAGAAACGATCCATCCTACAACCGTATAAATTTTCCAGGTTACAGGCTTGAGTCCCTTAAGCTGCGCAATCTTTCCTATCTGGTTTGTTAAAAATATAAGCGCAATTATTTCAAGCATACAATAATATATTAAACAAAGATACGGGTGTACTCGGTATTGAATCGCACGCGCACGCGCCATCGTACCTCAGCTGTCAACTTATACCAGGTCAATGTCGAAATTTACCAATTGAACAAATTCTTTCAGGCGAATATCAATATCGTTTTTAGTAATTTCCCTCAGGCGTTGGGGGCCAAATTTTTCAACACAAAAACTTGCCATTGCAGAACCTACAATAATAGCAGTTTTCATGTTTTCAAAACCTATATTTTTTGTACGGGCGATATGCCCGATAAAGCCTCCGGCAAAAGCATCGCCTGCACCGGTTGGGTCAAATACATCTTCCAGCGGTAAAGCAGGCGCGAAAAAAACATGATTTTCATGAAATAGTAAAGCGCCATGCTCACCTTTTTTAATAATAAGAAATTTTGGCCCCATTTCAAGTACCTTTTTCGCGGCCCTTACCAGTGAAAATTCACCACTTAATTGCCTCGCCTCACTGTCGTTTATCAGGAGCACGTCAACCATCGTCAATACTTTCTTTAAATCATCCGGGTGCACTCTCGATCCAAAAATTCATGGTGTCTAGTACAATTAAGTTTTGGCCTGGTTCTTAGCTGGTTTATTACACTTATTTGCAATACGGGCATCAGGTTGCCAAGCATTAGAAACTCCGACCCCTGGTATTCTTCGGGAACTTTCGGATTAAAATCTGCCAGTACATTTAGATCCGTCACCAGTGTATCTCGTGTATTCATATCCAGATGATATCTCCCGCTCCAAAAGAAAGATTTTTTATCAGGAATAATTTCCAGGCCGGTTAATTGAATACCACGGCTTTTGAGTTCGTTAATTTCCTCTTCAGGAAAATCATTTCCAACGATGGAAATTTGTTGAATTGGTTTTGTAAGGTGACTTGCAGCGTATGCAATGTAAGTCGCAGAGCCACCAATAATTTTATCAACTTTTCCAAAGGGTGTTTCAATAGCATCAAACGCCATTGTACCCAAAATAATGACAGCCATAAATCGTCTATAGATATTTTACTTGTAAATGGTGCAAATGTAAAGATTAAAACCATAGAGACGCCATGCATGGCGTCTTTTGACGATAAACCCGCGGAAGCACGCGTCGCGTCGTTTGATGATGAATGCAGAGACGCCATGTATGGTGTTTCTACATTCAAAAACGATTTAACTTTGTGATAATTAATTAATTATGTTGCTACATCTTCATCCGCAAAATCCCCAGGCACGCCTGTTAAGGCAAATTGCAGATTCCTTAAAAAGTGGTGGTATAATAATTTACCCAACGGATACCATCTATGGGCTTGGTTGCGATATTTATCAACCAAAAGCAATAGAGCGTATATGCAAAATTAAAAACGTAGATCCCCAAAAGGCGCAGCTATCCTTTATTTGCCGTGACCTCAGCCACCTGAGTGATTATACCAAAAGTATTGATACGCCTTTATACCGCGTTCTGAAAAATCATCTTCCCGGCCCTTACACTTTTATTCTCCCGGCAAGTAAGGAAGTGCCTAAGATTTTGAAAAGTAAAAAAGATACCATCGGACTGCGTATACCCGATAACGTGATTTGTAATGCCATTGTTGAAACTCTTGGAAATCCTATTTTGAGCGCCTCTCTTCCGGGTGAAATGGTGGAGGAATATACTGATCCGGAAATTATTTATGAAACTTTTGGTAAACTGGTAGACTATGTAATTGATGGTGGCCCCGGAGGTATTGAGCCTTCTACAGTAATCGATTGTACCTCCGGTGAGTGGGTTGTAACACGCCAGGGCCTCGGAGAATGGAGGGTATAAAAAAATGCCCCCGCACTACAGCAGGGACATTTTCTGAAGCAAACGGCTAATTATTTAAGGCCTTACTTTGCTGTTGTGTTTATCCTTGTAAATTTCTTTGCTGTCTTTGTTTTCTTCTTTTGTAATAATTTTTCTTTCGCCTGCGGTAACTTTACCGTCGGATTTTGCCAGCTTTATATCCTGGTGAAGGTCCTTTTGGTCGTTAACAAGATGTTTGGTTTCCCCCTTTGTAAGCTCACCGCTTTTAACACCTTGTCTTATGCGCTGGTGTTGATTTTGAGCCCGGTGCCTGATTTGTGCGTCTGCGCTGCTTACACCCAATGCCAATGCGAAAGCGGCAACAATTAAAGATTTTGTTTTCATAACGTCGATTTAAAATGAGTAAAAATTAATTCCGGGTGATATGACGTTAAACGGGGACAGGAGTTTAATGAACACAATAAAATAAATTTTTGGTTCAATGATAACGTGCAGAACTTAGGGAGCATAAACCCGATGCAAGTGGTTTAAAGCTGCCAGGAAATGAATTTGATAACCCTTTTTTTTCGCTGGAGAAAGGTTGGAATGAGGTCTTTTACATCAATCCAGACCTGCAACGTCATTGCAATAAAGCTGTGCGGCATAAATATTAAAGCTTTTGCGGTGGTACCGGCATAAGCCATGAACTTCAATAGCACTGCGGTGTTCAGGGGTGCCATAGCCTTTATTATTATGCCAGCAATACATTTCATATTTTTTATGCAGGTTCAGCATGTATTCGTCGCGGTACGTTTTGGCAAGTACGCTTGCAGCAGCAATAGATGCGTAGATACCGTCTCCTTTTATAATGCAATAATGGGGCATTTCTTTATAGCGCTTAAACCGGTTACCATCCACCAATAAAATGTCTGGTTTGCTTTTAAGTTTATTTAAGGCAAGATGCATTGCTTTATAAGATGCCTGTAAAATATTAATGCGGTCAATTTCATTATTATCTACACTGGCAACTGCAAATGCAATGCTCTCTTTTTCTATTAATGGCCTGAGTTCTTCCCTTTCTTCCTTTGTCATCTGTTTGGAATCATTAAGAAGGGGATGATAAAATTCTTTCGGCAAAACAACCGCCGCGGCATAAACCGGACCGGCAAAGCATCCGCGGCCTGCTTCATCAAGGCCGGCCTCAAAAAATTTGTTATGAAAAAAAGGTAGCAGCATTTGAAGATCAAAAATAAATAATAAACAAAATAATTTTCACATTTATTGTGGAATAGATTTGCACAATGAAATCCACAACCGCTTTTGTGAAGTTTGCAAAGATAGTTTTAGCAACGGTTTTTTTTGTGATTTTAGCGGGCGGGATAGTAAGAATGACACAGAGTGGCATGGGTTGCCCCGATTGGCCAAAATGTTTCGGAAGATGGATACCCCCGACAAGTGTTGATCAGCTACCTGTAAATTATAAGGAACTATATGCTTTTAAATATGTGGATACTTCCTTTAACGCTTACCATACCTGGATAGAATATATCAATAGATTAGCAGGTACATTGCTCGGTTTGCTTCTTGTTGTACAGGTTGCCTGGAGTTTGAAATTCCGCAACAGACAAAGGAACATCGTTTGGCTTTCTTTGGGCACACTCGTATTAACGGGGTTCCAGGGCTGGCTGGGTAGCAAAGTGGTTGAAGCAAATTTAGAAGCCGCAAAAGTTACCGTTCACATGCTGGTCGCTTTATTGATAGCGGCTTTGTCTGTAACTATAATTCAGAAGTGCGATGCGGATAATCTTTTCGTTAAAAATAAAAGATTAAAAAATATCTCATTACTGACCATCTTTTTTTTACTCGTGCAAATAACGCTGGGAACACAAGTAAGGCAACAGATAGATCACATTTCCGCGGATTTAAATTTTCAGCACAGGGAACTATGGATTGGCAGGTTGAACTACATTTTCAACATCCATCGTTCATTTTCTTTAATAGCCGGGGCTTTATGTATTTATCTTTTTATACAATATAAAAAATATCAATTCGTTAAAACTACTGCGTGGCTGATACTGGTCTCTGTTCTATGCATTATCTTTTTAGGATTGCTGATGTCATATTTTAATGTACCGTCAATTGCCCAGCCTCTTCACTTATTATTATCTTCTATGTTAATAATTTCGGTTTATTACATATGGTTAAGAACTGTATAAACTTATAAGATGTAAAGAAACTGATGGCAAATTCTTTTTAAATTGAAGAATACTTTTTCGCAACTATGAAAATATTCATTCAAAATTTTTATTATTCATTTCCCATACAGTTATTGCTTCTTCATTTCAGAAAAGCGCAGGTACTGCTTATTTTTTGGTTTATTCTTTTTTTAACGATTACAGGAAATTTTATGAAGTTATTTGGGGCGAATGCATTATTTCTTGCGCCTGAATATCTTGGCAATGTAAATGCTGCAGGTGCCGCGATAACAGGTATGGCAAGCGGGGTTTTTATAATGAGCTGGAATATTACCACTTTCATTTTGCATAGTAAGCGTTTTCGCTTCCTGGCAACTAACTCAAAGCCGTTCTTAAAATATTGCGTTAACAATTCTATTATTCCCGATTTGCTTTTTATTGGTTTATTTTTTTGAGGCATTTTCCTACGACAGGAAAATGGAACTGATTTCCCTTGTTGAATTTCATTGGTATTGCTGCTGGTTTTTTGGGTGGGTTTCTTTTACTGACCGTGTTTTCATTTGTTTATTTTTTTACTGCAGACAGAAGAATTGTAAGAACATTCAAGCCGGATTTAACTGATGATTCCAACAGGCGAAAGAGTTTTGAAAAATATGAGGATGCGTTTGCTGAAAATAATTTTGGGTTGCCGGTTGGTTATTATTTAACCACCCGATTCAGGTTTAATAAAGCCAGGAATGTATCGCACTACAGCCGCGAGTTCCTTGATATAATTTTTAAAAGGCATCATTTTTCCGCGATGATTACTTTAATGCTGGCCTTTATTTTTATGATATTTATTGGGTTTTTTCTGGACGATAGAGTTTTCCAGGTTCCGGCTGCCGCAAGCATTCTTATACTTTTTGCATTGCTGATTGCAGTCATAGGGGCGCTTACTTATTTTCTGCGAAGCTGGAGTATTCTGTTTGTTATTTTGCTTTTTGTTATTCTCAACTTTCTTTATATACATGATGTGATTGATCCGCGGAATAAGGCTTTTGGGCTCGATTATACGCAATTCTTCCAGGCCTGAGTATTCATTGCATAGCCTTGAAGCCATGAATGCTCCTGCAAAAGATTGACGCTGATAAAAATAATATGATCGGCATTCTTAACAAGTGGAAGCACAACCAGGGAGAAGAAAAGCCAATGATGGTAGTTTTTAATTTTAGCGGCGGAGGCGTAAGAAGCGCAGCTTTTGCAATGAATGTTTTGCAGGAACTGGATAGCTTAAGCAATGGTACAATAATGAAAAAAACGGTTCTCATGAGTGGGGCTTCCGGCGGAATGCTGGCGGCTGCTTATTTCAGGGAACTGGCAAGGCTGAGAGCAACCGGAGAAAATATTAACTTGCAAAATAAAAAATATGTCAATGATATTTCGAGGGATCTGTTGAATCCCATATTTTCTTCGATGATAGCAAGAGACCTTCTTTCTCCTGCCCAAAAATTTTCGGTTGGCCCATACCGTTATGTTAAAGACAGGGGATATGCATTTGAGCAAAAACTTAATGAAAACACGCACGGGTTACTTGATAAAAGTATTGGCTTTTACAAAGATGAGGAAGAGAGGCGCGTATACCCCTGATGATATTAAATTCGGTAATAACAAGAGATCTTCGAAAATTAATGATATGCACACAGCCTCTCAGCTTTATGATGCAGGCAGCATTTGCTGACAGCACTTCCATGATGAGCGGCCCTGATGCTGTTGATTTTGCAGCCATGTTTAAAAATGAGAATCCCATGAACCTGCGATTTCTTACTGCCTTGAGGATGAATGCAACTTATCCGTATATTTTGCCGAATGTATGGCTTCCTTCAAAACCGGTAATTGATGTAGTGGATGCAGGGCTTCGCGATAATTACGGGCAGGAAACCTCACTTCGTTTTTTACATGTTTTTAAAGACTGGATACAGAAAAACACGCGCGGGGTTTTAATTATCCAGGTAAGATCGAGACAAAAAGGAGGCTGGGATAATACTTTTGTAAATGGTGATATTACCGGAATTATAACCAAGCCATTTACTATGTTGCAAAACAACTGGTTCATGCTGCAGGATTATTTCCAGGATGATGAAATCACGTATGCTCAAAATTCTTTAGACAGCAATTTTCACCGGGTAGCTTTTATGTATATTCCTGAAAAAGAAGACCGCGGCGCTACTATTAATTTTCATTTAACTGCCAGTGAAAAAAAAGAAGTGATTTCTTCATTAAAGCGAAAAAATAATGTAGAAGCTTTCGAACAGGTAAAGCAATACTTGCAACATTAAGGCTGAATGAGCCTGAAAGCCGCGGGTATAATTTCAATATTAAATTCTTTATCGGTTTGCGATGATCACCATCAATATGTAATGGAGCCAGGTGGGGATTAATAATTTTGATGGTATCGGTTTGAAAATAAAGAATATCCTTGATCGTGAAATTTTTTTTCTTCGTGGCTTTGTATTTTTCCTGCTTTCATTTGTTTAATAACAGACCAAAGAATCCGTGGTTTACTCATTTTTTTAACTACAATAATATCGAGAAGCCCATCGCTTAGGCTTGCTTCGGGGGCAATTGTAAAATTATTTCCAAATTGGTTGCTGTTGGCAATACAAATAAAAAATGCATCCACATTAAATTTTATTTTTCTTATTTGTAATTCAAAAGGGAAAGGAGATGCCAGATAAAAAATTTTTAAAAGATTGCCGGAGATAAGTTGAAAGCCCCCGTTTTTTTTGAAGAGAAAAGTCATAAGCAACCTGTGCATCAAGCCCAATACCACAAAGCATACAGCTTAGCCTTCCATTTATCAAAAAAGCATCGATACAACTGGCTTTTGCCGCTGAAGATTATTTCAAGTGCCTTATCAACTGAACGGGGAATTTTAGCGGTAAGTGCCAAACCATTTCCGGAGCCGAGCGGAATAATGCCAATATTAATTTTTAGATTTAGCACAGCATGCTGCTATCGGGCTAATGCTTCCATCTCCGCCGCAAATAACAAATCAGTTATTCCGTCTCTGCTTATTTTTTCCTTCAAGAAAGAATAATTTCCATCTTCAGCAGTAAATAGAAATTCATAGCCAATATTTTTTTCCAGAGCATTTTTTTATGATTTTTTTTTCTAAATGAAGCTTGCTTTGTGTTCCGGAAATGGGATTGATGAAAAATAAAATTTTACGTGTCATTTGCTATAAAAGAACATTATAAGATGGTTAATTTTTTGTGAAGTGTAATATATCTGGAGTAAGTGCCTAAACATAGTAAGCGTTAATTAAGCGTATTCCATAAAAGATCTTTTAACTGGACAAGTCCCTGGTTTGCTATGGATGAAATAAAAATATTAGGAATATCCACAGGCAATTCTTTTTTAATGGCCTCTTTTAATTCATCATCAAGCATATCACTTTTACTTATAGCAATCACAAATTTTTTATCAAGCAATTCAGGGTTATATTCTTTAAGTTCATTTTTTAAAATTTCAAATTCTTCGCGATGCCCGTTACTATCTGCAGGTATTACAAAAAGCAATACCGGGTTGCGTTCTATATGCCTTAGAAAGCGGAATCCAAGCCCTTTTCCTTCTGCAGCGCCTTCAATAATTCCGGGAAGATCAGCAACGCAAAAACTTTTGTGATCCCGGTATTCCACCATACCGAGTTGTGGAGTTAACGTGGTAAATGCATAATCCGCAATTTTTGGTGTTGCAGCAGTAATAACTGAAAGCAATGTGGATTTCCCGGCATTGGGAAAACCTACCAAACCAACATCCGCCAATACTTTTAGTTCTAATATTTTCCATCCTTCCTCCCCCGGTTCACCCGGCTGTGCATGTTCCGGTGCCTGGTTAGTAGGCGTTGCAAAATTTGAATTGCCAAGGCCGCCACGCCCACCTTTCATCAAAATAATTTCCTGTCCATCTTCTAAAATTTCAGCTTCTATTTTACCCGTTTCTTCATTTTTTGCAATAGTTCCCAACGGAACTTCTATGATAATATCTTTACCATCCCGGCCGGTACAATTATTTTTGCTTCCATTTTCGCCATCGTCCGCCAAAACATTTTTAAAATAACGCAGGTGCAATAATGTCCATAAATTTTTATTGCCGCGAAGAATAATATGAGCGCCTCTGCCGCCATCTCCGCCATCCGGGCCGCCATAAGCCGTAAGCTTGTTACGCATAAAATGTTTGCTGCCCGCTCCGCCATGCCCGCTTTTGCAAAAAACCTTTATCAGGTCTATAAAATTTGTTCTTTCCATCGGCGCAAAGGTCGCAAAGTTTTTTTAGGAATTATTTTTGTATTGTTACAGAAAAAAGATGATCAAGCCAATAACAGTCACGATTTTTATTATTTTATTACTTGCCTGTTCTGCAAATAAAAATGCAGGATACAGGCATACCCGAAATGCCGCCATGCCTTGAAGCAAAAATTAAACTGATGACATCGATCCCAGCTCAGGGCTCTCCCATATCTGTTACCCGATACACGTACAAGCAACAAACTGTTTATTATGTGGTATCGCCCTGTTGTGATAAATTTAATATTGTTTATGACAGTGCCTGTAATGTTTTAGGCCATCCGGATGGTGGATTTACAGGCAGGGGCGATGGAAAAATGCCGGATTTTAAAAAAGAAGCAACCAATGCGAAATTGATTTGGAAAATAAATAAATGAAGATGAAAAATTGTTAAACTTTTTAAGCTTAGCGAGCAAATGCATTATCAAGGATCGAACATTAGGATTGATATAAATCATTAGAATTACTTATCAGGTGATTTATTTCTCTTTTGTTTCTTTCCAGGTTTTATAAGTTTCTATCGGATTGTCAATAACTTGTTCTGTGATATCCCTGAGAGGCTCACAAGGCTTCCAGTCTTTTTGCATATCAGCCGCAAGTTGCTGGTAAATTTTTGTTCCCTCTGTTTTCCATTGAATCATTTCATCACAAACCTGTTTAATAATTTTTGCAGGATTGCCAACCACCATGCTTCCGGCAGGAATTTTCTCGCCGGCTTTTATAAAACTCAACGCACCAACAATGCAATTATCACCAAATCAACATCATCCATGATAACAGCATTCATCCCAACCAGGCAATTTTTTCCAATCGTTGCTCCATGAATAATTGCGCCATGGCCTATGTGCGCATTTTCTTTTAAGATAACGGTAACTCCCGGAAACATATGGATGGTGCAATTCTCCTGAACGTTACAGCCATCTTCAATAATTATTTTTCCGAAATCTCCGCGGATGGCTGCACCTGGCCCTATGTAAACATTTTTACCAATAATTACATTGCCTGTAACTGCAGATAGGGGATGAATGAATGAGGATGCATGGATAACAGGTTTGATACCTTTATATTCGTAGCAGGCCATTGTAAAGTAGTTAATAGTTTACCGGTAGCGATTTATGTTCAGGTCATAGCTTATTTGACATTACACCAGATTTTTATTTGTTCTGAAGCAGGTTCCCTTAAACAAGGCAATTATATGATTCCGCTGGTTCGTAACAGTAACCTGGTAGAGGCCCGTTGATTTGCCGTTATGTATTTCTTTTGCTTCTGCAATAAGCTCATCGTCGGGGTGAACCGGTTTTAGAAAGTTAATGGATGTGTCTAAGGCAACTGATAAATTGTTACGGTTATTACAGGCAAAAGCAAAAGAGCTATCTGCCAATGAAAACGCAATTCCACCGTGCACAATGCCAAGGCCATTTATCATTTCATTGCGCACCCTCATTTTTATTTTACTGTATCCTTCCCTTATTTCTATTATTTGTATGCCAAGCCATTGACTAAAAAGATCATTTTCCATCATATGATTGACCACCGCAACTGCCAGCTTATCCTTTTCCATATATAATTTTATTGTCCGGTAAATTTTGGTTTTCGTTTTTCTAAAAATGATAAACACCTTCTTTAAAATCTTTTGTAAGGGCAGCTTTTTGTTGAAGGCCGTCTTCTGTGTGTAGCTGTTGTTCCAGGGTTTGTTCCAGTGATTTATTAAGAGCCTGTTTGGTATATGCCAACGCTTTAGTTGGTAATTCTGCGAGCGTTGTGGCAATCTTTTCGCCTTCTTCTTTAAAAATATCATCCGGAAAAACTTTATAAATCATTCCGATTCTTTCTGCTTCTTCAGCAGGGATTTTATCTCCCAGCATCATCAATGCACTGGCTTTCTGCATGCCTATTAACCGGGGTAAAAAGAAAGTTCCGCTGCTATCCGGGATCAATCCGATTTTACTAAAAGCCTGGATAAAGAAAGCAGATTGGGCTGCGATTACCAAATCACAACATAAAGCGATATTGGCGCCAGCTCCGGCGGCGACACCGTTTACAGCAGCTATCACAGGTTTATTAAGTTTCCTTATTTTGTTAATGATGGGATTATAATGTTCGAAAGTATTTTCTCCATCCCCGGCCCTTCCGGATCAACAATTTCTGAAAGGTCCTGGCCGGCGCAAAAAGCTTTGCCGGCTCCGGTAATGGAGACACATCTTATAGCAGTATTAGTTTCACATTCATCTAAAATTTTTTGTAACGTCAAGCGCCATATCACGGTTAAATGCATTGAATTTTTCAGGGCGATTAAGTGTAATGAAAGCAATTGAATTTTTAATTTCAAAAAGGAGCGGGGACATGTTAATAATTTTCAGGAGTGAATAATACGGTAATTATATTCTCTACCTGCGAAACTTTTTTGTCTCCCGTAACTAATGGTATTTTCAAAAATGTGGCTGTGGCAGCAATTGCATCCGGGGTTTTTATGGTAATTGAAGAATCCCTCTTTTTTATAACGATCGTCATAGTCTTCTTTTTAAAGATACAATTCATCAGTGACATTTAAAATAGTCAAATGGCTCCAGGCAATCTTTACATTGGTACAATGCTTTACATGCTGTTGAACCAAACTGGCTGAGCAATTTTGTATTTGAAGAATGGCACAGCGGACATTCAACTTTTAATTCTTCCAGGTACTTTTTGTCAAAGCTTTTTCCAACAGGAGGTGCAATCCCATAAGCTCTTAGTTTTTCTTTTCCGCCTTCGGTCATCCAGTCTGTCGTCCATGCAGGCGAAAGCTGTTGTGTGATTTTAATATTTTGTAAAACCTTTTTTCAAAAGCGCCATCCTTATGTTCATTGAAATTACATCCATTGCGGGGCATCCACTATACGTAGGCGTTATAAAAATTTCTAACAGCTGTTGGTAATTATTATATCCCTTACAATACCAAGGTCAGTTATAGACAATACAGGGATCTCAGGATCATTAATTTCATTCATTAATTTCCATATCTCATCCGTAGTAATATTTTCTTTTGTTCTTTCCATTATTTAATGTCTTACCATTCACACCCGGGATACGCTCTTTGCAAAAATTGCATTTCAGCCAGGATAAAACCGAGATGTTCTGAATGGATGCCATTTTTGCCCCCTGTCTGCATCCAGGTTTTTTCTTCCAATGGGTAAATAAGAGTCGCTTCTTCGAATACTTCTTTTACTTTGTTTTGCCAGTCGCTTTTTATCTCACTAACGGCAACGGCTACTTGTTTTTTTGAATTGATATTTTCATATTCAGCAGCTTCAAACATTTCTCCTGTATAGGGCCATACTTCTTCAAGCGCTAAGTTTATACGACGGTTGCTTTCGATTGTCCCATCTCCCAGCCGTATTACCCACTCACTGCTCCACTTCACATGATACGTAACTTCCTTCAAAGATTTTTCTGCTATAGCCGACAGTTGTTGATCGGCTGAACTTACGAGTTTTTGATAAAAATAAAACTGGTAGGTACTGAATAAAAATAATTTCAGTATTGTTTTTGCCCAGTCGCCATTTGGTATTTCAGTAATTAGCAGATTCCGGAATTCACGCGCATCTCTTAAATAAGCAAGCGTATCTTCTGTGGCCTCCTCTAATTGATGGTTGCCGGTACTATCTTTTGAAGAATTAATAATTTGTGCGGCATATTGATAGAAATTTCTTGATTGCCCGATTAAATCCAGGGCAATATTGCTGATGGCAATATCCTGTTCCAGCATGGGCCCATGGCCGGTCCACTCACTAAGGCGATGGCCCATTATGAGGCTATTATCGGCAAGATGAAGGCAATAAGTTGACAAGTTGATTAGTTGATATGTTGATATTGTTCCGGCATTTATTGGTACATAGAAAAACTAAATTGGCATATAGTGAATCACTTTTTAACTTTTAACCTTGTTACTACATATGTTTCAATTCATCCGGTAAATTATAAAAAGTAGGATGACGGTAAATTTTATCATTTGCCGGATCAAAAAGGCTGGATGCATTATCAGGGTTGGATGAATGAATATTTTTTGACTCAACCACCCAGATGCTTACACCTTCCATACGCCTTGTATAAACATCTCTTGCATTTTCAATTGCCATTTGTGCATCAGCTGCATGGAGGCTTCCTACATGTTTATGATCAAGGCCTTGTTTGCTTCTTATAAAAATTTCCCAAAGAGGTTCGTCCTGTTTCATTATTAATTATTAATTTTTTTCTTTTCTGCATACGCCATAGCAGCTTCCCTCACCCATGCGCCATTTTCATGTGCACTAACCCTCGCGGCTAAACGCTCTTTGTTGCAAGGGCCGTTTCCTTTGACCACATTCCAAAATTCATCCCAGTTTATTTCTCCGAAATCATAATGGCCGGTTGCTTCATTCCATTTAAGATTTTGATCGGGTATCGTTAAGCCCAAGAATATCTGCCTGTTCTTTGCATATATCCACAAACTTCTGCCGCAACTCATCATTGGTAAATCTTTTTATTTTCCATTTCATGCTTTGTGCTGTGTGCGGTGAGGCATCATCATTTGGCCCAAACATCATCAGGCTTGGCCACCACCACCTGTTAAGTGCATCCTGTGCCATTTCTTTTTGTTCACGTGAGCCCCTGCAAAGTGTAAGTAGAATTTCAAATCCCTGCCGCTGATGAAAACTTTCTTCTTTACAAACCCTTATCATTGCCCGCGCATAAGGTCCGTAAGATGCACGGCACAAAGGCACCTGGTTCATAATGGCGGCGCCATCTACCAGCCAGCCGATAGCGCCGATATCTGCCCATGTTAAAGTAGGATAATTAAAAATTGAGGAATATTTTGCAGTGCCATTTAATAACTGGCCGATCATTTCTTCGCGGCTTATTCCCATTGTTTCAGCCGCAGCATATAAATACAGCCCATGCCCCGCTTCATCCTGGACCTTGGCAAGTAAAGTGGCTTTGCGCCTTAAAGAAGGGGCGCGGGTTATCCAGTTTCCTTCGGAAGCATTCCGACAATTTCGCTGTGGGCGTGCTGGCTTATTTGGCGAATCAAAGTTTTACGATAGTCATCCGGCATCCAGTCTTTAGGCTCAATTTTTATTTCCTGCGCAATCTTATCGTCAAACACTTTTTGTAATGAGTCTGAAACCATTGCAATATTTTAGAGTTCAAAGTTACTAATTCAGGATATAAAAACTAATGGTTGTTAGTTAAATTTGTAATGGCAAAATCACCGGTAGCAGGTAAAATAAATTCATACTTGCAAAATCAATACGTATGAAATCATTCACAGGGCAATCAATAAAAAAGCCGGGTCATCACTCCGGCTAAGTATAAAAGTCGTTCTATAAAAGTATAGATTAAGTTTATGCTAAAAGTGTGCCATAACATTACCATTAAGAAATGATGATTTGAATTTAATGCGATACTGGTACTGTGCCATTTGTAACGAATTACGGGTATGCAAGTTGAAACTTATGTGACGATTTATAAAACTAAAAAGTCATGGTATTTATGATACTGTAGGTACAACGCTATTTGGCAAGTGAAACCTCACCTGTAATCAGGATTTTAAACTATTAATAATTTACCGTTAATACAGTATATTATAGCCAAATACTGCGAGATGACCTACCAGGAAAAATTTAATGAATTGCAAAAGCTATTTTCAGGAGGTTTGATGCGTATGAAAAAATTCAAAAGAAACTTTTTTTAAGAAATGATAAATCAGATGAGTTTTTAACAACAAAATCTGAATTTGAAAAATCAAGTAGTGACTTTCAGAACTTTCTCATCCTGTTTAAAGAGAACAATGCTTTACCGACTGATGAATTTGGAACATTGGTGAAAGATGTATCACTGTAAGGATTATAAACGCAAGCTTCATTTACTGTCAAAATCTACACAACTTTTTTGGTTCTTGGGTGCGACTGGCATGCTAAAATAAAACCCGCCTTTACTTCTTCCTGTTCAAGCCCGTAATTCACTTCCATCTCCACTTCGCCTTCTATAAGTTTTGCTTTACAGGTACAGCAAACCCCTCCCTTACAGGCAAAAGGAAGATCTGCGCCCTGTGCCAATGAAGCATCCAGAATATTGTTGCTGTTGTAATCCAGCATAAAAGTAAAACTGCGCCCATCCATTTTTACGGTAATTTCACTTCCTTCATCTTCCGGGTTGTTTTCTCGCTGTATAAATTTTTGTGTTTTTCCTGGTAGGCGTAGTAAATAATTCAAAGTGAATTTTATTTTTATTTATTCCATTTGTTTCTAAAAATTCTTTTACACCAAATATCATTTTTTCGGGGCCGCAAATAAAAAATTCATCTGCAGACATAAAGTTAATCAGTCTGGAAAGCTGCCGGCATTTTTCAGCATCTATTCTTCCATAATTAATAGTCGCTTCCGTTCGTTCCCGGCTTAAAATATGATAAATCCTGAAACGTTGCAGGTATTTATCTTTCAGCGCCTCAAGGTCTTCCTTAAAAATTATGGATGCTACATTCCTGTTGCCATATACAAGCGTAACATTACTTTCAGGCTCGGTCCTTAATATTGTTTTAATAATAGAAATCACCGGGGTAATTCCACTTCCTGCGGCAAAAAAAACATAATCTTTTTTATTGAGAATGTTTACTTCGGTAAAAAATGTTCCGGTAGGCGGCAGCACTTCAAGCACATCGCCCTGCTTAAGTTGCTCGATTGGCAAAAGTGGAGAAGGAGCCATCATAAACTTTTTTTACAGCAATTCTTAATTCATTATCAAGAGGGCAACTGCAAATTGAATAAGACCTCCTGATTTCCTCTCCATTTACATTTGCCTTAATAGTAATATTTTGTCCTTGCTTAAATAAAAAATCTTTTTCTAATTCTTTTGGAATGTCAAATGCAATGGAAACACAATCTTTTGTTTCGTGCCGGATATTTTTAATAGTGATCTTATGAAAATGAAGCGCCACTGATAAATTAAGATTTAAAATTTTTCTTTTTTAGTCACTCCTGCTTTTTTCCGGAAAGGCTGCGCGATACTTTCAATGCCCGGTGATTATTTGAAACGTCTTCCGCAGGATGATATTTTAATCCTTCGACGAGGATTTTCACCATATTTTCCTCAAGTCAATTTTGCATCTAAGTTTTTTGCCGGATCTTTGCCAGTTTTCGATACCGCTTATTGCAGATAAAATTGTAAGGACCGCGACATATGGATTAATAATAGCTGATTTCTTTATTATCAATTCCTTTTTGTAAAATGGCGGCTAAGCCGGGTGCGGTAGTTCCGGCGCTGCATTTTGAAATCGCTTAAAAACGGTTCTGGTAAATGCTTCCATTCATGGTCGGAAATATATACATTTTCATACTCCTCTATCATCATGGAAATATGGAAACGGATGATACTTTCAATTTTAGACAAATATAATTCCTGCCGGATTTCAACTTCTCTTAAATTACCCGTGAAAAGCTGTGCCACCCTGAAACAAACATCTTTTAAAATTTCACTTTTCGATTCAATGTGATTGTACAGGCTCGGAGCTTCTACACCAATGGCTTCGGCGATATCTCTCATAGAGGTAGCCGTAAATCCTTTTTTCTGAAAAAGTGCTGCAGCTTTTTGCGTTATTACATCTTTTTTTGAGCCGTTTTTACCGGGAATTATTTTTGCCATAAGGCGGATGGTTATTTTTCAAAACTAACACTTATTAGTTTTTCGCACGATTGCGCGGGCTCATTTTTGAGCAAGGCTTTCCGCTTTTTCAGATTTTTTACAGCCTTATTAGCATTTCACAGATGATGGGCGATTATTAATAATTAATTTTGCTACACTTTAAAAATGGACAATGCAACTACAACCAGTAGACAGGGTAGAAAAAATTTCGCCGGAGGATTTTAAGAATAATTATTACTTGCCAAAAAAGCCGTTGGTAATTACGGAACTTGCCAAAGCAATGGCCCGCCTATCATAAATGGACATGGGATTATTTCAAGGAAATAGTAGGGGACAAAAAGGTAGGGCTTTATAATAATGTGAAGAGCGATGCTTATACACCTATCAATACCGCGGATGATTATAAAACATTCGGCGAATATGTGGATATGATTAAGAAAGGGCCGGCAGCATGGAGGATTTTTCTTTTTAATATTTTTGACCATGCTCCCCAGCTTATCGGCGATTTTACCTGGCCGGAAGAACTGATGAAAGGTTATGTAAAAAAATACCCTATGCTATTTACCGGCGGGCAAACTTCAATAACCCATATGCATTTTGATATCGATCTTTCACATATTCTCCATACACAGTTTGCGGGCAGAAAAAAGATATTATTATTTCGCCATGAAGAACAGCATAAACTTTATCGCAAGCCGTTTGAAGTGCTTAGCCTTGCTGATTTTTCCAACTACAATCAAAACTCAGGCAATCCCGATTATGAAAAGTTTCCGGCATTAAAACATGCCGAAGGATATGAGCTTATACTGGATCATGGGGAAACGTTATTTATGCCGGCGGGTTACTGGCATCATATGGAATATCTTGATAGTGGATTTGCGATGAGCCTTCGTGCACTTCAAAGCTCTGTTTCGGGTAAGTTAAAAGGTGCCTGGAATTTATTTGGAATGAGAAGTATTGACACCGTTATGAAAAAAACGACTCCCAAATGGTGGTATAGCTACAAAATAAAAAAGATTCAAAGGCTTGCTGAACATGAACTTAAAAAAAATTTTTCAATTAAATAGCATAAAATTCTTTTTGTAACAAATTATTGTTAATTTAGCAGCCCATTCTGTTTTCCTTATCCTACTAATTTAAAAACCACCCCACAAAACCAATAACTTTAATTAAGAAACCCGATAGCTTTTAATTAAATTTACAATCAATTAAATAAATATCCTCATTAAGATATTATCAAGAAATTCGATTTTTTTCTTGTGGTTTCAGAGGTAAGCAAGGCCGGTGATTTTTATCACTGGCCGTTTTTTTTAAAGATGTGCGGACTTGCTGCATCTATTCCATAGATCGATTCATGAATTTTACTAAAGGCATTAATGCTTTGAAAGCGCTCGCAACTTCCTTTGCCAGGGCCCGGTGTGGTAAGAAGGGTATCAGGAACAACTTTTGTTGCAACAAAGCTTTTTAGTTTCAAAAATGAGCGGCAGGATTTTCTTTATCGTATCCTTTAGGAACATTTACCAGCATTTGCTCCTCATTCATTTCCATCCCGGCATACTGCTTTTTAAAGCCTGAACTTGTAATAATTTTTTTAAATTCAGGAAAACAATAATCAATTTCCTGCCGTAATTTTTTCAATTCGGGAGCTGACGGGCATCCAGAGGCCGCCGCCTGCAAAACTTTTTCCGCCGGGTTCCAGGTGAAAATAATAACCGGCAAATATTGATTTTTTTCCTCCCCTGTTTATGGAAGCGCCCATATTGGTTTTATAGGGGGTTTTGTCTTTTGAAAATCTTATATCACGGTTAATACGAAATGTACAGTTTTTTGCCGGCAGCTCCTTTATATCATCATCAAACGCTGATATGCTGTTAAGAAGATTTTCGACAAAATTTTCAAAATCAGTTTTTGCTGAAAGATATTTTTCCCGGTGGTTATCAAACCATGGTTTATTGTTATTCTTTTTAAGTTCCTTTAAAAAACTTACGGTGGAGAGTTGAAACATTGAATGAAAATGCGTATGGTATTATTATGAAATTAAGAGCTGGTCATTTTACGTTGCTCCAGTTTTCGCCACTTTTGATTCTGTAAATGGTCATTTCACTTACAAGGTATTTGTCCGCAATTTGCCTGTAAGTTAAGTTTCCTGCGGGGATTATCAATAAACGCCTTAATGGCTTTTACCTGTGATAAAGTAAGTTTCAAGCCTTGAGTTCTTGTATGTTGAACTTTTTTATAGGCAATTTTTTCAGGGCTTTTTTGCTGATGCTTGCTTACATCTTTTTGAGATGCCCATTTAAGATTTTTAGTATTGTTATCAGTTTTGTTATGGTTTAGATGAATAACAAATCTGTCTCCGGGTGAATTTTTTTTATTAAAAAGTTTAGCGACTTCGCGATGAAAATAAATTGTTCCGTTATTATTATCAATATGCAGGTTGAGTGTTTTATACCCTGATGTAAGAGAGCCTTCCAGTAATTTTCCATCCGTTAATATATCCTCATAATAGCTTGCTGCACGGCCATGAGATGAAATGGCATATTTCTTTCGCAACAGCTTCCATCCTTTAAACTGAAGCTGCTTCCATATTTCACCGTTATTTTTTTTTATCATGGCTAAAGGTTTAAAATAAAGTTACAAAACTAAGTTTGTATCAAATTTAAAAAATCCTGTTCGTTAAGTATTTTAATGGTCTTTATTTTTCTTGCTTTTTCAAGTTTGCTTCCTGCCGAATCTCCGGCAATAAGATAATTAAGATTACTGCTTACAGAAGAAAAAGTTTACCTCCGTTATCTTCTGCTAATTTTTCAGCATCACTTCTTTTTAAAGTGGGTAATGTGCCGGTAAATAAAAAAGTGTGGCCCGAAAGTTTGCCGACTTTATCTTCAACCTTATCTCCTTTTGTATGCAACCCCAGTGCGGCAAGTTTTTGAAGCATTGCCATGTTATCATCATTATGAAAAAAGTCATAAATGCTTTCGCCTACTTTATGTTCCAATATCTTTTAATTGTTGCAATTCCTCAATTGAAAATTTTTGCAGGTCAAATATATTTTCAACACTTTTGCCCAAAGTTTTCGCTGTAGCTTCGCCTACATATCTTATGCCCAGCCCAAAGATAAGCCTGTGCAGGCTTTGCTTTTTTGAATGCTCAATTGCATTGCGAAGGTTATCAATTGACTTTTGGCCAAACCCTTCAAGCTTTGCAATTTCTTCGTAATTAAGTGAATAAATTCCCGGGATATTTTTTAGGAAACCAAGTGAATAAAACTTACGGATATTTGCTTCTCCAAGGCTCCTGATATCCATGGCATCTTTGCTTACAAAATGAATGATGCGTTCAACTACCTGTGCTTCGCAATTAATATTTACACATCTCCATACCGCTTCTCTTTCAGGCTTCACCAGCGGGTCACCACATACAGGGCAATTGACCGGGAAAATGATTTTCTTTTCAGTGCCATCTCTTAATTCAGCAAGTGGCTTAACAATATAAGGAATTACATCCCCGGCACGTTCCACTATAACGGTGTCGCCTATACGCAAATCTTTTTCCTCAATTACATCTGCATTAAAAAGTGAAATGGAAGAAACCGTAACCCCGGCAATGTGAACAGGTTCTATTTTTGCAACCGGCGTTACAGAACCTGTACGGCCTACCTGGAACTCAACTTTTATCAATTTTGAAGTTGCCTGCCTTGCCTTAAATTTATAAGCGATTGCCCAGCGTGGATGATGAGTAGTGCTGCCTGTTTGCTGCTGCAGTTCCACATCATTAATTTTTATCACCATGCCATCTATTTCATAGGGCAAGTCATCCCTTTTAATTTCAAACTTTTTGCAAAAATCAACTACCTCTTCAATGTTGCTGAGCACTTTTTTTTCATTTACAGGTGTTTTAAAACCAAGTTCGGCAAGCATTTGCAAAGAGCCGGCATGCGTTGCTAACAGCTTTTTATTTTTTGAAATGCTTTTTTCGATAAGCTTAATATAGCTTATGTGATATAGTATGGCTTCCAGTTTTCTTTTTCTTACTGCAGCAGGGTCTTTCATGCGAAGAGAGCCCGCAGCCGCATTTCGTGGATTGGCAAGCGGTGCAATTCCTTCTTCGGCCAGCATCATATTATATTGCCTGAAATTTTCTTTGGTCATTAAAACTTCTCCGCGTATTTCTGCCAGTTCAATTCCATAATCAGAAAATTTTGCCGATAAAGGGATAGAGCCGATTTGTTTTATATTGAATAGTTATATCATCACCGGCAACTCCATCGCCCCGTGGTGGCGCCTCTTACCAGCATATCTTTTTCATAAATAACTGAAATACTTGCCCCGTCAAATTTTGGTTCTGCACTATAAACAATTTGCTGCGCATCTAAAAGCCCTCTTACTCTTTTATCCCAATCAATAAGGTCCTGTGGATTATAACTGTTCTCAAGGCTCAGCATGGGCACCAGGTGCGGTACTGTTACAAATTCTTTGTTCAGGCTGTTGCCTACTCTTTGTGTTGGCGAATCGGAGGTTATTAATGCAGGATTATCTTTTTCAAGCTTTTCCAGCGCTTTATAAAGACTGTCATATTCTGCGTCGGAGATGAGCGGGTCATTTAAAATATAATACCTGTATTCATGAAACCGAAGAACATCTCTTAATTGTTCAACAGAGATCCGCGCTTTTCAATAGCTGGCTGGTTAATAATTGCAGATCCCTGGTTTGTTCCTTTGTGTACATGAAAAAGATTTACTGTAAAATTAAAAATAGTGAGATTTTATATTCTAAGTAATAAAAGTATTATTAAAATATCAGAATAAACCGGCACACGCATAGGATTATGATATCAGCTACCTCTTCTCTGATAAAAAATTATTTAGATAATGATCAAAGTTTAAAATAATGTGTTTATTTTACACAATAAATTGCCTGTTATGAAGAAAGCCTGGAAATATTTTTATGCTGGTATTCTTTTCCCTTCAAAATTTTTCATGGTTATTATCATCGGCGACGCGCTTCATCATTACTTTTTATAAAAAGGTTGTTGAGTGGTCATTAAACAATATTTCGGCTGACAAAACAACAACCGGTTAACCGTTTAACAACTAACCGAAAATTAAACTTATAACCATTCATCTATCCACTTATAATACTATGGCAGTAACATCAAAAGATAACACTCAAAAAAATATAAAGACCTTTAAAAAAATACAGTCGGAAGTGCAAAGCATTAACCGGGTTGCTTTATCGGTTGATTGCGTAATTTTTGGATTTGATGAAAACAAGCTAAAGGTTTTGCTCATTCGTTCAGATTTGAAAAAGTATCAAAGTAAATGGTCATTACTTGGAGACCTTGTAAAGCCTGAAGAAGATCTTGAAGCAGCCGCTTACCGGGTATTAAAGCAACGTACAGGCTTAAACGATCTGTATCTTGAACAGGTGCATACTTTTGGCGAAGTAACCCGCCACCCTGCGGGGAGGGTTGTTACCGTTGCTTATTGTTCACTGATAAATATACAGCATCACCGGTTAAAAATTCTTGACAATGAATTGCACTGGCATGAAATTGAAAATGTAACAGACCTGGCATTTGATCACAGAAAATATTTGAAGCATCTTATGTATGGCTGCAAAAAAGAGTACAGGAACATCCTTTGGGCTTTAGCCTGCTGCCCAATAAATTTTCATTGCGAGAACTTCAAAATCTTTACGAGGCGATTTTAAACATAAAGCTGGACCGCAGAAATTTCAGGAAAAAGTTTTTTTCTATGGATTTTTTAGTAGATATGGGAGAAAATGAACAGAATGTTCCGCACAGGCCCGGAAGGCTTTACAAGTTTGATTATGAAAAATATGAGAAGAAGAAAAAGACCTGGTCGGGCATAGATTTTTAACTCGTAGCAGAGTTTTTGTCATCAAAAATTCAAAATATACAAACGACAGTTTCTCTTAGTAAATAAAGCATGAAAAATTATTTTGGGTATTAAAAATTTATTTATTTTGTGTAAAATTTACACATTACCTGAAACTGTAAAGTTTTTAAATACTTCCTAATTAATAAAACGATTGTTGCTATGAGAAAATCCACTCTTGTATCAAAACATACCTGTGTTTTGATCTATTTATCTTTTTTGCTCTTATTGCCAATGCTCAGAATACTATAAAAGGCAGAGTTACAGACGCAAAAGACGGATCGGGCCTTGCCGGTGTAACTGTTGCTGTCAAGGGTACTAAAGCTGCAACACAAACTGCTCCGGATGGCAGCTTTTCAATCACCGCCCCGCAAATTCCGGCACACTTATTTTTACCGCTGTAGGTTTCGCCCGCCAGGAAATTGCCATTGGCCAATCTTCCATTAATATTTCATTGCAGGCATCTGCATCCACCCTAAGCGATGTAGTGGTGGTAGCTTATGGAACCCGTCGCAAATCTGATCTGACAAGTGCAATAACTTCGGTTTCTTCCAAAGATTTTCAAAAAGGGTATATACCTTCTTCCGAGCAATTGCTGCAGGGAAAAGTAGCCGGTTTGCAAATCACATCCAGGCGGTGGCGCTGCAGGTGGCGGAAGTACCATCCGCATCCGTGGTGGCGCTTCATTAAATGCGAGCAATGACCCTTTAATTGTGATTGACGGCGTGCCTGTTGATAATAATAATTTGCCAGGCTCAGCCAATTTATTAAATACAATCAACCCCAATGATATTGAATCAATGAGTGTATTGAAAGATGCATCTGCTACCGCATTATATGGTTCAAGGGCATCAAACGGGGTAATTATTATTACCACGAAAAAGGGATCAAAAGGAAAATAAGGTTCAATTTTAATACGCAGTTTTCTTGGCTCCGTTACTAAAGAAGTAGGTGTGCTTACCGGCGACCAGATAAGGAGCATTATAAATGCGGATGCGGCTGCAACAGGAAACAATACCTTTAAAAATCTGCTGGGCACAGCCAATACTGACTGGCAGGATCAAATTTACCAGTCTGCTTTTGGCAATGATAATAACCTCAGTGCAAGCGGGGCGATCGGGAATATCCCTTTCCGTATTTCAGCAGGTTATTTAAACCAGGATGGAATTTTAAAAACGGATCATTTTAACCGGTATTCTTCTTCTTTGAATTTATCTCCAAAATTTTTTGACGATCATCTTTCAATAAATCTGAATGTTAAATATTCTCATACAAATAACAGGTTTGCCGACCAGGGAGCAGTAGGTTCGGCAGCAGCTTTTGACCCCACCCAACCGGTATATGATGATTCTCATGGAGGCAGGTGGGGTGGTTATTTTGAATGGTTGCAACCAGGCACGACATTACCTGATCGACCTGGCCACCCGTAACCCACTGGCATTACTGGAGCTGAGGCGTAATACTTCTACTGCAAACAGGGTAATCGGTAATGTACAGGTGGATTATAAGCTTCATTTTTTTCCTGACTTGCATATCCAGGCAAACATTGGATTAGATAAAGCGGATGGCAGCGGCAATGACAACAGAGATTCTATCATGGCCACCGACTATCAAACAGCCGGCAGATATACTTATCTACAAACAGAGTAAAGCAAAACAACTTGTATGAATTTTCTTTATTTTATACAAAAGAGATCAAGAGTATAAAAAGTAAAGTTGATGTGCTGGTATTACATGGCTACCAGGAATTCCCTACGAATGTTTACAATTATGCCTCTTACGGCCAAAATGGTGTAGTGATAGCCAATAGTGTTCCTACTTTCGCTACGGACAAGCCTAAGTATGCGCCTTGAATCCTATTTGGGCCGGTTAAATTATTCATACGATAATAAATACTTTATAACAGCATCTGTGCGCAGGGATGCAAGCTCAAAATTTTCTCCCGCTACACGTGTAGGTTATTTCCCGGCGGTTTCAGGCGGCATGGAAATTAAAAGAAGATTTTTTTAAGAATACAAATGTATTGAAGTGAGTTAAAACTTCGTGGAAGCTGGGGAGTTACCGGCCAGCAGGATATCGGCGGAATTCCCGGTGCCAGCTTTAACGCGCTCTACCCTTATTTGCCTGTGTATTCTTTAAGTAATTCAGCAGCTCAATATCAGTTTGGCTCCACTTTTTACAATTACTTCCGTCCCGGGGCTTATGATCCAAATATTAAATGGGAAACTACCACCACTTCCAATATAGGACTGGATTTGGATTTTTAAATAACAGGATCTCCGGCTCTGTCGATGTTTATGATAAAAAAACGAAAGACCTGTTGAGCACTATCAACCAGGCCCCGGGCCAGAATTTTGATATTACTATAGTCACCAATATTGGTAATCTTGAAAGTAAAGGGGTTGAATTTGTACTGAATACCACCCCTGTCAGAACAAACGAGATTAACTGGGATTTTGGATTTAACATCGCTTACAACAGTGATAAGATCACTAACCTGGGTACAAATGTAAATGCCATTCCTCAAAGCAATATAAGCGGAGGTACCGGCAACCAGATTGGGATATTTGCTGTTGGTTATGCTCCTTTTTCATTTAATGTTTACAAACAGATATATGACCCGGAAACCGGGAAGCCGATCGAAGGGCTATATGAAGATGTAAACAGGGATGGTGCAGTGAGCGCTGCCGATCAATATTATTACAAAAAACCGGCGCCCGATGTATTATTAGGCATCAATACTCAGGTTACTTACAAAAAATGGACATTTGGGTGTGGCTGCGCATGGCTCTTTCGGCAATTATTTATATAACAACTTTAACTCAAACAGTAGCTGTGCTCCGTTCCATTAAAAACCCGATCAATTTTATCGGCAATGCAGGTGTCGGTTATTTATCAACTGGCTTTGTCAACAACCAGTATCTGTCTGATTATTATATTGAGAATGCTTCTTTTTTACGGCTGGACAATATAAACATTGGTTATAATGCAGGCAGGGTGTTTAATAACAAAGCTGTCCCTGCGGTTAATCTGCAAGTGTTCAGAATGTTTTTGTAATCACAAAATATAAAGGATTGGATCCTGAAAATTCTGATCCGCAGTGGCGTGGATAATAATATCTATCCCCGCCCGCGTATTTTCTCATTAGGTTGCAATCTTGATTTCTAATTCAATAAATTTTTTATATGACAACTAAAATATTAAAAAATATAATTCTTTGCCTTTGTTGCGATTGTTACGGTAACATCCTGTGCAAAAAAGCTTGGATCTGACTCCGACAAACGATCTTACTCCTGATAAAACATATGCAACCGCGGCAGGTTATAAAAGTGTGCTTGCAAAAATATATGGCGGTCTGGCATCCGGTGGCAACCAGGGCCCCGCCGGCCAACCTGATATCAGCGGCGGCTTGGATGAAGGTTCCCAGATAGCATTTATCCGCCCTTTTTTCAATTGCCAGGAATTGCCAACTGATGAAGCAGTAGTGGCATGGAATGACCAAACCATACATGATTATCATAATTTATCATTTACCAGCGCAGACCCTTTTTTAAAAGGCATGTATGCAAGGCCCATGTACAATATTACACTGGCAAATGAATACCTGCGGTATTCAACTGATGAAGCAGTGGCTTCCCATGGCATTACAGGTGCGGATGCCGCAGAAATAAAAAGTCAAGGGCCGAAGTGCGTTTTCTGCGTGCATTTAATTATTGGCTGATGATGGATTTGTTTGGCAAATCCACATTTATTACCGAAGCGGATGTTGTTGGTGGGCCATTGCCTGCAGAAATAAAAAGGGCAGACCTTTTTAATTATATAGTAGGTGAATTAAAAGCCATTGAAGCTGACTTGGCACCTGTAAAAACTATTGAATACGGAAGGGTTGACCAGGGTGCAGCCTGGGCTTTACTGGCCCGTATATACTTGAATGCTGCAGTTTATACAGGTACACCACATTATGACAGCGCCATTATTTATGCCTCCAAAGTAATTGCCGGTGGTTATTCTTTGCAGCCGGATTATCGCAAATTATTTATGGCGGATAATGACAAGCAAAAAGATGAATTTATTTTTGCTGTACCTATCGATGGCTTGCATACACAGGGTTATGGAAATACTACTTTCCTTGTACATGCGCCTTCCGGTGACGAAGCTACTACAGATTATGGTGTAACAGGCGGCGGATGGTACGGATACAGGGCAACTTCCGGGCTTGGTAAATTTATTTGCTGATAAAACGGCAGCTACCGATAAAAGAGCAATGTTCACTACTTCCAAATATGGTACCGATCCGGCTCAATTGGTTATAGCTGATATCAGTAATTTTGATGACGGGCCACATGTAACAAAATATATAAATAAAAGGTCTGACGGGCGGCACCGTTGATGATCCTACGGGATATTTTGCAGATATTGATTTCCCGGTCTTCCGTTTATCAGAAATGTACCTGATATATGCTGAGGCTACACTTGCGTGGCGGTGCGGTGGAGATACTGCAACAGCTTTAAATTATTTGAATTTAATAAGAGCAAGGGCTTATGGCGGTACTGCTATCGGGCCAATTAAATGCCGGTGATCTAACCTTGCAATTCATATTGGATGAAAGGGGGCGGGAATTATATTGGGAAGGCCATCGCCGTACCGATTTGATACGCTATGGTTTATTAACTACCGGCACTTACCTATGGCCATGGAAAGGTGGTGTTGCATCCGGTACTGCGGTTGATTCGAAATATAACTTGTTTCCAATACCTGCTTCTGTTTTGGCATCTAATCCGAACTTAACACAGAACCCCGGATTTCAATAATAACTGCTAAAATCATACAAAATGAAAAAAATAGTAAAACAATTATTTCTTCTTATCCATACTGGCCGCATTGTTTGCATCCTGTAAAAAAGATGAAAATAAAGTTTATTATGAAGGAGGAACCAGCCCTGTGTTAACTGCTTCCGTTACTTCCCCTGATCTGCCGCTTTCTTTTTCAAACAAAGACAATGAGGCTATTGAAATTAAGCTGGACAAATCCCAATTATAAATTTACTACAGGGATCAGTTCGCAGGATGTGAATTACCAGATAGAGATTGATACTGCCGGAGCAAACTTTACCAGCCCAAAAAGGCAAACTGTTTCTGTTAGCAAAGAATTGAGTAAATCATTTTTAGTGTCAGAATTCAATGGATTTTTATTGAACCAGTTGCAATTGGATACTTCAGTTTCACACAATATTGAAATCAGGGTAAAATCATTTTTAACAAATCAATCAGCAGTATTATACTCAAATGTTTTAAAATATATGGTTGTTCCTTATGCTATTCCTCCTGTAGTTGCGCCGCCTGCATCCGGTACATTATTTATTGTAGGTAGCGCTACGCCAGGGGGAAGCGACCACGGGTGGGATAATCCTATATCCCAACCGGCCGCAGCACAACAATTTACAACCGTTAGTCATACCTTATTTACTATAACTATACCCCTCATCGGCGGCGGCGAGTACAAATTTATTGCCGTTAACGGCTCCTGGGATGATCAGTGGAGCATAAAAGTAAATGATGATCCTGCAGAAATTAACGGCGGCGATTTTATATTTCAACGGGCAGAATATTCTTGCCCCTCCCGCAAATGGTACTTATAAAATAGAAGTTGATTTCCAAAGAGGGAAATTTACAGTAGTAAAACAGTAGTCATTTTAAAAAGAACAGACATGCGATATATAAATAAATTTATTCTTCTGTCAGCGACGGCTGCTGTTGCGTTTGCTGCCTGCAACAAGGTTAAGGACCTTCCTCATTATTCCAATGGCACTGCTGTGGCACTGAGCAGTTCAGTAAATATGATATCTACGGCGCCGGCTGATTCAGGTAAAACCGTAATCAGCTTTTCATGGACAAACCCAAAATACGCCCAGGATTCATCTTTGTACAAATATGTATTGGAAATCGATTCTACCGGGAGGAATTTTTCAAAGGAAGATAAAATTATTGTCACCGGCGCAAGAGATACTTCATTAACCGGCAAGCAAGTCAATAATATTCTTGCTTCGTTAGGCTTTGTGTCGGGGGTTTCTTCCAGCATGGATGTAAGAGTTACTTCTTCTTACAATAATAATAATGAAGCGTACACTTCAAATGTGCTCACTATAAAAACAACTCCCTATATTGTTCCGGTTACTATCACGCCCTCATCTGTTAACCCCTTAACACTCTCAATTGCCAATGCAGCATCCAATGCAATCACCTTCACCTGGAATGCTACTCAATACGGAACATTTTCTTTTACATATGCTTTGCAAGTCGATACGGCAGGAAATAATTTCACCACTCCGCAAGTATTTAATACAGATACTGCCCTGGCAAAAACTTTTACTGTAGAAGCCTTAAATTCAGCGGCTATATTGGCTGGTGTCACAGCGGGCGATACAAAAGATCTTGAATTCAGGGTGGTTGCCTTCCAGGGCAGTAACACCGTGCCGTCGGTTATTTCAAATGTAAGCACTATAAAAGTTACCACTTATCTACCTTTTTTATATCTATGGGTTCCCGGAGGGTATCAAGGCTGGGCTCCTGCCACTGCGCCACAGTTAGGCGCTACGTCGCCCGATGTTAATAATTTTGAGGGATACATATATGTGCCCGCCGGCGTTAAAGACACAGGATTCAAAATCAATAATTTTCCTGACTGGAATCATGTTTCTTACGGAGATGCAGGCGGTGGGAAATTAAGCACGTCCGGCGATAATTTAAAGTGGCCTACCTCTGCTTCGGCTTCTTATTATGTAACAGCTAACCCCACCGCTCTTACATGGTCTGTACTACCTGTTACCTGGGCTATCATAGGCGATGCGACACCTAACGGATGGGGTGGTGATACACCATTAACTTATGATGCCGTTAATAATGTCTGGGTTATCAATTCAGTTCCACTAACGGCCGCCAATATAAAATTCAGGGCCAATGGCACGTGGAGCGATCCTCATTTTCCGGGCGGCAATTCTAATCTGGGCGGAAGTCTAAATGAATTAGAGTATAATGGAAGCAATATTTCAATTGGCGCAGCCGGCAATTATAAAATTGTATTAGACCTTAGCCATCCGTTAAAATACACGGCAACCATTACAAAGCTTTAAAAGATTACTTATAAACTGCCTTTATTAAGGCAGTTTTTTATTCTTGATAATTGAGTATTCTCTAATAATTGAGGTTGTCGTGATTATTTAAATAATAAAAGCTACTTTTTAGATCTTAAAAAAAAGTACAACGCCAGGACGCAGAAGTATTCGAAATTCTTAACCGTCTCCTGTGAATTTATCAATTTCAACTACATTATTTTAAGATGTAGTTCACGATAAACTTGTGTATGAAAAAAATATTACGAGGGTTATTTAGCCTCTTTCTGCTGTTGATTTGTGCTGCTAATTATTGCAACGGCCAATATGTATCCACGCAAAGACATCTCAATTTTGATGACGATTGGAAATTTCATTTAGGCAATGCATCTGATCCGCAGAAAGATTTTAATTATTCTATTGCGAACATTTTTTCGAAAACGGGTAATGCCGGCAACACCGCAATTGCCGTAAAATTTAATGATTCTTCATGGCGCAACGTAAACTTTCCACATGATTGGGCGGTCGAACTTCCTTTTGTAAATGTGCCAAACGATGATGTTGTGGCACATGGCTATAAGCCGGTTGGCGGCTTGTTTCCTGAAACCAGCATCGGATGGTACCGCAAACATTTCGTGGTGGATAGAAAAGATTCCGGGCAGCGTTTTCAAATTCAGTTTGATGGAATTTTCCGCGATGCCAATATCTGGATCAATGGAATTTATGCCGGAAATAATAAAAGCGGTTATGTGGGCGCTACTTATGATATTACCGACTTTATCAATTTTAATAAAGATAATGTGATAGTTGTAAGGGCAGATGCAACGCAATATGAAGGCTGGTTCTACGAGGGCGCCGGTATCTACCGGCACGTATGGCTTAACCGGTATAACGGTGTGCACATTGCAAATGATGGCGCTTTTATTTACACAAACATTCAAAATAGCCGTGCTTCAATCAGCATTGAAATCCCGGTCCAAAACCAAAATCTTTTTTCTTCGCATTGTACGGTTGCTTCTATTGTTACCGATCGGGAGGGTAAAGTTATAGGACAAACAAATGACCAACCGGTTTCATTAAGCCTCAATGAAACAAAAATAATTCAGCAAAAGTTTCTATTGAACAAGCCCCGCTTATGGTCTATTGAAGATCCATATTTATACCGGCTAATTACCGTAATTAAATTGAATGGGAAAGTAATTGACACAGATAAAAAGCGGTTTGGCATAAGAACAATCAGCATAAATGAAAACGGGCTTTTTGTAAACGGCGTGTACGTAAAGATAAAAGGTGTTTGCGACCACCAGGATCATGCGGGTGTAGGTAGCGCATTGCCTGACTATTTGCAATTCTATAGAATACAATTACTGAAAGATATGGGTGCAAATGCGTATAGAACAACGCACAATGCGCCCGCTCCTGAGTTGTTGGATGCATGCGATAGCCTCGGCATGCTGGTTTTGGATGAACAGCGGTTACTTAACAGCAGCCCTGAATACCTCGGCCAGTTTGAAAGGCTTATAAAAAGAGACCGCAGCCATCCCTCTGTTTTCCTCTGGTCAATTGGCAATGAAGAAGGATGGATTCAAACAAACAGCACCGGTAAACGGATCGCTCAAACCTTATTGGCAAAACAAAAAGAATTGGATCCGTCGCGCATTAGCACTTATGCCGCCGACGTCGGAAATACTTTCACCGGCGTTAATGAAGTCATCCCGGTGCGTGGGTTTAATTACCGCCTCACAGGTATTGATCCCTATCATAAAGATCATCCTCATCAACCTATTCTTGGTACAGAAATGGGTAGCACCGTTACCACCCGGGGTATTTATACGAAAGATACTGTGAACGCGTACGTCCCTGATGAAGATATTACTGCGCCCCCATGGGCAAATACAGCAGAACAATGGTGGACATTAGCCGCTGATAGAAAGTGGTGGATGGGGGGCTTTGTATGGACCGGATTTGATTACCGGGGCGAACCGACTCCCTTTGAATGGCCCGATATCAATTCCCATTTTGGCATCATGGATATGTGTGGTTTTCCAAAAAATATATATTATTACTATCAATCCTGGTGGACAGATAAAGATGTGATCCATATCTCTCCGCACTGGAATTGGCCGGCTAAAGAAGGGCAGGCAATTGATGTGTGGGTAAACAGCAATGCTGATAATGTTGAGTTATTTTTAAATGGAAAAAGCCTGGGCAAAAAAGAAATGCCCCGCAATAGCCACCTGCAATGGAAAGTAGACTATGCACCCGGAACGCTGTCTGCCGTAGGTTATAAAAATGGCAGAAAACTCACTACAAGCATAACCACTACCGGCCAGGCAGCAGAAGTAGTGATTACCCCCTATAAAACGACGATGCTCGCTGATGGAAAAGATGCCACCATCATTAATGTAAAGGCGATTGATAAGCAAGGCCGCGATGTGCCCGATGCAAATAATCTCATCAGCTTTAAGATTTCAGGTGACGCAAAAATAATTGGCGTGGGAAACGGAGATCCCAGCAGCCATGAGCCCGATAAATATGTTGATAGTAACTGGCAGCGAAAATTGTTTAACGGCAGATGCCAGTTGATTGTTCAATCCGGGAAAAAGGCAGATTTTGTTCATGTTGAAGCAACTTCCAACGGCCTGGCGAAAGCTTCTACAGATATCGTAACGGTTTCTGTTTCGGAGGTAAAAAATAAACCTGCTTCCTTTGCCGTAAAGCACGAGCCTAAAAAAGAAGTTGGCAAAATGCTTGGCGCAGACATTTCTTTTTTGCCGGAACTGGAAGCAAAAGGAATTCATTTTTCAGATAATGGAAAAGAAAGGGATGCTGTAGAAATTTTGAAAGATCATGGCATCAATTATATCCGCCTGCGTATCTTTAATGATCCCGCAAACGACAGCGGATATTCTCCCGGTAAAGGTTTCTGTGATTTGAAATATACATTGCAAATGGCCAAACGCATTAAAAATGCCGGTTTAAAATTTTTGCTTGATTTTCATTACAGCGATACATGGGCTGATCCCGGGAAACAATATAAACCTGCTGCCTGGAAATCATTGGACTTTACTCAGCTTACCAAAGCCCTGCATGACTACACTAAAAATGTAATGCGGGCCCTTCAACAACAAAACACGCTGCCTGAGATGGTTCAGATCGGCAACGAAATCAATCATGGAATGGTATGGCCAGATGCCGGTATTAATAATTTGGATAACTTGTCAGTATTGCTGAAAGCCGGGATAACTGCAGTAAAAGAGGTGGCACCGTCCACTATTATTATGTTGCATATCGCATTGGGTGGCCAGCATGATGAGTCGGTTTTCTTTATCAATAATATGCTTGAAAGAGGTGTGCAATTTGATGTGATCGGGTTATCTTATTATCCAAAATGGCATGGCTCATTAGATGATTTAAAAAATAATGTAACGGAACTCGCAAAGGATTATCAGCAGGATGTTATTGTAGTAGAGTATTCGCAATTAAAAAAAGAGGTGAATGATATTGTCTTTAATATTCCCGCTGGTAAAGGTAAGGGTACCTTCATATGGGAACCTTTGAGCACATGGGAATCGATTTTTGACAAGGAGGGCAAATCTAAAGAACTGATCAAGGTGTATGATGAATTAAGCAAAGAATATATCTTCCGATAAACTTTTGCTATTTTCCGTTGTACAACAACGGGCAGAAATTGTTGAGCCGGAGTTGAGTACCGGGCTAAACTTCAGCGTACGGTCAGCCAATGATTTGGCTTGGGAAAAGTCAAACCGATCCATGATTTCTGCATAACCCTGGCTAATTGGAAACGCATGATTATTTATACTACTGCCAAAACAAACGAAGAAATTTTACAGATACTGGAGCTCCAAAAAAACAATCTGCCGCAAAATCTTACCGATGAGCAAAAAGCCACACAGGGTTTTGTAACGGTCATCCATAGCTTTGAGATTCTACAAAAAATGAATGCCATAGAAGAAAGTATTATCGCAAAAGAAGACGGCCATGTAATCGCTTATTTGCTGGCGATGACAACAAAATCTAAAGATGATGTACCTGTATTAATTCCAATGTTCAACGTGTTTGATAATGTGAGGTACAACGATCGAAATATTTCAGAATATAACTATATTGTGGTAGGCCAGGTTTGTGTTGCAAAGGCGTGGCGTGGACAAGGCATCCTTGACAATTGTTATGCAGCATATAAAAGGCATTTCAGCAGTAAATATGATTTTGCCATCACAGAGATTCTGGATACAAATAAAAGGTCCATACAAGCACATAAAAGAATAGGATTTCATACCGTTCACAGTTATCCGGCCGCCGGCGGCGACCAATGGAAGGTTGTATTGTGGGATTGGAGAAATGCCTGATTCGCAAAGACAATCGCTATTGCCAATACAGCACAAGCCCTTCATTGCGACCTTAAACTTGTAGCAGGCTATTACAAATTGTTTTAATTTAGTATTACGGCAAAAAACTCGTCATGATAGAAGCTTTCACAAGCGAATTTATTGAGCAATCCATTTACCGGATTGAAGAAAGCACAAAAAGAGTCACAAAATGTCTGCAGGAAATTGACGAAACGGAAATTTGGAACTTTCCAAACGATCATTCTAATAGCCCCGGTAATCTTGTTTTGCACTTATGCGGTAATATAAGGCAATACATTATCGCTGCACTTGGCGAAGCCAGGGACATCAGGGAACGCGATAAAGAGTTTTCCATAAAATCTGGCTTTTCAAAATCGGCATTATCGAATAAACTTACCAACACAGTTGATGAAGCGGTTGTAATAATCAAAGGCCTCAACGGAAACGATTTACTAAAAATTTATTCTGTCCAGGGATTCAAATTATCGGGAATTGCAATTATTATCCATGTTACAGAACACTACTCGTACCACACAGGGCAAATTGCTTTTTGGACAAAACAGATAAAAAATTCAGACTTGGGATTTTACGCTAATATTAATTTAAATGCGAAAAATAGGGAGTAACCAAAGTAGTACCTGTAATGCCTTTTTTTATTCCCTGCCCTATTAATTCGGTACTACCTTGGAATTAAAAGTGCGTTTTAAATAGATTTTTCTATTTTTGGCGCGAGATAAATACAGTATTTATTATATTTTATATTTTATAATATGTAATTCCATTTTTAAATTAAACCAAAATTTATGTTGACAAAACTGCTTTCTTTAACAGTAATTATAGCCTTTCTTTTTGCAAACGTTGTAACCGCACAAACTATTTCGGGAAAGGTTATAGACAATACCAGCAGGGAACCCTTATCCGGAGTTTCCATAAAAGTCGTAGGGACTGATAACGGCGCAACAACAGATGCCAACGGTGCTTTTACTGTTACCGCCGGGCTTCAATCAAAATTAGACGTTTCCCAGGTTGGGTATGCACCTAAACGTGTGTCGGTAAACGGCCAGCAGGAAATAACCGTTGAATTATCTATTCAGCAAACTGTGCTGGAATCTGTAACGGTTTCTGTGGGTAGCAGAAATACGCAAAGAACCTTAACCGATACGCCGCTACCTGTAGATATATTTTCTTCAAACGATCTAAAATCTACCGGGCAGATAACATTTGATAAGGCGTTGGAATATCGTGTGCCATCCTTTAATACCGTTAACACACCCGTAAACGATGCTACAACGCTTATAGACCCTTATGAAATCAGGAACCTCGGCCCCAGCCGTACTTTAGTTTTAATTAATGGCAAAAGGAAAAATTTAAGTTCATTGCTTTACGTACAATTTTCGCCAGGGAGAGGCGAAACAGGCGCTGATCTATCTGCCATACCCGCCGATGCCATTAAAAGGATAGAAATATTGCGCGATGGCGCATCCGCGCAATATGGTTCTGATGCCATTGCAGGTGTAATGAATGTGATCTTGAAAGATAAGGTTGACTATAATTCATTAACGCTAAACGGGGGTATCACCAGCAAAGGGGATGGTGGAACCTACGATTTATCGTATAACGGAGGTTCAACCTTCGCCAGTAAAGGATTTATTAATTATACAGTAGATTTCAGCCAGCAGGACAATGCGGTTCGCTCGGGGAAAATCGATGTTACGACCGAGATCGCTACTTTTGGCAATCCTACGGCCCCTTCGACGGATCCTGTGAATGCTGCTATCGTAAATTATCTAAAGGTTTATCCGACCGGTAATAATACAAATGGAACCGGAGAAATTACTGCTGCTAAATTCGAATATAACCTCGGGGTGCCGGTTGGTGAAAATGGGCAATTTTACAGCAATGCAGGCTTTGTTACCAAGAAAGTAATTAGCAATGCTAATTTCAGGGTTCCTTATTGGAAACAGGATTTTGGATTGTTACATGTAGAAGATGCCGGTAAACCCGATTACACGGGTACAGGAAATCCTATTTATAGAGGCTATATTGGTTATCGCCCTTCATTTGAAGGCGATCTCATAGATTACAATGCGACTTTTGGTTTCAGGAGTGAGAAAAATGGATGGAACCAGGATGTAAGCCTTACACTTGGAGGTAACCAGCAGTTATACTCAGTTAACAACACATTGAATCTTGACCTTGGAACCGCCAGCCCTATTACGTTTAAGCCGGGAGGATACCGCTTTACAAATATTGTTGGCAACTATGATATTTCTAAATCTGTAACCGATAATTTTACCATTGGCTTTGGCTCGGAGATCAGGCAGGAAACTTTTAAGATCATCTCGGGAGATACGGCTTCTTATTCCGGCCAGGGTGCCAATTCATTCCCGGGCATCCGTGCTGAGAATGCATCCACCAATAGCCGCTATAATTTCGGCGCCTATTTTGATGCGAGTTGGGATATCAGCAAAGACTTTTTGATTGACGGTACCGTTCGTGGAGAAAAATACAGCGATTTTGGAAATGCATTTGTCTGGAAAGCCTCCAGCCGGTACAAAATAGCCGGTGAAAAGGTCGTGCTAAGGGGTTCTGCTTCTACCGGTTTCCGGGCGCCTTCTTTACAGCAAATCTACGATCAGTCAACGCAGGCCTCTTTTGTTGGGGGAACTATCCAGTTATCTGGTTTATTTAATAACAAGAGCAAGCAGGCATTTGCATTGGGCATTCCTGCCTTGAAGCCGGAAAAATCGAACAACTATACTGTTGGTTTAGGATTCAACCCGGTTAAAAATCTGAGCATCACTTTAGATTATTACAGCATTCTTATTAAAGACAGGATAGTATACAGTTCCCCGATCTCTTCCAATGACCCTAACAGTACGCTGGGCCAGATTTTATCTAACGCCGGGGTTGTGCAAATTCAGTTTTTCATTAATGGGATCAAAACAGAAACAGACGGGCTTGATTTTGTTGCCAACTACAGGAATATTCATCTCGGTAATGGAAAGTTCGGGGTAAACCTTGCAGGTAACTACACGCTGGTTAATAAGATCGTAGGTGATCCCAATAACCCTAAAGCAATTGCTGACGCCGGCTCTACTATTTTAAGTACCCAAATAAGATCTTTATTAACTGAGAGCCGGCCAAAGTATAAAGCGGTGCTTGGTTTTGATTATTATATTAATAAATTCAATTTCAACTTAAATAACACTTTATTCGGCCCTACGAAATTCCAGGATCTGGATAACGGAGGAGCAATTATGAACAATATCAAGCAGGTATTTAAAACCGCAGTTGTTACAGATTTGAACGTCGGGTATGCATTTACCAACAAGGTATCGGCTTCCATTACAGTTAATAACATACTGAATGTATTACCTAAGTGGAACCTCCAGCTGACCGGTAATTCGGCTGATCCTAACTATGCAAATGCCGTTTCAACACTTAACGATCCCGCTGCTAAGAGTTTATTGGAAGGTTTTTTAGAGTTCAGTGGCCGCTACAGGATATTGGGATATAATGGATCTCAATTCAGTCAATTGGGAACTATTTTCCAGGCTTCCCTGAATTTTAAATTTTAAAGTCAATAACTTATCGTCCTCAACGGGTATGTCTTAACTAACATACCCGTTTTGTATTTTATAGTCGAAGGAAATTGCAGCTCAATAATGCCTGCTATCTATGCCTGCTCTCCAAATACTTATTATGAATAATCTCTTCCATAGGAATTTCATAAACTTTGCTTTCTACCCACGAAATGATATCCAGGTAGGCAAATGAACGCGTTTCAAAGCGGTTTTTTTCGAGGTGCTTAATTTTTTCGAGAAACCGCTTAAGCTCCGGTATTAATTCTTTGGGCCTCACTTTAGTGGAATGCCTTAAAAAAGTAAATATTTGCTCTTCAACCACTGTGAGGTTTTGAAGGCGGGCCATAAAGCGATAAACTGATTTAATAAGGGAGTCAAGAATTTCTTCATTCCCGATTTCATAATGGCATAAGAGATGCATAAGGCGGGCATAACATTGCAGGTCATTGCGCAATCCCGTTTGATTGTCATTGATAATTTTATGGAGGTAATCAATAGCAGTTACATAATTGCCTGCCCCAAAATATAAGGAAGCAAATTTATAATTGAAAACGAGTATCCGGTGACTGTCTACAAAAAGAGCATATTCTTTAAGTTTCTCTTCTACTTCCGGCACGATGGTAAGACCTTCGTGGAATTCGCCCCTCATAAGGAACTGGTTAATTTTCGCACTGTTGATATAAATGGAAGTATGGGTGCGAAAATTATCATGCTCGTTAGCGGCAGGGGTTTTTTCAAACTCTTCAAACTGCCTTAAGGTAATCTCAAACTTCTTAAAGTTGCGAAGGTCAAAATGCGCATTGAGCAAGTTGTGCATTCCCTTTATATAATGCCCCGTTTCTACGGCTATCATCACTTCATTTTCACCAAAGAGGTCGATCCATTTCTGGCTATACCGGTAATACATAAAAAAATCCTGGCGTATGAAGCCATACCAGCAATAACTTTGATACAGGTATAGTTTTTCATAAAATCCTGTTATGGCGTTTGCATCGGCAGGCAGGGAACTTTTAAAAAATTTTCTGATATCTTTTTCATCTTCCTCGTTTCGGGCATGGCCGTTTTTTACGTACCACCTGTAAAGCAACAGGGCAAGATTAGATAGCCGCGTAACACGATCTATATGCCCGCTGATGCCAAGCGCTTCTTCTGCAAGGATTTCTGTTTTCTCAAGCGTACTCCGGGTTATATGCAGTGTCTCTATTTTCTTTTCAAGCGAAATAACCTGCACGAGGAAATTCATCTTTTGATTCGTTTTGGCCAGTTCTTTTGCTTTCTCTAATATATTAAGGCTCTGTAATTTCAAGCCTTTATTATAAAGTAACCGCGCATTATCAAGGTGTTCACTAAGCTTAAGGTCTATATTTTCATTGGTTTTTAATAAGCGCAGGCTCGCAAGTAGTTGTTTATACAGGTGGGTTTTTAAATTGGATAGTTGCGGTTTGGTAATATCACTAAGATTTTTAAGCAAAAGCTTTTCATCATATTCGGAAAGCTTATCCAGCGCATCGAACAAACGGATTATTTTCAGGTCTTCTTTGGCGGAGCTTCTTTTGATATAGAGCTTAAAATGCCTTTTCTCAGATTTTTCAAGTGAGTGCACTAATTGAAATAATGTATCGGAAAAAAGGTTGGGCATCATTAAAGTTTTATCGTGGAATACTTAACTGTGGCGGATTTGCAAACGAAATATTCAATTCAGCGATAATATTTCAGGCAATAAGTTGATTCGTTTAAATTGACGGCGTACCGTAAGTTTGTTATTTAAAAGAATGATTGGAAAGGGCAGGTGCTCAGTAACGTAATCGCCCCGCATTTTTCCATTGCAAGCTGTGGTATCAGCACAACATAAATCATTAAAGATTCTCATATCAAGCAATCGTAAGGGCCGTCCTGTTTCAACAGGAGGGCCTGTTTTTTTGCGCCTCCGAAAATAATTATTATTCATCAGTGATACAATTTTTTAGCATGCTTGCTATTTATATAAAGCAGGGGCTGGTAGCAATAGGCGAATGGTAATTTTCCTGCCGCCACCAGTTACGCCCGCTTAAATGCGTGTAGCATATTTTCTCTCCGTTAATACTTAATATTTCCTGAGGTAACCTAATTAGCTCCCGCCGTTGCTTAAAATAAGAACCCACCGGTTAATGACCGGCGGGCTCATGAAGTTTTAATAGGGATTTAATTACGAACCAGGTATTATAATTTTGCTACTATAATATTTTCATTCACGGTTGTCTGTGAGCTTACTCTGTAAACATGAGTTGCGTGTGTTTTTGCTGACGTTACTTCAACTGTCACGCCAGCTTGTTAAATCATCCTGATCAATATCCAGTTGATACTTCCTGGAAAAATTGGCATCTGTTGCTTTTACCTTTTCTGAGTATAACACGGTGCGGTTTTCATTCGTTATGCGAATGGAATACTCATCTGCTCCTGTATTATTCATGTTAAGCTGAAATACAGGATGGTCCTGGATTTTTCCGATAAATTTAAATTCTACCGGGTTATCAGACTTTAAACCGGCAAAAGTAGCCTGTGATAATCCCATTGCACAAAAGGTAAATAAACCTATTGCGATCGTTCTTGTTGCTTTCATTGTTTGTTTCATAAAGTGAAGTTTTAGATTAAAAAAATTTTATTTTAATTTTTATTATCGAGGTAATCTGGTGTAAAAGTAACCTGGCAAAAACCCGGGCGCAAATCAACATATGCAATTTTTCCTCATCTTAAAAGTGGTAAGGAATTGTGAAAGCCGTTGTCCACGCAGCATATTAAAGGAAAACCGTTGTGATCGCCAACAGTGATTCAGGGCTGTGTTAACAAATCATGACCAGTTAATCATTTACGTTTACCCCCGCTGAATTGTATGATTGAATGAGATGGTTATGTGGCCCTAAATTGTCGCTGGCAGGTATAGGTGCTTTGATAAAAAATGTGGGGCCTGCGACTTGGAAACATTCTTTTCCCGCTAGAAATTGATATATTGTTATTTCGTAAATTTACCGCCCTTTCATTGCTTGTTAAGTGGATTAAAGTATGCAGATAGAAATGCCTTTTATAAATTCTGGTATAGATTACTCGATTGTAATATGTACCTACAATCCTGATGAGCGTTTATTGCAGCGTTGCCTGGAAGCTGTACTGAACTTAAATATTGACGATATCACTACTGAGGTTATCTTGGTCGACAACAACAGCATGGTTCCAATAGAAAGCTTGTCTTATGTAAGAAGATACCTTGGGAAAATTCCTTCAATTAAAACAATAATTGTTCCGGCGAAAGGGATTAAAAACGCGCGCATTGCGGCGATTAAGGAAGCAAAAGGGAAATACATTGTTTACTTTGACTCGGATAATGAACCAGACAGGGCTTATCTGCAGGAGCTAAAGAAGCTCAATGATAAATATCCCCAGGTTGCTGCGATAGGGCCCGGGCACTTATCGGTTGATTTTATTGACGGCATTGAAGAAAGTATAGAGAATTATGCACGCACTGCGTTCCGGGAACGGCACGAAGACACTATAAAGTTTTCAGGCCTTCCTGAGTGGCAGCCCTGTTATCCATTGGGCGCCGGCCTTTGTATTAATTCGTTTTTATTGAAGGAGTATGTAAATTTAGCAAGACAAGGCAAGTTTAGCATATCAGACCCAAACGGCAATCAACTTAACAGCGGAGATGATATGCAAATGGTTTTGCTTTGTATAAGCAAGGGCTATTTTGCCGGCGTATCGGCCGCTTTAAAGATCAGGCACCTTATCCCGGCCATGCGTGCCAGCTATAAGTATTTGCAACGGCTTTTGTACAATACAGGTATTAGTTACGAGAGTTCCATAGTGCAGGTCTTTCCAGAGCATATAGACAGGCTAAAGCAGGAGATTATTTCGAGGCCGAAATTCTCCAGAGGGGTGCTAAAAAAATTTTTAAAAGCCAGGTGGAAGCCTGATTCCCATAAAATGTTTAACCTCGTACAGTTTATTGCCTTCAATGCAGGCACTTACCTGGCTCTGAATAAACAGATTCCTATACCCATAAAACGGATTGTTAAGTATCTGGAACTGGATTAGAAAGGATGAGATGATGAACAGGCCTTATGCGAACGATCCTTGTAATATCTTTTCATCTTGAGGGGTGACTGCTATTTTCTTAATTCAACTAACTACTAAGTCAAATGAAGAGAGATGGTTTCTTTCAGAATATATATACCAGGCATCATCGCTACATACATTATGTGTGCTGCGCCTTGCTTTTTACTTCTTGCAGTGAAAATAATAACCAGGTAAAGATGGGTGAAAAAGATACCACTTCTAAAGTGGAAAAAAAAGTAGTGCCTTCGGGATACTCAGGGGACCGGGAATTTTTGAAAAAATATGTTTCTGTAGTTGAATTACAGAATGGGCGCGCTAAGCTGCTCATAGTCCCACAATACCAGGGAAGGGTTATGACCAGTACCTGCATGGGAGATTCGGGATATAGTTTTGGCTGGGTTAACTATGATTTGATTAAATCAAAGAAACTCAAAGAGCATATGAATGCTTTTGGAGGAGAGGAAAGATTGTGGCTGGCTCCTGAAGGGGGGCAATTTTCCTTCTTTTTTAAAAAAGATGTTCCCTTTGATTTTGAACATTGGTTTACACCAAAGGAATTTGATAGTGATTCTTTTAGTGTAAGCAATCAAACCGGCACTTCCGTTCTTTTTAAAAAAGATATGGTAATAAATAATCGCTCGGGCAACAGTTTTACTATACATATCGACAGGAAAATCACCCTGCTTGACAGAAAAAAAATCGAAGAAAATTTAAAGGTTGATATGGGGAACGGCGTTCAGGCAGTTGCTTATGAAAGCTCAAATACCCTGGTTAATTCAGGGCCAGGCCCATGGACAAAGCAAACCGGCGCGCCGGCAATTTGGTTATTAGGTATGCTTAAGCCGTCACCAAATACAGTAATCGTGCTTCCGATCCGCAAAGGCCCAACCGACACCGCTAACGTCGTTCACGATAAATATTTTGGTATTATTCCTCCGGATCGTTGGAAAATAGCAGGCAATCACGCCTATTTAAAAGCAGACGGAAAGTTCAGGGGTAAAGTGGGCATACCTCCACAACACACTACCAATTTCATAGGAAGTTATGATGCCGGGTCAGGAGTACTTACTTTATTAGAATGTACATGGCCACCAAATCTCAAAGATTTTGTTAACTCAGCATGGGAGGAACAAAAAGATCCTTTTTCCGGCGATGCTTTTAATGCATATAATGACGGGCCACTCAAAGACGGTTCACAATTAGGCCCCTTTTATGAAGTTGAATCTTTATCACCAGCCGCCTTTTTATCACCGGGCAAATCTTTAACGCATATGCAAACTACTTATCACCTGCAGGGAGATGAGAAGGTGTTAAATACAATAGCGGAACAGAAGCTTGGAGTTGGGTTACAAAGTATTCAAAACGCATTCAGATAAAATTTTGTTTAGTAATGGCCATAAGCGCCTTCCAATATTGAAACTGGTTAATTTATGTCTGTTATAATATAAGCCATCTTTTAACCAGCATTAATGATAGCCAAATGAAGCGACGGAAATTTTTACAGTCCTCGGGGTTACTTACAGGTGGCTTCTTAACCTCTAAACTTCCTCTTGTTGCAGGCCCTTTTAAAATGGAGGATTTCTCTCCTTCACGGTTTCCAACAGATAAAAGGTTGGACCCGGAATGGGTAAAATCATTGTATAAGAGAGGAAAACCAACAACCTATTATAAGAGTAAAAACGAGTTGCGCTATATTGGGATGCCCGTAGGGGGTATTTGTTGCGGAACAGTCTACCTCGGAGGTGACGGACGACTTTGGCTATGGGATATTTTTAATCAAAATCCGCTGGGAGCCGTGCATAAGGTACTTCCTATTAAATTAGAGGGTTTCAACGTCAAAGAGATCAATAACGTTTTTGGTACCTTGTACCTGGAGCCCGCTACAGAAAATATAAGCCCGCTGCAACAAGGGTTTGCCTTAAAAATTAATTACAAAGGTTCTACTATTATAAAAAGATTACATAATGATCACTGGGACGAAATCAGTTTTGAGGCCACCTACCCTGTAGCGACTGTAACCTACACAGATAAAAAATTGCCTTTACAAGTTAAGTTAAAAGGATTTTCTTCATTCGTACCAGGCGATGCTTATAACAGCGGCTTGCCGGCTACCATGCAAACCATTTCTATAAAAAATCTTTCAAAAGATGTTATTTCAGTTGATATCATTGGCTGGCTTGAAAATAAAATGCTCCAATATTCAGAAAAGCTAAAACATGATTTCAGAAGGGTAAATAAAATATTCAATAGTAAACCTTGTAACGGAATTGCGCTTGAATGCAATACCGAAAGCCAGGAGTTGACAAAAGCCGCTGATTACGGTAATATGGCTTTTGCAACGCTTGTTAAAGCCGCGACTTGTATTGATGATCTGTCAACGGTAAGTGATCAATTGACGGCCATAAAAAATTTTGTAACTATTTCGGAAAATGCACCTGTTGCGGTTATTTCAACTTCTCATATTTTAAAACCCAATGAAGAGGCGACAGCTGATTTTATTATTTCATGGTACACACCAAATGTGTCGCTTCCAAATAAATCACCTAACCAGGAAATGACCGTACAGGATGCAGACTTTCATTATTATACTAAAGATTTTTCCAATGCAGTAGCGGTGTTGGATTATATAGCCAATAAGTTTACCTACTTGCAGCAACAAACCTTTCTTTGGAAAAAAACATGGTATGACAGTACACTGCCCTGGTGGTTTTTAGAAAGAACGTTGATGAATATTTCCACCCTGGCGACAACAACTACCCACCGCTTTCAATCAGGAAGGTTTTATGCGTGGGAAGGCGTTGGTTGTTGTCACGGAACTTGTACTCACGTATACCAGTATGCCCAGGCGATGTCCCGGATTTTCCCGGAGTTGGAAAGAGATGAGCGGGAACGCGTTGATTTAGGAGTAGGCTATGATGAAGCAACAGGAATGATCCGCATCAGGGGCGAAAAAACAGGCCCATCTATTGACGGGCAGGCAGGAACTGTTTTACGGATTTACCGGGAATACCTGATGTCGAAAGATGGAGCAATACTTACAAAATAACTGGCCTAAAATTAAAAAAGCCGTGGTATTTGTAATGCAGCAGGATAAAAATAAGGATGGCATGCTGGATACGCCAATGGAAAATACATTGGATGCTTTATGGAGCGGTGAAATTGCCTGGCTTGTAGGCCTCTGTATCGCAGGTGTTCGTGCTGGCCAGGCAATGGCCGAGGAAATGAATGATACGGATTTTGCCGAGTGAATGCAGGCAATATGTTGAGAAAGGAAGAAAAAATATGGAAGACTTTCCTTTTCAATGGTGAATACTTTATTCACCGGCCCGGATCCTAAAGAAGGCAAAAAAGGAGTAGGTTCTTACAATACTTGCCATATCGACCAGGTATATGGCCAGGCCTGGGCATGGCAGGTTGGGCTTGGGCGAGTAATCAGTAAAGAAAAAACGATGAGCGCCCTGCATGCGCTTTGGAAATATAACTATATGCCTGACGTAGGTCCTTATATTAAAATCATCCCGGCGGCAGGTTTTATGCATTGGCCGGCGAAGGAGGAATGGTAATGAATACCAATCCACGAAATGACGATAAGCCATATGGGGAATGCAAAGGCATGGCAAATTGGATATTTCAGTGAATGTATGAGTGGCTTCGAACACCAGGTGGCAGCTCATATGATGGCAGAAGGAATGGTGGAGGAATCGTTGGTGCTTACACGAAGTATCCATGACCGGTATCATGCTTATAAACGCAATCCTTTTAATGAAATAGAATGCAGCGATCATTATGCCGTGCAATGGCGAGTTATGGCACATTTATCAGCGCTTGTGGATTTACCTATCATGGGCCAAAGGGCGAAATCGGCTTTGCTCCAAAACTAACCCCCGAAAATTTTAAAGCGCCATTTACGGTTGCAGAAGGCTGGGGTACATATAGCGCAGCAAAAAAATGAAAGGGAATTTGCTGCGCAAATAAATATACATTATGGGCAATTGAGCCTGAACAAAATAACAGTTGAACTCGATAAGCGCCACAATGCAAAAAATGTACAGGTGCTGGTTAATAATAACACGCAGGCCAACAAATTTTTTCAAACCGGTGCTGAATGTGTCATTGAACTTACGGAAACCACGCACCTAGAAAAGGATAATTTATTACTATTAAAGATTGGGTAAATAACCGGCATCGTGAAATTATTTTTAATAGGAGGTTTTTTGGGAAGTGGAAAAACAACCGCCATTCATCAGGCCGTAAACTATTTACAACAGGCAGGAAAAAAGGCGGGAGTTATCACCAACGACCAGGGAACACAGCAGGTAGATACCCAATACATCAGGTTTCACAATATACCCGTTGAGGAAGTGTCAGGTAGTTGTTTTTGCTGCAACCTGCCCGCTTTTGAAAAAAATATTCAATCCTTATTGCAAACTCAGCAACCTGAAGTCATTTTTGCTGAATCGGTGGGTTCATGCACTGACTTGATAGCAACGGTTGTAAATCCTTTGATAAATGTTTATGGCAGTGAATTGGACATTACGCTTTCGGTTTTTGCAGATATACAGGTTTTATTAGCATGGTTACAGGAAAATGAAAATCTCTTTCACGATAACGTAAATTATATTTACGGAAAGCAGCTCGAGGAAGCTGAAGTACTTGTTATAAATAAAACAGACCTGCTAAATGATGAGCAACTAAGATGGGCGAAACAATTAATTGAACGGGAATACGGCCACAAGCCGCTCTTATATCAAAATTCCCTGGACACAGAAAGTATTGCAAAATGGTTACAGGTAATTTTTGAACGTGATCAAAATTTTTCCTTACGGCCCTCTCTTCAGTTAGATTATGATACTTATGGCGCCGGTGAAGCTGAAATGGCCTGGTTGGATGAAGAAGTTGGTATTCTTACGACCTATAAAAATGCTGTTGAAACAGGTATCATATTTATCAATAATATTTATGCCGCGATCACCCGATCGGGATACGCAATAGGCCATTTGAAATTTCTCATTGACGATGGGAAAACACAAGAAAAGATAAGTTTTACTTCCATTATACAACCTGCTGAAAAAGAAAAATATAAGCGATTTAAAACCAACCGGGTTGTTATTTTAATCAACGCAAGAGTACAAACTGAGCCAGTTCTCTTAAGAAAAATTATTTCTGATACGATTGACGATTTGGAGCTTTCTACCGGTTGTAAAGTTATAGAGAGTAAACTATCCTCTTTTAAGCCAGGTTATCCTAAACCAAGCCAAAGAATACTTTGATCGATAGGAATATAAAAGTATCAGTGAAGCCCTTTGAGAAGTACATGCATTGGTAAACACCTGACTTTTTATTTTCTAAGCCTTACTTTGAGAACATGGTCTTTTGATGTTATATACAGTGTCTTTTCTTCATCTGCGAACGCACAATTTGCACTTGGAGTTTTGGTCCTGATCTTACCCAGTAATTTTCCGGCAGAATTGAAAATGAAGACACCGCCGGGGCCACATGCAAAAACGTGTCCCTGGTGATCCACTTTCATTCCATCCGGCAGCCCTGGCCCGCTGCTGATCTCCGAAGAAGCATCGTAGAATATTCGTGCATTGGCCAGCGAGTCATTACTATTAATATCAAACGCATACCATACCGGCCGTAATGAATCAGAATTGGCTACGAGCAATGTTTTTTCGCCTGGCAAAAAGGCTATACCGTTTGGACGGCTGATGGAATCTGTTAGTAAATACACATGTCCGCCACTATCCAACCTGTAAACACCCTGGAACGAAATCTCTTTTTCGGGATCTTTCATTTTTCCTTCAAGGCCGTAAGGAGGGTCTGTAAAAAACAGATCGCCATTACTCCTGAATACCGCATCATTGGGGCTATTAAATCTTTTACCAAGATAATTTGTGGCCAGCGGCTTAAACCGTGGCTGGGGGTCATTTAATGAAGCGTCCATGACAGCAATTCTCCGGTCTCCATGCTGGCAAAGCACTAACTCCTGCCTGTTATTAAGTAGTAGCGCATTAGATCCCGTTTCTCCGCCCCTGGCCTTGCTTCCTGTATAGCCGGAAGGTTTCAGATATAATTGCTTTCCCTTTGCTTCGCTCCATTGGTAAATACTATTCTTCGGTATATCTGAAAATAGCAACGTCTTTTTATCGGCAAGCCATAACGGGCCTTCGCTCCAGTCAAATCCTTCGGCTATCACCTCTATTGTTACACTATCGTCAACAATGGAAGCTAGTTCAGGATCGATTCGTTCTATCCACGCTGTTTTCATTGTTTTTGTTTGACAGGAGAAGTTAAGAATCATAAGCAATACTGTTATTAAGATTACAGAGCTTTTGATACTAAGAAAATAAAGATTGCATATGCCACGCATAATGGGAAATTAAACGTTGTACAAAATGGTTAAGTTAAATATTTTATTCTATATGTTACAAAACGCAGTCTATTAATATTTCGAGGCATAGGAAAAAGATAATGGGAAAGACATTGTTTAGGATACTCTTTACCGGGTACGATTTATTGATCTTTTAATTCATCTTTGGCAAACCTTAGCGGAAATAAATCGCGACAATAATTCAAGCGTATTTCCTTATTAAAACAATGACCCGATTTATTGGGAACGAAAAACACAGAAGAACTTTCTAAGAAGTATCAAACAAAATAAGGTAATAAGGTGCTGGTTACAATTAGCCGCATTTTTACTAACGTTAAGACTCCTGTCGGTAGCAGGATGTGAAAAGATAAAATCGTAATCAATTATCGTTTTGACCATTCCCCGAACGTTAAAATATTAACTGGCACAAATGCAGCGATGAGTTCACATAATATTTTATTACTGTTGTGGAAGAAAACCGGTTTTCTTTGTTTCTTTGTTACCTGGAATGCTTTTTTGAAAGCAAATTATATAGCTGGTTAGCCGTCGGACTGAAATATTTAACACATAAAGCATTAAACGATTGCCTGAACTTTTTACGTATGAATAATAATCGAAACTACGCGTTGCCTATTATTTTGGTTACCTCGCTGTTCTTTTTATGGGCTTTTCTGCACAATATTAACCCGATCCTGATCCCACATTTAAAAAAAGCCTGTCAGCTTACTGATTTACAATCAGCTTTTATTGACACCTCAGTGTACCTGGGTTATTTTTCGATTGCGCTTCCGGCAGGATGGTTCATGCATAAATATGGTTACAAAAAAGGAATATTATTCGGCCTTTTTTTATACGGGTTAGGTGCACTTTTGTTTTTGCCTGCTGCATCTACACGAAATTACAGTTTCTTTCTTGTCGCATTATTCGTGACTGCCAGTGGGGCCACCTTCCTGGAAACAGTAGCCAATCCTTATATGACAAAATTAGGTGATGAAAAAACCGGTGCGAGAAGATTAAATTTTGCCCAATCCTTCAATGGAGTAGGAGCTTTCATGGCACCGATACTTGGAGGTAAATTTATTTTATCGGGTGTTGAGCATCCGGCGGATGAATTAAAACAAATGGCTGCCAACGGGCAATTGAATAGCTATTTACAATCCGAAGCTGATACAGTTAAAATTCCTTATTTGGTGATCGCAGCGGGAGTAGCGCTGTTGTTCGCACTTTTTTTTGTTTCCAAATTACCGGAGGGTGAAAACGTCCATGAAAATACAAAGGCATCCTTCTCTTTTAAAGTATTAAAAATACCTCAGATAAAATGGGCTGTAGCAGCCCAATTTTTCTACGTAGGTGCACAGGTGTGTATTGGAAGTTTTTTTATCCGTTTTTCCCGCTACACTATGGACCTTCCTGAAAAAGAAGCCGCTTATTTTTGGGGATACATAGCAATGGTTGGTTTTATGCTTGGCCGTTTCAGTGGTACTTTTTTAATGAAGTATATAAAGCCTGAGCGCTTGCTGGGATTGTATGCAATTATTGTTATTTTGTTGCTCGCTGTTGCAATATTTAGCCACGGCAAAATAGCTGTGTACACATTAATGGCTGTTCCGTTTTTTATGTCAATTATGTTCCCAACGATTTTCGCTCTTGGTGTAAAAGGACTTGGTGAAGAAACCAAGGTCGCCTCATCATTTTTAATTATGTCTATCGTTGGCGGAGCTTTTTTTCCATTGATAATGGGGAGGATCTCGGATGCTACAGGAGGTAACATACAGGTGTCTTATTTAGTGCCATTGGTTTGTTTTATTGTAGTGTTGTTATTTGCACTGAAGCAAAAAACAGACACCGGCGAAACTATTGTTTTAACACATTAATCAGGCCCATGAAAAGATATGCTTTAACCCTTGATCTGAAAAATGATCCTGCCTTGATTGCAGAATATGAAGAACACCACAAGGCCGTGTGGCCTCGAAATAATCGATTCTATAAAAGAAGCGGGTATAGAAAACATGCAGATCTATCCGCTACCAAACGAGGCTGTTTATGATAATGGAAGTAAATGATGATTTTAGTTTTGAAAAAAAACAACAGGCCGATATGAATAATGCCAAAGTGCAGCAATGGGAAGAGCTGATGTGGAAATACCAGCAGCCTCTGGAAGGCGCTGCCAAAGGTGAAAAGTGGATTGTTATGGATAAAATTTTTGAACTAAAAGAATTTTGAATATAATGATAACAGAAGATACCTCAATACCTTATTTGAAAATACATCCCGATGATAACGTGCTGGTAGCTTTAAAAGACCTGCGTAGCGGAACCTCTTTTTCACTGAACAATGAAGAATTATTACTGCCCCAGGACGTTCCTGCCAAGCATAAGTTTTTTATTAATACTATGAATGAAGGCGATGATGTAATTATGTATGGCACCCTTGTAGGAAAAGCGCAGTCTGCCATTGCCAAAGGAGGCCTCATGACAACCGGGAATACAAAACATGCAACCGGTTCTTATGCTTATACGGGCTTTAACTATCACTGGCAACAGCCTGATATTTCAGGATTTAATAACCGCACATTCAACGGCTATAAACGCAGTGATGGAAGAGTAGGAACGGCTAATTATTGGTTATTTATTCCGATGGTTTTTTGCGAGAACAGGAACCTGGATGTTATAAAAGAAGCGCTGCAGAAAGAACTTGGGATATGCACTTTCCGACAAGTATAAAGGCTTTACCCGGCAATTAATAAACGCATACGAAAAAGGTGAAGACCTTTCTGAAATTGATGTAAGTTCTTCCGCTAATGGTACAGACCGTTTTTTTAAAAATGTAGATGGCATAAAATTTTTAAATCATACAGGCGGTTGTGGCGGAACGCGCCAGGATGCTGCTACATTGAGTTTGTTGCTGTCGGCGTATGCTGACCATCCCAATGTTGGCGGTGTTACCGTGCTAAGCCTTGGCTGCCAGAATTTGCAGGTAGAATATTTTTTAAATGACCTGAAGAAACGCAATCCTGCCTTTGATAAGCCGATACATATTCTGGAACAGCAGAAGTCGCAAAGTGAAGAACAAATGATTGCCGAGGCGATCAGGAAAACTTTTTTGGGATTGGCGGAAATCAATAAAATTGAAAGAGAGCCCGCTCCGCTTAGCGCGTTGACGATTGGTGTTAAATGTGGCGGCAGTGACGGTTTTAGTGGTATTTCTGCAAATCCTGCAGTCGGGTATGCGTCTGATATGCTGGTTGCCCTCGGCGGGAAAGTATTACTGGCAGAGTTCCCTGAATTGTGTGGCGCGGAGCAAAGCCTCATAGACCGGTGTGTGAACAAAAATGTTGCAGAAAAATTTATCAACCTGATGGAATCTTACAATGAGCTGGCTAAAAAAGTAGGCTCCGGTTTTCATATGAATCCATCACCCGGTAATATTAAAGATGGCTTAATAACGGATGCTATTAAGTCAACCGGCGCGGCAAGAAAAGGTGGTACATCGCCGGTTGTGGATGTGCTCGATTATACAGAACCTGTAGTTAAGCCCGGTTTAAATTTAGTATGTACGCCGGGCAATGATGTGGAAGCAACTACGGGTAAAGCTGCATCAGGCGCTACCTTGATCTTATTTACAACCGGACTGGGAACACCGACCGGTAATCCTGTAGCACCCACTATAAAAATTGCGACCAATACAAAGCTGGCTAAAAGAATGAGCGATATCATTGATATTGATACGGGTGATATTATCAGCGGGCAAAAAACCATTAAGCAAATGGGTGAAGAGATACTGGAATATTGTATTAAAGCGGCAAGCGGCGAAGTGATTCCAAAAGCCGTTTTATTAGGGCAGGACGATTTCATTCCATGGAAACGCGGTGTTTCTTTTTAAAAAAAATAAATTGAAAAAATCATGTTTCAATTAAAGGTAAAATAGCTGTGGTTACCGGTAGCGGCAGCGGAATTGGAAAAGCTGTGGCGCTGTTGTTTGCAAAGCAGGGTGCTGAAGTTCACGTGATGGATCTGAATGAAGAATCCTGTAATGAGACCGTAAGTGAAATACGGGCAAATAATGGAAAAGCACATGCGCAGGTCTGTGATGTTACTGATCAGCAGCAGGTGAAAAATATTTTTAGTGAGATAGGCAAGGTTGATATTATGGTAAACAGCGCCGGTGTATCGCATATTGGCAATGTCGAAAGCACTACAGAAGCTGATATTGACCGGTTGTACAAGGTTAATATAAAAGGCGTGTACAATTGCCTGCAGGCTGCGGTTACAATAATGAAACAAAAAAAGTCGGGAGTCATTCTCAACCTGGCTTCCATTGCGGGCATCATTGGGCTTGGCAGACCGCTTTGCCTATTCTATGACCAAAGGTGCGGTATATGCAATGACCTTATCGGTTGCCAGGGATTATATTCATGAGGGCATTCGTTGCAATTGCATTTCTCCGGCAAGAGTGCATACGCCTTTTGTAGATGGCTTTATTAAAAAAAATTACCCGGGTAAGGAAGAAGAAATGTTTGAAAAATTATCAAAGAGCCAGCCTATAGGAAGGATGGCAAAGCCCGAAGAAATTGCAGGCCTGGTATTGTATTTGTGCTCTGATGAAGCATCGTTTATTACCGGTTGTGATTACCCGATCGATGGCGGCGCTATTAAATTAAATAATTAAAAACCTTCCCCTCTCTTATGGAGAGGGGTTCAGGGGTGAGGTAAACAATTGAGGTCAAAAAAAATAAACCATGAAGCTGATACGTTTTGGTGAAATCAATAAAGAAAAAACAGGGATTATTCTTAATGATGAATATTATGATACTTCATCTTTTGGTGAAGATTATAATGAACAATTTTTTGAGTCAGACGGATTACACCGCCTTCAAAAATTTGTTGAATCAAATAGAGAAAAATTACCGGCTGTTCCAAAAGACGTGCGGCTGGGAAGCCCGGTCGCAAGGCCATCAAAAATTATTTGTATTGGGCTTAATTATGCTGATCATGCAAAGGAAACGAAAGCAAGTATTCCAACCGAGCCCATCATTTTTTTTAAATCTACTACTGCATTATGCGGGCCAAATGATGACGTTATTATTCCAAAAAATTCAGAGAAAACAGATTGGGAAGTAGAGCTGGCCCTTGTGATAAGCAAAAAAGCATCTTATGTAAATGAAGCGGAAGCTTTGAATTATGTAGCCGGTTATTGCCTGCACAACGACCTCAGTGAACGGGCATTTCAATTGGAAAGAAACGGTCAATGGGTAAAAGGAAAAAGCTGCGATACCTTTGCGCCGCTCGGGCCTTTTTTGGCCACCCCGGATGAAATAGCTGATATAAATAATCTGCGTCTATGGCTCACCGTTAATGGGAAAGTTATGCAGGATGGCACCACATCGAATCTTATTTTTAAAATTCCTTTTCTTATTTCTTATATAAGCCAGTTTATGACCTTGCTTCCGGGAGATGTGATCTCTACAGGAACACCAGCCGGGGTTGGCCTTGGAATGGATCCGCAGGTTTATTTAAAAGCCGGTGACGTAGTGGAATTAGGAATTGATGGTTTGGGCACTTCAAAGCAGAAGATGGTAAGTTATCAATAAAGGAATAGGGTCATTTCAATTGTATCATGTGGCTTATTTATTATGCGAATTATGAAACACTTATTACACGAATTTCCTCACTTTCTTTTAATTCGAGTAATTCGTGCATCAAAAATCGTGTTATTGTTTTGCGCTATTTCATACTTTACATGACACTAATGTTTTGCCTAAATTGATCACAAAGTAATGTTACTGTTTAGCTTTTCAATTCGTGTAATTCGCATTAATCCGTGTAATAAAAGTTAAGTAATATGCCGGAGCCTCATTCACCATTAAAAATTGATGCCCATCAGCATTTCTGGAAATATGATCCGGTAAGAGATAGCTGGATCACTACAGAAATGTCGGCGATCAGGAAAGATTTTTTCCCGGAAGATTTACAACCCATCCTTCAACAAAATGGTTTTGATGGATGTGTAGCCGTGCAGGCCGATCAATCAGAAAATGAAACGCATTTTTTATTGGAGCTTGCCGATAAAAATGATTATGTAAAAGGTGTGGTAGGCTGGATCGATCTTCAAATGAAAAATATCGAAAAGCATTTGGCAGATTATAAACAATTTGAAAAACTGAAAGGCTTTCGCCATATTCTCCAGGGAGAGCAAGACAGGGCTTATATGCTGAAGCCTGAATTTATAAAAGGTATTAAGGCGTTAAAACAATTTAATTACACTTATGATATCCTTATATTTCCTGACCAACTGCAATACACAAAAAAATTTGTTGAATTATTTCCCGGCCAAAAATTCGTAATTGACCATCTTGCCAAACCCTACATTAAAGATAAAAAAATGGGCGGATGGAAAGAAGACATTGAGCAAATAGCACAATATGAAAATGTATATTGTAAGATTTCCGGCATGGTAACAGAAGCTGACTGGCAAAGCTGGGAAGAAAAAGATTTTCTTCCTTACATCGATGTTGTAGTAAATGCATTCGGGACCGATCGAATCATGTACGGCTCAGACTGGCCTGTATGCCTGGTGGCTGCCGCGTATGATGAAGTAGTGAACATTGTAAAAAATTATTTTTCATCTTTTACGCAAAGTGAGCAGGATAATGTATTCGGACAAAATGCTATTAACTTTTATAATTTATAAACTATGGATCTGCAATTAAAAAACAAAGTAATTATTGTTACCGGTGGTGCAAAAGGAATTGGTGAAGGCATTGTACGGGTACTGGTTGCCGAAGGCGCTATTCCTGTAATAGTAGGGCGAAACGAGGATGACAATTTAAAGTTGCTGAATGAATTAAAAATTAACTGCCCGGAAATTTTCCAGGTAGCTGCAGAATTGAATAAACCTGAGGAAAGTGAAAAGGCAATAAACGCTGTTATCGAAAAGTACGGCAGAATTGAAGGGCTTGTAAATAATGCCGGTCAAAATGATGGAGTAGGATTGGAAAATGGAAACTATGAACGCTTTATGGAAAGCCTGCATAAGAATCTTATTCATTATTATCTGATGGCACAGTTTGCATTGCCGGAACTTAAAAAATCAAAGGGCGCTATTGTAAATATCACTTCTAAAACAGCAGAAACCGGCCAGGGCAATACGTCTGCTTATGCTGCGGCCAACGGAGGCCGCAATGCTTTAACAAGAGAATGGGCAGTTGAATTATTGAAATATGGCATACGGGTAAACGCAATTGTGGTAGCAGAATGCTGGACTCCCCTATATGAAAAATGGATCAAAACTTTGCCCAACCCTGAAGAAAAAATGAACGAGATTACTTCCAAAATTCCTCTCGGCAAGCGCATGACAACAAAAGAAGAGATTGCTAATATGACCGCATTTCTTTTATCGGAAAAATCCAGTCACACGACTGCGCAATTAATTCATGTGGATGGCGGTTATGTTCACCTTGACAGGGCCTTATAAAATAATTACAGCATTTTCAAGTTTCTCATTGACAGTTGTTAAACATGTGTCTTCCTTGCAATAGCGAGCTTTCCGAACATTCATTAATCTTATCTTTGAGGCAGTATTTGCCTTTTGATTTTATTAAAGCATACTATTGCAAATGCGCCCTCAATTCCATAAGCTTCCTTTATCGGCTGACTCATCTTTCTTATTTATGTGCTGGGAATGTAATTATTTTGATAAGCCGTGGCATTTTCACAAAGAATATGAACTGGTTTTAATAGATAAAGCAGAAGGAACAAGGTTTATCGGGGATCATGTAAGCCACTTTAAAGACGGAGATCTTGTATTAATCGGTCCCAATATTCCTCATTTATACCGTAATAGCGAAGCATATTATAGAAATAAGGGGCTGACGGCGAAATCGATCTTTATACATTTTACCGATGACTTTCCCGGCAAGTCTTTTTTTGATTTACCTGAAATGAAATTCGTCAGGCGAATGCTCGATAAGTCGTCGCTGGGTTTTGAGATACATGGAAAAGCCAATCAATACGTTAAGCAAAAACTGGTTGATATGAAGCAGGAACTTCCTGCCAAACGTTTATTAAGTTTATTGGATATTTTAGTATTTCTTTCCACCAGCAATGATTTACAATATATTTTATCAAAGGGCTTTACTGCAAACAATAGCTACGATACAGATCGGATTAACATTGTATTGCAATTTATAATGGAACGTTATACTAAAGATATCTACATTGAAGAAATAGCATCCAGGTTAAATATGAGCGTAGCATCCTTTTCACGCTATTTCAAGCACCATACCAGGAAAACATTTTCCCATTACGTAACTGAAATACGAATAAGCCATGCCTGCAGGTTGTTAATGGAGGATAATTACAATATTTCGGAAATCTGTTATTTAAGTGGATTCGATAATCTATCAAATTACTACCGGCATTTTAAGAAACAGGTAGGTGTTATACCGAAAGAATATAAAAGCAGGTTTTTATCAAGCACCAGTTCCCAGTAATTATTAAGATTCTCTTATAAACTATTCCATCAGATCTTCCTCTTACTTTATCTCAACACCTGACACCTGGTTTTCCCTTATCAGTAATCTTCGGCTTACTACCGATAAGAAAAAATTTATATAATAAATGAAAGGAATCGAAGTATAACATATTTTACCTCTCCAATGTGTTTAATAAATGTATTTATGTTAAAAAAGTATTCGTTTAAATCAGATTATAGAATATTTATAGCTTGACAAAATAATAGTTTTAAGCATTCAAATAATTCCTTTTTTAAACTTAAGACTACCGATATGAGAAAAAAACACCCTGGCCGGGTATTCGGGCTATTGCTCCTGTTTGCCCTGGTATCTATTATTCCCAACAACTTATTTGCACAAAATTCGAAAGAGATTAGAGGCGTTGTAAGATCTGAAGCAGGTTTTTTAACGGGAGTTTCTGTTACCGTCAAGTCCGATCCTAAAATTGGCACGATCACCGATGCCGATGGTAAATACAGTATCAATGCTCCTGAAAATAGCATACTGGTTTTCAAATCGGTTGGGTACAAACCGATTGAAATGCCCCTTAACGGCAGATCTTCAATTGACGTAAATATGGAAGTAGATAATGTCAATTTAGATGAAGTGGTTGTTGTTGGATATGGAACTCAAAAAAAAGCGACCTTAACCGGCTCGGTGGCTGTAGTAAAGGGTGATGAGATTGCCAGGTCGCCCTCAGCCAATGTTTCAAATGCGTTGGTCGGAAGAACACCCGGTGTAATTGCTACTAATAACAGCGGCGAACCCGGAAATGACGGATCTAATATTTATATAAGAGGGATCAGTACTTTTTCGGGCGCAACCTCTCCATTAATTGTAATCGATGGAGTAGCTAACAGGCCCGGGGGTTTTGAAAGAATAGATCCCAATGATATAGAAAGTGTTTCAGTTTTGAAAGACGCTTCAGCAGCCATTTACGGCGCTCAGGCAGCGAATGGAGTAATATTAATCACTACCAAAAGGGGTAAAACCGGCAAACCTGCTTTGACGCTCAATTATAATGAGGGGTTTAACACCTGGGCAAAAACTGAAAAATATTTAAACTCGGCTGACTATGCCCAAATGAAAAATGAAATTTCTGAGTTTAGCGGGGGAGCTCCTATTTATACTGACGATGAAATTGCGAAATTCAGGAATGGCTCAGACCCGGTTTCCTATCCAAATACTAACTGGATAGATCTGGCGACAAAGAAGGTTGCGCTGCAGGACCGGGCAAGCATTACACTTTCTGGCGGCAGTGATAAAGTAAAGTATTATACATCAGTAGGTATGCTGGACCAGGATGGACAGTTTACAGATGGGGTATGGAAATTTAAACAGTATAATTTTTCAGGCAATGTAGACGGACAGGTAAACCCGCTTTTAAAATTATCATTTGGTACCCAGTTAAGATATGAAGATAAAGAGGGCTCGCCAATAGGTATTGCCAATACTTTTTCGGCCTTGTCCGGGGCGTTGCCAACTGATCTTGCTAAAAATCCTGATGGAAGTTATTCCCCCGGAGGTTTGAGTAACGGAGGTAATCTAAATGCCTTAGCTAATTCAACTGATGCGGCCGGTACAACCACTACCGAAAATTTATATTCTTTGAATACGGCAAAAGCGAGACTCGACCTTCCGTTTATCAAAGGCTTATACCTCGATGGATTTTTGTCCGTTGATCTTGGCTTTGGAAATAATAATAACTGGAGTAAATCGTACCAGGTTTATTCATACGATCCCGCAACAAGTATCTATACACCACAAACAGAAAACGGGAACCTGGGCCTGGCATCTTTGGATGTTTTGTCAACCCGTTCAACAACCATTACCGAAAATATCAAATTGAATTTTGAACGCCAGTTTGGAAAGCATTCGATCAACGCTTTTGTTAGTTACGAACAAAGCAAGTTTGCATTTAAATATACAGGAGCTCATAAAGAAAATTTTATTTCACAGGCAATTCCTCAATTAGATTACGGCAGCTCTACGAATCAAACAAATAACGGCAATGCAAATAAATCGGCACGGCAGAATTATTTCGGGCGTGTTAATTATTCATATGAAAATAAATATTTAGCTGGAAGGCCAGTTACGGTATGACGGCTCTTATGAATTTTCACAAAATAAACGGTATGGCCTTTTTCCAAGTGTGTCTGCAGGTTGGAGATTATCCGAGGAAAGCTGGTTTAAAAGAAGCCTGCCTGGTGTAAGTAATCTAAAACTTCGCGGCTCGTGGGGCCAACTTGGCAACGATAATATTGCACCCTTTCAATATGCGCAGTTTTATTTTATCAACCGCAACGGAAGATTATTTTATAATAACGGAGCTATTACCAATTATCCGTCTTTCTCTCCCGGTGTAATTGGTAATCCGAATGCCACGTGGGAATCGCAAACATCAACGAACGTGGCTATCGACGCAGGCTTTTATCAGAACAAGCTAAACTTTACGGTAGAGCTTTTTCACCAGAGAAGGGATAACATTCTTGCACCGCCAAATGCATCAGTGCCTTTATATACCGGGGTTACTCTGCCAGATGAAAATATCGGGATAGTAGAAAATAAAGGTTTCGAAGCACAGATAAATTATAAAGGCAATGTAAGAAAGGTCAACTTTTATATCTCCGGAAATATTACTTACGCAAAAAATAAAATAATATTCGAAGACGAAAAATTATCCAGTAAGCCGGCCTACCAGGCTTTCACCGGCGGCCCTGTAGGCGCGGGGCTTATCTATCACGCTATCGGGGTTTATCAAACACAGGATGAGATTGATAAATATGCTACTTACAAACTCGGTAGCCCGCCCATCCCCGGAGATTTAAAATTTGAGGATGTAAATGGTGACGGAGTTATAGATCAGAAGGATCAAATTATTGAACCTTATACGTCTGTACCTCAAATCACCTTCGGGACTTCGATGGGCGCTTCATGGAATTCATTTAGCCTTGATTTACTTTTCCAGGGCCAGGCAAGAGCAAGAAGATATTTCAGGGCAGTGTCCGGTAAAAATCAAAACTTTACGCAGGAAGATTTTGATGGCCGGTCAACACCGGGGCATATCACTGATAAACCCCGTGCTGCTGAGGTTTACGGTAGCCCGCAGGGCATTGCAAATACTTACTATTTGAGTAATACGGCTTTTCTACGATTGAAAAATATCGAACTTTCCTACGATATAAAAAGTAGCAGCCTGTCAAAATTTGGGATTGGTGGCATGCGGGTTTATGTAAATACATTTAACCTGTTTACCATCACAAAATACAAAGGGCTGGATCCTGAATCAGTGGACGGGCAAGGGTTAGCATATCCTGTAAACCGGACATTTAATCTTGGCGCATCCGTTACCTTTTAATAACATAAGTACCTGAATAATCTCAAAATTATTATAATGAAAAAATTATTTTTAATTACACTGATGGGTTTTTTGATGATTGCCACATCATGTAAAAAACATTTGTTAGATATTACTCCAACGGATCGTATTTCAGATGCTACGCTATTTTCCGATGCAAACCTTGTTGAAGCGTTTGTGAATAATAATTATCGGGATCTCGAATATGGGTTCTATAATTTACACTGGCAGGCGTTTTTACTGGCAGGCGCAACTGATGAAACGCAGTCGGCTTATGAATCCTATACCGGCGTTAATATTGTTAATAAAGGGCTTCTGGATCCGACGCCGGCAGGCGAAGGGTTTACCGGCTTTTTTGATGGAAATGCCTATGCACGGCAACAGGCGTGGGCTAGTAACTATGGCTATATCAGCCAGTGCAATTCTCTTTTTGAAAACATTGATAAGGTTAAAAATCTTTCTGCTGAAAATAAGAACCGTTTGATCGGTGAGATGAAAGCATTACGCGCATTCAGGTATTTTAATTTGGTAAAGCATTATGGCGGAGTTCCTATTATAACTAAAACTTTTAGCCTGAATGATAATTTTGATGTAACAAGAAATACATCAGATGAATGCTTTCAATTTATAATTAATGACCTCGATTCGGCAATCACGCTACTGCCGGATGTGGCAACACAGGTAGGAAAAATTGACAAGGGCGTGGCGCTTGCTATCAAATCAAGAGTGTTGTTATATTATGCAAGCCCGCTCTTTAATACCGGTAATGATGTAAGCCGGTGGAAGCTCGCTGCTGATGCAGCAAAAAGCGTAATGGATCTTGGCAGGTATAGCCTGGTTCCATTTAGCAGTTATAAAAGTATGTTTATCAAATTTGATCCTGCAAATAAAGAAACCATTTTTGAAGCAATTAACCAATCTGGCATTGCATCTGAAGGGCACCAGGATGATTATCCCTGGCCCGGGTTAACTTTTGAATATTGTGTGATGCCTTTTGTAAGAGGTGGCAATATTATGTACACACCTACCCAGCAGCTGGTAGATTCTTATGAAACTTTGGATGGAAAATCCATAACAGATCCCTCCTCCGGTTATGATCCGCAAAATCCTTATGTAAACAGGGATCCCAGGTTGGATGTTGACATCTATCACCAGGGCTCGAAATTGAATGCCAGTACCATCGATTTCACCAACCCGGGAGGAATTGACTTTGATAATAACAATACAGTAACCGGCTATCTTTTGGGAAAATTTGTTGACCCGGCGGTTTATGATAATACGGGTATAGCGCTTGGTGCAGGCCAGGGAAATCAGCCGTGGATCTATTTCAGGTATGCAGAGATCTTACTTAACTATGCGGAAGCTATCGAATGAATCTGAAGGTCCGGATAATGCTTATGCTCCTGTTAATGAAGTACGTACCAGGGCAGGATTACCAGGCTTACCTACCGGTTTATCTCAAAGCCAGATGAGGTTAAAAATACAAAATGAAAGAAAGGTGGAACTGGCATTTGAAGAGCATCGTTTTTGGGATGTGAGGAGATGGAAAATAGCTTCTGTAACAAATAACATTACTACCATGGGCGTATCTGTTACAAAAAATTCCAGTGGTGTTTTACATTATGATTATGTGGTTCCCAATACAGGTGGTAACCTTGATTACGATCCGGTACGTGTTTTCAAAGAGGCGAATTATTTTTTCCCCATACCAAAAAGTGAAATAGATGCAGATCCTAAGTTGACTCAAAATCCGGGTTATTAAGTTTAAAACTTGAACATTGAACATTGAACATTGAACATTGAATATTGAACATTGATATTATTGAATATTGAATATTGAATATTGATTATTGAACTATTATGTATAAATGAAAAAATATTTATTGATTGCGATTTTTATTGGTTTTTACGTTACCGCATGGTCAAAAGATACATTATCAGTATGCTCTCCTTCCGGTAAAATTTGCGTGAAAATATGGATGGAAAAAAATTTGCGTTACAGCATATATGAAAATGGTATATCAATACTGGAACCATCGGAGGCCGATTTGTTATTAACCAATAACCTAAGTTTTTCCTTTCAAAATAGTATTAAATCGCATTCAATAAAAAAGGTAACCAACGAGATTATTTCTCCTGTTCCTGAAAAAAGAAAAAAAATTAAGGATGATTATAATTTATTATCAATTGCGTTTAAAAAACCATACAAAATAGAATTTCGTGTATATGATGATGGAGTTGCTTACCGGTTTTTGACCTCGTTCAAAGATTCCATCACGGTACAAAATGAACTTGCCTCTTTTCATTTTCCTTCCTCTTCGGCTGCCTGGTTTCCGGGGATCCATAAAAGGCCTGATGCTGATATTTTTCATACCAGCTTTGAAGAGTTATATCCATTAAGGCAATTGGATTCAATTAAAGACACTGAAGTTGGATACACACCTGTCCTGGTAACTTCGCCAGGCAATCCAAAAATCGGTATTGTAGAATCAGGCCTGGAAGACTATCCCGGCATGTTCTTACAGCGGTACAGGTTCAAATGTTTTGACAGCAGTATTTGCACCATATCCCCTGGAAGAAAAGATGACCGGCGGCGATTACCCGCAGTCGTTAGTTAGCAAACGCGCGGATTATATTGCAAGAACAAATGGTACCCGGACTTTCCCCTGGAGGGTTTTAATTATTGCTGATGAGGACAGGCAGTTGCCTTCCAATGATATTGTTTACCGTCTTGCCCCGGCTTCCAGGATTGGTGATGCCAGCTGGGTAAATCCAGGTAAGGGCACCGACGAATGGACGATCAATGTTAATCTTTTCAACGTACCGTTCAGGTCTGGTGTTAATACAGCTTCCTATAAATATTATATTGATTTTGCAAAACGATTTGGATTCAACAGGATTATGATGGATGCAGGATGGAGCGATAACATGGACCTGTTTAAAATTAACCCGGATATCAATATGGATACCTTAGTTCAGTATGCTAAAGAGAAAGGAATTAAAATAAGTATGTGGACATTGGCGAATACTTTAGACAGGCAGCTCGACAGTGCATTAGATCGCTTCAATAAATGGGGAGTCGATTTTATCATGACCGATTTCATGGACAGGAATGATCAAAAGATGGTTCATTTTTATTACCGCATTGCAAAAGCATGTGCAGAGCATCATATGATGATCATGTATCACGGGGCTTATCCGCCAAAAGGTTTTAACCGCACTTATCCAAACAATATAACAAGGGAAGGAGTATTGGGTTCTGAAAATAACATTGGCAGCGATAAAGCATCTCCCGACCATGATGTAACGTTGCCGTATACACGAATGTTGGAAGGGTCGTTTGACTATGAACCGTTAGTGTTCAATAACGCTACAAAAAAAGGTTTTAGAACAATAGAAGGCATGGTAATGACGCAGGGTACACGCAGCCACCAACTAGCCATGTTTGTTGTATATGATAACCCGATGGAAATATTTGGCGGCAATCCATCACAGGCATGGCTTGAGCCAAAATTTACTGAACTAATGGCAAACATTCCAACAACATGGGATGAAACGAATATAATAGATGGAAAGGTGGGAGAATATATAATTACCGCAAGAAAAAAAGGTGATAAATGGTTCATTGGTGGAATGACGAATTGGTCTGCCAGGGACATCAATATTAAGTTTGATTTTTTAGACGATGGAAGTTATAAGGCAACTGTTTGCAAAGATGGTGTGAATGCAGATCGTTATGCCGCAGACTATATATTAGAGGACACGGCCGTGAAAAAGAATGATGAAATTAAGATTCACCTCGCACCGGGCGGTGGCTTTTTAATACGCCTCGAAAAGCAATAAGTTTTATTTACCAACTCAAATATAAAGTCTATAAGCTATGGCGTTTTCAAAAAGGGAGATAAACGGAATTGAAATAATTACAGGGGAAAACGATTATATTAAGTTTGATATTGCGCCGGCAGTTGGTGGAAAAATAGTAAGTATTTATCAATAAGCATCTGCATAAAGAATTTCTATGGACAAATAAAAATTTATTGCTTGAAACCTATGAACCAGGAACAGATTATGATCCAAATTTTTTTGGTGGTATTGATGAACTGATTCCTAATGATATTCCTGAAGAAATTGACTTAATTAAATATCCTGACCACGGGGAACTATGGACTACTTCTTTAGATTATGAATTGTTTGAAGATAAAATCGTTGTCTTCGGTAAATTAAAATTAAGTGGGCTGCATTATTCAAAAACGGTGTATTTGGAAAAAAAGTCACCCATAATTAATTTGAAATACACCATCAAAAATGAAACAAGTTTCCAACGAAGTTTTTTGTGGAAAATGCATGCAGCCTTGGCCATTGAAGCAGGCGATAAATTAGTTACCGATGCAAAACGGGCAAAAGTTGCCGATCCGGCTTATTCAAGGTTTTCAGACTTGCATGAATTCAATTGGCCAACTGATAGAAGATACAGACGCTTCGATAATACCACCTCAAAATAACAGTGTAGATTTTTTCTATTTTTATGATATCGGCCAACCGGAAATGAAGTTAGTAAGTGGCGAAGGCCATCATTTGTTCAGGTATAGTTATGATAAAAAAATATTTCCCTACCAATGGCTTTTTGCATCTTACGGCGGATTTCTAAATCATTATATGGCAGTGGTGGAACCTGCTACGGCCATGCCATTGAGTGTAAATGCGGCAAAGGCGATTAACCAGTGTAGTGTCCTGGAGCCGGACGAAGAAATTAATACGATTGTATCTATCTATGCAGGGGAAAACTATAAATGATTTTCTTACATGATCAGGAAAAAAGTTGTCATTACAGGTGCGGCATCGGGTATTGGAAAAGCCACCGCAATACGATTTGCGGATGAAGGATATGATGTATGCCTGAATGATATACAATTAGAGAAACTGGCAGATGTATTACATGAACTTTCCGCAGGCAATCATTTATTATTACCTGGAAGCTACGCAGAAAATCAAACCATACTTGAGGGTGAGAAGATCATACAAAAAAATTGGGGCACGGTAGACGCCTTAATAAATTGTGCAGGTTTGTCGGAAAAAACCAACCCGCTTGAAATGGAAATTGAACAGGTGGAGGATAATTTTTGACTGCATGTTGAATGGCTGTCTTCTAATGACAAGGTTGGCTGCAAAGTTCATGAATAATGGAGGTAGAATAGTTCATATCACTTCTATTCATGGAACACGTGCAGAGATGCATGCCAGCAGTTATTCAATGGCCAAGGCTGCCATCAATCAATTTTGCAGGGCAATGGCGTTAGAACTTGCTGATAGAAATATTTTAGTGAATGCAATTGCACCCGGGTTTGTAAATACGGCAATGTCAATAGTCGATGGGCAAAACGAATTGGACAGTCAGTGGTTCCGGGATAATTATGTAAATAATCAGCATTTGCCATTGCGCCGTGCGGCCAATCCTGAATGAAATTGCAGGTGTGGCTTTCTTTCTTGGCAGGTACGGATGCTTCTTATATTACAGGACAAGTGATTGTTGTGGACGGAGGACTTACGATTACATTCTAACAGAGCTATGCAGTATAGAATAGATTATTTAAAAATTCTTTTGGTAAGAAGTTCCCTCCCATAGTATCGGGAGGGGTTGGGGTGAGATTTTGCAATAAATCTTTTAATATAAGAGTGTTTTTGGTAAGTTAGTTCCCTCTCCTTTTGGAGAGGGGTTGGGGTGAGGTTTTTTTTGTAAGGTAGTTCCTTCCCGATAAGATGGAGAAGGGTTGGGATGAGGTTCTAAAAATTCTATTAATGAAAATTGAATCGGTCGATTTCTTTTACCTGTCTATGCCTATGGTATTAGATATTGGAGATGGCAGCCAGGATGCCTTGCTGGTACGCATCAGGGCCGGTGGCCTCGAAGGTTGGGGCGAGTGTGAAGCCTCACCATTAACAAGCATTGCAAGCTATGTATGTCCCATGTCGCATAGTGCCTGCAAGCCATTAAAATATTCACTGGAAGGTAAGAACATCGATAGCGTTGAAGATATCCGCAATATTTCTTCAGCGGTTCATACAAACTCTTTTGATTTATTGCAGGCAGATCATACGCTTTCAGGAATTGACATTGCATTATGGGATATCCTGGGTAAAAAATTAAATGAACCCGTTTATAAATTATTGGGATATAAAAAAGCTTTTCCAAAGTTACCCTATGCTTCACAGTTGTTTGGAGACACTCCTGCAGCGACTTTTGAAAAAGCAAAAGAGGCAAAAGTATCCGGTTTTAAGGCCGTAAAATTTGGATGGGGTGGCTTTGGTAAAAATGGTTTAAAAAATGACGAGGATCATTTACTGGCTGCACGGGAAGGGTTAGGTGAAAATATTCATTTAATGATTGATGCAGGCACGGTATGGAATGATGCGATAGACATGGCGCAGGAAAGATTACAGCTCTGCATAAAATAAATGCTTATTGGCTGGAAGAGCCATTCAGTAATATGGCATTGAATTCTTATAAAAAGCTTTCTGGCTTGACGCCTCGTGTTGCGCTTGCCGCCGGTGAAGGCTGTAATAATTTTTTACAGGCGCAGGCAATGATTCAATATGCAGGCCTTGCTTTTATACAAATAGATGCCGGAAGGATAGGTGGGATCACTGTAGCAAAACAAGTGGCAGAGCTGGCGCAGCATGCAAATATTACTTATGTTAATCACACCTTCACATCTCACCTTGCATTAAGCGCCTCTTTACAACCTTTTGCCGGTATTGAAAAAGATATGATAAGTGAATACCCTGTTGAACTAACATCGCTGGCAAAGGATATAACTCAGGTAGAAAATTATTCCTGATGTTAATGGCTATATACATACTCCTGAGCAACCAGGCCTTGGGAATTACTGTAGATACTAAATCAATAAAGAAATATTTGGTAGACGTTGAAATAAAAGTAAATGGTAAACTGATTTATTATACACCGGAATTATAAATAACTAATTGATACCTCACAGGTTTCTAAAACCTCACAGGTTTTTAAAACCTTTGAGGTCTTAATAAAATAAACACACTCTTATGGATAAAAGATTTGGTGACAAAATAGCCATTATAACCGGTGGTGCCGAGGGTATTGGAAAAGGTATTGCCTGCAGGCTTGGCAAGGAAGGCGCAACTGTTGCCCTGTTTGATGTAAATAAGAAACTGTTGCAAAAAACCGTTGAAGAATTTGAAGCAGAAGGTATCAAAGCAAAGGGATATTTCGCAGACATCAGTAACGAAGAGCAGGTGTCGGAAGCTGTTTCACAGGTTGAAAATGACTGGAATAAAATAGATATTCTCGTAAATTCAGCAGGCATTGTAGGCCCAACAAATACAAAGATTACTGACTTTCCAACTCCTGATTTTGACCGATTATATGAGGTCAATTTGAAAGGGACTTTTCTTATCACAAAGTATACTTTACAAAAAATGCAGCAGTTGGGCAGTGGCCGTATTTTGCTTATCTCCTCAATGGCCGGCAAAGAGGGCAATCCGGGAATGGTGGGTTATTCGGCTACCAAAGCAGGTGTTATTGGATTGGTTAAAGGAGTGGCGAAAGAATTTGCCACTACCCATATAACAATAAACGGGCTTGCGCCCGCTGTGATCAAAACGCCTATGAATGACAATACATCACCTGAGCAATTAGTTTACATGACGGCAAAAATACCCATGCAACGTCTGGGCACAGTAGAAGAAGTTGCTGCTATGTCCTGCTTCATTGTTTCCGATGAAAACAGTTTTTCGACAGGCTTCATTTATGACATATCCGGTGGGCGGGCAACTTATTAATGATGAAATTTTTTTCTTATTGCAGGTATAATTATTAAACTATTTTTTTAAATACTAATATATACAACACTTAAAAAACAATGAAGCATCAATGGAAACCTTTATTACTCGTAGCGTATGTTTTTTTGTTTGTTGGCGCCATCATTTGCATGAATGATATTTTGCTACCATCACTTAAGAATTTTTTTCATTTGTCATACACGCAGTCTACCCGCATTCAACAGTCATTTTATTTAGTGTATCTTATTTTTCCTATTCCCATTTCTTATTTCATTTCGCGGTATGGCTATAAAATTGGTTTAATAACAGCGTTGTGTATCTGCAGTATTGGATGCAGTATTTTCATACCCGCTTATTTTACTTCTTCTTATATTTTGGTTTTGATAGCTTTATTTGTTGTATCGATTGGCGTTACGCTTATTAATGTGGCGGCAAATCCATTGGCAACAATGTTAGGTACACCGGAGGGCGCACATGCACGTATCAATTTTGTACAGGTATTTTCCCGGATAGGATATTCGCTGACACCGGTATTAGGAACGCAATTAATTTATGGGAGTGATAAAAATATTTCATTTTATAAGCCATACATGGGTTTAGGCATTGGAACTTTCCTGCTCGCGGTATTCATTTATTTTTCTGTACTACCGGCTTTCAAGCCTGCAATGGTTAAAGGCTTTTCTTTCTTTTCTATTTTAAAGGAGTCAAAAAAACATCCGCAATTATTCTGGGGAGCTGTTATTATGTTTTTTTATGTGGGCGCTGAAGCATGTACCGCAGGATTTTTTATCAACTACCTCAAGGACAACTCCATTGCCGGGTTTAGCGCTGACAAAGCAGCTCAATTTCTTACGGGCTATTATGTTGTTGCCACTATAATTGGATTTATCAGCATTTATTTTTTCAAATTTTTTTCCGCGGGAAAACTGGTCGCTGTTTTTGGAACCGGGATGGTTATACTACTTCTGTTATGCGCGCTTACCCACTCATCATGGAATCCATATTTCATGGTTGGGTTGGGTATTTTTATTTCGATAATATTTCCAACTTTATTCAGTTTGGGCATTGAAGGGATCGGTGCCTTTACAGAAAAAGGATCTGCACTATTGAACATTGCAATTGTTGGCGGCGCATTTTTTCCGCCATTGCAGGGAATGATTGCCGATGCAAAAGGAATTCAGATTTCTTACCTGGTTCCTTGTTGTTGTTTTATTTTGATCGTGGTTTACGGAATATTTTGTGCCCGAAGATCTTTTCTAAAAGAAGGGGATGTTACTATCAAGACGATCTGATAAGATGTTATTGCAGAAATGCTATTTTTTAAAATGTTGCTTCATTGCTTTTGGATAATCAGCAATGGCAATTTCGGATTTCTCAATTTCAGGATGCCATAATTTCTCCCACTCAAAACTATAATAACCTTTATATCCATTCTTTGCCAGGATATCAATCGCTTCGAAAATGGGTGTATCACCTTTGCCCAATAAAACATATTCTTCTTTGCCATCGATAAATTTCAGGTCTTTTA